>NZ_BMTY01000003.1:77777-387552 GCF_014649915.1 Streptomyces toxytricini | reverse complement strand
CCCACGCCACATTCAGAAAACCGTCCCTGTCCACGGCGAGCGCGGTCAACAGGTTGTCGTTCTGCTTCGCCATCGCCGGACGCACTCCGGAGGAGGCGGTGGACGGCGACTGCGGCGGCGGGACCGGGGCGCCGCCGGGTGGGATGGCTCGCTGCCCGTTGATGTTGCCCGCCTCGAAGTACCGGCAGACCAGGATCCAGCCGGTTGCGCCGCTGTTCCCCACCGGCACGCCGTCTTTCACCCCGCAGCCGACCTTGGTGGTGAGCGACGCCGGGTTCATCCACACGATCTGCGAGTAGTGTCCCCACGCCTTGTAGTTGGTCCCGTCGGCCGCGCCGCTGTTGACGGGAGCGTTGTTGTCGGCGTCGAACTCGGGCTTCTCGGCCATCCAGCTGAAGGAGACCGAAGGGTCGAACGCAATCAGGGGGCGCGCCGGTCCCGGGGAGGAGTTCAGGAGGTTCTCGCCCTGGTTGCCGTTGGTGGCGCGACTGCTGTGGTGGAGCCCGCCACCCGCGCTTGAGGCGGGATCGTCGGCCCATGCCTGCGCGTCACAGGCGACCTTGGCGTCCCAGACCACCGGGGTCGCGGTGAGACCGGGGTTGTACTTCCGGGCGGCGTCGCGGCGCGCGTCGTTGTGGGCCCGGACGATTGCGGCGGCATCGGCGTCGTTGATCTGCGAGCCCGTACCGGGCGGAAGGTCCGACGACGAGCAGGTCTCGCCCCTGGCGTCGACGGCGCCGACCGCATCGACCGTGCCGGCCACCGGGCCAGGGGCCGGATCTCCCTGCCCGAAGGCGACCGGCGACGCCGGACCCATCATGATCAGACCGGCGAGTGCAGCCGCTGTTGCGAAAGAGTTCGGTTTCATCGGGCACCTCTGGACTCCGCGTGGAGGTCTCCGTCCGCCGGGCGCACGTCACCGCGCTTCCGGCGATGAGACCACCGTCGCCCGTTCGGCGTACCTAGGCCCCCCGACGGGCACCCCGCTGCGCCACTCGGGTGAATTCGGCGCTCGCGCGTGCGCTCGGCCTCCGGGATTCCGCCGGGATGCCCCCGCACCGGATCAGGTGGACCCTCGAGAGGGGCCGCTTGGGCGCACGGCCGCCCGCGGGCGGCCGCCACCTCGTCCAGGACCGCGGGGTACCGCCTTCTTGGCGGAGGCTCGGCGGACCGGACGCGGCCGTCAGTGCAGGCGCCGGTCCGCCTCGCCGATCCGGACATCGTTGATGCTGGCTTCGCGGCGGGACATCAGGCCGTTGCCGTCGAACTCCCACTGCTCGTTGCCGTGGCTGCGCCACCAGCGGGCCGCGGTGTCGTGCCACTCGTACTCGAACCGGACGGAGATCCGGTTGCCCGTGTACGCCCACAGCTCCTTGCGGAGCCGGTAGTCCAGCTCGCGACGCCACTTGTCGGCGAGGAAGGCGCGGATCTCGGCGCGGCCGGTGAGGAAGCGGTCGCGGTTGCGCCAGACGGAGTCCTCCGTGTAGGCGAGGGCGACCCGCTCGGGGTCGCGGCTGTTCCAGGCGTCCTCCGCGGCCTGCACCTTGGCGCGGGCGGACTCCTCGGTGAACGGCGGCAGGGGCGGGCGGGCGGCGTCGGTCACGGCGGTCACCTCTCGGCGGGCGGGGTGGGACGGGGAAGGCCGGCACGGCGGCAGGCAGCGCACAACCAATGGAGAACGGTCGTTCTCACCTGCGGGGCAACGCTAGAGAACGATCGTTCTCACCGCAAGGGGGAGCTGGGTTACGCTGCCGCCATGGACGACGAAGAGGCCCGCACACGGCTGCTCGACGCGGCGGAGGCACGGTTCTACGCCGAAGGCATCCAGGCCGTCGGCATGGACCGCATCCGCGCGGAGTCCGGGGTGCCGCTGAAGCGGCTGTACAAGCTCTTCCCCGCCAAGGAGGCCCTGGTAGCCGGCTACCTGGAGCGGCGCGACCGGCGCTGGACCGGCAGCCTGCGGGAGGCGGTCTCGGCGGCCCCGGCCGACCCGGTGGGCGCCGTCTTCGACTGGCTGGCCGCATGGTTCTCGGAGCCGGGGTTCCGCGGGTGCGCGTTCCTGAACGCGTACGGCGAACTCGGCGCCGGCGGCCCGGCCGCGGTTCTTGAACCCGTACGCCGCCACAAGGCGGAGCTGCGGACGCTGCTCGCGGAAATCCTCCCGCCAGGGCCCGACCGCGGGGAACTCGCCGAGCAGCTGCTGATCCTCGTCGAGGGTGCGACGGCGGTGGCCGCCCTCGCCCCCGGCCCCGCCCCCGCCCGCCGCGCGGCCGCCACCGCCGCGGCCCTGCTGCGAACGGCGGACGGGCGCGCCGGTTAGCCGCCGGTGACGGTGCCGGTGCCGGTACTGCGGGGGAAGGTGATCTCGACCCGGCGGTTCTTCTTGCGGCCCTCCTCCGTGCCGTTGTCCGCGATCGGGTAGTCCTCGCTGTAGCCGCGGACGTCGTAGACCACACCCGGGACGGTGACCGTCTTCGCCAGCTCGGCCTGCACGGCGTCGGCGCGCTGCTTGGACAGGACCTGGCCGTGCTCGTAGCTTCCCTGGTCGTCGGTGAAGCCGAAGACGCGGATGCGGACGGCCTTCTGGGTGTTGATCTCCTGCGCGATGGCCTGTATCCGGGCGGCAGCGGCCGCGTTGAAGACGGCGCTGTTCTCCGGGAAGAGGACCTCCGACTGGAGGGCCATCATGACGGTCTGGTTGGTCTCCTGGCGGCGCTGCTCACCGCCGAGGTCCTCGACGACTTCGGCGATGTCGAGCACCTTGACCGGTGCGAGGGTCCCGCCCTGGGGGATCTTCAGGCCGGGGGCCTTGGAGTCGATGGGGACGGGGGCCGCGGCGGTGGGCTCCGTGCCGGGCGGGACGGACGGCTTGACGTCGTCGGCGGCGGCCGTGCCGACGCCGATGCCGGCGGCTTGGAATCCGGCCATGAGCATGCCGATCACGGCTGCTGATGCGGCGACGCGGTGGCGTTGGGTCATGGGGTCACCCGGAAATCTTGATCGTCGCCGAGGCGAACGTCGGGAGGTTGAACTCGACCTCGGTCGTGGTGGTCGGCGGCGCCGGGAACTGCGCGAAGATCGGTAGCGCCTTGCCCGCGCCGATCGAGTTCACCCCGGTGGTACACAGGCACCTACCTTCGGTGTCCCGCAGCACGTAATACCGCTTCTTGCCTGCCTTGTCGACCAGGGTGGCACCGGCAACCGATTCACCGCTGCCCGTGAGTTCATTGCCGCGCCAAGCGGTCGTGTGGTTGAAGTCCTTCGCTCCAGTGTTCTTGAGGTTACCGCTCACGGTCAGGAAGCCACCCTGGTCGCGCCTCGCCTCGTTGATCTCCAACACCATGCCTTCTTCACCGGCTGCCGTGGCAATGATGGTGGCAGCAGCCGAACCCGACTTGTCGGAGGCAGCATTCTGCGACTGACCTGCCGTGGGTTGCGGGGCGGAGACGCTCTGCGCGCTGGCCGGCTTGCCGTCGTCGCCGCCACCACAGCCAGCCAGCGCGAAGGCCAGGCCTGACACGGCCACAACTGCCGCTCCCGCGCGCACCTTCACCGTGTGCCGCATGCTCATCTACGCCATTCCTTTGTCTGTCGTTGCTGTCAGTCGGCCAGTCGTACGGTGAAGAGCGCTCTCGCCAGTCGCTGCAACGGGCCCGGCTTGGCAGGATCCAGTTGCAGGAGCTTTCCGCGGCACACGAACGCGACACCCGCCGGAGCGGGGGAAGGTGACATGGACGGAGCCGGACTTGAAGACCCCGTAGGAGTCGGAGCCGGGACGGGAGCCGAACGCAGCGAGCAGCGCGGTTCGATCACCGCAGTCGCAGAAGCTCTGGCCTGCATGTCCGAGCTACCCGGGACAACCGAACTGCCGACCGTTCCATTGGTCGTCACCGAGACGGCGAACTCGGGAAGTGCCGCGCGACACTGCGCTGTGGCGTCGTTCAGAGCGGCGAATTCGACGGCCTTGGCACAAGCGCCGCGAGCCTCGATGGACCTACCCTCAACGATCGTTTGCCAGTCGGTTGGCCGCAGGGCGGTCAGGTCCAATCCGATGAAGACGTTGTCCCGCGCCTCGCGGGCAGCAGCCAGTGCAGCAGCATCGGCAGCACCTTGGGCATCGCTTCGCGTGGCACCGGCCATGCCGACAACGAAGAAGGCCAAGGCGGCGAAAAGCAGCGCTGCTATCGCCACGACGTAGATCGGGAAGGCCTGACCGCGATCACTTCGCAGCCAATCGATCACTTGCCTGCCGTTATGGCGGTGATCTGGTCCTTGATCTTGTTGGTAATGGCCTGCCCGATGCCCGTGCCCACGATCGCGCCGATGATGACGACCACCACCAGGATGATCCCCAGGTACTCGAAGGCCGTCTGGCCGCGGTCGCGGGTTCGGGGCGTGGTGTACCGCTTCCGCATCCGCGCCAGGGTGCTCTGCATCATGAGGGGTCCCTCCCGGTCCGGTGGCGCTGTCGGTCTGCGGACCGTACGGCGCGTTACGGGTCGTCACCAAGGGTCCCGGGGCCCAATTGCGGACCCACTGTGCGCGGTGTCTAGCCACGTCCCGTCACCCCCGGTCGGGCGGTGCCCAGCCAGCGGGCTATCGCCTCGCTGCGGGTGGTGCTGTGCAGCTTGGCGAAGATGCGGTTGATGTGGTTCTTCACCGTCTTCTCGCTGATGAAGCACGCGGCCGCGATCTGCTGGTTGCTCATTCCGGACGCGATCAGGTCCATGATCTCCGCCTCCCGCGAACTCAGCCCGAACAGAACAGAGTTGTGCAGCCGCTCAGGAGACTGTGCCACAGTTCGTTGCGGTTGCGAAGAGGCCCGGAGTTCTGCGAGGAGCGCGCCGGCGGCCGTCGGCGTGAAGTGGGCGCGGCCGTCGCGGACGTCGCGGACCGCCCGGACCAGGTCGTCCGCCGTGAATTCGCCGTGCACGAGGTAGCCGCCCGCGCCCAGCAGGAGGGTCTCCCGGATGATTTCGGCCTCCCGGCTGTACGTCAGCATCAGGACCGGCGCCAGCCGCACCAGGTGCGGGAGGGCCGAGATGCCGTCGACGCCGGGCATGCGGACGTCGAGCAGGACGACGTCCGGGGCGTGGCGGCGGGTCAGGCTGAGGGCTTCGCGGCCGTCGGCGGCCTCGGCGGCGATCTCGAAGCCGCCCGCGGCGCCGAGGAGGGCGGCGAGGCCGGCGCGGACGACGGGGTTGCCGTCGGCGATGAGGACGCTGAGCGCTGCCATCAGCCGCCTCCGAGCATCGCGCCGAAGTCGACGTCGGCCCCGTACACGAACCCGCACACGAGCAGGATCAGCGTTCCCGGCAGCATGAACATGGTGACCGCGAAGGTGGCCTTGGGGACGGCGCGGGCGGCGCGGCGGCGGGCGTTCTGCGCGTCGGTGCGGCGCATGTCCTCGGCGATGGCGATCAGGGTGTCCACGATCGGGGAGCCGAGTTCCTCGCCCTGCTGGAGGGCGGTGACGAACTGGGCGACCTGTTCGGAGTCGTTGCGCCGGCGCAGTTCGTCGAAGGCCTGGCGGCGGCTGACGCCCATGTCCATCTGCTGGAGGGTGATGCGGATCTCGTCCGACCAGGGGCCTTCGTACTTGTCCGCGACGCGTTCCAGGGCCTGCCGGAAGCCGAGGCCGGCGCTGACGACGACGGCGAGGACGTCGAGGAAGTCGGGCAGGGTCCGCTCGATGTGGTCGCGGCGCATCCGCATCGCCGACCACAGTCCGGCCTCGATCCAGAACAGGCCGAAGGCGACCATCAGCAGCGCCGGGACGAGCTGCCCGTTCAGCAGCATCGCGAACGCGCCGAAGGCGCCGAGGAAGCCGTAGACGGCGCGGCGGGCCGCGTAGCGGTCGATGGTGAGGCCGGCCGGGTTGCCCGCCATGTCGATCTGGCGGCGTTTGCGGGCCACCCGGGCGGGCCCCATCAGGCGCAGCACGAGCGGCGCCCAGCGGATGCCGAGCCGGTCGACGGCCGAGCCGACGGCGGTGGTGCGGGTGGCGCCGACCTCCAGGGCGAGCGCCAGGTCGGACGGGAGTTTCGTCTCGGCCCGGTAGAGCCGGATGCCGTGGAAGATCCCGAGGACGGAGGCTCCGAGGGCCACGGCCAGCAGCAAGGCGGTCACGTCGGCTCGCTCCCCCTCACACGTCGATCTTCGAAAGGCGGCGGATCAGCACGAACCCGAGGGTGAACAGGCCGAGCGCGACGAGTACGGCGCTCTGTCCGAGGAACGCCCCGGTCATCCGGTCGAGTGCGCCAGGCATCATCAGGTTCACCAGCAGCAGCGAGCCGAGGCCGATCGCGGGGACCAGGTAGGCGGTGACGGTGACCTGGGAGAGCTGGGTGCGGATCTCGCGCCGCGTCTCCTTGCGCTGCTCCAGGGTGACCGTCAGGTTCCGCAGGGAGCCGACGAGCGCGCCGCCGGCCCGGGCCGAGAGGACCAGGGTGGAGACGAGGACGACGAGCTCGCGGGAGGGGAGCCGTTCGGCGATCTCGCCGAGGGACTCCTCGATGGAGTGGCCGACGGCGAGCCGGTCGGCGACGCGGGCGAGCTCCTCACCGGCGGGCGCTTCGAGCTCTTCGGCGGCCATGGCGATGGCGGTGCGCAGGGCGAGTCCGGCCTGGGTGGCGTTGGCGAGGATGCGGGCGAGTTCGGGGAGCTGGTTGATGAACCGCTCGGTGCGCCGGGCGCGCTGCCAGTCGAGGAAGGCGCCCGCCGCCCACAGGCCGACGAGGCCTGCGACGGGGCCGAAGAACGGGGCGAGGAAGCTCGCCGCGAGGAGCCAGATCCCGGCGACGGACATCAGCACGTAGACGAGGAACTCGCCGGGGGTGAGGTCGAGGCCGGTGACGGCCAGCTTGCGCTCGATGCGCCGGCCGAGGGCCGTCCCGCGCAGCCGGCGGTCGACGCCGGGGAAGCGGCGGCGGCGTCCGGCCGGCTCGGGGGCGCCGTCGGAGGCGAGGCGGGCGATGAGGGCGGCGCGCTGGGCCCGGCCGGCGAGGTAGACGTGCGCGCCCGCGATGACGAGGACGCAGGCCAGCAGGGTGGCGCCGAGGGTGAGGGCGATGAGTGGGTTCACAGGGCTGTCCGGGTGGCGAGCTGGTCGTCCGACGTGGCGACGCCGAAGGCCTGCGGGATCGGCTGGTTGTTCATGTAGAGGCGGTCCGCGACGCGGCGCGGCAGGGGGTGGTACTCGAACCAGCCGTGGACGCGGCCGTCGGCGCCCATCGGCTGGGCCGCGAAGCGGCAGACGGTGGTGATGCGGAAGGGTTCGCGGCCGTGCGAGTCGAGGACGGCGATCTCGGTGACGCGGCGCGAGCCGTCACCGAAGCGGGTGAGCTGGACGACGATGTCGACGGCGCTGTTGATCTGGTCCTGGAGGGCTTCGAAGGGCACGTCGACCTCGGACATGGAGGCGAGGGTCTGCAGGCGCATGAGGGCGTCCTCGGCGCTGTTGGCGTGGACGGTGGCGAGGGAGCCGTCGTGGCCGGTGGACATGGCCTGGAGCATGTCGAGGGTCTCGCCGCCGCGGACCTCGCCGACGATGATGCGGTCGGGGCGCATGCGCAGGGAGTTGCGTACGAGGTCGCGGATGGTGATCTGGCCCTTGCCCTCGACGTTCGGGGGCCGGGACTCCAGGCGGATGACGTGCGCCTGCTGGAGCTGCAGCTCGGCGGAGTCCTCGATGGTGATGATCCGCTCGCCCTCCGGGATGAGGCCGGAGAGGGCGTTGAGGAGGGTGGTCTTGCCGGTGCCGGTCGCCCCGGAGACGATCACGTTCATCTTCGACTGGACCAGCCCGGCGAGCAGCAGCAGCATCTGCTCGTCGAGGGAGCCGAGGGCGATCATCTCGTGCAGGGTGAAGGCCCGCGGGAAGCGGCGGATCGTCAGCGTCGCCCCGGTGAGGGAGAGCGGCGGGATGATGACGTTGACGCGCTCCCCGCTGGGGAGGCGGGCGTCGACCATCGGGTTGGCCTCGTCCACGCGCCGGTTGACGGTGGAGACGATGCGCTCGATGGTCTGCATGAGCTGCTCGTGCGAGGCGAAGCGGAGCGGGAGCTGCTCGACCCGGCCGGCGCGCTCCACGAAGATCTGGTCGGGGCCGTTGACCATGATCTCGGAGATGGACGGGTCCTCCAGGAGCGGTTCGAGGACGCCGAGGCCGAGGGCCTCGTCCACGACGCGCCGGATGAGCTGGGCCCGTTCGGCGGTGGAGAGGACGGGCCCCTCGCGACTGATGATGTGGCCGAGGACGCGCTCCAGGCGGCCCCGCCGCTCGGCGGGGGCGAGGGCGGACATCTCGGCGAGGTCGATCTCCTCCAGCAGTTTGGCGCGGTAGGAGGAGACGAGCAGGCCGTCCTCGCGGGGGCCGTGCCGGTCGTCGGGCGTGGCGACCCGGGCGCGCAGGCTCATGGTCCGACCTCCGGGTCGTCGTCGGGCATCACGGCCGTCGCCCGGGCGGGGTCGAGGGACAGGCCGGGGACGAGGGACTTGATCGTGATGGTCACGGTGGCGGTCACGGCGTCGCCGTCGCCGGCGACGTCGACGCGCGGGGCGAGCCCGGACCGGACGGCGGCCGCCCCGGCGGCGGCCCCGGTGCCGCGCTCGCGGGCCTCGGCGCGGGCGGCGGTCCGCGCCGCGGTGTCGGCCTGCTCGTGGACGTACGCCACCCAGCCGAGCTGGATCGCGCACAGCGCGACGAACAGCAGGATCGGGATGAACCCGATGTACTCCAGGGCCACCTGCCCGCGGTCGCAGCGGCGGGTGCCGGGGCGGCGGGGGCGGAGCGGGAGCCCGGGCCCGGGTCGGCATCGGGGTCGGGGTCGGGGTCGGGGTCGGGGCATCTAGTCCTCCTCCTCCCGCACCGCGCCGGCCTCGCCGGTGATCCCCCCGAAGCCCAGCGACGGGTGGAGCACCGGGATTTCCAGCCGGACGGTGGCCTTGTAGAGGCGGCCTTCCGCACGGCACTCGGCGGTCATGCCCCAAGCGCTGCCGATGTGCTCGCCGGCGGCGGCCTCGCAGGCCCCGCCGCCCTTGACGGCGCCGGCGCGGGCCGCCTCGTCGGCTGCGTTCCCCGCGAGGGAGAAGGCGTACCCGATGAGGACGCACTCCCAGACCGCCGCGACGAGCAGCAGGATCAGCGGGACCATCCCGGCGAACTCGACGGCGACCTGCCCGCGGTCGCCGGCCGCGGCGCGGATGCGGCCGGGACCGCGGCCGGGACCGGGGCTGCGGCCCGCGGGCGGTCGGCGGGCGGCCACCGGTCAGCCCTCCCGGCCGCGGCGCGGCCGGGGCCCGAGGGAGCCGCGGTCGCCGCCGCCGCGGCGCAGCCGGGCGACGGGCCCGGCCGCGCGCACGGCGAGGGCGGCCCCGGAGGACCGGCCGCCGCCGGCGGTGTCCCGGCCGGGAAGCGCGGCCTGTGCCCCCGCGGCTCCGGCCGGGTCGGCGGGGGCGGCGAGCAGGCCGAGTTCGCCGGCGACGGTCCACAGGGCCTGTTTCACGGCGGAGCGGTTGTCGAGGTCCTGGAGGCGGCCCGCGTCCACGACGGGCTGGAGCTCCTTGAAGGCCGCGGGCACGGGGGTCTTCACCACCCGGGCCTTGGTGATCTTCCCGATGAGGGCGGGCTGGATCTCGGTGTGCTTGCTCCAGCGGTTGACGACCATGACCGTGTCCTCGGCCTTGCGGACCTGGAGCCGCTCCCACATGCGGACCATGCGCTTGGCGGCGCGTACGGAGATGACGTCCGGGGTGGTGACGAGCGCGGCGGTGTCGGCCATTTCGACGACGGCCGCGTTGGCGCCGGTCACCTGGGTGCCGCAGTCGACGACGACGAGTTCGTAGCGGCCTCGCAGGGCGGTGACGACGTGCCGGGCGGCCCGGTCGTCGAGCTCCTCGCCGCGTTCGCCCTCGGCGGGCGCGAGGAGCAGGGCGAGGCCGGTCCGGTCGTCGTAGACGGCGTCCTGGAGGACGCGCGGGGAGATGTCGTGGATGCCCGCGAGGTCGGCGATGGAGCGGCGGAACTGCACGTCGAGGTACGAGCCGACGTCGCCGGCCTGGAGGTCCATGTCGACGAGGACGGTGCGCCGCCCGGCGGCGGCCGCTGCGAGCGCGAACTGGACCGCGGTGAGGGTGGTGCCGACGCCGCCCTTGGCTCCGGCGACGGTGACGACGCGCCCGCCCGGTCCGCCCGGGGCGTCGGCGGGGCGGCCCAGGTGGCGGCGTACGCCCGCGGACCACTGGGCGGCGGCCTGGACGCGGGCGGCGAGCTCCTCGTACGAGGGCGGGAGCCCGATCAGGCCGCGCGCGCCGGAGTCCATGGCGGCGGAGAACAGGGCCGGCCCGGTGTCGGAGGAGAGCAGGACGACGCCGACGGCGGGGAAGCGGAGGGCGACTTCGCGGATGAGGTCGAGGGCGGGGACCGGCCCGATCCGCTCGTGGACGAGGACGACCTCGGGCAGCTCGTCGACGGATCCGGCGGCCAGCCGGGCCAGGGTGTCGAGGAGGGCGCCGGAGTCGGGGAGCGGCGCGGCCGGCTCGGCGTCCGGGAGCTGGCCGAGGAGGGCGGAGAGGGCGCGCGCGGCGTCGGCGTCGCCGGCGGCGGGGAGGATTCGGGTGGTCATCCGGGCCTCACTTGTCCCCGTCGAGGGTGTACGTGCGGTCGCCCGCGCCGGGCGCGGAGTCGGTGCCGGGCGCCACGAGGGCCAGGCGTACGTGCTCCGCGAAGGACTCGGCGTACGCGACGCGCTGGGTGTCCTTGGTGTTCAGCGCGAAGGTGATGGGGACGGCTTCGGCGGGGCCCCGGCGGTCGGCGTCCTTGTCGAGGGGGGTGAGCTTGCCGACGTTCAGGACGCGGGCGTTGGCCACGATGATCACGGAGCGGGAGGGGTCGCCCTCCTTGGCGCCCTTGAAGGTGGCGATGATGTTGACCTTGGCACCGGAGTAGATCTTGCCGGCGACGCCGGTCGCCGCGTCGATCATGATGGCGATCTCCTGCTCCCCCGGTTGCAGCTGGGGTTTGTCGACGAACATGTCGGTCTGGAGCAGCGAGCCCTTCCTGAGGGTGGTCAGGGCGATCTTGTCCTTGAGGGCGCCGAGGTCGTCGACGGCGGTCTCGGACAGCCAGCGGCGCGGGATGCTGACCTCTTCGAACTGGGCGGCGCTCAGGGGGCTGTAGGGCGCGATGTCGGCCTTGGCGCGGTAGGCGGTGACTTCGGCGCCGACCTTGGAGTTGACGTCGCCGATCACGACGAGGACCCCGCCGAACGCCGCCAGGGCGCACAGGACCGACAGGAGCAGCAGGATGACGCCGCGGCGCTGGCGTGAGTTCATGTGCCGTACTACCTCGCCGTTCTTCGTTCGTTCGGGCCGGTCGGTCGGGGGCGGTGGGGCGGTGTGTCGGTGGGGCGGTGCCGGTGGGGCGGTGGTTCCCCGGGCGGCGGCCGGCGGGGCGGCCGGCCGCTCAGCGTGCGGTGCCGGCGGTGCGGGCGCTCGTACGGGCGCCCGGGCGGGCGGCGGCCTCCGCGGCGGGCGGCGGCGGTGCGTGGAGCGGGGCGGCGCAGAAGCCGCAGCGGTCGCCGATGAGCTCCAGGCCGCACCAGCGGCACTCCTCGCGGCGCACCGAGGCGACGAGTTGGTAGAGGACGGACGGGTCGGGGATGCCGGCGGCGAACTCGACGAGCTTCGGCGTGCCCCACCAGGCGGGCGAGTCGGCCGGGAGCGGGTTCTCCATGACGCCCTGGACCTGCCAGGCGGGGGCGAGTGCGGCGGTCACCCAGTCGGAGGCGAGCCGGCCGCGGGCGAAGGTCAGCTGGGTGGCGTAGGACGGTCCGGTCGGCATGCCCTCGGGAAGGGCGGCCGCCGCGGACGGGGCCTTGCGGGACCGGCCGCGGCCGCCCGCGCCGTGCGCCCCGCGGCCCCCCGGCCCGGCGGCGGCCTGGCCGAGGCGGGCCAGGTGGGGTACGGGGTGGGCGAGGACGGCGAACTGGGCGCCGGGGGACCAGGAGCGGGCGTGCGCCTTCAGGCTGACGTCGACCCGGTCGAGCCCGGCGACGGATCCGAGGACGGCTCCGGCGTGGACGTAGTGGGAGAGAAGGCGGGCGGCCGCGGCGACGACGCCGGGGCTGAAGTCGCAGACGCTGAGCTGGCGCAGCTGGCGGACCAGCAGGGCGGTGCCCAGCGGGGGCAGGTCGACCTCGAGGAGCGCGATCCGGTCGGTTTCGAGGATGGCGCGGACGGTGCGCAGCCGGCGGACGGTCGCGGGCGGCAGCCAGGGCGGTACGACGGCCAGGACGTGGCTGTGCCGCTCCAGCAGGGAGGCGGTCTCGGCGAGGGCGTCTTCGAGGCCGATGCGGTCGGGCGGGGTGAGGACGGCGGCCGGCGGGGTGTGCCGGTCCGGGGCCGGCAGCACCAGATCGGCGCTGGTGACGGCAATGGCGACCGGCATGCGCATCCCCCTGTTCACCCCGTGCACCGCGCCTCCCCCGGATCCCGCCGGGCGGTGCCCCCGAACGGCCCCCGACGGCCGCGGCGGCCACTTCGACCTGCGCGACCGCAAACGGCCGACCTGCTTTCCCCCGTGCCACAGCACCATATCCGCGTCACCCCTGGCGGGGCAGGGCCTTGGGAATTCCCGTACTGCGCAGTCAGGTCGCAGGTGGCGGAAAACCCGGACAACCGGGATCGGACGGCCGATCAGTTCAAGCCACATTGCAAAGACCATTGACAGCGGGATTGGTCTGGACCAAGTTGAAGTCCGGCCCCCCACGCCGCTCCACGGCCTCCCGTGCCACCCCTTTCGCATCCCTGTTCACCTCCCCTACTCCCCCCACGGAGTCCTCGTGAACCGCATCCGCGCACTCGCCCTGCTGGGCGCCGCGACCCTCACCGCCGGCGGCTTGACCGCCGTGACCGCCGGCACCGCCCAGGCCGCGGACGTCAACGTCGCCCGCAACGGCGGCTTCGAGTCCGGCCTCGCGCACTGGAACTGCAGCCCCGGCAGCGGCGCCGCCGCCTCCGGCCCCGCCCACACCGGAGCCGCCGCACTGCGGGCCGCGCCGTCGGGGCTCGACAACGCCCGGTGCAGCCAGACCGTCACGGTCAAGCCGAACTCGACGTACACGATCGCCGCGCAGGTCCAGGGCTCGTACGTGTACCTCGGCGCCTCCGGCACCGGCACGCAGGACGTGTCGGCCTGGACCCCCGGGTCCGGCGGCGGCTGGCAGCGCCTGTCCACCACCTTCACCACCGGCCCGAGCACCACGCAGGTCACCGTGTACGCGCACGGCTGGTACGGCCAGGCGGGCTACGCCGTCGACGAGTTCAGCGTGGTCGGCCCCGACGGCGGCGGCCCGACCGACCCCGGCCCGTCGCTGCCGGGCGCCCCGGCGGGGGCCGCCGTCTCCGGCCAGGGCGCGAACTCCCTCACCCTGTCGTGGGACGCGGTCGGCGGGGCCGCCGGCTACCACGTCTACCAGGACGGCGTCCGCGTGCGGACGGTCTCCGGGCCGCCCGCGCAGATCACCGGGCTCGCCGCCTCGACCTCGTACTCCTTCCGGGTGAGCGCGTACAACGCAGCCGGAGAGGGCCCGCAGTCGGCGCCGGTGACCGGCACGACGACCGGAGGCGACCCGGGCACGCCCGGACCGCCGGTGCCGCGGCACGCCCTGACGGGCTACTGGCAGAACTTCGACAACGGCGCGACCGTCCAGCGGCTCTCCGACGTGTCGCCGCAGTACGACATCATCGCCGTCTCCTTCGCCGACGCCACGGCGACGCCCGGCGCGATCGCCTTCAACCTCGACAGCGCGGGCCTGGGCGGCTACACCGTCGACCGGTTCAAGGCCGACATCGCCGCGAAGAAGGCGGCCGGCAAGTCGGTGATCCTCTCCATCGGCGGTGAGAAGGGCACCATCACGGTCAACGACGCGGCGTCCGCCTCGAACCTGGCGAACTCCGCGTACGCCCTGATGCAGGAGTACGGCTTCAACGGGATCGACATCGACCTGGAGAACGGCCTCAACCCGACCTACATGACCCAGGCGATGCGCGCCCTGTCGGCGAAGGCCGGGCCCTCGCTCGTCATCACGATGGCCCCGCAGACCATCGACATGCAGTCCACCTCGGGCGCCTACTTCCGGACGGCGCTGAACATCAAGGACATCCTCACCGTCGTCAACATGCAGTACTACAACAGCGGCTCGATGAACGGCTGCGACGGCAAGGTGTACTCCCAGGGCTCGGTCGACTTCCTCACCGCGCTGGCCTGCATCCAGCTGGAGGGCGGCCTCGACCCCTCGCAGGTGGGCATCGGCGTGCCGGCCTCCCCGAGCGGCGCGGGCAGCGGCTACGTCTCCCCGACGGTCGTCAACAACGCCCTCGACTGCCTCACCCGGGGCACCAACTGCGGGTCCTTCAAGCCGTCGAAGACCTACCCGGGGCTGCGCGGGGCGATGACCTGGTCGACGAACTGGGACGCCAAGGCGGGCAACGCCTGGTCCAACGCGGTGGGTCCGAAGGTTCACGGCCTGCCGTAGGCGGTACGAGTGGGGGTGGCTTCGAAGGAATCTGGCCGATTTCCGGTTCTTGACCTGGATATGCCACAAGAGCACGCTGTGCCCGTCCGCACGGCTACCCCCACCTCCCCACCCAGGAGAACGCATGCGGCTCCACACACGACGCAGGGCCGCCGTCACGGCGGCCCTGCTCGCCCTCGCGCTGGGCGCGCCCGCCTACGGCATGAGCGCGACGGCGGCCCCGCCGCCCAGCCCCTCCACCGCCACCCTCGACGAGGCCGTCGCCCAGTACGAGATCAAGGGCCCGGCGACTCCGGCCGAGCGAACCGCCCTGCTCCGTACGGGTGTCTCCATCGACGAGGTCGACGCCCGCTCGGTCGTCGTCAGCGCCGACCCGCTCCAGGCCAAGGCCCTGCGCCGCCTCGGCTACGAGCTCACCCCCCTCGGCGGCCCGCCCGACCGCTCCGAGCGCGGCGTCCAGGCGGGCCCGGCGGACTTCCCGTCCGCGGACTCCCGGTACCACAACTACGCCGAGATGAGCGCCGAGATCGACCAGCGCATCGCCCAGTACCCCGCCATCATGAGCAAGCGGGTGATCGGCAAGTCGTACCAGGGACGCGACATCGTCGCCATCAAGATCAGCGATAACGTCGCCGCCGACGAGAACGAGCCCGAGGTCCTCTTCACGCACCACCAGCACGCCCGCGAGCACCTCACCGTCGAGATGGCGCTCTACCTGCTCAAGGAGTTCGGCTCCACCTACGGGACCGACGCCCGCGTCACCCGCATGGTCGACAGCCGCGAGATCTGGATCGTCCCGGACCTCAACCCCGACGGCGGCGAGTACGACATCGCCACCGGCTCCTACCGCTCCTGGCGCAAGAACCGCCAGCCGAACTCCGGCTCCTCCTCCGTCGGCACCGACGAGAACCGCAACTGGAACTACAAGTGGGGCTGCTGCGGCGGCTCCAGCGGCAGCAAGGGCTCCGACACCTACCGCGGCTCGGCGCCCGAGTCGGCGCCCGAGGTGAAGGTCGTCTCCGACTTCGTCCGCAGCCGCGTCGTCGGCGGCAAGCAGCAGATCAAGGCCGCGATCGACTTCCACACCTACAGCGAGCTCGTGCTGTGGCCGTACGGGTGGACGTACAACGACACCGCCCCCGGCCTGACCGCGGACGACCTCGCCGTCTTCAAGACCGTCGGCACCCGCATGGCGAACAGCAACGGCTACACGCCCGAGCAGTCCAGCGACCTCTACATCACGGACGGCACGATCGACGACTGGCTGTGGGGCGACCAGAAGATCTTCGGCTACACCTTCGAGATGTACCCGTCCGGCTTCGGCGGCGGCGGCTTCTACCCGCCCGACGAGGTGATCGACCGCGAGACCTCCCGCAACCGCGACGCCGTCCTGCAACTCCTGGAGAACGCCGACTGCATGTACCGCTCCATCGGCAAGGAAGCGCAGTACTGCACCGCCTAGCACGGCAGCCCGCGCGGGCGGGGCACCCCCTCGCCGGGGCGCCCCGCCCGCGCCCGGCCCCGCCTGCGCCGCGCCGGGAACCGCCCGGCGTTGCCCCGCCGTCCTCGGGGAGGTAAGACAGCACCGAACAGCAGCCGCCCCGGCCTCCCGCACCACGCGGCGGCCGGCGCGGCGCGAGGAGGAATCCGCATGGCCAGCGCCGAGGCAGCCGGGCAGCAGCCGCACCCGGACCCCGCGACGGACGGGAAGCCGGCCCGCACGACGGTCCGGGAAGCGGTGCGGGAACTCGACCGCGAACGCGTCGACCACCGCTTCAAGGGCCTCCCGCCGGACGCCGCGGACGCCGGGCTCACCGTCGGCGAGCTGGCCGCCCAGCACCGCGACCTGCACACCGGCGGCTTCACCACCCCCGTCCTCACCCTCGACGGCGAGGCCCTGGACCACAACCTGGCCGCGCTCGCCGCGTTCTGCGACCGCCACGGCCTGGAGTTCGCCCCTCACGGCAAGACCTGCATGGCCCCCCGCCTCTTCGAGCGGCAGCTGAAGCAGGGCGCCTGGGGCATCACCGTCGCCATGCCGCACCAGGCCCGCGTCTGCCGCGCCTTCGGCATCCGCCGGATCTTCCTCGCCAACGAGCTCGTCGACGCCCCCGCCCTGCACTGGGTCGCCGCGGAGCTCGCCGCCGACCCCGAGTTCGAGTTCGTCGCGTACGTCGACTCCGTCCGCGGGGTCGCCCTCATGGACGCCGCCCTCGCCGGCCGCACCACCCGCCCCGTCGACGTCGTCGTCGAGCTCGGCGCCGGCGCCGAGGGCCGCACCGGCGTGCGCACCGCGGCCGAGTGCATGGACGTCGCCCGCGCCGTGGCCGCCGCCCCGACCCTGCGGCTGGCGGGCGTCGCCGGCTACGAGGCCACCATGCCCGGCGCCGACGCCGACAGCGTCCGGGAGTGGCTGCGCAGCCTCACCGCCCTCGCCGCCGACTTCGACGCCGCCGGGCTGTTCAAGGGCACCGGCCTGGAGCGGATCGTCGTCAGCGCCGGCGGCAGCGAGTGGTTCGACGCGGTCGCCGAGGTCTTCGCCGCCATCCCCGAGCTCTCCCTGCCCGTGCAGCGGCTGCTGCGCTCCGGCGCCTACGTCTCGCACGACCACGGCTGGTACTCCGGCCTCACCCCCTTCAACCGGCACCCCGAGGAGGGCGGGCTGCTGCCGGCCTTCCGGCTGTGGACCCAGGTCGTCTCCCGGCCCACGCCCGGCCAGGCCTTCGTCAACGCCGGCAAGCGCGACATCGCCTACGACCTCGGCCTGCCCGAGGTGCTCGCCGTACGCGGCGCCGACGGCACCGAGCGGCCCGGCACCGGGATCACCGTCACGAAGCTGTCCGACCAGCACGCCTGGCTGGAGACGGCGCCCGGCACCGCACTGGAGGTCGGCGACCGCGTCGCGCTCGGCATGGCGCACCCCTGCACGATCTTCGAGAAGTGGCCGCTGATCCCGGTGACCGGACCCGACGGCACCGTCACCGAACTGGTCCGCACCTTCTTCTGAAACGGCGCATCCACCGCACCCGATCCGCTCACCCGGGGGGCAGGGCATGGACCTGGTGTTCCGCGGGGCCCGCGTCGTCGACGGCACGGGCGGGCCCTCGTACACGGCCGACGTCGCCGTGCACGGGGGCCGGATCGCCGGGATCGGGCGGATCCGGTCCGGCGGCCGGCTGACCGTCGACGCCGCCGGGCTGGCCCTCGCCCCCGGCTTCACCGACATGCACGCCCACAGCGACCTGGCGCTGCTGACCGACCCCGACCACAGCGCCAAGGCCGCCCAGGGCGTCACCCTGGAGGTCCTCGGCCAGGACGGCCTCTCCTACGCGCCCGCCGACGACCGCACCCTCGCCGAGGTACGGGCGGCGATCACCGGCTGGAACGGGCCCGGCGAGGACGCCGACTTCACGTGGCGCACCGTCGGCGGCTACCTGGACCGCCTCGACCGCACGGGCATCGCCGTCAACGCCGCCTACCTCGTCCCGCAGGGCACCGTGCGCGCGTACGCCGTCGGCTGGGAGGACCGGCCCGCCGCGCCCGCCGAGCTCGACCGGATGCGCGCCCTGGTCGCCGAGGGCCTCGCGCAGGGCGCGGTCGGCATGTCCTCCGGCCTCACCTACGCGCCCGGCATGTACGCGACCGCGGCCGAACTGGCCGCACTGTGCCGGGTCGTGGCCGCGTACGGCGGCTACTGGTGCCCGCACCACCGCTCGTACGGGCGGGGCGCGCTCGGCGCGTACGCGGAGGTCGTCGCCCTGGCCCGGGAGGCGGGCTGCGCCCTGCACCTGGCACACGCCACCATGAACTTCCCGGAGAACGCGGGCCGGGCGCCGGAGCTGCTGGCGCTGCTGGACGCCGAGCTGGCCCGCGGCGCCGACATCACCCTCGACAGCTACCCGTACACGCCGGGCTGCACCACGCTCGCCGCGCTCCTGCCGGGCTGGGCGTCGGCGGGCGGTCCGAGGGCGCTCCTGGCGCGGCTGGCCGACGACGCCGACGCGGAGCGGATCCGGCACACGATGGAGGCCGACGGCTCGGACGGCTGCCACGGCGTGCCGGTGGACTGGTCGGCGGTGGAGGTGTCGGGGACGGCGGACCCGGCGAACGGCGCGTGGACGGGCCGGCGGCTGCGCTGCTGGGAGGAGGCGCGGCGGCTGCTGCTGGCCGACCGGCTGGGGCCGACCGTCCTGCAGCACGTGGGGCACGAGGACAACGTACGGGCGGTCATGCGGCACCGCTTCCACACCGGCGGCTCCGACGGCATCCTGCGCGGCGCGAAGCCGCACCCGCGGGCGTACGGCACCTTCCCGCACTACCTGGGCCGGTACGTGCGCGAGCTGGGCGTGCTGACGCTGGAGGAGTGCGTGGCGCACCTCGCGGGCCGGCCGGCGGCCCGGCTGCGGCTGCCGGACCGGGGGCTGGTGCGGGTCGGGTACCGGGCCGACCTGGTGCTGTTCGACCCGGGGACGGTCGCCGCCGGGGCGTCGTACGAGGACCCGCGGGCGCTGCCGGCCGGGATCCCGCACGTCCTGGTCGACGGGCGGTTCGTGATGCGGGAGGGCCGGCGCACCGGAGTCCTGGCGGGGCGGGCGGTGCGCCGCACCCCGTTCCGCGGGCGCTGACGCGCCGTACGCTGGGGCGCATGATCGCTTTCGCGCCCGCGGCCGTCCTGCTGCTGCTGTTCCTGGTGAGCGTGCGGGCGGACCGCCGGCGGTTCCGCAACGCCGTCCTGCTGGGCCTGACCCTCATATGGACCTCGATCGGGGTGCTGTTCCTGATCCCGTCGCTGCCGCCGCTGCTCAGGGTCGTGGCGGTGGCGCTGATCCTGCTGGTGCCGGCGCTGGGCACGCTCGTGCTCGCCGGCTTCCTCGTCGGCAACGGCATCACGATGCTCCGGCGGGAGGGCCGCAGCCCCGCCAACCTGCTGTCGCTGGCGGCCGGGACGGGGATCTTCGGGCTGATCGGGCTCGTCGCGTACGTCGCCGACCGGGGCTCGCCCGCCATGGACGCGGCGGTCGGCGGGCTGGTGCTGCTCGTCGCGTACGTGTCGTTCCTGTTCGTCTGCTTCCTCGCGTACGCCTTCCTGTACGGGCGCACCCCGGTCCGCGGCGACGTCGACTTCGTGGTGGTCCTCGGCTCCGGCCTGCTCGGCGGCGAGCGGGTGCCGCCGCTGCTGGCCTCCCGCCTGGAGAAGGGCCTGCGGCTCCAGGCCGCGCAGGCGGCGCGCGGCGGGCGGGTGCCGCTGCTGCTGGCGTCGGGCGGGAAGGGCGAGGACGAGAAGCTGTCCGAGGCGCGGGCGATGGCGGACTGGCTGCTGGCGCAGGGCGCGGCGCCCGATCTCGTACGCCTGGAGGACCGCTCCCGGACGACGGACGAGAACCTCGCCTTCAGCCGGGAGGTGATGGAGGCGGAGGCCGGGCCGGACTACCGGTGCGTCGTCGTCACCAACAACTTCCACGCCTTCCGCGCCGCGATGACGGCGCGGAAGGCGGGCGTGAACGGGCAGGTGGTGGGCTCGCCGACGGCCCGCTACTTCTGGCCGAGCGCCACCATCCGCGAGTTCGTCGCCGTCTTCTGGGAGCACCGGCTGGTCAACCTGGTGGTCTGCGGGGCGGTCGCCGCGGCGACGGCGGTGGCGGCGGCGCTGGCGGGGTAGCGGGCGGGGCGGAACGGGTCGGAGAAGGGCACGGGGCGGGTGCACCGCGGCTCCCCCCTTGGCAGCCGCGGGTCACCCGCCCCGTCCTCACGCGGGGAGGCGTGTCAGAGGCGCTGCCACAGCGCGGGGACGTTCGGCGGCTCCCAGCCCGCCTGGGCCTGGTGGGCCTGCAGGCAGCGGTAGCTCGCGCCGCCGTACGTGACGGTCGCGCCCGCCGCGTAGACGGTGCCGGACTTCCAGGTGCCGCCCGGCTCGGGCTCGCCGGGGCCCGGGCCGGGGCCCGGGTCGCCGCCGGTGGTCCTCAGGGTCAGCCCGTACGCGGACAGGATCGGGTTCAGCGGCTGGAAGAAGGTGGTGCCGCCGCTGGAGCAGTTGCCGGAGCCGCCCGAGGTCACGCCCTGCGCCTGGCTGCCGGAGATGTACGAGCCGCCGGAGTCGCCGGGCTCGGCGCACACCGTCGTGCGGGTCACGCCGGAGATGGTGCCCTCGGGGTAGGTGACGCTGGTGTTGTGCTGCTGGATGGTGCCGCAGTGCCAGCCGGTCGTGGAGCCCGAGCGGCAGACCGACGCTCCGACGGGCTGCAGGACCGAGCCGGTGACCTGCACGTTCGCGCCGCCACTGCCCTTGACGTACGGGGTGGCCGTCCAGTTCGTGTTCGCGGCGACCCAGGCCATGTCGCTGCCGGGGAACACCGACGCCTGGAAGGAGCCCTGGGCGACCCGGTTGAAGCCGGTCGTCGTCGTCCCTGCCCGGCCGCAGTGCCCGGCGGTGGCGAAGCCGTGGGTGGTGCCGCGGGTCACCGGGAAGCCGACGGAGCAGCGGCCGCTTCCGTTCATGTAGTACGCGTCGCCGCCGCGCAGGTCGTACAGCGGGCGCGGGGCCTGCGCGGTCGGCACCACGGTGACGAGGGAGGCGTCGGTGCCGGTCGCGGCGAGCAGGCGGGCCGCGGCGCCGGGCTCGGCCTCCTCGACGACGAGCGTGTTGGTGCGGGGGTCGACGTAGCGCACCGGGGTCCCGGCGGTGGCGGCCCGGTCGAGGGCGGTCTTCGCGGCGTCGAGGGAGGCGAGGGAGCGGGCGACGACGACCGGCCGGGCGCCGGCGGCGCGTATCGCGGCCGCGTCGGAGGAGCGGGTCGTGGCGACGGACAGGGCGGCCGTGTCCGAGCCGTCGACCCAGGCGCCGGCGAAGGCGGGGCCGAGGCGGCTCTGCAGGCGGGCGGCGGCCGCCCCGGCCTCGGCTTCGTGCGCGAGGCGGGTCCGGGCCCGGTCCGGGCTCAGCCCGAGGTCGCGCTGCATGGCGGCCAGCAGCTCGGGCTGCGCGTCGGCGGTGCGCAGGGTCTCGGCGGCGGACGGGGCCGGGGCGGTCCGGGCCGCCGGCTCGGCGGCGGCCGTCCCGACGGCCGCGGCGAGCAGCAGGCCGGCCGCGGCCAGGGCGGTACACGCCGATCGGGCGTGTCGCTTGGGCATGGGGGGTCCCTTCGGTTTTCGGCGGGGATGCGGAAACCGTAGGGACCCCAACGGGGCGTTGCGTACTGCCGGTTGGCCCCTCCCCCGGTGTTATGCCCGGCGGGGCGGGAGCAGGGTTCGGGCGGGCGCCTGGCGCCGACGTGCGTTCTTGGAGTTGCGGCCGGAGGATGGGGGCACCAGGCAGGTACTCCTAGGAGGCAACCGATGGGAACAGAATCGGACCAGCAGCGTGAGTCCGTGACCCCTTCGTCGAAGCTGTTCACGGGCGGGGAGCGGGCGTACGACCCCGAGGACCTCGTCATGGCGACGGGCGCCGACCCGACTCCGGAGCGGGTCGAGAAGGCCCGGAAGCTGATCGAGAAGGAAGGCCCGAGGGTCATCGAACGCTACCTCCCGTAGCTGGTGCGTCCCCGGCCCCGCCCCCGAGGGGGCGGGGAACGGACGGCACCCCGTCCGCGCCGGCCGCCCCTGACCCGCGCACCAGGCGCCGGGCTGGAAGCGCGCGCCGACCCGCCCGCACCCGACCGCGCACGTCGACCAACCCGCACCCGACGGCGAACCCCGCCGCATCCAGCCCCGCCGGCGCTTGAGGCGCGGGCCCGGGCAGAGCCCGCGAGACCGCCGCGCCGGCCGCCTCCGACCCACCGCCCCGTGCGCCGCACCCGCCCCCGCGCATCAACCCGCACCGCCCCCGACCGCGCAGATCGACCAGCCCGCACCCAACGGCGAACGCCGGCCCAATCCAGCCCCGCCGGCGCTTGAGGCGTGGGTCCGGGCGGAGCCCGCGACACCGCCGCGCCGGCCGCCTCCGACCCGCCGCACCCGCCCCCTCGGATCGATCCAAACCGCCCCCGACCGCGCATATCGACCAACCCGCACGCGACGGCGAACGCCGGCCAAACCCAGCCCCGCCGGCGCTTGAGGCGCGGGTCCGGGCAGAGCCCGCGACACCGCCGCGCCGGCCGCCTCCGACCCGCCGCACCCGCCCCCTCGGATCGACCCAAACCGCCCCCGACCGCGCATATCGACCAACCCGCACCCGACGGCGAACGCCGGTCAAACCCAGCCCCGCCGGCGCTTGAGGCGCGGGTCCGGGCAGAGCCGGCGACACCACCGCGCCGCCGACTCCGGCCCGCCGCGACTCCGGCCGAGGCCCGCACCCGACGGCGGACGCCGCCGCATCCAGCCCCGCCGGCGCTTGAGGCGCCCCCGCCGGGCGGAGCCGGGGCCCACGGGCGTTCGCGGAATCCCGCGGCGGGATCACGGGTGCGCCGCGGTCGGGGTCGCCGCCGCGCGGGCCATCGCTTCGGTGTGGGCCGCCCGCGCCTGCGCCAGCACATGCGCGGCGCGGGCCGCGGCCCGGCCGGCGGGATGCCAGCCCAGCAGGTGCCGCCACACCAGGGGGGTCCCGGCCAGCGGCCGGGTGACCACCCCCGGCGTCGCCGGGAACGTCGCCCGGCACAACCCCACCGCCCGCCCCACCTGCACCAGATGCACGCAGGACGCGGTGTCCGCCTCGTACACGCAGGCGGGCGTGAACCCGGCCCGCACGCACGCCGCGGCGAAGCAGTCCCCGAAGCACCCGTCCCCCGGCACGTCGGTCCACGCCTCCGCCGCGAGCTCGGTCAGCTCGATCTCGGCCCGCCGCGCCAGCGGGTGGTCCTCGGCGAGCATCACGTACACCGGGTCCCGTGCGACCTCCATCCACGCGAGCCGCCCGGGCTCCGGCGGCGGGCTCTCCCCGCACACGCCGATCAGCGCGAAGTCGAGCCGCCCGCCGGCGACGGACCCGGCGATCTCCCGCTCCGACCAGGCGGTGTACGTCGCCACCGGTACCCCTGGGTCCTGCCGGGCGAGCCGGTCGACGAGCCCGCCGAGCAGCGGCCCGTGCGTCCCGCCGATGCGGTGGCCGGCGGTGCCCTGGCGGGCGAACCGGACGGCCTCCTCCTGGAGCTCGCACACCGCGGGCAGCAGTACCCGCGCCCGGTCGAGGACGAGTTCGCCGAGCGCGGTGGCCCGTACGCCGTCCCTTCCGCGGTCGAACAGCGCCCCGCCGAGCGCCCGCTCGATCCGTCTGAGCTGGGTGCTGAGGGCGGGTTGGGCGAGCCCGAGCCGGGTGGCGGCGCGGGTCAGGCTCCCGGCGTCCGCGACCGCGCGGATGATCTTGAGGTGCCTCAACTCCAGATCCATGCAACGAGCTTGGTCCAGACCACCACGCTTGCGCTACGGGTGTGCCGACCGTATCCGGATCCGCCGCAGGATCGTTGGTGCTCCCGGGGTCCGCTACTCGGAGGCAGCAGCATGCAGACGATCACCGTCGACTGGGACCACCCCGCCGATCCCCGCCCCGGCCCCGCCCGCGACCACGTCCGCGACTACGCGGCCACCGGCGGCCAGGACGGCCACCTCTGGCACGGCGTGCCCACCCTCCTCCTCACCACCGTCGGCCGCCGCACCGGCCGCGCCACCCGCACGCCCCTCATCTACGCCGAGGACGAGGCCCGCCTGGTCGTCGCCGCGGCCGCCTGGGGCGCCCCCGCACACCCGGACTGGTACCGGAACCTCGCCGCGCACCCCGAGGTCCGCGTCCAGGTGGGTCCGGACGTCTCGCCGGCCCTGGCCCGCACGGCCGGCGCGGACGAGCGCGAGGTCTACTGGCCGGCCCTGTCCGGCCTGTGGCCCGCCCTGGACGACTACCGGGCCCGGGCCCGCCCGACCCGCACCATCCCCCTCGTGATCCTCGAGCCCGGCCTTCGCGCCCCGCGGCCGGCGTAGACGCGGGACAACGCTGCGCGGGCGCTGCCGGCCGCCCAGCCCTTCGCGCAGAGTGCCTGCCGTCGAGGCGCCGCCGACCACGCCGTACCCGTCGGCCACGACCCCGACCGGCTGGTCGCGGCCCTGTCCCCGGGCGCCGGCCGGCCCGGATCCGGAGGTGCGTACGAGCAGCGGGAGGACGACCGGCCCGCGTCCGCCGCCGCGCACGTCCCGACCCGGCCGGGTCCCGCCCCTGGTGGAGTGCGGGCCAGTCGTCAGCCGAAGACGACGGACCGGAGCCGCAGGCGGTCGCCCAGCACCTTGCCCGGGTTCATCACGTAGAAGGTGTCGCCGTCGCAGTCCGCATCGAGGAAGACGGTGGCGGTGGAGTTCGTGTGGTTGCGCGGGGCGTGGGCGGGCAAGGCGGAGCCGACCGTCTCGGGCAGGTTGATGCACTGCCCGCTTTCCGGGTCGGCCAGCACGCCGCGCAGGGCCACGGAGTTCAGGCCGACGTAGGTGTACACGAACTCGCCGGTGGCGGCCGAAGCCGGGGACGACGGCAGGGCCGCAGAGAGCATGAGGCCGCCGAGGGCGGCGGCCAGGGCGCTGCGCAGGCGCATGGGGGTGTCCTCCTGAAGGAGACGCGTTCGGGCAGCGCCATCCCTCCCGCGAGCGCGCTCCCCCGTAACGTCCCCGCCTCCACAGGAACGTTTCACCATCACCCTTTCAGTCCGGCGCCGCCGTCGTCGGGGAGGCAGGCGCTAGTCGAGCCCCTTGGCGAAGTGGAACGCGACGATGTCGAACCGCTCGCGGAGGTAGAAGCGGTGCGCCCCGGTGCGGTGGGTGCCCGAGTCGAGGTCCATGAGGCGGCAGCCGGCCGCGCGGGCCCGCTCCTCCAGGTGGGCGAGCAGGGCGCGGCCCACGCCGCGGGAGCGGGTGTGGGCCGCGGTGACGAGGTCGTCGACGTACAGGCGGCGGATGTCGACGGTGTTCGCGACGATGCGCCAGCCGGCCGCACCCGCGCACGCGCCCCCGTCGTCGTACGCCGCGCTGAACCGCAGGCCCTGCGGGTGGCCCTCGGCGTAGACGCCGGCGAGGAGGTCGGCGGTCAGGTGCGGGCGCAGCTCCCGCAGGACGGGCAGCAGGTCGGCGGCGAGCCGCGGGTCGCCCGGCTCCAGGTCGATGATCTTCACCGGCCCACGGTACCCGGGCCGTCGGCCGGGGCGTTGCGGCCGCCGCCCGCCGCGCCGCCGCCCTCCGAGCCGTCCGCGCCGCCGAGGAAGCCTCCCGACTGGTGCCGCCACAGCCGCGCGTAGGCGCCGCCGGAGGTGAGCAGTTCGTCGTGGCGGCCCTGTTCGACGATCCGCCCGCGGTCGAGGACGATGAGCCGGTCCATGGCGGCGACGGTGCTCAGCCGGTGGGCGACGACCAGGGCCGTGCGCCCGGCCATGAGCTGCCAGAGCGCTTCCTGGACGAGGATCTCGCTCTCGGAGTCGAGGGCGCTGGTGGCCTCGTCGAGCAGCAGGATCGGCGCATCGCGCAGGATGGCGCGGGCGAGCGCGACCCGCTGGCGCTGCCCGCCGGACAGTTTGACGCCGCGTTCGCCGACGAGGGTGTCGAAGCCGTCGGGCAGCACGTCGGCGAACTCGGTGACGTGCGCCGCCTCGGCCGCGCGCCGGACCTCCGCGTCGGTGGCGCCGGGGCGGGCGAAGGCGATGTTCTCGCGGAGGGTGCGGTGGAACATGGCCGGGTCCTGCGGCACGTACGCGATGAGGTCGCGCAGGTCGGCCTGGCGCAGCCGGCTGATGTCGCGGCCGCCGACGAGGATGCGGCCGGCGTCGACGTCCGTCATCCGCAGCAGCAGCCGGGTCAGGGTGCTCTTGCCGCCGCCGGACCGGCCGACGAGGCCGAACTTGGCGCCGCCGGGCACGGCCAGGTCGAGTTCCTCGAAGAGGGGGCGGGCGCCTTGGTGGGCGAAGGTGACGCCTTCGAAGCGGACGTCGGCGGCCCGCGGCGGCGGTGCCGGCTCGGGCTCCGGCGGGTCGAGGACGGTCGGCGGCTCCCGCAGCAGCTCGGTGAACTGGGCGGCCTCCGTCATCGACCGCTCCAGGCGGCGGTAGACCTGGTTGAACTCGAACATGATGCGGGTGGCGTTGGAGTAGTAGGTGAAGGCGACGACGACGGCCTCCACGCCGTGCCCGGTCCCGCCCCCGCCGCCGCCCGCGGCGGCGCTGCCGCCGACGACGGCGACCGCGATGAGCAGGCCGAGCGCATTGGTCAGGACGGACATCGGGGCGACGACCGTGTCGATGCGGAGGTTGCCGTAGTCCCAGGCCCGCAGGGTGAGCCGGCGCGATTCGGCGACCCGTGACCGGTGCTCCTCGGCCTCGCGCCGTTCGGCGGCGAACGCGCGGACGGTGTCCATGTTCGCCAGGCTGTCGGAGACGTGCCCGGCGACCCGGGCGATGGCCGCCTCGCGCCGGTCGACGAGCGCCTGCCGGCGGCGTACGAGCGGTGCGACGCACAGGGCGGTGACGGTGATCATCGTCAGCAGTCCGGCAACGAGCAGCGGTTCGTACTGCCACAGGACGACGGACCCGAACAGCAGCGGCACGAACCGGCCGACGACGGCGAATGCGAGGGTGTCGACGAACTCCTCGAAGCGGGAGGCGAAGCCGAGGACCCGCTTGGTCAGCGATCCGGCGAAGTTGTCGTGGAAGAAGGCGGCGTCCTTCGCGAACAGCTCGTCGAGGCCGATCACGTAGAGCCGCTCGATGCCGAGCGCGTCGAGCCGGTTCAGGCAGTGCACGCCGAGCCGCCACAGGGCTTCGGCGAGGAGCAGGACGCCGGCGAAGCCGAGCACGTAGGGCAGGGTCGCGGCGAGGCCGGCGCCGCCGTCGGCGATGCGGCCGACGAGCTTGGCGACGACCAGCGGTGCCAGGTAGTTGACGCCGATGTTGCCGAGCGCCGGCGACAGCATGGCGGGGAGCGCGAACCGGCGGAGCCGGACCAGCTCCCTGCCGTAGTAACGGAGCGCGAGGGCCACCGGGCCGCGGCCCGGTGGCGCCCCGCGCGGTGCGGATCGTGGTGCGGACGGTCCCATCGCCACCCCGGGGTGTCGTACGGCAGCCCGCCGGCCGCCTCCCGGGGCGAGGCCGTCGCCCCGGGAGCCCCGCGTGCCGGGCGGCGGTGCGGGGGGCGGGCAGACAGGCAGTGTCCCGTGGCGGTACGTTCCGCGTCCAAGTGTTTACGGAACGCGACGCCGGTCCGCCCGCGTGTGCGCCGGGGCGCGGCGGGGTCAGGCGGCGTCGGCCGCCTGCTGCGGCTCGCGCCACATGGCCCACAGGGTGGGGCCGCCGCCGGGGAGGGCGAGCTCTTCGCGGACGGTGAAGCCGAAGTGCTCGTAGAACGGCAGGTTGTCCGCCTTGGAGGACTCCAGGTACGCGGGCATGCCGGCCGCGTCGGCCTTGGCGAGGCCGGAGCGCAGCAGGGCCGCGCCGTGGCCCTGGCCGCGGGCGGCGGGGTCGGCGCCGATGGCGGCGAGGTACCAGTGCGGCTCCTGCGGGGTGTGGGCGGCGGCGGCTTGGATGGCCTCGCCGAATATCCCGGCGCGGTCGCCGAGCACCGCCAGGAGGGCCTGCTGGGTCTCCGCGTCGGGAACGCCCAGCTCGCCGGCCTCGGGGGCGACCCAGAAGGCGGCTGCGGAGGCGGTGCGCTCGCAGACGCCGTGCCGGACGTAGTGCCGGGTGAAGAGGGTCGTGAAGTATTCCGTGAGCCGCTCCTCGCGGGAGGCCTCCTCGGGGAAGAACCAGCACATCATCGGGTCGTCACCGAAGGAGCGGGCCAGGGTGCGGCCGATCTCCGGGGCGTCTGCGGCGGTGGCCGCCTGCGGGATGTTCGCTATCGACATACGGGTCATTCTGCACACCGCCTTCCAGGCCCGGCAGGGCGGGGCGGACCCACTCGTTCGGGACAACGCCCCAGGTTGCCGGACGAGTTCCCGCCGCACCGGACGCGTCGCCGCGCGAGGTGGCGCCGCATCAGGTGACGCGGCGCCAGGTGGCGCCGTCAGAGGTATTCGCGGGCGAACTCCACCGCCCATTCGACGGCGGCGACGGGGACGCTGCCGGACCGGGGGTCGATGGCGAGGCGGGCGCCCTCCCAGCCCTGGTCGTGCTCGCGGTAGATGGCGAAGTGGCCCTCGCTGCCGACCCGGCCGCCGCTGCGGCCGTCGCGGTGGGGCCGTACCAGGAACTCGATCGCCCGGTCGTCCCCGTCCGTGCCCACGGTGGTGATCGCCATGTCGCCGACTACGAAATCCACTGCTCCGCCTCTCCGTCCCCGGTGCTCCCGGAAGGACACCCTCCGCCGGGGCGCGGGCCCGCCGCATGAGTGCGCGTACTCAGGAACCGTACTCAGGAGCCGTACTCAGGACCCGTCCTCGTGCGCCCCGGCCGCACCCGTGTGCCCGCGCCGGCGCGGGGCATCCGGCGCCGCGCCCGGGGGCGGGGTGACGAGCGCAACACCGCCCCTGCCGGATGCATGCGGACACACCGATTCCGCAGGTGGAGCGCGGCCGCCGCCCGCATTTCCAAGGCCCAGCGGACACCCGCCCTTCCCATCGCGCGAACCGGGACATATCCCCCTGCGATCGCGCAGGGGAATCCCCAGCGGGCCCGGCGCGGGGCCCGTAAGCTCCCGTCATGCAGGTGATCCAGTCAACGAAACTCGCCAATGTCTGCTACGAGATCCGCGGCCCCGTCCTCGAAGAGGCGATGCGGCTCGAAGCGGCAGGTCATCGCATCCTCAAGCTGAACACCGGCAACCCCGCGGCCTTCGGCTTCGAGTGCCCGCCGGAGATCCTGGAGGACATGCTCCGCAACCTGGGCGACGCCCACGGCTACGGGGACGCGAAGGGTCTGCTGTCCGCGCGGCGCGCGGTCATGCAGCACTACCAGACCAAGGGCATCGAGCTGGACGTCGAGGACATCTACCTCGGCAACGGCGTCTCCGAGCTGATCCAGATGGCGATGCAGGCGCTGCTCGACGACGGCGACGAGGTCCTCGTCCCGGCACCGGACTACCCGCTGTGGACGGCGTCCGTCTCGCTGGCCGGCGGCACGGCCGTGCACTACCGCTGCGACGAGCAGTCCGACTGGATGCCGGACCTGGCCGACATCGAGCGGAAGGTCACCGACCGCACCCGCGCGATCGTCATCATCAACCCGAACAACCCGACCGGCGCCGTCTACGACGACGAGATGCTGCGGGGCCTCACCGACATCGCGCGCCGCCACAACCTGATCGTGTGCTCGGACGAGATCTACGACCGGATCCTCTACGACGGCGCCACGCACACCAACACCGCGGCCGTCGCGCCCGACCTGCTGACGCTCACCTTCAACGGCCTGTCGAAGAACTACCGGGTCGCCGGCTACCGGGCGGGCTGGATGGCGGTCTGCGGCCCGAAGCAGCACGCCGCCTCGTACATCGAGGGCCTGACCATCCTGGCGAACATGCGCCTGTGCGCGAACATGCCCTCGCAGCACGCCGTGGCGACCGCGCTGGGCGGACGGCAGTCGATCCAGGACCTGGTCCTGCCGGGCGGGCGGCTGCTGGAGCAGCGCGACACCGCCTACGACCTGCTGACGCAGATCCCGGGCATCACCTGCGTGAAGCCGAAGGGCGCGCTCTACCTGTTCCCGCGGCTCGACCCGGCCGTCTACAAGATCAAGGACGACCGGCAGATGGTCCTCGACCTGCTGCGGGCCGAGAAGATCATGGTGGTGCACGGCACGGGATTCAACTGGCCCGAGCCGGACCACTTCCGGATCGTGACGCTGCCGGCCGCCCCCGACCTGGCGGACGCCGTCACCCGGATCGGCAAGTTCCTGGACGGCTACGGCCAGCACTGACGCACCGGCCGCGCCCGCGGTCGAGGAACGCCCGAGGGGCGGTGGAGGGGTCCGGCCCCGCTCCACCGCCCCTCGGTCCAGGATCGGGAAAAACTTTAGAACGAATCCAATGTAGGATGGTCTCCTGACTTTCAGGAGGCCACTCATGTACGAGCCGATCCGGACCAAGCCGGTCGTCCACCGTGTGGGCGGCCGCCACTCCGACTATCCGCACAGCACCCGCGCCGAGGCGCTCGACCACCAGCTCGCCGGGCACCTGACCGCCCTGCTGGCCGTCACGGACGCGCTCGGGCAGGACGACGCCGGCAACCGCATCGCCGCCCAGGTCGCCCGGCTGCGCGGCAGCGCCCCCGCCCGGGCGCCGCACGACCCCGCCGCGGACCCCGCCGCCCTGCACCGGCGGGCGCACGACCTCGCCGGCCGGGCGCTCGTCGTGGCCGCGTCACGCGCCGACACCACCGTCGCGATCCTCGCCGCCGAGCTGATGGACGCGCACGCCGCAGCCCTGGGCCGGTTCTCCGAGAACCTCGCCGGGCGCCTCTGACGGCCCCGGTCCGGGGCCGCGGAGGCTCCGGACCGGGAGCCATGGCCGCCGTACGCCCGCCCCGGCCGGCTCCGGCGGCACCCGCGGGTCCGTACGCCCTCCCCCGCCGCCCGCGGTCACGGCGCGGGCGTGAACTCCGCCCCCGCGACCCCGCACCACGGCACCGCCGCGAACGGCCACACCGGCCCGACGGCCTCGCCCCGCTCGACGGCCTGCGGGGCCACCCCGGGGATCCGGACCAGCGCCTGCGCGGCCCGCCCGCCCGGCCGGGACCCGTCGTCGTCGCGGAACTCGACCGTCACCACGTACGCCCCCGCGACCTCGGGCCGCCCCGAGGCCTCGACCGCGGCGACGACCCGCCGGCTCGCTGGGTCGACCCGGCACCCGGTGACCCGGACGTCCTGCAGCGCCCCGCGCGGCGGAGCGGCGGCCGGGCCGCCGCCGCCCCACACGTACAGGCCCAGCGGCGTGAACACCAGCACCGCCGCCACCGCGGACAGTCCGAGGAGCCGGCCGTGCCGCTTCAACGCCGTCATCGCACCCATCGCGCCCAGCCCATCGCGTCCGGCGCGTCCCCCGCGCCCTGCGCGCCCGCGCCCAGGAGACGATCCTGACGGCCCGGCGGGCCCGCTGCCAGCACCGGCCGATGCGTACGCCGTTTCGAAGAGGGACCGGTCGGCCACCGTGCGCTCACCCGTCTCGCCGTGGAAAGTGCGTTCTGACGGGAGCAGGCTGCCCGCCCGCGGGCCGCGGAACGCATCGCGATGCGGGCGGAACACCCGGGGCGGTGCGCATGGGGGCGCAATGCGCGAGCGGCGGGCCCCCGTGCACCGGGGGCCCGCCGCCGGCGGGTGCGCGCGGCCCGCCCGGAGGAGCACGGGGGCTCTCCGGGACGGTCCGCGGCTGCGGTGGGAACCGCTTGGTCGGGGGCTCCCACAGCGGTGGGAATCGCTTGGTCGGGGACTCCCACGTTCAAAGGGCCCTTCTTCAGGGCGCGTTACGGCTCAGCCCAGGCGCTCCACGAGCGCGTGGTACTGGTCCCACAGCTCCTTGGGCGTGTGGTCGCCGTACGTGTTGAGGTGCTCGGGCACCAGCGACGCCTCGTCCCGCCACACGTCCTTGTCGACGGTGAGGAGGAAGTCGAGGTCCTCGTCGGCGATGTCGAGGCCGTCGAGGTCGAGGGCGCCCTTGGTCGGCAGGATGCCGATCGGGGTCTCGACGCCCTCGGCGGTGCCGTCGAGGCGGCCGACGATCCACTTCAGGACGCGGCTGTTCTCGCCGAAGCCGGGCCAGACGAACTTGCCCGCGTCGTTCTTGCGGAACCAGTTCACGTAGTAGATCTTCGGGAGCTTCGCGGCGTCCGCGGAGGCGCCGACCTTGATCCAGTGGGCCATGTAGTCGCCCATGTTGTAGCCGCAGAACGGCAGCATGGCGAACGGGTCGCGGCGCAGCTCGCCGACCTTGCCCTCGGCGGCGGCGGTCTTCTCGGAGGCGATGTTCGAGCCGATGAAGACGCCGTGGTTCCAGTCGAAGGACTCGGTGACCAGCGGGACGGCGGAGGCGCGGCGGCCGCCGAAGAGGATCGCGGAGATCGGGACGCCCTTGGGGTCCTCCCACTCGGGGGCGATCGTCGGGCACTGGGCGGCCGGGACGGCGAAGCGGGCGTTCGGGTGGGCGGCCGGGGTCTCGGACTCCGGGGTCCAGGGGTTGCCCTTCCAGTCGATCAGCTCGGCCGGGGGCTCCTCCGTCATGCCCTCCCACCAGACGTCGCCGCCGTCCGGGGTGAGCGCGACGTTGGTGAAGACGGTGTTGGCGTACATCGTCTTCATGGCGTTGGCGTTGGTGTGCGCGCCGGTGCCGGGGGCGACGCCGAAGAAGCCGGCCTCCGGGTTGATCGCGTACAGGCGGCCGTCCTCGCCGAAGCGCATCCAGGCGATGTCGTCGCCGATGGTCTCGACCGTCCAGCCCGGGATGGTCGGCTCCAGCATGGCGAGGTTGGTCTTGCCGCACGCCGACGGGAAGGCCGCGGCGACGTAGCGGGCCTCGCCCTGCGGCGGGGTGAGCTTGAGGATCAGCATGTGCTCGGCGAGCCAGCCCTCGTCGCGGGCCATGACGGAGGCGATGCGCAGCGCGTAGCACTTCTTGCCGAGCAGGGCGTTGCCGCCGTAGCCCGAGCCGTAGGACCAGATCTCGCGGGTCTCCGGGAAGTGCGAGATGTACTTGGTGGTGTTGCACGGCCACGGCACGTCGGCCTGGCCTTCGGCGAGCGGGGCGCCGAGGGTGTGGACGGCCTTGACGAAGAAGCCGTCCTCGCCGAGCTCGTCGAGCACGGCGCGGCCCATGCGGGTCATGGTGCGCATGGCGACCGCGACGTAGGCGGAGTCGGTGATCTCGACGCCGATCGCGGAGAGTTCGGAGCCGAGGGGGCCCATGCAGAAGGGGACGACGTACATCGTGCGGCCCTTCATGGAGCCGCGGAAGATGCCGTTCTCGCCGGTGAAGATGTCCTTCATCTCCGCCGGGGCCTTCCAGTGGTTGGTCGGGCCGGCGTCCTCCTCCTTCTCGGAGCAGATGAAGGTCCGGTCCTCGACGCGCGCGACGTCGGAGGGGTCGGAGGCGGCGTAGTACGAGTTCGGGCGCTTGGTCTCGTCGAGCTTGCGGAAGGTTCCCTTCGCGACGAGCTCCCCGCACAGGCGCTCGTACTCGGCCTCGGAACCATCGCACCAGACGACGCTGTCCGGCTGGGTGATCGCCGCGATCTCGTCGACCCAGGCGATCAGGTCCTTGTGGTTCGTCGGTACGGAAGTGGGAGCCGCGTTGTCGCGCGCCACGATTGCTCCTTGTTGAGGGGTTCGTTTGGTGAATGCCCCGTGGGGGCTGCGACCCGGACGCTTCGCGCTCCGCTCATCCGGTGCCGACCGCACTCATCTGATCATCCGGTGCATGTGCGCATATGTCCAGGGGGCCTCTCACGTGAGCATCGCCACTCCCGTCAATCTTCCGTAAAGCACACCGGGAGAAACCTACGGACCCGTAGGTAGCATGTGGACCATGACTTCTGACGCCGCAGTCGTGCGGGAGGCCGCTGCGGCGGCTGCCGCGCCGGAGGCCAAGCCGCTGATGCGCGGCTGGCTGCACGCAGGGATGTTCCCCGCCGTCGTGGTGGCGGGCCTGGCCCTCATGGCCTTCACGGACTCCGGGCGCGCCCGGGTGGCGTGCGGGGTGTACGTGCTCACCGCCTGCCTGCTGTTCGGGATCAGCGCCGTGTACCACCGCGGCACGTGGGGTCCTCGCGGCGAGGCGGTGCTGCGCCGCCTCGACCACGCCAACATCTTCCTGATCATCGCGGGGACGTATACCCCGCTGACCGTCCTGCTCCTCCCGCCCTCCACCGGACGGACGCTGCTGTGGGCGGTCTGGCTCGCGGCCGCGGCCGGGATCGCCTTCCGGGTCTTCTGGGTCGGCGCCCCGCGCTGGCTCTACACCCCCTGCTACATCGCGATGGGCTGGGCGGCCGTCTTCTTCCTGCCCGACTTCCTGCGCGCCGGCGGCATCGCCGTCCTCGTGCTCGTCGTCGTCGGCGGGCTGCTCTACAGCGCGGGAGGGGTCATCTACGGGATCAAGCGCCCCAACCCCTCACCGCGCTTCTTCGGCTTCCACGAGGTGTTCCACTCGCTGACGCTGGCCGCGTTCGTCGCGCACTACGTCGGCATCTCGCTGGCGGCGTACCGGCACTGACGGGGCGGGCGGGCCCGGGCGGTCAGGAGCCCGAGCCCGCCGCCGTGCCGAGCTGGGCGGCGAGTTCCGCCGGGTCCGCCGTGGGCCGCTCGCACACGAAGTGCCGGCACACGTACGCTGCCGCCCGTCCCTCGACGGGCGTCCGCCCCGCCAGCAGCGGGAACTCGCCCTCGGCCGCGCCCGGTCCGCCGTCCGCGGCCGGCTCGCCGACCGCCACGACCGCCCCGGGGGCCGTCGCCAGCAGCGCCGTCCGGTGCAGCTCCGCGCGCGCCGGATCGTCCGGCCGGCCGACCACGGCCACCTCGCGCGGCCCGTCCAGCAGCGCCTCCGCCACCGACAGGCCGTGCCCGATGAAGCGCGGGACGCGCGGGCCGAGCGCCCGCACCACCCCGAGCGCCCGCTCGGCCGCCGTGCGGTGCGCCTCCGAGCCGGTGTGCGCGGCGTACGAGAGCAGCGCGCCGGCCGCGGCCGTCCACCCGGAGGGCGCGGCGGTGTCGGTCGGGTCCTGCGGCCGGCGGATCAGCTGCTCCGCGTCGTGCGCGGTGTCGTACAGGGAGCCGTCCTCGGCGGTGAACCGGTCCAGCACCAGGTCCAGGAGGAACCCGGCGAATTCCAGCCAGACACCCTCGCCGGTCACGGCGGCCAGCGCCAGGAACCCCTCGGCGACGTCCCCGTAGTCCTCCAGCACCCCGGCGTTGGCCCCGACCTGCCCGTCCTTGCTGGTGCGGGCCAGGCGCGGGGCGCGCCCGTCCTCCGCCCGGAAGTGGACCCGTACGAGCAGGTCGGCGGCCTCCGTGGCCCGCTCGACGAGATCCGGCCGGTCGAAGTACGCCCCGCACTCGGCGAGCGCGGCGACCGCCAGGCCGTTCCACGCGGCGACGACCTTGTCGTCACGGCCCGGCGCAGGGCGGGCGGCGCGCGCCTCGAGCAGCCGCTGCCGGATCCCGGCGATCCGCCCCGCGTCGACGACCGGCCCGTCCTGCGGGAGCCGGAGCACGGACGCGCCGTGCTCGAACGTGCCCTCCTGCGTCACCCCGAAGCACGCGGCGGCCAGCGCCGCGTCCTCCGCGCCGAGCACCTCCTCCAACTGGGCGGGCGTCCACGCGTAGTACGCGCCCTCCGCGGGCTTCCCGGTCCGCGGGTCCTCGCTGTCGGCGTCGAGCGCGGAGGCGAACCCGCCCTCGGGGGTGCGCAGCTCCCGCACCATGAAGTCGGCGGTCTCCAGCGCCACCCGCCGGGCCAGGTCCGAGCCGGTGGCCCGCCACAGGTGCGCGTAGACGCGGCACAGCAGGGCGTTGTCGTAGAGCATCTTCTCGAAGTGCGGGACCACCCACTCCCGGTCCACGGAGTAGCGGGCGAAACCGCCGCCGAGCTGGTCGTAGATGCCGCCGCGGGCCATGGCCTCGCAGGTGTCGGCGGCCATCTGCAGCGCACCCTCCGCCCCGGTGCGCGCGTGGTGGCGCAGCAGGAACTCCAGCACCATCGACGGCGGGAACTTCGGCGCCCCGCCGAACCCGCCGCGCGCCGCGTCGTACTCCCGGGTCAGCGCCAGCAGCGCCTGCGCCGCCTCCTCGGGGCCGGGGGCGGCGGCCCGGCCGTAGTCCAGCTGCCGGCCGGCCAGGTCCTGCGTGATGCGCTGCGCGACCTCGGCGACCTCCCCGCGCCGGCCCGTCCAGGCGGTGCTGATGCCCTCCAGGACCTGCGCGAAGGAGGGCATGCCGTGGCGCGGCTCGGGCGGGAAGTAGGTGCCGAAGTAGAACGGCTCGGCGTCGGGGGTGAGGAAGACGGTCATGGGCCAGCCGCCCTGGCCTGTGGCGGCCTGCACGGCCTCCATGTAGACGGCGTCGACGTCGGGCCGCTCCTCGCGGTCGACCTTGACGTTCACGAAGTGCTCGTTCATGTACGCGGCGGTGTCGTCGTCCTCGAACGACTCGTGTGCCATGACGTGGCACCAGTGGCACGCCGAGTAGCCGACCGACAGCAGGACGGGTACGTCGCGCCGCTTGGCTTCCTCGAACGCCTCGGGCTCCCACGGCCACCAGTCGACCGGATTGTCGGCATGCTGAAGCAGATACGGCGAGGTCACACCAGCCAACCGGTTCATACGACCCAGCCTCTCACAACGGCCGACGCGACCGGTGAAACCCCCGCGAGGCCGCCCCGGTTGGCCGAATCGCGACGACCGGTGCACGCCGGCTCGCCGTCGGTCACGCGAAGGCGGCGGCGTTGCGCCTGGCCCAGTCGGTGAACGGGGTGGCGGGGCGGCCGAGGACCTTCTCGACGTCGGGGCTGACGGCCTGCTCGCGCGGGGTGGGGGTGCCGAGGATGTCGAGGGTGGTGTCGGCGACCGGGGCGGGCATGAAGGCGAGCATCTGCGCGCGGGCCTCCTCCCGGGGCTGGTCGGTGAAGGCGACCTGCTCGCCGATGGCGTCGGCGATGGCGGCGGCGCGCTGGAGCGGGGTGGTCGGGGCGGGGCCGGTGAGTTCGTAGCCGGCCTTGCTGTGGCCGGGGCGTGTCAGGACAACGGCGGCCACGGCGGCGATGTCGTCGGGGTCGATGACCGGGAGGCCGACGTCGCCGAAGGGCGCGGCGACGGTCCGGCCCGCCTTGACCGAGGGCGCCCAGGCGTAGGCGTTGGAGGCGAAGCCGCCCGGGCGCAGGATGGTCCAGTCGGCGCCGGAGTCCATGACGGCCTGCTCGTAGGCGGCGAAGGCCCGTCCGTGGGACAGGGAGTCGGGGCGGGTGACCACCCCCTGGGAGGACAGCAGGACGATCCTGCCGTAGTGCGCGAACGGGGCGACGACGGCGGCGGGGTCGCCGGTCATCATGAGGTCTCCCCCGACGAGCAGGAAGACCGCGTCCGCCGCGGCGGGCAGGTCGGCGACCGGCCGGGCCAGGTCGGCGGCGACGGCGTGCACGCCGGGCGGGACATCGGCGGGGGTGATGCGGCGCGACACGGCGGTCACCTCGTGTCCCTGCTCGGTCAGCAGGCGGACGAGCGTGCGGCCGACGTTTCCGGTGGCACCCGTGACAACGATCATGCGGAGTTCCTCGAATCAGAGCGTGGTGGACTGGCAGCCGTAGTTAGTTAGCTGACTAACTAACTCGCTGGATCGGAGGCTAGCACGGGTCGAGGCCGTAAAGTAAGTCAGGTGACTCACTCGAAGGAGCCCGCCCGCACCCGCGGCGCAGGCGCGAAGCGGCGGCGGCTCATGGAAGCCGCGGCCGACGTCGTCCACCGGCAGGGCGCCGAACGCACCACCATCGCCGACATCGCGCGCGCGGCCGAGGTGCCGGTGGGCAACGTGTACTACTACTTCAAGACCAAGGACGAGCTCGTCGCCGCCGCACTGTCCGAGCACGAGCGGCACCTGAACGTGCTCGTCAGCGAACTGAACCTGCTCCCCGATCCCCGTGAGCGCCTCAAAGGGCTGATCGACGGCTGGGCGGGGCAGCGCGATCTCGCCGTCCGCCACGGCTGCCCGACCGGCACGCTCGCCGCAGAGCTGGGAAAACGCGACGAGGGAGGCCTGGACGTCGAAGCGGGCAGGGTCATCCGCCTCCTGCTGACGTGGGTGGAGGACCAGTTCCGCGAGCTCGGCCAGCCGGATCCCGAGGGCCTGGCCCTCACCTTGGTGGGCGCCTACCAGGGCATGTCCCTGCTGGCCAACGCCCTGCGGGACCCGGGGGTCATGGACCGTGAATGCGCTCGCCTGACGGCCTGGATCGACACCTTCGAGGCCGCCTGAGCCCGTGGGCGAGGGGGGCCGCCCGCCGTGCCCGGGGTCGCACGCGGCGGGGCGACCTGACGGGGCGTCGGGCGGGCCGGCTCAGCGGTCGACGAGCCCGCGGAGGAGTTCCAGGCCCGCCGGCCAGTCACCGAGGCCGCTGCCGGAGTTGATGTGGCCGTGGCCTTGGACGAGGTGGGCCCGGGCCTGCCAGTCGCGCCCGAAGGAGACGGAGGCCTCCGGGCCGCAGTAGGGGTCGTCGTCGCTCGCCACCATCAGGCTCGGGCACGGCAGGGGGCGGGCGGACAGGCCCCGGAACGTCGGTGCGGCCTCACGCGGGAACGCCGGCCCCCCGGGGTCGGGAGGGGCGACGAGGAGCGCCGCCACCGCGTCGGGTCGAGCCTGCTCCAGCCAGTGTGCGGCCGCCCAGCAGCCGAGGCTGTGCGCCACGAGCGCCACCCGGCCGCAACGCCGGGAAGCGGTCTCGTAGGCGGCCTGGATCGCCGCGGTCCAGTCCGGCAGGTCGGGCCGGCTCCACGAAGCGGGCGCGATCCGCACCGCCGAGGCCCCCCACCGCTCCTCCCACAGGCTCTGCCAGTGCCGCTCATCCGAACCGTCGATTCCCGGGATGATGACGTACGCGACCATCGTCCACCGCCGTTCCGCTCCCGGCCCCCGCACTCCGCCGGGGCACCCAGGGGCGATTCTTGATCGATCGGCGCCTGCGATCGGGCCCGGCGAGCGATCTCAAGGAAAGCGGGGGCGAGGACGATGGAATCACTCGACGAGATAGACCGGGCCATCCTGGACCTGCTCCAGGCCGACGGCCGGCTCACCGCGGCCGAGGTCGGACGCCGGGTCGGGCTGTCACAGCCGGCGACCGGCGCCCGCATCCGGCGCCTGGAGAAGAGCGGGGTCATCACCGGCTACCGCGCCGTCGTCGCCCCGGCCGCGGTCGGGTTGAACATCCACGCCGTCGTCCGGCTGCGCACCACCCACGCACGGCTGGCCCAGGCGCTCACCCTCGCCGCCCGGATTCCCGAGGTCGTCGCGACCCTGCGCGTGACCGGTGAGGACTGCCTGGTGCTCGACGTGCACTGCTCCCACGCCGAACGCCTGGAGCAGATCGTGGACTCGCTCGCCCGCCACGGAGCGGTCACCACGTCCCTCGTCCTGCGCAGCTACCCGCCGAAGCCGCTGCCGACGGCGGGCGGCCGTCAGCCCTTGTAGGAGTTGATGAGCCGGGCCAGGTGTTCGCCCGCGACCGTCAGGGGCGTCTCGCTCTTGAAGACCTGTGCGGTGAGCTCGGCGCCTTCGAGGGTGCTGATGACGGTGGTGGCCAGGTCGTGCGCGTCGCGTTCGGGGAATCCGGCGCCGCGAAGGGTGTCCGCCACCATGTCCCGCCAGTGCTGGAACGCCTGGGTGACGGCCTGCTCGATCTCGGGTACCCGGCCGGTGGTTTCGAGTGCGGTCGCGCTGATCGGGCAGCCGTCCACCCATCCGGAGTCGCGCAGGTGGCCGGCGAGCGCGCGGGCGCAGGCGGCGACGGCCTTCGCCGGGTCGGCCTCCTGCGACAGCGACGCCGACAGCAGCTCGGCGAACTCCTGGTCCGCGTGCCGGACGGCGGCCACGCCGACGGCCTGCTTGCCGCCGGGGAAGAAGTGGTAGACCGAGCCGAGCGTGGCCTTGGCCTCCTGGGCGACCTGCTTGATGCCGGTCCCCTCGTACCCCTGGCGCTGCATCAGCAGGGAGGCCGCGCGGACGATGCGCTCCCGGGTGTCCGGCTGTGGTGATTTCGCCATGCGGCAGAGCCTACTGGGTAGAGCGTTCGTTCTAGCTTGTGGATCAGGTGAACGCCGTGCTAGCTTCCGACTAGTTAGAACGTTCTTTCTAGAACTTCTCGACGCCAAGGAGCTGGAGATGGAACACAAGCGGATCACCGTCAACGGCCTGGACCTGGCCTACGTCGAAGCCGGCGAAGGGCCGCTCGCCCTGATGCTGCACGGCTTCGACACACCCAGGCTGTACCGGTACCTCATGCCCGCGCTGGCCGAGGCGGGATACCACGCCGTCGTCCCCACCATGCGCGGGTTCGCCCCGTCCCAGGTGCCGCCGGACGGCAGCATGCGCCTTCCCGACCTGATCGCCGACGCCAACGGCCTGCACGAGGCGCTCGGCGGTGGCTCCGACGCGGTCCTGATCGGGCACGACTGGGGCGGCTTCACCACCTGGGGCGCCGCCGCGGCCGCACCCGAGCGGTGGTCCAAGGTGGTCGTCAACGACGTCCCGCCCCTGGAGTTCTACGACCGGGGCAGTGCGGATCCCGACAGGATCGAGCGGTACGTCCACTTCTACTTCTTCCAGATGGCGATAGCCGACCAGCTCGTCGCGGCCGACGACCTCGCCTACCTCGACTGGCTCTGGGACCGCTGGACGGGGAACGTCCCCGGCTACGACTCCACCGAGGACCGCAAGGCGATGAAGGAGGGACTCAACACGCCGGAGAGGCTCCACCTCGGGCTGGAGCTCTACCGGCAGAACTTCCCGGCCGCGACCTTCGGCACCCCGCAGTGGGACATGGTCCGCGTGCTGGACAAGCTGCCGACGCAGCCCACCCTGTACCTCCACGGAACCGAGGACCCCGTGGTCGACGAGGCGACGCTCGCCGAGATCGTCGCCATGCTGCCCCCCGGCTCGGACGGCGCGATGATCGAAGGCGCCGGCCACCACCTCCTCGCCGAGAAGCCGCAGGAAGTGAACGAGCGCATCCTCGCCTTCCTGGCCCGCTGACCACACACTGCGGCGCGGGTCGACCGGCGGTCGGCCCGCGCCGGGCCGGTACGGGTCAGCGGGCGGCGTCGGGGCGGGGCAGCTCGTCCAGGTCGAGGGTGTAGGTCCGCCCGTCGGCGAGCTCGATGGGCAGCTTGCCCGTGCCGTACCGGTGCGTGTGCGCCGCGATGTAGCCGGAGCCGGTCGGCCGGGTATGGACGACGACCTCCCCGGCGTACGGGTCCACCACCACGTAGACCGGGATGCCGTGGCGGCCGTACTTCGCGGTGCAGTCGTCGTGGTCCTTGCGGGAGGAGGGGGCCGACACCACCTCGGCGATCAGCAGAACGTCCTCGAAGCCGTAGCGCTTGCCCTGACGTTGCGCGTCCTCCCGCATGATCGCGAGATCGGGGGCGGAATTCTCGTCGGCCGGGAAGTCGATGTAGACGTCGGAGATGGTCTTCGCGTGACGCCCCAACGACACGATCGTGTCGTACTGCATCGACTTGATGGTGTTGGAGCGCTCTGCGCTCTGCGGGGTCATGACCACCTTGCCGTCGACTCCGAAGAAGACCGCGTACCCGGCGGGAAACTCGGTTTGCGTGACCGCGTCGACGCTCATCGACGACTCCCTCCTGCCACCTCACAGGACAACGATCCCTACGGGGTCCGCTGCAGAGAGCAGGCCGCCCTCCGCCACGCGGCGGGCCCCCGCCGGGGCGCGGCGGGGGCGCGGGGCCGGGTCGGGCCTGCGGGGGCGGGGCGTGGATATATGCGCCGTGCGGGGCGGCGGGGCCCCAACTGGCTCTGATCTAGCTCAAGTTATGTCGCGCATCGGGGGGTCCGGTCCCACACTTGGGGCACGTTGCCGGAGCTCTCTTGAGGGGATGCCGATGCGGGACAGCCATCGCGGTGAGGCCGAGCGACTGCTGCAGCGGGCCGTGGACGAAGAGGCCAGGCGGGCCGCCGGTGCGGGGGCGCCGTTCGACGGGGCCGCGCTGCTGACCCGCGGGCTCCAGGCGCTGGACTCCCTCGCGGCGAGCGCCGCCGAGGAGTACGAGGCGTACGTACGGGCGCTGGACGCCTCGGACGCCGGGGCCGAGTCGCTCGGCGAGGCCTTCCGGCGGCAGAACACCTCGACGGCGCTGCTGGTGACGGCGGTGGCGGCCGCCGCCGCGGCCGGCGCGGACCTGTCGCTCGGGTTCCCGGCCGGGGCGGCGCTGACCGCCGGGGCCGTCACCGGGGTCGCGGGCGCGGCGGCGGCCGTCGCGAAGGTGACGGCCGGGCACCTGCCGGCCGCGAACCGGCGGGCGGGCGAGCGGGGGCGGCCCGGCGGGCCCGAGCAGCTGAGGCTGAAGTGGCTGACGGCGCTGGAGGTGCGGGGCATACGGCCGTTCCTGGAGCAGCAGCGCGCGGTGGCGGCCGCGGCCCGCGCGCCCCGGCAGGCCCGGCAGCCCCGGCCGGCGGCCGCGGCACCGCCGCCGCGCGGGGGTGACCGCAGTGCGCAGGCGCGGCGGCGCAGCGTCCTGGAGCAGTCCTTCGGGCAGCTCCCGGAGCCGGCGGCGGAATTCACGGGCCGGCGGGCCGAACTGGCCCGGATCGCGCAGTGGGTGCAGGCGGCGCGGGCCAGCACGGAGACCCGGCCGGTGGTGGTCGTCCTGTACGGCGAGCCGGGCGTCGGCCGGACGGCGCTGGCCCTGCGGGCCGCGGACGCGCTGCGGGACCAGTTCCGCGGCGCGTGCGTGGTGGACCTGCGCGGCGGCTCGCCGGGCGGGCGGACGCCGCTGCCCGTGCGGGAGGCGCTGCTGCACCTGCTGAACCGGCTGGGCGCGCCCCGTGAGCAGCTGCTCTTCCGCGAGGGCTCCTCCGTGGAGCAGCAGGTGCGGCGGCTCGGCGAGCTGTACCACCAGCAGGTGCAGGGGCTCCCGGTGACGGTGGTGCTGGACGACGCGGTGGACGCGGAACAGGTTCGCCCGCTCGTACCGGAGCGGTCCGAGAGCCTGGTGCTGGTCACGGCGCGGGCACCGCTGGAACTGCCGGGACCGGCCGCCTGGGTCCACCAGCTGCCGGTGCAGCCGCTGCCCGCCGCTGAGGCGGCGGACCTGGTCCGGGCGGCCGCGGCGGGGGCCGGAGCCGTGGACGGGCCGGACGACGCGGCCGTGGCCGAACTCGTCGCCCTGGCCGCCGGCCTCCCCCTTGCCCTCCGCGCCCTGGCCCCCGCGGCCGCCCCGCGGGAAACCCCCGCCGCCGCGGGCGGGGCCGGGGTCTCGGACGCCGACGCGGCGGCCCCGCGCGGGAACGGGCGCGCCCCGGCGGTGCTCACGGGCGGCAACGAGGACGCGGACACGCACGCGGGCAGCGACGGAGATCCCGGCGCGCCCCCCACGGGCGGGCACGCGGGCTCCGCCCGGGTGGCCGCGGCCGCCGGCGGGCATGCCTCCGCGGCACTCCCCGGCGGCCACGAGGGCGCTGCGGTGCCCACGGGCAGCGGCGAAGGTGCCGGCGCGCTCCCCCCGGGCCGGCACGCGGGCGCCGCCCGGGTGGCCGCGGCCGGCGTCGGGGGCGACGGGACGCCCGCGGTCGGGGACCCGGCCGCCGCGGCACTCGCGGGCACGGGCGTCGACCGGGCGGCCGCAGACGGGCATTCGGCCGTGTCCGCAGCGCCCGGAGGCGGGGGTGCCGGCGTCGGCACACCCGCCGGCGGGGGCATGGCCTCCACCGGGGAGACCGGCAGCAGGGACGGTACTGCCGCCGCGGCGGCCGTGAGCGGGAACGCGGGCGCCGCCAGGACACCCGCGGACAGCGGCGAAGGTGCCGGCCTGCCCTCCACGGGTGGGGCGATGACAGGCGGGGTGGACACAGGGGCCGGGCAAGCCGCGGGCCGCGACCGGGCCGCCGCGGCGGGCGCGGTGCAGGACAAGAGCGCCGGCGGGGCGGCGGCCGGGACCGACAACGCTTGCCGGGTGGTCTCCCGCAGGGACGCGGGACCCGACGGATCAGCGCCGGGCAGCGGCCACCACGCCGACGGATCAGCCGCAGACCGGGCCCAGGCCACCCCCGCGGCGACCGGCGGAGTCCCCGCACGCGACGACGAAGGAACCGCCGGAGCACCCACAGGCAGCGGCCACGGCACCGGCCGACCGACCCCAGGCCAAACCCACACCACCCCAGCGGCAGCCGGCGCGGCGCACGCGCGCAGCGACGAAGAATCCACCGGAGCACCCACAGGCAGCAGCCACGGCACCGGCGGACCGACCGCAAGCCGAACCCACGCCGCCCCAGCGGCAGTCGGCGCGGCGCACGCGCGCAGCGACGAAGAAACCGACGAAGAAACCGCCGGAGCACCCGCGGGCAGCGGCCACGGCACCGGCGGACCGACCGCAGGCCGAACCCACACCACCGCGGCGGCGCCCGGCGGGGGCGCCGGGGCGCCCTCGGGCGCGGACGCCGGCACCGGCGGGGCCGCCCCCGGCGGGGCCGGCGCGGCCCTCGCGGGCGGGGCCGGCGCCGGGCAGGTCCTGGAGCGGGCGCTGGCCCGGGCCTACGGGCGGCTGCCCGAGGATCGGCAGCGGCTGTTGCGGCGGCTCACGCTCGCCGGCCGGGCCTCCTTCGGCCCCTCCGCCGCGGCCGCGCTCATCGGCACCGGCCCGGTCGAGGCCGCACGCCTGCTGCACGAGCTGGCCCGCGCGGGCCTCCTGGACCACGTACGCGGCGAACGCTTCCGCATGCACGACGCGGTCCGCGCCTACGCGGCGGCGCGACTGGCGGCGGACGGGGACCGGGCGGGCGCCGCGGCGGCGCACGGCCGCCTCATCCGCGACTACGCGCAGCTCGCGGATGCGGTGATCCGGATGGTCGACGGGCAGACGTCGACGCGCTCCGGCCACTTCGGCGGGCACGGCTTCGCCTCGCTGGAGGCGGCGCTGCGCTGGCTGGACGAGGAGTCGAGCTTCATCACGGCGGCCCTGCGGCACGCCGGGGACGTCGACGATCTGCAGGCGGTGCTCGACCTGCTGGGAGCGCTGTGCGACTTCTGCCTGCTGCGCGGCGACCTGTACCGCCTCGGGGAGATCGACGAGCTGACGCGGGCGGTGGAGGCGGCCCGCCGGGGCCGGCCCGGCCAGGGCCGCCTGGTGCGGTCGGTGCAGTGGCGTACGGGCATCGCGGCGCGCCAGCTGGGCGAGCTGGACCGGGCCCGTACGACGCTGTCGTCGGTGGTGGACCAGTACCGGGAGGCGCGGCAGGACGCGGGCGCGGCCATGGCGCTCGTCTCGCTCGGGATCACGCTGCACCACCAGGGCCGGCTGCGGGACGCCGCCGCCCGCATCCGGGAGGCGCTGGAACTCCAGGCTCCGGCGGAGCTGGCGGGCGACCGGGCGTGGGCGCTGCACGCGCTCGCGGCGGTCGAGCGGGACTCGGCCCGCCTGGCGGAGGCGCTCGGGCTGCTGCGGCGCTCCCTCGCGCTGCACCGGGAGCACGGCAGCGTGCACGGCGAGGCGTGGGCTCAGTTCCAGCTCGGGCAGGTGTACCTGCGGCTCGGGGAGGTCCCGCAGGCGGAGGAGGAGCTGCACCGGGCGCTGGACCTGTACGGGCGCACCCGCGACGACCGCGGCCGGGCCTGGGCGATGACGCAGCTGGGCCGGGCGCGGGTGGTGGACGGCGATCCGGGCCCGGCGGTGGAGCGGCTCCGGGAGGCGCTGGCCCGCCACCGGGAGGCGGAGGACGCGCGCGGCGAGGCGTGGACGCTGTACTACCTGGGGCAGGCGCTGGAGGAGGCCGGGGAGCCGGACGAGGCCGTGCGGGAGCTGGAGCGCGCCAGGACGATGTTCTCGCGGATGCGGGACGTGTACGGGCTGGCGCACGCCCGGCACCACTCGGGCCGCGTGACCCGCGACCTGCGGGCGGCCCGGACCGGCAGCCTCCGCAACTCCGGTTTCGCCCGGCAGCTGCTGGTGGACGCGCGGGCGGACTTCCGGCGCATCGGGCTCGCCCACGGCGAGGCGTGGACGTGCCTGGAGCTGGCGGTCGTCGACGCGGGCAACGACCGGACGGCGCAGGCGCTGGACCTGTGCGAGGAGGCGGCCCGGCTGTTCATCTCGTACGGGGACCGGCGCGGCGAGGACTGGGCGCGGTTCATGCGCTGCACGCTGCTGCCGTACGCGGCCCCCGGCGGCGGCGCGGAGGAAGCGCGGGCGGAGCTCGCGCGCCTGTCGGGCGCCCCGCACCCGGCGCGGGACGGGCGGCTGGCGGACTGCCTGGACGCGTACGCGGTGGTCCTGGCGCGGGGCGTGGACCCGGCGGAGGGCTGGCAGGGGTGGCGCCTGTCGATGGTCCCGGACCTGCACGCCCAGGAGGTCATGGGCGTCCCGATGCCCCCCGCGGTTTGAGGCGCCAGCCGCCGCTCCGGTGCCGCGCCCCGGCGGGTGCGGGTCCGCCGGGGCGCGGCGTCGTCGTCCGTGGGCCCGGCGCGTGCGGGGGCGCCGTACACCGGCCTGCGCCGACCGGCCGCCCGCGGGCCGGCCGGAGGCGCCCCCGGCGGGTCCGGGCGCGCCCGGAGCCGCCGCCCCTCCGGTGGACCGGGGAGGCGGCGCGGGCGGGCCCGGAGGGCCGCTATGCCGGGTTGTCGGCCGTCGGGGTGGTGCGTGCCGGAGGCTGCTCCGGGGTCTCCTGGAAGTCGACCTTGCCCATGTGCCGGTTCATCGACTTCATCAGGCCCCACACCGCGAGGGCGAGGGCCGCGAACACGATGAAGCCCAGGACGCCGGGGGTCACCTTGTTCTTGTCGAAGGTGTCGCCCGCGAGCGGGAGGAGCTGCGTCAGTGCTGCGTGGGTAGCGCTCATGACGGGACATTCTCCCGGATGCCCGCGAAGAGGTCGGACTCGGGGAGGGAGGTGTCGACGAGGGACTTCGCGAGCTCGTACTCCTCGGTGGGCCAGACCTCCCTCTGGATCTCCATGGGGACGCGGAACCAGCCGCCGTCCGGGTCGATCTGCGTGGCGTGCGCGATGAGCGCCTTGTCGCGGATCTCGAAGAAGTCGGCGCACGGCACGTGCGTGGTGAGCGTCCGCTCGGTGCGCTCGAACTCCTTCCAGCGCTCCAGCCACTCGCCGTACGGGGACTCCATGCCGCGGGCGAGCAGCGCCTCGTGCAGGGCGATGGTGCGCGGCTTGTTGAAGCCCTGGTTGTAGTAGAGCTTCTGCGGCTGGAAGGCCGGGCCGAACTCGTCCTCCGGGTACTTCTCGGTGTCGGCCGCGCCGTCGAACGCCACCATCGTGATCTTGTGGGTCATGATGTGGTCGGGGTGCGGGTATCCGCCGTTCTCGTCGTACGTGGTGATGACCTGCGGCCGGAAGGCGCGGATCTTCTTCACCAGGCGGCCGGCCGCCTCGTCGACGTCCTCCAGGGCGAAGCAGCCCTCGGGCAGCGGGGGCAGCGGGTCGCCCTCCGGGAGGCCGGAGTCGACGTAGCCGAGCCACTCCTGCTCGACGCCGAGGATCTGGCGGGCCTCCTCCATCTCCTTGGCGCGGACCTCGTGGATGTTCTCCTCGATGTACTTGTCACCCTGGAGCTTGGGGTTCAGGATCGAGCCGCGCTCGCCGCCGGTGCAGGTCACGACCAGCACGGGCACCCCCTCGGACACGTACTTGGCCATCGTGGCCGCGCCCTTGCTCGACTCGTCGTCGGGGTGCGCGTGGACGGCCATCAGTCGCAGCTGCTCGGTCAAGACAGGATCCTCTGTGATTCGTCAGGCGGACGGCTTCTATAGTGACCGAACCGGGGGGTGGAAAAATTCCGGGGTGAGACCGGAAAATTCAGCGCCCGCCCGGCTTCCCGGAAGGAACGATCATGAGCACCGTGCGCGAGGGACTGCCCGAGGGCCGCTACGGCCGGTCGGCGGACGAGCGTGCGGACCGCAGGCTGAAGATCGCCGGCTCGGTGCTGGGGGTCGCGCTGCTGGCCGTGGTCGGCTGGATCGGCTGGGGCTACGTCGCCGGGCAGACGGTCAGCGCCGAGGTGATCAAGTTCCAGGTGGTGTCGGACTCCGAGGTGAAGGTGCACCTGGAGGTCCGCAAGGACGCCTCGGTCGCCGGGGTGTGCACCCTGCTCTCCCAGGACCGCGACCACACCGAGGTGGGCCGGGCGGACTTCACCTTCCCGCAGGAGGCGTCGCGGGTGGACGAGCTGGTGTCGCTGAAGACGACCGCGCGCGCGACGGCGGTCGAGCTGGTGGGCTGCCAGGCGGCCGGCTCCGCGGGCTGATCCCCCTCCCGGCTGCGCCTCCGCTTCCGGCCGGCGCCCGCGGCCCCGTTCGGACGTCCGTCCGGACACTTTCCTGCTCACAGGGCCGATGACACACTTCATACACACGGTGTCCTCCCCCTTTTCTTCCCGAATTGTTAGGCTCGTGGTTTCGCCCGCCACCGGCGGACAAGCAGTCCCCTGTACCGACGAGGAGCACCCGTGACCCAGACGAGCGACAGCGTCACCTGGCTGACCCAGGCGGCGTACGACCAGCTGAAGGCCGAGCTGGACTACCTCTCTGGTCCCGCCCGCACGGAGATCGCAGCGAAGATCGCAGCCGCCCGCGAGGAGGGCGACCTGCGCGAGAACGGCGGTTACCACGCGGCCAAGGAGGAGCAGGGCAAGCAGGAGCTCCGCGTCCGCCAGCTGACGCAGCTGCTGGAGAACGCGAAGGTCGGCACGGCCCCGGCCAGCGACGGCGAGGTCGCCCCCGGCACCGTCGTCACGATCGCCTTCGACGGCGACGAGGACGACACGATGTCCTTCCTGCTGGCCTCCCGCGAGTACGCGTCGGGGGACATCGAGACGTACTCCCCGCAGTCGCCGCTCGGTGCCGGCGTGCTCGGGAAGAAGATCGGCGAGGAGGCCGACTACGAGCTGCCGAACGGCAAGACGGCCATGGTCAAGATCCTCGACGTCAAGCCCTTCACCGGCTGATCGGCAACCCGCCCGCCGGCCTTGTGTCGGAGCCCCCTCGGACGTCCGTCCCGGGGGGCTCCGGCGTTCCGGGCCCGGGGCTCACTCCGCGCGGCGGTACTTGCGCACCGCCAGCGTGCGGAACACCGCGACGATCAGCACCGACCACAGCACCGACGCCGCCACCGGGTGCTCCATCGGCCACGCGTCGGACGGCGACACGCCCGGGTTGCCGAAGAGCTCGCGGCAGGCCTGGACGGTCGCGCTGAACGGGTTCCACTCGGCGATGGGCTGGAGCCAGCCCGCCATGTTCTCGGTGGGCACGAAGGCGTTCGACACGAACGTCACCGGGAAGAGCCAGATCAGTCCCCCGGAGGTGGCGGCCTCCGGCGTGCGCACGGTCAGGCCGATCAGGGCGCCGATCCAGGAGAACGCGTAGCCGAGGAGGAGCAGGAGCGCGAAGGCCAGGAGTGCCTTGGGGATGCCCTCGTGGATGCGCCAGCCGACCAGCAGCGCGACGACCGCGAGGACCCCGAGGGTGAGGGTGGTCTGCGCCAGGTCGGCGAGGGTGCGGCCGGTGAGGACCGCGCCGCGCGCCATCGGCAGGGAGCGGAACCGGTCGATCAGGCCCTTGTGCATGTCGTCGGCGATGCCCGCGCCCGCGCCGGCCGTGGCGAAGGTGACGGTCTGGGCGAAGATGCCCGCCATCAGGAACTCGCGGTAGCCGGCGGCGCTCGTCGAGCCGCCGATCATCATCGAGCCGCCGAAGACGAAGCTGAACAGCACCACGAACATGATGGGCTGGACCAGGCCGAAGACGACCATTTCGGGAATCCGGGTCAGGCGGAGGACGTTCCTCTGCGCGATGACCAGGGAGTCGCTCAGGCTGCTCACTCCGACCACTTCCCGCCCGCCGCGGCGTCCGGGACCGGCGCGCCGGGCCCGCCGGCCGTCCTGGTCCTGTCGTCCGCTCCGGCTTCGTCCCTCCCGCCGTTCCCGCCGTTTGCGCCGCCCCCGCCGCCCTCGCCGTTCAAGGCGGCCGCGTGGCCCGTCAGGGAGATGAACACGTCGTCCAGGGTGGGCCGCCGCAGGGCGATGTCGTCGATCTCGATACCGCGGGCGTCCAGCTCGCGGATCACCTCCGCGAGCAGCCGGGCGCCGCCGGAGACGGGGACCGTCAGCTTGCGGGTGTGCTCCTCGTACGTCGTGCCGCCCTCCCCGAAACCGGCCAGCACGGACCGCGCCTCGCCGATGCGCTCCCGGTCGTGGACGACGACCTCGACGCGCTCCCCGCCCGTCCGCGCCTTGAGCTGGTCGGAGGTGCCGCGCGCGATGACCCGGCCGTGGTCGACCACCGCGATGTCGTGCGCGAGGTGGTCGGCCTCCTCCAGGTACTGGGTGGTCAGGAGCAGGGTCGTGCCGCCCGCCACGAGCTCCTGGATGACGTCCCACAGCTGCTGGCGGTTGCGCGGGTCCAGGCCGGTCGTCGGCTCGTCCATGAACATCACGGGCGGCCGGACGACGAGCGCGGCCGCCAGGTCCAGGCGCCGGCGCATGCCGCCGGAGTACGTCTTCGCGATCCGGTCGGCGGCGTCCGCAAGGCGGAAGCGGTCGAGCAGCTCGTCCGCGCGCGCCTTCGCCTCCCGGGCGCCCATCTGGTAGAGCCGGCCGACCATGCGGAGGTTCTCGCGGCCGGTGAGGTACTCGTCGACGGCCGCGAACTGGCCGGACAGGCCGATGGAGCGGCGCACCTCGTCAGGGTGCTTGAGGACGTCGACACCGGCGACGACGGCCCGGCCGGCATCCGGCCGCAGGAGGGTGGTCAGGCAGCGGACGGCCGTCGTCTTGCCCGCCCCGTTCGGACCGAGCAGGCCCAGGACCGTGCCCTGCGGCACGTCGAGGTCGACGCCGTCCAGTGCCCGTACCTCACCGAAGGTCTTCACCAGGCCTTCGGCGTAGATGGCGCCCGGCATGAAGGTCCTCCCCGTGCGGAGCGGAGTCGGTGCTTTCCCCCGCAAAGCCTAGGGTGGCGGTGGCCTTTCCGCGCGCGGTTCCCGCGAACCCGTCGACCCGGGACGGGCGGGCGGGGCGTGGCCTCCGCGCCGCGGTCAGCGGATGACCGCGCGTCAGCCGATGACCGCGTACCCCGCCCCGTGCAGCGCCCGCGCGACCGCCGCGCAGTGCTCCGGGCCCTTCGTCTCCAGGTGCAGCTCCACCTCGACCTCCGCCAGCCCCAGCCGCGGATCGGTGCGGACGTGGCTGACGTCGAGCACGTTCGCGTCGGTGTCCGACAGCACCGCCAGCAGCCCCGCCAGCGCGCCCGGGCGGTCGGCGACCCGCAGCCGCAGCGACAGGTAGCGGCCCGCCGCGGCCATGCCGTGCCGCAGGATCCGCTGGAGCAGCAGCGGGTCGACGTTCCCGCCGGACAGGACGGCCACGACCGGCCCGTCCGCGTACCGCTCCGGCTCGGCGAGCAGCGCCGCCACCGGGGCGCAGCCGGCAGGCTCGACGACCAGCTTGGCGCGCTCCAGGCACAGCAGCAGGGCGCTGGAGAGCTGGTCCTCGGTGACGGTGCGGACGTCGTCGAGGAGCTCCGCGATGATCTGGAAGGGGATGTCGCCGGGGCGGCCCACCTTGATGCCGTCGGCCATCGTGGTCGGGCTGTCGATCGCGACGGGGTGGCCCGCGCGCAGCGAGGGCGGGTACGCGGCCGCGCCCGCCGCCTGCACCCCGATCACCTTCACGTCGGGGCGCAGCGCCTTGACCGCGATGGCGATGCCCGCGGCGAGTCCGCCGCCGCCGATGCCGACGAGGATCGTGCGGACCTCCGGGCACTGCTCCAGGACCTCCAGGCCCAGGGTGCCCTGGCCGGCGATGACGTCCCGGTGGTCGAAGGGGTGGATGAAGACGGCGCCCGTGCGCTCGGCGTGGTCCTGGGCCGCGGCCAGGGTCTCGTCGACGACCTGGCCGTGCAGGCGTACGTCGGCCCCGTACTCCTGGGTGGCCGCGACCTTCGGCAGCGGCGCCCCGACCGGCATGTACACGGTCGCGTGGACGCCGAGGAGGGAGGAGGCCAGGGCGACGCCCTGCGCGTGGTTGCCGGCACTGGCCGCGACGACGCCCGCGGCCCGCTGCTCGGGGCGCAGGCCGGCGATGCGGACGTAGGCGCCGCGAAGCTTGAAGGAGCCGGTCCGCTGGAGGTTCTCGCACTTGAGGTGGACCGGAGAGCCGGTGAGCGCGGAGAGGTGCCGGCTGCCTTCCATCGGCGTGACCCGGGAGACGCCCGAGAGCATCTTCTGCGCCCCCCGTACGTCGTCGAGGATGACCTGCGGGACGGGCTGGGGCACGCGGTAGTTCATGGGCCCAGTCTCGCAGCCCGCGCGGATCGCGGCGTACGCCCCGGATCGCCCGGAGGGGCGGTGCAGGTGCGGTGGGGGACGCGGCCGGGGTGGCCCCAGGGGCGTACCCGGCACAGGGCGTACAAGGGGCGAAATCCGGCCATGCGGGACGGCTTCGCGGGGTTGGTCCGTACCGGCTTCGTACCGGTCGTATCAGTTCTTCCACGGGGCGTACGAGCCGCCGCGGCGCCGCGTACTCTGTCCCCCATCCTTGTCGGCCCCACGTGAAGAGAGCACACGGCCATGCCTTCCAACCCGGCCAATTCCGACCTGCCCGCGGTGGCCGAGACGCCCGCCGACGCCGGTCTCCTGGACGCGCTCCAGCACCAGGTGGCCGTATTCGCGCGCCGCGCCGAGCAGACCCGCCTCGGCGGGGTCGGGCAGGCCCGCAACTCGATGGACCGCGCCGCGTACCTGCTGCTGAACCGGCTCGACCTGGAAGGCCCGATGGGCGTCAAGGCGCTCGCGTGCGGCATGGGCATCGACTCCTCGACGGTGACCCGGCAGGTCGCCCCGCTCGTGGACACCGGCCTGGTCAAGCGGACCTCGCACCCCGAGGACGGGCGGGCCGTCGTCCTCGCACTGTCGCCGCGCGGGCTGGCCAGGCTGGAGGAGGTCCGGCACTCGCGCCGCGAGCTGATGGCCCGCGTCACCGACGGCTGGACCGAGGAGGAGCGCGAATCCTTCACCACGCTGCTCACCCGCTTCAACGGCTCCCTGTCGGAGCTGATGGGCAGCGTCTCCGAGGCCGGCCCGGCCTCCTGAGCACGCAGCTCCGGCCTTTTGAGCGCACCGGTCCCGGCTCGTGAGCCCACGGGCCGGCCTCTTGGGCCGCCCCGCCCCGTCCCGTCCCTTGACCGCACCCGCCCCGTCCCGCGGGCACACCCGTCCCGCTTCTTGCGCGCACCCGCCCGGCTCCCGGACGCAGGCCCGCCGTCGGTGGCCGCCGCGGGCTTCCGGCGGCGTCCGACCCCTTGACCGGGGCCGTGGCGCTGCCCGCACCATGTCTCCTGTGGACCGCCGATCGGGGCCCTGGGCCGAATTCGAGGCCTTCGTCGCGGGTGCGGCGGGGCGGCTCCTCCACGTCGCCGTACTGCTGACCGCCGAGCCCGGCACGGGGGCCGGGGACGCGGTCGGGGGCGGTGTCGGGGGTGGTACGGGGTCCGGGTCCGGTGCCGGCTCCGGCTGCCCCGGCGCCCGGCGGCTCCTCGCGGGCGCGCTGGCCCGTACGTACGCCGACTGGCGCCGGGTCCGCGGCGACGACCCGTACGACCACACCCGCCGCGAGCTGTGCGCCGCCTATGCCCGCACCGCCCGCCGCTACCGCGGCGGCCCCGGCGTCCTCGCGCGGCTCGCTCCGCAGGAGCGGCTCGCGCTGGTGCTGTGCGTGCACGAGGGCGTGCCCGAGGAGGTCGCGGCCGCGCAGCTGGGGCTGCCGGTCGACCGGATGCGGGCGCTGACCGCCCGCGCCGTCGCCGCGATGCGCCCGGAGCGGGAGGCCGCGTGAGCTTCCCCGACCGCAAGGAAGAGCAGGTCAGGCGGCTGCTGGCGGGGCCGCGCCCGCCCGTTCCGGCCGGGCTCGCCGTCGCCGCCGCGGCCCGCGGGGACCGGCTCGTCCGGCGCCGCCGGGTGCTGCGCCGGATCGGCTGGGCGCTGCTGTTCGCCGCCGCGGCCGCGTTCGCCGTGTGGGCGTCCCTGGCCCGGCCCTGGGAACTGCCGCCGAGTGAGGTCTCCCCACCGCTGCAGGGGTGGTAGGCGCCGGTTCCGGGGGGCATGGCCCCCGCCCGAGTACAAAGCCGCCGCTGCCAGGGGGTGGCCGCAGCCGCCCGGGGGCGTGGCCGCCGCGTTGGGGTTGGTGGCCGCCGCCCGAGTTCAAAGCCGCCGCTGCCAAGGGGGTGGCCGCCGCGTCGGGTTGGTGGCCGCCGCCTCCGGGGGGCGTGGCCGCCGCCCGGGGCGTGGCCGCCGCCGGTGGTGGCCGCCGCACCCGTCGTACCCGGCCCGGACTGGCGCCGGGCCGGGTGCGGGGGCGCCCCGTGAGCCGGGTGTCAGCCCAGCGCCTGCGTCAGGTCCGCGAGGAGGTCGTCGGCGTTCTCGATGCCGACCGACAGGCGCACCAGGTCGCCCGGCACCTCCAGCAGCGAGCCGGCCACCGAGGCGTGCGTCATGCGGCCCGGGTGCTCGATCAGGGACTCGACGCCGCCGAGGGACTCGCCGAGCGTGAACAGCTTCGCCCGGTTGCAGACCTCGACCGCCGCCTCCTCGCCGCCGGTCACCCGGAAGGAGATCATGCCGCCGAAGTTGCGCATCTGCTTGGCCGCGACCTCGTGGCCCGGGTGGTCGGGCAGGCCCGGGTAGAGCACCCGGTGGACCTTCGGGTGGCGGGTGAGCAGCTCGGCGACCTTCGCGGCGTTCTCGGCGTGCCGGTCCATGCGCACGGCCAGCGTCTTGATGCCGCGCAGCACGATCCACGAGTCGAACGGGCCGGCCACCGCGCCCATCGCGTTCTGGTGGTAGGCGAGTTCCTCGCCGAGCGCCGCGTCGGCCGTGACCAGGGCGCCGCCGACCACGTCGGAGTGGCCGCCCATGTACTTCGTCAGCGAGTGCACGACGACGTCCGCGCCGAGCGCCAGGGGCTGCTGGAGGTAGGGCGAGGCGAACGTGTTGTCGACGACGAGCTTCGCGCCGGCCGAGCGCGCGATGTCCGCGACCACCGCGATGTCGGTGATGCCGAGCAGCGGGTTGGAGGGGGTCTCCACCCAGATCGCCTTCGTCTTCGGGGTGATCGCGGCCCGCACCGAGTCCGGGTCCGAGGTGTCGGCCACCGACCACTCGACGCCCCAGCGGGAGACGACCTTCGCGAACAGGCGGAACGTGCCGCCGTAGGCGTCGTTCGGGATGACCACGTGGTCGCCGGGCGCGAGCAGCGTGCGCAGCAGGCAGTCCTCCGCCGCGAGCCCGGACGCGAAGGCCAGGCCGCGCACGCCGCCCTCCAGCGCCGCGAGGTTCTCCTCCAGCGCGGTGCGGGTCGGGTTGGCGCTGCGGCTGTACTCGTAGCCGCCTCGCAGGCCGCCCACGCCGTCCTGCTTGTACGTGGAGACCTGGTAGATCGGGGGCACGACCGCGCCGGTCAGCGGGTCGGCGGTGTTCCCCGCGTGGATCGCGCGGGTCTCGAAGCTCTGGTGCTCGTGGCTGTCGTGGCTCATGGGCAGAGCCTAAGGCCCCCGGGGCGGTACGCCACTTCGTGTGCGGTGCCGCACGGTGATCCGTAACGCGCCGTTCGTGCGGGGCGTGTGGTGTCCGGTAGGGATCGGCCTCGGCTTGGGCTGCTCGTTGGATTCGGCTCGGGTTGATCGTGGATTCGGCTCGGGTTGATCGTTGGATTCGGCTCGGGTTGATCGTTGGATTCGGCTCGGGTTGATCGTTGGATTCGGTTGGGGATTCCGCTCGGGCTGATCATTGGCATCGCTCCGGGCCGCTCATTGGCCTCGGCACGGGTGGGTCTGGTTCGCTTGAGGGCATGGAGATTCTGTGGTTCCTGATCGCGATGGGCCTGCTCGTGGCCGTCCTCGGCCCGTACATACGGCGCAGGAGGGCCGGGCTGCGCCTCGTCGAGCCCGGCAGCCCCGACGCGGCGGACCCCGCGAACTACGGCTTCGCCCGGCAGGAGGACCTCGACGTGCGCGTCCCCGGGCCGGACGAGGACCTGATGGACGCCCTCACCGCGGTGCAGGGCACCGGGCAGTGGCAGGCCGCGTCGCAGCTGCTGGCCGGCACCCCGAAGGAAGGCGAGCTGCGCTGGCAGCGCGTCCAGGCCTTCGGCGGGGCCGCCGCCCTGGAACTCGCGGCGCAGCCCGGTACGGGCGCCCAGTGGCTCAAGTCGTGGCGGCTGCAGGCCGAGAAGGATGCGGGCGGCGCCCAGGTCCACGCCGAACTGCTGGTGCAGCAGGCCTGGCGGCACTCCGGCGGCGTCGGCTCGGAGGACCACCGGATCATCCTCGAAGAGGCCCGCGAAGCCTGCCGCAAGGCGGCGCTGCTGTCACCCGGTGATCCCGTCCCCTACCTGACGGAGCTGGCGGTCGCCCGGGGGCTGGGCTACCCGGAGAGCGAGTTCGACCGGCTGTGGGCGCAGGTCATCGACCGCGCCCCGCACCACATGGGCGCACACCTGGCGGCCCTGCAGTACTGGTGCGAGAAGTGGCACGGCTCGCGGGAGAAGGCCGACGCGTTCGCGCACGCGGCCGCCGCCCGCGCCCCGAAGGGCTCCCTGCTCGCGGCGCTGCCGCTGTTCGCCGTGTACGAGCACACACCCGAGGTGGTGCTGACCAACTACTGGGAGAGCGCCGTCGTGACGCGCGCCGTGGAGGGCGCCCTGTACGCCGTGCACCACGCCCGCCCCGACGACCCGGTGCTCCCGCTGGTCCGGCACATGCTGCTGTCTTTCCTCGTGCCGATGGAGCGGTGGGCGGAGGCCATGGAGCAGGTGCGGCACGTCGACGGCTGCGTCGGCGCCCTGCCGTGGTCGGCCTCGCAGGACCCGGCGGCGCAGTACGCGGTCTACCGCGCGCTGGCGGTCGCCGGGTACGAGGCGAACGGGGGGTCGCCGGCGACGTTGCCGCACTGAGGGCGGGATAGCGGGAGGGCGTGGGGCGGCGGGTGGGCGGCGGGTGGGCGGCGGGATGCCGTGGGGCGGGAGGGCAGGGGCGTCGGGGGGTTCCCGCCAGTCCCATCGTCCTTCCGGGGCGGGCCGCCCCGTCAAGGGCGCTCCTCCTTCGTCGTCGCGTCGCTGCGCGATGGCCTTCGGCCACCCTTGACAGGACGACCCACCCCGGAACGCCGAAAGACTGGCGGGAGCCCCCGAAGGAAGGGTCACAGGGGTACGAATTCCTTCCGGCCCGAGTCCGAGCTGTGCGAGCCGGCCGTCGAAGAGCAACGACCGCCCGAGATCGTTACGGGGCGCTGTCGGCGCGCGTCCGCGGGCCGGCTGGGGGCTGGGCATAAGCCGCCCACGATCGCTACGTGGGCGCTGTCAGCGGGCGTCCGCGAGCCGGCTGGGGGCTGGGCATAAGCCGCCCACGATCGCCACATGGGCACTGTCCGTGCGCGTCCGCGGGCCGGCCGGGGGCTCGCGCTGCCGGCAGGTGTGCGCCGGTCGGGGGACGTTCCGGGCGAAAGCGTGCGGTGCGTGGGCGGGAGGTTGCCGTGGGCGAGGGGCAGGCCGCATGATCCCCTGCAAGGCCGAGCGGCCTGTGTCGGCCGGCCACTGACCATGGCGCGGCCGGAGTCCGACCAGCACGCCCCCGCCGGCAGACCGGGTGCGCGGCCGACCACCGCGCGCGGCCGGCGGGGCGTTACCTATCCGGGGGGATCTGTCCTACATGGGCGCTTCGCCGCGCGCTCCGCGCGCCTTCGTCCTGCCCGCAGGTTGCCGCCTGCACCGCCACGCCGTACCGCTGCGGGAGTCGGGGGCCCGTTCGTGAGCGGGCGCACCGCGCGGGGGCTCGTGCCGGCCGTTCTCGGTGTGCTCGGCGTGCGGGCGGTCCGGCAGGCCGCCGCCCGCTCCGGAGGCGGTGCGGCGGAGGAGCCGGACCGCGTCGCGCCGGACGGTGTGGTCCGTGCCTTCGGGTTCGTGCCCGAGGGTGAGCTCGACACCGTGCACGACCAGCCCGTCACCGCCGACGAGGCCGCCTGTCTGGGCGCCGTCGGCGCCGGGGAGTGGGAGGCCGCCGCCGACTGGGTCGCGGGCGCCGGGCGGGACTGGGAGGAGCGGCGGCGGCGGGTCGGGGTGCTGGCCGGGGCCGCCGCGCGCGACGGTGCTTGGCTCGCTGCGTGGGAGGCGGACCGGCCGGGCGATGTTGCGGCGGCCCTCGTCGTGGCGGACGCCGCCGTGCGGGCCGCGTGGGACGTGCACGGCGCCCGCGGTGCGGAGCGGCTCCGGCACTTCCGGGAGCTGTTGCTGGCGGCGCAGCGCGCTGCGTACGCCGCGCAGGAGGCCGCCGACCCCGGTGACCCCGTCCCGTACGTCGTCGAGCAGCGCGTCGGGACCGGTCTGGGATACCCGCACGCGCGGTACGAGGAGCTGTGGGGGCGGATCACCGCGCGGGCGCCCCGGCTGCTGTGCGCCCACACCGCCGCCGTCGAGTACTGGACGGCCCGGTGGCGCGGCTCGCACGAGCTGGCGCTGGGCTTCGCCCGGCGGGCGGCCGACGGGGCGCGGCCCGGGGAACTGCTGCGGCTGCTGCCGCTGATCGCGTACTTCGAGGACGAGTCCGGGGAGCAGGGGCTCCCGGACCACTACAAGCGGCCGGAGGTCGTGGAGGCGGTCGACGCGGCCCTCGCCGACCTGGCCGCCGCCGCGCCCGGCGACCGGCGGACGGCGGCGCTGCGGCACATGCTCGCGTGGATGCTGTTCTGGCAGGACCGGGACGCGGAGGCGGTCGAGCAGTTCCGGGCCGTCGACGGGTACGTGGGCGCGCTGCCGTGGACGCGGCACGCCCGGCCGGAGCGGCGGTACGCGCACGCCCGCGACTGGGCGGCCCGCGTCGCGGGCGGGCGGGAATCCTGCGCGGTCCCGGGCCGTTGAACAGGCATCCAAGGAGGCGATCCATGTTCTCGTACCGGCGCACGCCCGAGCTGCCCACCGCCGAGGAGGCCCTCGCCGGCCGCCCCGAGCCCCTCTTCGCCCTGCCGCCCGTGCACACGGTCCTCGGCAACCCCCTCGCGGGCCCCTACCCGGCGCACCTGGAGACGGCGGACTTCGGGCTGGGCTGCTTCTGGGGCGCGGAGCGGAAGTTCTGGCAGGTCCCCGGCGTGTGGACCACCCTCGTCGGCTACCAGGGCGGCCACACGCAGAACCCGACGTACGAGGAGGTGTGCTCGGGAATGACCGGGCACACGGAGGTCGTGCGGGTCGTGTTCGACCCGTCGGCCGTCTCGTACGGGACGCTGCTGAAGGTGTTCTGGGAGTCCCACGACCCGACCCAGGGCTTCCGCCAGGGCAACGACGTGGGCACCCAGTACCGCTCGGCGGTCTACACGCACTCCGCGGCCCAGCAGGCCGCGGCCGAGGCCTCGCGCGACGCCTACCAGCAGGTGCTGGCCTCCTCCGGGTACGGCCCGATCACGACGGCGGTGCTCCCGGCGGACGAGCGTCCCTTCTGGCCTGCAGAGGCATACCACCAGCAGTACCTGGACAAGAACCCGGCCGGGTACTGCGGTATCGGCGGGACCGGGGTGTCCTGCCCGATCGGGGTGGCGCCGGCCGCCGGCGGGTGAGGCAGCCGCGGATTCCCGCCCGGCCGGTCGGCCGGGCGGGAGCCCGTCGGTCAGATCGTGGACGTGTCGATGACGAAGCGGTAGCGGACGTCGCTCGCGAGGACGCGTTCGAAGGCCTCGTTGATGCGGTCCGCGGCGATCACCTCGATCTCCGCGCCCAGGCCGTGCTCGGCGCAGAAGTCCAGCATCTCCTGCGTCTCGGCTATGCCGCCGATCATCGACCCGGCGAGGGTGCGGCGGCCCGTGATCACCGAGAAGAGGTTCAGGCTGACCGGCTCCTCGGGGGCGCCGACGTTGACGAGGGCGCCGTCGACCTTCAGCAGCCCCAGGTAGCGGTCGAGGTCCACCGGGACGGCCAGCGTCGACACGATGAGGTCGAAGGTGCCCGCGAGCTCCGTGAAGGTGGCCGGGTCGCTCGTCGCGCGGTAGTGCGCGGCGCCGAGGCGCAGGCCGTCCTCCTGCTTGCGCAGGCTCTGCGACAGGACGGTGACCTCCGCGCCGAGCGCGTTCGCGATCTTCACGCCCATGTGGCCGAGGCCGCCGAGGCCGACGACGGCGACCTTCTTGCCCGGGCCGGCGCCCCAGTGCCGCAGCGGCGAGTACAGGGTGATGCCGGCGCACAGCAGCGGGGCGGCCTGGTCCAGGGGCAGGGCGTCGGGGATGCGGACCGCATAGTTCTCGTCCACGACCAGGTGCGTGGAGTAGCCGCCGTACGTGGGCTCACCGCTGCGGTCGAGGGCGTTGTAGGTGCCGGTCATGCCCTCGACGCAGTACTGCTCCTGCCCGCGCAGGCAGTACTCGCAGGTCCGGCAGGAGTCGACGAAGCAGCCGACGCCGACCCGGTCGCCGACCGCGTAACGGGTGACGGCGGAGCCGGTTTCGGCGACGACGCCGGCGATCTCGTGGCCCGGGACCATCGGGAAGATGCCCTCGCCCCAGCCGTCGCGGGCCTGGTGGATGTCGGAGTGGCAGATGCCCGCGTACTTGATCTCGATGAGGACGTCGTGCTCGCCGACGGGGCGGCGCGGGACGGTGGTGCGCTCCAGCGGCGCCTTCGCGGAGGGGGCGGCGTAGGCGGCGGCCTGGGTGACGGACATGGGTGTGCTCCTCGTACAGGCAGATCATGCGGTGGTCACACTCTGTCGGATCCGCGGGCCGCCACCCAGACCCCTGGCGTTCCTACGTCTGCCGTTCCTATCCCTGGCGGGGTCAGGCTCGCGCCTCCGGCGGGGGCGGCCGTCCGGCGATACTGGGCCGATGGACCAGCTTGATCCGCGTTCCGAGCTCGGCGAGTTCCTCCGGAGCCGGCGCGCCCGGCTGCGCCCGGCGGACGTCGGCCTGCCGGACCACACCCGCTACCGCCGCGTGCCCGGCCTGCGCCGCGAGGAACTGGCCCACCTCGCCGGGGTGTCGGTGGCGTACTACACGCGCCTGGAGCAGGGCCACGGGCAGAACGTGTCCGCCGAGGTGCTCGACGCGCTCGCGCGGGCGCTGCGCCTCGACGGCACCGAGAGCGCCCACCTGCGCCAGCTCGCCCGGCCGCGGCCCCGCCGCCGCCGGCAGGTGCACCGGCCGCAGCGGGTGCGCCCGGAGCTGCGGACGCTGCTGGACGCGATGGACGGGGTCCCGGCGTACCTGGTCGGGCACCGGCAGGACGTCATCGGCTGGAACCGGCTCGCGGCGGCCGTGTTCGGGGACTTCGGCGCGCTGCCGGCGCAGGAGCGCAACCTGGTGCGGATGGTGTTCCTGGACCCGGCCACGGCCGAGCTGTACGCGGACTGGGAGTGCCGGGCCTGCGAGGTCGTCAGCAACCTGCGCATGTACGCGGGCCGGAACCCCGACGACGAGCAGCTGACCGCGCTGGTCGGCGAGCTGTCGGTGAAGAACGAGGAGTTCCGCCGGCTGTGGGCGGCGCACACGGTGGCGGACAAGACGCACGGCGTGAAGCGGCTGCGGCATCCGCTGGTCGGTGCGATGGAGCTGTCGTTCGAGACGCTGGCCCTGCCCGACGACTGCGACCAGCGGCTGGTCGCCTACCACGCCGCGCCCGGGTCGCCCTCGCAGGACGCGCTGCGGCTGCTGGCGTCCTGGTCCGCCCCGTCGGCCGCCGGCGGCCTTGCCGGTCCGGCGGGAGCCGCTGAGTCCGCCTCGCAGGCGGGGCCGGCCGCTACAGCTTGAGCTGCCAGACCGCGGCGTCGCGTTCGCGCCGGTAGCCGAGGGAGGCGTTGACGGCGCGCATGGGCGCGTTGTCGTCGGCGACGGTCGTGGCGATGGTGCGCAGGTTCGGGTGGCGGGCCGCCGCCTCGGCGAGCATGCGGAGCTTCACGGCCCGGCCGAGGCCCTTCCCGCGGTGGCGGGGGACGACGACCGTGTCGCACTGGAGGGCGCGCGGCCCGTCCGGGTCGGGCAGGACGAGTTCGGTGTACGCGGCCACCTCGCCCTCCGCGGTGACGGCGGCGACCGTGCCCAGGGCGGCCCCGCGGTCGAGGAGGTGCTGCTGGGAGGCGTGCAGGCGCTGCGGCGTCCAGGAGACGGTCTGCTCGTCCAGGTCCCCGGTGGGGGCGTCCTCCATCGCGCCGTGCGCGGCCGCGGCGGCCTCGGCCCAGGCGTCGGGGACGAGTCCGGGCCAGTGGAGGAGGGTGTAGCCGGCCGGGTCCGCGCCGCGGGCGGCCGGGGCGGCGGGCACGTCCTGGACGTACCAGGCGAGCGGCAGGACGTTCTCGAAGCCGAGCGACTCGGCGAAGGCGCGGCCGGGGCCGCCCTCCTCGATCTCGGCGGAGACGGAGGTGCGGCCGTCCGCGAGGAGTTCGGCGCGCACCTGCTGCCACAGGGCCGTGCCGAGGCCGCGGCGGCGGGAGCGCGGGTGGACGGCGAGCGTCCCGAGGAACGCGGTGTGCCGGTTCTCCTCGTCGGTGAACAGCAGGAGCTGGGCGACGCCGTCCTCGGCGGCCCACACGGCGGTCCGCCCGCGCGCCGGCGGCACCCGCAGCCGGCCGGCGACCTCCACCCGGGACGGCGGCGGCAGCTCCGGCAGGTCGGCGGCCCGGGCGGCGGCCAGGACATCCAGCCACGCGTCGGTGTCGGCGTCGGAGACGGGCAGGTCGAGGGCGCGTATCGCGTGAGGGGTCGTCATGTGCCGGACCCTAGCCGGGCCGGGTCGGCGGGCGCGCGCGGATTGTGCGGGGCCCCGGAACGCCGGACGGCGGGGAGCCGCCGGGGCTCCCCGCCGTCGGCGGGTGGTGCGGGGCGGTGCGGCCCGGTGTCGGGCCGCACCGTACGGGACGTCAGACGGCGGAGCCGGCCTTCCATTCGGCCCAGCCGAGGTTCCAGCCGTTGAGGCCGTTGTCGGGCTTGATGGTCTTGTCCGGGGAGTTGACCACCGTGACGACGTCGCCGATGAGCGAGTTGTCGTAGAACCAGGCGGCCGGCTGGTTCGGGTCGCCGGCGCCCTTGACGTCGTTCAGGCCGACGCAGCCGTGGCTGGTGTTGACGCTGCCGAAGATCGAGTCGGCGCCCCAGTAGTTCCCGTGGAGGAACGTGCCCGAGGTGGACAGCCGCATCGCGTGCGGGACGTCCTTGATGTCGTACTCGCCCTTGCCGTCGGAGTCGGTGAAGCCGACGGTGGCGCCGTTCATCCGGGTCTCCTTGAACTTCTCGGAGATCACCATCTGGCCGTTGTACGTGGGCGTCGCCGGGGAGCCCGCGGAGATCGGGATGGTCTTGATGACCGCGCCGTCCCGGGTCACCGTCATCTTCTTCGTCTTCGCGTCGACGGTGGAGACCTGGCTCCGGCCGATCTTGAAGGTGGCGGTGCGGTTCTGGACGCCCTGGACGCCGGGGGCGCCCTGGACGCCGTCCAGCGCCATCTTCATGGTGACGGTGGAGCCGGCCTGCCAGTAGTTCTCCGGGCGGAAGTCCAGGCGCTGGGCGCTGAACCAGTGGCCGACGACCTCCTGGCCGGAGCTGGAGGTGACGTTGATCGCGGACTGGACCGCCTTCTTGTCCTTGATCGGCTTGTTGAAGGTGATCGAGACCGGCATGCCGACGCCGACGGTCTGGCCGTCCTCCGGCACGAAGGAGCCGATGAAGCTGTTCTCCGGCGAGACGGTGCTGAAGGTCGCGTTCTCGTGCGCCTCCTTGCCGCTCTCGTCCTTCGCGGTCGCCGAGAGCGCGTACTTCGTCGAGCGCTTCAGCGGCGCCTCCGGCTTCCAGCTCTTGCCGTCGGCGGCGATCTTGCCGGGCACCGCGGCACCCTCGGAGGTCTTCAGCTCGACCGCCGTCAGCGTGCCGTCGGCGACGGAGACGGCGGTCGAGTCCAGGCCGGCGTTGTCCGTGCCGTCCTTCGGCGTGATCGTGATCTTCGCCTTCGACGCGTCCTTGGCGGCCGCCGCGTCGACGTCGGACTGGGACTTGTTGGTGTCCCCGCCCCCCGCCTTCTCGTCGCCGCCGGTGCACGCCGTGAGCATCAGTACGCCGCCGAGCAGGGCGGATATGGCCCCCATGGACCTTCTCCGCAGCTTGCTGTCCGTCCTCACACGCCACTCCATCGTTGCCTGAACCCCCCGGGGATCGTCCCCGGGCAGGGGGACACGCCCCCTGCCACGAACCAGTCAACGCGTTGACGGCCGGGATCGGTTCCACATTCCGTTTGAATGTGGGCAACCCCACGGTCAGGCGCTGCCGGGCTCTCTGTCGAAGTCCCCATCTTCCTCGCCCAGGTCCCACTCCAGGGACTCGGGGTCGTATTCGACGGGCTCGCTGCTCCAGGAGGCCTGGACGAGCTCCACGCCGGGGATCTCCGCGACGAGGTCCGTGGGGTCGACGAGGTAGGCCAGGGCCTCGGACTCGTCCTCCCGCACGGCCGACTCGGCGTGGCCGCGCTCCTCGTCCGGCATGAACTCGTCGGCGTCGATGTGCTCGAGCGCGGCGCCGGTCAGGGCGCCGGCGTCCGGCACCTCCAGCACCAAATCGACTCGAAGCCGTACGTATCGTGATGTGTCAGAAGGGTTCATACGACGGAGCGTAAGCCCGGAGAAGCCCCGGCTTTCCCGCGACCCGCCCCTTTCCGTAGCATCACCGCACACGGCCAATTCGCTGCTTCCGCAAGGGGGATCGCCCCGTGTCCGCACGCCGTCCGCTGCTCACCGCCCTCGGGGCGACCACCCTGCTCGCCGCCCTGTGCTTCGTGCCCTCCGCGGGCGCCGCCGCGCCCGGCGGATCCGCACCGGCTCCCGCCCCCTCCACGGCGCCCCAGGCGGCGGACGCGGGCGGTCCGGGCACCGTGACGACGGCCTCCGCGGCCTCCGGTGCGGCCGCGGGCCGCCCGGCCGCGCAGGCCGGCCTGACGCTCGCGGACACCGGCGGCGTCGACACCACCCCCTACCTGCTGGCGGGCACGGCCTGCCTGATCGTGGGCGCGGGGTCGGTCACCTTCTCGGTGCGCCGCTCGCGCGGCGCCTAGCCGCGCGCACGGCGCGGGGGCCGCGCCCGGGATGTCCTCCCGGGGCGCGGCCCCCGTCGTGTGCGCGGTGTGCGCGGCCGCCGTCAGGCGAGCGGGCCGGTCACGGCCTCGACCGCGGCGACCAGGCCGCCGGAGCGGACGAACGCGTCGGCGGCGGCCAGGTCGGGCGCGAGGAAGCGGTCCGGGCCGGGGCCGCCTATGCCGGCCGCGCGGGCGGCCTCGATGGCGGCGAGGCTGGCCGGGGCGGCGGTGAGGCCGTGGCGCAGCTCGATGGCGCGGGTGGCCGCGTACAGCTCGATGGCGATGATCCGGGACAGGTTGTCGACGGCGGTGCGCAGCTTGCGCGCGGCCGACCAGCCCATGGAGACGTGGTCCTCCTGCATGGCGGAGGAGGGGATGGAGTCGGCGGAGGCGGGGACCGCGAGCCGCTTCATCTCGCTGACCAGGGCGGCCTGCGTGTACTGGGCGATCATCAGGCCGGAGTCGACGCCGGCGTCCTCCGCGAGGAAGGGCGGCAGGCCGTGCGAGCGGTTCTTGTCGAGGAGCCGGTCGGTGCGGCGCTCGGCGATGGAGCCGAGGTCGGCGGCGGCGATGGCGAGGAAGTCCAGGACGTAGGCGACGGGCGCGCCGTGGAAGTTGCCGTTGGACTCGACGCGGCCGTCGGGCAGGACGACCGGGTTGTCGACGGCGGAGGCCAGCTCGCGGGAGGCGACCAGGGCGGCGTGCGCGAGGGTGTCGCGGCCGGCGCCGGCGACCTGCGGGGCGCAGCGCACCGAGTAGGCGTCCTGGACGCGGGGCGCGGACTCCTCCTGGTAGTGGCCGGTGAGGCCGGAGCCCTTGAGGACGGCGGCCATGTTGGCGGCGGAGGCGCCCTGGCCGGGGTGGGGGCGGATGGCGTGCAGCTCGGGCGCGAGGACCTTCTCGGTGCCGAGGAGGGCCTCCAGCGTCAGGGCGGCGGTGATGTCGGCGGAGGTGTAGAGCCGGTGCAGGTCGGCGAGGGCCATGAGGAGCATGCCCAGCATGCCGTCGGTGCCGTTGAGGAGGGCGAGGCCCTCCTTCTCGCGGAGGACGACCGGCTCGATGCCGGCCTCGGCGAGGAGCTCGCCGGCGGGGCGGACCGTGCCGTCGGGGCCCTCGGCGTCGCCTTCGCCCATCAGGGTGAGCGCGCAGTGCGAGAGCGGGGCGAGGTCGCCGGAGCAGCCGAGCGATCCGTACTCGTGGACGACGGGCGTGATGCCGGCGTTGAGCACGTCGGCCATGGTCTGCGCGACGGACGGGCGGACGCCGGTGTGGCCCGAGGCGACGGTCTTCAGCCGCAGGAACATCAGGGCGCGGACGACCTCGCGCTCGACGCGCGGGCCGAGGCCGGCGGCGTGCGAGCGGACGATGTTGCGCTGGAGCTGGGCGCGCAGCTCGGGGCTGATGTGGCGGGAGGCCAGGGCGCCGAAGCCGGTGGAGACGCCGTAGACGGGCTCGGGCTTGGCGGCGAGGGAGTCGACGATCCCGCGGGCGCGGGCGAGCGCGTCGAGGGCCTCTTCGGAGAGCTGGACCCGCGCGTTGCCGCGGGCGACGGCGATGACGTCCTCGGGGGTGGTCCCGGACGTCCCCACCACGACAGTGTGCATATCCATATTCAGCACCCTACGGATTGAATCGCTTCATGTCACTAGCGACTTTCACGAGGACCTCTTACGCCGCCGCGGGCCCCGCGGCCCGGCCCGCCCCGGCATCACGCCCGCCCCCGGAACCGCCGCCGCTCCCCCGGCTCCTCCCTGGCGGCGGCGTCTGCCAGGCGCACCACGGCGGTGTCGCGGCCGGCGACGACGGGGCCGCCGGAGCGGGCGGCCTTGGCCTTGTACTGGGCGGCGTCGGCGAGGCGGAAGAGGCGGCGGGAGGACTGCACCGGCCCGATCGGGTCGCCGGTGGAGGCGACCCCGCAGGCGACGCCCTCGCCGAGTTCCAGCCCGCCCGCGCGCCGGCACAGCTCCTCGCCGGCGCGGACCACGTCGTCGGCCGGCGGTCCCACGCTGACCAGGCAGAACTCGTCGCCGCCGAGCCGGGCGGCCAGCGCCCCGGGCAGCATGGCCCCGCACAGGCTGAGCACGGAGCCGAACCGTTCCAGCAGCCGGTCGCCGGCAGCGTGGCCGAGGGTGTCGTTGACCCGCTTGAGCCCGTTGAGGTCGCAGACGACGAGGCTGACGACGGTCCCGTCGCGCCGGTGCGCCTCCAGGGCCTCGTCGAGCCGCATGTCGACGGCCCGCCGGTTGGCGAGCCCGGTGAGCGGGTCGGTGAAGGCCAGCCTCCGGGCCTCCTCCAGCCGGTCGTTCTGCGCGAGCCCGGCGGCGATGACGGCTGCGAGGACGCCCGCGAATTCGGCGTCGTCCCCGTCGAAGTCCGCCAGCCCGTCGTCCCGGGCCACGTACAGCTCGCCCCAGGCCCGCCCGCTGAGCACGATCGGCGCGACCACGCAGGTGCCGCGCCCGCGCCGGCGCAGGGCCTCGCCGCGGCGCCCGGGGCGGCCGCCGCGGGCGTGCTCGACCCAGGCGTGCGGGCCGCCGCCGCCGGCCCACAGCTCGTGCAGGAACTCGGTGATCTCGGGGAAGTCGTGCACGGGGTACGACTCGTCCTCGGGGAACTCGGCCTCGCCGGGCCGGAGCCCGCCCTCGTTGACGAGCACCCGCAGCCGGCCGCGCTCCCGCTCCCAGGCGGAGATCGCGGCGAACGAGCCGTCCAGCGCGAGGCGCGCGGCGCGCGCGGCGGCGCGCACGCTGTCCCGCGGCGCGGCCGCGGCGGCCATGGCCTGCGCCAGGCCCACGACGGCTCGCAGCCGCCCGTCGAGTCCCATCACCCCAGGTTAGGGACTTTTGTCCGCATTCGTGTCGGCGCGGCCGGGAACCCGGTCCGCGCCGCGCCGGCGCCCCGCGCACGCCCCCGTCCGGGGGCCGGCGTCAGACGCCGGGCCAGTTCGGGCGGCGCTTCTCGTTGAACGCCGCCACGCCCTCGGCCCGGTCGCCGGAGAAGGCCACCGTCCGCCAGGCCGCGTCCTCGATCTCCAGGCCGGCCGCCAGGTCCATCCCGTGGCCCAGCCGCAGCGCCCGCTTCGCGGCGCGCAGCCCCACCGGGGAGTTCGCCGCCATCCGGCCCGCCAGCTCCAGGGCCTCCTCGCGCGCCCGGCCCGCCGGGACGAGCGAGTCGACCAGGCCCAGCGAGAGCGCCTCGGCGGCCTCCACCCGGCGCGCCGTGAAGATCAGCTCCGCCGCGCGGGCCGCGCCCACGCGCCGGGGCAGCAGCTGGGTGCCGCCGCCGCCCGGGATCACGCCGACGGACACCTCGGGCAGGCCCACCACGGCCGTCTCGTCCGCCACGATCACGTCGCAGGCCAGGGCCAGCTCGAAGCCGCCGCCGAGCGCGAAGCCGTGCACCGCGGCGATCGTCGGCATCGGCAGCTCCAGGACGCCCCCGTACGCGCCGCGGGTGGTCGGCCGCTGCCGCACCAGCTCGGCGTCGGAGAGGGAGTTGCGCTCCTTGAGGTCGGCGCCGACACAGAAGGCCCGCTCGGCGGCCGAGGTGAGGACGACGACGCGGGCGGAGGGGTCGGCCGACAGCTCGGCACAGGCCGCGCCGATCGCGCGGGCCATGGCGGTCGAGACCGCGTTCATCGCCTTCGGGCGGTCCAGGACCAGCTCCACGACCCCGTCGCCACCGTGCCGACGCACCGATACGAACTCCGACTCCACCGACACAGGGACCCTCCCGGTTAACGAACGTTACCCGGGGATCTTAGGCTTCCGCCGCGTCAGCGACCAGGGCTCCACGACGCCCAGGCCGCGCACCGGCCGCTGCCACATCGGCTGGAGCGCGAAGCGGTAGGAGCCGCCGCCGAGCTCGGCCTCGGCCTCCTTCTCCGAGACGGGTGCGGCGCCCGTGCGGCCCAGCTCCTCGGCCATCGCGCCGTCGACGAGGACGGCGTCCTTCGGCGCTATGGAGGTGAGCCGGCTGGCCAGGTTCACGGTCGTCCCGAAGACGTCTCCCATGCGCGTGGTCACCGTGCCGAAGGCCATGCCGACGCGCAGCTCGGGCATCTGCCGGTCGGCCTCCATCGTCTCGACCAGCCGCAGCGCGATCTCGGCCGCCGTGGCCGCGTCGTCGGCGACGTAGAGCACCTCGTCCCCGAGGGTCTTGATGAGCCGGCCGCCGTGCGCGGCGACCAGGTCCGCGGAGGTCGTCTCGAAGGACTCGACGAGCTCGCCGAGCTCCTCCTCCTCCAGGCGGCGGGTGAGCCGGGTGAAGCCGACCAGGTCCGCGAAGCCGACGGCCAGGCGCCGGTCGACCATCTCCTCGTCGTCGGCGGCCTGGACGACGCGGCCGGTGGCGGCCGCGAGCTGCCGCCGCCACACGTAGACGAGGAACTCCTCCAGCTCCGGCAGGAGCAGCTCGACCAGCGGGTACGTGACCTCCGTGCGCGTCATGCCCGGCTCGGGGGGCTCGGTGAGCCCCTCCAGGAAGGAGTCGATCTGCCATTCGGCCAGCCGGGCGGTGGTCTGCCCGGTCGAGCGGGCCACCTGGACGGCCATCGGCTCGCTCAGCAGCCCGGCCTCGACGAGGCCGGCGAGCCGGCGCAGCGCCAGGACGTCCGCCTCGGTCAGGGCGCGGGCCTGCCCGATGTCGGCGAAGCCCATGGCCCGCCAGAAGCGGGAGGCGAGCTCCATCGACACGCCGGCGCTGCGGGCGGCCTGGAACGGCGTGTAGCGGCGCTCCGCACCGAGGATCAGCTGCTCCAGCCGGATGGCGAGCGGGTCCGCCGTGGGCTGGGCGGTGTGGTCGACCTCGTGGTGGGGAGTGTGCTGGTCGCGTCCGATGGGGGTGCCCGGGCCGGGGCCGCCGTGGCCCGGGGAGGACGCGCCGGACGAAGGGTCGTCGACGGTCAAGGGCCGCCTCCTGTCCATTTCCGTGCGCACTGCCCTGCCGAACCGGTGATCGGCGGGAGACCCTCCGATCGCCTAAACCATACGGCAGGTGTGCCGTAGCTCACTCCCCACTCCCGTCACCTCCGGCGGCAGCGGGGCCGCGCGCTCACCCGGCGGGCCTCAGGTGCACCACGTCCCCGGCCCCGACGGCCTCGCGGGAGCCGTCCGCGGTGCGCAGGACGAGCCGTCCTTCCGCGTCCACCGCTTCGGCCGTTCCGGTGAGCGAGCGCCCGCCGGGCAGCTCGGCCCGGACCTCGCGGCCGAGGGTGGCGCAGCGGGCGGCGTACGCCTCCAGCAGCCCTGAGGCGGCCGGGTCGCCGGCGGCGGCGCGCCAGTCGGCGTACGACTGCTCCAGGGAGCGCAGCACGGCCTTCAGCAGCGGCTCGCGGTCGGTGACGGCGGCCTTGGCCAGCAGCAGCGAGCCGGCCTCGGGCACCGGCAGCTCCTCCTTGGTCAGGGAGACGTTGAGGCCGATGCCGATGACGACGCCGTCGGCGGTCCGCTCCGCGAGGATCCCGGCGGCCTTGCGCTCCTGGCCGTCGACGGTGACCAGCAGGTCGTTGGGCCATTTGAGGGCGGTGTCCACGCCGGCGGCCCGCTCCAGTGCGGCCGCGGCGGCCACGCCGGCCAGCAGCGTCAGCCAGCCCCAGCGCTCCTGCGGGACGGCCGGGCCGGGCTTGAGCAGGACGGAGAAGAACAGCCCGGAGCGGGCGGGCGCCACCCAGCTGCGGTCCAGGCGGCCCCGGCCGGCGGTCTGCTCCTCGGCGACGAGGACCGCGCCTTCGGCCAGATCGCCGGCGCGGGCCGCGAGGTCGGTGTTGGTGGAGCCGGTGCCGGGGACGACCTCCACGGAGGTCCACAGGCTTCCGCCGGCGGTCAGGGCGCGCCGGAGTGCGGCGGCGTTCAGCGGCGGCCGGTCGAGGTCGGACCAGCGGTCGGCAGGGGCCCCGGAGGAAGCCCCGCCTGGGGCATCGGATGGCGTCATGCAACCCAGATTAGGTGTGTCAAACGCCGCACTGCCGAGCGCCATGCCCGCCGATACGCTACGCACCAGTAGCCAGCAGTAGTCATTCAATTGACCAGGCAGTTGACACCACACAGGGAGCCGCGACCCCGATGTCACAACCGTCCGAGCCGATCGACATCCACACCACCGCGGGCAAGATCGCGGACCTGCAGCGCCGTATCGACGAGGCCACCCACGCCGGCTCCGCCCGGGCCGTGGAGAAGCAGCACGCCAAGGGCAAACTGACGGCCCGCGAGCGGATCGCCCTGCTGCTGGACGAGGGCTCCTTCGTCGAGCTGGACGAGTTCGCCCGGCACCGGTCGACCAACTTCGGGCTGGAGAAGACCCGCCCGTACGGCGACGGCGTCGTCACGGGCTACGGCACGGTCGACGGCCGTCCCGTCGCCGTGTTCTCGCAGGACTTCACGGTCTTCGGCGGCGCCCTCGGCGAGGTCTACGGCCAGAAGATCATCAAGGTGATGGACTTCGCCCTGAAGACGGGCTGCCCCGTCATCGGCATCAACGACTCCGGCGGCGCCCGCATCCAGGAGGGCGTCAGCGCGCTGGGCATGTACGGCGAGATCTTCCGCCGCAACGTCCACGCGTCGGGCGTCGTCCCGCAGATCAGCCTGGTCGTCGGGCCGTGCGCCGGCGGCGCCGTGTACTCGCCGGCCATCACCGACTTCACCGTGATGGTCGACCAGACCTCGCACATGTTCATCACCGGCCCGGACGTCATCAAGACGGTCACCGGCGAGGACGTCGGCTTCGAGGAGCTCGGCGGCGCCCGCACCCACAACTCCACCTCGGGTGTGGCCCACCACATGGCGGGCGACGAGAAGGACGCCATCGAGTACGTCAAGTCGCTGCTGTCGTTCCTGCCGTCGAACAACCTCTCGGAGCCGCCGGCCTTCCCGGAGGAGGCCGACACCGCGGTCTCGGAGACGGACCTCGAACTGGACGTGCTGATCCCGGACAGCGCGAACCAGCCGTACGACATGCACACCGTCATCGAGCACGTCCTCGACGAGGGCGAGTTCCTGGAGACGCAGTCGCTGTTCGCGCCGAACATCCTGACCGGCTTCGGCCGCGTCGAGGGGCACCCCGTCGGCATCGTCGCCAACCAGCCGATGCAGTTCGCCGGCTGCCTCGACATCGACGCGTCCGAGAAGGCCGCCCGCTTCGTGCGGACCTGCGACGCCTTCAACGTCCCGGTGCTGACGTTCGTGGACGTGCCGGGCTTCCTGCCGGGCACCGACCAGGAGTACAACGGCATCATCCGGCGCGGCGCGAAGCTGATCTACGCGTACGCCGAGGCCACCGTCCCGCTGATCACGGTCATCACCCGCAAGGCCTTCGGCGGCGCCTACGACGTCATGGGCTCCAAGCACCTCGGCGCGGACCTGAACATCGCCTGGCCCACCGCCCAGATCGCGGTCATGGGCGCCCAGGGCGCCGTCAACATCCTGCACCGCCGCACCCTCGCCGAGGCCGAGGCCGCCGGGGAGGACGTCGAGGCGGTCCGGGCCCGGCTGATCGGCGAGTACGAGGACACCCTCCTCAACCCGTACACCGCCGCCGAGCGCGGGTACATCGACGCGGTGGCGATGCCGTCGGAGACGCGGGCGCACATCGTGAAGGGGCTGCGCCAGCTCCGCACCAAGCGGGAGTCGCTGCCGCCGAAGAAGCACGGCAACATCCCCCTCTAGCCGCACGAGCCTCCAGGAGGTAAAGCCTGTGGTGATCAAGGTCGTCAAGGGGAACCCGACGCCGGAGGAGCTGGCCGCCGCACTGGCGGTGGTCCGGGCGCGCGCGGCGGCGCTGGCGTCGGCGCCGTCGGACGCGCCCCGGGCAGCCGACGCCTGGTCGGCGCCCGACCGGGTGGCGCGGCGCACCCTGCCGCACCCCGGCCCGGGCGCCTGGGCCCGCACGTACTGGCCCGGCCGGGGCTGAGAGACGGCGCGAAGCGGAGGCGGCGCCTGAGTACCCGTACTCAGGCGCCGCACCGGTCCGCGGGGCCACGATCGGTACATGCTGTGGTCTGACCCGGAGAACGAGCCGCCCGAGGACATGCGCGACGCGCAGGCGATGGTCCGCCGGATGACCCTCGTGGTCGTCCTGGCCATGGCGGTCGTCGTGTACGTGCTGGGCGTGGGCCACTAGTCCGGGCGCAGGGTACGCCGCGCCGCGCCTACGATGGCGGGCATGACTGCTGCCCGGACCCTCGTGCTCGCCTCCGCCTCGCCCGCCCGGCTGAACCTGCTGCGGCAGGCCGGGCTCGCCCCGCACGTCATCGTCAGCAACTTCGACGAGGACAGCCTGCGTGCGGAGTCCCCGGCGGAGCTGGCGCTCGCCCTGGCCGAGGCCAAGGCCGGCGTCGTGGCGGGCCTTGACGAGGCGGCGGGCGCCCTGGTGATCGGCTGCGACTCGGTGCTGGAGCTGGACGGCGAGGCGCTGGGCAAGCCGGAGGACGCCGAGGAGGCCACCGCCCGCTGGAAGGCGATGCGGGGCCGGTCCGGCGTCCTGCGCACGGGCCACTGCGTGGTCGACACGGCGACGGGGCGCGCGGTCTCCGCCACCGCGTCGACGACGGTCCGCTTCGGCGAGCCGACGGACGCGGAGGTCGCGGCGTACGTGGCGAGCGGCGAGCCGCTGCACGTCGCGGGCGCCTTCACCCTGGACGGGCTGTCGGCGCCGTTCATCGAGGGCATCGACGGCGACCCGGGCAACGTCATCGGGCTGTCGCTGCCGCTGCTGCGCTCCCTGCTGGGCGAACTCGGCGTGTCGATCACCGACCTGTGGGCGTGACCCCCTCGCCGGGCGGGCGGTCGGCCTCGCCGCGCCCGGGGGCCGCGTACTGCGTGAGGGCGTACACGAGCAGGCACAGGGTCAGCATCAGGACGGCGAAGGCGCCCCAGCCGACCAGGCCGACGGCGAGCGCGCCGAGCACGCCGTGGGTGACGGCGGCGCAGACGAGCACGACGCGGGCGAACCGCCCGGGGGCGCGGTCGCGGACGGCGGCCGCGGCCAGCAGGACGGCGCACAGCAGGAGGAAGGCGGCCGTGCCGGCCCCCATCGCGTAGGTCGCCATGACCATGACATCCGGGTCCATGCCGGCGATGGACATCGACTGGCTCTGCGTCGTCCGCCCCAGCACGAAGTGGACGAGCGCCAGCACCAGCGCCTCGGCCGCGAGCACGACGGCGCCCAGGCCCGCCGCGAGCCTGCGCAGCACCACGTCCACGGCCCCCACCCCTTCCTGCGGAAACGGGCCACGGGCCCGTTCGACGCCTGGAGGCTACTAACGGGTAAACGTGCGGACAAGGGGTGTGCACGGCGCGCTTGCGGAACGCCGCGCGGAGGGCGGCCGCGCAAAGAATCTGTGGGCCGTTCGTAGGGAATCGACAAAGAATCGCCGGGGCCCGCTGAGCCGGCGGACAGAGACCGTGGCTACCTGACGGGGTTACTGTGCAGTCGGGGATCCCCCTGACCTGGGGCACCACTTGGACTTTCCTCGATCGAGGCGGACTCGAATCACACTCCGTGTGGGCAAGGTCACCTCTAGGAGAGGGTCGTAAGGCCGTGTGGGCAGTCCCTAAACTCAGCTTGTTTCAAGGAGGGAGCCATCGTGCGCAAGGTGCTCATCGCCAACCGTGGCGAAATCGCTGTCCGCGTTGCTCGGGCCTGCCGGGATGCCGGGATCGCGAGCGTAGCCGTCTACGCCGATCCGGACCGGGACGCCCTGCACGTCCGCGCGGCCGACGAAGCTTTCGCGTTGGGCGGTGACACCCCCGCTGCGAGCTACCTGGACATCTCCAAGGTCCTCCAAGCGGCCGCCGACTCCGGCGCCGACGCCATCCACCCCGGATACGGCTTCCTGTCCGAGAACGCCGAATTCGCGCAGGCCGTCATCGACGCGGGCCTCACCTGGATCGGCCCGCCGCCGCAGGCCATCCGCGACCTCGGCGACAAGGTCGCCGCCCGCCACATCGCGCAGCGCGCCGGCGCCCCGCTCGTCGCCGGCACGCCCGACCCGGTGTCGGGTGCCGAGGAGGTCGTCGCCTTCGCCAAGGAGCACGGCCTGCCGATCGCGATCAAGGCCGCCTTCGGCGGCGGCGGCCGCGGCCTGAAGGTCGCCCGCACGCTCGAAGAGGTCCCCGAGCTCTACGACTCCGCCGTCCGCGAGGCCGTCGCCGCCTTCGGCCGCGGCGAGTGCTTCGTCGAGCGCTACCTCGACAAGCCGCGCCACGTCGAGACCCAGTGCCTCGCCGACAGCCACGGCAACGTCGTCGTCGTCTCCACCCGCGACTGCTCGCTCCAGCGCCGCCACCAGAAGCTCGTCGAGGAGGCCCCCGCGCCGTTCCTCTCCGAGGCGCAGAACGCCGAGCTGTACCGCGCCTCGAAGGCGATCCTGAAGGAGGCCGGCTACGTCGGCGCCGGCACGGTCGAGTTCCTCGTCGGCGTCGACGGGACGATCTCCTTCCTGGAGGTCAACACCCGCCTCCAGGTGGAGCACCCGGTCACCGAGGAGGTCGCCGGCATCGACCTCGTCCGCGAGATGTTCCGCATCGCCGACGGCGAGGAGCTCGGGTACGGCGACCCGGTCCTGCGCGGCCACTCCTTCGAGTTCCGCATCAACGGCGAGGACCCGGGCCGCAACTTCCTGCCCGCGCCCGGCACCGTCACCAAGTTCAACGCGCCGACCGGCCCCGGCGTCCGCCTGGACGCGGGCGTCGAGTCCGGCTCGGTCATCGGCCCGGCCTGGGACTCCCTCCTCGCCAAGCTGATCGTGACGGGCGCGACCCGCGAGCAGGCGCTGCAGCGGGCGGCGCGCGCGCTGGCCGAGTTCGAGGTCGAGGGCATGGCCACCGCCATCCCGTTCCACCGCGCGGTCGTCGCCGACCCGGCGTTCGCCCCGATGGACGGCACCCCGTTCAAGGTCCACACCCGCTGGATCGAGACCGAGTTCGTCAACGAGATCCCCGCGTTCGCGGCCCCCGCGGCCGACGAGGCCGAGGACGAGCCCGGCCGCGAGACGGTCGTCGTCGAGGTCGGCGGCAAGCGGCTGGAGGTCTCCCTCCCGTCGTCCCTGGGCATGACCCTGGCCCGCACGGCCGCGGCAGGCGGCGCCAAGCCGAAGCGCCGCGCGGCGAAGAAGTCCGGCCCGGCCGCCTCCGGCGACACCCTCGCATCGCCGATGCAGGGCACGATCGTGAAGGTCGCCGTCGAGGAGGGCCAGCAGGTCAACGAGGGCGACCTGGTCGTCGTCCTGGAGGCGATGAAGATGGAGCAGCCGCTGAACGCGCACCGCTCCGGCACCATCGTCGGCCTGACGGCCGAGGTCGGCGCCTCCCTCACCTCCGGCGCGACGATCTGCGAGATCAAGGACTGACCCGCTCCACCCCGAACGCCGGCGCGCTCCCACGAGCCGCCGGCGTTCGCACGTCCGCTTCCGCCGGCGGCGGAACACCGCCCGACCGGGCTCGGTGATCCCTACGGTCGGGCCCATGACGACGGTGACGACGCGCACGATCGCCTACGCGGCCGACGGACTGACGATGACCGGGCACCTCGCCCTCCCGGCCGGTACCGACCGCCGGCCAGGGGTCCTGGTCGGGCCGGAAGGGGTGGGGCTCAGCGACGTCGAACGCCGACGGGCCGAAGCGCTCGCCGAACGGGGCTACGTGGCCCTCGCCTTCGACCTGCACGGCGGGCGCTACCTGGGCGACCCCGAGGAGATGCTGGCCCGCTGCATGCCGCTGCTCGCCGACCCCGCCCGGATGCGGGGCATCGGCCGCGCGGCGCTCGACGTGCTCCGCGCCGAGCCGCGGACCGACCCGGACCGGATCGCCGCCGTCGGCTACGGCACCGGGGGCGTGATCGCGCTGGAACTCGGGCGCGACGGCGTCGACCTGCGCGCGATCGCGACGGTCAACGGACTGACCACGGGCCGCCCGGACGAGACGGCGCGCATCGGCTGCCCCGTATGGGCGGGGGTCGGGTCGGAAGACCCGATCATGCCGCCGGCACAACGGGACGCATTCGCCGCCGAGATGCAGGCTGCGGGCGTCGACTGGCGCCTGGTGGTCTACGGCGGCGCCCTGCACGCCTTCCACCACCCGCCGGTCGACCACACCGTGCGCCCCGGCGTCGGCCACCACCCGCGGCATGCGCAGCGGGCCTGGCGGGACGTCGTCGACCTGCTCGGCGAGTGCCTGCCCCTCCCGGAGTGACCCGGCCCCGTGATGCGGGGCTCCGCCCCACCCCCCGCGCCTCAAACGCCGGCGAGGCGGGGATGGCGGGCCCGTCGCCGCCCTGCCGGACGGTGGCTCCGCCGGAGCCAGTGGGGCTCCGCCCCACACCCCGCGCCTCAAACGCCGGCGAGGCTGGAATGGCCCGCCCGCGGCGGATTGCGCGGCAACGTGAGCGGGTCGCGCCCTGGCTGCGGTTCGGCTTCGCGCTTCGGGCCGGGCAGAATCAGCCCCGCCGGCGATTGAGGCGCGGGGCGCGGGGCAGAGCCCCACAAAGCTTCGGCGCAGCCACCGCCGGCACTGTGCGCGCCCGCCGCACAACCCAGCCCCGCCGGCGATTGAGGCGCGGGGCGCGGGGCAGGGCCCCGCAGGCTTGCGCGAAGCCGCCGGCCGTGGTGGGCGTGCCCGCCGATCCAGCCCCGCCGGCGGTTGGGGCGTCGGGCCGGGGTCGGGTCAGCGGCGGCGGAGGTCCGCCACTCGGCGGTCCGGGGGCTGGGGGTCCAGGAGGGACGCGGCGGCGCTGCGCAGCGGGGTGGCGCCGTGGCGTTGGACCGGGAGGGGACCTTCGCGGCGGGGGCGGCGGCGGCCCTGCATGCCGTCCATGCCGGCTCCGGAGCCGCCGGCAGCCGTGCCGGCCACGGTGATCTGGACTCCCTGGTCCGCGAGCGCCTGCAGCTCGGTCGCGGCACGGTCGTCGTGCGGCGGCGGCTCGTCCGTGACGAGACGGGTCATGACGTCCGTAGGCACCGTCTGGAACATGGTGTCGGTGCCGAGCTTGGTGTGGTCCGCGAGGACCACGACCTCCGCGGCCGCCTGGACCAGCGCCCGGTCGACGCTCGCCGACAGCATGTTGGACGTGGACAGGCCGCGCTCGGCCGTGAGCCCGCTGCCGGACAGGAACGCGCGGGAGACCCGCAGCCCCTGCAGCGACTGTTCGGCTCCGCTGCCGACGAGCGCGTAGTTGGACCCGCGCAGGGTCCCGCCGGTCATGACGACCTCGACCCGGTTGGCGTGCGCCAGCGCCTGCGCGACGAGGAGGGAGTTGGTGACCACGGTCAGCCCCGGCACGCGGGCCAGCCGGCGCGCGAGCTCCTGGGTGGTGGTGCCCGCGCCGACGACGACGGCCTCGCCTTCTTCGACGAGGCCGGCCGCGACGTCGGCGATGGCGGTCTTCTCCGCCGTGGCGAGGTGCGACTTCTGCGGGAACCCGGACTCGCGGGTGAACCCGCCGGGGAGGACCGCACCGCCGTGCCGGCGGTCGAGGAGTCCTTCGGCCTCCAGTGCCCGCACGTCCCGCCGTACGGTCACTTCGGAGGTCTGGACGACGCGGGCGAGCTCCCGGAGCGATACCGCTCCGTTCGCGCGCACCATTTCGAGAATCAACTGGCGACGTTCTGCAGCGAACACGAAACTGACAGTAACCCGGTCGACCGTCTGCTTTCAGCTCCTTGCGCCGGAATACCGAAGTTGTCCATAAGGCGGGGGAGTTAGTGGTATACGCGGCCGGTCAGACGGGCCCGCGGCAGGCCGCTGCCGCCCGTACCGCCCCCAACCTCCGCCGACTATGCGGAGGTTGGGCGGGTTTGCGACCCGTCAGCCTTCGCCTTCCGTCTTTCGGGTCTGCAGCTGGCGCGCCACTTCCGCGATCGATCCCGACAGCGAGGGGTACACGGTGAACGCGTTTGCGATCTGCTCGACGGTCAGGTTGTTGTCGACGGCGATCGAGATCGGGTGGATCAGTTCGCTCGCGCGGGGCGAGACGACGACGCCGCCGACGACGATCCCGGTGCCGGGGCGGCAGAACAGCTTCACGAAGCCGTCCCGGATGCCCTGCATCTTGGCGCGGGCGTTGCGCAGCAGCGGCAGCTTGACGACGCGGGCGTCGATGCGGCCGGCGTCGACGTCGGCCTGGGTGTAGCCGACGGTCGCGATCTCGGGGTCGGTGAAGACGTTCGAGGAGACCGTCTTGAGGTTCAGCGGGGTGACCGCGTCGCCGAGGAAGTGGTACATGGCGATGCGGCCCTGCATGGCGGCGACGGACGCCAGCGCGAACACGCCGGTGACGTCGCCGGCCGCGTACACGCCGGGCGAGGTGGTGCGGGAGACCTTGTCGGTCCAGATGTGGCCGGAGTCCTTGAGCCGGACCCCCGACTCCTCCAGGTTCATGCCCTTGGTGTTGGGAATGGCGCCGACGGCCATCAGGCAGTGGGTGCCGGTGACGACGCGCCCGTCGGAGAGGGTGACCTCGACGCGGTCGCCGACCCGCTTGGCGGACTCGGCGCGGGCCCGTCCGATGACGTTCATGCCGCGCCGGCGGAAGACGTCCTCCAGGACGGCCGCGGCGTCGGGGTCCTCGCCGGGCAGGACGCGGTCGCGGGAGGAGATCAGCGTGACGCGCGAGCCGAGGGCCTGGTAGGCGCCGGCGAACTCGGCGCCGGTGACGCCGGAGCCGACCACGATGAGCTCCTCGGGGAGCTCCTCCAGGTCGTAGACCTGCGTCCAGTTCAGGATGCGCTCGCCGTCGGGCATGGCGTCGGGGATCTCGCGGGGGGTGCCGCCGGTCGCGATCAGCACGGCGTCGGCCGTGAGGATCTGCTCGGTGCCGTCGGCGGCGGTGACGATCACGTCGCGGGTGCCGTCGATGCCCTGCGGGCCGCCGAGTCGGCCGCGGCCGCGGATGACGCGTGCGCCCGCCCGGGTGACGGAGGCGGTGATGTCGTGCGACTGGGCGAGCGCGAGCCGCTTGACGCGCCGGTTCACCTTGCCGAGGTCCACGCCGATGATGCGGGCGGACTGCTCGATCGGCGGGGTGTCGTCCGCGACGACGATGCCGAGCTCCTCGTACGAGGAGTCGAAGTTCGTCATGACCTCGGCGGTCGCGATGAGGGTCTTGGAGGGCACGCAGTCGGTGAGGACCGATGCGCCGCCGAGGCCGTCGCAGTCGACGACGGTCACCTCCGCGCCGAGCTGGGCCCCCACCAGGGCCGCCTCATACCCGCCGGGTCCGCCGCCGATGATCACGATCCGGGTCACGAAAACTCCGCCTCACGTCTACCCGGCCGAGCGCCGCCCCGGCCGGGGCTTCCGGGGGGTCTCCCCGGGGGATGCATTCCGCCCTCCATTGTCCCGCACGCTTCAAGGTGCTTCTCCCCCGGTCCCCCGGCCGGCCGCGGCGCGCGACTCCGTACGGGCTACCGCACCGGGCGGGCGCCCCGGGCCGCCCCTCCCGTACCCTCGACTCCATGTCGCTCTACGCCGCGTACGCCGGCAACCTCGACCCGCGGCTGATGACGCGCCGCGCCCCGCATTCGCCGCTGCGCGGAACGGGCTGGATCAACGACTGGCGGCTGACCTTCGGCGGCGAGCAGATGGGCTGGGAGGGCGCCCTCGCCACCATCGTCGAGGCTCCCCGCCAGCAGGTCTTCGTCGCCCTCTACGACATCGCGCCCCTGGACGAGGACTCCATGGACCGGTGGGAGGGCGTCGGCCTGGACATCTACCGCCGGATGCGGATCCGGGTGCACACCCTGGACGGCGAGGAAGCCGCCTGGTGCTACGTGCTGAACGGGTACGAGGGCGGCCTGCCGTCCGCGCGGTACCTGGGCGAGATCGCAGATGCCGCGGAGTCCGCGGGCGCCCCGCACGACTATGTGATGGAACTCCGCAAGCGCCCCTGCTGAGCCCGGCCCGCGCGCTCTCCGGCACCCGGCGCTCCCCCGCGCCGCCTCGCGTCGTCGCAGGTCGCGGGCGTGCGGCCGAACCGGGCGCGCCCGGCGCAGCGGGACGATTCGGCGGAAACGCCAAGGCAACGATCCGAACACCGTGAGCAGCGCCATCTACGCGCGTAGGCGATAAGCGGCTACGCTCGTCTGCGTGAACGCATCTGTTACCGACCCCCACGCCGCCGCAGACGCCGCCGCCGCGCGCCTGCGCGAGCTCACCGGCGCCGAGACCCACGACGTCGCCCTGGTCATGGGCTCCGGCTGGGCCCCCGCCGCGGAGGCGCTCGGCGCCCCCGAGTTCGAATTCCCCGTCACCGAGCTGCCCGGCTTCCCGCCCCCCGCGGTCGAGGGCCACGGCGGCAAGGTCCGCTCGTACAAGATCGGCGACAAGCGCGCGCTGCTCTTCCTGGGCCGCACGCACTACTACGAGGGCCTCGGCGTCGCCGCCGTCGCCCACGGCGTCCGCACCGCCGTCGCCGCGGGCTGCAAGACCGTCGTGCTGACCAACGGCTGCGGCGGCCTGCGCGAGGGCATGGCGCCCGGCCAGCCGGTCCTGATCAGCGACCACCTGAACCTGACGGCGACCTCGCCGATCGTCGGCGCGAACTTCGTGGACCTGACCGACCTGTACTCGCCCGCGCTGCGCGCGATGTGCAAGGAGATCGACCCGACCCTGGAGGAGGGCGTCTACGCCCAGTTCCCCGGGCCGCACTACGAGACCCCGGCCGAGATCAACATGGTCCGCGTCCTCGGCGCCGACCTCGTCGGCATGTCCACGGTCCTGGAGGCCATCGCCGCCCGCGAGGCCGGCGCCGAGGTGCTCGGCATCTCCCTGGTCACCAACCTGGCGGCGGGCCTGTCCGGCGAGCCGCTGAACCACGAAGAGGTCCTCCAGGCCGGCCGTGACTCGGCCGCCCGCATGGGCAAGCTGCTGACCCAGGTCCTCGCCCGCATCTGAGGCACCGGCACCGTACGAGAGACAAGGCGGAAGTAGTGCAGGAACAGGACGACCTGATCACCCGGGCGCGCGCCTGGCTGGCCGAGGACCCCGACCCGGAGACGGCGCAGGAGCTCGCCGGCCTCATCGAGGCGGGCGACACCGACGAGCTGGCGGCCCGGTTCTCCGGCACCCTCCAGTTCGGCACCGCCGGGCTGCGCGGCGAGATCGGCGCCGGCCCGATGCGGATGAACCGCTCGGTGGTCATCCGGGCCGCGGCGGGCCTCGCCGCGTACCTGAAGGCCCAGGGCCACGCCGGCGGGCTGGTCGTGATCGGCTACGACGCGCGCCACAAGTCCGCGGACTTCGCCCGCGACACCGCCGCCGTCATGACCGGTGCCGGCCTGCGCGCGGCCGTCCTGCCCCGCCCCCTGCCGACGCCCGTCCTCGCGTACGCCATACGGCACCTCGGGGCCGTCGCCGGCGTCGAGGTGACCGCCAGCCACAACCCGCCCCGGGACAACGGCTACAAGGTCTACCTCGGCGACGGCTCGCAGATCGTCTCCCCCGCGGACGCCGGGATCGCGGCCGAGATCGCCCGGGTGGAGACCCTGGCGTCCGTGCCGCGCCCGGAGTCCGGCTGGGAGGAGCTCGGCGAGGAGGTCCTGCAGGCGTACCTGGCCCGTACGGACGCGGTGCTGACGCCGGGCTCCCCGCGCGGCGTGCGCACCGTCTACACGGCCATGCACGGCGTCGGCAAGGACGTCGTCCTGGCGGCGTTCGCCCGGCACGGCTTCCCCGAGCCGGTCCTGGTCGCCGAGCAGGCCGAGCCGGACCCGGACTTCCCGACGGTGGCGTTCCCCAACCCGGAGGAGCCGGGCGCCATGGACCTGGCCTTCGCGAAGGCCGCCGAGGTCCGCCCGGACATCGTCATCGCGAACGACCCGGACGCGGACCGCTGCGCGGTGGCCGTCCCGGACGCGGCGGCGCCCGGCGGCTGGCGGATGCTGCGCGGCGACGAGGTCGGCGCGCTCCTCGCCGCCCACCTGGTCCACAAGGGCGCGCGGGGCGTCTTCGCCGAGTCGATCGTCTCCTCCAGCCTGCTCGGCCGGATCGCGGAGGCGGCCGGCGTCGGCTACGAGGAGACCCTGACGGGCTTCAAGTGGATCGCCCGCGTCGACGGCCTGCGCTACGGCTACGAGGAGGCGCTCGGCTACTGCGTGGACCCCGAGGGCGTCCGCGACAAGGACGGCATCACCGCCGCCCTGCTGGTGGCGGAGCTCGCCTCGGAGCTGAAGGAGCAGGGCCGCACCCTGACCGACCTGCTGGACGACCTGGCCATGGCCCACGGCCTGCACCACACCGACCAGCTGTCGGTCCGCGTGGAGGACCTGTCGGTCATCGCGAACGCGATGGCGCAGCTGCGGGCGCAGCCGCCGGTGTCCCTGGCGGGCCTGCGGGTGGTCTCGGCGGAGGACCTGAACCGGGGCACGGACAAGCTCCCGCCCACGGACGGCCTGCGCTACTACCTGGAGGGCGACTACAAGGCCCGGGTGATCTGCCGACCGTCGGGCACGGAGCCCAAGCTGAAGTGCTACCTGGAGGTCGTCGTCCCGGTGGCCGAGGCCTCCGACCTGGCGGCGGCCCGCGTCCGCGGCCAGGAGGTCCTGGACGCGGTCAAGAAGGACCTCTCGGCGGCCATGGGCCTCTGAGCCGCCGCCGAGCATGCCCGTACGGGCCCCGGACCCTCGTGGTCCGGGGCCCGTCGGCGTTCCTGCGGGACTACGCCGCCACCCAGCCGGTGAGCGCGGCCCAACTGGCCGGGGCCAGGTCCAGGACCGGGCCGCCGTCGACCTTCGAGTCACGGACGTGCACGGCGTGGGGGCAGGCGGCCACCTCCACGCACTGGCCGCCTTCGCTGCCGCTGTGGCTGGACGTGCGCCACCTCGCGGAGACCTCGACGCAGGCGCCCCCCTCGTCACCGCTGTGGCTGGACTTCCGCCAGTCATAGGCCACTTCGACGCACTGGCCGCCCTCGTCACCGCTGTAGCTGGACTTGAACCACACGAGTTCGGTGCTCATGACTCTCCTAGCAGCCGGTCCAACAGCCCCTTGGTCTCTGCCACGTTGAGGGCCTGGGACCGCAGCATCGCATACTTCTGCGTGAGGATGCTGACCTCGTTCGGGTCGCGAACGAGGAAGCTGCCGCGCTGAGTCTCGGAGTAGGCGAGGTGCTGGAACTCGGGTGTTTCCAGGAGCGTGAAGGGGCCATTGAGCCCCGCCTGGGCGGTGAGTCCCAGCGGCAGCACCTGGACCGAAGCAGACGGCAGGTCGGCGCACTCCCGCAGGTACCGGATCTGCTCCCGGTACACCTCCGCCCCGCCGATCCGGTCCCGCAGGGCGGGCTCCCAGATCACGAACGAGAGCGTCGGCGGCACGGGGCGGCGCAGTATCTCCTGGCGCTGCATCCGCCGCGCCGTCTGGAGTTCGACCTTGGCCTCCCCCAGGTACGGGACGCGGCAGGACAGCACGGCGCGGGCGTAGGCCTCGGTCTGGAGCAGGCCGGGCACGATCATCGTGTCGAACCAGGACAGGGCGAGGGCCTCGCGCTCCCGCTCGAAGTACTCCTCGGCCCAGGCCGGGATCATGTCGACCTCCGGCATCCGCAGGGCCGCGACGGTGAGCACGCCGGGGAGCCCGAGGGCCCGGTCCATCCGCTCGGCGACGTCCGGCATCAGCACGCGCCGCCCCTGCTCGATGGAGGCGATGGTCTCGCTGTCCATGTTGACCAGGTCGGCGAGCCCGCTCTGGGTGAGCTTCTTGGCGATCCGGCCGGTGGCTACCTGCTCGCCGATCATCTTCATCGCGGTCGCGTTGGGCCGTGGCGCCCTCTTCCGTGGTGGCATACGCGTGCACTGCCACCCGCGCCTGCGGCTCAATCCCGTACCAACCCGTACTCCTCGATGAGTACGGGTCGGTACCGCATCCCCCGGGCGACGGCCCGAACAGGCCTCCGAGCGGGACGGGTTGGTCAGCCGGTCGGCGACGGTGCAGGCGACGGCACGGGGCGGACGAGCTCGCCCAGCGTCGGGACGGACTCGGGGCGGGCGCGGACGGCGTCCGTGCACTCCCAGGCGCGCGGCGGGTCGCTGTCCGGGCCGCCGAGGACGACCGGGCCCGGCCCGGCCGAGACGGTCTCGTTGCCCGCGAGGGTGCACACCACCTGGGCGAGCGCCACCGGCGGCAGGTCCTCGGGCTTGCGGCTGAGGCGTACCGTTCCGGCGGGGTCGGCCGCCCGGACCGGGGCGGTCGTCAGCCCGTCGGGGACGGCGGTCGTGAAGCCCGCCTCCCGCTCGTCGTGGCCGGGCTCCCGCTCCAGGGCCGCCAGCAGCGCCTCCGCGGCCGCCTGGGCGGCCGTCCGGGCGGGCTTCTTCTCGGTCGCCATCGGCACGATCCGCTCGACCCCGACCAGCTGCGAGCCGCACACGAGTTCCACGGTCGCCCGGAAGCCCTGCGCCCCGCCCTGCTGCGCCGGGATGTCGCAGGAGACCCGCGAGGGGGCCGGGCCGACGTCGACGGGGACGGTCGTCGCCCGGATCCCGCACCCGGCCGACAGGGACGCCAGGGCGCCGACGACCGCGGCCGCCGCGGCCGCCCTACTCCTGTGCGTCGCCACCGGCGATCACCTTCCCCACGTCCACCGGCAGGCGCAGCGTGAACAGCGCGCCGCCGCCCTCCGCGTTGGCCGCGGTGATCTCGCCGCCGTGGATGTGCGCGTTCTCCACGGCGATGGACAGGCCCAGGCCGCTGCCGTCGGACTTCGGGCGGGACGCGCTGGCCTTGTAGAAGCGGTCGAAGACGTGCGGCAGCACCTCTTCCGGGATGCCGGGGCCGTTGTCGCGGACCGCGATGACCAGCCACTCCCCCTCGACCCGCACGGAGACCCGCACCGGCGAGCCGCCGTGCTTGAGGGCGTTGCCGATGAGGTTGGCGAGGATGACGTCGAGGCGGCGCGGGTCGAGGCGGGCGACGATGCCCCGCTCGGCGTCGAGTTCGACGGCGTCGAGCCAGGCACGGGCGTCGATGCAGGCGGTGACCTGGTCGGCGACATCGACGTCGTCGATGACGAGGCGGGCCGTCCCCGCGTCGAAGCGGGTGACCTCCATCAGGTTCTCGACGAGGTCGTACAGCCGGCGGGTCTCGCTGACGACGAGGGTGACCGCGGGCGCGATCATCGGGTCGAGGTCGTCGACCTCCTCCTCCAGCACCTCGGCGACGGCCGTCAGCGCGGTGAGGGGGGTGCGCAGCTCGTGCGACATGTCGGCGACGAAGCGCCGGCTGGCCTCCTCGCGGGCGCTCATGTCGGCGACCTTCTTCTCCAGCGCCTCCGCCGTCTTGTTGAAGGTGTGCGACAGGTCGGCGAGTTCATCGTTGCCGGAGACGTCGAGGCGGTGGTCGAGCTCCCCCTCGCCGAGGCGGCGGGCGGCGTCGCCGAGCCGCTGGACGGGCTTGAGGACGGTGCGGGCGGCCACCTGTGCCAGCAGGGCCGAGCCGAGGAGCGCCAGCACGGTGGCGATGGCGAGGGACCAGCCGAGGGTGTTCAGGTCGTCGCGCTCCTGCGCGAGCGACTTGTACATGTAGCCGGTCGGGCCGCCGCCGACGATGCGGGTGCCGCCGACGAGGTACGGGTTGCCGTGCGGCTTCGTGCGCTGCCAGTACATGTGGTACTCGGCGTCGTGCGCGGCGGTGGCCTTCTGGCGGTCGTTCACGGCCCGCCGCAGGGACTCGGGGACGTCCTCCAGCCGGAAGGCGTCCGGGCCGGCCGCGCCGAACGCGGTGCGCCCGTCGGGCCGCTCGTCGACCAGCAGCACGCTGTACCCGGGGGCGCTGCCGGCCATCAGGTCGGCGGTGCGCTGGAGTTCCTCCGGGGTGGGGTCGGCGGGCAGGGCCGCGGCCCGGTCCTGCATCTCCTGCCGGAAGTCGCCGAGGGCGGCCTCTTGGGTGCGGGTCAGGACGGCCTCGCGGTTGAGCCAGTACGCGATGCCCGAGGCGGACACGGCGGCGACCAGCGCGACGAGGGAGAAGACCAGGAGGAGCCGCAGCCGCAGGCTGGTCCAGCGAAGGCCCGCGAACAGAGCGTGGATCACTGCGGCGAGTCCAGGCGGTAGCCGACCCCGCGGACGGTCCGGATGAGGGTCGGGGAGGACGGCACTTCCTCGACCTTGGCGCGCAGCCGCTGGACGCAGGCGTCCACGAGGCGGGAGTCGCCCAGGTAGTCGTGCTCCCACACCAGCCGCAGCAGCTGCTGGCGGGAGAGGGCCTGGCCGGGCCGGCGGCTGAGCTCCAGCAGCAGCCGCAGCTCGGTCGGGGTCAGCTGGAGGTCCTCGCCGTTCTTCGTGACCGTCATCGCGGCCCGGTCGATGACCAGGGACCCGAAGACGGCCGAGTCGCTGGCCTCCCGCTCGCCGCGGCGCAGGACCGCCCGGATCCGGGCGTCGAGCACCCGGCCCTGGACGGGTTTGACGACGTAGTCGTCGGCGCCCGACTCCAGGCCGACGACCACGTCGATGTCGTCGCTGCGCGCGGTCAGCAGGATGATCGGCAGCTGGTCGGTGCGGCGGATCCGCCGGCACACCTCGAAGCCGTCGATCCCGGGCAGCATCACGTCCAGCACGATCAGGTCCGGGCGCTGCTCGCGCAGCATCTTCAGACCGTCCTCGCCCGTCGCCGCAGTGGCCACGCGGTGGCCCTGGCGGGTCAGGGAGAGTTCGAGGGCCGTGCGGATGGCGTCGTCGTCCTCGATCAGCAACAGGAAAGGCACGGCCACATTCTGTCCCATGGGCAGTCGGGAGTTCGACCGTCGTGCGCGGAGCGGCGCCGCGGGCGGTGCGGCGCGGCGCTGTGACACGCCTGTGACAGTCGGCGGACAGCCCGGTTATGTCCGGGGGGCAGGCTTCTACCAACGCACCGAGCAGGAGCCCGGTAACCGAAGCAGACCTACGACGGGGGGCGCGAGATGAACACGCTGCACAGCACCACCACCAGCGCGGTTGTCACGCGGCTGCACGATGTGAACCGCCGGGCGGGTGCCCGGTCGGTGGCGGTCGCCCGTCCCCGGCAGGCGCACACGGTGGCCATCGACGCGAACACCTACCGGGCAGCGGCTCCCGCCGCCCCGGCCGAGCAGGCGCCGCGCCTGTCCTCGGACTCGGAGGCGGAGTTCACCGCGTACGTCCGGGAGCGGCGGGCCGCGCTGTACGCGACGGCCTTCCACCTGACGGGCGACCGGTACGAGGCGGAGGACCTGCTCCAGAGCGCGCTGTTCTCGACGTACCGGGCCTGGGACCGGATCAGCGACAAGGCGGCCGTCGGGGGCTACCTGCGCCGCACCATGACGAACCTGCACATCAGCGCCTGGCGCCGGCGGAAGCTCAACGAGTACCCGACGGAGGAGCTGCCGGAGGCCGCCGCCGACACCGACGCGATGCGCGGGACGGAGCTGCGGGCGGTGCTGTGGCAGGCGCTGGCCCGGATCCCGGAGCCGCAGCGCACGATGCTGGTGCTGCGCTACTACGAGGGCCGCACCGACCCGGAGATCGCGGAGATCCTGGGCATCAGCGTCGGCACCGTGAAGTCGAGCATCTGGCGCTCCCTGCGCCGCCTGCGCGACGACGAGGTCCTGAGCTTCGGCCGCGACGAGTCCGAGTCCTTCGAGGAGCTCGTCGCGTAGCCGGGAGACCACTGGCCGGGGGGCCCGTCCTACGGGGGTGGGACGGGGGCCATTGGGGGGGGATGGAGGCGGGATCATGCGGTCGGGGGTCCGCAGGGTCCCGCCTTCGCACGTCCGCGGCCGGCGGCCCGTGGCGCATCGCGCGCCGGGGCCGCCGGCCGCGGTGCGTCCGGGGCGCGGGGGCCGGGTCAGGCCGCGGCGGCGGGGGCGCGCAGGCGGCCGGCCGCGGCGGCGGCCAGGCGGCCCAGGGCCTCGTCGCGGCCGCAGGGGTGCGCGCCGAGGGCGGTGTGGCGGGCGACGATGCCCCGCTCGGCCCGCATCAGGCGCAGGCCGCGCCGCAGCAGGAACAGCACGGACTTGCGGCCCTCGCGCAGGTCGCGGACCAGGCGGCGGCGGAAGGTCGTGGAGGGTCGGCCGCGCAGGCAGATGGCGTCGGCGAGGAGGCCGAGCTCCTGGCAGCGGGCCGCTATGTCCGCGGCGAAGATGCCCTCCGCGATGAACAGCGGCGCGCCCGCGGTGTCGAAGGTCTCCGAGCCGGTGCGGGAGGACGTCGAGATGTCGTAGACGGGGACCTCGGTGCGGCCGGTGCGGCACAGGTCGGCGACCGCGGCGACGGCGGTGTCGGCGTCCCAGGAGAGCGGGGAGTCCCAGTCGATGTCGGAGCTTCCCTCGACCAGGGGGAGGGACGGGTCGTCGCCCTCCTTGTAGAAGTCGTCCAGCCGGAGCACGGGAAGCCCGGACCGGGCGGCCAGCGAGGACTTGCCGGAACCCGAGGGCCCGGTCAACAGGACGACACGCGCAGGCGAAGGAGAGGAGGAGCTCACGGGACACCAGTGTGACGCATTCCCCCGCGCAGGGGATGCCATCTGCGGGCGGTTGGTATCCAGGATCACACCTCCACTACGCTGCGTGCGCACGCGAACACGACCACAGGCGGGAAACCCATGGCACGTCACGCAGCCCCCGGCACGTCCAGCGCCCTGCGCTCCGCGCGCTCGGCGGGCCTCACGCTCTCCATGGCCGGCGCGGCCCTCGCGATGGCGGCCGGCGGCGCCGAGGCGGGCGAACTGTCGGTCCCGGCGGCCGTGTCCGGCGTCGTCGACCCGATCGCGAACCTGAAGGTGAACCCGCTCGCGAAGACCGGGGTGGACCCGCTGGACAACGGCATCGCCACGAAGGTCGCGGACTTCCCGGCGGTCGGCACCGGCATGGTCACCGGCGCGCTCACGCAGGGCCCGTCGGTCAAGGAGCTGCCGACGGCCGCCGTGACGTCCCTCCTGGGGCCCGTACTCCCGAAGTAGGCACGGCCCCGGGGCAGCGGAAAGGGCCGTCGGCGGCACATGTGTGCCGCCGACGGCCCTTTCCGCGTTCCGCGCGGGGTGCGGTCCGGCTAGTAGCTGGAGCCGGAGGCTCCGAGGGAGCCGGTGGGGTGCCAGACCGTCTTGGTCTCCAGGAACGCGGTCATGCGCGACGTGCCCGGGTCGGCGCTCCAGTCGTCCACAGGCTGTGGACGCAGGACGCGCTTGAGGTTGTCGGCCGCGGCGATCTCCAGCTCCTTGGCCAGCGCCTCGCCGGCGCCCGCCAGGTCGATCGCGTTGACGTCCTGGTGGGCCGCCAGGTGCGGGCCCATCTCGGAGGCCTTGCCGGAGAGGACGTTCACCACGCCGCCGGGCAGGTCGGAGGTGGCGAGCACCTCGCCGAGGGACAGCGCCGGCAGCGGGGCCTTCTCGGAGGCGATGACGACGGCGGTGTTGCCCGTCGCGATCACCGGGGCGATCACGGAGACCAGGCCGAGGAAGGACGACTCCTGCGGGGCGACGACCGCGACGACACCGGTCGGCTCCGGGGTCGACAGGTTGAAGAAGGGGCCCGCGACCGGGTTGGCCCCGCCCACGACCTGGCCGATCTTGTCGGTCCAGCCCGCGTACCAGACCCAGCGGTCGATCGCGGCGTCCACGACGGCGGCCGCCTTGGACTTCGACAGCCCCTCCGCGTCGCCCACCTCGCGGACGAACTGCTCGCGGCGGCCCTCCAGCATCTCGGCGATGCGGTAGAGGATCTGGCTGCGGTTGTACGCGGTCGCGCCCGACCAGCCGCCGAACGCCTTGCGGGCGGCGACGACCGCGTCGCGGGCGTCCTTGCGGGAGGAGAGGGGGGCGTTGGCCAGCCACTTGCCCTTCGAGTCCGTCACCTCGTACACCCGGCCGCTCTCGGAACGCGGGAACTTCCCGCCGACGTACAGCTTGTAGGTCTTGAAGACGTTCAGTCGCGTGGTCGACTCAGACATCGAGGTAGGCCTCCAGACCGTGGCGACCGCCCTCGCGGCCGAAGCCCGACTCCTTGTAGCCGCCGAAGGGCGAGGTCGGGTCGAACTTGTTGAACGTGTTGGCCCAGACGACGCCCGCGCGGAGCTTGTTCGCGACGGCCAGGATGCGCGAGCCCTTCTCCGTCCAGATGCCCGCGGACAGGCCGTACTGGCTGTTGTTGGCCTTCGCCACCGCCTCGTCGGGCGTGCGGAAGGTCAGCACCGACAGCACCGGGCCGAAGATCTCGTCACGGGCGATGGTGTGCGCCTGGGTGACGTTCGTGAACAGCGTCGGGGCGAACCAGTAGCCGGCGGACGGCAGCTCGCACGCCGGGGACCAGCGCTCGGCGCCCTCGGCCTCGCCGGTCTCGGCGAGCGCGGTGATCCGGGCGAGCTGCTCCGCGGAGTTGATCGCGCCGATGTCGGTGTTCTTGTCCAGCGGGTCGCCGAGGCGCAGGGTGGACAGGCGGCGCTTGAGGGAGTCCAGCAGCTCGTCGTGGATCGACTCCTGCACGAGCAGGCGGGACCCGGCGCAGCAGACCTGGCCCTGGTTGAAGAAGATGCCGCCGACGATGCCCTCGACGGCCTGGTCGATCGGCGCGTCGTCGAAGACGATGTTGGCGCCCTTGCCGCCCAGCTCCAGGGTGACCTTCTTGCCGGTGCCCGCGACCTGGCGGGCGATGGCCTTGCCGACCGCGGTGGAGCCGGTGAAGGCGACCTTGTTGACGTCCGGGTGCGCGACGAGCTCGGCGCCCGCGTCCCCGTAGCCGGGGATGATGTTGACGACGCCCCGGGGCAGCCCGGCCTGGCGGCAGATGTCCGCGAAGAACAGGGCGGACAGCGGGGTCGTCTCGGCCGGCTTGAGGACGACGGTGTTGCCCGCGGCGAGCGCCGGGGCGATCTTCCACGCCAGCATCAGCAGCGGGAAGTTCCACGGGATGACCTGGCCGGCGACGCCGAGCGGGCGCGGGTTCGCGCCGTAGCCGGCGTGGCCGAGCTTGTCGGCCCAGCCCGCGTAGTAGAAGAAGTGCGCGGCGACCAGCGGGAGGTCCGCGTCGCGGGTCTCCTTGATCGGCTTGCCGTTGTCGAGGGTCTCCAGGACGGCCAGCTCGCGGCTGCGCTCCTGGATGATCCGGGCGATGCGGAAGAGGTACTTGGCGCGCTCCGCGCCGGGCAGCGCGGACCACTTCTCGAACGCCTTGCGGGCGGCCTTCACGGCGCGGTCGACATCGGCGGCGCCGGCCTGGGCGACCTCGGAGAGGACCTCCTCGGAGGACGGCGAGACCGTCTTGAAGACCTTGCCGTCGGCCGCCTCGGTGAACTCGCCGTCGATGAAGAGGCCGTAGGAGGGGGCGATGTCGACGACCGAGCGGGACTCGGGAGCCGGAGCGTACTCGAATGCAGATGCCATGGTGATCAGTCCACCGTCACGTAGTCGGGACCGGAGTAACGGCCGGTGCTCAGCTTCTGGCGCTGCATGAGCAGGTCGTTGAGCAGGCTGGAGGCGCCGAAGCGGAACCACTCGCTGGTCAGCCAGTCCTCGCCGGCGGTCTCGTTGACCAGGACCAGGAACTTGATCGCGTCCTTGGTCGTGCGGATGCCGCCGGCCGGCTTCACGCCGATCTGGATGCCGGTCTGCGCCTTGAAGTCGCGGACGGCCTCCAGCATCAGGAGGGTGTTGGCAGGGGTGGCGTTGGTGCCCACCTTGCCGGTCGAGGTCTTGATGAAGTCGGCGCCGGCCAGCATGCCGATCCAGGAGGCGCGGCGGATGTTGTCGTACGTCGACAGCTCGCCGGTCTCGAAGATGACCTTCAGGCGGGCGGCGGTGCCGTCCTCGCGGACGCACGCCTCCTTCACGGCCTTGATCAGCTCGTACGTCTCCAGGTAGCGGCCGGCGAGGAAGGCGCCACGGTCGATGACCATGTCGATCTCGTCGGCGCCGGCGGCGACGGCGTCACGGGTGTCGGCGAGCTTGACGGGCAGCGCGGCGCGGCCGGCCGGGAAGGCGGTCGCGACGGACGCCACCTTGACGTCGGCGCCGTTCAGGGCGGCCTTCGCGGTGGCCACCATGTCCGGGTAGACGCAGACCGCGGCGGTCATCGGCGTCGTACGGTCGGTCGGGTCGGGGTGGACGGCCTTCGCGGCGAGCGCACGGACCTTGCCCGGGGTGTCGGCACCCTCAAGCGTGGTCAGGTCGATCATCGAGATGGCGAGGTCGATGGCGTACGCCTTGGCCGTCGTCTTGATCGAACGGGTCCCGAGCGCGGCCGCGCGGGCCTCCAGGCCGACGGCGTCCACGCCGGGCAGCCCGTGCAGGAAGCGGCGCAGCGCACTGTCGGACGTCGTCACGTCGGCGAATGCGGTGAGGGTGGTGGGCATGGTCACCACACGAGCATATCTACGCGCGTAGCGGCCTGTCACCCCCATGAGTGCACATCTGTGCGGGGTCGGCCGCATCCGTGCTGTGAGGGCCGCGGCAAAGACGCTGGTCACCGCCGTTACACGGCCATGACGGGAATCCGACGGTCCGGCCGAAACCCACGCATAGATTTTTCCCAGCAGCCCGCCAGACCTCCCGGACCACGGACCACGGCCCGACCCACCGACCGCCCGCCCGCCCGCCCGAGAACACGCGGCATGCGACTCTCCCGCCTATCCTCGACATCAGCTCCAGGAGTCGTTATGCGTACCGCCTTCGCCCTCCGTACCTCGCTCGTCACCGCCGCCCTCGCGGGCGCGCTGCTCTGGCCCGCCGCGAGCGGCGTGTACACGGCCGTCGCCGCGCAGGGCCCGCATGCGGCCGCGGAGTACGGCGGCGGCGCGGCGTCGGACGGCGCCGACCGGTACGCGGGCGAGCCGGTGTACATCGGCGAGGGGCTCGTCGCCGTGCTGCGGAACGGGGCGGAGGGTCCCGAGGCCTGGATCCGCGCCGTCGGCACCCGGTGGAAGCCCGGCGACACGTACATGGTGCGGGTGCTCGCGCTGCTGGACCGGAGCCACCCCGGGGACACCGTGAACGGGCTCGGGCTGCGGCTGGCCAAGGCCGACACCGATGCGCCGGTGCTCGTCGTCACGCAGGACGGGGCAACGGCGTCGTACCCGCTGCCGGCGAAGGGGGCGGCCGTGGAGCCCGCCCCCGCCCCGGCCGCCGCCCGGCCCCCGGCGCCCGCGCAGGAGGCCCCGGCCGTGCAGGCGCGGACGGCAGCCGCGCCCGCGGCGCTCGTCACGACGGCGGCCCACGGCGCGGCGGCATACGAGCCGGCGGCCGCGGCGGAGGACGGCGACGACACGGTGACCTTGGCGGCGGGCGCCGGGCTGGTCGCGATCACCGGCGCGATGGCCGCGGCCCGGCTGCTCCGCGCCCGCCGCGGCGGCCGCGCCTGACGGCCCGTTCGGCGGCCGGGAACGGCAGCCCGCAGGGGCTCGTCGTCCGGGGGCGGGTGAGGCAGAATCGGGCGCATGAGCAGCCAGCAGCCTCCTGACGAGCCGGTCTACGACGACCGGGTCTACCGCTCCCCCATGGCCGTCGTCACCGGGGTCCTGCTGCTGGCGCTGATCGCGTGGCTCTGCGGCGACGCGATCGTCCGCGGGGAGGGATCGGCCCGCTGGTTCGGGGCCGCCGCCGCGCTCTTCGCGGTGCCGCTGGTCGTGGCGTTCACGATGCGCCCGGCCGTCTTCGCCAACGAGGACCGGATGCGGGTCCGCAACCCCTTCCGCGTGATCGAGCTGCCCTGGGCAGCCGTGGACGCGGTGCGCGCCGGGTACTCCGCCGAGGTGCTGGCCGAGGGCTCCACCTACCAGCTGTGGTCCGTCCCGGTCTCGCTGCGCGAGCGGAAGAGGGCGCAGCGCGGGCGGCTCAGCCGCCGCGGCGGACTGACCGGCCGCGGCCTGACCGTGAAGCCGTCCGGGCCGGAGGCCGGGGGCGGCGCCGCCGACGGCTCCGCGGCCGAGCCGCAGCGGGCGTACGCGGACCGGGTCGTGGACGAGCTGCGGGACCTCGCCGAGCGCGGGGCCTCGCGCACCGGCGCCCAGGGCGGCGTACGGGTGCGCTGGTCCTACGAGGTCATCGCACCGGCCGTCCTGGGCGCCGTCTCTCTCGTCGTGCTGTTCGCCCTGCGCTGAGGATCGTCAGACGCGCGCGGCCCGCGGGTCGTGCGGGTCCTTGCACAGCGCCCAGATGACGAAGATCGCGATGGCGATGGCGATCACCGACCACCAGGGCTGGTACGGCAGCCACAGGAAGTGCGCGATCAACGACAGGCAGGCCAGTGCGATGCCGGCGATGCGCGCCCAGGTCGCGCCGTTCTTTAGCAGGGCCAGACCGGCCGCCAGCGCCAGGATGCCGAGGATCAGGTGGATCCAGCCCCAGGCGGTCAGGTCCAGTTTGAAGACGTAGTTGCCGATGCGCTGGTAGACCTCGTCCTCGGCGATCGCGGCGATGCCCTCGAAGATCGCGAGCACGCCGATGACGGAGAGCAGGACGCCGGCGAACACGGTGCCGCCGGTCGCCCAGTCGCCGGTGCCGCCGGGCCGGCCGGCGGGTGTGTGAGTGGGTGTGGTCGACATTGCGCCACCTGGCCTCTCGCTCGTACGGGTGGGGCCATTCGAGCGTGCGGTGGTTCCGCCGCCGGGGCGAGCGGCCGTGGGCCGAACGGGTGACGGGCGGCCGGGGCCGGCGGGGGGCTGGGCCCCGTGACGTACGGGCCGAGACCTTTGGCACCATGGGCTCGTGACTCATGGGAACCAGCCGGACGAGCCGCTCCGGATGCTGACGGGCCTGGAGGTCAGCGCCGTCTCCTTCGTCCGCGACTACGTCGAGCTGCACTTCGACGGACCGGTTCTGCGGGTCTTCAGCCACCCGCGGGGGGTGTACGGGGGCCGCGAGTGGCGGTTTCCCGCCCCGGGGTCGTCGGATCTCATGCGCTGCTACATCGGCAAGACGGTGAACGGCGGTGAGGTGGATCCGGATCGGGTGATCGCCCTGCACTTCGGAGAGCACCGGTTCGTCATCCCGCTGGACTGCGAATCGAGCAGTGGCCCCGAGTCGGCCAACCTGGTGGGCGTCGACGAGGACGGCCGGACTTCCGTCCGCGGCGGATTCTGGGTCTGGTAGCAGGACCGGCGCGCGGGTCCGGGACGGCCGGGCGGGCGGGGCGGCAGGGAAGGACCGCGCGGACCGCCCGGCGCCGTCAGAGTTCGCAGTCGATGCGGACGTTCGTGCCGGTCTCGCCGTCGCAGTCGTCCGAGCCGGTGAGGCCGTTCAGGGTGTCGTTGGCCGGGCCGCCGCGCAGGAGGTCGTCGCCCGAGCCGCCGGTGAGGAAGTCGATGCCGCCCGCCGTGCCGACGGAGTCGCGGGCGAACCGGGAGTCGGTGTTGTCGCCGACGATGAGGTCGTTGCCGCCGCGGCCGTCGATCACGTCGTTGCCCGCGGTCGCGCCGGCCGGGTCGCCGAGGCCGCTGTCGCCGGCGAGGACGGTCTCGTCCGCGCTGCCGCCGAGGATGCGGTCGTTGCCCGATCCGACGGCCCTGCCCGAGTAGGCCCGGTGGTCGCCCCAGGCGCCGTAGCCGCCGTCCGCGCCGAGGTCGATGAGGTCGTCGCCGCCGCTGCCCGCGGTGTCGCCGAGGACGGAGGCGCTGTCGCCGACCGCCTGGCCGTTCTCGCCCTCGCCCTCCAGCAGGACGTCGTCGCCGGCGCCGGTCGCGCCGCGGAACCCGCTGGAGTCGCCGGTCAGGCCGTCGCTGTCGCGGCCGCCGTCGAGGCGGTCGTCCGCCCCGCCGCTCGCACGGTCGCCGGCACTGTCGCCGATCAGGGAGTCCTCGCCGTCACCGCCGAAGAGCAGGTCGGCGGAGGCGCCGTCGGCCGTGCCCTGCACGGCGAAGTGGTCGCCGACGAGGGTGTCGGCCTCGCCGCCGCCGACGAGGTGGTCCCGGCCCGTCGGCCCGGAGGCCCCGCCGGTCCACGCGGCGTCGTCGCCGACGAGGAGGTCGGCGCCCGGGCCGCCGTCGGCCTGGTCGTCGCCCGCCCCGCCCGCGATCCGGTCCTCGCCCGCGCCGCCGATCAGGACGTCGCCCTCGCCGAGGCCGCAGATGAGGTCGTTGCCGTCGCCGCCGTCGAGGACGTCGCGCCCGGCCGTTCCGATGAGGACGTCGTCCCCCGGCGTGCCGCGGGTGCCGGTGGCGGCGGCGCCGAAGCAGGTCGCGGCCGCGCCCGCCGTGTCCGCCGCGTGGGCGGGGAGCGCGCCGAGCCCGGCGAGGGCGGTCGCCAGGACGTGCGCCCCGACGAGGGCGGCGATCCTGCGGGCGGGCCGGCCCGGTCGGGCGTGGCCGCGGAGGTCTCTTCGGGGTCCGGGCATGGCGCTCTCCTTCCGCGGCATCCGGTATGCGTCGCGTGGCGCTCACTGTGCGTGACGCGTGCCGGTGCTCGGGAGGGGCGCGTCCACAGCCGCCGTATTTTCATCCGATCGGCTTCTCATACGACTCCCCTGGCCGGGGGCATACGGAACCGAAGCCGCCGCGGAGTGCGTCCACGCAGGTGTGCAGCGTCATGAGGTCGGCCACCGCGCCGCCACCGTCCTACACCTGCGGCTCCGGCTCCTCGGCGGGGCCCTGCTGGTCGCCCACCTGCTCCTCGTCGGCTGGCTCACTCTGCGTCCGCTGGACGTGCCGTGGGCGGCGGCCGCGAACCTGACGCCGTTCGAGGGCATCCGCGCCGACCTGGAGAACGGCCCCGTGGCGGCCGCTCGCCGGATCGGCGGGGGCCTGGCGCTGCTGGCCCCCCTCGGGGTGCTGCTGCCGCTGGCCGGCGGGAGCCTGGCGCCGTCGCCGCTGGCGGCCTGGTCGTCGCTGGTGCGGACCGCGGCCGCGGGGGTGCTCGTCTCGATCGGCATCGAGATGCTGCAGAGCTCGGTCCCGGGGCGCGTCGTGGACGTGGACTCGGTGCTGCTGAACACGGTGGGCGTGGTGCTGGCGCACCTCGCGGTGGTCCCGGCGGCGCGGGCGCGGATGCGGCGTACGCGGGCGGCGCGGGCCGAGGCCTCTCAGGGGTCCACCCCGAGAATTGCCAGGGTCGGGCTCGGCCCTTGGACCGACGTTCTGTCGGCGGTGCCGCGGGAGTATTGAGGCATCACGGAAAACCCCGTGAACATCGACGGAGGAGATCCCATGAGCGCCCTTGTTCGCCCCCGTGACGGCCGCTGGATCGGCGGCGTCTGCGCCGGACTGGCGCGGCGGTTCGGAATGTCCGCGAACACGATGCGGCTGATATTCGCCGTCTCGTGCCTGCTGCCCGGCCCGCAGTTCCTGATCTACCTCGCGCTGTGGCTGCTCCTGCCCAACGAGAAGCCGTCCGCCGCCGCCTGGTGACGGGCGGGCCGCCGCCCGACGGTGCGGCGGCCCGGCCGCGGGCCTGAGGGGTCAGGCCGCGCGGCGGACCTTCTCCAGCTGCTTGTCGGCGACCTCTTGCGGCACCCGGGCCCTCTGCCCGGCGGCCGCCACGTTGAGGGCCATCAGGCGCACGATCGTGTCGCCCTCGCGGACGACGACCACGTGGACGTGGGCGGCGACGCCCTGTGCGGCCGCGGTGGTGGTCCAGCTGACGGTGTCGTCGCCGGCCGTGCGGTACCCGGCGGCCCGGACGTCGCGGTAACTGCCGCTCTGGTTCTGCACGGTGGCGCTGAAGCCGGTGCCGCAGGCGGCGACGGCGTCCTTCAGCCGGGAGACGAGGGCCTTGGCGTCCCGCTCGGCGTAGGAGCTGACGGAGGCGGAGACCGCGAGGCCGACCTCCTTCTGCGAGCCGATACCGCGGTTGACCGTCTCGCGGGCCGCCGGGTCCGGCTCGTCGCCCATGATGTCGGCGAGGGGCTGGCAGGTCCTGCGGTCGGCCTGGGGCTGGCCGTCGGGCGCGGCCGGGTTCTTGCCCTGGGCGGAGATCTGGTAGCCGGGCAGGTCGCCCGGGGCCAGGGCGGAGCGCTCCAGCCTGCTGCCGCCGGACGGCGGTGCGGCAGGGGCGGAGGGCGTGCCCGCGGCGGGCGTGCCGGCGGGGGAGGCGACCGGGGCGGAGCCCTTCGGGTCCGGCGCCTTGCCGCTGCCGGGCCCGCTGCTGCAGGCGGCGGCCCCCAGGACGAGGGCGGGCAGCAGGGCGGCGGCGACCGCTCCGGTGGTGGTTCGTGGCTTCGTACGCATGACCGGCGACCTCTCCCCCGGCGGTGCCGGGCGCGTCCCCGCACGGTCCTCGGCGGGCGGTTGGCGGGGATCCTGGCACACGGCACCGCGCGGCGCACACCTGGTCGAAGCGGCGTGCGCCGCGCGGACACGCTTGCGAATCAAGGGGGATCCGGGACGGATCCGGTGTGGATCAGCCGCCGAGGGCGCCGTTCAGCGGGAGGCCGCCGAGGGTGGGGCCGAGCGCGTTGGCCAGCTCGCCGACCGGGGCCGCCGGGTCGCTGGACTCCTGGCCGTCGGCGTTGACCTGCTGCTGGCTGGTGAGTCCCTGGAGGGCGCCCGTGGCGGTGCCGAGCGCGTCGGTGAGGCCGACGGCGGGGGTCGCCGAGGCGGTTCCGGCAGCGGCGGCGGCGAAGGCGGCACCCATGGCGGCGGCACCGAGCATCTTGGCGGCTGACTTCTTCATGAAGGATGTCCTTGCGACGGGGAACTGGGCGGCTCCGCAACCTAGCCACTGCAAACCGGCGCCCGCAAACATCGGGAAATATGAAGAAGCGCCCGGGAATTGCTCTTCCCGGGCGCCGTCCTTTCGTCAGGCCGTGGCCTGGGGCCCCACAGAACCGCTGGTGGAGGCGGTCTGCCGGAACAGCCATTCCGACTTCAGCTCGGCATAGCCCGGCTTGATGACGTCGTTGATCATCGCGAGTCGTTCATCGAAAGGAATGAACGCGGACTTCATCGCATTGACGGTGAACCACTGCATGTCGTCGAGCGTGTAGCCGAAGGCGTCGATCAGGTGCTCGAACTCGCGGCTCATGCTGGTGCCGCTCATCAGCCGGTTGTCGGTGTTGACCGTCAGGCGGAAGTGCAGCCTGCGCAGCAGTCCGATCGGGTGTTCGGCGTACGAGACCGCGGCGCCGGTCTGGAGGTTCGACGTCGGGCACATCTCCAGGGGGATGCGCTTGTCGCGGACGTACGAGGCGAGGCGGCCCAGCGTGACCGAGCCGTCCTCGGCGACCTCGATGTCGTCGATGATCTTCACGCCGTGGCCCAGGCGGTCGGCGCCGCACCACTGGAGGGCCTGCCAGATCGACGGCAGGCCGAAGGCCTCGCCCGCGTGGATCGTGAAGTGGTTGTTCTCGCGCTTGAGGTACTCGAACGCGTCGAGGTGGCGGGTGGGAGGGAACCCGGCCTCGGCGCCGGCGATGTCGAAGCCTACGACGCCGTTGTCGCGATAGCGGTTGGCCAGTTCGGCGATCTCCAGCGCGCGGGCGGCGTGGCGCATCGCGGTGAGCAGCGCGCCGACGCGGATGCGGCGGCCGGCGGCCCTGGCGCGGCGCTCGCCCTCGCGGAAGCCGTCGTTCACGGCCTCGACGACCTCTTCGAGGGTCAGGCCCGCCTCCAGGTGCTGCTCGGGGGCGTAGCGGACCTCGGCGTAGACGACGCCGTCCTCGGCGAGGTCCTCGGCGCACTCGGCGGCGACCCGGAAGAGCGCCTCCTTCGTCTGCATGACGGCGCAGGTGTGCGCGAACGTCTCCAGGTAGCGGGGCAGGGAGCCGGAGTCGGCGGCGTCCCGGAACCAGGTGCCCAGCTTGTCGGCGTCGGTCTCGGGCAGCTTGTCGTAGCCGGTCGCGCGGGCCAGCTCGATGATGGTGCCGGGGCGCAGTCCGCCGTCGAGGTGGTCGTGGAGCAGCACCTTCGGGGCACGGCGGATCCGGTCCGGAGTGGGCGGGTTGGAGGTCTCGCTCGTCATCTGCGCACTGTACTCCTACGCGCGTAGAGCGCGTCGGTGGCGTGAGGCTCCGATACCCAACAGAGACCGTACGGAGGGGGTTGCGTACACCTGTCAGTCTGAGACTGTTCCGCCATGTCACATCATGCTCCGCCGGCGCGCGGGGCCCGCCTGGGGCGGGCGTCCGGCGCGAACGGCTCGGTCTCGACGGTCAACGGCGTGGTGCTCCTCCTCCCGGGCGGGTCCCGGTGGGCGCCCGGCCCGGTGCCCGCGCTCGCGCGGGCCCTGGCCCGGGCGGGCGGAGCGGACGGCCTGGTGGTGCACACGCTCGCGTACGGCGGGCAGGGCTCGCGCGAGCAGGACGCGCGCTGGGCCGCGGACGAGGCGGTGCGCCGCTACGGGGACGTCCCGGTCTGCCTCGCCGGGCACGGCGGGGGCGGGCGGGCGGCGCTGCTCGCCGCGGGGCACGAGGCCGTCAACTGCGTCGTCGCGCTGGCCCCTTCGCTCGGCGCGGCCGCGGAGCCGGACTCGCCCGAACCGGTGAAGCAGCTCTCCGGCCGGCAGGTGCTCCTCGTGCACGGCACGAACGACACACGCAGCGATCCGGAATCCTCCTTCCGGCTCGCCGAGCGCGCGAAGAAGGCCAACCGGGCGACCTGCCGCTTCGAGGTGCACTCGGACGGCCACCGGTTACGGGAGCACCGGTCCGAAGTGGTCGCCCTCGCCGTGGACTTCGTCCTCGGCGCGGTGCTGTGCGCCCGCTGGTCCCGCCCGGTGGCCGACGCCCTGGCCGCCCCGCCGCCGCTCGGCCTGCGCATGCCGCTGGCCTCGGGGTTCGGCCGCTCGCTGCGGGGCTGAGCAGGGGCCGGCGGCGTAGAGTGGAAGAGGACTCGGGGGCAGCGCGCTCCGGGAGGCGATGGGCATGGCCATGGTCCGCAGGAACTTCGACAAGGCCGACGAGACGCGGCCCTTCGTGGACGGCACGGGCCGGCTCGACCTGATCCAGGTCGAGGGCGGAGCCGTCGGCCGCGCCGTCTTCGAGCCGGGCTGGCGCTGGTCGGAGCACATCAAGCCGCTCGCCGGCACCGACAGCTGCCAGTCCGCGCACACCGGGTACGTGGTGAGCGGGCGGATGCACGTCGTCATGGACGACGGCGAGTCGGACGACTACGAGGCGGGCGACTTCATGCAGATCGCGCCGGGCCACGACGCCTGGGTCCTCGGCGACGAGGCGTGCCAGGTCATCGACTGGACCGGCTTCGCCGGCTACGCCAAGCCGACCGGCGGCTGACGCCCCCGCTCCGGGGCGGCGGCGACCGCACCGGTCCGCCGCGGGCCGGCCGTTCCGTCCCCTCTCGGTCGGACGGCCCCGGGCTGCCGGGTGCGGCCACCGCCGTACGCGCACCTGCGCACCGGGCGGCCGCCGTACGGCGGGACGCGGCCTGGCAGGATGCGGACCGCCGTGGTCGTCGGCCGTCCGCGCACCATCCCGCTGATCCGCGCTTCCCCCTCCCGGTGCCCCCACTCTGCCGGTTCCGGACGCCCGGGGGCGGCCGGATCAGGCGTCGTCTTGCCGCCTTGCGGGAACACGAGGGGTTTACGAACAACCGCAATCCGGGACGAATACGCACATGCCCGCCGAGGAACCCGCACCCGCCGCCGGAGGCGAACTGAGCCCCGCCGCCCTGCGGCTTTACGCGTACGCCGTCGAGCGGCACTCCTTCACCCCCGCCGAGGCCACCGCCGCCCTCGGGGCGAGGGCCGCGGCGGCCGTCGCCGAGCTGGCCGCCGCCCACCTGCTCCAGCGGGCCCCCGGCAGCTGCGCCGAGCGGTGGTGCGCCGTCGCGCCGCGCGCGGCGGCCGCCCGGGCGCTGGCCCCGCTGGCGCTGCTGGTCCGGGAGACGCACGACGAGATGGACCGGCTGCGGGGCCGGCTGGAGGCGCTGGTGCCGGCGTACGAGGCCGGGGCGGCCCTGCGCGAGCGCACCGGGCCGGGGAGCCGCGAGCTGGAGACGGTCACCGACCTCGGGGCGGTACGGGCGCTGATCACCGAGCTGGCCGCGGGCTGCGAGCGCGAGCTGCTGACCTCGCAGCCGGGCGGCGCCCGCCCCCAGGAGACCCTCCAGGAGGCGATCGGGCGGGACGAGTCGCTGCTGGCGCGCGGGGTCCGGATGCGGACGATCTACCAGCACACCGCGCGCTACTCCCGGCCCACGGCCGCGTACGTGGAGCGGGTGACGGCGCTCGGCGCGCAGGTGCGGACCCTCGGCGACGGGCTGATGCGGATGCTGATCTTCGACGGGCACACCGGGCTGATGGCGGTGCCCGACCGCACGGGGGCCGCGCTGGTGGTCCGCGAGCCGAGCGTCGTGCACTTCATGGCCTCCGCCTTCGAGCGGTCCTGGCTGAAGGCCGAGCCGTTCCCGACGGCCGTCAGCCCCGAGGCCGCCCGGACGCTCTCGGACGAGCTGCGGCAGACGATCGTCCGGCTGCTGTCGGAGGGGCTGGAGGACAAGGTCATCGCGCGCCGGCTCGGCATGTCCGAGCGGACCTGCCAGCGCCACATCGCCGGGATCATGCGGGCGGTCGGCGCCAAGTCCCGCTTCCAGGCCGGCTACTTGCTGTCGGCGGCCGGGCCGCCCTCCCCGGCGGAGGCGGGGGCGGCGGTGGAGGGGCCGGCGGCCGGCTCCTGAACCGGGGCGTGCCACTCCGGGATCAGCCGGCCGCGCCGGGACAGCAGGAACCGCTTGAACTGCGCGACCGGCGGGGTGTCGGGGTGGCCGTCGAGCCAGGCGACGCCGATCTCGCGGACGGCCCTCGGCGCGGTCACCGTCAGCTCCACCACCCCCGGCCGGGGCACCGCGGGCGGCGGCAGCAGGGCCACCCCGAGGCCGGCGGCGACCAGCCCGCGCAGCGTCTCGGCCTCCTCGCCCTCGAACGCCACGCGCGGGGCGAACCCGGCCTCGGCGCACAGGTCGTCGGTGATGCGGCGCAGGCCGTAGCCGGGCTCCAGGGTCACGAACACCTCCTCGGCGGCCTCGGCGAGGCGGATCCGCTTGCGGCCCGCGAGGCGGTGGTCGTCGGGGACGACCAGGCGCAGGCGCTGCTCGTCGAGGCGTCGGGCCACCAGGTCGGGAGCATCGGGGAGCGGCGAGGTCAGGCACAGGTCGAGCTCGCCTGCGCGCAGCCGATCCAGCATGGCCTCGCCGTAGTTCTGGACGAGGGAGAAGCGGACGCCGGGGTGGTCGGCGCGGAAGGCGCGGATCAGGCCGGGTACGGTCTCGGGGCCGAGGGTGTGCAGGAAGCCGAACGCCACCTTGCCGTGGGCGGCGTCGGCGTCCTGCTGGACGGACCCGGCGGCGCGGGCGATCTCGGCGAGGGCCTTCTCGGCGGAGGCGAGGAAGGTCCGCCCTGCCGTGGTCAGCGCGACGGTGCGGCCGCGGCGCGCGAACAGGGCGACGCCGAGGTCCTGTTCGAGCCGGACCATGGCCCGGGACAGGGTGGACTGCGGGACGCCGAGCTCGTGGGCGGCGCGCGTGACGTGCTCGTGCCGGGCGACCGCGGCGAAGTACGCCAGCCGCGGGGCCAGCAGACCTGTCACCGCCATGTCTTCTTCGTAACGGTTCGTTGACATGCGCCCTCCTGAGCAGCGCTGATGCGCCAGTGGATCGATTATCGCGATTCTGTGCATTGGACGCATGAAACGGGCCGGGTCTACGGTCGTCGCATGCCTCCCGTTCATACCGGGGCACCCGCCGGCACGGGTGCCTCCACCCCGTCGTCCCCCAAGCCCCTCCGCGCCCACTCCCCCGGCCGCCCCGGCTACCGCCGGATGAGCCTCGCGCTCTTCGCCGCCGGACTCGCGACGTTCGCCCTCCTCTACTCCACCCAGGCACTGCTGCCGGCGATCTCGGACGGCTTCGGGGTGACGGCGGGTCAGGCCAGCTGGACCGTCTCCGCCGCGACCGGCGCGCTCGCCCTGTTCGTGCTGCCGCTGAGCGCGCTGTCCGAGCGCTTCGGGCGGACCCGGCTGATGACGGTCTCCCTCGCGGTCGCCGTCGGCGTCGGACTGCTCGTGCCGTTCGCCCCCGACCTGGAGTGGCTGGTCGTGCTGCGGGCCGTCCAGGGCGCGGCGATCGCGGGCGTCCCCGCCTCGGCGATGGCGTACCTCGCGGAGGAGGTCGAGCCGAAGGCGCTCGTCGGCGCGATCGGCCTGTTCGTGGCGGGCAACTCCATCGGCGGCATGAGCGGCCGCATCGCCACCGGCTGGGCGGCCCAGGCGTGGGGCTGGCGGGCCGGCCTGCTGACCGTCGGCGTGCTGGCGCTGGCCTGCGCCGCCGCCTACCGGCTGCTGCTGCCGCGGGCCCGGTTCTTCCGTCCGGCGCCGCTCGCGCCGCGCGCGGTGGGCGCCGCCGTCGCCCGGCACCTGCGCGACCCGCTGCTGCTGCGGCTGTACGGGATCGGCGCGCTGTTCATGACCGTCTTCGGGGCCGTGTACACGGTGATCGGCTACCGGCTCGTCGAGGAGCCGTTCTCCCTCGGGCAGGGCGTCGTCGGCTCCGTCTTCCTGATCTACCTGGTCGGTACGGCGTCCTCCGCGGCCGCGGGCACGCTCGTGGCGCGGGCCGGGCGGCGCGGGGCGCTGTACCTGGCCGTGGCCACCACCGCGCTCGGCCTGCTGCTCTCGCTCGCCGACGCGCTGGCCGCCGTCCTGGCCGGCCTGGTGCTGATCACCGCCGGCTTCTTCGCGGGCCACGCGGTGGCGTCGGCGGCGGTCAGCCGCACCGCCGCCACGGGCCGGGCGCAGGCCTCCGCGCTGTACCAGTCCGCGTACTACCTCGGCTCCAGCGCGGGCGGCACGCTCGGCGCCCTCGCCTACCACGCGGGCGGCTGGGCGGCGACGGCCGGGATCGCGCTGCTGGCGGTGCTGGGCGTCGTCTCCATCACCCTGTACGGCTCGCACGCCGCCCGCGCGGAGCGGCGCCTGCCGGTACGGGCGGCCACCGCCCGCTGAAAGACCTTCCGGCGAACGCGTCCGTGCGGGGACGCGCGGCGGGCCCCGGGCGGATCCCCCGGGGCCCGCCTCCTCTCTTTCGGGCCGGCTCGGCGGGCTCCCGCACCGCTCGCCCTGCGGGTGTCGGACCCCTGGGGTAGGTTCCACCCCATCGGGACCGAGCAGGGGGAGCGGCACACATGACGGACACCGGCAACCTCACCACCGCCCCCGCGGGCGGGCGCGAGGACCTGGACGCGGCCCTGGACCGCTACCGGGTCGAGCTCACCGGCTACTGCTACCGGATGCTGGGTTCCGCGTTCGACGCGGAGGACGCGGTGCAGGACACGTACGTACGCGCCTGGCGCGGCTACGCGAAGTTCGAGGGCCGCTCCTCGCTGCGCTCCTGGCTCTACCGGATCGCCACCAACGTCTGCATGGACCTGCTGAGCGCGGGCAGCAGGCGGGCCCGCCCGATGGACCTGACCTCGCCGCAGCACCAGGCGTCCGCGGTGCTGAACGAGCGGCCGGAAGTGACCTGGCTGGAGCCGGTCCCCGACGCGCGGGTGCTGCCGCAGACCGCCGACCCGGCGGAGGCGGCGCTGGCCCGGGAGTCGGTCCGGCTCGCGTTCGTGGCGGCGCTCCAGCACCTGCCGCCCAGGCAGCGGGCCGTGCTGATCCTGCGGGAGGTGCTCGCCTGGAAGGCGGACGAGGTCGCGGCGCTGCTGGAGACCACCACCGCGTCCGTGAACAGCGCGCTCCAGCGGGCGCGGGCCACCCTCGCCGCCCGGCCCGTCCGCGACAGCGAGGCCGCGGACCCGCTGGACGCCGAGCAGGTGCGGCTGCTGGAGCGGTACCTGTCCGCGTTCGAGGCGTACGACATCACCCGGCTGACCGCGCTGCTCCACGAGGACGCCGTGCTGTCCATGCCGCCGTACGACCTGTGGCTGCAGGGCCCCGGGGACATCGCGGCCTGGCACCTGAACCAGGGCATCGGCTGCAAGGGCTCCCGCCTGGTCCCGACGACCGCGAACGGTCTGCCCGCCTTCGCCCAGTACCGGCCGCGGCAGGACGGACGGCCGGGCCACGTCCCGTGGGCGCTCCAGGTGCTGGAGGTCTCAGGGGGCCGGATCACCGGGCTCAACGCCTTCCTCGACACCGACCGGTGGTTCCCCCTCTTCGGACTCCCCGAGGAGCTCCCCTAGCCCGGCGAGGGCGAGCAGGGCCCGCAGCTCGGGCCCCGCTCCGGTCACCGTGAGGCCCCGCCCGAGGCGGCGGGAGGTCAGCCGCAGCCGGGCCAGGGTGTCCACGGCCCCGAGGCCCGGCGGCCCGATCCCGCCGAGGTCGCACACCACGGATGCGGCCCCGGCCCCGTACAGCTCGGCCAGCCGGAGGCAGGCGGCGGGCGCGCCGCCCGCCGCCACGTCGGGCCCGGTCAGGGCCAGCGTCGGTCGCGTCATGCCGGTAGGACCCCGGGAGCCGCCGGAACTCATCGCCCGGGGCCCGGACATGCGGGAGCGGGCGGGGCCGGCGCGTACGGCGCCTGCCCCGCCCGCTCCGCGGCGGACGGTCCGGGATCAGGCGATGCGGTCCAGGACGATCGGGTTCGCGGTGAACGCGGTGCCCGCCGGGGCGATGTCGTAAGAGCCCTCCAGCGAGGCCAGGGCGTAGTCGAACTTCTCCGGGGTGTCGGTGTGCAGCGTCATCAGCGGCTGGCCCGCGGTGACCTGCTCGCCCGGCTTGGCGTGCAGCTCGATGCCGGCACCGGCCTGCACCGGGTCCTCCTTGCGGGCGCGGCCCGCGCCCAGGCGCCAGGCGCCGACGCCGACCGCGTAGGCGTCGAGGCGGGTCAGCACGCCGGACTCCGGGGCGGTGACGACGTGCTGCTCGCGGGCGACGGGCAGGGCCGCGTCGGGGTCGCCGCCCTGGGCCTGGATCATGCGGCGCCACACGTCCATGGCGGAGCCGTCGGCGAGGGCCTTGGCCGGGTCGGCGTCCTTGATGCCCGCGGCGTCCAGCATCTCCTTGGCCAGCGCGATGGTCAGCTCGACGACGTCGGCGGGACCGCCGCCGGCGAGGACCTCGACCGACTCGCGGACCTCCAGCGCGTTGCCGGCGGTCAGGCCGAGCGGGGTGGACATGTCGGTGAGCAGGGCGATGGTCTTGACGCCGCTGTCGGTGCCGAGGGCGACCATGGTGGAGGCCAGCTCGCGGGCGTCCTCGATGTTCTTCATGAAGGCGCCGGAGCCGACCTTCACGTCGAGGACGAGCGAGCCGGTGCCCTCGGCGATCTTCTTCGACATGATCGAGGAGGCGATCAGCGGGATGGCCTCGACGGTGCCGGTGACGTCGCGCAGGGCGTAGAGCTTCTTGTCGGCGGGTGCGAGGCCGTCGCCGGCGGCGCAGATGACGGCGCCGGTGGTGTCGAGGACGTGCAGCATCTCCTCGTTGGAGAGCAGGGCGCGCCAGCCGGGGATGGACTCCAGCTTGTCGAGGGTGCCGCCGGTGTGGCCGAGGCCGCGGCCGGAGAGCTGCGGGACGGCCGCGCCGCAGGCGGCGACGAGCGGGGCGAGCGGCAGGGTGATCTTGTCGCCGACGCCGCCGGTGGAGTGCTTGTCGGCGGTCGGGCGGGAGAGGGAGTCGAAGTTCATCCGCTCGCCGGAGGCGATCATCGCGGCGGTCCAGCGGGCGATCTCGGACCGGTTCATGCCGTTGAGCAGGATGGCCATGGCCAGCGCCGACATCTGCTCGTCGGCGACGACACCGCGGGTGTACGCGTCGATGACCCAGTCGATCTGCTCGGGGCTCAGCTCGCCGCGGTCCCGCTTGGTGCGGATGACGGAGATGACGTCCATGTGGTGCTTCCTTCTACGCGCATAGAGGGGTGTGAGTGCGACGGCCCTTCGCCCCGCGGGGCGAAGGGCCGTCGGCCGGTTATCTCAAGTGGTCGGGCCCGAAGGCCTGCGGCAGCATCTCCGCGAGCGGGAGGATCCCCTTCGGGGTCTCCACGAGCAGCTCGGGGCCGCCGAACTCGAAGAGCAGCTGGCGGCACCGGCCGCACGGGACGAGCACGTCGCCCTTGCCGTCGACACAGGTGAAGTGCGTCAGCCGGCCTCCGCCCGTGGCCTGCAGGGCGGAGACCAGGCCGCACTCGGCGCACAGGCCGAGCCCGTAGCTGGCGTTCTCCACGTTGCAGCCGGTCACGGTGCGGCCGTCGTCCGCGAGGGCGGCTGCGCCGACCGGGAAGCCGGAGTAGGGGGCGTAGGCCCGGGACATGGCGTCCCGGGCGGCCGCCCGCAGGGCCTCCCAGTCGGCGTGGGTCGCCGTGGTCACTTGCCCTGGCCCTTGCGGTACGGCATGCCGTCCGCCTTCGGCATCCTCAGGCGCTGAGCAGAGAGCGCCAGGACCAGCAGCGTCGTCACGTACGGGGCCGCGTCGACGAACTGGCTCGGGACGGCGTCGGTCAGGGCGTACCAGACGAACAGGCCCGCCGCGCAGGCCGCGGAGATGGCCGCCTGGACGTGCTTCTTCTTGTACAGCTGCCAGACGACGACGGCCACGAGCAGGATCGCGAGCAGCAGCAGCATCGCGTGGACGTTCTCGGCACCGCCGCGCAGCTTGAGGCTGTAGGTGAAGCCGAAGAGGCCGGCGCCGAGGGACATGCCGCCCGGCATCCAGTTGCCGAAGATCATCGCGGCGAGGCCGATGTAGCCGCGGCCGCCGGTCTGGCCCTCCTGGTAGATGCCGGTGGAGACGATCGCGAGGAACGCGCCGCCGAGGCCGGCCATCGCACCGGAGACGATCACGGCGATGTACTTGTACTTGTAGACGTTGACGCCGAGGGACTCGGCGGCAATCGGGTTCTCGCCGCAGGAGCGCAGCCGCAGGCCGAAGGCCGTGCGCCACAGCACCCACCAGGTGGCGGGGATGAGGAGCACCGCGACGACGGTCAGCAGCGAGAGGTCGGTGACCAGGCCGCCGAGGACGCCGGCGAGGTCGGAGACGAAGAACCAGTGCTTGGCCTGGAGGGTGGCCAGCCAGTCCGAGAGCCCGGGGATGGTGATCTCCGTGATGGGCTCGATGCGCGGGGACTGCTTGGAGGAGCCGCCGGGGGCCTCGTCGAACGTGAAGTTCGACAGGTACTGGGTGAAGCCGATGGCCAGGATGTTGACGGCCACACCGGAGACGATGTGGTTGACGTTGAACGTCACGGTGATGATCGCGTGCAGCAGGCCGCCGAGGGCGCCGCCGACGAGGCCCATGACGACGCCGGTCCACGGGCCCCACTGGTAGCCCGCCCAGGCGCCGAACCAGGTGCCGAGGATCATCATGCCTTCGAGGCCGATGTTGACCACGCCCGCGCGCTCGGCCCACAGGCCGCCGAGGCCGGCGAGGGCGATGGGCACGGCGAGCTGGAGCGCGCCGGAGATCTGGCCGACGGACGTGAGGTCGTCGGCGCCGGAGATGACCCGGACCAGCGAGACCAGGGCGAGGCCGCCCGCGATGATCAGCAGGATCCAGGGGAGGGTGAGCTTGCGGCGTCCGCCGCCCTTCTTGGGCGCGGCGCTCGTCGCGGAAACGGTGCTGGTGCTCACGCCGCGACCTCCTTGTCGGTCTTGATGGCGTGCCCGGCGGCGAGCTCCTCGCCGACCTTCTGCTGCTGGCGGCGGATGCCGTAGCGGCGCACGAGCTCGTAGCTGACGACGACCGCGATCACGATCAGGCCCTGCATGATCGTGCCGATCTCCTTGGCGTAGCCGGCGGTGTCGAGACCGGCGGAGGCCTTGTCGATGAAGGCGATCAGGAGGGCGGAGAAGAAGATGCCCACCGGGTGGTTGCGGCCGAGCAGGGCGATGGTGATGCCCGTGAAGCCGATGCCGAGGGGGAAGGACAGGTTGTACGTGTGCGACTCGCCGAGCAGCAGCGGCATGCCGGTGAGGCCGGCGACCGCGCCGGACAGCAGCATCGACGTCATGATCATCTTCTTGGCGTCGACGCCGGAGGCCTGCGCGGCGGACTCGCTGGCGCCGGTGGCGCGCAGGTCGAAGCCGAAGCGGGTCCGGTTGAGGACGAACCAGTAGACGATGCCCAGGGCGAAGGCGACGAAGGTGAAGCCGTAGATCTCCAGGCCGTCGCCGATGGTCAGCGCCGGGAACCAGCCCGACTCCGCGATCTTGCCCGTGGTGAGGTCGTTGGACCCCTCCACCTGGACGCCCAGGTTCTTGGGCAGGAGCAGCCAGGCGATCAGGGCGGTCGCGATCGCGTTCAGCATGATCGTCGAGACGACCTCGCTGACGCCGCGCTTGGCCTTCAGAATGCCCGCGATGCCGGCCCAGAAGGCACCTGTGAGCATGGCCACGGCCACGATCATCAGGATGTGCAGCGGACCGGGCAGCGTGACCGCGGCGCCGACGACGGCCGAGATCATCGCGGCGAGGCGGTACTGGCCGTCGACACCGATGTTGAAGAGGTTCATCCGGAAGCCGATGGCCACGGCCAGGGCCGCCAGGTAGTAGATGCCGGCCTGGTTGAGGATCAGGACCTGGACGTCCTCGTACCCGGCCTGCTCCACCATGATCCGCAGCGGGTCGATCGGGGCCACGCCCGAGGCCGCCAGCACGATCATGGTCAGTACGAAGGCGCTGACCAGAGCGAGCGCCGGTCCGGCGGCAGCGAGCAGCAGCCGGTCCTTGTCGAATTTCTTCATCGGGCCTCGTCCTCCGTCGTGTCACCGTCGGCAGCGGCGGAAGGGTTGTCGGTGGCTTCCAGGTGGCCGCGGGCGGCACCCGTCATGGCGGTGCCGAGCTCCTCGGGCGTGATCGTCGCCGGGTCGGCGTCCGCGACCAGGCGGCCGCGGTAGATGACGCGCAGGGTGTCGGACAGGCCGATCAGCTCGTCCAGGTCGGCGGAGATCAGGAGCACGGCCAGGCCCTCGCGGCGGGCCTCGCGGATCGCGTCCCAGATCTGCGCCTGCGCGCCGACGTCCACACCGCGGGTGGGGTGGGCGGCAATGAGGAACTTCGGGTCGTGGCTCATCTCGCGGCCGACGATCAGCTTCTGCTGGTTGCCGCCGGAGAGCGAGGCCGCGGTCACGTCGATGCCCGGGGTGCGCACGTCGTACTCGCGCACGATCCGCTCGGTGTCCTTGCGGGCGGCCTTCGGGTCGAGGATGCCGCGCTTGGAGTTGGGCCGCTCGGTGACGTGGCCGAGGATGCGGTTCTCCCACAGCGGGGACTCCAGCAGCAGGCCGTGGCGGTGGCGGTCCTCGGGGATGTAGCCGATGCCGCCCTCGCGCCGCTTGCGCGTCGGCGTGGCGGAGATGTCCTTGCCGTCGAGCGTGATGGTGCCGCCGTCCGGGAGGGCCATGCCCATGAGGGCCTCGATGAGCTCCGTCTGGCCGTTGCCCTCGACGCCGGCGATGCCCAGGACCTCGCCCTTGTGGATGGTGAAGTCGATGCCCGCGAGGACCTCGCGGACGACGCCGTCGGGGTCGGTGGCGGCCAGCCGCAGGTCGGAGACCTTCAGCATGGGGACGTCGGTGACCGTCGACTCACGGGTCTCCGGCGAGGGCAGCTCGCTGCCGACCATCAGCTCGGCGAGCTGCTTGGTCGTCGCGGTCTTCGGGTCGGCGGTGCCGACCGTGGTGCCGCGGCGGATGACGGTGATGTCGTCGGCGACCTTCAGCACCTCGCCCAGCTTGTGCGAGATGAAGATGACGGTCAGGCCCTCGGCCTTGAGCTCGCGCAGGTTGTCGAAGAGCGCGTCGACCTCCTGCGGCACGAGCACCGCGGTGGGCTCGTCGAGGATGAGGGTGCGGGCGCCGCGGTAGAGGACCTTGAGGATCTCCACGCGCTGGCGGTCGGCGACGCCGAGGTCCTCGACGAGGGCGTCGGGGCGCACGCCGAGGCCGTACGCGTCCGAGATCTCCACGATCTTCTTGCGGGCCTTGGCGCCGATGCCGTACAGCTTCTCGCCGCCGAGGACCACGTTCTCCAGGACGGTGAGGTTGTCGGCGAGCATGAAGTGCTGGTGGACCATGCCGATGCCGCGGGCGATGGCGTCGCCCGGGTTGTTGAAGGAGACCTGCTCCCCGTCGATGGCGATGGTGCCCTCGTCCGGCTTCTGCATGCCGTAGAGGATCTTCATCAGGGTCGACTTGCCGGCACCGTTCTCACCGATGAGGGCGTGGACCGTGCCCTTGCGGACGGTGATGGCGATGTCCTTGTTGGCGACGACGCCGGGGAAACGCTTCGTGATGCCGTGCAGTTCTACGGCGGGGGGGCTGGACGCGTTGATGACGCACTCTCCTTGGCGCGGAAGGAGCTGGAAGCCGGTGTGGCGGGGGGACAGGGCGGGGGGAGAAGGTATCGCGTCCACGATGCCTCTACGCGCGTAGCACTGTCGGAAGTGAAAACTTGCGGCCACGCGGCCACAAGGATCACGGAACGCGGCTCGGGGCCCGGGAGCGGTGAGACCGCTTCCCGGACCCCGGAGACCGTTTTACCTCACGTCAGGGCAGGCCTTACGGCGCGGTCTTGACGTTGATCTTCTTGGCGATGATGTCGGCCTTGGCCTTCTCCACCGCGGCCTGAAGCTCGGCCATGCTCTTGTACTCCGGGTTGGAGTCGGCCAGGCCGACGCCGTTCTTGTCCAGGCCGTAGCGGACCTCGCCGGACTGCGGCGAACCGTCCTGGACGGACTTGATCAGGTTGTACACGGAGCCGGACACGTCCTTGGTGACCGAGGTCAGGATCTTGTCCTTGTACTTGGCCAGGCCGGCCTGGTTGTACTGGTCGGAGTCGACGCCGATGGCCCACTTGCCGGCGGTGGCGGCGGCCTCGATCGCACCCGAGCCGGCGAGGCCCGCGGCGGAGTAGATCACGTCGGCGCCGTTGTCGAGCTGGCCCTTGGCGGCGGCCTTGCCCAGGTCGGGCTTGGCGAAGCCGGAGAAGTCCGGCGGCTGGCTCAGGTAGGTCGACAGCACCTTGGCGTTCGGGTTGGTGTCCTTGACGCCCTGGGTGAAGCCCGCCTCGAACTTCTTGATCAGCGGGACCTCGACGCCGCCGATGAAGCCGACGGTGCCGGACTTCGAGGCCTTGGCGGCGGCGACGCCGGCCAGGTAGGAGCCCTGCTCCTCGTTGAAGACCAGGTTGGCGATGTTCGGGCCGGTCTTCGACGCGTCGTCGATGAGGCCGAAGGTGGTCTTCGGGAACTTCGGGGCGACCTTCTCGATCGCGGCGCCGTAGGCGAAGCCGACACCGATGACCGGGTTGTGGCCCTTGCGCGCGAGCTCGGTGAGGCGCTGGACCTTGTCGGCCTCGCTCTCGCCCTCGGTGGGCTCGGCTTCCGCGCCCTTGACCTGCAGGTCCTTCTCGGCCTTCTCCAGACCCGCGTACGCGGCGTCGTTGAAGGACTGGTCGCCGCGGCCGCCGATGTCGTAGGCGATGGCTGCGGACTTCTGACCCGACTCCGTGGAGGAGGCCGAGTCGGACGACTTCTTTCCGCCACAGGCGGTGGCCGAGAGGGCCAGCGCCGCGGACGCGATGCCCACGGTGGCGATCCTGGTGATCCGGCGCAAGGGGAGGCTCCTTCAAAACCTGACCGAAAGCGCCATGACCGGCGCTGGTTTCGCGGCGATCGTAACGCGCGTAGATGTCAGTTAAGAGCCCGTTCAGGAGTCGTTATCGGATCGTCGCGAACCGGACAGTGACCGGTTGGTGACTGCCGGAGCGTCCAGCCCTTGTGTATCAAGGGCTGGACAGGTGTGCCGGGCGCCGCTCAGATGAGGTAAAGATTTCTACCCGATCGCGCTTCCACGGCGCCCGTCGAGCAGGGCCGCGGCCGTGAAGAACTCGACCCCGACGGCGATCGCGTCCTCGTCGACGTCGAAGTCGCCCCGGTGCAGGTCCCTCTTCACGGAGCCGCCCGGAGGGTGCACGCCGAGGCGGGCCATCGCGCCCGGGACGTGCTCCAGGTACCAGGAGAAGTCCTCGCCGCCGAGGCTCTGCTCGGTTCCCTCGACGGACGCCGCTCCGCACCGGGCGGTCATCGACTCGCGCAGCAGCTCGGTGACGGCCGGGTCGTTCACGACCGGCGGGACGCCGCGCACGTAGGTGATCTCCGATTTGGCGCGGTGCAGCGAGGCGATCTCGTCGATGGCGGCGTGGATCTGGTCGGGGGCCTCGTGCCAGGCGTTGATGTCGAGGCAGCGGATGGTCCCGGACAGCTCCGCGCGCATGGGGATGACGTTGCAGGCGTGCCCGGTCTCGATCCTGCCCCAGGTGATCGACATGCCGGAGCGGGCGTCCATGCGGCGGCCCACCACCGCCGGCAGGTCGACCGCGACGCGCGCCGCGGCCGTCACCAGGTCCGTGGTCAGGTGCGGCCGGGCGGTGTGGCCGCCGGGCCCCTCCAGGGTGACCTCCAGCCGGTCGCAGGCCGAGGTGATCGCGCCGGTCCGCAGGCCGATCTTCCCGGCGTCGACGCGGGGGTCGCAGTGCACGGCGATGATCTTGCCGACGCCGTCGAGGACGCCCGCGGCGATGGCGTCGGTCGCCCCGCCCGGCAGCACCTCCTCGGCCGGCTGGAACAGCAGCCGCACCGGGCGGGGCAGCAGCCCCTGCCGGTCGAGTTCGGCGAGCACCAGCCCGGCGCCGAGCACGACCGCCGTGTGGACGTCGTGGCCGCAGGCGTGCGCCCGGTCGGGGACCGTCGAGCGGTACGGGACGTGGGTCTTGGCGTCGGGAATGGGGAGGGCGTCGATGTCCGCACGCAGGGCCAGCATCGGCCGGCCGCCGTCCCAGGTGCCCACGTCGCACACCAGCCCGGTGCCGGACGCCAGTACGCGTGGGCGCAGGCCGGCTTCCTCCAGTCGGGCCTTGATGGCCGCCGTGGTGCGGAACTCCTGGTGTCCTAGCTCGGGGTGCATGTGCAAGTCCCGGCGGAAGGCGATCAGTTCGGCACGCAGGTGGTCCGGCAGCTTCCCCGGCAGCTCGGGCTGGGAGGGCACACCGGGCAGGACGGTCTGGGACTCGCGGGACATCAACTGGTTCACCCGTTGAAGGGTAGGCGCACGAATGGTCCAACTGGATGGAGATCAGGAAAAGTTCATGCCGTCAGGGGAAAAAAACCAGGCCTCTGGACGCATGACCGGTTGCACCCAGGGGTAAACTCGCGCGCTCATCCGGCCCCGGTGGCCGCTCGGACCGCCGTTGCGTACGGGGGCGCGTGGACGGGCGTGGACGGGGAGCTGACGGCGCCTCCGCCCATCGCACGGCGCGCCGGAGGCGGCACGCGCCCCGGACTAACCCGTCGCCAGCTTGGCGGCGAAGCCGAGGAAGAGGACGCCCGCGGCGGAGGTCGCGCCGGCGCTCAGCCGCCGGCGGCGGCGGAAGGCGGCCGACAGGCGGGTGCCGCCGAATATCAGCAGCGTCAGGTAGAGGAAGCTGCCCAGCTGCAGCAGGGCGCCCAGCAGCAGGAAGGACAGCGCCGGGTAGGCGTAGCCGGGGTCCACGAACTGCACGAAGAAGGAGACCAGGAAGAGGATCGCCTTCGGGTTGAACAGGCTGATCAGGACGGCCCTCCGGTACGGCCGCTCCCGCTCGGCGGCGGCAGCCTCACCGCGCGGCTGCGGCTCCGCCGCCCCGGACTCGTCCCGCCCGTCCCGCTCGGCCCGCGACCGCCACAGCGCCCACGCCCCGCGCAGCATGCCCACGGCGAGCCAGGTCAGGTAGCCGGCGCCGAGCAGCTTGACGACGCCGAAGAGCAGGGGGCTGGTCTGGAGCAGCGCCCCGGCGCCGGCGGCCGCGAGCGTCATGAGGACGGCATCGCCGGTGAAGACGCCGGCGGCGGCCTTGTACCCGGTGCGCACGCCGCGCCGTGCGGCGACGGAGAGCACGTAGAGGGAGTTCGGCCCCGGCAGCAGGATGATCAGGAGGAGGCCGGCCAGGTAGGTCGGCAGATCGGTGACGCCCAGCATGCGCAGGAGTGTTCCACAGGTTTACTCCTGTCGCTCCGGGTGTTTCACCATGTGGAACGGGTCGGCTCGTACGCCCCCCACACCCCGCGCAGGGTGGTGCACACCTCCCCGACGGTCGCGCGGGCGCGCAGCGCCTCCTTCATCGGGTACAGGACGTTGTCCGTGCCCCCGGCCGCCCGGCGCAGCGCGCCGAGCGCCGCCTCCACGGCCGCGCCGTCGCGCTCCGCGCGCAGCCGGGCGAGGGACTCCCGCTGCCGTTCCTCGATGGCGGGGTCGACGCGCAGCGGCACGTAAGGCTCCTCCTCGTCGAGGGCGAAGCGGTTGACTCCGACGACGACCCGCTCGCCCGCGTCGGTCTCCCGGGCGATCCGGTAGGCGTTCCGCTCGATCTCCGCCTTCTGGAAGCCGGCCTCGATCGCGGCCACCGCCCCGCCGAGGTCCTCCACGCGCCGCATCAGCGCGAGGGCCGCCTCCTCCAGCTGGTCCGTCATGCGCTCCACCGCGTAGGACCCGGCGAAGGGGTCGGCGGTGTGCGGGACGTCGGTCTCGTGCGCGAGGACCTGCTGGGTGCGCAGCGCCAGCCGGGCCGCCTTCTCGGTGGGCAGGGCGATCGCCTCGTCGAAGGAGTTGGTGTGCAGCGACTGCGTCCCGCCGAGGACGGCCGCCAGGGCCTGGACCGCCACCCGCACCAGGTTCAGCTCGGGCTGCTGCGCCGTCAGCTGGACGCCCGCGGTCTGGGTGTGGAAGCGCAGCATCTGGGACTTCGGGTCGCGGGCCCCGAACTCCTCGCGCATGACGCGCGCCCAGATCCGCCGGGCCGCCCGGAACTTGGCGACCTCCTCCAGGAGGGTGGTGCGGGCGACGAAGAAGAACGACAGCCGGGGGGCGAACTCGTCGACGCGCATCCCGGCGGCCAGCGCGGTGCGCACGTAGGCGATGCCGTCGGCGAGGGTGAAGGCGACCTCCTGCGCGGGCGAGGCCCCGGCCTCGGCCATGTGGTAGCCGGAGATGGAGATGGTGTTCCAGCGGGGGATCTCGGCGCGGCAGTACCGGAAGGTGTCCGCGGTCAGCCGCAGCGAGGGCCCCGGCGGGAAGATGTAGGTGCCCCGGGCGATGTACTCCTTGAGGACGTCGTTCTGGACGGTGCCGGTGAGCCGGTCGCCGGCGATGCCCCGCTCCTCGGCGACGAGCTGGTACAGGAGCAGCAGCAGCGCCGCGGGCGCGTTGATGGTCATGGAGGTGGAGACCCGGTCGAGGGGGATCCCGGCGAAGAGGGTCCGCATGTCGTCGAGGGAGTCGACCGCCACGCCGACCTTGCCGACTTCGCCGTGGGCGAGCGGGGCGTCGGAGTCGTGGCCCATCTGGGTGGGCAGGTCGAACGCGACGGACAGGCCGGTGCCGCCGGCGTCGATGAGCCGTCGGTAGCGGGCGTTGGACTCGGCGGCCGTCCCGAAGCCGGCGTACTGCCGCATGGTCCACGGCTTGCCGGTGTACATCGTCGGGTAAATCCCTCTTGTGTACGGATACGCTCCCGGTTCGCCCAGTTTGACCGCCGGGTCCCATCCCGTCAGGTCCCGCGGCCCGTAGACCGGTTCGATGGGATTTCCGCTCTCGGTGCTCGCCATGTGACCAAACCCTCCGTAGAACAAAGGGCCCCGGGGCTGATACAACCTTCCCCGCGACGGCTGCGGGCCGTCCCCTGACGGCCGCTGGTCACAATGGCGCAACATCCCGTCCGCGTGTGCAACTCTCCACGCCCGCCAGGCATCACCTAGGTACACGAAGCAGAAACCCCGGGGGGACAGCCATGCACCGCCAGAAAGCCATAGTCCGCGCGCTCGGAGCGGCCGTCGCCGTCGCGCTCGCCGCGACCGCGTGCGGGCCGTCGGAGTCGGCGCCGGCCGGTGCCGCGTCGGCGGTGCCCTCGACGTCCGCGTCGGACCCGTCGCCCTCCTCGTCGCCGTCGGACGACGGCAAGGCGGCGTCGCCCTCGCCGTCCGCGTCGCAGTCGGCGTCCCCGTCGGCCTCGGCCTCGCCGTCCCCGACGGTCAAGGCGATCATGGCGAACGGCGACGACAGCGAGCAGGTCCGCGAGCTCCAGGCGCGCCTGAAGCAGCTGAAGCTCATGTCGGTGAAGCCCACCGGCTTCTACGGCTCCAAGACGACCTCCGCCGTCAAGTCCTTCCAGGCCAAGAACGGCCTGCCCGCGACGGGCTCGGTCGACGCGGCCACCTGGAAGAAGATCCAGGCCGCGAGCAAGAAGCCCACCGCCGACGAGCTGCGCCCGCCGGAGGTCAACGAGGCGGACGCGCCGGACCCGCGCTGCATGCAGGGCCGGGTCATGTGCATCAGCAAGGAGAGCCGGACCCTCGCCTGGATGATCGACGGGAAGATCGTCTCGACGATGGACGTCCGCTTCGGCTCCGAGAACACGCCGACCCGCGAGGGTGAGTTCAGCGTGGGCTGGAAGGCCAAGGACTGGACGTCGACGATCTACCACACGCCGATGCCGTACGCGATGTTCTTCAGCGGCGGCCAGGCGGTGCACTACTCGGCGGACTTCGCGGCGCGCGGCTACAACGGCGCCTCGCACGGCTGCGTGAACGTCCGCGACAAGGGCAAGATCGCCGCGCTGTTCGACCAGGTGAAGGTCGGCGACAAGGTCGTCGTCTACTGGTGACCCGCCGGTCGGCGGCAAAGCCCCCGCGCGGGGGCTCCGCCGACTGACACCAGCCCGGGTGTCCGGCCCTGCCGGCGCCCGGGCTTTCTGCTGCCCGGGGGCGGAGGGGGGAGGGGGGAGGGTGCGGTGGCGGGGCGCGCAGGCGGCGTACCGCGGGAGGGGGGAGGAAGGGGGGCGCGGGCAGGGCCGGGGGAACGAACCCCGCCCGCGCCGGGTGCGCAGAGCCCAGGGGTACGGGGGGAACCCCGGCTCTTGCGCGGCCGATGACCAGTCGGCTCGTTATGTACTGCGCCGCGGGTTCGAAAAGTGTTACAGCTGCTCCGCGCCCACCTCGTGTTTCCGTCCGAACGCACCCCGCGGGGCGCGCCGGGGGCGTCAGCGGAAGGTGGGAACGGCTGCGGACGCCGTCGGGCCCGGCAGGGCCGGCCGCTCCGCGGGCGCCTGGCCGAGCCGGGGCGTCTTCACCACGGCGCCCGGTTCGGCGCTGTCGCGGGGGGCCGTGGAGCCGCCGCCACCGGAGTCGCCGGGGCCGTCGAGCAGCGTCTCGCAGTAGTGCGGGATCTTCGCGATGCCCTGGGCCAGCCGGGAGAGGCGGTCGCGGCGGTCGGGGTTCATCTGGCCCGAGCGGTACGCCTGGCACAGGTCGACCGCCTTGCGGCGGGTCTCCCGTTCCCGTTCGAGCAGCTCGGTGGCGCCGCCCAGGGTCTCCTTGCCGGTGCCGCGAGTGCTGCCGCCGGTCGCCGTGTCCGGGGCCGTGCCCGTACCGCCCGCGCCGAGGCCCGGCTCGACGCCTCCGCCGCGGCCCGCGCCCGCCTCCCCGCCGGGGGTGGCCGGGGTGCCCGAGGGCGCGAAGCCGTCGCCGCGGAACGGCGACGGCACGAGCTGCGGCGGGGAGGAGGGGCGTACGGTCTCGCCCGTGTGCGCGGGGTCCTCGTCGGCGCTGAGCGACACGGCCGGGGCAGGGCCCGCGGTGTCGTGGGTGATCCGGTCGAGCAGTCCGGCGCCCGCGGCCGCGGCCAGTCCGCCGACGGCGACCCCGGCCAGCGCCGCGGCCAGCGCGAACCGCGCCGGCCGGCTGCCTCGCCGGCCGCCCGCGGAAGCACGCGCCTGCGCCGGGACGGCCGCGGAGGGCGTCCTGCCGAGTTCCACGAGGGGGAGGGCCGCACCGGCCGCCGCGGAGGGTTCCGCCGCGGCGGGCGCGCCCGCCGCGCCGCGCGCGGCGCGGAAGGCGGCCACCGCGGCGGCCTCGCCGGGAAGTTCCGCTCCGGGGGGCGCCGGCGGCGGCACCAGCACGTCGAGGGCGGCCCGCAGGCGCGCCTCGGCCTCCCGGGCGCGGGGATCCGCGTCGCCGGCAGAGGCAGGTGCGCCGCGCAGCACTCGTTCCGAGGCGGCCCGGTCCAGCCACCTGTTGCGCTCGTCGGCCATCACATGTCCTTCTGCGTCCGCCAACGTGAATGCGTCACACCGGTTTGTTCCACGAGGCCGCCGCCACGGCCGCCGCGCTGTGCGGGCACCGCGTCGAGGTCCCTGTCGCCCGCGGCGTCCCGGCCCTGGCCACCGGCATTATGGCCGACCGCCGCGGCCGCCCTGGTCCCGGCCTCCGCTTCGGGCCAGGGGCCGCCCTCCGAGCCGAGCAGCTCGGCCAGCTTCTTCAGCCCGCGGTGGGCGGCGGTGCGCACGGCCCCGGGGCGCTTCCCGAGGGTCTCGGCGGCGCTCTTGGCATCCAGGCCGACCACCACGCGCAGCACCACGGCCTCTGCCTGGTCCTGTGGGAGCCGTGCGATCAGCTCCATGGTGCGGCCGGTGGACAGGGCCTCCATCGCCTGGTCCGCGGTGTCGCTGTCGGCGGCCCGGCCCGTCAGCTCGGTCTCGTCCCCGCCGACGGCCGGCCGGCGGCCGCGCATGCGGATGTGGTCCAGCGCCCGGTTGCGGGCCACCCGGGCCGCCCAGCCGCGGAAGCGGTCGGCGTCGCCGGTGAAGGTCCCGAGGTCGCGGGCGATCTGCAGCCACGCCTCGGAGGTCACGTCCTCCGCGTCGGATTCCCCGACGAGGGTGCGGACGTACCCCAGCAGGCGCGGGTGCACCGCGCGGTACACAGCACGGAACGCGTCCTCGTCGCCGTCCTGTGCCGCGAGCACGGCGGCGGTCAGCTCCGCGTCGTCCCCCAGCAAAGTCCCCAACCCGTTCACTGTCCTGTACGTGTGGCGCAAATCAGCACGTTACGGCTTTCAAGTACCTTCGTCCACGAGTTGTACGGCCTGCAATCAAGCGTGCGCGAAGCGGGGTGTGACACAAAACGCACGCGCGGCGCTGAGGAGGGTACGGGCTTGTCGCACGAGCCCGTACGGACGACGACCGGGGCCTCTCCTGTGGGGGGTGGCGGCCTCGGTCGTCTTCCACCCCCTCCGGCGCGCCTCCGCGCCCCTCTCCCCGCCGTCCGGCACCCCGGTGTGCGCGCAGCCCCACGTCCCGCTCATCCTTTCGGCTCACTTCCGGGTGAAAACCCCGAATCGGTACAGCGGACCGCGTCCGGCGTCGCTAGCGTTGCCGCACACCCGCACCGCACCGAGGAGCCCCCGCTGTCGAGCCACCTTCCGGCGCAGGCCCGCGGCAGCTCCGTCCCCTTCGACGACCGCGGCCTGGCGCGGTTCAACACCCTGCCCGCCGAGCTCGCCGAAGCGGTGCTGCTCCAGTGCTGCGGCAGCCCGCGCTGGGCGCAGCAGGTGGCCGCGCACCGACCGTACCCGGATGCGGGCGCTCTGCGCGCCGCCGCCGACGAGGCGTCGTACGACCTGTCCGATTCCGATCTGGTCGGGGCGCTGGCCGGGGAGCCGCCGGCGGAGCTGGCCGACGGCGCGCCGTACGCGGCCCGCCTCGCGCTGGACGCCGCCCGGGCGGAGTACGAGCGCACGTTCGGGCATTCCTTCGTGATCTGCCTCGACGGGCACCCGCCGGAGGAGCGGGCCGGGCAGCTGATGGCGGCGATCCGCCGCCGGATGGGCCTGGAGGTGGAGGAGGAGCGGGCGATCTCCGCGGAGGAGCTGCGCCGGCTGGCCCTGGCCCGGCTCGCCGACCTGACGGACCGGCTCGCTTCCTGCGAGGGGGTATCCGGCGCCGAAACGGGGCGATTCGCCCGCGCGGGATAGGCCGTCCGTGCCTGTTTGATCACACCGGCGGACCCCGCGCGAAGGAACCGACAAAGCGTCGCTACGATGTCCGGGGCCGGTGGACCGTACCCGGCCGGGCCCGACCGACAACGAAGCCGGCTGGCCCCCGCCCCGCTTCCGGAGGGTTTTCCGTGCCGGCTGGAACGCTGTACCGCGGCCGGGAAGGAATGTGGTCCTGGGTGGCTCACCGAGTCACCGGCGTCCTCATCTTCTTCTTCCTGTTCGTACACGTCCTCGACACCGCTCTCGTCCGCGTCTCCCCCGAGGCGTACGACGACGTCGTGGCGACTTACAAGACCCCGATCGTCGCGCTGCTGGAGTACGGCCTCGTCGCCGCCATCCTGTTCCACGCGCTCAACGGTCTCCGTGTCATCGCTGTGGACTTCTGGTCCAAGGGACCCCGCCACCAGAAGGCGATGCTCTGGTGGGTCATGGGCATCTGGTTCGTGCTGATGGTCGGGGCCCTGTACCCCGTGCTCGGCCACGCAGCCGCTGAACTGTTCGGGAAGTGACGCGCATGTCCTCTGACACTTCTTCCGCCAAGGCCATCGGCGACGTGGAGGGCGTGAGCCTCTACGACGTCGACAACCCGGCTCCGTACATCGAGGCCCCGCGCAAGCGCACCGGGAAGACGCCGCGCTCGACGCGCGGCAACTTCGAGATGGCCGCGTGGCTCTTCATGCGCCTCTCGGGCATCGTCCTCGTCGTCCTGGTCATCGGCCACCTCCTGATCCAGCTGGTGCTGGACGGCGGCGTGTCCAAGATCGGCTTCGCCTTCGTGGCGGGCCGCTGGGCGTCCCCGTTCTGGCAGGTCTGGGACCTGCTGATGCTGTGGCTGGCCATGCTGCACGGGGCCAACGGTCTGCGTACCGTGATCAACGACTACGCGGAGCGCGCGAACACGCGCCTGTGGCTGAAGGGCCTGCTGTACACCGCCACGGTGTTCACCATCCTCCTGGGCACGCTGGTGATCTTCACCTTCGACCCGAACATCCGCTAGGCAACGGGGCTGAGGCGACAACATCCCATGAAGATCCACAAGTACGACACCGTCATCGTCGGCGCCGGCGGCGCGGGCATGCGCGCCGCCATCGAGGCGACGAAGCGCAGCCGCACCGCGGTCCTGACGAAGCTCTACCCCACCCGCTCCCACACGGGCGCCGCGCAGGGCGGCATGGCCGCCGCGCTGGCGAACGTGGAGGAGGACAACTGGGAGTGGCACACCTTCGACACCGTCAAGGGCGGTGACTACCTGGTCGACCAGGACGCCGCCGAGATCCTGGCGAAGGAGGCCATCGACGCCGTCCTCGACCTGGAGAAGATGGGCCTGCCGTTCAACCGCACCCCGAACGGCACCATCGACCAGCGCCGCTTCGGCGGCCACTCCCGCAACCACGGCGAGGCGCCGGTCCGCCGGTCCTGCTACGCCGCGGACCGCACCGGCCACATGATCCTCCAGACGCTGTACCAGAACTGCGTCAAGGAGGGCGTGGAGTTCTTCAACGAGTTCTACGTCCTGGACCAGCTGATCACCGAGGTCGACGGCGTCAAGAGGTCCGCCGGCGTCGTCGCGTACGAGCTGGCCACCGGCGAGATCCACGTCTTCCAGGCGAAGGCCGTCATCTACGCCTCCGGCGGCAACGGCAAGTTCTTCAAGGTGACCTCCAACGCGCACACCCTCACCGGTGACGGCCAGGCGGCCTGCTACCGGCGCGGCCTGCCGCTGGAGGACATGGAGTTCTTCCAGTTCCACCCGACGGGCATCTGGCGCATGGGCATCCTGCTGACGGAGGGCGCCCGCGGCGAGGGCGGCATCCTCCGCAACAAGGACGGCGAGCGCTTCATGGAGAAGTACGCGCCGGTCATGAAGGACCTCGCGTCCCGTGACGTCGTCTCGCGCTCCATCTACACGGAGATCCGCGAGGGCCGCGGCTGCGGCCCCGAGGGCGACCACGTGTACCTGGACCTGACGCACCTGCCGCCGGAGCAGCTGGACGCCAAGCTGCCCGACATCACCGAGTTCGCGCGCACGTACCTCGGCATCGAGCCCTACACGGACCCGATCCCGATCCAGCCGACCGCGCACTACGCCATGGGCGGCATCCCGACCAACGTCGAGGGCGAGGTCCTGGCCGACAACACCACCGTCGTCCCCGGCCTGTACGCGGCCGGCGAGGTCGCGTGCGTGTCGGTGCACGGCGCGAACCGCCTGGGCACCAACTCGCTGCTGGACATCAACGTCTTCGGCAAGCGGTCCGGCATCGCCGCGGCGAAGTACGCCGCCGAGAACGACTACGTCGAGCTGCCGGAGAACCCGGCCGGGCTGGTGGTCGACCTCGTCGAGCGGCTGCGGAACTCCACGGGCACGGAGCGGGTCGCGGACCTGCGCAACGAGCTCCAGGAGACGATGGACGCGAACGTGTCGGTGTTCCGCACGGAGCAGACCATCAAGACGGCGGTCGAGAAGATCGCGGAGCTGCGCGAGCGCTACAAGAACGTCTCGATCCAGGACAAGGGCAAGCGGTTCAACACGGACCTGCTGGAGGCCATCGAGCTGGGCAACCTGCTCGACCTGGCCGAGGTCATGGCCGTCTCGGCCCTGGCCCGCAAGGAGTCCCGCGGCGGCCACTACCGCGAGGACTACCCGAACCGCGACGACGTCAACTTCATGCGCCACACCATGGCGTACCGCGAGGTGGCGGCCGACGGCAAGGACTCCGTCCGGCTCGACTACAAGCCCGTCGTCACCACCCGCTACCAGCCGATGGAGCGTAAGTACTGATGGCCACCCCGACCCTTCTGAAGAAGGAGGAGGCGGGCTCCGCCGACTCCCCGTACATCACGGTCACCTTCCGGATCCGCCGCTTCAACCCCGAGGTCTCCGACCAGGCGGAGTGGCAGGACTTCCAGATCGAGATCGACCCGAAGGAGCGCGTGCTCGACGGTCTCCACAAGATCAAGTGGAACCTGGACGGCACGCTCACCTTCCGCCGCTCCTGCGCGCACGGCATCTGCGGCTCCGACGCGATGCGGATCAACGGCAAGAACAGGCTCGCCTGCAAGACGCTGATCAAGGACATCAACCCGGAGAAGCCCATCACCGTCGAGGCCATCAAGGGCCTGACCGTGATGAAGGACCTCGTGGTCGACATGGAGCCCTTCTTCCAGGCGTACCGGGACGTCATGCCGTTCCTGGTCACCAAGGGCAACGAGCCGACCCGCGAGCGCCTGCAGTCCGCCGAGGACCGCGAGCGCTTCGACGACACCACCAAGTGCATCCTGTGCGCCGCGTGCACGTCCTCGTGCCCGGTGTTCTGGAACGACGGCCAGTACTTCGGCCCGGCGGCGATCGTCAACGCGCACCGCTTCATCTTCGACTCGCGTGACGAGGCCGGCGAGCAGCGGCTGGAGATCCTGAACGACAAGGACGGCGTGTGGCGCTGCCGCACCACGTTCAACTGCACGGACGCCTGCCCGCGCGGCATCGAGGTCACGAAGGCGATCCAGGAAGTCAAGCGCGCCCTGATCACGCGCCGCTTCTGAGCCCTCGGGCCGCACGCACCACCCGCGGGGGCGCCGCCCCGGTCGACGACCGGAGCGGCGCCCCCGCGGCGTTTCCCGGCGGAGGGAGATTCCGCCCGGGCCGGGGGCGGGCGGCCGCTTCTGTGCGAGGATCGGCCGCATGAGTGACCAGCATCCGCATCCCCACCCGGGCGGCAACGGAGCCTACGGCGGCCCGAGTTACGGGTACCCGCAGCCGTACCCGGCGCCGCCGGCCTACCAGCCGACCGTCGGCGGGGCGGGCATCCCCTCGCCCGCCCATCCCCCGGCGGTGCCGCCGGCCCCCGTCCCTGCCTACCCGGCCGCGCCCGTCGCGGGGGCGGGCGCGGGCGGCGGGGGCCTGACGATCGGTGACATCACCATCGCCGGCGACCAGGTCATCACCCCCTCGGGCACGATGCCGCTGCGGGGCGCGATGTGGAACGCGACGGACTTCTCCCGCACCGAGACGAAGATGCCGACGCACGCCGTCGTGCTGGCCATCGTGTTCTTCATCTTCTGCCTGCTGGGGCTGCTGTTCCTGCTGATGAAGGAGAAAGTCACCACCGGGTTCATCCAGGTCACCGTCACCAGCGGCGGCCGCCACCACTCCACGATGATCCCGGCGACGGACCAGAACACCTTCCACTGGGTCATGAGCATGGTGAACCAGGCCCGCTCGCTGAGCATCTGACGTCCCGGCGGCGGGGGGCGGAGGACGGCAGCGGGGGGGCGGGGGCGGGCGCTTCCGGGGGCGCGGAAAACCGGAGCGCGGGGGCGGGCCCGGTCGGCCAGGATGTGGCCGTGATCGACACTCTTCCCGCCCATGACACCGCCGGCCCGGCCGACGGCCCCCCGCTGGTCCTGCTGCACTCCTCCGTCTGCGACCGCCGGATGTGGCAGCCGCAGTGGGAGCCGCTCGCCGCCGCCGGGTTCCGGGTCGTCCGGATGGACTTCCGCACCTGCGGCGACTCGCCGCCGGCCACCGCCCCCTACCGCGACGAGGACGACGTCCTCGCCCTGCTCGACGCACTCGGCATCGGGCGCGCCGCCCTCGTCGGCTCCTCGTACGGCGGCCTGGTCGCCCTGCAGGTCGCCGCGCTGCACCCGGACCGGGTGTCCGACCTGGCCCTGCTGTGCCCCGCCGTCGCCGGCCACGTCCCCGGCCCCGGGCTGCGGGAGGTCGGCGACCTGGAGGACGCGCTGCTGGAGGCGGGGGACGTCGACGGGGCGGTGGAGCTGATGGTGCGCACCTGGCTCGGCCCGTCCGCCGACGACCGCACGCGCGACCTGGTCCGCGCCATGCAGCGCCGCGGCTTCGAGACCGCCCTGTCGGCGGAGGGCGACCACGAGCTGCCCCCGCGCGAGGCCGACCTCGGCGCGGTCACCGCACGGACCCTCGCGGTCGGCGGCGCGCACGACGTACCGGACTTCCGCGGGATCGCGGCCTCCCTCCCCCGCCGCATCCCCGGCGCCCGCCACGTTGAGCTGCCGTGGGCGGGGCACCTGCCGTCGCTGGAGCGCCCGCAGGAGACCACCGCCCTGCTGCTGGACTTCCTCGGCGGGCACGGGCACTGATGACCGCGGCGGGCTCGGCGCGAGCCCGCCGCGTGCACCCTCCCCCATTCGCTTGAACCTGTTCAAAAAGAGGTCTACAGTCAGTCCTGCCAACGAGTTGAACACGTTCAAGGGGGGCGAGGGCATGGACCTCACCGTCGTCGCGTACGTCATCTACCTGCTCATCAGCATCGGCCTCACCATCTGGGTCGCCCGCACCCTCAGCCGCAACGGGCGGATCTTCATCGCGGACGTCCTGCACGGCAACGAGAAGCTCGCCGACGCCGTGAACCACCTGCTGGTCGTCGGCTTCTACCTCGTCAACATCGGCTTCGTGACCCTCTACCTGCGCTCGGCCGACACCATCGCCGACGCCCGCACCCTCTTCGAGGCCCTCTCGGTCAAGCTCGGGGTCGTCCTGCTGGTCCTCGGCGCGATGCACCTGGGCAACGTGTGGGTGCTGAACAAGATGCGGCGCCGCGGCATCATGGAGCGCCGCCAGACCCCGCCCGTCGCCCCCCAGGGGTGGACCGCACCCGCCGCCGGCCCCCAGGGCTGGACCAAGCCGGCCGGGGCCTGACCGGTGGCCCCGGCAGCACAGGACGCCCCGCCCGTCCGGCAGCTGACGGTCCTCTACGACGCCGACTGCCCGCTGTGCGTGCACATCCGGCACTGGCTCCTCGGACAGCAGTGGCTCGTCCCCCTGCGGCTCGTCCCCGCCGGCTCCGACGAGGCCCGGCGGCTCTACCCCGCACTCGACCACGCCGCAACGCTCCGTGAGATCACCGTCGTCGGGGACTCCGGACAGCTGTGGACCGGCACCGACGCCTTCATCGTCTGCCTGTGGGCGCTCGCCGAACACCGGCCCAAGGCCGAATGGCTCGCCACCCCGGCCGGCCGCCCCTTCGCCCGTGGCGCCATGTACACGGCCTCCGCCTGGCGGCAGGCCGTGCGGACGGAGCCCGGCGCCCCCTCCGCGGCCGAGACCGCCGCGGAGGAGGCGGAGGATGCGCAGGGGGCCGCCTGTGGAGACCACTGCCCGCCGTCCCGATAGGCTCGTACACCGTGACTGATCAGAAGGCTCCCAAGAGCGAGCAGACCCGCACGCTCATCCTCGAAACCGCGCTCCGCCTCTTCCAGGAGCGCGGGTTCGACAAGACGACCATGCGGGCCATCGCCAAGGAGGCGGGAGTATCGGTCGGCAACGCCTACTACTACTACGAGTCGAAGGAACACCTGGTCCAGGGCTTCTACGACCGGATCGGCGCCGCCCACCAGGCGGCGGTCCGGCCCATCCTGGACCGGGAGACCGACCTGCAGAAGCGGCTCGCGGGCGTGCTGACGAGCTGGCTCGACGTCGCCGAGCCCTACCACGAGTTCGCCTCCCAGTTCTTCAAGAACGCGGCGGACCCGGAGAGCCCGCTCAGCCCCTTCTCCCCCGAGTCCGAGCCCGCCCGCCGGGCCGCGATCGACATGCACCGCGAGGTGCTGGCCGGCGCGAAGACCAAGGTCCCGGACGAACTGGCCGACGTCCTGCCCGAGCTGATGTGGCTCTCGCAGATGGGGCTCGTCCTGTACTGGGTCTTCGACCGCTCGCCGGGCAGCGTCAAGACCCGCCGGCTCGCCGAGCGCGGCGCGCAGCTCACGACGCGGGGCATAGTCCTGGCCCGCTTCCGGGTGCTGCGCCCGCTCGTACGGGAACTGCACGAGCTGTTCGCGGACTTCCTGCCCGGCATGGCGCAGACGGCCGTCTCCCGGGGCAAGCGCGCCTCGGACCCCGACCCCGACCCCCAGCCGGAGGCCGAGGCGGAGGCCGAGGCCGCCGCCCCGGAGCCCGCGAAGCCCCGCCGCACGCGGCTCGGCCGGTCGGAGCGGTAGGCCCGTGCCCGTGCAGCCCTCCCCGCCGCCGCACATACCGGCGGACGCACTGCGGCCCGGCCGCCGCTGGTACGCCGCGGCGGGCGTGACCGCCGTCGTGCTGGTCGTGACCGGCCTGCTCATCGGCGCGTTCCGGCTCGACGGCGCGACCGGCTCGGTCGACACCGGCCGCCCGTTCGCCGACGGCGACGTCGTCACCCTCCGGCTCGAACCGGGCAGCGACAAGGCCGTCTGGATCAAGGACCGGGAGTTCGGCCCGGCCGCCGACCCGGAATGCAGCATCACCGGACCGGGCGACCCCGGCCTCGGCGAGCCGGGCGTCGACGTGTTCCTCACCCGGGACGAGACCTGGAACCCGCTCCACACCATCGACGTGCGGCGGGCGGGCGACCACCGGATCACCTGCACGTCCGACGCGCAGTCCGCGTATGCCATCGGAGACTCCGGAGGCTACGTCGCGCTGGCCGGCCGGCTGGCCCTGGCAGTCGCCCTCGTCGTCCTCGGCCTCACCGCCTGCGCCGCCGCCGTCCTCGTCACCGCCTTCCGCCGCAGCCGCCACCGCAAGCGGCTGCTCGCCGGACCCCCGCGGTGACACGGAGCCGGCCCGCCCCGGTCAGGCCTGGTACGAGGCCAGTTCGACGACCGTGATGTCGGACGGGGCGCCGACCCTGACCGGGGGGCCCCAGGCGCCCGCGCCGCGGGAGACGTACAGCTGGGTGTCGCCGTAGCGCTCCAGGCCGGCCACGGTCGGGTTGGCGAGGTCCGCCAGGTACTCGCCCGGCCAGAGCTGGCCGCCGTGGGTGTGGCCCGACAGCTGGAGGTCGACCCCGTGCCGGACCGCGTCGTGGATCACGACCGGCTGGTGGGCCATCAGGACGGCGGCGCGCCCGCGGTCGCGGTCCCCGAGGGCGGCCCGGAAGTCCGGGCCGGCGCCCTCCCGCTCCCCCTGGACGTCGTTGACGCCCGCGAGGTCGAAGTACGGCAGCGCGCGGCGCGCGTTCTCCAGCGGGGTCACGCCCAGCTCGCGGACGTGGTCGATCCACTGCTGCGCGCCGGAGAAGTACTCGTGGTTGCCGGTGACGAAGAAGGCCCCGTGCCGGGCGCGGAGCCGGGCGAGCGGCTCGGCGGCGGGCCCGAGGTCGGCGACGTCCCCGTCGACGAGGTCGCCGACGATCGCGATCAGGTCGGGCTGCGTGCCGTTGACGGCCTCGACGACGCGGGCGGTGTGCGCCCGGCCGAGGACCGGGCCGATGTGGACGTCGCTGACGACCGCTATCCGGAAGCCGTGCGCCGCACGGGGCAGTTTGGCCAGCGGCACCCGCACCCGCTTCACGCCCGGCCCGCGCAGCACCCCGTACGTCCCGTACCCGACGGTCCCCGCCGCGGCGGCGGCCGCGGCACCGGCGAGGGCGCGGGCGACGAACACCCGCCTGCTCAGACCGGCGGCGGCCGGATCGGCTCCGGCCTCGGCGGCCGGGTCTGCGGCGGGCGGCGCCGGGTCCTGCGGGTGCTCCGGGGCCGGCCCGCCCGCCGGAGCCGGCCGCTGCTGCGCAGCCGCGCCCGCCGGAGCACCGGCGGACGCGGGCTGCGGCTCCGGCCGGGGCTGCGGCTGCGGCTGCGGCTGCGGCTGCGGCTGCGGGTCCTCGGTCCGGGGTTCCGGCCGCGCGGCTGCGCCGCGCCCGGCGCCGCGCCGGAGCAGGACCGCGCGCACCGGCTCCGTCACCAGGACGGCCATGCTCAGGTACAGCAGGACGGCCAGCCAGAGGTAACCCGGCCAGGCCACGGCCTGTTGGACCGGGAAGGGCGCCCCCGCGCGCCCCGCGGTGAGGGCGGCCAGGGAGAGGAGCGGCAGGGTGAAGGCGAGCACGGTGCCCGCCCGGCGGGCCGCCCCGCCCGGCCGCGTCGTGTCGCGCACCAGGCGGATCCACAGCCACCGGTGCACCAGCGCCAGCAGGGACAGGACCAGCAGGACGGCCGCGACGGCCAAGGCGGCGCTCATTCCGACCGCTCCCCGCGCGCCTCGCGCCGCAGGGCGAGCACGCCGCGCAACCCGATCACCCCAACGGCCGTCCCCAGGAGAAAGGACGACACCGCCAGGAGAAGGTGTACCCAGAAGTACGCCGTCGGCTCGCCGGCGGCGTCGAAGGCCAGGCCGCTGCCGTTCCTCCACAGGTTCCGGACGAAAGACACCCAGATGAACCAGCTCCACACTCCGAAGGCGAGCAGGAACCAGGAGGCGGCGCGGCTGAGTCTCATGCCCCCAGTATCGGTTCGGTCCCCAGGACGGACGCGCCGGGGTGGGCTGTCCCGGCAGTGGTTCGACCGACTTGGCCGGTCTCCGATGGCGGGGAGCCGACCGGGAGGTACGTTCACCTGCGTGTCTGCAAAGAAGACCGCACTCGCGGTCGTGTCCGCCGCGCTGCTCGTCCCCTCGCTCCTGACGGTCCCCGCGCACGCCTCGCCGCCCCCGCCGCCGGCCGATGGCAAGGGGCAGCCGCAGCAGGCGCCCGCCGCGCCCCCGGAGTCGATGTCCACCGTGGGCGGCGCGCTCCTCGGCAAGCCGGGCGTGCAGGTGAACCCGCTGGCTGGGGCGCCGGCCCTGCCGGCGACGCTCACCGGGCGGTCGTGGATCGTCGCGGACGCCCGCACCGGCGAGGTCCTCGCCGCGAACAACGCGCACTGGCGGCTGCCGCCGGCCTCCACGATGAAGATGCTCTTCGCGGACACCCTGTTGCCGAAGCTCCCCAAGGACCGGGTCCACCGGGTCACCTCGGAGGAGCTGGCGGACGTCGGCTCCGGCTCCAGCCTGGTCGGGGTCAAGGAGGACCTGGAGTACTCGGTGCACGACCTGTGGCTGGGGGTGTTCCTGCGGTCCGGGAACGACGCCGTGCACGTGCTGTCCGCGATGAACGGCGGCATCGAGAAGACCGTCCGGGACATGCAGGCGCACGCCGAGGAGCTCCAGGCCCTCGACACGCACGTGGTCTCGCCCGACGGGTACGACGCCTCGGGGCAGGTGTCGAGCGCGTACGACCTCACCCTCATCGCCCGCTCCGGGCTGCAGAAGGCGGACTTCCGCGAGTACTGCGGCACGGCCAGCGCGAAGTTCCCCGGCCGGCAGGACGGCGGGGCCCGCGAGTACTTCGAGATCCAGAACACCAACCGGCTGATGACCGGCGCGGGCGGGCTCTCCCCCTACAAGGGCATCGCCGGGGTCAAGAACGGCAACACGACGATGGCCGGCTCGACCTTCACCGGCGCGGCGCAGCGCGGCGACCGGCAGCTCCTCGTCACGGTGATGAACCCGTCGGGCGGGCTGAACTCGGTGTACCAGGAGACCGCGGACCTCCTCGACTGGGGCTTCGCCGCGGCCGGCAAGGTCAAGCCGGTCGGCGAGCTGGTCCCGCCGAAGAGCGCGGACACCTCCTCCTTCGGCTCCCCCGCCCAGACCCACGACCGCGAGGCGGCCGCGGCCGGCGGCGGGGCGGCCGGGGGCCGCGGCACGGCTCTCGCGGTCGCCGCCGGCGCGCTGGCCCTGGTGGTGGGCGGGTCGTACGCCTTCAACCGGCGCTTCCCGGCGGGTCGTCGCCGCCGTCCGGAAGAGGAGCTCTTGCCGTAGCCGTCCAGGCCGCGCAGAGCAGCAGGAGCTTCGCCGTGAGGTTGATCCACAGCAGGAGGGCGACGGGCACGCCGAAGGCGCCGTACATGCTCTTGGCGGCGACGCCCCGGATGTAGCCGCCGATCAGCAGCTTCAGCAGCTCGAAGCCGACCGCGCCCATCAGCGCCGCCTGGACCAGCGCGCGGCGCGGCGGCTCGACACCGGGGAGCAGGGTCAGCAGGTACAGCAGGAGCAGGAAGGCGGCGAGGACGCCGGCGAGGAACGCCCCGCCGCGCAGCAGCAGTCCGCCCGCGCCGTCCTCCGGGATGCCCAGCGAGGAGCCGGCGCGGCCGACGGCGCTGGAGCCGATGATCGACGCGGCGGCCGAGGCGAGGACGGCCGCGCCGAGGCCGAGGAGGACGAGGGCGTCCTTGCCCTTGCGCACGACCGGGTTCTCCCCCTCGTCGTCGTCCTTCTCCCACACGGCGCGCAGGCACTCCCGCATGGAGCCGACCCAGCCGACGCCGGTGAACAGCAGCAGCGCGCCGGCGACGACGCCGATGGTGGCCGCGTTGGCGACGAGTCCGGGCAGGTCCAGCTGGTCGGAGATGCCGGGGACCTGCTCGGCGAGGCTCTGCTGGAGCCGGTCCAGCTCGTCCTCGCCGAGGGTGGCCGCGCCGACGGCGGCGGCGACCGTGATCAGGGGGAAGAGCGCGAGGAAGCTGATGAAGGTGATCGCGGCGGCGAGCCGGCTCCAGTGGACGCGCTCCAGGCGCTGGTACGCGTGCCAGGCGCGGGTCTGCATGAGCCGGGCGGCCGCCGGGCCGACCACGGGGAGTTTCGTCAGCCAGTCCATGCGGTCACCGTAAAGGAGCCGACGGAAATCGCCGAGATTGCGGCCTTCGCACACTACGGTCGTCGTTTGTGACTTTTCGCCCGGGCCTTCACCCGTTCCCGCGCCTGGTCCTGCGCGCCGTGCTGTTCCGCACCCGCCGGACCATGCGCACGCTGCGCCGGGAGGCGCGTCCGCGTCAGGACTGCCGGGGGGCCGTGTCGGCCGCCGTCCCGGCCGCCTCGTCGGCGGGCGAGCCCGGCTGTGCCGGGACGGCGCCGGCGGCGGCGTTCCCGAAGGGGTACTCGCGCAGCTTGCGCCAGACTCCGTCGGAGCCCTGCTCGTAGAGTGCGAAGCCGGTGCAGTCCCAGGCGGCGCGGTAGTCGGCGAGCTCGGCGAAGGCCCGGTCCATGGCGTCGTCGGGGATGCCGTGGGCGACCGTGACGTGCGGGTGGTACGGGAACGCGAGCTCCCGGTCGAGCGGCCCGGCCGGGTCGCGGACGAGGCCCTGGAGGCGGGTGCAGCCCTCGCCGCCCTCCACGATGCGGACGAAGACGACCGGGGAGAGCGGGCGGAAGGTGCCGGTGCCCTCCAGGCGCATCGCGAAGGTCCCGAAGCCCTCCGCGACCCGCGCGAGGTGGGCCCTGATCCCCGGCAGGCGCTCCGCCTCGACCTCGGTCGGCGGGACGAGGGTGACGTGCGTGGGGATGCCGTGCGCGGCAGCGTCCCCGAAGCCGGCGCGCAGCTGCTGGAGCTGGCTGCCGTACGGCTCCGGGACCGCGATCGAAACGCCGAGCGTTACGGTCCCCACGTATCTCTCCTTGGTCGTCTGCGCCTGCCGGCTGCGTGCTGTGCCGCCCGGCCCCAGTGTGGGGCCAGGGGGCCCTTCAGGGCCAGGGGCCTTCCGTCCCGCCGGAGGGCCCGGCGGGGATGCGTCAGTGCTTGGCGGGGAGGAATCCGAGCCGGTCGTAGGCCTGGGCGAGGGTCTCCGAGGCGACGGCGCGGGCCTTCTCGGCGCCCTTGGCCAGGATCGCGTCCAACGTCTCGGGGTCGTCCAGGAATTCCTGGGTGCGCTTGCGGAAGGGTGTGACGAAGTCGACCATCACGGCGGCGAGGTCGGTCTTCAGGGCGCCGTAGCCCTTGCCCTCGTAGCGGGCCTCCAGGGCCGCGATCGCCTCCCCCGTGAGGGTGGAGTAGATGGTGAGCAGGTTGCTGACGCCGGGCTTCTTCTCGGTGTCGAAGCGGATCACGGTGTCGGTGTCGGTGACCGCGCTCTTGATCTTCTTCTCGGTGGCCTTGGGCTCGTCGAGGAGGTTGATCAGGCCCTTGGGCGAGGACGCCGACTTCGACATCTTGATCGCGGGGTCCTGGAGGTCGTAGATCTTGGCGACCTCCTTGACGATGTGCGCGGCGGGGACGGTGAAGGTCTGCCCGAAGCGCTGGTTGAAGCGCTCGGCGAGGTCGCGGGTCAGCTCGATGTGCTGGCGCTGGTCCTCGCCGACCGGGACGGCGTTCGCCTGGTAGAGCAGGATGTCGGCGACCTGGAGGATCGGGTACGTGAACAGGCCGACGCTGGCGTTGTTGACGCCGCCCTTGGCGGACTTGTCCTTGAACTGCGTCATCCGGCTGGCCTCTCCGAAGCCGGTGATGCAGTTCATGACCCAGCCGAGCTGCGCGTGCTCGGGGACGTGGCTCTGGACGAAGAGGGTGCAGCGCTCGGGGTCCAGGCCGGCGGCGAGCAGCTGCGCGGCGGAGAGCCGGGTGTTCGCGCGGAGGTCCTTCGGGTCCTGCGGCATGGTGATCGCGTGCAGGTCGACCACCATGTAGAACGCGTCGTGCGTCTCCTGGAGGGCGACGTACTGGCGGATCGCTCCGAGGTAGTTCCCGAGGTGGAACGAGCCGGAGGTGGGCTGGATGCCGGAGAGCGCGCGGGGACGGTCAGAAGCCATGGGCCCATTCTCTCAGGTGCGGGGGCCGACTCCGGCCGTTCGGCGGCCGGAAGCCGCCGGTTCGGCCGGGGCCGGGGCGGGCCCCGGCGGCGGTGGCGCCGGGGGTCCCGCCGCGGGGGTGCCTGCCCGGGCGCAGCCGGGTGGCCGGATACCGCCCCGGCCGGGCGACCGGTTCTCGGCCGGGGCGCCCGGCTGTGCGGCCGGCGGCGGGGCTCCCTGCGCGGCGGCTCCCCGTGCGGTCAGGCCACCGGCAGGCCGGGGGCGGGGTGGGCGGCCATGAGGTCGGCGACCTCGGCGCGGATCGCGGCGAGCGCCGGCTCGTCCCCGGCCGCGGCCGCGTCGACCGCGCGGGAGATCCACTCGGCGACCTGCGGCATGTGCTCGGCGCCCAGGCCGCGGGAGGTCAGCGAGGGGGTGCCGATGCGGATGCCGGAGGGGTCGAACGGCTTGCGCGGGTCGAAGGGCACCGTGTTGTAGTTCACGACGATGCCGGCGCGGTCGAGGGCCTTGGCGGCGGTCTTGCCGGGGACCCCCTTGCCGGTGAGGTCGATCAGGACCAGGTGGTTGTCGGTGCCGCCGGAGACGAGGTCGAAGCCCCGCTCCAGCAGGGCCTGCGCGAGCGCCTTGGCGTTGGCGACGACAGCGTGCGCGTAGCGGGTGAAGGCGGGCTGGGCCGCCTCGTGCAGGGCGACGGCGATGCCCGCGGTGGTCTGGTTGTGGGGGCCGCCCTGGAGGCCGGGGAAGACGGCCTTGTCGATGGCCTTGGCGTGCTCCTCGCGGCACATCAGCATCGCGCCGCGCGGCCCGCGCAGGGTCTTGTGGGTGGTGGTGGAGACCACGTCGACGTGGCCCACCGGGGAGGGGTGGGCGCCGCCGGCGATGAGGCCGGCGATGTGGGCGACGTCCGCCACGAGGACGGAGCCGGCCTCCTTGGCGATCGAGGCGAAGGCCGCGAAGTCGATGGTGCGGGGCAGGGCGGTGCCGCCACAGAAGATGATCTTCGGGCGTTCGGCGAGGGCGAGGTCGCGGACGGCGTCGTAGTCGATCAGGCCGGTGTCCGCGGACACGCCGTACTGCACGCCGCGGAACCAGGAGCCGGTCGCGGAGACCCCCCAGCCGTGCGTCAGGTGGCCGCCCATCGGCAGCGCCATGCCCATCACGGTGTCGCCGGGCTTGGCGAAGGCCAGGTAGACGGCGAGGTTGGCGGGCGAGCCGGAGTACGGCTGGACGTTGGCGTGGTCGACGCCGAACAGGCCCTTCGCCCGCTCCACGGCCAGCGCCTCGACGCGGTCGATGTTCTGCTGGCCCTCGTAGTAGCGGCGGCCCGGGTAGCCCTCGCTGTACTTGTTCTGCAGCACGGTGCCGGAGGCCTCCAGCACGGCCGCCGAGACGTAGTTCTCGCTGGGGATCAGGCGCAGGGTCCGCGCCTGGAGGTCTTCCTCGGCGGCGACGAACGAGGCGAGCTCGGGGTCGGTCGCGGTCAGGGCGGGATGGCGGGGCGCGGTCACGGCGGCTCCTCCGGGGTCGATTTCGGATCTCGTCCCCGCGAGGCCCAGGCGGGCGGCCCTGTGTGCGGTCGTGCGCGCACGACTCCCCCGGAGTCCGTTCCCCGTGCGCCAGTCGCCGTGCGTACCGCCCACCTTAGCCGCCGCTGCCGCCGGGAGGTTTCCGCGTCCGGTATACGAGCGACGTATAGCGGTGTAGGAGGGACGGGTCCGGGGCCGACACCCCGCGGCCCTCCCCCGCCCGCCCCGCCCGTGACCGACGATCGGAGACCCCGTGTCGACCACCGCTGATGCCATCGCGTCCGCCGAGGCGCACAGCGCGCACAACTACCACCCGCTGCCCGTCGTCGTGGCGACGGCGGAGGGCGCCTGGATGACCGACGTGGAGGGCCGCCGCTACCTCGACATGCTCGCGGGCTACTCGGCGCTCAACTTCGGCCACTGCAACCCCCGCCTGCTGGCCGCGGCCCGGGCGCAGCTGGACCGCGTCACCCTCACCTCCCGGGCCTTCCACCACGACCGCTTCGCGGACTTCTGCACCGAGCTCGCCGCGCTGTGCGGCAAGGACATGGTGCTGCCGATGAACACCGGCGCCGAGGCCGTCGAGACGGGCGTGAAGACGGCCCGCAAGTGGGGCTACGAGGTCAAGGGCGTCCCGGACGGCCACGCCAAGATCGTCGTCGCGGCGGACAACTTCCACGGCCGGACCACCACGATCGTCAGCTTCTCCACCGACCACGAGGCCCGCGACCACTTCGGCCCGTACACGCCCGGCTTCGAGATCGTCCCGTACGGCGACCTGACCGCGCTGGCGCAGGCGGTCACCCCGAACACGGTGGCGGTGCTGCTGGAGCCGATCCAGGGCGAGGCGGGGGTGCTGGTGCCGCCGGCCGGCTACCTGAGAGGCGTACGCGAGCTGACGCGCGAGCGGAACGTGCTGTTCATGGCGGACGAGATCCAGTCGGGCCTGGGCCGCACGGGCCGGACGTTCGCCTGCGAGCACGAGGACGTCGTCCCGGACGTGTACCTGCTCGGCAAGGCGCTCGGCGGCGGCGTCGTCCCGGTCTCGGCCGTCGTCGCCGACCGGGACGTCCTCGGGGTGTTCAAGCCGGGCGAGCACGGCTCGACCTTCGGCGGCAACCCGCTGGCCTGCGCGGTGGGCCTGGAGGTGGTGGCGATGCTGCGCACCGGCGACTACCAGCAGCGGGCGGCCGAACTCGGCGACCACCTGCACCGGGAGCTGAACCTGCTGGTCGGCGGCGGCGCGGTGACCGCGGTGCGCGGGCGCGGCCTGTGGGCGGGCGTCGACATCGACCCGGCGCACGGCACGGGCCGGGAGGTGTCGCAGCGGCTGATGGAGCGCGGGGTGCTCGTGAAGGACACGCACGGGGCGACGATCCGGATCGCGCCGCCGCTGGTGATCGGCAAGGAGGACCTCGACTGGGGCCTGGACCAGCTGCGCGCGGTGCTGGCGTCCTGACCGGGCGGCCTCCGGGACCCCGCGGCGGCGGGGTCCCGGAGGGCCGTGTCCTAGAGGATGACGTGGGGCAGGAAGCGGGCGTACTCGTCCGTGACGGGTCCCGCGGACTCGCGGATGCCGAGGCCCGCCGCCTCCTCCTCGACGACCCAGGCGCCGAGCACGACCCGGTTGCCGTCGAAGTCGGGCAGCGGGGAGAGGGCCTGGTAGACGTAGCTCTCGCCATCGGCCGGGGTGAAGGGCCGGGCGTCCGGGCCCGCCGGGTGCAGGGCCACGCCGGCGCCCTCGCGGCCGAGCAGCGGCTTCGCCGCGAAGCCGGTCGTGCCGGCCAGCTCGCGCGGCCCGTCGAGGTAGGCGGGCAGCAGGTTGGGGTGCTCGGGGAAGAGCTCCCACAGGATCGCCAGCAGCGCCTTGTTGGAGAGCAGCATCTTCCACAGCGGCTCGATCCAGCAGGTGGTGCCGTCGCCGCCGCCGTGGTCGTACGTGTCGAGGACGTGCGGGCCGAAGGCGTCGGTGGCCAGCCACTCCCACGGGTAGAGCTTGAAGCAGCTGCGGATGAAGCGCAGGTTCTGGTCCACGAAGCGGCCCGACAGGCTGTCCCAGCCGATCTTCTCGACGGCGAGCGCCTCGGTCTCCAGGCCGGCCTGCTGGGCGGTCTCCTCCAGGTAGACGACCGTCATCAGGTCCTCGCCGATCTCGTCGGTCTCCGAGTGCGCGAAGTGCACCGGGCCGGGCGGCAGCAGTTCCGCCTGCCGCCGCCAGGCGTCGACGAGCCGCTCGTGCAGGGAGTTCCACTGGTCGGCGCCGGGGAAGCGCTCCTCCATCCAGAACCACTGCGGGCTGGCCGCCTCCACGAGGGAGGTCGGGGTGTCGGCGTTGTACTCCAGCATCTTGGCCGGGCCCGTGCCGTCGTAGCAGAGGTCGAAGCGGCCGTAGAGCGAGGGCTGTTCGGCGCGGCGCCGCCAGGACTCGGCGATCAGCGAGGCCAGGCGGCGGTCGGTGATGCCGAGGTCGGCGAAGCGGTCCTCGGCGACGATGTGCTCGGCGGCGGCCAGGCACATGGCGTGCAGCTCCTCGACGACCCCTTCCAGGGCCTCCACCTCGGGGAGCGAGAAGGAGTAGTAGGCGCTCTCGTCCCAGTAGGGGCGCAGGGAGTCGTCGGGGTAGCGGGTGAGCGGGTAGATCAGGCCCTGCTCCTCGACGGTCTGCTGCCAGCCGGGGCGGGGCTCGATGGTGTGGCGCCGCAAGGGGCTCAGCCGCCGCTGGAGGAGGAGTGGCCGCCGATGCCGCCGCGGGTGACGGCGGACTTGTCGAAGCTGCCGCCGCTCACCTTGTTCCCGGAGACGCTGCCGCCGTAGTAGTACGCGGCGTGGCCGCCCCTTCCGCTGCTCCCGCTCTTGCACTCGCGGTTGTTGAGCTTCTCCAGGGTGACGCGGTCGACACAGCGCTTGTCCGGCTCCTTGCTGCTGCCGCAGGCGACGAGTGCCGCGGCGAGCAGGCCCATGCCGCCGATGGCGACGCCGCCGGAGCGCATGCGGCGTCGGGTGCTGGTGCTGCTGCTGCTGTCCATGGCCGACAGACTAGAACGGGGTGTCGAGGGGATGGAATCCGGCCGTGGAAACCTGCGCGACCCCTCCATGATCTAGAGTCGTTTTTCGTGCTGCTTGGGATGGTTTGCTCGCTCGGCGCGGCGGTCTGTTACGGAATTGCGTCCGTTCTCCAGGCGGTCGCGGCGCGGGCGGCGGAGCCCGGGAGCGGCTCCGGGGTCGACGCGGCGCTGCTGTGGCGGGCGGTGCGGCAGTGGCGATATCTCGCCGGTCTGGGTCTGGACGGGGCCGGCTTCGTCCTCCAGGTGGTGGCGCTGCGGCACGTCCCGATCTACGCGGTGGGCGCGGCCCTCGCGGCGAGCCTGGCCGTGACCGCGGTGGCCGCGGCGCGGCTGCTGCGGGTGCGCCTGAGCCGGGGCGAGTGGACGGCGGTGGCCGTGGTGTGCGCGGGACTGGCGATGCTCGGGCTGGCCTCGGGCCCGGAGGGCTCCGGCACGGGGCCGGCCTGGCTGGGGTGGGCACTGCTCGCCGCCGTGGGCGCGGTGCTCGTGGTCGGCGCGGGGTGCGGGAGGCTGCCGGACCGGCCGCGCGCACTGGCCCTGGGGCTGGCCTCCGGCACCGGGTTCGGGGTGGTGGAGGTGTCGGTGCGGCTCGTCGACGGCTTCTCGGCGGCCGACCTGCGCAACCCCGCCCTGTACGCGCTGCTGTCGGGCGGCGGTGCGGCCTTCCTGCTGCTGACGTCGGCGCTCGCCCGCGGGTCGGTCACCGCCGCGACGGCGGGCATGGTGCTGGGCGAGACGGTCGGGCCGGCCGCGGTCGGCGTGGTCTGGCTCGGCGACCGCGCCCGCGAGGGCCTGGCCTGGCTGGGCGTCCTGGGCTTCGCCGTCGCCGTGGCCGGGGCGCTCGCCCTGGCCCGCTTCGGCGAAGTGCCCGCCGCGGCGGACCCGCCCGCTCAGCCGGCGCCGTAGAGGGCGCGGGCGCGGGCCGGGTCGGCCCCGCCGTCCGGCCGGTAGGCGAGGAAGTGCTGCGTCTGCCACGCCTGGGTGGCCGCGGCCTGACGGCTCGTCGTCTGCGCCCACGGCGGATAGACCCGGAAGCCCCGCTTCCCGCCGGAGCCGCCGCGGGAGACGACGCCCCGCTCGCACAGCACCCCCGTCGGGAACACGAACTGCCCGCGGCCGCCGGCGTCGCGGACGGCGATGACGAAGAGGTCCACCCCGTCGGCGGCGTCGAAGGGCCGGATCGGCCCCTCCCCGGACCGCTGCCACACCGTGACGAACAGGCCCGCCTTCCGCGGGGTGGTCCTGGCCGCCCGGAACCGGACCGCGCGGCCGTCGATCGTGAACGCGCAGGCCGCGTACTCGGCGCTCTCCGGCTCCGGCACGGGCAGGGTGCAGGCGAAGCCGCCCGGGTCGTACACGGCCGCCTTCGCCGCCGTCAGGTCTTCGTGGAGCCCCGTCCACAACAGGTCCGTCGCCATCCCGCCATCCTGCCACCGCCCCCGGACACGCGGGTCACGGCAGGGACGCCACCAGCGCCGCGAGCGACGGAGACCAGGCGCTCGGCGGCGGGGTGCCGTAGCCGACCACCAAGGCCTCGCGCGGCGGCAGCCCGGCATCCGGGTGGGCGTGCCGGGAGAGGGTCTCCAGCGCCAGCTCGTGCCAGGCCGCCGCCCGCAGCACACCCTCCTCGCTGCCCTCGGGGAGGTCCAGGACGGCGTGCAGGCCGGCCGCGATTCCGGAGACGGCGACCCGCCCCGACACCGCCGCCACGAGTTCGTCGCGGCGGCGCCGGTAGCGCTGCCGCATGCCGCGCACGTGCCGGTCGTACGCGCCGGAGCGGATGAACTCGGCGAGCGTCAGCTGGTCCAGGACGCCCGCCGCCCACTCCGCGGGCCCCTTCACCGCGAGCACCTCGTCCAGCAGCCCGGCCGGCACCGCCATCCAGCCCATCCGCAGGCCCGGAGCCAGGGACTTGCTCGCCGTGCCGACGTAGACGACCCGCTCCGGGTCGAGGCCCTGGAGGGCGCCGACCGGCTGGCGGTCGTACCGGAACTCCCCGTCGTAGTCGTCCTCGACGACCAGCCCGCCGGTGGTCCGCGCCCAGTCGACGGCGGCGGCCCGCCGGCCCGGCGTCAGCGCGACCCCGGTCGGGAACTGGTGGGCGGGGGTGAGGAGCACCGCCCCGGCGGCGAGGTCCGGCAGCCGGGTCGTGCACGCCCCGGCGGCGTCCACCGGGAGCGGCACCGTCCGCAGCCCCCGCCGCTCCAGCAGGCCCCGGTGCACGGCCAGGCCGTACCCCTCCACGGCGACCTCCCGGACGCGGCGGGCCCGCAGCACCCTCGCCAGCAGGGTCAGGCCGTGCGCGAAGCCCGCGCACAGCACGATCCTCCCGGGGTCCGCGTACACCCCCCGCGCCCGCGCCAGGTAGCCGGCGAGGGCCTCCCGCAGCTCGGTGCGGCCGCGCGGGTCGGCGGCGTACCCGAAGGCCTCGTTCGGCGCGGCGGCCATCGCCCGGCGGGCCGCCGCCAGCCAGGCGGCGCGCGGAAAGCCGCCCAGGTCGGGGCTGCCCGCCGTCAGGTCGTACGCGGGCCCCCTCCGCACCGGATGCCGGGGCGGCGCGGCGGCCGCGGCGACGCCCGGACCCGGGCGGCGCGGCCGGGCGCGCTCCGCGACGCGGGTCCCCGAGCCCTGGCGGGCCGTCAGCCACCCCTCGGCGACGAGTTCGGCGTACGCCTCGGCGACGGTGTTGCGGGCGATGCCGAGGTCCGCGGCGAGCGAGCGGGAGGACGGCAGCCGGGTGCCGGGCGCGAGGCGGCCGCTGCGCGCGGCCTCCCGCAGCGCCTCGGCCAGGCCCGCCCGCAGACCCCGCCCGGCGGAGAGCTCCAGGTGCAGGTCGGCTCCGAAAGTGGCCCGGGGTTCCCTCATGGAAATGGACCATATCCGCGGTCCGCCTGCTCCGTAGGGTGAAGCCATGACCACCAACGAGACGCAGCACCCGGCCGCTTCCGACCTGTGCGCCGAGCACGCCCCCCGCATGAACCTGGCCCGGCAGGTCCCCGAGATCTACAAGGCCGTCGTCGCGCTGGAGACGGCCACCCGCAAGGGCATGGACCCGGTCCTCCTCGAACTCGTCAAGATCCGCGCCTCGCAGCTCAACCACTGTGCGTTCTGCCTCGACATGCACACCAAGGACGCACTGGCCGCCGGGGAGAGCGTGCAGCGCATCGTCCAGCTGAGCGCCTGGGAGGAGTCGCGGCACTTCTACACCGAGCGCGAGATCGCCGCGATCGAACTGACCGAGGCCGTCACGGTCCTGACGGACGGCTTCGTCCCCGACGAGGTGTACGACCGCGCCGCGAAGCACTTCGGGGAGCAGGAGCTGGCCCAGCTCATCACCGTCATCGCGACGATCAACGTCTGGAACCGCTTCGCCGTCACCACGCGCATGGTTCCGGGCGGCTACGCGCCGGGCGGCCCGCGCGGCTGACCGGACGGCGGCCGGGCGCGCGGGAACGGGAAGGGGGCCCCGGGCGCTGCTGCGCCGGGGCCCCCTTGCCGTGTCGTCAGATGAGGCCGAGCTCGCGGACCGCGTCGCGCTCCTCGATGAGCTCCGCCACGGACGCGTCGATGCGCGCACGGGAGAACTCGTTGACGTCGAGGCCCTGGACGATCTCGTACTTGCCGTCCTTGCAGGTGACGGGGAAGGAGGAGATCAGGCCGGCCGGGACGCCGTAGGAGCCGTCCGACGGGATGCCCATGGAGGTCCAGTCGCCCTCGGCGGTGCCGTTGACCCACGTGTGGACGTGGTCGATGGCCGCGTTGGCGGCGGAGGCGGCCGAGGACGCGCCGCGGGCCTCGATGATGGCCGCGCCGCGCTTGGCGACGGTCGGGATGAACTCGTCGGCCAGCCACGCCTGGTCGCCGATGACCTCGGCGGCGTTCTTGCCGGCGATCTCCGCGTGGAAGACGTCCGGGTACTGGGTGGCCGAGTGGTTGCCCCAGATGGTCAGGCGCTTGATGTCGGTGACGTCGGCGCCGGTCTTCTTCGCCAGCTGCGAGATCGCGCGGTTGTGGTCCAGGCGGGTCATCGCGGTGAAGCGCTCGGCCGGTACGTCCGGGGCGGCGGCCTGGGCGATCAGGGCGTTGGTGTTGGCCGGGTTGCCGACGACGAGGACCTTGATGTCGTCCGCGGCGTGGTCGTTGATGGCCTTGCCCTGCGGCTTGAAGATGCCGCCGTTGGCGGACAGCAGGTCGCCGCGCTCCATGCCCTTGGTGCGGGGGCGGGCGCCGACCAGCAGCGCCACGTTGGCGCCGTCGAAGGCCTGGTTCGGGTCGTCGAAGATGTCGATGCCCTTGAGGAGCGGGAAGGCGCAGTCGTCGAGCTCCATGGCGGTGCCCTCGGCGGCCTTCAGGCCCTGGGGGATCTCCAGGAGGCGGAGCTTGACCGGCACGTCCGCGCCGAGCAGGTGACCGGAGGCGATGCGGAAGAGCAGCGCGTAGCCGATCTGGCCGGCGGCGCCGGTGACGGTGACATTCACAGGAGTGCGGGTCATGGCCTTCTCCGTTAGACAGCTGGCGGTGGGGCGTCCCCGCCCCGGGTGCTGGCGGACGCCGCTTCCCTGCGAATCTTGACGTGAAGAGACATCCGGCGTCAGGCTATCCGACTCCTCACGGGCCCAACCCCCCGGTCCGTGTGGTCCGCGGCACACGGACCGGGCGGGTTCGAAGGCCCGCGGGCCGCTGCGGCCGCGGATTCCACCCGGCGGGCTCGCCCGGACGGGTGGATCGGCAGGCGGCCGTCAGCGGACGGTGAAGCGGACCGCGTCCTCCAGGAACGGGATCTTCACCAGCGGGTGGGGTCCGACGACCAGCGCCAGCAGCGTGATCGCCGCGCCCAGCACCCCGTACGTGATCATGTCGGTGAAACGGGAGCGGACGGCGAGCATGCCCACGTCGGGCAGGGCGCGCCGCAGCACGGCGGCCGCGAGCAGGGCCACCCCGATCACGAGGCAGCCCGCCCGGACGGCCCCGAGGGCGGTGCACAGCAGGCCGACCGCGGTCGCGGCGAGGACGCTGAGCATCGGCCACTGGCGGGAGGTGAGCGCCGTCCCCGGCCCGGCCCGGCCGGCGCCCTCGGGGCGGGCCGTGTCCCGGGTGAGGGACGGGAAGCGGCGCGACTTCGCCGCCGCGGCGGCGGCGCCCTGCCCGGCGGTGCCCTGCTCAGCCTGCACTGGCGGCCTGCCGTTCCGCGGCGTCGACGACGTTGACGAGGAGCTCCGCGCGGGTCATCGGGCCGACGCCGCCCGGGTTCGGGGAGATCCAGCCGGCGACCTCGGCGACGCCGGGGTGCACGTCGCCGACGATCTTGCCGCCCTCGTCTCGGGAGACGCCGACGTCGAGGACGGCCGCGCCGGGCTTGACGTCCTCCGGCTTGACCAGGTGCGCGACGCCCGCGGCGGCCACGACGATGTCGGCCTGCCGCAGCAGCGACGACAGGTCGCGCGTGCCGGTGTGGCAGAGCGTCACGGTGGCGTTCTCCGACCGGCGGGTCAGGAGCAGCCCGATGGAGCGGCCGACGGTGATGCCGCGGCCGACGACGACCACGTGCGCGCCGTTGATCTCCACGCCGTGGCGGCGCAGCAGCTCCACGATGCCGTTCGGGGTGCAGGGCAGCGGGCCGGGCTCGTTCAGGACGAGGCGGCCGAGCGAGGCCGGGTGGAGGCCGTCGGCGTCCTTGTCCGGGTCCATCAGCGTCAGCACGCGGTTGGTGTCGATGCCCTTGGGCAGCGGCAGTTGGACGATGTAGCCGGTGCAGGCCGGGTCCTCGTTCAGCTCCCGGACGACCGCCTCGATCTCCTCCTGCGTCGCCGTGGCGGGCAGTTCGCGGCGGATCGACTCGATGCCGACCTCGGCGCAGTCCTTGTGCTTTCCGTTGACGTACCAGCGGCTGCCCGGGTCGTCCCCGACCAGCAGGGTGCCGAGGCCGGGGGTGATGCCTTGGGCCTTGAGCCTCTCCACACGGGCGGTCAGCTCGGACTTGATCGCGGCTGCGGTGGCCTTGCCGTCGAGAATCTGGGCGGTCATGCGCCCATCCTCCCGGATCTGGTGCCCCCGGTTCCAGTCGTGCCGTCCGGCGCGGCCCGCGCGGCGGCGGCGCGGGGCCGCGCCGGGCGCATGTCACGGCCCTGCACCGTTCGTTGCACTTGCACAACAGGTGACGGGGCCGTCGCTCCGGCCGCTGGACAAGTCCGCCCCGCTGCGCCGACGATGGCGGAACGAGATTGCCGCGGGCAGTGCCGGGGGGCGGACCGCAGAACAGAACGGCCTCCGTGCGTGCCGTGCGTCCCCGCACTTCCACGGAGGAACACCGCAAGATGAGCTTCGGAGACCCGAACAACCCGTACGGGCAGCAGCCGCAGGGCCAGCCCGGCTACGGCTACGGCTACCCGCAGCAGGCCCCGCAGGGCGGCTACGGCTACCCGCAGCAGGGCCAGCAGGCGTACCCCGCGTACCCGGGCGGCGGCTTCCCCGCTCCCGGCGGACAGGTTCCCATGCCGGGCGGGGTGAAGGCGGCCCGCGTCATCCTCTACATCCTCGGCATCCTGCAGGCCCTCATGGGCGTGCTGATGCTGCTGGGCGGGGCGTTCTTCGCCTCGCTGTTCGCCGACTCCTCCAGCTCCACGGCGAGTGACGCGGGTGCGGTCGCGGGCGGCGTCTTCGCCGTCCTCGGGATCGTCTTCATCGCCTTCGCACTGTGGCCGATCCTGACCGCCGCCAAGATGGCCAAGGGCCGCGGCGGCGTCCGCGGCTCCGGCATCGCCTTCGGCGCGGTGCAGACCCTCTTCGCCGGGTTCAGCGTGCTGAGCAACGTGGTCGCGCTCGGCAGCTCCGACGGAGCCCCCGCCATCGCCCTCTCGATGGTCTTCTCGGTGATCTCGCTGGCGCTGGGGATCTGGATCATCGTCGGCCTCGCGAACTCGGCCGCCGGCTCCTACTTCGGCCGTCCGCAGTACTGAGGCCCGGCGGGGCGGCGCCCCGGTGACGGCGAAGGCCGCGTCCCGCAGTGCGGGACGCGGCCTTCGCCGTGTGCGGCCCTGGTCAGTGGAAGAAGTGCCGGGTGCCGGTGAAGTACATGGTCACCCCGGCGGCCTTCGCGGCCTCGACGACCTGCTCGTCGCGGACCGAGCCGCCCGGCTGCACGACGGCCTTGACGCCCGCGGCGGTCAGGATCTCCAGCCCGTCCGGGAAGGGGAAGAACGCGTCCGACGCGGCGTACGAGCCCTGCGCCCGCTCGGCCCCGGCCCGCTCGACGGCGAGGCGCGCGGAGTCGACGCGGTTGACCTGGCCCATGCCGACGCCGACCGAGGCGCCGTCCTTGGCGAGCAGGATCGCGTTGGACTTCACGGCCCGGCAGGCCTTCCACGCGAACGCCAGCTCGGCGAGCTCGGCCGGGGCGAGCGCCTCGCCGGTGGCCAGCGTCCAGTTCGCCGGGTCGTCGCCCTCGGCCTGGAAGACGTCGCTCTGCTGGAGGACGGCGCCGCCCGAGATCGGCTTGAGGTCGCCCGGCTGGTGCGGGCTGCCCTCGACGCGCAGCACGCGGATGTTCTTCTTCTTCGCCAGGACCTCGACCGCGCCGTCCTCGTAGGCGGGGGCCGCGACGACCTCGGTGAAGATCTCGGCGATCTGCTCGGCGAGCTCGACGGTCACCGGGCGGTTGACGGCGATGACGCCGCCGAAGGCCGACAGCGGGTCGCAGGCGTGGGCCTTGCGGTGCGCCTCGGCGATGTCGGCGCCGACCGCGATGCCGCACGGGTTGGCGTGCTTGATGATCGCGACGCAGGGCTCGTCGTGGTCGTAGGCGGCGCGGCGGGCGGCCTCGGTGTCCACGTAGTTGTTGAAGGACATCTCCTTGCCGTGCAGCTGCTCGGCGTTGGCGAGCCCGCCGGGCTGCCCGTCGGTGTAGAGGGCCGCGGCCTGGTGCGGGTTCTCGCCGTAGCGCAGGACGGCCTTGCGGTCCCAGGCGCCGGCCAGGAACTCGGGCAGCGCGGCCTCCGGCTCGGGGGCGTACGCGTTCGTGAACCAGGACGCGACGGCGACGTCGTAGGCGGCCGTGTGCTGGAAGGCCTCGGCGGCCAGGCGCTTGCGGGCGGCCAGGTCGAAGCCGCCGCCGCGGACCGCGGCGAGGACGTCGCCGTACCGCTCGGGGCTGGTGACGACGGCGACCGAGGGGTGGTTCTTCGCGGCGGCGCGGACCATGGACGGGCCGCCGATGTCGATCTGCTCGACGCACTCGTCGGGCGTGGCGCCGGAGGCGACGGTCTCCCGGAACGGGTAGAGGTTCACGACGACCAGGTCGAACGGCTCGACGCCCAGCTCGGCCAGCTGGCTGCGGTGGTCCTCCAGGCGCAGGTCGGCGAGGATGCCGGCGTGCACGCGCGGGTGCAGGGTCTTGACGCGCCCGTCCAGGCACTCGGGGAAGCCGGTCAGCTCCTCCACCTTGGTGACGGGGACGCCGGCGGCGGCGATGCGGGAGGCGGTCGAGCCGGTCGAGACGAGCGCGACGCCCGCCTCGTGCAGGCCGCGGGCCAGCTCCTCCAGTCCCGTCTTGTCGTAGACGCTGACGAGCGCGCGCCGGATCGGTCGCTGCGACGTCGTGGTGCTCTCTGCGGCGGTCACTGGATCGTTACCTTTCGTCCCTCGATGCGGTAGCCGTGCCGGGCCAGGCGCCCCACGACGTCGACGAGCAGCCGGCGCTCGACTTCCTTGATGCGCTCGTGCAGAGCGGCTTCGTCGTCCCCGTCCCTGACCTCGACGACACCCTGGGCGATGATCGGGCCGGTGTCCACGCCGGCGTCCACGAAGTGGACGGTGCAGCCGGTGACCTTCGCGCCGTACGCGAGCGCGTCCCGCACGCCGTGCGCGCCGGGGAAGGCGGGCAGCAGGGCGGGGTGGGTGTTGACGAAGCGGCCGCCGAAGCGGCCGAGGAACGCCTTGCCCACGATCTTCATGAACCCGGCGGAGACGACGAGGTCGGGGTCGTGGGCGGCGGTCGCCTCGGTGAGGGCGGCGTCCCACTCCTCCCGGCTCGCGTAGTCCTTCACCGGGCAGACGAAGGTCGGGATGCCCGCCTTCTCGGCCCGCTCCAGGCCGGCGATGCCGGTGCGGTCGGCCCCCACGGCGACGACTTCGGCACCGAAGCCCTCGGCGCCGCCGGGGTGGGAATCGATGGCGTCGAGCAGGGCCTGGAGGTTGGTGCCGGATCCGGAGACCAGGACGACCAGGCGGGAGGCGGCCATGACAGGCCCTTTCTCGCGTGGGTGCCGCCCGGGAGACCCGGGGGCGCGGCATTCGTCTTGTGCGGTCGTACAAAACTTCGACACCCCGGTATACGGGGGACCCTACGAAGCCGCCGACCGCCTGCAACGATACCGGCACACCGGACGGCCCCCGAGGGACGGGGGGACGGCCGACGGGTAGCGTCTGGCGTACAGGCCGCGAACGGCGTGGTGTGAGGGGACCGCGCAGCCCTTCGACGCACGCCGCCCGCGACGCACTCCGACGCCGGCGCCCCGCCCCGGGCGCGCCCGGCGTCCACGACACAGGGGAAGTAACGCACTCGATGCCGGACCGCCGCCAGCCCGACTCCTCCACCGACGACAACCCCTTCGCGGCTCCGCCGGAGGGCCGGCCCGACCAGCCGTGGCAGCCGCGCCCCGGCGGTGGCGGCGGCCGCCCCGGCCAGGACCCCTCCTCGGGCGGGCCGACGGGACCGGGCGGGCCGTCCGGGCCGTCCGGGCCTGCGCGCTGGGACCCGACCGACCCCGTGCAGCGGCGCGCCCGCTATGCGCTGCTCGCCGGCATGTGGGGCTTCTTCTTCGGGATCTTCGGGATCCCGTCGGTGGGGCTGCTGCTGGGCGCGCTCGCGGTGTACTGGGGCGTCAGCGGCCTGCGGGGCAAGCCGGCGGCGGCGCCCGGGGCTGCCGCGGACGCCACCGGGGCGGGCGCCCGCCCGGCCGGCGGCGGCAGCGGCGGGGGCGGCCTCGCCGCACTCGGCCCGGCGGCGGGCCCGCAGCGGGCGGCCGCGGTCAGCGGCCTCGTCACGGCGACACTGGCGATCGCCCTGGCCCTGGGCTCGTACGGCGTGCAGATCGCCTACAAGGACTTCTACATCTGCCGCGACGACGCCCTGACGAAGGCGGCGGAGCTCCAGTGCAACGACCTCCTGCCGGACAACGCGCTCGGCAAGATGCTGAAGGTTCGCCAGTAGCCGCCCGGCCCTCACGGTCCGCCCACTGCGCCCGCCCCCGCGGTACGGGGGCGGGCGCAGCCGCGTCAGCCGGTCGGGCGGCGTCTGGACAGGACGCGGGCTCCCGCGACGGGCGGGGCGAGCGGGCGCGCCGCCAGGACGGGGACGGCGCCCGGTGCAGCGGCCGCGGCGGGCTCCCCGTCCCCGGAGGGGGCGTGCAGGAGCGGCCCGGGCGGGAGGCCGGCGGCCGGGGCGGATGCCGTCGCGGCCAGGCCTTCCCGGGCCGCGGGGTCCGGGTGCGGGCGGGCCAGGGCGGCGGACAGGTCGATGCCGAGGCCCGTCACCACCGTCAGGCGGCGGGAGCGGCCCTCCGGCGGCGGCGCGTCCTCCGCCGCAGCGGGCGGCTCCGCGGGCGGCCCCGGCGGCGCCGGGGCGAGGTCGGGGACCAGCGTGCCCGCCGTGCGGCGCAGCGCCTCCCAGCGGACCTCCCGTCCCCCGCCGGTGTGCCACGCGTCGTCGGCGGCGAGGGCCTCCTCCTCCGCCTCGGCGGCCTTCCGCAGCGGCCGCGTCCGCCACGAGTGCACCGCCACGGCCAGGGGAACGGCCGGCACCAGCGTCCACGCGAACGCCGCCGCGCCGGTCGCCCACCACACCGGCCCGAACTCCGCCAGCCGCCCCGAGCCGAGCGGCCCGCCCGAGACCGCCGCGAGCCCCGCCATCAGCAGCCCGCACACCAGCGCCCCCAAGGCCGCCGTCAGCGCGGTCTCCGCGCGCCGCACTTCCCGCGCCCGGCGCACCGCGAACCAGCCCACCACGAACCCGGCGGCCACCGGCAGCGCCGCCGTCGCGCAGGTCAGCGTCGTCCCGGGCCCCTCCGGCGGGAGAGCCGCCAGCAGCGGGAACCGCGGCAGCGCGGGCGCCCCCTCGAAGCCGAGCGGGGTCGCGGAGGCACCGCCGCCGAGGGCGAAGCCGGGGCCGAGGGCGTACGCCGCGCCCCACACCATCGCGTTCGGCAGCAGCGCGAGCGCGAGCAGCAGGACCGCGAAGCGGCCCGACCACACCCCGGTCAGCGCGAGGAAGGCCGCTTCGACCTCCTTGCCGTGCCAGGCCAGCGAGAGGCCGACGAGCAGCGCCCCGCCGCCGGCCAGGGAGAGCGCCCCGGCCGTCCCGGCCCGGACCGCGACGGCGTACCGGGGCCGTACCACCGCACGGCGCAGCACCCCGGGGACCCACCGCGGGAGCGGGCCGAGCGGGCGGCCCTTCGCCGCCCACACCCCTGCGGATGCGGCGAGCACCGCCACGAGGGGGACGTGCCAGGCGGCGCTGAGGGGGTCGGCGGGCATGGGGCCGCCGGCCGCGTACACGGTGGCGAGGCAGCCCACGCCCAGGTAGCCGCAGAGCACCGCGGAGAAGACGACCCCGGCGGGCAGCACCTCGTCCCCGTCGCTGCCGTCGCCGGAGGCGCTGCCGAGGCGTGCGGCGCGGCGCATGAGGAGGGCGGGCAGGGCGATCAGGAGCAGCGGCGTCACCCCGACGGGTGCGGGCACGCCGGAGAGGGTGTCGTAGCGGACGAGTTCGGTGCCGTGGGCGAGCAGCCACAGGCCGGCGGCGAGGTGCAGCGCCCCGCCGGGCCCGCTGTCGGGGTAGGGGGAGCTGATCCACAGGACGATCACGAGGACGGCGAGGAAGCCGAGGCCCAGCCCGGCGGCGACGGCCCCGCCGAACACGCAGGCGGCGGCCTCGGGCGAACGGTTGCGCCGACGGGCGGCGTGGCGCGGCGCGGTCGGCAACGGCGCGTCGCGGCGGGTCAGTTGGGTCACTCCGCCATGGTGCCAACGACACGCGCTATGGGCGGGTAATAGGCGAATGTCCGTTGTGTCGCTCAATATACGTTTATGTACTTTTTCGTGCAGGTTTGCTGCGGTCAGCCAGGCGCGGGGAGCGTGGCATGACGGAGAGCACCGGGGAGCCCGCCGGGCTCCCCTCGCCCGAAGACCGCCGCCGGCTCCGCGAGGCGGCGGACCTGACGTGCGAACAGGTCGCGGAGCGGCTGGGGGTCTCCGGGGCCGCCGTCCGCTCCTGGGAGGCGGGCCGCACGCACCCGCGCGGGCGCAAGCGCGCCGCTTACGTGCGGCTGTTGGCGCGCGGCGCCGGCGGCTCCGGCGGCGGGGCCGTACGGGGCCCCGCCGCGGGCGGGCCGTCACGGTCGCCCGACGGCGGCCCGGTTGCAAGCCCGGCGGGGGACTCCGCTGCCGGGCCCCCCGCCCGCGCCCCGCGCCGCCCCGCCGCCCGCCCCGCGCCGCCACGCCGCCCCGGCCGGACGGGCCCCCCGCCCGGCCACCCCGGCTCCGGTACGGCCACGCCGACGCCGAGCCCGCACACCGCCCCGGCCGGCCCGACCGCCGAGCGGGGCCCGTACGACGCCGACGCCCCGGCCGGCCCCGGCTCCGAGCCCGGCGCGCACACCGCCCGGGTCGGCCCCGGACCGGAACGGGGCCCGCACGACGCCCCGGCGGACCCCGCCCCGGAACCGGGCTCGTACGGCGCCCGGATCGGCCCCGCCCCGGATCCGGGCTCGTACGGCGCCCCGGGCGGCCCCGGCCGCGACGCCGAGGCCGGCGCTCCCGCCGGGAGCGCCGCGCCGCACGGCAGCGGCCCCCTCCCGGACGGCCCTTGGCCGCACTTCCCCGGCCCCGGGGCGACCCGGCCGGAGCCGGCCGCTGCGGCCGCGAGCCCGTACGGCGCCCCAGGGGGCTCAGCGCCGGAGCCGGGCCCGTACGACGCCCCGGCCGGCCCCGGCCGGAACGCCCCCGCGGACGGCCCCGCCGGGAGCACCGCACCGCACGCAAGCGGTCCGGACGGCCCGCTGCCGCACCGCACCGGCCCCGGCGCGACCGCGGACCCGGAGGCTCCGGCGCCGGGCCCGTACACCCTCCCGGCCGGCGCCCCCGCCGGAGGTGCCGCGGGGGACGGAAGCGGCTCGCGCACCGACGGGCCGGCCGGTCTGCTCCCGGCCCCGTCCGCCGAGGAAGCCCCCGCGGCCGACCCCGCCGACGAGGTGCCCGAGGAGGCCGCCTCGGGGCCGGTCGACGGGCCGCGGGCGGCGTTCGACGCCCTGTACCGGCGGTCCGCCACCGCCCTGGCCCGGCAGGCCTACCTGCTGACCGGCAACCGCCGACTTGCCCTGGAGGCGGTGGAGCAGGCGTTCCAGCAGGCCTGGGCGCGCTGGCCGGAGGTGGCCACCGACCCCGACCCGGTGGGCTGGGTGCGCGCCGCCGCGCACGAGTACGCCCTCTCCCCCTGGCACCGCTTCCGCCGCGCCCACCGGCACCCCGAGCCCCCCGCCGGATCCGTCGACCCGGCCGACCGGGTCCTGATGGACGCCGTGCTGGCGCTGCCGCCCGTCCACCGCCGCACCGTCCTGCTGTACCACGCCGTCGGCCTCGACCTCCCCGACACGGCCGCCGAGACGGAGGCCACCACGCCGACCGCCGGCCACCGGCTGCTGTACGCCCACGACGACCTCGCCTGCCGGGTCCCCGCGGTGGCCGCGGCGCCGCCGCAGGAGCGGGCGGCCCTGCTGCACGAGCGGCTCGGCGCGCTGCGGCCCCCCGTACGGCTCGTGCCGCGCCCGGCCGCGGCGGTCCGCGGGGCCGCCGAGTACCGCGCCCGGCGCTGGTCCCGCACCGTCGCCGGGGTGACCGCGCTGCTCACCGCGGCCACGGCCTACACCCTGGCGACCGCCCCCACCCGGTACGAGCCCCCGGTCTTCCCCGGCACCAGCGTCTCCGGGGTGCCGCCGCTCAGCGGCCCCCAGCGGCTCACCGAGGAGGGCCGGCAGCTACAGGAGAAGCTGCGGGCCGACCCTGCCGCCCGGCCGGACCGCCTGGAGCCGCTCCCCGAGTGAGCGGCGCGCCCGCCCGGCGCGTACACGTACGGGCGCGGCCCGCACCCCTGGCCGGGGGTGCGGGCCGCGCCCGTGCGATGTCCGCGGCGCCGCCGGGCGGCGCCGCGAGGCGGTGCTACGCCTTGCTGAGGATCTCGCGCGCCAGCTTGGCGGTCTCGGTCGGCGTCTTGCCGACCTTGACGCCGGCGGCCTCGAGGGCCTCCTTCTTGGCCTGCGCGGTGCCGGACGAGCCGGAGACGATGGCGCCGGCGTGGCCCATGGTCTTGCCCTCGGGCGCGGTGAAGCCCGCGACGTAGCCGACGACCGGCTTGGTCACGTTCGCCTTGATGAAGTCGGCCGCGCGCTCCTCGGCGTCGCCGCCGATCTCGCCAATCATGACGATGAGCTCGGTCTCCGGGTCGGCCTCGAAGGCCTCCAGGGCGTCGATGTGCGTGGTGCCGATGACCGGGTCGCCGCCGATGCCGACGCAGGACGTGAAGCCGATGTCGCGCAGCTCGTACATCATCTGGTAGGTCAGCGTGCCGGACTTCGACACGAGACCGATCTTGCCGGGCTTGGTGATGTCGCCCGGGATGATGCCGGCGTTGGACTGGCCGGGGGTGATCAGACCCGGGCAGTTCGGGCCGATGATGCGGGTCTTGTTGCCCTTGGCGCCCGCGTACGCCCAGAAGGCGGCGGAGTCGTGCACCGCGATGCCCTCGGTGATGACGACGGCCAGCGGGATCTCGGCGTCGATGGCCTCGACGACGGCGGCCTTGGCGAAGGCCGGCGGGACGAAGAGGACGGAGACGTTCGCGCCCGTCTTCTCCATCGCCTCGGCGACCGAGCCGAAGACCGGGACCTCGGTGCCGTCGAAGTCGACGCTGGTGCCGGCCTTGCGCGGGTTCACGCCGCCGACGATGTTCGTGCCGTCGGCGAGCATCAGCTTGGTGTGCTTCATGCCCGTGGCACCGGTCATGCCCTGGACGATGACCTTGCTGTCCTTGTTGAGGAAGATAGCCATGGTGAGTCTGTGACCTCGTCCCTTTACTTCGCAGCCGCAGCGAGCTCGGCGGCCTTGTCGGCCGCGCCGTCCATGGTGTCCACGCGCTGGACCAGCGGGTGGTTGGCGTCCGAGAGGATCTTGCGACCGAGCTCGGCGTTGTTGCCGTCGAGGCGGACGACGAGCGGCTTGGTGACCTCTTCGCCCTTGTCCTTGAGCAGCTGGAGGGCCTGGACGATGCCGTTGGCGACCTCGTCGCAGGCGGTGATGCCGCCGAAGACGTTGACGAAGACGGACTTGACGTCCGGGTCGCCGAGGATGATCTCGAGACCGTTGGCCATGACCGCGGCGGAGGCGCCGCCGCCGATGTCCAGGAAGTTGGCGGGCTTGACGCCGCCGTGGTTCTCACCGGCGTACGCGACGACGTCGAGGGTGCTCATGACGAGGCCCGCGCCGTTGCCGATGATGCCGACCTCGCCGTCGAGCTTGACGTAGTTGAGGCCCTTCTCCTTGGCCGCGGCCTCCAGCGGGTTGGCGGCGGCCTTGTCGACGAGCTCCTCGTGGGACGGCTGGCGGAACTCCGCGTTCTCGTCGAGGGAGACCTTGCCGTCGAGGGCGATGACCTCGCCGGACGCGACCTTGGCGAGCGGGTTGACCTCGACGAGGAGCGCGTCCTCGGCGACGAAGGTCTTCCACAGGGTGACCAGGACCTCGGCGACCTTCTCGGCGACCTCGGCCGGGAACTGCGCCAGGGCGACGATCTCGCGGGCCTTCTCGATGGAGACGCCCTCGTTGGCGTTCACCGGGACCTTGGCGAGCTTCTCGGGGGTCGTCGCGGCGACCTCCTCGATGTCCATGCCGCCGGCGACCGAGGCCATGGCCAGGAAGGTGCGGTTGGTGCGGTCGAGCAGGTAGGAGACGTAGTACTCCTCGACGATCTCGGGAGCGGTCTCCGCGATCATCACCTTGTGGACCGTGTGGCCCTTGATGTCCATGCCCAGGATGTCCGTCGCGCGGGCGACGGCCTCGTCCGGGGTGGCGGCGAGCTTGACGCCGCCGGCCTTGCCGCGGCCGCCGACCTTCACCTGCGCCTTGACGACCGACTTGCCGCCCAGCCGCTCGGTGGCCTCGCGAGCCGCCTCAGGCGTGTCGATGACTTCACCGGCCAGCACCGGTACACCGTGCTTGGCGAAGAGGTCCCTCGCCTGGTACTCGAACAGGTCCACGCGCGTCCGTCCCTTGTCTTCAAAGATTCGCAGTGATTCGCGGTTGTCTGCGTGGGCGTGCCGCGGAGGGCAACGTGACGGCTCTGTCACAAGGGAGGCGCACACGGTGACCGTGGACGCGGCATGTCCGTCTCGCAGGTTATCCCCGGGACACCTGCCACCCTAAATCGCAGATCACACCGGCGCGGTGATTCCCCTCACAGATCGGCCGACCGGTGAGCTGCGAATTCGTGCGATCCGACCATTTCCCGTACGGCGGATACGGGCCCCCGGTCAGGGCGCGGGCAGCGGCCTGCCCTCGATCGCCGCGGCCATCACCTCGGGGAACAGGTCGGGCGTGCAGGCGAAGGCGGGCACGCCGAGTGCGGCGAGGGCCGCCGCGTGTTCCCGGTCGTGGGCGGGGGCGCCCTCGTCGGACAGGGCGAGCAGCGCGACGAACGCGGTGCCGGCCGCCCGCATCGCCGCGACCCGCTTGACCATCTCGCCGCGTATGCCGCCCTCGTGAAGGTCGCTGATCAGGACGACGACGGTGTCGGCGGGTCGGGTGATCCGGGACTGGCAGTAGGCCAGGGCGCGGTTGATGTCGGTGCCGCCGCCGAGCTGCGCGGCGAAGAGGACGTCCACCGGGTCGTCGATCCGGTCCGTCAGGTCGGCGACGGAGGTGTCGAAGGCGACGAGGCGGGTGGACAGGGACCGCATGGAGGCCAGGACGGCGCCGAAGACGGAGGCGTAGACGACCGAGGGGGCCATGGAGCCGGACTGGTCGATGCAGAGGACGACCTCCTTCCGTACGGACTGCGCCGCCCGGCCGTACCCGATGAGCCGCTCGGGGACCACGGTGCGCTGCTCGGGCAGGTAGTTCTTCAGGTTCGCCCGGATGGTGCGGCCCCAGTCGATGTCGGCGCGGCGCGGGCGGGCGGTGCGGGCCGAGCGGTCGAGGGCGCCGGCGACGGCTGCCCGGGTGCGGGAGGCGAGCCGCTCCTCCAGCTGCCGGACGACGCCGCGGACGACGGCCCTCGCCGTCTCGCGGGTCGTCTCCGGCATGGCCGCACTCAGGGAGAGCAGGGTCCCGGCGAGGTGCACGTCCGGTTCCAGGGCCTCCAGCATCTCCGGCTCCAGCAGCAGCGCGGAGAGCCCGAGCCGGTCGATGGCGTCGCGCTGCATCACCTGCACGACGGGGGCCGGGAAGTAGCGGCGGATGTCGCCCAGCCAGCGGGCCACGGCCGGCGCGGAGCCCCCGAGCCCGCCGGACCGCTCCCCCGCCCCCCGGCGGGAGCCGCTGCTGCCGCCCCGGTCGGCGGCGGCGCTGTCGTACAGCGCGCCGAGCGCCTCGTCCACGGCCCGGTCCCGCCCGGCCAGTACGCAGCCGGTGCCGTCGGCGCCGGCCCCGCCGAGCACGAGCCGCCACCGCCGCAACCGCTCCCCGTCCTCCACCGCGGCCTGCGCGGCGCCCGGAGCGCCGTCCGTCTCATTCATCCCGCGCCCTCCCCCGTCGTCCCCCGGCCGGCGCCCCGCCGCCCTGTCCCGTTCGTCCACGCCGTCCCCCTCTGCCATCCCCTGGCCGCCAGCCGCGCCGCCCCGCGCCCCCCGCGCCCCCTTCCGGCCGCCCCGTTCCCCCCTGTCGTCGTCCGCGTCGGCGCCCCGCCGGGCCGTCCCGGTCATCCGCGCCGTCCTCCCGTCGTTTCCCGGCCTGCGCCCTGCCGGTTCGGGTCCGGCCCGTCGCCCCCCTTGTGCGGCGGCTCGTCGGAGGTGTGTGCCTGCGGTGTGGGCCGGTCTGCGGCTTCCAGCAGCAGACGGGCCAGGTCGGCTGCGGTGGCGGCGCGGGCCTCGTCGAGCTCCGCGGCGAAGCCCTCCGGGGCGCCGGCGCCGGCCGCCGTGCGCCGGGCGTCCGGGCCGCGGCGGGCCAGTTCGCCGAGGGTCCGCCGCACGCCCGGCTCGTACGCCCCGAAGGTCCTGCGCAGAAGCGGCAGCACGTCGGCGAAGGCGGCCGCCGGCACCGCGGCGAGCCAGGAGTCGACCAGGTCGAACAGCCGTTCGTCGTGGACGAGCAGCATGCCGCCGCCGGCGCCGGCTCCGGCGAAGCCGTCGAGCCAGCCGGCCGCGTCCGCGGGGGCGGCCGCCGGTGACAGCGCCAGCCCCATCAGCCGGGCCGCCTCGGGCGCGGGCAGCCGCCCCTCGTCGAGCAGCAGCCGCACCGCCCGGCCCCGTATCGCCCCGGGCACGCCGTCCCGCACGCCGAGCGCGGCCAGGACCGCCGCCCAGCGCTCCTGGAGCTCCTCGTCGTCCAGCAGGCCGACCGCCCGGTGCACGGCCTCCACGTGCCCGCGCATCGCGGCCGCCGCCTCGGCGTCGAGGCCGGAGGCGCAGGCGGGCGGCAGGGCCACGCAGATCCGCTCCGCGAGGCCGCGTGCCACCGCGCGGAGGGCCGGCGCCCCGGTGCCCCGGACGTCGCCGTACCGCAGGGCGCGGGCCAGCGCGGGCAGGGCCTGCGCCAGCCGGGCCGCGTCGGTGTCGAGGGCCGCCAGGTCGGCGAGGGCCCGCAGCACCTGCGGCAGCGCCTCGGACAGGCCGGCGAGCAGGCACCGCTCCGCCAGGGCGGTGACTTCGGCGAGATCCCGGGCGGCCGCCGCGTCCGCCGCGGCCTTGGCGCCGGCCGCGGCCTGGACGGTGGTGCCCCAGATCCCGGCCTCGGCCACCCGCACCGCCAGTTCCGGCTCCCAGCACAGCCGCCACGTCTCGCGGAACGTGCCGGTGCCGGGACGGGAGGCCGCCGGCCGGCCCCAGCCGATGCCGAGCAGTCCCAGCCGGTGCAGCAGCAGCGACCGGGCGGCGTCCGTCGGCCCCCGCAGGTCGAGCTCCAGCTCCCGCTCCTGCGGCTCGGCCTTCAGCCGCAGCGAGCGCTGCTGCCGGGCGAGGTCCCGCTGCAGCGGCACCGCGGGCGCGCCGCCGGGGACCCGGCCGAGGACGTCCCCGACGACCAGGCGGTCCTCGACGAGCGCGAGCGGCACGTCGGAGCCGTCGCACATGACCGCCCGGACGGCGTCCAGGGTTTCGGCGAGGCCGGGCGCGGGCCGGCCGCGCACCCCGGCGAGGGTGTCGGCGAGCCGGACCGCCTCGATGACGTGCGCCGGGGAGACCGGCAGGTCCTCCTCCCTGAGCAGTGCGGCCGCCCGGGCCATCCACCGCTCGACCGGCCGGTCGGGGGCGGCGGCCAGGTGGGCGTACCAGCCGGGCGCGGCGACGCCGGCGCCGTAGCCTCCGGTACGGGCGAGCCGCCGGTGCGTCCAGGGCACCCAGGCGGTCTCCACCCTGGTCCTGGGCAGGCCTGCCAGCAGCCGCTTGTCGGCGGCTGCCGTGGTCGCGGCGCGCAGCGCCGGGACGTGCCAGGCGCCGCACACGACCGCGCAGCCGTCGCCGAACTCGCGGCGGGCCGCCCGGATCCGCTGCCGCATGTGGGCTTCGCGGACCAGGTCGCGGGGGCGGCCTCCGATCGTGCCCGAGGCGTCCTCCGGGTGGGCCCCGCGCAGGGCCTCCATGGCGTCGCCGAGCGCCTCGAACGCGGCCAGGGGGTCGGCGGGGGCGTCGCCCGGCCCTCCGCGCAGCTCGACCGTGTCCTCCCACCAGCGCTCGGCGTCCCCGTACCCGGCGGCCGCGGCGAGCGCGCCCAGCGGGTCGGGCCGCGGGGCGCCGCCCGCCGGCTCCCCGGCCTCCGCGGCGGCGAGCGTGTGGGCGGCGGGCAGGTCGATGAACCGTACGGGTACGGGCGGCTGCTGCTCCTGCGCCCAGCGGAGGGCGGCCCACTCCGGGGAGAACGCGGCCAGCGGCCAGAACACGGCCCGGCCGGGGTCGTCCGCCGCGTGCGAGAGCAGGGCGACGGGCGGCCGCATCCCCGGGTCGGCGGCGAGCGGCAGCAGCGCGTCGCCCTCGGGCGGGCCCTCGACCAGGACGGCCGCCGGCCGGGCGGCGTCCAGGGCGGCCCGGACCGCGCGCGCCGAGCCTGGGCCGTGGTGGCGGACGCCCAGCAGCAGCGGCCCCCGCCGGGCGGGCGGGGCCGCCGGGCTCATGGCGCCACCTCCCGGCAGGCCCGGTAGAAGTCCTGCCAGCCGTCCCGCTCGCGGACCACGGCCTCCAGGTACTCCTGCCAGACGACCCGGTCGCCGGCCGGGTCGCGGACGACCGCGCCGAGGATCCCGGCGGCCACGTCGGACGGGCGCAGCACGCCGTCGCCGAAGTGGGCGGCGAGGGCGAGGCCGTGGGTGACGACGGAGATGGCCTCGGCGGTGGACAGGGTGCCGCTCGGGGTCTTCACCTTGGTGCGGCCGTCGCCGGTGACGCCCTCGCGCAGCTCGCGGAAGACGGTGACGACGCGGCGTATCTCCGCCAGCGCGTCGGGCGCGGGCGGCAGGTCGAGGGCGCGGCCCAGCTGGTCGACGCGGCGGGCGACGATGTCGACCTCGGCGTCGGCGGTGGCGGGCAGCGGCAGGACGACGGTGTTGAAGCGGCGGCGCAGTGCGCTGGAGAGGTCGTTGACCCCCCGGTCGCGGTCGTTGGCGGTGGCGATGAGGTTGAAGCCGCGGACGGCCTGCACCTCCTGGCCCAGCTCGGGTATGGGCAGGGTCTTCTCGGACAGGATGGTGATGAGCGAGTCCTGGACGTCGGCCGGGATGCGGGTCAGCTCCTCGACGCGGACGGTCGCCCCGTCGGCCATGGCCCGCATGACCGGGCTGGGGACGAGGGCTTCGCGGCCGGGGCCGCGGGCGAGGAGGCGGGCGTAGTCCCAGCCGTAGCGGACGGCCTCCTCGGGGGTCCCGGCGGTGCCCTGGACGAGCAGGGTGGAGTCCCCGCTGACGGCGGCCGCGAGGTGCTCGGACACCCACGTCTTGGCGGTGCCGGGGACGCCCAGCAGGAGGAGCGCGCGGTCGGTGGCGAGCGTGCTGACGGCGACTTCGACGATGCGGCGCGGGCCGACGTACTTCGGGGTGACGGCCGTGCCGTCGGAGAGCGTGCCGCCGAGGAGGTAGGTGGCGACGGCCCACGGGGAGAGCTTCCAACGGGGCGGGCGGGGCCGGTCGTCGGCGGCGGCCAGGGCTTTCAGTTCGTGTGCGAAGGCGTCCTCGGCGTGCGGTCGCAGCGCCTGGGCGCCGGTGCCGTTCCCGTGCGTGTCCATCGTCCCCCTCCGATGTACCGCAGCCGTTCCCGACTGCTGACCCCACGGTGCACCACGCCACTGACAACCAGCCGCCCGTGCAGGGTCGTTGCAGGTCAGGGCGATTGTCAGTGCGGGTCCCTACGGTGGTTGCCATGACTGACCAACAGGTCCGCCACACCGTGGAGCAGGTGCCGTCCCGCGCTCGTGACGCCCCGTCGGGGGCTCCCGGTCCGGGGCGGGAGGAGGCAGGTCCGCAGACCCGGATCGGAGGTTCCGCTTCCGGCCGGGCTGCGGGGGCGCGGGCCGCCCCCGCCGACCCGGAGGCGGCGCGGCGCCGGGCCGGGCGGAGGGCGGCCCGGATCGCAGCCGGGGTCGCGGAGTTGGAGCAGCGCCTGGCCGACCTGGTCCGCGAGGGGATGGCCGGCCAGGAGCAGGCGGGACGCGCGGTCTGGGAGGAGACCGCGGCGCGCATGGTCGACGCCCAGGCGCCCGGGCTGGCTGCCCGGGTGAGGGAGTTGGGGGAGATACCCGGTTGCGGGCCCGGCTGGCCCGCCCGGATGCTGGAGGAGGGCGCGCTGCTGCACCTGCTGAACCGGGGATGGCTCGGTCTGGCAGGCCTGCCGCAGCCGCTCGCCGCGACGGTACGGAGCAGGGTGGGGCTCCCGGACACCGCCGCGGAGGGGGAGGCCGTACGGGACCGCTGGCTGGTGCTGGCCCAGTACGACTCGGTGTCGCCGGACGGCCGGCTCACCACCCGCCGGACATGGCTGCGCGGGACGGAGAGCGGACGCCCTGCCCTGGTACTGGACTTCGGTCCGCCGGGGCGGCCGCCGCGGCTCGCGCTGCCCGTCGGACGGGTGGTGGAGGCGGAGGCCCGCTTCCGCCCCGGGACGGCGGGACTGCGCGCGGACCTCGCGGAGGGGTACGGCGCGGGGGCGCCGTGCCGGCAGGTTCCGGAGGGGGTCGGCACCGGGCCGGCGCTCGACGCGTACGGGGCGGCGCTGCGGGAGGACCCGTGGCTGGAGTCCTGGCCGGTCGTGCTGGGCCCGGTGGTGCCGGTACCGGGCGAGCGGGGCTGGCAGCTGGCCGATGCCGAAGGCGGCGGCGCCCTGCCGGTCGCCTCCGGCGGGGGCCGGCCGCAGGCCGGGCTGTGGCAGCTGGCCGCCCTGTCGGGCGGCGGGCCGGTCACCGTCTTCGGCGAATGCGGCCACCGCGGTTTCACACCGCTCACGGCCTGGGAGCCGGGCTGCCCGGAGCCGGTCGCCCTGACCGGCTGAGGGGGCCGGTCGGGGGCTGCACCAAGGGGAGGGAGCACGGGCGCGGGGGCGCCCGTGTGCAAGGACGACAAGCCGGGGGGCTCGGTCATGAACGACAACCACGCCAGCTGAAAGGCCGGACACGACGACGACAGGCTGCTCCGGTCCCGCGGAGGGGGCGGGACCGGAGCACGGAGGACACCGAGAGGGAGGGGGCACGATGACCGCCACGGCCGGGGAGGAGCGATCCGGGGAGGCCTGCGGGGACTGGGGGGAGCTGGTCGGGGCGGCGCTGCTCGGCACCGGGCGCCGCCGCGGCAGCGGCGGCGGCCCGCGGGAGCTCCTCGACGCGGCCGCCGTGCACACGCTGCGCCGCCGCGCCGGGTTGCGGCCCGCCGAGGCGGCTCCCCGGCCGCGGCCCGCACCGGCGGACCCGCGGCCGGAGCCGCCGGAGCCCGCCCGGCGGCGGCTCGCCCGGCTGCTCGCGGGCCGTGCGGAAGCGGGCGCCGGGTCCGGGCGGCGGGGGGCCTCACCGGACCTGGCGGAACTGCTGCCGCAGTGGCTGGCCGCAGCCGGACGGCACGGATACCGGGCGCCCGCGGTGCTGCTGCCGGCGCTGCTCGACGCGGCCCGGGCCCGCAGCGACCTGCGCCCGCAGGCCCTGGCGTTGGCCGGGCCGCGGGGAATGTGGCTGGCGGGGCTCAACCCCGACTGGCGGTTCGCGCTGCGCGCCGGGGCGGGCGGGGGCCTGCCCGACCCGGAGGACACCGCCGCGGTGCGGCAACTGTGGCAGGAGGGCCTGTTCGCGGAGCGGGCGGGCCTGCTGGGCGCCGTACGGGCCCGCGATCCGGCCGCGGCGGTACGGCTGCTGTCGTCCACCTGGGCCACCGAGCGCGCCGAGGACCGGCTGATGTTCCTCGACTCGCTGCGGGTCGGGCTGTCCGCCGGGGACGAGCCGTTCCTGGAGGCCGCCCTGGACGACCGGAGCCGCAACGTCCGGGCGACGGCGGCCGAGCTGCTGTCGGCGCTGCCGGAGTCCGCGCTGGCCCGGCGGATGGCCCGGCGGGCGCTCGCCTGCGTCGGGCCGGACGGCGTGGCCCCGCCGGCCGGTTGCGACGCGGGCATGCTGCGCGACGGGGTCGCCGAACGGCCGCCCGCCGGGCGCGGCGAGCGCTCCTGGTGGCTGGGCCAACTGGTCGAGGCGGCGCCGCTGTCGTGCTGGCGGGACCGCTTCGGGGGGCTGGACGCCGCCGCGGTCGTGGCCCTGCCGATGCCCGGGGGCGAGAGCTGGGCCGAGGAGCTGCACGCGGCGTGGTGCCGGGCGGCGGTGCGGCAGCGGGACCCGGAGTGGGCTGCGGCGCTGCTCGGCTCGCCGGCCGCGCCGACCGCGACCGCCCCGGGCACGGCCTCGCTCGCCGAGCGGGCCCGGCTGCTGTCGGTCCTGCCCGAGGGGGAACGGGCCGGCTGGGTGGCCCGGTTCATCGGTGCACACGGGCTGTCCGAGGCGTTCCAGCTGCTCGGGGCGTGCGTCGTGCCGTGGGCCGGACCGCTCGGCCGAGCCGTGGTCGACGCGCTCGACGCGGCGCGGGAGGCGGGCGGCTACCCGTGGAGCTTCAGCGGGGTGATGGGGCTGGCCGAGCGCTGTCTCGACCCGGCCGAGGCCGGCCGGCTGGAGGCGCTCACCGCTGCCGCGCAGCCGGAGGCGGACGCCGGTGGGGCCGCCGGCGCGGGCGCGTACTGGGCCGAGGCCTTCCAGCGGCTGACGGCAACGCTGCGGCTGCGCGCGGCGATGCTCGCCGAACTCGCCCCGGAGCCCGCAGTGTGACGCACCGGCGGGCGGCCCGCACTCCCGGGAGTACGGGCCGCCCGCGGCGGCACGGTCAGCGGCTGATGTTCTCGCGCACCCAGTCCACGATCGACGTCGTCGTCGCACCCGGGGTGAAGATCGCGGCCACGCCCTTCTCCTTGAGGGGGGCGATGTCGTCGTCGGGGATGATGCCGCCGCCGAACACCTTGATGTCCTCCGCCTCGCGCTCCCGCAGCAGCTCCAGGACACGTACGAACAGCGTGTTGTGGGCGCCGGAGAGGATCGACAGGCCGATCGCGTCGGCGTCCTCCTGGATGGCGGTGTCCACGATCTGCTCGGGGGTCTGGTGCAGGCCCGTGTAGATGACCTCCATGCCCGCGTCCCGCAGGGCGCGCGCGATCACCTTCGCGCCGCGGTCGTGGCCGTCGAGACCCGGCTTGGCCACCACCACACGGATCGGACCGGTCACACCCATCGCACTGCCTCCCGAGTGAACGAACGTTAAGTACAGCATCGCGCACGCCGCCGTTTCACGGTCAAGCGGGAGGGGGAAATCACACGTGGGACGGCGTTGATTCACCGCCGGGGGAGCCGCACCGCCAGGCACCGCGCCACCGTACCGACAGCCGCACGGCACGGCGGCGCGGCCGGCAGCAGTCCCAAAGGTCTTAGGGGAGGCCGTCGATGGGACTGTCGCCGTGGCTGTCCGCGCCCTTTTCCGCATTCGCCCGAGCCGGGGTCCTGGAGGCCGTCCTGTTCGGCGCGCACGTCGCGCACTACCCGACCGGGATCCGCCAGGAGAAGCCCGCCGCGCCCGGGCCGGGCGGCGCGCACCCGCCGGTGCTGCTGCTGCACGGCTTCACCGACAACCGGTCCGTGTTCGTCCTGCTCCGCCGCCACCTCGCCGCGGACGGCCGCCGGCGGGTGGAGGCGTACAACTACTCGCCCCTGACGCGCGACGTGCGCGCCGCGGCCGGGCGCGTCGCCCGGCGCGTCGAGGAGCTGTGCGAGCGGACGGGCCGGGAGCGGGTGGACCTCGTCGGGCACAGCCTGGGCGGGCTCGTCGGCCGGTACTACGTCCAGCGGCTCGGCGGTGACGCGCGCGTGCGCACCCTCGTCACGCTGGGCTCCCCGCATTCCGGTACGCGTGTCGCGCCGTTCATGGACGCGCATCCCCTCGTCCGGCAGATCCGCCCGGATTCACCGCTGATCGCCGAGCTCCGCACGCCCGCGCCCGGCTGCCGCACCCGGTGCGTGGCGTTCTGGAGCGGGTGGGACGAGCTGATGGTTCCGGCGGGTACCGCGCGCATCGAACACCCCGACCTGATGGCGGAGAACATCGAGGTCAGGGGCATCGGACACCTGGCGCTGGCCGTGCATCCGGCCGTCGCGGCGGCCGTGCGGCGGGTCCTCGACGGCCCGGGTCCGGCGGCCGCGGAGGCACCGGGCGAGGCGGCGCCGGCCGCGTGAGCGCCACACCCCGCCGGAGTCGAACGAATATCGAACTCAAGGCCAAGGCTGTGCATGGGGCGGACCGAAAGACGGCCGAATGCCCGGTTCCGCTCAGCCGGAACCCCTCCGAAGATTGTCGTGGCCAGTGACCGCCGGGTACAGTCACGCCACTGCTCTCCCCAGGGATTCCCCCGTCCCTGGCCACCCAGGCCCCCACTGCCGAGGCGAAAGAGAAGTTGGTGAACGACCGCCCCTCGTCGGGCCTGTACCCCGATCCCGGGTATGACGGCCTTTCGACCACCACTTTCGCCGGTAACTCCCCCTATGTTTCCTACGAAACGCAGGGCCAGGGCTACGACTACACGGCGTACGGCGCCTACGACGCCGGCGCCACCGGCGCGTACGACGCCACTGCCTGGACCGCGTCCCCGCAGACCGGTTACGCGCAGGACGGCTACCTCTCGACGATCCCGGCCCAGGGAGCGCACGAGGAGGCGGCCACCGGCCAGTGGGACACCGGCGCCTGGACCGCTCCCGGCACCGACTACCAGTCCACGGCCGCCGCGTTCGGGTACGACCAGACGGGCCAGTGGGCCGCGCCCGGCTACGGCGCCACGGGCACGGAGACCGGCGCGTACGACGCCACCGCCTGGAACACCGTCCCCCAGGACCAGCAGCAGACCCAGACGTTCTCCTTCGCGTACGAGGCCGAAGCACAGCAGCAGGACACCGGCTACGCGGACGACGCGTACACCGGCACCGCCGTGTTCGAGGCGGTCGCCGAGGAGGCCTTCGCTCCCGGCTCCGAGGCCGATGCGGCTCCGGCCCCCGAAGCCGACGCGGACGAGGCGTACGACGCCTACGACGCGCCCTCCCCCGTGCACGACCTGCCGACGCAGGCCATGCCCGTCACCCCGGCGCCCGCCGCCCCCGCCGCCGGAACGCGCGCCTCGCGCCGTGCCGGCGCCAAGTCCGGGCACACGGGCGGCGGCAGCGGCCGCCGCCGCACCCCGGCGAAGCGTTCCGCCCTGCTCACGGTGGCGGTCCCCTCGGCGTGCGTGGTCGGCGTCGCCGGTGTCGCCGCGGCCTCCGTCGGCGGCCTGACCGGCGGCGAGAAGCCCGCCGAGGACACCACGACGATGGCCGCGCCCGACCCGGCGTCGGTCAAGCCCGTCGCCGCGAACAGCAAGCTCGACACCCAGCTGGAGGCGCTCAGCGCCGACGCCGGGGACTTCGCGGACCGCGCGAGCCGCACCCAGGAGCGCATCGACCTGCGCCAGCGCCAGGACGAGGAGCGCAAGCGGAAGGCGGAGGAGGAAGCCGCGAAGGAGGCGGCCCGCCCCAAGTTCGCCATCCCGGTCGCGCAGCGCGGCCTCAGCGCCTCCTTCGGCCAGGCCGGCGGCATGTGGATGTCCGTGCACACCGGGATCGACTTCCCCGTGGGCTACGGCACCCCGGTCATGGCCGCCACCGACGGCACCGTGCGCACCCAGTGGAACAGCGCCTACGGCAACATGGCGATAGTGACGGCCCCCGACGGCACCGAGACCTGGTACTGCCACCTCAGCAGCACCAAGATCCGGTCCGGCAAGGTGAAGGCGGGCGACGTCATCGCCTACTCCGGCAACTCCGGCAACTCCACCGGCCCGCACCTGCACTTCGAGGTCCGGCCCGGCGGCGGCTCCGCGATCGACCCCCTGGCGTGGCTGCGCGGCAAGGGCCTCAACCCCAGCTGACCCCGCCGTACATCCCCCGAACGCGCGAACGGGGCCCGGGCCGCGACAACGGCCCGGGCCCCGCTCCCGTTCACCCCGCTACAACTTCTGCACCGGCGCGTACCGCAGCAGCAGCCGCTTCGGCTTGGCGTCCCCGAAGTCGATGGTCGCCTGCGCGTCGGCGCCGGCGCCCCGCACCTCCATCACGGTGCCCAGCCCGAACTGGTCGTGCGTGACCCGGTCTCCGACCGCCAGCGCCACGACCGGCTTCTCCGAAGCCCGCCGCGTCGCGAACCCGGACGGACCCGAGCGCGTCCGTGCCGAGGAGAGGAAGGCCTCCGGCGAGGTGCCGAACGAGGCCTTGCCCGACCCGTAGCCCTGGCCGCGCACCGGGCCGGCCGGCTTCTGCGCGGCGCCCGTGCGCTTCCACTGCAGGTACTGCGCGGGGATCTCCTCCAGGAACCGCGACGGCGGGTTGTACGAGGGGGTGCCCCAGGCACTGCGCATCGCGGAGCGCGTCAGGTACAGCCGCTCGCGGGCGCGCGTGATGCCGACGTACGCCAGCCGGCGCTCCTCCTCCAGCTCCTTGGTCTGGCCCAGCGCCCGCATGTGCGGGAACACGCCGTCCTCCATTCCGGTCAGGAACACCACCGGGAACTCCAGGCCCTTCGCGGTGTGCAGGGTCATCAGCGTGATCACCCCGCTGCCCTCGGTGTCCTCGTCCGGGATCTGGTCGGAGTCGGCGACGAGCGCGACCTGCTCCAGGAACTCGGCCAGCGTGCCGCCGCCCGCCGCGGCGCCCTCCTCCGCTCCGGCGCCCGCGCCGCCCTCGGCACGGGCCTGCTCGAACTCCAGGGCCACCGCGGCGAGCTCCTGGAGGTTCTCGATCCGCGTCTCGTCCTGCGGGTCGGTGGAAGCCTGGAGCTCGGCGAGGTAGCCGGTGCGCTCCAGGACGGCCTCCAGCACGACGGCAGGGCCGGCGCCGGACTCGGCGATCGTGCGGAGCTCCTCCATCAGCACGTTGAAGCGCTTCACCGCGTTCGTCGAGCGCGCGGCCATGCCGTACGCCTCGTCCACGCGCCGCAGCGCCTGCGGGAAGGTGATCTTCTCGCGCATCGCGAGGGCGTCGACCATCGCCTCGGCGCGCTCGCCGATGCCGCGCTTGGGCACGTTCAGGATGCGGCGCAGCGGGACGCTGTCCTCGGGGTTCGCCAGGACGCGCAGGTACGCGAGGATGTCGCGGACCTCCTTGCGCTCGTAGAAGCGGACCCCGCCGACGACCTTGTAGGGCAGGCCGACGCGGATGAAGACCTCTTCGAAGACGCGGGACTGCGCGTTGGTCCGGTAGAAGATCGCGACGTCGCCGGCCTTGGCCTCGCCGGCGTCGGTGAGCCGGTCGATCTCGTCGGCGACGTACTGCGCCTCGTCGTGCTCGGTGTCGGCGACGTAGCCGGTGATGACGGCGCCGGCGCCGGCCTGGGTCCACAGGTTCTTGGCGCGGCGGTTCTCGTTGCGCTCGATGACCGCGTTGGCCGCGGAGAGGATCGTCTGCGTCGAGCGGTAGTTCTGCTCCAGCAGGATCGTCGTCGCGTCCTTGTAGTCCTCCTCGAACTGGAGGATGTTGCGGATCGTCGCGCCGCGGAAGGCGTAGATCGACTGGTCGGCGTCGCCCACGACGCACAGCTCGGCCGGCGGCAGGTCCGGGTAGCCGGTGCCGACGAGCTCGCGCACCAGCGTGTACTGGGCGTGGTTGGTGTCCTGGTACTCGTCGACGAGGACGTGCCGGAAGCGCCGCCGGTAGTGCTCGGCGACGTCGGGGAACGCCTGGAGCAGGTGGACCGTCGTCATGATGATGTCGTCGAAGTCGAGCGCGTTGGCCTCGCGCAGCCGCCCCTGGTACATCGCGTACGCCTGGGCGAGGGTCTTCTCGAAGCCGTCGGCGGCCTGGGCGGCGAAGGCGTCCTCGTCGATGAGCTCGTTCTTGAGGTTCGAGACCTTGGCGTTGAAGGACTTCGGCGGGAACTTCTTCGGGTCGAGGTCCAGGTCGCGGCAGACCAGCGCCATCAGGCGCTTGGAGTCCGCGGCGTCGTAGATCGAGAACGAGGAGGTGAAGCCGAGCCGCTTGGACTCGCGGCGCAGGATGCGCACGCACGCGCTGTGGAAGGTGGAGACCCACATGGCGTTGGCGCGCGGTCCGACGAGGCCCTCGACGCGCTCCTTCATCTCGGCGGCGGCCTTGTTGGTGAAGGTGATCGCCAGGATCTGCCCGGGGTGGACGTTCCGCGCGGCCAGCAGGTGGCCGATGCGGTGGGTGAGCACCCGGGTCTTGCCGGAGCCGGCGCCGGCCACGATCAGCAGCGGGGAGCCGGCGTGGACCACGGCGGCGCGCTGCTGCTCGTTCAGCCCGTGCAGCAGGGCGGCCGGGTCGATGACCGGCCTGGGGGTGCCGTCGCGGTAGTAGGCGTCACCGCTCAGGGGCACGTCGAAGCGGCCCTCGAAGAGGTCGTCCGCGCCGGGCTCGGGGGCGCGGTCGTCCGCGTACTCCTCGGGGGGCGGCGGCTCCTCGTCGGAGGGGGTGAGGTCCGCCAGGAAGCTGTCGTCAAAGAGGCTGCTCATCGCCTTCCGAGTCTAGGGGGCGGCGGGGACACCCGGCCCCGGCCCGGAGGAATCGGCCGTATCTCACACCGGCGCCGCCCCCCTGCCGGGGCTCCGCGCGGGCCCCCGTACGCTCGACCGCATGGACGTACTGATCAATGTCTTCGTCGGCCTGCACATCATCGGTATCGCCTCGCTGCTGGGCGGCTTCCTGACGCAGATGAAGGCGATGGGCGCCGGCACCGCGCGCTTCACGCCCGCGATGCTGCACGGCGCGCTGACGATGCTCGTCACCGGCGTCCTGCTGGTCGGCTTCCGCGAGATGGACGGCGGGTCCGTCAACCACGTCAAGATCGGCGTCAAGCTCGCCGTCCTGTTCGTGATCCTCTGCCTCGTCTACGTCAAGCGCGACGAGGAGCGCGTCGACAAGGCCCTGTTCGGGACCGTCGGCGCCCTGACGGTGGTCAACATCTTTATCGCCGTCCTCTGGCGCTGATCACCGGGACGCCAGAACCGGTCACGTCGGGACACTTTGCGGTCATCCCGCCGTACGGCCGCCGCCCCGCCCCCTAGCGTCCTCCTCCGAGCCGAGCCCGACCGGAGGAAGGACGTGAGGCCCGCGTGGCCAGTCATCGAAAGCCCAGGCAGCGCCCGCTCCGCGGCGGCACCGTCCGGACCGCCGCCACCCTCGCCCTGGCGGGCGCTGCCACCGCCACCGCCCTCGAAGGCACCTCCCACGCCGATCCGCGGCAGACCCCCGCCGGGATCAAGGCGGAGGTCGACCGGCTGTACGAAGAAGCCGAGGCCGCCACCGAGCGGTACAACGGGGCGAAGGAGAAGGCGCAGGAGGCGCAGCGCACCCTGGACGGGCTGCGCGACGAGGCCGCCCGCCGCACCGACCGGCTGAACGAGGCCCGCCGCACGCTCGGCGCGCTCGCCGCGGGCCAGTACCGCAGCGGCGGCCTGTCCCCCGCCGTCCGCCTGGCGATGTCCGACGACCCGCAGGACTTCCTGGACCGGGCCGCCCTGCTGGACCGGGCCGGCGACCGCAGCGCCGCCGAGGTCGCCTCCGTACGCCGGCAGCTCGACGAGGTCGGCGGCCTGCGCAGGACGGCCGCCGGGCACCTCGCCGAGCTGCGCGAACGGGAGGGCGAGCTGGCCCGCCACAAGTCCGCCGTCGAGGCGAAGCTGGAGGCCGCCCGGCGGCTGCTGGCCCGGCTGACCGCCGAGGAGCGCGCCGCGTACGAGGCCCAGGCCGGCGGCGGGGCCGCGCAGGCCGGGGCCGGGCAGGCGGCGGCCGCCCCCGCCCCGCCCTCCGACGGCTCGCGGGCCGCCCGCGCCGTCGCCTTCGCGCACGGCGCCATCGGCAAGCCGTACGTCTGGGGCGCGACCGGGCCGGGCGCGTACGACTGCTCCGGGCTGACGCAGGCGGCCTGGCGCGCGGCCGGGGTGTCCCTGCCCCGCACGACGTACACGCAGATCAACGCCGGACGGCGGGTCGCCCGGGGCGAGCTCGCCCCGGGCGACCTGGTGTTCTTCTACTCCGGCGTCACCCACGTCGGGCTCTACGTCGGCAACGGGCAGATGATCCACGCCCCGCGGCCCGGCTCGACGGTCCGCGTGGCGCCGATCGACTCGATGCCCTGGGCGGGCGCCTCCCGCCCGGCCTGAACCGCCGCCGGCGGGCGGCCGGGAGCCGCTACGGCGCCTTGACCTGGGTGCCGAGCCAGGCGAAGACCTGCGGGAGCTGCCGGACCCAGGCGTCGATGGTGTGGCCGCCGGTCGTCTTCTGCACCTCGATCTTCGTCGGCTGCTGCGCCGCCTGCTGGAGCGCGATCCCGGCCTGGTAGCCGTCGTTCTCGCCGCCCGTGATCAGCAGGGACACCGCGGGCGGCGCCGGCGCCGCCTTCAGCATGGTGTGCAGGTTGTGCTGCTGGCGCAGGACCGGGTCCTCGCGCAGCAGGGAGGCGGGCTCCATGCCGGGGTCGTTGTAGCCGGACATGGAGACGGCCGCCGCGTACCGGTCGGGGTGGGAGATCGCCAGCTTGGCGGCGCAGTAGGCGCCCGCCGAGTACCCGGCGATGCCCCAGGAGCCGGGGTCGTCGGAGGCGCGGAAGTTGTCCGTGACCATCTTGCGGACGTCGACGCTGAGCCAGCTGTCCGCGTTGACCCGGCCCGGGATGTTGGCGCAGCCCGTCTCGGTGTCGCCGAGGAGCATGGTGCGCGCCGAGACGAGGATGAAGGGCTGGACCTGGCCGTTCTTCATGAGCGGCTCCAGCTTCTCCACCACCTTCAGTCCCTTGAACCAGGACTTGCCGGAGCCGGGCATGCCGGGGATCAGCTCGACGACGGGGAACTTGCGGTCCTTGTAGGCCGGGTCGTCGTACTGCGGGGGCAGGTAGACGAGGACGTCGCCCTTGACGCCGGAGATCTTCCCGTCGAGCTCGGTGGCCTGGACCCGGCCGCCGGGGACGTCGTCGACGGGGCGGAACTGCTGCTTGACCTTCGGGGCCTCCTCGACCTTCTTGCCGCCGAGGCCGTCGGGCCCGAGGTCCTCCGCGGCCTGGACGTAGTCGCCCGTGCCGATGAGGTCGCCCCAGGTGGTGTAGAAGTTCTGCTCCCGGTTCACCCCGATGAACACCAGCGCGATGGCGGTGGCCTGCGCGAACACCATCATCAGCACGCGCGTGAGGGCGCGCACGGCCGACGGGCCGCGCACCTTGCTCCACACGGCCAGGGGCAGGAGGACGGCGATCGCCGTCAGGGCGATCGCCGCCACGAACACGGGGGTCCCGGTCAAGCTCGTCACGCCACCCAAGAACGCCGCGACCCGCCCCGGGGTTCCCCATTCACCCTGCGTCGTGTGTCACAGAACGTGTCCGGGGCCGTCTCAGACCAGGCGGCGGGCCGTCGCCCAGCGGGTCAGCTCGTGCCTGTTGGACAGCTGGAGCTTGCGCAGCACCGCGCTGACGTGGGACTCCACCGTCTTCACCGAGATGAACAGCTGCTTGGCGATCTCCTTGTACGCGTAGCCGCGGGCGATCAGCCGCAGCACCTCGCGCTCGCGCTGCGTCAGCCGGTCGAGGTCCTCGTCGACCGGCGGGGCGTCGGTCGAGGCGAACGCGTCGAGGACGAAGCCCGCGAGCCGCGGCGAGAACACCGCGTCGCCCTCCTGCACCCGGAAGACGGAGTCCACGAGGTCGGCGCCGGTGATGGTCTTGGTGACGTACCCGCGCGCGCCGCCGCGGATGACGCCGATGACGTCCTCGGCGGCGTCCGACACGGACAGCGCGAGGAAGCGCACCGGGTTCTCGGCGGCCGCCGTCAGCGGGGCGCAGCGCCGCAGCACCTCGACCCCGCCGCCGCCGGGGAGGTGCACGTCGAGGAGGACCACCTCGGGCCGGGTGGCGGTGATGACGGTGACGGCCTGGTCGACGTCGGCCGCCTCGCCGACGACCTCCACGCCGGTCCGGGCGGTGTCGCCGATCTCCGCCTGCACGCCCGCGCGGAACATCCGGTGGTCGTCGACGAGCACCACCCGGACCCGCCGGCCCGCCGCGCCCGCCGCGCCCGCCTGTGCGTATTGCTCCGTCATGCCGCTTTCGCCGCCCTCTCCATCTCCAACTCGACTTCCGTGCCGCCGTCGGGCGCGGACCGCAGCCGTGCGGTCCCGCCGTTGCGCTGCATCCGGCCGATGATCGATTCTCGTACGCCCATGCGGTCGTCCGGTACCGCGTCGATGTCGAAGCCCGGCCCGCGGTCCCGTACGGACACGAACACGGTCTGCCCCTCCACCTCGGCGTACACCTGCACCGGGCCCCCCTCGCCACCGTACTTGGCGGCGTTGACCATCGCCTCGCGCGCGGCCTGCACCTGCGCGCCCAGCCTCTCGTCGAGGGGGCAGTCGCCGACCACGACCACCTCGATGGGCACGCCGTGGTGGTCCTCCACCTCGGCGGCGGTCTTCTTCACGGCCTCGGCGAGGGTGGCCGGCTCCTCGGCCTCCTCCTTGCCGGTGCCCTCCGGCTTGTAGAGCCAGTTCCGCAGCTCGCGCTCCTGGGCGCGGGCCAGGCGGCGCACCTCGCCCGCGTCGTCGGCGTTGCGCTGGATCAGGGTGAGGGTGTGCAGGACGGAGTCGTGGACGTGGGCGGCGACCTCCGCGCGCTCCTGGGCGCGGATGCGCATCAGGCGCTCCTCGGAGAGGTCCTGGGTCATCCGGATCAGCCAGGGCCCGGCGAGCAGGGCGATCCCGGCGAGGACGGCGAGCGCGGCGGTCAGGACGTTGCCGAGCTGCGCGGCCGAGCCGCGGACGACGATGAAGAGGGTCAGGCCGATGCCGACGAGCGCGATGCCGGCGCAGGCGCGGGCGAGCTGGAGCATCCGCCGATTGCCGCCCGGCCCGGCCGCCCAGTGCTCGCGGCGGGCGTTGTCGGCCTGCCGCCACACGAGGACGACGCCCGCGCCGACGAGCAGTGTCGGCCACACGTAGCGCCCGGAGGCGCCGCCGGACTGCACCTTGGAGAGGAAGATGCCGGCGCCGACGCACAGCGCGACCAGGGCGGTGATCTGCCCCTTGGCCGGTTTGCGCAGCCGCCGGCCGCCGTCGGGCAGGGTCTCGAAGAGCTCGTGGAAGGAGCGGCCCCCGCTGCGGCCGCCCAGGCCGAGCGGGACGAACACCCAGAACGCGGCGTACAGCAGCACCCCGAGCCCGTCGCCCCAGACGAACAGCCCGAAGAACGCGAGCCGCACCCACACGACCGGCAGCCCGAGGTGCCCTGCGAGCCCGCGGGCCACGCCGCCGAGCATGCGGCCGTCGGCGCTGCGGTAGAGGCGGCGCTGCGGCGCCTCGTCGGCGGGGTCGGCGGCGTGCGGGGTGCGCGGTGCGGCGGAGGCGGGCATGCCACCGATGGTCACACGCGCGGGCGGTGCGGGGCATCAGGGCATCCCCCCACCCCTCCCGGGGGGATCTCAGGGTCGCACCAGGGTGGGGCCCCGATGCCCGGCCCCGCGGGGCGCCTCCACCATGGAGCCATGACCGAGCACGACTCCCCGCCGCCGGCCTCTTCCGGCACCGCGGACCCGCAGGCGCCCGGCGCGGCACCGGGGCGGCCCTCCGACCGGCCCGCCGAGCGTCCGCCGATGCGCCGCAGCTGGCGCGACAAGGTCCTCGCCGGCGTGTGCGGCGGCCTCGGCCGCTACTTCGACCTCGACCCCGTCGTCTTCCGGATCGTGCTGGGCGTGCTCACCGTCACCGGCGGCGTCGGCCTCCTCTTCTACGGCGTCGCGTGGCTGGTGCTGCCCGTGGACGGCGAGGAGGACAGCGAGGCGAAGAAGCTGCTGACCGGCCGGGTCGAGGGGACGACGCTGGCCGCGCTGTTCGCGGCGCTCGTCGGCTGCGCGGTGTTCCTGTCGATGCTGGACAACGGCGGGCTCGCCGCGTTCTCGGTGCTGGTGGTGCTGGCGCTGGGCGGGGCCGCGTACTGGTCGCAGCGCCACCGCGGCACGGCAGCCCCGGAGGCCGAGCCGCAGGCCGCGGCCCGCCCCGCCCCGCCGGAGACGCAGGCGCCGCCGGCGCCCGGCACACCCTCGTGGTGGCGGGACCCGCTGGTGAAGGACGGCACGACCGGCCCGGTCGGCAGCACCGGCTACCTGTGGGGGCCGGACGACTCGGCCGTGCCCGCGGAGCCGGGCGGCAAGGGCTCCGGCGGCAGGCCGCGCAGCCCGCGGCCGGGCGGGCCCGGGCGGCCGCGCGGAGGCATCGGCGGCCGGGTGCTCGTACTGGCGATGCTGGCGGGCGCAGCGGCCACGGCGGCGGTGTGGGAGGACAGCACCCTCTCGCACGCCCTGCAGATCGGCCTCGCCTCGGTGCTCGCGGTGTTCGGCCTCGGCCTCGCGGTCAGCTCGTTCCGCGGCCGTACGGGCTTCGGGACGATCCTGATGGCCCTGGCCACGGCCGGGCTGCTCGCGGTGTCGGCGGCGCTGCCCGCGGAGATCGGCACCGACTGGCGGGACGTGCGCTGGCGGCCCGCCGCGGTGGCCGACGTCCAGCCGGTGTACGAGTCCGGCACCGGCATCGCCACCCTCGACCTGAGCCGGCTCGACGTGCCGAAGGGCAGCACGCTGACCGTGCGCGCCGGCATCGACGCCGGACTGCTGAAGGTGATCGTGCCCCGCGAGGTCACCGCCCGCGCGGAGGCCTCCGTACGGCTCGGCGACATCCGGATGCCGGACGACACCCGCTCGTACGTGCGCATCCGGGGCGAGGGCGAGACCCGGCGGGAAACGGTGGGGCCGGCCGCCGGCACGGAGGCCGGGGGAACGGTGGAGCTGCACCTCGAAGCGGGTGTGGGACAGGTGGAGGTGACCCGTGCGGCGTCATGAGTTCCAGCCGGGCCGGTTCCTGGCCGGCCTCGTCCTGACCGCGGCGGGCGCGCTGTACCTGCTCGACGCGGCGGGTGAGATCGACACCCCGTGGTTCCTGGTGGTCCCGATGGCGGCCGGCGGCCTGACACTGGCCGCCCTGGTGGGGCTGGTGGCCTACGCGGTGCGCCGCGACCGCCGCAGCCTGGCCGACCCCTCGGACCGGGCGGACCGGATCAGCGAGTCCACCGACCAGTAGGGCGCCCCGGCGAGCACCAGCGGAGTCCACGCCATCAGGTAGGCGAGGTCGTTCCCGTAGTAGTACGGGGAGACCTGCCAGGACACCGTGAGCCACAGGCTGAGGGAGATCAGCAGGCCGCCGAGGGCCGCGAGGCGGGTCAGGAAGCCGGCGAGGACGCCGACGCCGACCGCGATCTCGCCGACGGCGATGGCCAGGGCGAAGGCGACGGGCGAGCGCAGGGCCAGGTCCACCAGCTCCGGGACGGCGGAGGTGTCGCGCACGCCGCGCATCAGCTCCCCGATGGAGCCGGCGCCGGAGGCGGACAGGAAGGCGGGGTCGGTCAGCTTGTCCAGGCCCGCGTAGACGAAGGTCGCGCCGAGGAAGATCCGCAGCGGCAGCAGCGCGTACCGGGCGGCCCGGTCGCGCAGTCCGGGGGCGGGGGCGCCGCGGTGGGCGGCGGGGGCCCGGCCGGCGGCCCCGTCCGCGTCGTGGTCCCCGTGCTCGGCGGGGTCGTCTGTTCGGGTCACGCACCCATGTCTACCCGCTTCACTCGGCCACGTCGATGGTGCAGCGGTTGGATTCCACTCCGGCGGCCGTGACCACCTGCACCTCGACCCGGCCCGGTTCCACCTCCGCCGGGACCGGCACCGTCAGGGCCGTGTCCGAGGGGTTCGCGAACCCGCCCGCCACCGGGACCAGCGGCACGTGGACGTGGACCGCCCCGATCCGGACGACCAGCCGGGCCAGCATCTCCGGGGTCTGCGCCCCGGGAGGGACGAAGCCCACCCCGCGGATCTCGATGTCGTCGCCGGGCCGGACGGCCGCGTCCAGGTCGCCGGGCTCGCGCCTGCGGACCACGGACAGCACGAGCGGCCGGGTCACCTCCGCGGACTTCGCGGCGAGGTACACCGCGGCCGACAGGGCGACGAGCAGGGCCAGCGCCCACGGCAGCCGCGGCAGCCGGTCCGGGAACCGGGCCAGCGACACGGCCGCGTACGCCAGCACCACCGTCGAGACCAGCACGTACTGGGCGTCGGGGAGGCTGCCCCGGCCGGCGTCGTCCGTGAGCAGGTCCGCGCCGCGCGGCCGGTCCGCGGGCAGCTTCTGCAGCCGCTGGCCGAGGATCCGCACGGCGACGACCCGGCGCACCAGCACCGCCACCGCCGACGTCAGCGCGACGATCGACAGCAGCGGCAGCGCCCGCGCCAGCCCGAGGCCCTCGTACAGCGCCTGCCGCTCAGGACCGGGCCCGGAGGCCGCCAGCCGCAGCGCGGGCAGCAGCCCGGCGAACGCGGTCAGCAGCAGCCAGGCGGCGGGCACGGCCTTCGAGGTGGACAGCCGGTTGTCCTCGCCGACCAGCGGGGCGAGCAGCCCGCCGCGCACCGACTGGGCGCGGGCGGCGAGGGTGAGCAGCCCGGCGAGGAAGGCGGCCGCGAGGAGGGCGGCGGTGCGCGCGGGCGACCAGCCGGTGCCGAGTGCGGTGCCGACCTGGACGACGAGGAGGATCCCGGCGGCGATCCACACGGCGAGGACGGCCCGCCGGGAGAAGACGTGCAGCCAGGAGCTGCCCGCCTCGCGGCCGCGGTCGGCGACCGTGCGGGCGGAGAGGGTGAGCTCGTCGGAGACCCACTGCCGGGACGCGCCGGCGGACCGGGCGACCGCGGCGGGCAGTCCCTGGCCGGCGGCGAACTCGTCCCGTTTCTCCAGGAACGCCGCGACCGCCCGGCGGTGGCCCTCCTGCGCGCCGTGCGGGCAGTCGTCGCAGGTGCATGTGCCGCCGTGGGTGCTTCGGGAGATCTGTTGGACAGCCACGTGCCTGCCGCCTCTCTGAACTTCGGTGCGATGGCAGCGAATTGTGCACCACTGCGGCAGTGCTCCGGATTGCGCGCGATGTCAGAGCAGGTGATTGTCCGTTCATGATGTTGACGTCACCCGCGCGGCGTACGGGTGTCAGGGCGCGGCGGACTGCCGCAGCGGCTGGTAGGCGGCCCAGGCGGCGAGGTCGGTGCCGAACCGCTCGCGCGCGGCGAGGGCGCTGCGGTGCCCGATGGCCGCGGGGCGGCCGGCGGCCCGGGCGATGAGCTGGACGCGGGCGGCCCGCTCGGCGGCGACGGTCCACCAGGCCGCGGCGTCCACGGTGGCGCCGACGGTGAGCACGCCGTGGTTGCGCAGGACGATCGCCTTGTACGGGCCGAGCGCGCGGGCGATGCGGGCGCACTCGGCGGGATCGCCGGCGCCGCGGGTGTACTCGTCGACGAGGGCGTGGTCCTGGTAGAAGGCGCAGGCCTCCTGGGTCAGCGGGGCGATCAGCTGCCCGAGCGCGGCCAGGGCCCTGCCGTACGGGCCGTGCGCGCGGACCACGGCGACCGCGTCGGGGCGGGCCCGGTGGACGGCAGCGTGGAGGGCGAAGGACAGCCCGTTGACGCGGCGCCCGCCCTCCAGGACGCGCCCGTCGCCGTCGACGAGCAGCAGGTCGTCGGGGGTGAGGGCGGCCGCCGCCCGCCCGAAGGGGTTCGCCCAGAGGCAGTCCGCGTACTCGGGGTCGCGGGCGGTGGCCAGGGCGGCCGGGTCCTCCTCGAAGCCGAGCCCGGCGAGCAGCCGCAGCGCCCCGGCGAGCCGCTCCTTGCGGTGGGCGCGCTCCCGGGCGGGGTCGTCGTGGACCGGCGGCAGCTCGAAGCGGAGCCGGTCCACGGGCACGGGTGCGGGCTGGTCCGGCATTGCGGCCTCCCTCGGTCGGCGTCGGCCGGCCGCGGGGCCGGCGCGCGCACGGTACCCGCGGCTCCCTCAAGTGGCCAGGGGCAGTACCGCGGGCGGCGGGCAGCGGGCGGAAACGGCGGAGCCGCCGGCCCCGGTCGGGGGCGGCGGCTCCGTCTCACGCACGGCGCGGGGCCGGCGGGATCACTCCCACTCGATGGTGCCCGGCGGCTTGCTGGTGCAGTCCAGGACGACGCGGTTGACGTCCTTGACCTCGTTGGTGATGCGGGTGGAGATCCGGGCGAGCACCTCGTACGGCATGCGCGTCCAGTCCGCGGTCATGGCGTCCTCGGAGGAGACGGGGCGCAGCACGATGGGGTGGCCGTAGGTGCGGCCGTCGCCCTGGACGCCGACGCTGCGGACGTCCGCCAGGAGCACGACGGGGCACTGCCAGATCTCGCGGTCGAGGCCGGCGGCGGTGAGCTCCTCGCGGGCGATGGCGTCGGCCTCGCGCAGCAGGTCCAGGCGCTCCTTGGTGACCTCGCCGACGATGCGGATGCCGAGGCCGGGGCCGGGGAAGGGCTGGCGGTGGACGATCTCGTCGGGCAGGCCCAGCTCCTGGCCTACCATCCGGACCTCGTCCTTGAACAGCTGGCGCAGCGGCTCGACGAGCTGGAACTCGATGTCGTCGGGGAGGCCGCCGACGTTGTGGTGGGACTTGATGTTGGCGGTGCCGGTGCCGCCGCCGGACTCCACGACGTCCGGGTAGAGGGTGCCCTGGACGAGGAAGGCCACCTCGGGGCCGCCCTCGGCCTCGGCGATGATCTCGGCCTGCGCCTGCTCGAAGACCCGGATGAACTCGCGGCCGATGATCTTCCGCTTGGTCTCGGGGTCGGAGACGCCGGCGAGGGCCGCCAGGAAGCGCTCCTGCGCGTCGACGACCTTCAGCTGGACGCCGGTCGCGTTGACGAAGTCCTTCTCGACCTGCTCGGTCTCGCCCTTGCGCATCAGGCCGTGGTCGACGTACACGCAGGTCAGCTGGGAGCCGATGGCCTTCTGGACGAGGGCCGCGGCGACCGCGGAGTCCACGCCGCCGGAGAGGCCGCAGATGGCGCGCTTGTCGCCGACCTGAGCCCTGATGGCCGCGACCTGCTCCTCGACGATGTTGCCGGTGGTCCAGGTGGGCTTGAGGCCGGCGCCGCGGTACAGGAAGTGCTCCAGCACCTGCTGGCCGTGCGTGGAGTGCATCACCTCGGGGTGGTACTGCACGCCGTACAGCTTCTTCTCGTCGTTCTCGAACGCGGCGACGGGCACGACGTCGGTCGAGGCGGTGACGGAGAAGCCCTCCGGGGCGGCGGAGCAGGCGTCGCCGTGGGACATCCACACGGACTGCTGCTCGGGGGTGCCCTCGAAGAGGGTCGAGCCGGTCTTGCTGACGGCCAGCGGGGTGCGGCCGTACTCGCGGGCGCCGGTGTTGTCGACGGTGCCGCCGAGGGTGGTCGCCATCAGCTGGAAGCCGTAGCACATGCCGAAGACGGGGACGCCGGCCTCGAAGAGCGAGCGGTCCAGCTGCGGGGCGCCCTCTTCGTACACCGAGGACGGACCGCCGGACAGGATGATCGCCTTGGGGTCCTTGGCCAGCATCTCGGCCACGGGCATCGTGCTCGGGACGATCTCGCTGTAGACCCGTGCCTCGCGGACGCGGCGGGCGATGAGCTGGGCGTACTGGGCGCCGAAGTCGACGACGAGAACCGTGTCCGGGGCGCTGTCGTGGGCGGCGGAGGGTGCTTCTGGCACGGGGGCGGCCTTCCGGCGGAAGAGGGGGCTGTTTTGTCAATTCTAACGGGGGACGCGCGGACCGTTTTCGTCTCACCATCCGAACCGGTTTGGATCCGGGCGCCCGGCGCGGCAATAATCCGGTTCGTGCGCAGGCAGCTGAGCTTCCTCTTTACCTATGGCACCGGACGGTCCGGCAGCCATGGGTCCTCGTGATGCTCGCGCAGAGCACCTGACTTCCCGCAGCGCCCCGGTCCGACAGGACCCGGGCGCTGCGGCGTTTCCACGGTCCTGCGGGCCCCTACCGACAGGAGACCCCCGCCATGACCGCCACCGCCACCACCCCCGTGTCCTCCGCCGCCTCCGCCGCGGACGCGGACCCCGCGCAGCTGATCGCGGCGTCCCGCGACCGCATCGACGCCATCGACGACCGGATCATCGGCCTGATCCAGGAGCGGATGGCCGTCTCGACCGTCATCCAGGACGCCCGGATCGCCTCCGGCGGCCGCCGCGTGCACCTGTCGCGGGAGATGGAGGTGCTCTCCCACTGGAGCGGCGCCCTCGGCAAGCCCGGCACCGCCCTCGCCATGACGCTGCTGGAGCTGTGCCGCGGTCGCGTCTGAGGCGGCCCCTCCAGCCGCCTGTTCGTCACCCGTCCGGCGCGTGACCCGTCCCGCGGCCCTTCGTTGGTGTGGGTGGCCGCGTCAGCCAGGCGCGGGTCCAGCACCACGCGTGGCTCCGCCGGAGCGATGAGGCGTACGGCCCGTGGGACGTGCGTCGTGGGACCTCGCTCCTTCGCGTGACCGGACGGCAGGGGACAGCAGGCCGGTCACACCGACGACGGCCGGCCCGGGGGACGCCCCGGGCCGGCCGTTCGCGCGTCCGCGCCTTCCCCCGCAGCCCTCCCCCGGCCGCCCGCGCGCCCCTCCCGGCCCGGCTTCACCGTGTGACCGAGCACACACGCATACGGATGCCCCGCGGGTACAACCTTCGGGGGCGAGCGCCTGTCACCTATGTACCGCGGCGGGTACCGCGCTCGGAGGGGGAGCGCGGTACCCGCCGCGTATCAGTCGGCCCGCGGATCGGCAGCCGCCCCCGCCTGCCGCGGCGGGACCGCGGGAAGCGGGAGGAAAGGCAGCCGCAGCGCGCCGAAGGCCTCCTTGGGCACGGCCGGGCGGACCGGCTCCACCGGCGCGAGCCGCACGTACGCCGCGCCCTGCTCCGGGCGGGCGTCCGGCTCGCCCTTGTTCGGCCAGTACGCCATCGCCCGCTCCGCCTGCGCCGTGATCGTCAGGGACGGGTTCACGCCGAGGTTCGCGGAGACCGCCGCGCCGTCCACGACGAGGATGCCCGGGTGCCCGTACAGCCGGTGGTACGGGTCGACGACTCCCTCCTCGGGGGAGGCGCCGATCGGGCAGCCGCCGAGGAAGTGCGCCGTCAGCGGCGTCCCCATGAGCTCGCCGACGTTGCTGCCGGCGAAGCCGCCTATCTCCTCGGCGAGCAGCGACGCGGCCCGGGTCGCCGCCTCGATCTGCACCGGGTTGGGGGCGCCGTGCCCCTGGCGGGCCGTGAGCAGGCCCTTCCCCGGGCCGCGGGGCTTGCGGTACGTCGTCAGCGAGTTGTCCACGGACTGCATGACCAGGCCGATGATGGTCCGCTCCGACCAGCGCCGGTTCGAGAGCGAGCGCAGCAGCTGCACCGGGTGCTTCGCGGTCCGGGCGAGCCAGCCGCGCACGCGGTGCGGGCCGTAGGGCACCTGGAGCACGGTCAGGAGGCCCATCGCGTTCGAGCCGCGGCCGTAGCGGACGGGCTCGATGTGGGTGTCCCCGTCCGGGTGGACGGAGGAGGTGATGGCCACGCCGCGGGTGAAGTCGGCGCGCCGGCCGGGGCCGTGCCGCCTGCGGTAGCGGCGGTCGTCGGTCTGCGCGCCGACGAGCCCTTCGGAGTTGGTGCGGGTCAGTTCGCCGAGGCGGTCGGAGATCCGCGGGAGCAGCCCGGTGTCCTTCATCCGGTGCAGCAGGGTCTGGGTGCCGTACGTGCCCGCGGCGACGACCACGTACCGGGCGCGCAGCTCCCGGGAGGCGCCGCGGCGGCGGGCGTCGGTGGGGACGGTGCGGACGCGGTGGCCGCCGTCCGGGTGCTCGGCGACGGCCGTGACGGTCGTCATGGGGTGGATGACGGCGCCGGCGCGCTCGGCGAGGTGCAGGTAGTTCTCGGTCAGGGTGTTCTTCGCGCCGTGCCGGCAGCCGGTCATGCACTCGCCGCACTCCGTGCAGGCCCGGCGGGCCGGGCCGGCCCCGCCGAAGTACGGGTCGGGGACCTCCTGGCCGGGCCGGGCCTCGGCGCCGCCGCCGGCATCGGCGCCGTCGCCGAAGAAGACGCCGACCGGCGCCATGTGGAAGGTGTCGCCGACGCCCATCTTCTCGGCGACCGCCTTCAGGTGGACGTCGGAGGCGGTCGTCGTCGGGTTGAGCCGCACCCCGAGCATCCGCTTGGCCTGCTCGTAGTACGGGGCCAGCTCCTCGCGCCAGTCCGTGATGTGCGCCCACTGCCGGTCCTCGAAGAAGGCGGTGGGCGGCACGTACAGGGTGTTGGCGTAGTTGAGCGAGCCGCCGCCGACCCCCGCCCCCGCCAGCACCATCACGTTCCCGAGGAGGTGGATCCGCTGGATCCCGTACAGGCCGAGCGCCGGCGCCCACAGGTAGCCGCGCAGGTCCCAGCTGTTGCGCGGGAGGGTCTCGCGGGTGAATCGGCGCCCCGCCTCCAGGACGCCGACCCGGTAGCCCTTCTCGGCCAGGCGCAGCGCCGAGACGGAGCCTCCGAAGCCGGATCCGATGACGATGACGTCGTAGTCGTACGGCTCTGACACTGGGGCGCCTCCTTGGCGGCCTCGGGACGGGGGCGGGGCGGGGACGGGCCCTAGCGGAGGCGGAAGGCCTTCATCACCCGGAGGCTGCGCGTCATGAACGCCGCGTACGCCTCGTCGTCCATGCCGAGCGAGGGTGCCATCGGCAGCAGCCGCTGGTGGGCGACCGTCTGCGCCTCGGTGTACTTGAGGATGCCCTCGGAGCCGTGCCGGCGGCCGAGGCCGGAGTCCTTCATGCCGCCCATGGGGGCGCGGACGCTGCCGTAGGCCGGGGCGTAGCCCTCGTTGATGTTGACGGTGCCGGTGCGCAGGCGGGCGGCGACGGCGCGGCCGCGGCGGGCGTCCTTCGTCCAGACGCTGGAGTTGAGGCCGTACGGGGTGGCGTTGGCCTGGGCGACGGCCTCGTCCTCGTCGGTGAAGCGGTAGACGGAGACGACCGGGCCGAAGGTCTCCTCGCTGCACACGGCCATCGGCGCCTCGACGCCGTCGAGGATGGTCGGCTCGTAGAACAGCGGGCCGATGTCGGGGCGGGCGGTGCCGCCCGCGACGAGGGTGGCGCCCTTGGCGACGGCCTCGTCGACGTGCCGGCGGACGGTCTCCAGCTGGCGCTCGCCGACCAGCGAGCCCATGTCCGCGCCGTAGGCGAGGGAGCTGCCCAGGCGCAGCGCCTTGGTGCGGGCGGCGAACCGGGCGAGGAACTCGTCGGCTATGGAGGCGTGGACGTAGAGCCGCTCGATGGAGATGCACAGCTGGCCGGCGGAGGAGAAGCAGGCGCGGACGGCGCCGGCGGCGGCCTTCTCGACGTCGGCGTCGTGGAGGACGAGCATGGCGTTCTTGCCGCCGAGTTCGAGGGAGACACCGACGAGGCGGGCGGCGGCTCCCTGCGCGACCTCGCGGCCGGTGCGGGTGGAGCCCGTGAAGGAGACGTAGTCGGCGTGCCGGACCAGCTCGGGGCCGACGACGGGGCCCTCGCCGAGGACGACCTGGAAGACCTCGGGGGGCAGCCCGGCCTCGATGAGCACGTCGCGCGCCCACAGGGCGGTCAGCGCGGTCTCGGTGTCGGGCTTCATGACGACGGCGTTGCCGGAGGCGAAGGCGGGCAGGGCGTCGCCGACGGAGAGTTCGAGGGGGTAGTTCCAGGGGGCGATCTGGCCGACGACCCCCCGCGGCTGGCGCAGTTCGGTGACCTTGGTGAGGGTCGGCATGGCGCCGGTGTGGCTGCGGGGCCGCAGGTAGGCCGGCGCCTTGAGGCCGTAGTGGCGGGCGGCGACGGCGACGGCCTGGACCTCCTCGTGGGCGTGGAGGCGGGCCTTGCCGGTCTCCAGCTGGATCAGGTCGAGGACCTCGGCCTGGCGGGCGAGGACCAGGTCGTGGAAGCGGAGCAGGACGGCGGCGCGGCGGCGCACGGGGACGGCTGCCCAGGCGGCCTGCGCGGTACGGGCCCGCGCGAAGGCCTCGGCGACCTCGGCCGGGGTGGCCTCGGGCAGGTCGGCGAGCTTGGCCCCGGTGAACGGCGTGTGGTTCGCGGTCCGCCCGGAGCCGATCACTCCGCGGGTGAGGCGGGCGACCAGGTCGGGGGTCACCACGTCCGCGGCGGTGCGCGCGCCGGCGGGGGCCGGGGCGACCGGGTTGGTGGGCTGCGGGGCGGGGCGGAGGGGGGCCGGGGCCAGCGAGTCCGTCATGGCGGTGAGCGTATTGCGCCCGGCCCCCTTTGGGTACCCGTCGGTAACCGGATTTTGCCAAATCCGCCAGCGATCACTGGCAGGATGCCGCCGACCGGGGCGGCAGGGCGGCCGGGGCGCGGCCGGCGGGCGGGGACGGGGCTCAGTCGGCGGGCGGGGCCCAGCCGCGGAGCACGGTGTCGAACTGCGCCCGGGTCGTCTCCCAGGTGGACGTCGGACCCGACATGTACACCGCGTACTCAGTGCCGTCCGGGGCGATGTACATCTGCTCGATGGCGCGCCGCGGACCCGCTTGGACGCCCTTCTCGGTCCAGGTGAACTCCCACAGCGCCGCCCGGGTGCTGTCGCGGAAGGTGTTCTGGTTCAGCCGCTGCCGCTTGTAGTCGGTGCGCCGGCTGACCTGCTTCTCCAGGTCGAGCACGTGCGCGTACGGGGTGTCGTAGTCGGGCGTGGGGTCGACGGCGACGCGGATGAAGTGCCTGCCGTTGTCCGGGGTGTAGTCGATCTGGTTGCCGTCCATCTGCCGCTTCCAGCCGTCCGGCACCCACAGGGTGAAGCCCTCCGGATCGGTGACCTTCTTCCATCCGGCGGGCGGGGAGGAGGCCTTGCCGTCCTCGCCCCCCGCGCCGTCCTGCCGGTCGGGGGCGCTCGCGTTGCGGTCGGCGCCGTCGCCGCCGCCCGCGTCACCGGTGTACTTCAGCAGCCCGAACACCGCGCCGCCGCCGACCAGCGCCGCCACCAGCGCCACCGCCGCGGCCCGCTTGACCCGGCCGGATCCCGAGCGCGGCCGCGCCGCCGGCTCCGCCGGGCCGGCCGGCAGGGCGGCCGTCCCGCCCGTGCCGGGCGGCGCCGCGGGGACCTCCGGTTCGGCGTCCCGCGCCCCGGACAGCTCCTGCCGGCTCATCGCGCGCGTCGGCACGTACGCCTGCGCCGCCTTCGGCTCGCGGCCCTCCATCACCTCCAGCAGCATCCGCTCCGTCTCCTGCGCGGAGGGCCGCTCCTCGGGGTCCTTGCGCAGCAGTGCGGTGATGACGGGCCCCAGCGGCCCCGACTGGCGCAGCGCGGGCGGCTCGTCGTTGACGACGGCCTGCAGGCTGGAGATCGGCGAGGTGCGGCGGAACGGCGAGCGGGCCTCGACCGCCGTGTAGAGGGTCGCGCCGAGCGACCACAGGTCGGACGCCGGGTCCGGGCGGCCGCCGGTGACGCGCTCCGGGGCCAGGTAGTCGATGGAGCCGACGATCTCGCCGGTGCGGGTGATCGAGGAGTCGCCCTCGATCGCGGCGATCCCGAAGTCCGTGAGCAGCACCCGCCCATCCTTGGCGAGCAGCACGTTGCCGGGCTTGACGTCCCGGTGCAGCACGCCGACCGCGTGCGCGGCGCGCAGCGCGCCGAGGACGTGCAGCCCGATCCGGGCGGCCTCCCGGGGCTCGATCCGGCCGGCCGCCTTCGCCGCCTCGGCGAGGGACGGCCCGTCGACGTACTCCATGACGATCCACGGCCGGTCGTCGTGCTCCAGGACGTCGTGGACGGTGACGACGGCCGGGTGCTGGATGCGGGCGGCCGCGCGGGCCTCCTTCTGCGTCCGCGCGTGCAGGACGTCCCGGTCGGCCTGGGCGACGTACAGCCCGGCCGTCAGCTCCTTGACGGCGACGGTCCTGCTCAGGAGCTCGTCGTGGGCGCGCCACACCTTGCCCATGCCGCCGCTGCCGATGGGCTCCACGAGCCGGTACCGGCCGGCGAGCACTGCGCCCGCACCTGTCTGCTGTTCCACGATCCCCGCCACTCTGTGCACTTCGGGCCAGATTACGAAGCGCACGGGGCCGCCGGTACACGGAGGGAGCCGTTCCGGCAGCACTGTGACGCAATTGCCGTACTGATTCGCCGTCAGCAGGCCTTCAACCGCCCGATTTGTAACTTCCGGTCGCCTTCTCGAAGACCTCGGTCACCTTGCCCTCGCCGTCCTGCGGGCCCGTCACCATCACGACGTGGTAGCTGCCGCCGAGCGCGACGACGAAGTTGCGGGCGACGACACTGCGGCCGGTGCCGTCGATCCAGGTGTACCGGCCGGTCGCCCGCAGCTGCTGACCCACCTTCGTGGTCTTCACGTCACCGCCGCTGGCCCACGTCGAGGACCGGTACGGGGCCAGCTCAGGCTCCTTGTCCTTCTGGTAGGTGGCCGGGTCCGGGCTGCCCTCCACCTTGTCCCGGCCCGGGACGACGATCAGGACGTACTGGCCGTCGGTGTAGCGGACCTGGCCCGCCTCGTTCATGCCGCGGCGCTCCCAGCCCTGCGGGACCGCGATCTCGAAGTGCTCCGGGTCCTGTTGGACGGTGTAGCCGGGCGGCGCGGACGCCGGGGCCTGCGGCGCGGGCTGCGAGGGAGTGGGCGCGGGCGTCGGGGAGGCCTGCGGGCGAGAGCCGCCGGGGGACGGGGTCTCGGTCTTGGCCACGGGCGTCTGCGAGGCGGCGTCCCCGCCCTGCCCCTCGCCTGCCCGCGGCAGGAACAGCACCGCGTACGCCACCGCCCCGGCGGTGAGGGCGAGGACCCCCGCCAGCAGGACCCGCCCCAGGTGGCGGGGGCCGCGCCGGGGCGCCGGGTTGCGGTGCCGGCCGTGCAGGTCGCCGCGGCGGCGCACGGCGGGCAGCCGGGCCGGGTCCGGGTCCGCAGGCGGGATCGCACCGGGCGCCGCCGCGTCGGGCTCGGGCGCCGACCGCACGAGCGAGCGCAGCCAGCCGCGGAGCTCCTCGAAGTCGGGGCGCTCGGTGGGGTCCTGGCGCAGCAGGGACTCCACGACGGGCCGCAGCGGCCCGCACTCCTCCGCGAAGGCGGGCGGCTCGGCGCAGACGATCTCGACGAGCTCGGCGGCGCTGTCCTCCGGGTACGGGGGGTGCCCCTGCACGGACCGGTAGAGCAGCGCGCCGAGCGCCCACAGGTCGGTGGCCGGGCCGACGGGAGCCGCGATCTGCCAGGGCCCGGCCACGGTACGGGCCTGCTCCGGCGCCCACCGCTCGGTGACGGCCCCCACGACGGCCATCCGCGTCTGCCGCGCCCGCTCGGCATCAAGCCCGGTCCGCGGCCCGCGCGGGGCGCCGGCCCCTGGCGCGGGCCGGCCGCCGCGGGGTGCTCCCGCCGCGGCGGGGACGCCCCCGCCGGTGCGACCGGCGGGCGCGCCGGGGAGCCGGGCCGGAACCGCCCCGCCCGGACCGCCGACATGCGCGGCCTGCGGGCCGGGGCGCTCCCCGCGGGGGGCGTCCGCCCCGGCGGGGGCGCCGGGGGCGTCCGGAAGGCTGGCCGGCACCGACCCGGCCGTCCCGCCGGCGGGACGGGCGGGGGCGTGGGGGAGGCCCGCCGGAATCGGCCCGCCCGTACCGCCGGCGGGCGCGTGCCGGTCCCCGCGGGGGGCGTCCGCCCCGGCGGGAGCGCCGGAGGCGTTGGACGAGCGGGCCGGGATCGGCCCGTTCGCCCCGCCGGGGCCACCCGGGCCGACGGGAAGGGCCGAGCCACCCGGGCGGGCCGGGGCGTCGGGAAGCATGCCCGAGGCCGGCACGGCCGACCCGCCGGGGGCCGGGGGAAGGTGTGCCGGAATCCGCCCCGCCGGACCGCCCGCGGGCGCGGGGCCGGGGTGGTCGCCGCGGGAGGCCTCCGCCGCCGCGGGGGCGCCGGGGGCGTTGGACAAGCCGGCCGGGATCGGCCCGGCCGCCGCGCCGGGGCCACCCGGGCCGGCGGGAGCGGCCGAGCCGCCCGGCCCGCCCGGGCGGGCCGAAGCGTCGGGAAGCATGCCCGAGGCCGGCACGGCCGACCCGCCGGGGGCCGGGGGCCGGGGGCCGGGGCGGCCCCCGCCGGGAGCCTCCGCCGAGGCGGGGACGCCGGGGGCCGGGGGAAGGTGTGCCGGAATCCGCCCCGCCGGACCACCCGCGGGCGCGGGGCCGGCGTGGTGGCTGCCGGAGGCGTCCGCCGCGGCTGGCCCGCCGGGGAGCCGGGTCGGAACCGGCCCGGCCGGGCCGCCGGCACCGGCGGGACCGCCCGGGTCGGCGGGGACGTTGGGCAGACGGGCCGGAATCGGCCCGGCCGCACCGCCGGGGTCCGCGGAACCACCCGGGCGGGCGGGGGCGCCGGGTAGGCCGGCCGGGCCGCCGACGGGCGGGGGAAGGCGGGGGGCGGTGTCGTCGTCGGCGTGCCGGTAGCCCTGGGGCAGGGCGGGCGGCAGGGCGGCCTGCCGGCGCGGTGTCGCACCATGCCAGGGCACATCGTCGCCGGCCGGCAGGCCGTCGCCCGCGGGAGCGCCGCCGGACCGGCCGGTCGGTGCGGACGCGGGGCCCGAGGGGGCGGGTACGGCCGGGGCGGAAGGCGCCTCTGCGGGCGGCGCCCCCGCTGCCCTGGGGCCGCCGTACGGGTACGAGTACCCCTGCGGCAGCTTCGACCCGATCGGCCGCTGCTCCGGGACGGCGCCAGGCGCCTCGCCCGCGGTGATCCGCGCGGCCACGACCTCCGGCCCCCCACCCTGGGCGGCAACGGCTCGGAACGAGCCACCGTCCACGGATCCGCCACGCGGCCCGGTCTCGTACCCGGGGGCGACGAGCGGCGCACGGCCCGCGGCGTCGGCGGGCGCCACACCGCCCTCCCCCGCCGCACCGCCGCCACGCGGGCCGGCCTCCTGCGGATCCCGTTCGGGCACGATGTGGTCCGCATACCGCGGCCCGACCACGCCCACCGGGTCCCGGCCGGACGACAGCATCGACTCGGGGAGGGCGCGGTCGGCGTTCCCCGCCCCGGGCCCGCCCAGCGCGTCACGGCCGGACGGCAACGGCGGCTCCGGAGCGGCCCCGACGGCGTACCGAGGCCCTTCCGCAGAGCCCGGGGCGGCCAGCGGCCCACCGCCGGACGGCGACGGCCGCTCCGGGACGACGTGGTCCGCGTACCGACGGTCCGCCGTCGGGCCGGGGTCGGCCAGCGGGTCGTAGCCGGACGACTGCGGCGACTGCGAAGCGGCCCCGTCGAAGTTCCAGGGCCCCTCCGCAGGAGCGGGCCCGCCCAGCGGGTCACGGCGGGACGGCGACGGCCGCTCCGGGACGACGTGGTCCGCGTACCGGGGCCCGGCCGTCGGGACCGGACCGTTCAGCGGGTCACCGCCGGGCGGTAGCGGCTGCTCCGGAGCGGCGCGGTCGGGGTACCCCGGGCCGGGCGGGGGCAGCGGGGCGTAGCCCGGGGGGAGTTCGGGGTTCGGGGGTGCGGGGTTCGCGCGCGGGGTCGTTTCGTAGCCGGGGGCCACCAGGGGGGCGTACGGGGGTGCGGTGGGGGCGGGCGGGGTGCCCCAGGCATCTTCCGCGGGCGGGTCGTCGTCCTCGGCCGGGACCGGGTCGTACCCGCACAGCGCGTCCTCCGCGGCGCCGGCCGCGAGGCCGGTCAGCACGACGCGCCCGTCGTCGCATATCAGCACGGTCCGCACGGTGATGTTGCGGTGCGTCCAGCCGTGCGCGTGCAGCGCGCGCAGCGCGGTCAGCACGTCGGAGGCCACCTCGGCCGCCCGGTACGGGGTCAGCGGCTCCTCAGCGAGGAGGGCGGCCAGCGGCCGGGCGGGCACCAGCTCGCTGACTATCCACAGCGAGCCGCCCTCCGCGAACACGTCGAAGACCTGGTCCAGTCGCGGATGGTCGGGGACGGACGCCGCCGCCTGCGCCGCCGCGATAGCCCGCCGCACGGCCGGGAGTTCGCCCGACGGGCCCCGCCCGGGGCCGGAGCGGTACGGGGGCATGGGCGCCTCCGCGGCGTACCCCGCGGCCTCGCCGTCGACCAGCTCGGCGTCCACGATCTCGGGTAACGGCACCTGCCGGACCAGGACTTCCTGCCCGCTCCGGGTGTCGAACGCACGGGTCTCGGCCGGCTCGTACTCGTCCGACGGCGGCAGCGGCAGACGGTAGCGGCCGGCCAGGATCCGCCCCGCGTAGTCCTCCACTGTGCCTCCCCCGAGTGCCGGGGCCGTCTCCCTGCGGCCCCCGCTGACACGATACGTCGCCGGGGGCTCCCGCGTCCCGGAGCCGGGAAGGCTCGTCAGGCCAGGGGCTGGAACGTCGCGAAGGCCGTGTCGCGCAGCTGCCGGCACTCCGGGCCGTCCCACTGGTCCGCCGGGCAGCTGATCATGATGGCGTAGCCGCGCTTGGCGTCCACCTTGAAGCCGCGGTTGAGCACGCGGACCTTGATGCCCTTCTGCTCCCGCTCGAACTCCCAGTCGGCGACGGTGGGGTAGTCGCGGTAGCCGACCGCGTCGATGCGGATCGTGCGGTAGCCCTTGCTGCTGCCGGCGACGGCGGGGGCGAGCGCCGCCCAGGCGGCGCGCGCGTCCTCGCCGGGGCGGTTGGTGAAGTCGACCTGGATGCGCGGGAAGCCGCCGTCACGGCTGTATATGGCGCCGGAGTTGTCGCCGGCGGTGTCCGTGTGGCGGAAGTCCTGCGGCATCGCCATGGAGAAGTGGAAGCCGAGGTCCGTCACCGTGGCGAAGCCGGCGGGGAGCCCGGCCGCGGCACCGCCCGGGTCGGAGCCCTGGCCCTGGCCCTGGCCCTGGGCGGCCGCCTGGCCCTGGCCCTGGGTCTGGGTCTGGCCCGGGCTCTCCTGCCCGCCCGGCGTCTGCCCCTGCGCCGACGGGCTGCTGCCGCCCGCCCCGCCCCCGGTGGAGCCGGCGTCGCCGGTCTTGCCGGAGGGACCCGGGCTCGGCTTGCCGGAGGTCGTCGTCCCCGGGGTGCCCTTGCCCTGCTGCTCGGAGTCGCCGCTGAACGCGTACACGATCAGCGAGCCGATCGCGGCCAGCGCGACCACCACGCCGGCGATGGCGAGCCCGATGGTGCGGCGCGACATGACGTCCGTCAGCGGCGCCGCGACCGGACCGGTGCGCGCGCCGCCGGACGCCGCGGGCTCGGCGGCGGTCGCGGCCGTGGCGGCCGTGGCCGCGGCCGCCTTGCGGGCCGCCTTCAGGGCGGCGCGGGCCCGCTCGCGCTGCTCCCGCTCGCGGCGCTCCCGCTCCTTCTTCTCCGCCTTCTCGGCGGCCTTGTCGGCGGCGGCCTTGGCCGCGGCCTCCTTCGCCGCGCTCAGGGAGATCTGCCGGGTCTCCTCCACGGCCGGCGCCAGGACCTCGACGGCCTCCGGCTCCGGCATGTTGACCACGGCGGTGAGCATGACCCGCGCGCGCTGCTCGTCGAGGCGCCGGGCCGGGTCCTTGACCAGCAGGCCGTAGATGACCTCGGTCAGCGGGCCGGCGTTCTTCGGCGGCTCCACCGGCTCGGTCATGACGGCGGTGAGCGTGGCGAGCGCGGAGCCCTTGTCGTAGGGGGGCACGCCCTCGACGGCGGCGTAGAGCAGACCGCCGAGCGACCACATGTCCGCCGGCGGGCCCGGCTTCTGGCCGCGGGCGCGCTCGGGCGAGATGTACGAGGGCGCGCCGACGAGCATGCCGGTGGAGGTGATGGACGGGTCGCCCTCGACCTGCGCGATGCCGAAGTCGGTGAGGACGACGCGGCCGTTGGCGGCGATGAGGACGTTGGACGGCTTCACGTCGCGGTGCAGGATGCCCTGGCCGTGGGCGGCACGCAGCACTTCGAGCACCGCGAGGCCGACCTCGGCGGCGCGGCGCGGGGTCAGCGGGCCCTGTTCCCGTATGAACTCGGCGAGGGAGGGGCCCTCGATGAGCTCCATGACGATCCACGGCCGGCCGTCCTCGTCGACGACGTCGAAGACGGTGACGGCGCCGCCGCTGCGGATCCGGGCGATGGCCTTGGCCTCGCGGAGGGTGCGGGTGATGAGGCGGCGCTTCTCGTCCTCGTCGACGCCGTTGCCGAAGCGGAGCTCCTTGACGGCGACGGTGCGACCGAGGGTTTCGTCCTCGGCGCGCCAGACGGTGCCCATGCCGCCCTTGCCGAGCACCTCACCGAGCCGGTAGCGGCCGGCGAGGAGCCGGCCCTCGCGGCCGCTGTCGTCGGCGGCCTTGACGGCCGCGGCCTTCACCGCGGCGGCGACGGCGTCGGCCTTGTCGATGATGGGGTTCCCGGACGTCGTCCGCACGGCGTCGGCCTGCGCCCCGGGCTTCGGCTTAGCATCCTCGGGCCCACCCGAAGCGGAACCAGCCGCAGCGGCACCACTCTTTGCAAGGCTCGGCCTCGACCCCTCGGCCGGGGTCGAAGCGGAACCACCCGCAACCGCACCGTCCTTCGCGACGTCAGGCTTCGCATCCTCGGGTCCGGCCGAAACGGAACCAGCCGCGGCAGTGTCGTCCTTCGCCGGGCCGGACGTCGTGCCCTTCGACCCGCTCGAAGCGGAACCGGCCGCGGCCACAGCACCCTTCGCCAGGCTCGGCTTCGCATCCTCCGGTCCGGCTGAAACGGAACCAGCCGCGGCAGCGTTGCCCTTCGCCGGGCCGGACGTCGCGCCCTTCGACCCGCTCGAAGCGGAATCAGCCGCAGCATCCTCGGTCAGGCCCGACTCCGAGCCCTTCGACTCAGCCGGAACAGAACGGCCCGCTGCGGCAGCGCCCTTCGCCGAGCCCGGCTTCGTGGGTTCCGTGTCGGCCGAAGCGGAACCAGCTGCTGCGGAGCCGCCCTTCGCCAGGGTCGGCTTCGCCGCCTTCGGCGCAGCCGAAGCGGAGTCGGGCGCGGTCGTGCCCGCACCCGACTTCGCGGTCTTCGGCCGAACCGAAGCGGAACGGGCCTCGGCGGACGGTCGCGGCTTCGCGGGGCCGGGCTTGCGGGTGGCGGCCGCCGGGGCGTCGGCGGCGGCGGACCCGGCGTCAGCCGGCTCGGCGGCCGCGGCCGTACGGGCAGCCTTCGGCTTCGTGAGGTCGGGCTTCGGCGAGGCCGATCCGGACGGCTCGGCGTCCTGCGGCGCGGCGGCGGCCGAACCGGCGGCCCCCGGCTCCCCAGCGCCCGGACCGGCCGCAGCCGCGGGCGTCCGCGCAGGCGGGACGGCCTTCACAGACGGCTCCGGCTCGCCCGACACGGGCTCGGCCCGGTCCTGCTCCGCCGCAGGCGAATCGGTGTGCTCCGGCTTCGACATGCGTCCCCTCTGCGATCGTGCCGCCTGCTCCGGCTGCCCCGGCACCCGCCGGAGTGCCCGGCGGCCCGCCCCGGGAGAACCCGCGCGATAACCCGCCCCGGCAGAACCCTTATTGTTCCTCACTCCGCAACGGACGGGAGCCCCGGGTCCGCGGTTCCCCCCCTCCGGATCGCGGACTTACAACGGAACGATGTCGGGCGCCCCCAGCCTGGCGGCATCCGCCGTCTGGTCGTCCGGCTGGCGCTGGGATTCGCGCTCAGCCTGCACCCTCTTCTCGTAGTGCTCCACTTCCTTCTCGATCTGCTGCTCGTCCCACCCCAGCACCGGGGCCATCAGCTCCGCGCACTCCCGCGCCGATCGGGTCCCCCGGTCGAACGTCTCGATCGAGATGCGCGTCCGGCGGGTCATCACGTCGTCGAGGTGGCGGGCTCCTTCGTGCGAGGCCGCGTAGACCACTTCGGCCCGCAGGTAGTCGTCCGCCCCGCCGAGCGGCTCGCCGAGCGAGGGGTCGGCCGCGATCAGGTCCAGCAGTTCGTCCACCATGGACCCGTACCGGTTCAACAGGTGCTCCACCCGCACCACATGGAGCCCGGACCGGGCGGCGATGCCGGCCCGGCCGTTCCACAGGGCCCGGTACCCCTCCGCGCCCACCAGCGGCACGTCCTCGGTGACGCAGTCGGCGACCCGCTGGTCGAGGCCGTGCACCGCCTCGTCCACCGCGTCCTTCGCCATCACCCGGTACGTCGTGTACTTGCCGCCCGCCACGACGACGAGCCCCGGCACCGGGTGCGCCACGGTGTGCTCGCGGGACAGCTTGCTCGTCGCGTCCGACTCCCCGGCCAGCAGCGGCCGCAGGCCCGCGTACACGCCTTCCACGTCATCCCTCGTGAGGGGGACGGCCAGGACCGAGTTGACGTGCTCCAGCAGGTAGTCGATGTCCGCGCTGGACGCCGCCGGGTGCGCCTTGTCGAGGTCCCAGTCGGTGTCGGTGGTGCCCACGATCCAGTGCCGGCCCCAGGGGATGACGAACAGGACCGACTTCTCCGTCCGCAGGATCAGCCCGGTGGTCGAGTTGATCCGGTCCTTCGGCACGACGAGGTGGACGCCCTTCGACGCGCGGACGTGGAACTGGCCGCGCTCCGCGATCAGCGCCTGCGTGTCGTCCGTCCACACCCCGGTCGCGTTGACGACCTGGCGGGCGCGGACCTCGTACTCCCGCCCGCCCTCCACGTCCTGCACGCGTGCGCCGACGACCCGCTCGCCCTCCCGGAGGAAGCCGACGACCCTCGCCCGGTTGGCACAGTGCGCCCCGTACACCGCGGCCGTCCGCACCAGGGTGGTGACGTACCGGGCGTCGTCCATCTGGGCGTCGTAGTACTGCAGGGCGCCGACCAGGGCGTCCTTGCGCAGGGCCGGCGCCACCCGCAGGGCGCGCCGGCGGGAGAGGTGCCGGTGCACGGGCAGGCCGCGGCCGTGCCCGCTGGAGACGGACATCGCGTCGTACAGGGCGACGCCCGAGCCGGCGTACAACCGCTCCCAGCCCTTGTGCTGCAGCGGGTAGAGGAACGGGACGGGCCGGACGAGGTGCGGGGCGAGCCGCTCCAGCAGCAGGCCCCGCTCCTTCAGCGCCTCGCGCACGAGGGCGAAGTCGAGCATCTCCAGGTAGCGCAGGCCGCCGTGGATCAGCTTGCTGGACCGGCTGGACGTGCCGGACGCCCAGTCCCGCGCCTCGACGATCCCGGTCAGCAGGCCCCTGGTCGCGGCGTCCAGCACGGTGCCCGCGCCGACCACGCCCGCGCCCACCACGAGCACGTCCAGTTCCCGCTCGGCCATCCGGGCGAGGGCGTCGGCGCGCTGCGCCGGCCCCAGTGTCGCTGTCCTCACGGCTGCCTCCCGTCGGTGCGGGCCGCGCCGGCTCGGCGCGGGCGGTCCCGCTCACGTCCCCCGTCCTCGATTCTGACCCCGCGCTCCCGCATCAGCCACCGCCTGTGGACAACACAACGGAGGCCATCACCCCGTAATACGACAGATCGGTCATATATACGCCTAGTCTGACATCGCGCCAGCTCATCGGAGGCCCCCGGGATCCACTGGAGTTGCGCACCCAGCCTCTCCATGCATGCCAGGGAAGGGACGGCTCCACCCCATGCCCGCAGACCTCGCCGTCATCGGACTCGGCCACCTCGGCCTCCCACTGGCCCAGGCCGCCGTCGCAGCAGGGATCGAAACCGTCGGCTACGACATCGGCCCGGCCACCGGTTCCACTCTCACCGCCGCCGAGGTCCGCCGCATGTCGGCCGCCGGCTTCCGGGTCACCGCCAACCCCGCCGACCTCGGCCGGGTCCGCACCGCCGTCATCTGCGCGCCCACCCAGCTCGGCGCCGACCGCGCCCTCGACCTCGGCGCCGTCGGCGAGGCGGGCCGGGCCCTGGCCGCCCGGCTGCGCCCCCACACCACCGTGATCCTGGAGTCCGCGGCCCACCCGGGGACCACCGAGGAGTACCTCCGCCCGATCCTGGAGTCCGGCTCGGGGCTGCGCGCCGGACGCGACTTCCACCTGGCCTACTCCCCCAGCCGCCACGACCCGGGCAACCGCACCCACACCTTCGCGAACACGCCCAAGGTCATCGGCGGCCTCACCCCCGCCTGCACCGAGTCCGCCCACGCCTTCTACGCCCGCATCGCCGAGAAGGTCGTCCGCGCCCGCGGGCTGCGCGAGGCCGAGACCGTCCAGCTCCTGGAGACCAACTACCGGCACGTGAACATCGCGCTGATGAACGAGATGGCCGTCCTCTGCCACGACCTCGGCGTCGACCTGTGGGACGTCATCCGCTGCGCCGAGACCAAGCCGTACGGCTTCCAGGCCTTCCGCCCCGGCCCCGGCGTCGGAGGCCACAGCGTCCCCCTCGACCCCAACTATCTCCCTCACACCACGCGCACCCCCGGCCACCCCCTGCGCATGGTCGGCCTCGCCCAGGAGATCAACGGGCGGATGCCCCAGTACGTCATCCAGCGCTGCGCCACCCTGCTGAACGAGCACGGCAAGTCCGCCCGCGGCGCCCGCGTCCTGCTCCTCGGCGTCACCTACAAGCCGGACCTCGCCGACCGGGAGGGCTCCCCGGCCCCGGAGATCGCCAGCCGCCTCCTCGACCTCGGCGCGCTGATCAGCTACCACGACCCGTACGTCGCCGGCTGGCGGGTCCGCGACCAGCCGGTCCCCCGCGCCGAGTCCCTCTACGAGGCCGCCGCCTCCGCCGACCTGACGATCCTCCTCCAGCACCACCGCACCTACGACCTCCAGGGCCTGGCGGTCAAGGCGCAGCTGCTCCTGGACACCCGCGGGGCGAGCCCGGCCGGCGCCGCCCACCGGCTCTGACCGGGTACGCCGAAGGGCCGGCCCCCGTCGCGGGGAGCCGGCCCTTGCGCCGTGCCCGGCGTGCGCTGCGGCCGCGGGGCCGGTCAGCCGTGGTGGTGGCTGTCCGCGACGGTGACCTCGACGCGCTGGAACTCCTTCAGCTCGCTGTAGCCGGTGGTGGCCATCGAGCGGCGCAGGGCGCCGAACAGGTTCATCGAGCCGTCCGGGGTGTGCGACGGGCCGGTGAGGATCTCCTCGGTGGTGCCGACGGTGCCCAGGTGGACCTTCTTGCCGCGCGGCACGTCCTCGTGGACGGCCTCCATGCCCCAGTGGTGGCCCTTGCCGGGCGCGTCGGTGGCGCGGGCCAGCGGGGAGCCCATCATGACGGCGTCGGCGCCGCAGGCGATGGCCTTGGGCAGGTCGCCGGACCAGCCCACGCCGCCGTCGGCGATGACGTGCACGTAGCGGCCGCCGGACTCGTCCATGTAGTCGCGGCGGGCGGCGGCCACGTCCGCGACGGCCGTGGCCATCGGGACCTGGATGCCCAGCACGTTGCGGGTGGTGTGCGCGGCGCCGCCGCCGAAGCCGACGAGGACGCCGGCCGCGCCGGTGCGCATCAGGTGCAGGGCCGCCGTGTAGGTGGCGCAGCCGCCGACGATGACCGGGACGTCGAGCTCGTAGATGAACTGCTTCAGGTTCAGCGGCTCGGCGGCGCCGGAGACGTGCTCCGCGGAGACCGTCGTCCCCCGGATGACGAAGATGTCGACGCCGGCGTCGACGACGGCCTTGGAGAACTGGGCGGTGCGCTGCGGGGAGAGCGCGGCGGCGGTGACGACGCCGGAGTCGCGGACCTCCTTGATGCGCTGCCCGATCAGGTCGGCCTGGATCGGGGCCGCGTAGATCTCCTGGAGGCGGCGGGTCGCGGCCTCCTCCGGCAGCTCGGCGATCTCGTCGAGCAGAGGCTGCGGGTCCTCGTGGCGGGTCCACAGGCCTTCGAGGTTGAGGACGCCGAGGCCGCCGAGCTCACCGATGCGGATCGCGGTCTGCGGGGAGACGACGGAGTCCATGGGGGCGGCGAGGAACGGGAGCTCGAAGCGGTACGCGTCGATCTGCCAGGCGATGGAGACCTCCTTCGGGTCCCGCGTCCGCCGGCTCGGGACGATGGCGATGTCGTCGAACGCGTACGCCCTGCGGCCGCGCTTGCCGCGCCCGATCTCGATCTCAGTCACGTGTGGTGGCCTTTCCTCTGGGTCTGCCCGTCCAGTATCCCCGAAGGGCGGGGGCGCGCGTCCCGGCGACCGCTGTGCGGACGCACGCCCGAGGGGCGGGCCCGTTCCCGGACCCGCCCCTCGGCGGTGGCCGGCCCCTGCGGCTCGGCCCCTGCGTGTGTGTCAGCCCTTGCGCGAGTAGTTCGGCGCCTCGACCGTCATCTGGATGTCGTGCGGGTGGCTCTCCTTCAGGCCCGCGGAGGTGATCCGGACGAACCGGCCCCGCTCCTGGAGCTCCGGCACCGTGCGGCCGCCGACGTAGAACATCGACTGGCGCAGGCCGCCGACGAGCTGGTGGACCACCGCGGACAGCGGGCCGCGGTAGGGCACCTGGCCCTCGATGCCCTCGGGGATGAGCTTGTCGTCGCCGCCCACGCCCTCCTGGAAGTAGCGGTCCTTGGAGAAGGACTTGCGGTCGCCGCGGGACTGCATCGCGCCGAGGGAGCCCATGCCGCGGTACGACTTGAACTGCTTGCCGTTGATGAAGAGCAGCTCGCCGGGGGACTCCTCGCAGCCTGCCAGCAGCGAGCCGAGCATCACCGTGTCGGCGCCCGCGACCAGGGCCTTCGCGATGTCGCCGGAGTACTGAAGGCCGCCGTCGCCGATGACGGGGACGCCCGCGGCCTTGGCCGCGAGGGCGGCCTCGTAGATGGCGGTGACCTGCGGGACGCCGATGCCGGCGACGACGCGGGTGGTGCAGATGGAGCCGGGGCCCACGCCGACCTTGATGCCGTCCGCGCCGGCGTCGACCAGGGCCTGGGCGCCGTCGCGGGTGGCGACGTTGCCGCCGATGACGTCGACCGAGGCGTTCGACTTGATCTTGGCGACCATGTCGCCGACGAGGCGGGAGTGGCCGTGCGCGGTGTCGACGACGATGAAGTCGACGCCGGCCTCGATGAGGGCCTGGGCGCGCTCGTAGGCGTCGCCGGCGACGCCGACCGCGGCGCCGACCAGCAGGCGGCCCTCCTTGTCCTTCGCCGCGTGCGGGTACTTCTCGGCCTTGACGAAGTCCTTGACCGTGATCAGGCCCTTGAGGACGCCCGAGTCGTCGACCAGCGGCAGCTTCTCGATCTTGTGGCGGCGCAGCAGCTCCATGGCGTCGACGCCCGAGATGCCGACCTTGCCCGTGACGAGCGGCATCGGGGTCATGACCTCGCGCACCTGGCGGCTGCGGTCGGACTCGAAGGCCATGTCGCGGTTGGTGACGATGCCGAGGAGCTTGCCGGCGGCGTCGGTGACGGGCACGCCGGAGATGCGGAACTTCGCGCACAGCTCGTCGGCCTCGCGCAGCGTCGCGTCCGGGTGGACCGTGATGGGGTCGGTCACCATGCCGGACTCGGAGCGCTTGACCAGGTCGACCTGGTTGGCCTGGTCGGCGATGGAGAGGTTGCGGTGGAGCACGCCGACGCCGCCCTGGCGGGCCATCGCGATCGCCATGCGGGACTCGGTGACCTTGTCCATGGCGGCGGACAGCAGCGGGATGTTGACCCGCACGTTCCGCGAGATGAGGGAGGAAGTGTCGATCTCGTCCGGGGCCATGTCCGACGAGCCCGGCAGCAGCAGGACGTCGTCGTACGTGAGTCCGAGCGCGGCGAATTTGTCGGGCACTCCGTCGGAGTTGACAGTCATGACACCTTCCCAAATGGTCTTGCCCAGCGCGGATGTCCATGCTAACGGGATCGGGAGGCGTCTCATTCCACGAGCGAGATCACTCCCAAGTTTCGTGGATTCCTCCTAGGGAAGCGGCATGCGGCCGACCGTCCGGAAATCCGCCGCCGGCGGCCCGGGCGCTACTGCCCGGCCAGGGCCCTCAGCCTGCTGAGCGCCCGGTGCTGGGCCACCCGGACGGCGCCGGGGGACATGCCGAGCATCTGGCCGGTCTCCTCGGCGGTCAGGCCGACGGCGACGCGCAGGACGAGGAGCTCGCGCTGCGTCTCGGGCAGGTTGGCGAGCAGCTTGCGGGCCCAGGCGGCGTCGCTGCTGAGCAGCGCCCGCTCCTCCGGGCCGAGGGAGTCGTCCGGCCGCTCGGGCATCTCGTCCGAGGGGACGGCCGTGCTGCCGGGGTGGCGCATGGCGGCCCGCTGGAGGTCGGCGACCTTGTGCGCGGCGATCGCGAAGACGAACGCCTCGAAGGGGCGGCCGGTGTCGCGGTAGCGCGGCAGTGCCATCAGGACGGCGACGCAGACCTCCTGCGCCAGGTCCTCGACGAAGTGGCGGGCGTCACCCGGGAGCCGGGAGAGCCGGGTGCGGCAGTAGCGGATGGCCAGCGGGTGCACGAAGGCGAGCAGGTCGTGGGTGGCCTGCTCGTCGCCGTCGACGGCGCGCCGGACGAGGTCGCTGACCGCCCCGGCGCCGCCGCCCTTGGCGGCTCCCGTGGGGCCTGTGGCCGCGGGGGAGCCCATGGCCTCGTCGTCGCGCATCAATCCATGGTGCCTTGGCGCCGGAGCGTTCGCGGCACCGCGGCCCTTGTTGTGCGCCGAAGCGTTATGAGCGGGTGCGCCTGGACTCGTCACTGCACGCTCCCCTCCCGCTCGCCCGAATACTCTCCGAGGCCCCATCCCAGAATGCGCCACACACTCAAGCATGCGGCATCGCGCACGAAGCGACACGTCCCCCGGATGGTGCCCCGCCAATCCCCCGGCCACGCACGGGGTGGGGCCGGGCGGCAGGGCCGGGAGCGGGGCGGCGGACGGCGCGGGGCCGGGCGCCGCGTCGCGGTGTGCGGGCGCGGCGTGCCGGGCGCGCCGCCCCGTCCGCCGGCGGCGGACGGGACCGGCTCAGCGTCCGGCCCGCGGGGGCGCGGTCAGCGGACGAGGCCCCAGCGGAATCCGAGCGCCACGGCGTGCGCGCGGTCCGAGGCCCCCAGCTTTTTGAACAGCCGGCGGGCGTGCGTCTTGACCGTGTCCTCGGAGAGGAAGAGCTCGCGCCCGATCTCCGCGTTGGACCGGCCGTGGCTCATGCCCTCCAGCACCTGGATCTCGCGCGCGGTGAGGGTGGGCGCGGCGCCCATCTCGGCCGAGCGGAGCCGGCGCGGGGCCAGCCGCCAGGTCGGGTCGGCGAGGGCCTGGGTGACCGTGGCCCGCAGTTCGGCGCGCGAGGCGTCCTTGTGCAGGTAGCCGCGGGCGCCGGCGGCGACGGCCAGGGCCACGCCGTCGAGGTCCTCGGCGACGGTGAGCATGATGATGCGGGCGCCCGGATCGGCCGAGAGCAGCCGGCGCACCGTCTCCACACCGCCGAGCCCGGGCATCCGTACGTCCATGAGAATCAGGTCGGAGCGGTCGGCGCCCCAGCGGCGGAGGACTTCCTCGCCGTTGGCAGCCGTCGTCACGCGCTCGACGCCGGGCACGGTGGCAACCGCGCGACGGAGCGCCTCTCGGGCAAGCGGGGAGTCGTCGCAGACGAGGACGGAAGTCATGACCGCCCTCCGGAGCTGCTGATGCGCGTCACCTTGAGCCTCCAGGCTTGGTACGTATCGTCACCTGTGCGGTCGATGCTCTCGGACACCTGTCCGGGAGGTCATTGGTTCAACCGCCTTCGCTCTCTCAACGATGGTCACTCGAAAGAGTTACGGGTCGGACGGACACCTTCGGCACTCTACGTGAGGGCGCGATCACATCGTCGGCGCCACTCGCCGCCTGTCCTCCATCTGGAGCTATGCCCTATTTGGCGGCTTTCCTTCCGTTTCGCCTGTGTCTGAGGCTAGATTCCCAATGAGTCATATTTACATCTACTAGGACAGTAGGTGTGGTGGCTTGGACCGTATCCGTCTCAGTACCGGCACCAACGAGGACTACCCATGGCAGATTTCTCCCGCCTCCCCGGACCGAACGCCGACCTCTGGGACTGGCAGCTGCTGGCCGCCTGCCGGGGGGTCGACAGCTCCCTCTTCTTCCACCCGGAGGGCGAGCGGGGCGCGGCCAGGAGTGCGCGCGAGGCCTCGGCTAAAGAGGTCTGCATGCGATGCCCGGTGCGTTCGGAATGCGCCGCGCACGCGCTGGCCGTCCGCGAGCCCTACGGGGTGTGGGGCGGCCTCACGGAGGACGAGCGCGAGGAGCTGATGGGCCGCGCCCGCCATCGGCTGATCCCCGCGTCGAGCACGATCGGACGGATCACGCCGGACTGAGCCGGATCCGGCGCAGCGAAGAAGGAACGTTTCACCAACCCGCTGCGGGCGCTGCCCGCCGCTCGCTCGCGGCGGGGCTCAGCGCGCCGCGGCCCGCTCCAGCTCGGCGAGGGTCGCGGCGACGGCGGGCACCCGGGCCAGGTCGGGCAGGGTCAGCGCCACGACCTCCCGCTCGACGGCGGGCTCGACGGCCACGGTGCTCACGCCCTTGGCGCGGACGGACTCCACCGCGAGCTCCGGCAGCACCGCGACGCCGAGCCCCGCCCCGACCAGGCCGGCGACGGCCGGGTAGTCGTCGGTCGCGAAGTCGATCCGCGGGGTGAAGCCCGCGTCCTCGCACACCTCGACCAGGTGGCGGCGGCAGCGCGGACAGCCGGCGATCCACGGCTCGTCCGCGAGCTCCGCCATGCGCACGCTGGCGGAGCCGGCCAGCCGGTGGCCCGCGGGCACCAGCCCGACGAGCCGGTCCGTCAGCAGGGGTCGCACGACGAGGTCCTCCCACCCCTCGGCGGCCGGCGCACCGGCCCCGCCGGAGCCCGGGCCGGCCGGGTCGGAGCCGGCGTAGCGGAAGGCCAGCGCCACGTCGCAGTCGCCGTCGCGGAGCATCTCCACCGAGCGCGGCGGCTCCGCCTCGACCAGCGAGATGCGCGTCCCCGGGTGCTCGGCGCGCATCGCCGCGAGCGCCGTCGGCACCAGGGTGGAGCTGCCGCTGGGGAAGGAGACGAGCCGGACCCGGCCGGCGCGCAGCCCGGCGATGGCGGCGACCTCCTCCTCCGCGGCCGTCAGCCCGGCGAGGATTCCCGCGGCGTGCCGTACGAGGGCCTCGCCGGCCTGCGTCAGGCGCATCTCGCGGCCGGCGCGGACGAGCAGCGGCGTGCCCGCCGACTGCTCCAGCGCCTTCATCTGCTGGGAGACGGCGGGCTGCGTGCACCCGAGTTCGCGGGCGGCCGCGGAGAAGGAGCCGGTCCCGGCGACGGCGCGCAGGATCCGGAGATGACGTGCCTCGATCACCCTTCGAGCATAAGCCCGGCTTTGACGGCCGTGCACATATGGGAGGCACGGCTTTGGGGTGCTGGGCTAGCGTGTCTGCCATGGCGCCCATGCATGTGATCTCCGTGAACGTCGGCCGCGCGACCCCCTCCCAGCACACCGACTCGGCGAGCGGGCTGACCGGCATCGGCAAGCGGCCGGTCGCCGGCCCGGTGCGCGTCGCCCCGCCCGGCCCGCGCGGGGTCGGCGGCAGCGGCGTCGAGGGGGACGACATCTGCGACCGGCGCCACCACGGCGGGGACCACCAGGCCGTCTACGCCTACGCCCGCGAGGACCTCGACTGGTGGGAGGCCGAGCTGGCGCGCGAGCTGCCCGGCGGGATCTTCGGCGAGAACCTCACCACCTCGGGGATCGACCTGACCGGGGCCCTGCTCGGCGAGCGGTGGCGGGTCGGCGCGGAGGTCGTCCTGGAGGTCGCCTCGGCCCGCATCCCCTGCCGGACCTTCCAGGGGGTGCTGGGCGAGCGGGCCTGGGTGAAGCGGTACACCGGGGCCGTGCGGCCGGGGGCGTACCTGCGCGTCGTCCGGGAGGGGCGGATCTCGCCCGGCGACCCGATCGAGGTCGTCGCCCGTCCTGACCACGACGTCACCGTGGGGCTGTGGTTCCGGGCCTTCACCACGGAGCGGGAGCTGCTGCCGCGCACGCTGGCGGCGGGGGCGGCGATGGAGCCGAAGGCCCACGAGAAGGTGCAGGCGTACCTGCGCAGGCAGGCGGCGGCGCCCGCGAAGTAGCGGGCCGCCCGGGGGGCGGGGCGGCGACGGGCTAGGTTGCGGTCATGACGACTGCGCTGATCACTGGTTCCACGGCGGGCATCGGCGCCGCCTTCGCCCGCAGGCTCGCCTCCCGGGGCCACAACCTCGTCCTGGTCGCCCGCGACACCGCGCGCCTGCGCGAGCAGGCCACCGAGCTGCACGACCGGCACGGCATCGAGGCCGAGGTCCTGACCGCGGACCTGTCGACGGAGGAGGGCATCGCGGCGGTCGAGGAGCGCCTCGGCGACCGCACCCACCCCGTGGACCTGCTGGTCAACAACGCGGGGTTCGGCAACAAGGGCCGCTACCTCGAGGTCTCCATGGCCGACGAGCTGACCATGCTGAAGGTCCACGTCGAGGCGGTGCTTCGGCTGTCCTCCGCGGCGGCCGGCTCCATGCGCTCGCGCGGCCGGGGCGGCATCGTGAACGTGGCCTCGGTGGCGGCGTTCGTGCCGCGCGGCACCTACGGGGCGAGCAAGGCCTGGGTCGTGCAGTTCACCCAGGGGGCGGCGCGGGACCTGGCGGGCTCCGGGGTGCGGATGATGGCGCTGTGCCCGGGGTTCGTGCGGACGGAGTTCCACCAGCGGGCGGGCATGGGGACGGACAACATCCCCGGCTGGATGTGGCTGGACGCCGACAAGCTGGTGGCCGCCGCCCTCGACGACCTGGCCCGCGGCCGGACCGTCTCCGTCCCCGACCCGCGGTACAAGGCGCTGATGGGCGTGGTGAAGCTGGCCCCGCGCGGGCTGCTGGGCGGGCTGTCCTCCCGTACGGGGCGCAAGTACGGGCCCCAGTAGAGGGCCGCTCTTCCTAAAATGGGGATATTCCACCCAGCCCGGGAGATGCCATGACATTCGTACAGATAGTTGATTACGAGACAAGCAGACCCGAGGCCGTCGGCGCGCTCTTCGACCGGTACCTGGAGCAGTCCAACGGCAGGCGGACGGTGACCCACAGCCTGATCGGCAGGGATCGGGAGGCGGAGACGCACTACGTCGACGTCGTCGAATTCCCCTCTTACGAGGAGGCCATGAGGAACTCTCACCTCCCGGAGACGGACCGGATGTTCCAGGAGATGGTGGCCCTCTGCGACGGGATGCCGCGGTTCACCAACCTGGACGTCGTCCGGGACGACCACTTCAACGCCTCGCTCGCCGACCGGATGTTCGACGACATCGCCGCCAAGGGCGACCTGGGCGCCGTCGCCGAGGTCTTCGCGGCGGACTACCGCCACCACGACGTCATGGGCGCGGCCGGCCGGGCCGGGCGCGAGGCGGTCGTCGAGGACGTGTCCATGTGGCGCGCCGCCTTCGACTTCGACTTCGTACGCGAGGCGCAGACGGCCCAGGACGACTTCGTCACCACGCTGTGGACCTGGAGCGGCCGCCACAAGGGCCCCTTCATGGGGGCCGCTCCGACCGGGAGGACCTGCACCATGACCGGCACGACGGTCTTCCGGTGCCGGGACGGGTTGATCGCCGAGGGCTGGTGGCACTACGACGCCCTGGGCCTGATGCGGCAGATCGGAGCCCGGGGCTGACGGCCCGCCGCAGCCGGCAGCAGGCAGCCGGCGGCGGACACGACGACGGCCCCGGCCGCTCCCGCCTCGCGGCGGTGGCGGCCGGGGCCGTCGCCCGGTGTCCGGCCGGGGGCTCACACCCCCGCGGGATCAGTGGCTGTGGCCGTGGCCGTGGCCGTGCCCGTGGCCGTTGGCCTCTTCCTCTTCCTTCTTCTCGACGACCAGGGTCTCGGTCGTGAGCAGCAGGGAGGCGATGGAGGCGGCGTTCTCCAGGGCGGAGCGGGTGACCTTGACCGGGTCGATGACGCCGGCCTTGACCAGGTCGCCGTACTCGCCGGAGGCGGCGTTGAAGCCCTGGCCCTTGTCGAGCTCGGCCACCTTGGAGGTGATGACGTAGCCCTCGAGGCCCGCGTTCTCGGCGATCCAGCGCAGCGGCTCGACGGCGGCGCGGCGCACGACCGCGACACCGGTGCCCTCGTCGCCGGTCAGGTCGAGGTTGCCCTCCAGGACCTTGACGGCGTGGACGAGCGCGGAACCGCCACCGGAGACGATGCCCTCCTCGACCGCGGCGCGGGTCGCGGAGATGGCGTCCTCCAGGCGGTGCTTCTTCTCCTTCAGCTCCACCTCGGTGGCGGCGCCGACCTTGATGACGCAGACGCCGCCGGCGAGCTTCGCGAGGCGCTCCTGGAGCTTCTCGCGGTCCCAGTCGGAGTCGGTCGACTCGATCTCGGCCTTGATCTGGTTGACGCGGCCGAGGACGTCCTCGGAGGAGCCCGCACCGTCGACGATGGTGGTGTCGTCCTTGGTGACGGTCACGCGGCGCGCGCTGCCCAGGACGTCCAGGCCGGCCTGGTCGAGCTTGAGGCCGACCTCCTCGGCGATGACGGTGGCACCGGTGAGGGTGGCCATGTCCTGGAGCATCGCCTTGCGGCGGTCGCCGAAGCCGGGCGCCTTGACCGCGACGGCGTTGAACGTGCCGCGGATCTTGTTGACGACCAGGGTCGACAGGGCCTCGCCCTCGACGTCCTCGGCGATGATCAGCAGCGGCTTGGAGCCACCCGCCTGGATGACCTTCTCCAGCAGGGGCAGCAGGTCCTGGATCGAGGCGATCTTGCCCTGGTGGATCAGGATGTAGGGGTCCTCCAGGACCGCCTCCATGCGCTCCTGGTCCGTGACGAAGTACGGCGACAGGTAGCCCTTGTCGAAGGCCATGCCCTCGGTGAACTCGAGCTCCAGGCCGAAGGCGTTGGACTCCTCGACGGTGATGACGCCGTCCTTGCCGACCTTGTCCATCGCCTCGGCGATGAGCTCGCCGACCTGCTGGTCCTGCGCGGAGAGCGCGGCGACGGCGGCGATGTCGGACTTGTCCTCGATCGGGCGGGCGGTCGCGAGGAGCTCGGCGGACACGGCCTTGACCGCGGCGTCGATGCCCTTCTTCAGGGCGGCCGGGGAGGCGCCGGCGGCGACGTTGCGCAGACCCTCGCGGACCAGCGCCTGGGCCAGGACGGTGGCGGTGGTGGTGCCGTCGCCCGCGATGTCGTTGGTCTTGGTCGCCACCTCCTTCACCAGCTGCGCGCCGAGGTTCTCGTACGGGTCGTCCAGCTCGACCTCGCGGGCGATGGTGACACCGTCGTTGGTGATGGTGGGGGCGCCGAACTTCTTGTCGATGACGACGTTGCGGCCCTTGGGGCCGATCGTCACCTTGACCGTGTCGGCAAGCTTGTTGACGCCGCGCTCGAGGGCGCGACGGGCGTCCTCGTCGAACTTCAGGATCTTCGCCATGGGAGCGGTTCAGCCCTCTCGAAAACTAGGGTTCAAAGAACCGCGCCCCTCGCCGCCCGGCAATCAGCGGGGTGACCAGGGGCGCAGCTCAAAGCAGTGCTGGGAGAAGTGAATTACTTCTCGATGATCGCGAGCACGTCGCGAGCCGAGAGGACGAGGTACTCCTCGCCGCTGTACTTCACCTCGGTGCCGCCGTACTTGCTGTACAGCACGACGTCGCCGACGGAGACGTCCAGCGGCAGACGCTGGCCGTCCTCGAAGCGGCCCGGGCCCACGGCGAGGACGACGCCCTCCTGGGGCTTCTCCTTCGCGGTGTCCGGGATGACCAGGCCGGAGGCCGTGGTCTGCTCGGCGTCGAGCGGCTGGACCACGATGCGGTCCTCAAGCGGCTTGATGGCAACCTTGGAGCTGGCGGTCGTCACGATCCGACCTCCCCCTTCGGAGATCTCACGGGGTTAACTGTCTGAGGTGGCGACCAGGTGGATCCGTCGTCGCGGGTGCCGGACCTGCCCGTCGCTGTGTTGGCACTCACCGGGGGCGAGTGCCAGGTGCGAGACTATTCCGGCGATTAGCACTCGGTCAAGCGGAGTGCCAACACGCTCCGTCCGCGTACACCTTCCGGCCACTCCGGGGCCGAATCCCGCACCTTCGCGCGGGGCGGCGCCGGGCGCGCGGCGCGCCGGTGCGGCGGGCCCGGGGCCGAGGCAACCCCGGAGCGGCCGGGCACGTCGTAGAAGATATGAAGATAAAGCGCCCGAATGCGGACGGGATCACTCCGGTCGGCCCCGGCGCGCCGTGCGGGGCCTGAAACCCCTCACGCCGGCGGGCGCGCGCCGGCGCACCGAGGCCCTGCTGCTCGCCCTCACCGTCGGCATCACCGCCCTCGGCCACGCGAGCGCCGGCCTTGCGCTGAACGGCGCGCTCCCGGTGGACCTCGCGGCCTTCACGGCCGACATGAGCCTGCTGGCCCTCGTCGCCCACCTGGGCGTGCGCCGGTTCGCGGCGTACGCCGATCCGCTGGTCCTGCCGCTCGCCCTGCTGCTGACGGGGCTCGGGCTGGTGCTGCTGCACCGGCTCGACCACGCGTACGTCGAGCAGTTCGGGGGCGACGCGTACGCGCCCGGCCAGCTCCTGTGGACGGTCGTCGGGGTCGCGGCCTGCCTGCTGGTGCTGGCACTGCTGCGCGACCACCGGCGGCTCCAGCGGTTCATCTACCTCCCGATGGCCGCGGCGCTGGCGCTCCTGGCCGCGCCGGCCTTCTCCCCGGCGGACACGTACGGCGCCAAGCGGTGGATCGTGGTCGGCGGGATGTCGGTGCAGCCCGGCGAGTTCGTGAAGATCATGATCGCGGTGTTCTTCGCGGGGTACCTCGTGGTCCACCGGGAGGCGCTGGCGCTGACGGGCCGCCGGTTCCTCGGGATGCGGCTGCCGCCGATGCGCCGGCTGGGCCCGATCGCCACGGTGTGGATCCTCTCGCTGCTCGTCCTGGTGTTCGAGCGCGACCTCGGGACGTCGCTGATCTTCTTCGGCGTCTTCGTGGTCATGCTGTACGTGGCCACCGAGCGCACCGGCTGGATCGTGTGCGGCCTGGTCATGGCCGCGGGCGGCGCCTTCGCGGTCGGCTCGACCGAGCCGCACGTCAAGGCGCGCGTGGCGGCCTGGCTGGATCCGCTGTCCTACTACCGGGAGCAGCCGCCGCCGGGCGTCACCTCGGACCAGGCGGCGCAGGCCCTCTTCGGCTTCGGCAGCGGTGGCATGTCGGGGACGGGGCTCGGCCGCGGCCACCCCGAGCTGATCAAGTTCGCCGGCCGCAGCGACTTCATCCTCACCACCGTCGGCGAGGAGCTCGGCCTCGCGGGCGTCATGGCCGTCCTGCTGCTGTACGCCCTCCTCGTGCAGCGGGGGCTGCGGATGGCGCTCGGCGCCCGCGACCCGTTCGGGAAGCTGCTGGCGGTGGGCCTGTCGGCGGCACTGGCGCTCCAGGTGTTCGTGGTGGCGGGGGGCGTCACCGGGCTGATCCCGCTGACCGGCAAGGCGCTGCCGTTCCTGGCGAAGGGCGGCTCGTCCCTGCTGGCCAACTGGATCATGGTGGCGCTGCTGCTGCGGATCAGCGACGGCGCGGAGCGGCAGCGCGAGGCCGGCCGGCGCAGGCCGGCAGCGGCCGCCGCCCGCCCGGCGTACGCCCGCCCGGCCCGGGCGGTGCCGGGCCGCTGACCCGGCGGGCCTCAGGCGCCCGGCGCGGCCGCGGCGCGGGAGGCGCGGGCCGCGAGGAGCAGCACGAGCCCGCAGCCCGCCACGAGCAGCCAGCCCGGCCGGGAGGCCCCGGCTAGGGCCGCCGGGGCGGCGTCGGCGACGAGACCGCCGGCGACGGCGATGCCGACCGCGGAGCCGACCTGCCGGGCGGTGGAGGTGATCGCCCCGGCGACCCCGGCCCGCGAGGGCGGCAGCCCGCCGACGGCCGTGTTCGTCAGCGGGGCGTTGGCGAAGCCGAACCCGATCCCGGCGAGCAGGTTCGCCGCGAGCAGCGGCAGTACGCCGGTCCCGGCCCCGGGGCCGACGACGGCCCCGCACAGCCCGCCGGCCGCGGTGAACGCCCCCGCCAGCAGCAGCGGGAGGCGCGGCCCCGAGCGGCCCGCCATGCGGCCGGCCCAGGGGGCGCACACGGTCGCGCCGAGCGCCATGGGCAGGGTCGCGAGGCCCGCGGCGAGCGGCGTCCGGCCGAGGCCGTGCTGGAGGTGGAAGGTGCCGAGCAGGAGGGTCGCGGTCAGGGCGGTGAACACCGCGGCGGCGCCCAGAACGGCGGCGGCGAACGGCGGCCGGCGGAACAGGGCGAGGTCCATCAGCGGCTCGGCCCGGCGGCGCTCGACCGCCGCGAAGCCGGCGGCCGACGCGACGGCCCCGGCGCAGCCGGCGAGCACCCACGGCGAGGTCCAGCCGAGGCGGGGCGCCTCGATCAGGACGCCGACCGATGCGCACAGGGCGAGGATCAGGAGCACCTGGCCGGGCAGGTCGATCGGGCGGGCGCGCTGCCCGCGGGACTCGGGCACGAACAGCGCCACGAGGACGAGCGCGGCGGCGACGACCGGCGCGTTGATCCAGAACACCGACCGCCAGCCGAAGGCGCCGATCAGCGCCCCGCCGGCGACCGGCCCGGCCGCCATGCTCAGCCCGAACACGGAGGCCCAGATGCCGATCGCGCGGGCCCGCTCCCGCGGGTCGGGCATCGCGCTGACCACGATCGCCAGGGCGACCGGGCTGAGCATCGAGGCGCCGGCGCCCTGGACGGCGCGCGCCGCGATCAGGAAGCCGAGGGAGGGCGCGAACGCGCAGGCCAGCGAGGAGGCGCCGAAGAGGACCAAGCCGAGGCGGAAGACGCGCCGCCGCCCGAAGCGGTCCGCGAGCGCGCCGGAGGCGATCAGCAGGCCGGCGAGGACCACGGTGTAGGCGTCCACGGCCCATTCCAGGCCGCGGGTATCGGTGCCGAGGCCGCGGCCGATCGCGGGCAGGGCGACGTTGACGATGGTGGTGTCGACGCCGACCAGGAACATGCTCAGCGCGCACACGGCCAGCACGGTCCAGCGGCGGCGCGCGGCGGCTGCGACGACCGCCCCGGGATCCGGCCCGGCCTGCGGCACCGGGTCCGGCCCGGGACGCCGTACGGGGTCCGGCCCCGGAGGTCGTATCGGAACCGGGGCCGGATGCGGGGCCGGGCGCGGGGCCGGGGCCGCGGCCGGGTTCGGGGTCGTCGTCACGGGGTCCGCCTTCCTTCGGGAGGGTCTGCCGGCCCATGCTCGGACCGGCCCACGCCGCCCGCGGAGGAGTTTTGCGGAGACCGCAAAATGGAGCCGTGGACGCGGACTCGCTGACGGAACTGCTCGACGCCATCGGGCCGCGCCTGCGCGCGCTGCGCCGCGCCCGCGGGCTCACCCTGGAGGCGCTCGCCGCGGACACCGGCATCTCCCCGAGCACGCTCTCCCGCCTGGAGTCGGGCCTGCGCCGCCCCACCCTGGACCTGCTGCTGCCGCTCGCGGCGGCGCACCGCGTGTCGCTCGACCAGCTGGTGGCCGCGCCCGCGACCGGCGACCCGCGGGTCCACCTGACGCCGCGCCGGCGCGAGCCCGGCAGCGTCCTCGTCCCGCTGACCCAGTACCCGGGCCGTGTCCGGGTGTTCAAGCAGGTGCTCGCCCACCGCGAGCCGCGGCTCGTCACCCACCAGGGGTACGAGTGGCTGTACGTGCTCGCCGGCGAGCTGCGGCTGCTGCTCGGGGAGCGGGAGTTCATGCTCCGCCCGGGCGAGGCCGCCGAGTTCGACACCGGCGAGCCGCACTGGTTCGGGCCGGCCGGCCCGGAGGCGGTGGAGATCCTGCACCTGTTCGGCCCGCACGGGGACCAGGCGGTCGTCCGCACCGGCCCGCAGGCCGGGGAGCCGCACGACCCGTGCGGGCAGGGGCCGTCAGGGCCTCAGAGGTAGTCCTCCAGGCGGCCTATGCGGAAGCCCTGCTCCTGGATGCTCCGCAGCATGTTCGCGGTCATCTGGACCTCGGTGGCGCCCTTGAGCTCGGCGGGGCCGCGGAAGTGGGCGAGGACGATGTCGCCGGGTTTGAGGCCGGAGCCCTCGGCGTACTGGAAGTCCTTGATCTGCATCGACGCCCGCCACAGCACGACCCGCGAGATGCCGCACTCGGCGGCGGCCTTCAGCGTGTCGTCGTTGTAGTTGCCGTAGGGCGGGCGGAAGAGGGGCGGCTTGGTGCCGAAGCGCTTCTCCAGGCGCTCCTGCTGACCGCATATCTCCTTCTTCTGCGCGGCGAAGGGCAGGGTCCGCAGGTTCGGGTGGGTCAGCGTGTGGTTGTTCACGGTGCTGCCCGAGCCGTTGTCGCGGAGCTTCTCGAAGTGCCCGTAGTCGGACGAGGCGGCGCTGTCCGTGAGGAACATGCTGATCGGCAGCTTGAGGTCGGCCGCCATCTTCAGGAACTCGGGGTCCTTCTCGGCGCCGTCGTCGAAGGTCAGGAAGACGGTCTTCTCGCCCGGGGGCAGGGGTATTCGGTCCACGACCTGCGCCTTCCCGGGCACTGCGGGCGGCAGGGCCGGCTTCTGCGCCGGCTTGGGGGCGTAGGCCACGGGCGCGGTGAGCCCCCACTTGCGGTACGCCTGGTCGCCTGCCGCGGAGGCCGGGGGGGAGGCGGCCCCCGGCCCGGCCCCCTGGTCCCCGGCCGGGGCGGAGGACTCGGACCGGGCGGTGTTGCGGCCGAGCCGCTCGATCGGGTCCACGCTGTTCCCGCACCCCGTGAGGGACAGCGCCAGCGCGCCGGCAGCGAGTGTGGCAGCCGTCAGCCGGCGCGCGTGCTTCACAGGTAGTCCTCCAAGCGGGCCACGGCGTAACCCTTGTCCGTGACGGTCTTCATGACGTGGCGGATCATGTCGGGCATGGTGCCCTTCCAGTCCTCGCGCCCCCGGAAATGCGTGAGGATGATATCTCCGGGATGCAGGTCCCGGTCCCATTCACGGTAGTCCATCCGGTTCGGGAAGCCTTCGGCGTTCCACAGCGGAACCGCCTTGATCCCGCAGGACTTTGCCGCGCGCAGGGTGTCCTCGTTGTAGTTGCCGTACGGCGGTCGGAAGAGCGTCGGCCGCTTGCCGAAGGTCTTCCGGATGGTGTCCTGCTGGCCGCAGATCTCCTCCCGCTGCTTCTCGTAGGAGAGCGCCGGCATGTACCGGTGGTTGAGGGTGTGGTTGTTCAGGGTGACGCCCGCGGCCTGCATGGCCTTGAAGTACGGGTAGTCGTCGCGGATGAGGTAGTCGCTGACGAACGCCGTGTACGGGATCTTCAGCTCCTGCATCATCTTCAGGAACTCGGGGTCCTTCTCCGCGCCGTCGTCGATCGTCAGGAAGACGACCTTGTCCTCGGTCGGAACGGTCGTGAAGACCGGGGGGAGTTCTTCGTGGCCGTCGACCTCGAAGCCGTCGCGGGTGGTGATCTCCGGCTTCTCCTCGGGGGCCGGAGGGGCCACGAGGGGCGGCTTGTCGAGCTTCCACTTCTTCGCCGCGGCGACGACCGCCAGCCGGGCGGCCTTCTGCTTCTCAGCGTAGGTGCCGGCCGCACCCGCCGCACCCGGCGCCTGGGCGCCCTTGCCGGACTTGGCGGGGGCCGGTGCGCCGGAGTCCTGGGAGGAGCCGCAGGCCGTGCCGAGGGCGGCGACGAGCAGGGCGGCGGCCGCGACCCCGGCCCGGCCGCCGCGGGGGCCGGCCGTCGACCGGCGACCATGAAGCGTCTTTTGTTCCTTTTGTCGTACTAGCTGCATAGCAGCGCATCCTGGCACCGCGCCCGCGCGCCGCCCCGGCGACACCGCGGAGCGGAGGCCGGGCTTCAATCGACTGGCCCACACTGGCCGACAATGAACGGGTGACCCCCGAAGACTTCGCCGCCCTCCTGACCCCGGAGGGCCGCACCCTCCTGGACTCCCTCCGCGACTACGACCCGGGCAAGGAGCTCGCCGTCGCCACCCGGCTGCGCCGCGACCACCCCGCCCCGCTCGTCTCCGCCGCGCTCGGACAGGCCCGGCTGCGGCAGCGCGCGGTGGCCAAGTTCGGGGCGGAGGACGCCTTCCGGATGTACTTCACGCCCGGCGGCGCCGAGATGGCGACCCGCGCCTCCGTGGCCGCCTACCGCGCCGGCCGGCTCGCCGCCCTCGGCGTGCGCAGCGTCGCCGACCTGTGCTGCGGCATCGGCGGCGACGCCCTGGCCCTGGCCCGGCGGGGCATCCGGGTGCTGGCGGTGGACCGCGACCCGCTGACCGCGGCGGTCGCCCGCGCCAACGCCGCGGCGCTGGGCCTGGCCGACCTGGTGGAGGTCCGCGAGGAGGACGTCACGGCCGTCGACACCTCCGGGTACGACGCCGTGTTCGTCGACCCCGCCCGGCGCGGCGGCCGCGGCCGGGTCTTCGACCCGGAGGCCTACTCCCCGCCGCTGTCCTGGGCGGCCCGGGCCGCCGCCGCGACCCCCTGCGGCGCCGTCAAGATCGCGCCGGGGATCCCGCACGAGGCCGTCCCCGCGGGCGCCGAGGCCGAGTGGATCTCCGACCACGGCGACGTGAAGGAGGCCGTCCTGTGGTTCGGCACAGCGGCCGCGGACGCCCTGTCCGGCACCGGTCCCGCCGTACGGGCCACCCTGCTGCCCGGGCCGCGCACCCTGCACGCCGCCGGCCCCCTGCCGCCGCCCCCGGTCGGGCCCGTGGGCCGGTACCTGTACGAGCCGGACGGCGCCGTCATCCGCTCGCACCTCGTCGCCGAGGTCGCCGCACAGCTCGGCGGCCGGCTCATCGACCCGACGATCGCCTACGTCACCGCGGACGAACTGCGCGCGACGCCGTACGCGACCGCGTACGAGATCACCGACGTGCTGCCGTTCGGGCTGAAGCCCCTGAAGGCGCTGCTGCGCGAGCGCGGCGTCGGCACCCTGACGGTGAAGAAGCGCGGCTCGGCCATCGAGCCGGAGGAGCTCCGCAGGAAGGTCAAGCCGCAGGGCCCGAACGCGGCGACGGTCTTCCTCACCCGCGTCGCGGGCGCCCCGTCGATGCTGATCGGGGGGCCCGTCAGCGCCCTGTGAGGGCGTGCACCCGGCGGCGGTGCGCACGCACCCTGGCGCGGCCGGGCGCGGGCGCCCGGCGGCGGTGCGCCGGCCCCGCCGGAGATTCCTGCGCTGCGCGCCCGTCGCGCTCAAACGCCGCGCGGGCTGAAAGTGCCGGATCGGCGGCCGAGGCGGACGCCGCCTCCCGGTCGCGCCGCGCTGTGCGGGCGGACCGGATCCCGGTCGGCAGGGGCCCCCAAGGCCGAGGACGGCGTACACGGGGGCGAAGAGGACCACACAGGGGTCACGCTCCTCGACGGAGGCCACCGCGAGGCCGATCGGCGACCAGCCGACCAGCCCGGCCGCAGCGGCGGCCCCACCCTCCTCGCCGCCGGTGCGGCCGCGGCGGCATCCCGCACGGGCGGGGCCGCGTACACCGGGCTCGTCCAGGGGCTGATCCCGCGCGCCCTACTCGCCGCCGCCGGCCCGTCGGCCTCGGCAGGGTCGCGGGCGCGCCGGGCGCGGAGCGCTTGCCCGCCGCCGGCGGCGGGCTGGGAGCGGCTGCGCCCACGCGCGCCGCGGTGGCCTCGCCGAGGGTGGCGGCGTCGGGGCGGCTCAGCGCCGCGGCGGCGCCGGCGGTTTCGAGCGGTTTCCTGCGGAGCTGGCGGTTTCCGGCGGAGCCGGCACTTTCAGCCTGCGCGGCGTTTGAGCGCGACGGGCGCACAGCGCACGGTCTCCGGCAGCAGCAGCAGCAGCGGCGGCGGACCGGGCCGGCGGCCCGGCGCAGCAGCTCCCACGGATCGGCGGCGTCCTGCGGACCGCGGGCCGGAGCAGCGGACGGACGCCGTGCTGCGTCATGCACATGACCCTAGGTGGACGGCGTGCACGAAGGCCCCGTCCACCGCCCCCGTCCACCGCCCCCGGTCAGCGGCCGGGGACCGCCTCGACCGACTCGAAGCGCCACCGGTGGACCGGACGCCCGATCAGCTCGGCCGGCGGGGCGGGCAGTTCCGGCAGGTCGGCCGCCAGGCCGTCCTCGGTCTCCCACCAGGTGACGACCAGTACGCGGTCCTGCGGCGCCCGGAACACCTCCCGCCGCAGCGGCTCCCCCTCCGCGCCCTGCGCCCGGGCCCAGGCCAGCAGCTCCGGCCCGCGGCCCTCGGCGGCCCGGGCCTCCCACATCAGCGCGACGGTGCTCACTGGTACAGGTTGTCCTTGCTCAGCTCGTGCACGTGGTCGTGGTCGTGGACATGCCCGTGGCTGTGCTCCTCCCCCGCGGTGCCCGGCACGTGCGGGTCCGTCACCGGCAGCGAGGAGTCCGCGGACAGGTCCCAGTCCGAGGCCGGCCGGTTCCGCCGGACCATCTCCGCGCCGAGGGCCGCGACCATGGCGCCGTTGTCGGTGCACAGCTTGGGCCGCGGCACGCGCAGGACGATGCCCGCGTCGTCGCAGCGCTCCTGCGCCAGCGCCCGCAGCCGGGAGTTCGCGGCGACGCCGCCGCCGATCATCAGGTGGTCGACGCCCTCGTCCTTGCACGCGCGGATCGCCTTGCGCGTGAGGACGTCCACCACGGCCTCCTGGAAGGACGCCGCCACATCCCTCACCGGCACCTCCTCGCCCGCGTTCCGCTTGGCCTCGATCCAGCGGGCCACGGCCGTCTTCAGCCCGGAGAAGGAGAAGTCGTACGCGGGGTCGCGCGACCCGGTCAGCCCGCGCGGGAAGTTGATGGCCTTCGGGTCGCCCTCCTTCGCGAGCCGGTCGATGACGGGCCCGCCGGGGAAGCCGAGCTGCAGCACCCGCGCGATCTTGTCGAAGGCCTCGCCGGCGGCGTCGTCGATGGTCGCGCCGAGCGGCCGCACGTCGGAGGTGATGTCCGGGGCGAGCAGCAGCGAGGAGTGCCCGCCGGACACCAGCAGCGCCATCGTCGGCTCGGGCAGCGGGCCGTGCTCCAGCTGGTCGACGCAGATGTGCGAGGCCAGGTGGTTCACGCCGTACAGCGGCTTGCCGAGGGCGTACGCGTAGGCCTTCGCGGCCGACACGCCGACGAGCAGCGCACCGGCCAGCCCCGGCCCGGCGGTGACGGCGATGCCGTCGAGGTCGCGGGCGCTGACCCCGGCCTCCTTCAGGGCGCGCTCGATGGTCGGGACCATCGCCTCCAGGTGCGCCCGGGAGGCCACTTCGGGCACGACCCCGCCGAAGCGGGCGTGCTCGTCGACGCTGGAGGCGACGGCGTCGGCCAGCAGGGTGGTGCCGCGGACGATGCCGACGCCGGTCTCGTCGCAGGAGGTCTCGATGCCGAGGACGAGCGGTTCGTCAGCCATGGGTCTCACCTTGTACGGGTCCGTCCGCGGGGACGGAGTGTGCGGGATCGGAAAGGCGCATCACGAGCGCGTCGACGTTGCCGGGCTGGTAGTAGCCCCTGCGGAAGCCGATCGGCTCGAAGCCGAAGCGCTCGTAGAGCTTCTGTGCGCGGGCGTTGTCCACCCGCACCTCCAGCAGCACCTCGGCGCACTCGAACGCGGTGGCGGCGCGCAGCAGGTCGGTGAGCAGCCGGGCGCCGAGCCCGGTCCCCCACTGGTCGCGGGCGGCCGCGATGGTCTGGACGTCGGCCAGGTCGCCGGCGGCGGCGAGCCCGGCGTAGCCGACGAGGCGGCCGGCGGCGTCCTCGGCGACCACGTAGTGGCGGGTGGCGCGCGGGCCGCGGGAGTGGGCGAGCTCGGACCAGAACATGCCGGCGGACCAGGCGTCCTCGGGGAAGAGGTCCTGTTCCAGTTCCAGCACGGGCCCGATGTCCCACCAGCGCATGGGGCGCAGCACGGCGGAGCCGGCCGGCGCTGCGGGCCGGGGGCCGGGCGACGGGCGGGCGGTCACTGCGGGGTGACCACCTTGTAGTTCTTCGGGACCTGCGCGTCGGGCCGGCGCAGGTACAGCGGGGCCGGCGGCAGGAAGTCCAGGCCGGCCTCCAGCCGGTGCGCGGCCAGCGCGGCCAGCGCGGCGGCGCTCTGGTGCTCCGGGTCGCGGGCGTCGGTGAAGACCTGCGGGTACAGCCGGGCGCCCTGGCCGACGGCGGGCATCCCGGCGACCTGCTCGGCGATGTCGGCCGGGCGGTCCACGGCGGGCTCGCCGACCCGGGTGAGGGGGTCCTCGTAGCGCGCCCAGTAGACCTCCTTGCGCCGCGCGTCGGTGGCGACGGTGAAGGGGCCCCCGATGCCCGCGGCGCCCGCGGCGTACGCGAGCCCGTCGAGGGTGCACAGCCCGTGGACGGGGATGCCGAGGACGGCGGCGAAGGTCGTGGCGGTGGCCAGGCCCACGCGCAGCCCGGTGTAGGGGCCCGGGCCGACCCCGACGACGATGCCGGTGAGGGCGTCGAGCCCCAGCCCCGCCTCGGCGAGGACGCGGTCCACGGAGGGGAGCAGCAGCTCCCCGTGGCGGCGGGCGTCGACCTGGTTCGACTCGGCGACGGTGTCCCGGCCGTCGTGGAGGGCGACGGTGACGGCGGGCGTGGCGGTATCTACGGCGAGCAAGAGCACGCGAACAGCCTACGACTCCCCGGGCCCCGGCCCTTGCGGCCGGTCGGCGGGCACCCCGGCTGCTACCTTCGACGCAGGCATCGGCCGGGACCGGGGGCCGGGGGGCGCGCCCGCCGGCGGGCGGCAGGCCAGGGGAAGCACGGAGAGGTGGAGCAAGGTGGCAAGCAGAAGCTCGGGAATCGTGGCCGGGCTCACCGTCGCGGCGCTGGCCGCGGTCGGCTTCCTCGGCTACCAGGCCTCCGCGACCGCGCCCGCGGCCCCCGCGCAGCCCCCGCAGGCGGCGGCGCCCTCCGCCGGGGCGGTCGCTCCGGCGCCGGGCCCGGAGAAGCCGGCGGCCGTGCCGGCGGACTCCGGCACCGGCGTGCGGGTGGTGTACTCGCTGGGCCAGAAGCGGGTGTGGCTGGTCGGCGAGGACGGCCGGGAGCCGCGGACGTTCCCGGTGATGCCGAGCACGGTCCACCCGAAGACCGGCACCTACCTGGTGAGTTCGCGTTCGGGCGCGGTGACCGGCTCGGACGGCGTGCCCGTCGAGCACGTGGTGCGCTTCGCGAACGCCGACGGCGTCGTGGTGGGCTTCAGCGCGCGCGCCGACGGCGGGATGCCGCAGCCGGACCCGGCGAAGAAGACCGGCGGCATCCGGATGAGCCGGGCCGACGGCGACGCGATGTGGGCGTTCGCGACGATCAACTCGAAGATCGTCGTCGTTCCCTGACCCTGCGCCGGGCGCGGATGCACCCGTTCGGGGGACGGTTCGCGGACCCGGCGGGTCAGGCGGCCTCGGATTCCGGTCCGGGCTGCGCCAGCGGCTCGCGGGCCGCTGCGCCGCGGCCGGGGGCGGCGGCGTCCCGTACGGGCCGGGCCTGCTCGCGGGCGGGCGGCGTGGAGACGGCTGTCGCGGCCGCGCAGGCGGCGAGCAGCCTGCCCATCGGGACGGCGGCAGGGCGGTGGTCGCGGGGTGCTGCTCCTGTCGACATGGCTGCCTCCTGGCCCCGGGCCGGCCGTACTTAGGTAGGCCTAACCTGCCCTCAGTACCATGTCACCACGGGCGCCTCGTCCGGCGCAATATGTTCCCGACAGGTTGTCGGCACGTTTTCCGGCGACCGCCGCCCGACCCGCCCCGCGGGGCCTCAGCCCGCGGCCCCCAGCCCGGCCAGCGCGTCCGGCGCGGCCCAGCGGGCGCCGACCCCGTGCACGGTGACCTCCCGTACGTCGTCGAGGACCTCCTCGTGGCCGACGGCCCGCGCGATCACCACGTGCAGCCGGTCGTCGGAGAGCTCCTCCACCTTGCCGTCGCCCCACTCGACGACGACGACGGACTCGGGCAGCGAGACGTCGAGGTCCAGGTCCTCCATCTCGTCGAGCCCGCCGCCCAGCCGGTACGCGTCCACGTGCACCAGCGCCGGCCCGGACCCCAGCGGCGGGTGGACACGGGCGATCACGAACGTCGGCGAGGTCACCGCGCCCCGCACGCCGAGCCCCTCGCCCAGCCCGCGCGTCAGCGTCGTCTTGCCCGCGCCGAGCTCCCCGGTCAGCAGCACGAGGTCGCCGGGGCGCAGCAGGCCGGCGATGCTCCGGCCGAGGGACTGCATGGCGCCGGGCGAGTCGACGGTGATGCGGGCCCGGGCGGCGGCCTCAGGTCCCTGCGGTCCCGGACCCGGCTGCGGCACCGGGCTGCGGGGGGCTTCCAGCGGTACGTCTTCCATGTCCGCCAACGTTAGCCGCTGCGGGCACCGCGCCGGTGCGGGCGAGCAGCTCCAGGAGCAGCGCCGTCACCGTCTCCGGGTACTCCAGCATCATCAGGTGGCCGGCCCGCTCCAGGACGACGAGCTCCGCGGCGGGCAGGGCGTCCTTGATGGCCTGGCTGTGCGCGGCGGGCGTGATCATGTCGTGGTCGCCGGCGATGACGGTGACCGGGATGTCCCCGAACCGCTGGAGGGCCTCCGTCTTGTCGTGGGCCTGGAAGGCCGGGTAGAACTCGGCGACCACGTCGATCGGGGTGTGCTCGATGAGCCGCTCCGCGAACCGCGCGACCCCGGGGTCCACCTCGCGGGGCGCGCCGAACGAGTACAGCTTGACCATCCCCGCGAAGAGGTCGGCGGTGGCCCTGCGGCCCCGCTCCACCAGCTCGACCTGGGAGCCGAGCACCCTCAGGACGGGCGGCAGGATGCGCCGGACCGCGCCGAGCCCGACGGCGGGCAGCCCGTACGTCACCTCGCCGAGGCGGCCGCTGGAGGTGCCGACCAGGGCGACGCCGACGACGCGGTCGCGGACCAGGTCGGGGTACTGGTCGGCCAGCGCCATGATCGTCATGCCGCCCATGGAGTGCCCCACCAGGATCAGCGGGCCCTCGGGGGCGGCGGCGTCGATGACGGCCTTCAGGTCGCGGCCGAGGCAGTCGATGGTGACGGGCTCGCCGTCGGCCTGGGCGAAGCCGCGGGCGCTGCGGCCGTGGCTTCGCTGGTCCCAGTACACGGCGCGGACCGTGCCGCGCAGCACGGCGCGCTGGAAGTGCCAGGAGTCCTGGGCGAGGCAGTAGCCGTGGCAGAACACGACGGTCGGGACGGGCTCGGTGCTGGGCCGCAGCCCCGGGCGGGCGCGCTTGGCGTCCTGGGCCGGCTCCTCCACCTCGTAGTGCAGCTCGGTGCCGTCCTCGGCGTAGGCGGCACCGGGGGTCCCGCGGAGGGACCCGTAGTCGCCGGCGGCGTCGAGCGCCAGGCGCGCCTTGCGGCGCACGCCGCGCCCGACCGTGATCCGTTCGACGGCCACGCCGGCCGCCGCACCGGCGGCCATCACGCCGATGACGGCCCCGGCCCAGCCGGCCCTGCGCCAGTTCTCGCTCACGCGGCCCCCACTCAGCCGTTGCGGTAGACGCGGGGCACGCGCGCTCCGATGCGGGTGACGATCTCGTAGGCGATCGTGTCCGCCGCCTGCGCCCAGTCCTCGGCGGTGGGTTCGCCGTGCTCGCCGCTGCCGAAGAGGACGGCCTCGTCGCCCGCCCGGACGCGCCGGGGGCCGTGGTCGTGGCCGAGGTCGACGACGAACTGGTCCATGGCGACGCGGCCTGCGACGTGGCGAATCCTTCCTCCGACCGCGACCGGGCCCCGGCCGGAGGCGTGCCGGGGGACGCCGTCGGCGTAACCGGCGGGGATCAGCGCCAGGTCGGTCTCGGCGTCGGTGGTGTAGTGGTGGCCGTAGCTGACGCCCTGCCCCGCGGGCACCGTCTTGACCAGGGCGACGGAGGCCTTCAGCGACATCGCGGGACGCAGGCCCAGCTCCGCGGAGGTGCCGAGCTCGGGCGCGGGCGAGACGCCGTAGACGGCGAGGCCGCAGCGCACCAGGTCGTAGTGGCTCTCGGGGAGGGTGAGCGTCGCCGGGGAGTTGGCGATGTGCCGGACCTCGGGCTCCAGGCCCTCCTTCTCGGCGTACGCGAGCATGTCCCCGAAGGCCGTGAGCTGGAGCGGGATCGACGGGTGCCCGGGCTCGTCGGCGCAGGCGAAGTGCGACCAGATCCCGGTGACGCGGACGGTGCCCTCGGCCTCGGCTGCCGCGGCCGCGCCGACCAGCTCGGCCCAGTCGGCGGGCTGGCAGCCGGCCCGGCCGAGCCCGGTGTCGGCCTTCAGCTGGATCCGGGCGGTGCGGCCCGCGGCCCGGGCGGCGTCCTGCACCTCGCGCAGGGCCCACATCCCGCTGACGGACACGTCGATGCCGGCCTCGACGGCCTCGCGCCAGGGCCCGCCCGGCGTCCACAGCCAGCACAGCAGGGGCGCGTCGATCCCGGCGGCGCGCAGGGCGAGCGCCTCCTGCGGGGTGGCCGTGCCGAGCCAGGCGGCGCCGGCCTCCAGCGCGGCGCGGGCACAGGGGACGGCACCGTGCCCGTAGGCGTCCGCCTTGACCACGGCCATGAGCGCGGCCCGGGGCGCCCGCGCGCGCAGGGCGCGCACGTTGTCCCGTACCGCGTCCAGATCGATCTCGGCGTACACGCGCGTCGGTGTCTCGTTCATCGCCCCCAGTCTCTCAGAGGCCGTCCCGGGCCGACCGCAGGGCGTGTACCGGCCCTGTCACAAGTCGACCCGCCCGGACCTGCGGCGGACCACCCCGAGGGGGCGGCGGCCCGAAGGGCTGCCGGGTCGCGGCGTCCGGTGCCGGTCCACCGCGCGGCGGACCGCACGCGCGTGCGCGGGCCGGCGGCGCGGCGAGGTGCCGGGCCGGCGTCGCGACCCGGCAGCTTCCCGGCCGCGACCCCGGAGCCGACGGCCTTTCAGGACCCGTGCACCGCCCGCCATGCGGCGGGCAGCGCCGCGGCCACCTCCTGGGCGAGCAGCGGGGCGCCGCTCGCCGCGCGCCCGGCGGACAGGCCGTGCAGGTACGCCGCCGCGGAGGCCGCGTCGGCGGCCGGCAGACCGGCCGCGAGGAGGGAGCCGGCGAGGCCGGACAGGACGTCGCCGCTGCCGGCCGTGGCGAGCCAGGGCGTCCCGGTCGGGTTCACCCGGACGGGCCCGCGGCCGTCGCACACCAGCGTCGTCGAGCCCTTCAGCAGCACCACGGCCCCGAAGCGGCCGGCCAGCTCCCGTACGGCAGCGAGCCGCCCCGACTCCACGTCCGCGCGCGGCACGCCCAGCAGCGCGGCCGCCTCCCCCGCATGAGGAGTCAGCAGGGTCGGTGCGGTGCGGGCGCGCAGCACCGCCGGGTCCAGGCCGCGCAGCCCGTCCGCGTCCACCAGGACCGGCACCGGCTCGGCCAGCGCCTGCGCCGCCTCCGCGGCCCGGTCGCCGCCGAGGCCCGGCCCGACCACCCAGGCCTGCACCCGGCCCCGCCCGATCAGCGTCTCCGGGTAGCGGGCCAGCACTTCCTCGTGCGCGGGGCCGACGTAGCGCACGGCTCCGGCGCCGCCGCGCAACGCGCCCGCCACCGCCAGGACGGCCGCGCCCGGGTACTGCGCCGACCCGGCGACGACGCCGACGACCCCGCGGCTGTACTTGTCGCTCGCCGCGCCGGGCCGCGGCAGGATGGTCGCCAGGTCGGCGTCCTCCAGGGCGGCGGCGGCCGGGGTGCCGAGCGCGGCGGGGTCCAGGCCGATGTCCACCAGCCGCACCTCGCCGGCCAGGCCCGCGCCCGGGTCGACGAGGAGGCCCGGCTTGTACGCCCCGAACGTGACGGTCGTGTCGGCCCGTACGGCCGCCCCGGCGACCTCCCCGGTGTCCGCGTCCACGCCGCTGGGCAGGTCCACGGCGACGACGGGCGCGCCGGGCGGGATCCGCTCCGCCAGCGCCGCCGCGGCCGGGCGCAGCCCGCCCCGCCCGCCGATGCCGAGCAGGCCGTCGACGACGAGGTCCGCGCGGTCCGGCACCGCGGCGGACAGCCGGCCGCCCGCGGCGCGCAGCGCCGCCAGCCCGCCCGGGTGCACGCGCCCGGGGTCGGCGGGCACCGCGGTCACCGCGGCGCCGCGCCGGGCCAGCCGGGCGCCCGCGTACAGGGCGTCGCCGCCGTTGTCGCCCGGCCCGACGAGCAGGACCACCCGGGCGCCGTACACCTTCGCCAGCAGGCCCGCGCAGGCGGCGGCCAGCCCGGCCGCCGCGCGCTGCATCAGGGCGCCCTCCGGCAGCCGCGCCATCGCCTCCCGCTCCGCGGCCCGCACGTTCTCCACGCTGTAAGCAGTACGCATGGGCCCAGCCTGCCCGATCGGCGGCGCGGCAGCCGTCAGCCCTCGGCGATGACGACGGCCGAGGCGACGCCCGCGTCGTGGCTGAGCGAGAGGTGGAAGGACTTCACGTTCAGCTCCACCGCCCGCGCCTCGACGGTGCCCCGCACCCGCACCCGGGGCTGCCCCGTCTCCTCCACGTACACCTCCGCGTCGGTCCACAGCATGCCGCCGGGCGCGCCGAGCGCCTTGGCGAGCGCCTCCTTCGCGGCGAACCGGGCGGCGAGCGAGGCGATCCCGCGCCGCTCGCCGCTCGGCAGCACCAGCTCCGACTCGGTGAACAGCCGCTGGGCCATGCCCGGCGTCCGCTCCATCGACACGCCGAAGCGCTCGATCTCCGCCACGTCGATCCCCACGCCGATGATCACGACGGCGACCCCCCGCTCTCTCTCCTACTCCACGGTCACGGACTTCGCGAGATTACGCGGCTGGTCCACCTCGTTGCCGCGCGCCGTGGCCAGTTCGCACGCGAACACCTGGAGCGGGACGGTGGCCACCAGCGGCTGGAGCAGCGTCGGCGTCGCCGGGATGCGGACCAGGTGGTCGGCATAGGGGACGACCGCCTGGTCGCCCTCCTCGGCGATGACGATGGTCCGCGCGCCGCGCGCCCGGATCTCCTGGATGTTCGAGACGATCTTGTCGTGGAGGACGGAGCGCCCGCGCGGCGACGGCACGACCACCACCACCGGCAGGTCCTTCTCGATCAGCGCGATCGGGCCGTGCTTGAGCTCGCCCGCCGCGAAGCCCTCCGCGTGCATGTACGCGAGCTCCTTCAGCTTGAGCGCGCCCTCCAGGGCCACCGGGTAGCCGACGTGCCGGCCGAGGAACAGCACGGTGTTCTTGTCGGCGAGGGACCGCGCCAGCGCCCGCACCGGCTCCATCGTCTCCAGGACGGCGTCCACCGCCCCGGCGATGTCGGACAGTTCGCGGACCACCGCCCCGACCTCGTCGCCCCACTTCGTACCGCGCACCTGGCCGAGGTAGAGCGCGACCAGGTAGCAGGCCACCAGCTGCGTCAGGAACGCCTTGGTCGAGGCGACGGCCACCTCCGGGCCGGCGTGCGTGTACAGCACGGCGTCCGACTCGCGCGGGATCGTCGAGCCGTTGGTGTTGCAGATGGCGAGCACCTTCGCGCCCTGCTCGCGCGCGTGCCGCAGCGCCATCAGCGTGTCCATGGTCTCCCCGGACTGCGAGATGGCCACGACGAGCGTCCGCTGGTCCAGGATCGGGTCGCGGTAGCGGAACTCGCTGGCCAGCTCCGTCTCGCAGGGGATGCGCGTCCAGTGCTCGATGGCCAGCTTGGCGATGAGGCCGGCGTGGTAGGCCGTGCCGCAGGCCACGATCACCACCTTGTCGACCTCGCGGAGCACCGAGGCGGGGATGCGCACCTCGTCGAGGGTGAGGGAGCCGCTCGCGTCGATGCGGCCGAGGAGGGTGTCGGCGACGGCCTTCGGCTGCTCGGCGATCTCCTTGAGCATGAAGTAGTCGTAGCCGCCCTTCTCGGCGGCCGAGGCGTCCCAGTCGACGTGGTAGGCGCGGACCTCGGCGGGCGAGCCGTCGAAGCCGGTGACCGTGACACCGTCCCGGCGCAGCTCCACGACCTGGTCCTGGCCCAGCTCGATGGCGGATCGGGTGTGCGCGATGAACGCGGCCACGTCGGAGGCGAGGAAGTTCTCGCCCTCGCCGACGCCGACGACGAGCGGGGAGTTGCGGCGTGCGCCGACGACCACGTCCGGCACGTCGGCGTGCACGGCGACCAGCGTGAAGGCGCCCTCCAGGCGCCGGCACACCCGGCGCATGGCCTCCGCGAGGTCCCCGGCCGCCGCGTACTCCTCGGCCAGGAGGTGGGCGGTGACCTCGGTGTCGGTCTCCGAGTCGAGGCGGTGCCCGCGGTCTGCCAGCTCGGCCCGCAGCACGGCGAAGTTCTCGATGATGCCGTTGTGGACGACGGCGACCCGGCCCGTGTTGTCCAGGTGCGGGTGGGCGTTGGCGTCGGTGGGGCCGCCGTGCGTCGCCCACCGGGTGTGGCCGAGCCCGGTGGAGCCGGGCGGCAGCGGATGGGAGACGAGCTGCTTCTCCAGGTTGACGAGCTTCCCGGCCTTCTTCGTCGAGGCGAGCTCCCCGTCGGCGACGACGGCGACGCCCGCCGAGTCGTAGCCGCGGTACTCCAGCCGCTTGAGTCCGGCGATGACCACATCGAGCGCCGACTGCGCTCCTACGTAACCCACAATTCCGCACATAGCGCGCAGCGTACGCCCGAGTTGACGCCCCGTCCCGTACCCGGACGAGACGAAAACCCCGCCCCGGCGAATGCGCCGGAGCGGGGTTGACGTGATTCGGACGCGCCTGCGCGTCAGCCGAGCTTCTTGACCTGCGCGTCGACGACGGCCTTCGGCTGCTCGGCGGTGCCCTTCAGGCTGAGCGCCGAGAAGGTCGCGACGGTGTTGGCCTTGCGCACGACGACCAGCTGCGTCGAGATCTTCGTGCCGTCGGAGTCGGCCTCCACGGTGTACGCGAGGGCCTCGTCGCCCGCGGTCACCGGCGTGCCGGGGGCCACCTTGGTGACCTTGGCCGACTCGCCGTCCTGGGTGACGCCGTAGCCGGCGGCGCAGGCCGTGCCCGCGTTCTTCAGCGCGGCGAAGGCCTCCTCGGCGCCCTTGCCGTCGTACGAGGAGAGGGTGACGGCAGTGGCGTTCGCGCCGAGCGCGTCCATGATCGCCTTCATCTTGGCGTCCGGGGTGTCGGCGGCGCCGCCGTCCTTCGGCTTGGCGACGGCCTTGGTCCGCGCGGTCCCGGCCGCCTTGCCCACCGGGGCCATCGACTGGGCCTTGACCAGCGGCAGGCAGTCGGGCTTGTCGCTGGTGGCGGCGGCGCCGGCCGCGGCCTCGGCGGCCGTGGCCTCCTTCACCAGGTGGTCCGGCAGGTCGGCCTGCTTCACGATCACGCCGGCCAGCTCGGCGTCGGTCTTGCCCTTCGCCGGGGCCGCCGAGGAGGCGGCGGGGGCCGGGGCGTCGGCCTTGGCCTCGCCCTTGGAGTCGGACGAGCCGCACGCGGTGGCCAGCAGGGCCAGGGACACGGCGGACGCGGTCATGACAGAACGACGGACGAAGGTGCTGCGCACGGTGGAACTCCCCCGGAAGCGGTTGCGAAAGACGATGCAGGAACCCTCCGGCACGGCGCCACTCCCCGTGGAAACACCCGCCGGAAACGTCCTTGATCGGCAATCTACGCGCCCGCTCCGACAGCACCGCCGGGATTAAAGCCCTGCGACGTGATCGTGACCGCAGCGAGACCGAAAACCCGCCGCTGCGCCACGTGACCGACCCCACCACCCACGCAGGGCCCCCAGCCCCGACAATGGAGTGTGATCACTTCGCCGCCACGAAGCAGCACGCCGGACCCGGACTGCGGGACGGACCGCCCCGGCCGGCCCGAGCGCACCCCGCGCCGGACCGAGGCCTCCCCGTACGTGGACCTGACCCGGGCCGAGTGGAGCGCACTGCGCGAGCGGACGCCGCTGCCCCTGACGGCCGAGGAGGTCGAGCGGCTGCGCGGCCTCGGCGACGTCATCGACCTGGACGAGGTCCGCGATGTCTACCTGCCGCTGTCGCGCCTCCTCAACCTGTACGTCGGCGCCACCAGCAACCTGCGCGGCGCCCTCAACACCTTCCTCGGCGACGCCGGCGGCAACGGCCACGGCAGCCAGCAGGGCACCCCGTTCGTCATAGGCGTCGCCGGATCCGTCGCCGTCGGCAAGTCCACCGTGGCCCGCCTGCTCCAGGCGCTGCTCGCGCGCTGGCCCGAGCACCCCCGCGTCGAGCGCGTCACCACCGACGGCTTCCTCTACCCGATGGAGGAGCTCCGGCGGCGCGGCCTGACCTCCCGCAAGGGCTTCCCCGAGTCCTACGACCGCCGGGCCCTGACCCGCTTCGTCGCCGACATCAAGGCCGGCAAGGACGAGGTCACCGCCCCGGTGTACTCGCACCTGATCTACGACATCGTGCCCGGCGAGCGGCTCGTCGTCCGACGCCCGGACATCCTGATCGTGGAGGGCCTGAACGTCCTCCAGCCGGCCCTGCCCGGCAAGGACGGCCGCACCAGGGTGGGCCTCGCCGACTACTTCGACTTCAGCGTGTACGTGGACGCGCGCGCCGAGGACGTCGAGCGCTGGTACCTCAACCGCTTCCGCAAGCTGCGCGAGACCGCCTTCCAGGACCCCTCGTCGTACTTCCGCAAGTACACCCAGGTCTCCGAGGAGGAGGCCCTGGACTACGCGAAGACGATGTGGCGGACGGTCAACAAGCCGAACCTGCTGCAGAACGTCGCCCCGACCCGCGGCCGCGCCACCCTGGTCGTCCGCAAGGGAGCCGACCACAAGGTGCAGAAACTGAGCCTGCGCAAGCTCTGAGGCTACGGTGCGGGGATGCTGCACCTACGGATGATCACACCGCCCGACCGCACCGACGCCGTCCTGGAGCTGATCGGGCGGACGGTCGGCACCACGCACGTGGCCGTCCTCCCGGGGGCCGCCCGCGAGCCGGCCGGCGACCTCGTGCTGTGCGACGTGGCCCGCGAGGCCGCAGACCAGCTGCTGCACGGCCTGCGCGTGCTCGGCATCGACCGCGCCGGCTCGGTCGCCGTCGAGGACGTCGACCTGACACTGTCCCAGCGGGCCGAGCGCGCGGAGGAGGAGGCCCCGGGCGAGGGCGCCGACGCGGTGCTGTGGGAGAAGCTGACCGAGGCGACGCACGAGGACTCCACCCTCACCATCACCTACCTGTTCTTCCTGGCGCTCGCGACGATGATCGCGGCCTGCGGCGTGGCCCTCGACAACGCCGTGCTGATCGTCGGCGCGATGGCCGTCGGACCGGAGTTCGGGCCCCTCGCCGGGGTCTGTACGGGACTCGTGCGCGGCTCTCCGCGCCTCGCGGCGCGCTCGGCGAACGCCCTCGCCGTCGGGTTCGCCGCGGCGATCGCGGTGACGACGCTGTTCAGCCTCGGCATGACGGCGATCGGCCAGATCGACGCGTCGATGCTGGAGGCCCCGCGCCCCAACACCAGCTTCGTCTGGCAGCCCGACCCGTTCTCCTTCATCGTGGCGCTGCTCGCCGGCACGGCCGGCATGCTGTCGCTGACGTCCGCGAAGGCCGGCGCCCTGGTCGGCGTCGCCATCTCGGTGACCACCGTGCCCGCCGCGGCGAACGCGGCCCTGGCGCTGAGCTTCGGGGACATCCCGCAGATGTGGGGCTCCGCCGTGCAGCTGGCGCTGAACCTGTCCGGGATCGTGCTGGCCGGCACGCTGACCCTGATGGGCTGGAAACTGCTGTGGCGCGCCCGGCGGCACCGGATGACCCGGCCGCCGGGCACGCCACCGCGCCCCTGATGCACCTCCCCCGGCCCCGCCCAGGCGGGGCGGGGCCGGGGGCGTTCCAGGCCGTCTCCTCCGGATCTTGCCTGACCCACGCCGTCCGGTGCCGCGCCTCGCCGCGTTGTCGGGCCGCCCGCGTACCCCGGTACGCGGACGGCCCTCCGCCATGCGATGCACGGCACCGGACGACGCGGGCGTGACCGGCAAGATCCGAAAGAGACGGCCTAGCCCAGCGCGGACTTCACCACGTCGGCGAGGCGCCCGGCCACCGCGCGGGCCTGCTCCAGGTCGGCGGCCTCCACCATGACGCGGACCACCGGCTCGGTGCCCGAGGGGCGCAGCAGCACCCGCCCGGTGGTGCCGAGCTCGCGCTCGGCGTCGACGACGGCGGCGGCCAGCTCCCCGGAGGTCGCGACCTTGGTCCGGTCGACGTCGCGGACGTTGACGAGCACCTGCGGCAGCCGCTGCATGACACCCGCCAGCTCGGCCAGCGGGCGGCCCGTCGCCGCGACCCGCGCCGCCAGCATGAGGCCGGTCAGCGTGCCGTCGCCGGTCGTCGCGTGGTCGAGGATGATCACGTGGCCGGACTGCTCGCCGCCGAGGGCGAAGCCGTGCTCCTTCATCGCCTCCAGCACGTACCGGTCGCCGACGCCGGTCTGCACGACCCGGATGCCCTCGGCCTCCATGGCCAGCTTGAAGCCCAGGTTCGACATCACCGTGCCGACGACCGTGTCGCCGCGCAGCGAGCCGGCCTCGCGCATGGCCAGTGCCAGGACCGCGAGGATCTGGTCGCCGTCGACCTCGGCGCCCGAGGCGTCGACCGCGAGGCAGCGGTCCGCGTCGCCGTCGTGGGCGATGCCCAGGTCGGCGCCGTGCTCGACCACGGCCTGCTTGAGCAGGTCCAGGTGGGTGGAGCCGCAGCCGTCGTTGATGTTGAGGCCGTCCGGCTCGGCGCCGATCGTGACGATCTCGGCGCCCGCCCGGGCGAAGGCCTCGGGCGAGACGCGGGCGGCCGCGCCGTGCGCCTCGTCCAGGACGATCTTCAGGCCGTCCAGGCGGTTGGGGAGCACCCCGATGAGGTGGGCGACGTACTTGTCGAAGCCCTCGTCGTAGTCGCTCACGCGGCCGACGCCGGCACCGGTGGGCCGGTCCCAGGGCGCGCCGGTGCGGTGCTCCTCGTACACGGACTCGATGCGGTCCTCCAGCTCGTCGGCGAGCTTGTGGCCGCCGCGGGCGAAGAACTTGATGCCGTTGTCGGGCATCGCGTTGTGGCTCGCGGAGAGCATCACGCCGAGGTCGGCACCCAGCGCACCGGTGAGATACGCCACCGCCGGGGTGGGCAGCACACCGACGCGCAGGACGTCCACGCCCGCGCTGGCGAGGCCGGCGACGACCGCGGCCTCCAGGAACTCGCCGGAGGCCCGCGGGTCGCGGCCGACCACCGCGGTGGGGCGGTGGCCCTCGAAGGTGCCCGCCTCGCCCAGCACGTGGGCTGCCGCCACGGAGAGGCCGAGCGCGAGCTCCGCCGTCAGATCCGCATTGGCGACGCCGCGTACACCGTCCGTCCCGAAGAGTCGTCCCACAGTTGTCCTCCCACGTTCGCGCTTCGCTTGAGACCGCTAGTTATTCCGCTTGTGGCGGTAAACGAACCGCCCCGGCAGCACGGAGAGTGCTGCCGGGGCGGTTGGTGCTGAACAGCAGGCGCAGATTAGCGCTTGCTGTACTGCGGAGCCTTACGGGCCTTCTTCAGACCGGCCTTCTTACGCTCGACCGCACGGTCGTCGCGGGACAGGAAGCCGGCCTTCTTCAGCGCCGGGCGGTTGTTGTCGACGTCCGCCTCGTTCAGCGCACGGGCGACACCCAGGCGCAGGGCGCCGGCCTGGCCGGAGACGCCGCCACCCGCGATGCGGGCGATGACGTCGTAGCGGCCGTCGAGCTCGAGCAGCTTGAACGGCTCGTTGACTTCCTGCTGGTGCACCTTGTTGGGGAAGTAGTCCTCAAGGGTGCGACCGTTGATCTTCCACTTGCCGGAGCCCGGAACGATCCGGACGCGGGCGATGGCGTTCTTGCGGCGGCCCAGGCCGGCGGCCGGCTGCGGGTCGCCGAAGCGGCCGGCAAGGGACTCGGAGGTGTAGTCGCCCTCGGCGACGACCTCGGACTCGGTGGTGTACTCCTCGACGCCCTCGAACTCGTCGACGGGGGTCTCGGCGGTGGTCTCGGCCACGATGCTCCTCAGAATTCTCTACGTCTTAGGGGGTGGCCGGTACTACTGCGCGACCTGGGTGATCTCGAACGGCACCGGCTGCTGGGCAGCGTGCGGGTGCTGGTCGCCCGAGTAGACCTTCAGCTTCGAGAGCATCTGACGGCCCAGGGAGTTCTTGGGGAGCATGCCCTTGACGGCCTTCTCGACGGCCTTCTCCGGGTTGTTCGCCAGCAGGTCGTCGTAGCGCACGGAGCGCAGACCGCCCGGGAAGCCGGAGTGGCGGTAGGCCATCTTCTGGGTCGCCTTGTTGCCGGACAGGTGGACCTTGTCGGCGTTGATGACGATGACGAAGTCGCCCATGTCCATGTGGGGGGCGTAGGTCGGCTTGTGCTTGCCCTTGAGGAGGGCAGCGGCCTGGGTCGCCAGACGGCCGAGGACGACGTCCTGGGCGTCGATGACGAGCCACTGGCGCGAGATGTCGCCGGGCTTGGGGCTGTACGTACGCACGGTCGTATGCCTTCGCTTCTTCAGTGATGGGTTCTCCCCCGAGCCTCGCGGCCCGAAGGGAAGGGTCCTGACAAGGCCACCACGGACGATCACGACAGCCCTGGTGCACTACGGGGACGCAACCCGTGTGCACCGCTGGTCATCGGCCCGGTGGACCGGCGTAAGGCCCTTTCACGTGAGAATGAGCAAGCCAATACGCATAACGAACCAGCAGAATACCCGCGGTGCCCCGGAAGGGTCAAAACGCAGTCCGGGACCCCGCCTCCGCGGGCTCCGCCGTGCGCTTGGCTCCGGGCCCCGGAGGGGTCCCTGCGATCCGTACGCCCACCAGGTTAACCCGGGCCGGCCGCAGGCACCGCCGCATCAGCGTCCCCGCCAGCACGCACAGCGTGAAGCAGTCCTTGAACGCCCGCCGCTTCGCCTCCAGCTGCGACGGCCACGGCACCCCCGCCACCTGCGGGAACACCGCGACCCAGAACCACGGCGACCGCGGCGCGGACCCCGCCCGCACCGCCGAGGCCAGCAGCAGCGGCACCACCACCAGCAGGTAGTGGTCGAAGGAGGGCCGCGACACCAGGAATGCGGCGAGCATCACCATGCAGGCCGTCTCGGCGAGCCGCAGCTCGCCCCCGTCCCGGTCGTCCTCCCGCCGCCAGCGGCACCGGGCCGCCCACAGGCCGCCCGCGGCCCCGAGCCCGGCGAGGAGCACCGCCACCGGCTCCGGCACCCCCAGCCGGGGCAGCACCGCGATCGGCGACGCGTCCCAGGGCAGCGCGTACGAGTCCTGCCCCCGCAGCAGGAACGGCAGCGTCTTGGTGAAGAACAGCGACGGGCTCGGCATCAGCAGCGCCCCCGCCAGCGACAGGCCCAGCGGCACCAGCACCGCCACCGCCAGCCCCCGCCAGCGCCGGGCCAGCACGAACAGCAGCCCCAGCGGCACCAGCATCGGCTTGCAGGCGATCGCGAGGCCCACCACCAGCCCCGCGGCCGTCCAGGACCGCCGGTGCGCGAGCAGCAGCGCCACCGGCAGCGCGGCCGCCGAGACCGCCGTCCAGTTCCCGATCAGCACGAGGTTCTCGTACGGCCGGAAACCGACCGCCAGCACGGCGAACCCGCCGACCGCGAACCGGGAGCGCCCGGGCACCGAGAACAGCCGCAGCGCGGCCCACCAGCCGGCCGCCAGCAGTGCCGACATCCCCAGCGGGAGCACCCACCGCAGCACCGGCACCGGCAGCAGCGCCTCCGGCACGGCCATGAGGACCGCGCTCGGCAGGTACAGGAACCGCTTGTCCTCGTACGGGGAGCCCCCGGCCAGCAGCGTGTCGGCGGCCTTCACCACGAAGGCGTTGTCCGAGCCCCAGCCCGCCCGCAGGCTCGTCGAGACGGCGATCCCGACGACCACCGCCGCGCAGACGGCGATCCACGGCGGCGAGGCCGGCAGGAGCAGCCGGCGCGCCGCGCGGCGCCGCCCGGCCCGGTCGCGGACGTCCCAATCTCTGAGCCAGGTGCCAGGCCGCAGCCGCACAACGCCTCCCGATCGAGCGCCCGGGGCGGCTGCCCCCTAGCGCTTCCGTTCGACCCTACGTTCGTCCCAGACGGGCTCCTGAGTCTCCCGCACCACACCGTCCGAACCGAAGACCAGGAAGCGGTCAAATGTCCGCGCGAACCACCGGTCGTGGGTGACGCACAGCACCGTGCCCTCGTACGACTCCAGCCCGTCCTGCAGCGCCTCCGCCGACTCCAGGTCCAGGTTGTCCGTCGGCTCGTCCAGCAGCAGCGCCGTGGTCCCCGCCAGCTCCAGCATCAGGATCTGGAAGCGGGCCTGCTGCCCGCCCGACAGCTTCTCGAACGGCTGGTCGCCCTGCCGCTCCAGCTCGTAGCGGCGCAGCACCGACATGGCGCCGCCGCGGTCCTTGGCGTGCTCCGTCCACAGGATGTCCACGAGCGAGCGGCCGTACAGCTCGGGGTGGGCGTGCGTCTGCGCGAAGTGGCCGGGGACCACCCGCGCGCCGAGCTTCCACTCACCCGTGTGGGCGACCGGCCGCTCCCGGTCCCCCGCCAGCAGCCGCAGGAAGTGCGACTTGCCCGAGCCGTTCGAACCGAGGACGGCGACCCGCTCGCCGTAGAAGACCTCCAGGTCGAAGGGCTTCATCAGACCGGTGAGCTCCAGGTTCTTGCAGGTCAGGGCGCGGACACCGGTCCGGCCGCCCTTCAGCCGCATCCGGATCTCCTGCTCCCGCGGCGGCTCCGGCGGCGGGCCGGCCTCCTCGAACTTCCGCAGCCGCGTCTGGGCGGCGGCGTACCGGGAGGCCATCTCATGGCTGACCGCGGCCGCCTGCCGCAGCGTGAGCACCAGCTTCTTCAGCTGGGCGTGCTTCTCCTCCCAGCGCCGCTTCAGCTCCTCGAAGCGCGCGAAGCGCTCCTTGCGCGCCTCGTGGAAGGTGTCGAAGCCGCCGCCGTGCACCCACACGTCCGAGCCGTCCACGCCCGGCTCCACCGCGATGATCTTCTGGGCGGCGCGGGAGAGCAGCTCTCGGTCGTGGCTGATGAACAGCACCGTCTTGCGGGTGGCCCGCAGCTGCTCCTCCAGCCAGCGCTTGCCGGGCACGTCGAGGTAGTTGTCCGGCTCGTCGAGCAGCAGCACCTCGTCCGGCCCGCGCAGCAGGGCCTCCAGCACCAGGCGCTTCTGCTCGCCGCCGGAGAGCGTGCGCACCTCGCGGAACTGCGCCTTGTCGTACGGGACGCCCAGCGCGGCCGTGGTGCACACGTCCCACAGCGTCTCCGCCTCGTACCCCTGGACGTCCGCCCAGTCGCTGAGGGCCTGCGCGTACGCCATCTGCGCGGCCTCGTCGTCGACCGTCATGATCAGGTGCTCGGCTCGGTCGACGGCCCCCGCGGCCTCCCGGATCCGCGGCTGCGCCACCGACACCAGCAGGTCCCGTACGGTCGTCTCGTCCCGTACGGACCCCACGAACTGCGGCATGACCCCGAGGCCGCCGGTGGCGGTGACGGAGCCGCCGTGCGGTTGGAGCTCGCCGGCGAGCAGCCTCAGCAGGGTGGTCTTGCCGGCCCCGTTCGCCCCGACGAGGGCGACGACGGACCCCTCCCCCACCCGGAAGGAGACGTCGGGCAGCAGCACCCGCCCGTCGGGCAGGTAGTACTCCAGGTGGCCGGCTTCGAGGTGTCCCATGCGGGGCATTCTCGCGGCCCCGGGGCGGTCCGCCCAAACGGATTACGGGCGGCCGGCCGCGGCGGTGGACGGGCGCTCAGCAGCAGCCGGCGCCGGGGAGGGTGCGCATGTTGCGGGCCTCCCGGCTGCGGGCGGCCAGCAGCTCGTCGGCCGGGTAGCCGACCTCCTCCAGGGTGAGCCCGTGCGGCTTGACCACGTGCACGGAGGAGTCCCGCACGCCGGCCCGCAGGACCTTGCCCGGCCAGTCGGCGGGCCGGTGCCCGTCCCCGACGTGCAGCAGGGCGCCCACCAGGGAGCGGACCATGTTGTGGCAGAAGGCGTCGGCCCGCACCGTGGCGGTGACGATGCCGTCCTCCCCGCGCTCCCAGGACAGCTGCTGGAGGGTGCGGATGGTGGTGGCACCCTCGCGGCGGCGGCAGTAGGCCGCGAAGTCGTGCTCGCCCAGCAGCTCGGCGGCGGCCTCGTTCATGGCGCCGACGTCCAGCGGCCAGGGGTGCCACAGGACGTGGCTGCGGCGCAGCGGGTCGACGCCGCCCTGGTGGTCGCCGACGCGGTAGGCGTAGCGGCGCCAGACGGCGGAGAAGCGGGCGTTGAACCCGGCGGGGGCCTCGGCGACCCTCCAGACCCGGACGTCGTGCGGGAGGCGGCCCGCGAGGCGCCTCAGCAGCTTGTCCCCGTGCTCGGCCCACACCTCGTCGGCCAGGTCGAACTGGGCCACCTGGCCGCGGGCGTGCACGCCGGCGTCGGTCCGCCCGGCCACGGTCAGCTCGACCGGGTGGGGCAGCCGCATCACGGTCTGCAGGGCCGACTCCAGCTCCCCCTGGACGGTCCGCAGCGTCCGCTGCTTCGCCCAGCCGGAGAACTGCGTCCCGTCGTAGCTCAGGTCCAGCCGTACCCGGACGTGCCCGGGCTCCACCTCGTCACTCACGTGAGCGATCCTCTCAGGCTTCTCTTCACACACATGCAGAAGCGGGCCCGCCCCCGGGAAAGGGGCGGGCCCGCTCGGAGCCGTTCAGGCAGGAGGGATCCCGGAGGATCAGGCCTCCTTGGTCTCCTCGGCGTCGGCGTCGGCGGCCTTGGCCTCCGCAGCCTCGGCCTCCTTGACCGCACGCTTGGTGGCGGCCTCGGCCTCACCGGTGGCCTGCTGGGCCACGGTCAGGGCCTCGACGAGCTCGATGACCGCCATCGGGGCGTTGTCGCCGCGACGGTTGCCGATCTTGGTGATGCGCGTGTAACCACCGGGGCGGTTCTCGAAGCGCGGGGCGATCTCGGTGAAGAGCGTGTGGACGATGCTCTTGTCCGTGATCGTCTGGAGGACCAGGCGACGGTTGTGGATGTCGCCCTTCTTCGCCTTGGTGATCAGACGCTCGGCGACGGGGCGCAGGCGGCGGGCCTTGGCCTCGGTCGTCGTGATGCGGCCGTGCTCGAAGAGCGCCTTCGCGAGGTTCGCGAGGAGAAGCTTCTCGTGCGCGGCGCTGCCGCCCAGACGGGCACCCTTGGCGGGACGCGGCATGGTGTTACTCCTTCGTATCTGCACCGGCCGTGTCAGGTACCGGTGTCAGTTCCCCCGCGGCGGCCGCCGCGGGGAAGTCTTCGTGAAACCGCCGGCGGTCGGGGCGCGGCCCCGGCCGCCGGCGGCGGCAGATCAGTACTGCTCGGTCTCGACGAAGCCGGCGTCGGCGTCGTCGTCCGCGCCGAACGCGTCGGCGGCGGCGGTCGGGTCGAACCCGGGCGGGCTGTCCTTCAGGGCCAGGCCCATGCCGGCGAGCTTCGCCTTGACCTCGTCGATCGACTTCGCACCGAAGTTGCGGATGTCGAGCAGGTCGGCCTCGGAGCGGGCGACGAGCTCACCCACGGAGTGGATGCCCTCGCGCTTGAGGCAGTTGTAGGAGCGGACCGTGAGCTCCAGCTCCTCGATCGGCAGCGCCAGGTCGGCGGCCAGGGCGGCGTCCGTGGGGGACGGGCCCATGTCGATGCCCTCGGCGTCGATGTTGAGCTCGCGGGCCAGGCCGAACAGCTCGACCAGGGTCTTGCCGGCGGACGCCATGGCGTCGCGCGGGCGCATGGCCTGCTTGGTCTCGACGTCGACGATCAGCTTGTCGAAGTCGGTGCGCTGCTCGACACGGGTCGCCTCGACCTTGTAGGTGACCTTGAGCACGGGGCTGTAGATGGAGTCGACCGGGATGCGGCCGATCTCCTGGCCCACCTGCTTGTTCTGGACGGCGGAGACGTAGCCGCGACCGCGCTCGACGGTCAGCTCCATCTCCAGCTTGCCCTTGCCGTTCAGGGTGGCGAGGACCAGGTCCGGGTTGTGCACCTCGACACCGGCCGGGGGCGCGATGTCGGCGGCGGTGACCAGGCCGGGGCCCTGCTTGCGCAGGTACATCACGACGGGCTCGTCGTGCTCCGAGGAGACGACCAGCTGCTTGATGTTGAGGATGAGGTCGGTCACGTCCTCCTTGACGCCCGGCACGGTGGTGAACTCGTGCAGGACGCCGTCGATGCGGATGCTCGTGACGGCGGCACCCGGGATCGAGGACAGGAGGGTACGGCGCAGGGAGTTGCCGAGGGTGTAGCCGAAGCCCGGCTCCAGCGGCTCGATCACGAACCGGGAGCGGTACTCGTCGACGACCTCTTCGGTCAGCGAAGGACGCTGAGCGATAAGCATGTCTTTTCCTTCAGTCGTGGACGCCCACTATTTGACGCCCGACAGGTGCCGTCCCGGAGGACGGCCGGTGCTGCAAGGGTACGGGCGGCACGGCCCCCGAAGGGGTCGTACCGCCCGGACACTCAAGGACGCACAGGCGTCGCCTGCGTCAGACGCGGCGGCGCTTCGGCGGACGGCAGCCGTTGTGCGGGGTGGGGGTGACGTCCTGGATCGAGCCGACCTCGAGGCCCGTGGCCTGGAGGGAGCGGATCGCGGTCTCACGGCCGGAGCCGGGACCCTTGACGAAGACGTCGACCTTGCGCATGCCGTGCTCCTGCGCGCGGCGGGCGGCCGACTCGGCGGCCATCTGCGCGGCGAAGGGGGTGGACTTGCGCGAGCCCTTGAAGCCGACGTGGCCGGCGGAGGCCCAGGAGATCACGTTGCCCGAGGGGTCCGTGATCGAGACGATCGTGTTGTTGAACGTGCTCTTGATGTGGGCGTGCCCGTGAGCGACGTTCTTCTTTTCCTTGCGGCGCACCTTCTTGGCAGCGCCCTGACGACCCTTGGGGGGCATGTCAAACTCCTACGGGAGGTGGTCGGTCCTACAGCGCAAGACCGCTGAACAGGACTACTTCTTGCCCGGCTTCTTCTTGCCGGCGATCGCGCGACGCGGGCCCTTGCGGGTACGCGCGTTCGTGCTGGTGCGCTGACCGTGCACCGGGAGGCCGCGACGGTGGCGGATGCCCTGGTAGCACTGGATCTCGATCTTGCGGCGGATGTCGCCCTGGATCTCGCGGCGGAGGTCACCCTCGGTACGGAGGTTGGCGTCCACGTACTCGCGGATCTTGACGAGGTCCTCTTCGGCCAGGTCACGAACGCGGGTGTTCGGGTTCACGCCGGTCGCGGCGAGGATCTCCTTGGACCGGGTGCGCCCGATACCGAAGACGTAGGTGAGTGCGATCTCCACACGCTTTTCGCGCGGGATGTCGACACCGGAAACGCGTGCCATTCAATGGCTCCTGTGTGTTCGGGGGTCTTCCGCAGAACCGCTCCCGACCGCCGACCGCCGACAGGCAGTGGTACGTCCGGGTCCCCGGCCCCCGCCGGAGGTACCGCCGGCCCTTGCAGGCTGGGCGGGTCCTGCGTATGTACGTTTTCTTACGTCGCGCGAAGAACTGCGAAGTGCAGGTCGGTCGGCGTGCGTCAGCCCTGGCGCTGCTTGTGGCGCAGGTTGTCGCAGATGACCATGACCCGGCCGTGACGGCGGATCACCTTGCACTTGTCGCAGATCTTCTTGACGCTCGGCTTGACCTTCATGTGTCTGAGGTTCTCCGGGTCAGTGCCACCACCCGCACCGGGACCATCGCCCAGGCAGGAGTGAGAGCAAGATCTACTTGTATCGGTAGACGATCCGGCCACGCGTCAGGTCGTACGGAGAGAGCTCCACCACGACCCGGTCATCGGGAAGGATGCGGATGTAGTGCATGCGCATCTTGCCGCTGATGTGCGCGAGGACCTTGTGACCGTTCTGGAGCTCCACCTTGAACATGGCGTTCGGGAGGGACTCGATCACGGTGCCCTCGATCTCGATGGCACCTTGCTTCTTGGCCACGCTTCGCCTTTCGAATCGGCTACCTTGATCGGCCACGGGCATGGAGATGCACGTAAGCCGACGAGTCAGTCTACGTCAGGGCACCCAGAAAGACGAATCCGGAAAGTTTGCCCATGAGTCTAGATCATTAACCGATGGGGTCCGGGGCCGTGGTGACCCCGTACTCCGCCAGCTTCGCCTTGCCGCAGTCCGGGCTGGTCAGGACGATCGGACCGGCCTCCGTGAGGGCCACCGAGTGCTCCCAGTGCGATGACCAGGTGCCGTCCGTGGTGACCACCGTCCAGTCGTCGGCCAGTACCTCCGTCCGGGGGGTGCCCAGGGACACCATGGGCTCGATCGCCAGGCACAGGCCCGGCACCAGCCGGACGCCCTTGCCCCGCTTGCGCGAGACGTAGTTCAGCAGGTGCGGGTCCATGTGCATCTCGGAGCCGATGCCGTGGCCGCCGTAGTCCTCGATGATCCCGTACTTGCCGGAGGCGGGGCGGGGCTGGCGGCGGATGTAGCCCTCGATGGCCTTGGAGATGTCGACCAGGCGGTTGCCGTTCTTCATCGCCGCGATGCCGGCCCACATCGACTCCTCGGTCACCCGGGAGAGCTCGATGAGCTCCGGGGCGTGCCCGGTGCCAACGAAGGCCGTGTAGGCGGCGTCGCCGTGCCAGCCGTCCACGATCGCGCCGGCGTCGATCGAGATGATGTCGCCGTCCTTGAGGACCGTCTTGTCGTCCGGGATGCCGTGGACGACGACCTCGTTGACCGACGTGCAGATCGTGGCGGGGAAGCCGCCGTAGCCGAGGAAGTTCGACTTGGCCCCGGCGTCGGCGATCACCTTGCGGGCGACCATGTCCAGATCCCGGGTCGTGGCGCCCGGCACGGCCGCCTCACGGGTCGCCGCGTGGATGGCGGCGACGACCAGCCCCGCCTCGCGCATCTTCGCGATCTGCTCGGGGGTCTTGATCTGGACCATGGGGCACTTCCACCTTCGGATCTGCTGCTTCGGGGTCACTCAACAGTACGGCCGCGGCGTCCTCGGGACACCGCGGCCGACCTGCACCACAGGGGGTACTACTTCTTCAGGGCGTCCATCGCGCGCTGCGTGACGTCCGCGACCTCGCCCAGGGCCGGGATGGTCACCAGCAGGCCCTGCGCCTTGTAGTAGTCGATGATCGGCTCGGTCTGCGTGTGGTAGACCTCCAGCCGCGTCCGCACCGTGGCCTCGGAGTCGTCGTCGCGCTGGTACAGCTCGCCGCCGCACTTGTCGCAGACGCCCTCGGTCTTCGGCGCCGCGTACACGACGTGGAAGACGTGCGCGGAGTCGTTGCGGCAGATCCGGCGGCCGGCGATGCGCTTGACCACCTCGTCCTCCTCGACCTCCAGGTCGAGGACGGCGTCCAGCTTCATGCCCGCGGCCTGGAGCATGACGTCCAGCGCCTCGGCCTGCGAGACGTTGCGCGGGAACCCGTCGAGCAGGAAGCCCTTCTCGGCGTCCGGCTGCTCCATGCGGTCCTTGGCCATGCCGATGGTGATCTCGTCGGGGACGAGGTCGCCGGCGTCCATGAACGCCTTGGCACGGCGGCCCAGCTCGGTGTTCTGGCTGATGTTGGCCCGGAACAGGTCGCCCGTGGAAATGTGCGGGATCGACAGGTTCTTCGCAAGGAACGCGGCCTGCGTTCCCTTGCCCGCACCGGGCGGTCCGACGAGGACGATACGCATCAGCGGAGGAACCCTTCGTAATTGCGCTGCTGGAGCTGGCTCTCGATCTGCTTCACGGTTTCCAGACCCACACCCACGATGATGAGGATGCTCGTCCCGCCGAACGGGAAGTTCTGGTTCGCTCCGAAGCCGGCCAACGCCATCGTCGGCACTAGAGCGATCAGACCCAGGTACAGCGACCCCGGCCAGGTGATCCGGTTGAGCACGTAGCTCAGGTATTCGGCGGTGGGTCGACCGGCGCGGATACCCGGGATGAACCCACCATACTTCTTCATGTTGTCTGCAACTTCCTCGGGGTTGAACGAAATCGCCACGTAGAAGAAGGCGAAGAAGACGATCAGGAGGAAGTAGGTGGCGATGTAGTACGGGTGGTCGCCCGTGACGAAGTGCTTTTGGATCCAAACCGCCCAGTCTGCGGTGGATCCGCTGAACTGCACGACGAGCGCCGGGATGTAGAGCAGCGACGAGGCGAAGATGACCGGAATCACACCGGCCTGGTTCACCTTGAGCGGGATGTAGGTCGAGGTGCCGCCGTACGCGCGCCGGCCGATCATGCGCTTCGCGTACTGCACCGGGATGCGGCGCTGCGCCTGCTCGACGAAGACCACCAGGGCCACCATCGCGAGGCCCACCAGGATCACCACGCCGAACTCGACCCAGCCGTCGGCGATCTTGCCCTGGAGCTTGATCTGCCACAGCGCACCGATGAAGCCGGCGGCGATCGAGATGAACATCAGGATGGACATGCCGTTGCCGATGCCGCGGTCGGTGACGAGCTCACCGAGCCACATGACGAGGCAGGTGCCCGCGGTCATGGTGACGACCATGACGATGGTCGTGAAGACGGAGCGGTCGGGGACGATCTGCGAGGCGACCGGGCAGCCCTGGAAGAGGGCGCCCGTGCGGGCGGTGGCGACGAGGCCGGTGCCCTGGAGGATGGCGAGGGCGACCGTCAGGTAGCGCGTGTACTGCGTGATCTTGGCAGTACCGGCCTGGCCCTCCTTCTTCAGGGTCTCCAGCTTCGGGATGACCACGGTCAGCAGCTGCAGGATGATGCTCGCCGTGATGTACGGCATGATCCCGAGCGCGAAGATCGTGATCTGCAGCAGCGCACCGCCGCTGAACATGTTGACGAGACCGAAGAGCCCGTTGCTGCTCCCGGCCTGGTCGACGCAGATCTGGACGTTCTTGTAGCTCACGCCGGGTACCGGGATGTGGGACCCGAGCCGGAACAGCACGATGATGCCGAGCGTGAAGAGCAGCTTCTTGCGCAGGTCGGGCGTCTTGAACGCCCGGGCGAACGCGGTGAGCACGGTGCCTCCTGCGACCCCCGCGCTACTGCGTCAGAGGTGACGGTCTGAGGTTCGACGAATACGTACAAGCAAAGGTGCAGGCCACCTTACCGGCGACTGCGCCCCCCGTGGAACGACCAACCGGGGATGCCCCATATGTGAGGCATCCCCGGTCGGGTTTCTAGCTGTGTGTCACGTGGTCGTCTGGATCAGACGAGCTCGGTGACGGTGCCGCCGGCGGCGGCGATCTTCTCCTTGGCGGAGGCGGAAACGGCGTCCACCGAAACCGTCAGCGCCACGGAGATCTCGCCCTGGCCCAGGACCTTGACGAGCTGGTTCTTGCGAACCGCACCCTTGGCGACCAGGTCGGCCACCGTGACCTCGCCACCCTGCGGGTAAAGCGCGGCCAGCTTGTCCAGGTTCACGACCTGGAACTCGGTGCGGAACGGGTTCTTGAAGCCCTTCAGCTTCGGCAGGCGCATGTGGAGGGGCATCTGCCCACCCTCGAAGCGCTGCGGAACCTGGTAGCGGGCCTTCGTACCCTTGGTACCACGACCTGCCGTCTTACCCTTCGACGCCTCACCACGACCCACACGGGTCTTGGCGGTCTTGGCGCCCGGGGCGGGACGGAGGTTGTGGGCCTTGAGCGGGCTGCTTTCAGCCATGATCAGTCAACCTCCTCAACCGTCACGAGGTGGCGGACGGTGTGCACCATGCCGCGGAACTCGGGGCGGTCCTCCTTGACGACCACGTCGTTCAGGCGCTTGAGCCCGAGCGAACGCAGGGTGTCGCGGTGGTTCTGCTTGCTGCCGATGTACGACTTCGTCTGCGTGATCTTGAGGCGGGCCATCACACACCCGCCCCAGCACGCGCACGGAGCAGAGCCGCGGGGGCGACGTCCTCGAGCGGCAGACCGCGGCGGGCCGCGATCTCCTCGGGACGCTGCAGGCCCTTGAGGGCCTCCACGGTCGCGTGCACGATGTTGATCGCGTTGTCGGAGCCGAGCGACTTCGACAGGATGTCGTGAACGCCGGCGCACTCCAGAACGGCGCGCACCGGGCCACCGGCGATAACACCGGTACCGGGGGAAGCAGGCTTCAGCAGGACGACGCCCGCGGCCTTCTCGCCCTGAACCGGGTGCGGGATGGTGCCCTGGATGCGGGGGACGCGGAAGAAGTTCTTCTTCGCCTCCTCGACACCCTTGGCGATGGCCGCGGGAACTTCCTTGGCCTTGCCGTAACCGACACCCACGGTGCCGTCACCGTCGCCCACCACGACCAGCGCGGTGAAGCTGAAGCGACGACCACCCTTCACAACCTTGGCGACACGGTTGATCGCGACAACGCGCTCAACGTAAGCGGTCTTCTCGGCGGCAGCGCCACCGTCGCGACCCTTCCGGTCCCGCCGCTCGCCGCCACCGGCACCGCTGCCGCGGCGCTGGGGTCCAGCCATTGGATTACCTCTCTCTGTTACGTCCGTGAGTCCCGGAACCGGGGCTTAGAACTTCAGCCCGGCTTCGCGGGCGGCGTCAGCCAGAGCGGCAATGCGCCCGGCGTACCTGTTGCCACCGCGGTCGAACACGACGGCCTCGACACCGGCGGCCTTGGCGCGCTCGGCGACCAGGAGGCCGACCTGCTTGGCCTGCGCGGACTTGTCACCCTCGCCGCCGCGGACCGACGCGTCCAGGTGCGACGCCGACGCAAGGGTGTGACCCTTGAGGTCGTCGATGACCTGGGCGGTGATACCGCGGTTCGAGCGGGTCACGACGAGGCGCGGACGCTCCGCCGTACCCGAGATGCTCTTGCGGATGCGGATGTGGCGGCGCGCCTTCGCAGCGCGCTTGTAAGCGTCGCCCTTGGCGATCTTCACACCGTATGCCATGGCTTTACTTACCAGCCTTTCCGACCTTGCGGCGGATGACCTCGCCCGCGTACTTGACGCCCTTGGCCTTGTACGGGTCGGGCTTCCGCAGCTTGCGGATGTTGGCGGCGACCTCGCCGACCTTCTGCTTGTCGATGCCCTCGACCGAGAACTTGGTCGGCGACTCGACCTTGAAGGAGATGCCCTCGGGGGCCTCCACCAGGATCGGGTGGCTGTAGCCGAGCTGGAACTCCAGGGCGGAGCCCTTCGCGGCCACGCGGTAACCGACACCGCTGATCTCGAGCGCCTTGGTGTATCCCTGGGTCACACCGGTGATCATGTTGGCCACCAGCGTGCGGGACAGGCCGTGGAGGGCCTTGTTCTGACGCTCGTCGTTCGGACGGGTGACGTTCAGAACGCCGTCCTCGCCCTTAACGATCTCGATGGGGGCGGCAACGGTGTGGGAGAGGAGACCCTTGGGGCCCTTCACCGCGACCGTGCGGCCATCGATGGTGACGTCCACGCCGGCGGGAACCGGGATGGGGAGCTTGCCGATACGAGACATAGCTTTTCCTCCGTTCCCGACTACCAGACGTAGGCGAGGACTTCCCCACCCACGCCCTTCTTCTGCGCCTGCTGGCCGGTCAGGAGACCGTGGGACGTGGAGATGATCGCCACGCCCAGGCCGCCGAGGACCTTCGGCAGGTTGGTGGACTTCGCGTAGACACGCAGACCCGGCTTCGAGATTCGCTTGATGCCGGCGATCGAGCGCTCGCGGTTCGGACCGAACTTCAGCTCGAGGACGAGGTTCTTGCCGACCTCGGCGTCCTCGACCTTCCAGCCGGTGATGAAACCCTCCTGCTTGAGGATTTCCGCGATGTGCGACTTGATCTTGCTGTGCGGCATCACGACGGAGTCGTGGTACGCCGAGTTAGCGTTACGCAGACGAGTGAGCATGTCTGCGATCGGGTCAGTCATGGTCATGAATCGGCCTTCGGCCTCTCTCGCCGGGGTTTCCTGTATGCGCCATCCCTCTCCCCACACAGGGGCGGGACGGGTGCGGCGCGGGGACCTACGGCGTAGTAAGTCGACGGGCGGCGGACGCCCAACCCCACTAGCCTACGCCATGGGGCTGGGCACTCCGCCGGCCCAGATGCTTACCGAGAGCTTCCGGAACCCTCAACACCCAAGGGGTGAAGGGATTACCAGGAGCTCTTGGTCACGCCCGGCAGCTCGCCACGGTGAGCCATCTCACGGAGGCACACGCGGCACAGGCCGAACTTGCGGTACACGGAGTGGGGACGGCCGCAGCGCTGGCAGCGCGTGTACGCACGCACACCGAACTTGGGCTTGCGGGCAGCCTTCGCGATGAGAGCCTTCTTCGCCATCTCGCTTACGCCTCCTTGAACGGGAAGCCGAGGTGACGGAGGAGCGCGCGGCCCTCAGCGTCGTTGGTCGCCGTGGTCACCACGGTGATGTCCATACCCCGGACGCGGTCGATCTTGTCCTGGTCGATCTCGTGGAACATGACCTGCTCCGTGAGACCGAAGGTGTAGTTGCCACGGCCGTCGAACTGCTTCGGGGACAGGCCGCGGAAGTCGCGGATGCGCGGCAGCGCGAGCGACAGGGTGCGGTCCAGGAACTCCCACATGCGGTCGCCACGGAGGGTGACGTGGGCACCGATCGGCTGACCCTCGCGCAGCTTGAACTGCGCGATGGACTTGCGGGCCTTGGTGACGGCCGGCTTCTGACCGGTGATCGTGGTGAGGTCGCGGATGGCGCCGTCGATCAGCTTCGAGTCACGGGCGGCGTCGCCGACACCCATGTTCACGACGATCTTGACGAGGCCGGGGATCTGCATGACGTTCTCGTACTGGAACTCGTCACGCAGCTTGCCCGCGATCTCCTCGCGGTACTTCGTCTTCAGACGCGGAGTGGTAGCCATCAGATGTCCTCACCCGTGCGCTTGGCAACGCGGATCTTGTTGCCCTCGTCGTCGAAGCGGTAACCGACGCGGGTGACGACCTTCTTGCCGTCCTTCTCCACGACCAGCTGGACGTTGGACACGTGGACGGGGGCCTCGGTGATCACGATGCCGCCGGCCTGGTTCTGCCCAGCCTTGGTGTGCTTCTTGACCCGGTTGACACCCTCGACGAGGACGCGGTTCTCGGCGGGGAAGGCCGCGACGACCTTGCCCTGCTTGCCCTTGTCCTTGCCGGTGATGACCTGGACCAGGTCGCCCTTCTTGATCTTCATGCTTACAGCACCTCCGGCGCGAGCGAGATGATCTTCATGAACTTCTTCTCGCGCAGCTCACGGCCGACGGGGCCGAAGATACGGGTGCCGCGAGGGTCGCCGTCGTTCTTCAGAATGACGGCGGCGTTCTCGTCGAAGCGGATGTACGAGCCGTCCTGGCGGCGGCGCTCCTTGACGGTGCGAACGATGACCGCCTTGACGACGTCACCCTTCTTCACGTTGCCACCGGGGATCGCGTCCTTGACGGTGGCGACGATGACGTCACCGATGCCCGCGTAGCGGCGACCGGAGCCACCGAGAACACGGATGCAAAGGATCTCCTTGGCACCAGTGTTGTCGGCGACACGCAGTCGCGACTCCTGCTGGATCACGTCTATCTCCTGATTGTCTGCCGGTTCCCGGCGGGGGCCTCACTGCGAGGCGGGCCCCCACCGAGCCTGGCGGAACGAACCTGAGGGAAGTCCCCTCAGGTGATTACTTGGCCTTCTCGAGGATCTCGACGATGCGCCAGCGCTTGCTCGCCGACAGCGGACGCGTCTCCATGATGAGGACACGGTCGCCGACACCGGCAGCGTTCTGCTCGTCGTGGGCCTTGAGCTTGTTCGTACGGCGGATGACCTTGCCGTACAGCGCGTGCTTGACGCGGTCCTCAACGGCGACGACGACGGTCTTGTCCATCTTGTCGCTGACGACCAGGCCCTCACGGGTCTTGCGGAAGCCGCGCTCGGTCTTCTCAGTCACGTTCTTCTCGCTCATCAGGCGTTCTCCACCGTCTCGATGCCGAGCTCGCGCTCGTGCATCAGGGTGTAGATCCGGGCGATGTCCTTGCGGACGGCCTTGAGCCGGCCGTTGTTCTCCAGCTGGCCAGTGGCCGCCTGGAAACGGAGCTTGAACAGCTCTTCCTTGGCCTCACGCAGCTTGGCGACGAGCTCCTCGTTGCCCAGCTCGCGCAGTTCCGACGCCTTGGTACCGGCCGCCATCACGACTCACCTGCCTCGCGCTTGACGATCCGGCACTTCATCGGCAGCTTGTGGGCCGCACGAGTCAGAGCCTCACGCGCAATCTTCTCGTTCGGGTAGGACAGCTCGAACATGACCCGGCCCGGGTGCACGTTCGCGATCCACCACTCCGGGGAACCCTTACCGGAACCCATGCGGGTCTCGGCGGGCTTCTTCGTGAGCGGACGGTCCGGGTAGATGTTGATCCAGACCTTGCCGCCACGCTTGATGTGGCGGGTCATCGCGATACGCGCGGCCTCGATCTGGCGGTTGGTCACGTACGCCGGGGTCAGCGCCTGGATGCCGTACTCGCCGAATGCGACCTCAGTGCCACCCTTCGAGACGCCTCCGCGCTTGGGGTGGTGCTGCTTGCGGTGCTTGACCCTACGAGGGATCAGCATGTCGGTCAGGCCTCCGTTCCGGTGCTCTCGGCCGGAGCGGCGGCAGCGGCCTCGGCCTTGGGGGCCTCGGCAGCGGCAGCCTGCTGCGGCTTGCGGCCACCACGGCCGCCGCGCTCGCCACCGCGGCCACCACGGCCGGCGGGACGGTCGCCAGCGCCGGCACCGCGGGCCGGGCGGTTACCCGCGCGGGCCGCAGCGTTCTCGGCGCGAACCTCGGCGATGTTCTTGACGTCGCCCTTGTAGATCCACACCTTCACGCCGATACGGCCGAAGGTGGTCTTGGCCTCGAAGAAGCCGTAGTCCACGTTCGCGCGCAGCGTGTGCAGCGGCACACGACCCTCGCGGTAGAACTCGGACCGGGACATCTCGGCACCGCCGAGACGGCCGCCACACTGGATCTTGATGCCCTTGGCGCCGGCCTTCATGGTGCCCTGCATGCTCTTGCGCATGGCACGGCGGAAGGAGACGCGGGAGGACAGCTGCTCGGCAACGGCCTGGGCAACCAGCTGGGCGTCGAGCTCGGGGTTCTTGACCTCGAGGATGTTCAGCTGGACCTGCTTGCCGGTGAGCTTCTCGAGGTCGCCGCGGATGCGGTCGGCCTCGGCGCCGCGGCGGCCGATGACGATGCCCGGACGAGCGGTGTGGATGTCCACACGCACGCGGTCACGGGTGCGCTCGATCTCGACCTTGGAGATGCCGGCGCGCTCCATGCCGGACGTCATCATCCGACGGATGGCGACGTCTTCCTTGACGTAGTCCTTGTACAGCTTGTCGGCGTACCAGCGCGACTTGAAGTCGGTGGTGATGCCGAGCCGGAACCCGTGCGGGTTTACCTTCTGGCCCATTACCGGGTTCCTTCCTTGCTGCTGACGACCACGGTGATGTGGCTGGTCCGCTTGCGGATCCGGTAGGCACGGCCCTGGGCGCGCGGACGGAACCGCTTCAGGGTCGGGCCTTCGTCAACGAACGCCTCGCTGATGAACAGCGAGGAGGCGTCCGTGTGGTTGTAGTTGTGCGCGGCGTTGGCAATGGCGCTGTCCAGCACCTTGCCGACCGGCACGCTCGCGGCCTGCGGGGCGAAACGCAGGACCGCCTGAGCCTCCGTGGCATCCATGCCACGGATGAGGTCCACCACGCGGCGGGCCTTCATGGGCGTGACGCGGATGTACCGCGCCTGGGCCCTGGCTTCCATGGTTGTCCCTTCGGTGTAAGTCATAGTCGTTCCCACCCCGCTTCTAGCGGCGCTTCGACTTCCGGTCTTCCTTGACGTGGCCGCGGAAGGTGCGAGTCGGCGAGAACTCGCCGAGCTTGTGGCCGACCATGGACTCGGTGACGAACACCGGGACGTGCGTCTTGCCGTTGTGCACCGCGATCGTGTGACCCAGCATGCTGGGGATGATCATCGAGCGACGGGACCAGGTCTTGATGACGTTCTTGGTACCGGCTTCGTTCTGGGCGTCCACCTTCTTCAGGAGGTGGCCGTCAACGAAGGGTCCCTTCTTGAGACTGCGCGGCATCTAAACCCGCTCCTAGCGCTTCTTGTTCGTCTTGCGGCGGCGGACGATGTACTTGTTCGAGGCCTTCTTAGGCGAACGAGTACGACCCTCCTTCTGACCCCACGGGCTGACCGGGTGGCGACCACCGGAGGTCTTGCCCTCACCACCACCGTGCGGGTGGTCAACCGGGTTCATCGCGACACCGCGGACGGTCGGGCGGACGCCCTTCCAGCGCATGCGGCCGGCCTTGCCCCAGTTGATGTTCGACTGCTCGGCGTTGCCGACCTCGCCGACCGTGGCGCGGCAGCGGGCGTCGACGAGACGGATCTCACCGGACGGCATGCGGAGGTGGGCCATGGTGCCCTCCTTCGCAAGCAGCTGCACGGAGGCACCCGCGGAGCGGGCGAACTTCGCACCGCCGCCGGGACGCAGCTCGATGGCGTGGATGGTCGTACCGACCGGGATGTTGCGCAGCGCCAGGTTGTTGCCGGGCTTGATGTCGGCCGTCGGGCCGTTCTCGATCCGGTCGCCCTGCTGGAGGCCGCGCGGCGCGATGATGTAGCGCTTCTCGCCGTCGGCGTAGTGCAGCAGCGCGATGCGCGCGGTGCGGTTGGGGTCGTACTCGATGTGCGCGACCTTGGCCGGCACGCCGTCCTTGTCGTGACGACGGAAGTCGATCACGCGGTAGGCGCGCTTGTGGCCACCGCCCTGGTGGCGAACGGTCACACGACCGGTGTTGTTACGGCCGCCCTTGCTGTGCAGGGGGCGGACCAGCGACTTCTCCGGCGTGGACCGCGTGATCTCGACAAAGTCGGCGACGCTGGAGCCACGACGGCCCGGGGTCGTCGGCTTGTACTTGCGGATACCCATTTCTCAGTCCTCGTCCGATTCCGGACGACTCAGGACTCCGTTAGGAGGCCTGGCCGCCGAAGATGTCGATACGGTCGCCCTCAGCGAGGGTCACGATGGCGCGCTTGGTGTTGGCACGCTTGCCGAAACCGGTGCGGGTGCGCTTGCGCTTGCCCTGGCGGTTGATCGTGTTGACCCCGGTGACCTTGACCGAGAAGACCGCCTCGACGGCCTGCTTGATCTGGGTCTTGTTGGCGCCGGGCGCGACGATGAACGTGTACTTGTTCTCGTCCAGCAGCGCGTAGCTCTTCTCCGAGACAACCGGCTTGATCAGCAGGTCGCGCGGGTCAGTGAAGGTCTTGCTGGTAACGGTCGCCTCGGACATCAGGCGTCGCTCCCTTCGGTCTCATCGGCCTTGGGGCCAGACACGAAGGACTCCAGCGCGGCCTGGGTGAAGACCACGTCGTCGGAGACGATCACGTCGTACGTGTTCAGCTGGCCCGGCTCCAGGATGTGCACCTGGGGCAGGTTGCGGGCGGACAGCCACGCGGCCTCGTCGGCACGCTCGACGACCAGGAGCAGGTTCTTGCGCTCCGTGATCTTGCCGAACAGCGTCTTCGCGGCCTTGGTGGAGACGGCACCCTCGACCACGCCGGTGACGACGTGGATGCGGGAGTGGCGCGCACGGTCCGAGAGGGCACCGCGGAGGGCGGCGGCCTTCATCTTCTTCGGGGTCCGCTGCGAGTAGTCACGCGGCACGGGGCCGTGGACGACGCCACCGCCGGCGAACTGCGGAGCGCGGGTCGAACCCTGACGGGCGCGGCCGGTGCCCTTCTGGCGGTACGGCTTCTTGCCGCCACCACGGACTTCACCGCGGGTCTTGGTCTTGTGCGTGCCCTGACGGGCCGCGGCCAGCTGCGCGACGACGACCTGGTGGATCAGCGGAACGCTGGTCTTCGCGTCGAAGATCTCCGCGGGGAGCTCGACGGTACCGGCCTTGTCGCCTGCCGGCGAAAGGATGTCAATGGTGCTCATTACCTCAAGCCCCCTTGGCCGCGGTACGGACCAGGACGAGGCCGCCGTTCGGACCGGGGACCGCGCCCTTGATGAGGAGCAGACCCTTCTCCGCGTCCACCGCGTGGATGGTCAGGTTCTGGGTGGTGACGCGCTCGTTGCCCATACGACCAGCCATGCGCACGCCCTTGAAGACGCGCCCAGGGGTGGCGCAGCCACCGATCGAACCGGGGGAGCGGTGCTTGCGCTGCACACCGTGACCGGCGCCGAGGCCCCGGAAGTTGTGGCGCTTCATGACACCGGCGAAGCCCTTGCCCTTGCTGTTGCCCGTGACGTCAACCTTGACGCCGGACTCGAACACGGCCGCGGTGATCTCCTGGCCGAGCGTGTACTCGGCGGCGTCGGAGGTGCGGAGCTCCACCAGGTGGCGGCGGGGGGTGACGTCGGCCTTGGCGAAGTGGCCCTTGAGGGGCTTGTTCACCTTGCGCGGGTCGATCTCGCCGAAGGCGATCTGGACCGACTCGTAGCCGTCGGTGTCGTTGGTACGGACCTGGGTGACGACGCAGGGGCCGGCCTTGACGACGGTGACCGGGACGACACGGTTGTTCTCGTCCCAGACCTGGGTCATGCCGAGCTTCTCGCCCAGGACGCCCTTGATCTGCTTTGCCATCTTCTCGACGCCTCTCAGAGCTTGATCTCGATGTCGACGCCGGCCGGAAGGTCCAGGCGCATCAGCGAGTCAACGGTCTTGGGCGTCGGGTCGAGGATGTCGATCAGGCGCTTGTGCGTGCGCATCTCGAAGTGCTCGCGCGAGTCCTTGTACTTGTGCGGCGACTTGATGACGCAGTACACGTTCTTCTCAGTGGGCAGCGGCACCGGGCCCGCGACCGACGCACCAGTGCGGGTCACCGTCTCGACGATCTTCTTCGCCGAGGAGTCGATGACCTCGTGGTCGTAGGCCTTGAGCCGGATGCGGATCTTCTGTCCCGCCATGGCTACTCCGTAGTCCTGTCTCTTGTGGAAACGCTCTGGCCCTCGGCCGGCTGTGGATCCCTCCACCGCTCCTCTCCGACCCCCGCGGTCGGGCGTGTCGCACTCCCTCTGAGAAAATTCCCATACGGAAATTCCCTGTCCAAGGGGGTGCGGTCCCAGGACCGCGATTCGGGGGAGGAACACCCGCCGAGCGCCTGGCCGGCACCGTGCTGACGCTTCCCGGAAGATTCCCGTACTTCCGCCCCATTGCTGCCCCGGGGGGCAGATAAAGGCGACGAGTACCGTGGGACTCGCTTCCGGTCCTCCCGGCGGGAGGCGCGCAGCATCGACACTCAGCCGAGCAACTTGAGTAGTCTGCCATACGAGGTGCACACCTGGCCAATCGGGCCGAAGAGAATACCCCGCGACCCCGAGCGGTCAAACAGCGCCACGCGGCGGCCGCTCCCGGCCGGCCCGGAGGGCCGCGTACGGCGGCGCGCACGGCGGCGGGGGCCTCCCGGAACATCTCCGGAAGGCCCCCGCCGCACCGTTTCCGCGCGGGATCGTTTCCTCAGATCACTGGGCGAAGTAGCCCGTGATGTCGGCGATCAGGTCGACGCGGCCCGAGTTGTTGTAGAAGTTCACCTTGCCGTCCACGACCGGCACCACCACGAGGTTCGGGATGGTGAGGCCGGCGGTGAAGTTCAGGTTCGACGCGCTCGTACGGGTCGTGCCGCTCGGGTAGACCGACACGAAGCTGGAGTCCGTCGGGTTGGTCGCGGTCACGTTCAGCACCACCGCGGTCACGCCGGTCGCCGGGACGCCCTGGACGCCGGCCACCGGGAGGGTGACGGTGCCGCCGGGGCCCACCTGGGCCTTGGGGACACCGAGGCCTTCGCGGGTGTCCATCAGCCGCTTCGGGCCGATGTTGAAGTGGGACGAGCCCGCGGAGCCCTCCGCGAAGTAGCCGGTGATGTCGGCGATCAGGTCGACGCGGCCGGAGTTGTTGTAGAAGTTCACCTTGCCGTCCACGACGGGGACGACCACCAGGTTGGGGATCGTCTGGCCGGCGGTGAAGTTCAGGTTCGACGCGCTCGTACGGGTCGTGCCGCTCGGGTAGACCGACACGAAGCTGGAGTCCGTCGGGTTGGTCGCGGTCACGTTCAGCACCACCGCGGTCACGCCGCTGGCCGGGACGCCCTGGACGCCCGCCACCGGGAGGGTGACCACGGCGCCGCCGGCGACCGGCGCCTTCGGCACGCCGAGGCCCTCACGGGTGTCCATCAGCCGCTTCGGGCCGATGTTGACGTGCGAGGAGCCCGTGGAGCCCGCCGTGAAGTAGCCCGTGATGTCCGCGATCAGGTCGACGCGGCCCTGGTTGTTGTAGAAGTTCACCTTGCCGTCGACCACCGGCACCACCACCAGGTTGGGGATGGTCCGGCCGGCGGTGAAGTTCAGGTTGGAGGCGCTCGTGCGCGTCATGCCGTTCGGGTAGACGGAGACGAAGCTCGCCTCGGTCGGGTTCGTCGCCGTCACGTTCAGCACGACGGACGTGACGCCCGTGGCCGGGACGCCCTGGACGCCCGCGACGGGCAGGGTGACCGTGCCGCCCGGTCCCACCTGGGCCTTCGGCACGCCGAGGCCCTCGCGGGTGTCCATCAGCCGCTTCGGGGCGACCGGCACGAACGTGGCGGGGGCGGCCTCGGCGAGGACGCTCACCGGCAGCGAGGTGGACACGGCGCCGTTCACCGCGGTGGCCCGGACCTCGACCTGGTGGCTGCCGTCGGGCAGCATCGCGCCGGCGGAGCGCGCGCTGCCCGGCACCGTCGCGACCGGGGAGCCGTCGACCAGCAGCTCGAACTTCGCCAGCCGGTCGCTCGGCGTGCTGGTGCTCCACTCCAGGGCGAGCGCCCCGGTGGTCTGGTGGACGGTGCCCGGCTGGACGGGCTTGCCGTTCAGGGTGGTCGCCTTCAGCTGCGCGGCGGGGCCGGCGGCGCGGACCGCGTCGAGCTGCGCGTACAGCCGGTCGCCCGGGCACTGCGTGTTGAAGCCGTCCCGGTGCCCGGAGACCGACTTGAACGGGTAGGCCTGGCCGGCGGTGAAGGACTTGCCGGAGAAGTTGACCTGCGTGGCACCCGCGGTCAGCGTGGTGGTGCCGTTCATGTCGCCGTCGTACTGGCCGTGCTTGTACGCGGCGATCCGGGCGATCGCCGACTGGGCGGCCGGGGTGATGCCGTTGGAGGTGTAGTCGCCGAGGACGGCGATGCCCGCCGACTCGGAGTTCCAGCCGTAGGTGTGCGCGCCGAGGACGGGCTGGTCGACGCCGCCCTGCCGGCCCTCGAAGATCGTGCCGCACTTGTCGACGAGGAAGTTGTAGCCGAGGTCGCGCCAGCCGTTCGTCTTCACGTGGTAGACGTGGATGCCCTGGACGATCGCGGCCGACTGCGAGCAGTCGTACGGCTGGGCGTCGGCGGTGTGGTGGACGAACACGGCCTTGACCCTGCCCTCGGGCAGGTAGATCGGGCCCTCGTTGTTGAGGGACTCGTCGGCGCCCCACTCCAGCCGCGAGACCACGGCCGGCTTCGGGGCGGTCGACGGCGGGCCCGGCTCCGCGGTGGTGGCGGCGAAGGCCGCCGGGTCGGCGTCCAGGGTGCCGCTGCGCCGGGCGGCGCCGGCCTTGCCGCCCGGGTCGACCAGGGTGAGCTCCATGCCGGCGGGGATCGCACCGCCCTTGACGCGGACCTCGGCGCCGTCGGAGGCGCCGACCCACACGGGCTCGGTCGCGCCCTTCGCGCCGGGGCGCGGCCCGTCCATGCCGGGCTTGAGGGGCTCCAGCTCGATCCAGCGCGACCACGTGCCCGTACGGGCGTCGCGGGCGCGGGCCTCGATGGTGCCCTTGACCTCGGCGGCCGGGTCCGTCCAGGAAACGCCGAGGAGGCCGAACGGCTCGGTGTCCTGCCGGGCGAGACCGGCCTCGCCGGCGCCCTTGGCCTTCAGCGCGAGCCGGTGCACCTCGCTCGCGACCGGTCCGCGGGCCTTCGTCTTGCTGCTGTAGGCCGTCGATCTGCCTGTGCCTGCGTCGGCCCCCGGTTCGGCGCCCGCGGTGGCCTGGACGCCCAGGACCGCGGCCGCGCCGAGCACGGCGGCCAGAGCCGTCCCCCGTACACGATTCAGCTTCACGTTGTTGTTCCCACCCCTTGGGTACGTACCGCTTGTTGAAGACATGACTATTGCGGCGGATGCTACTGGTCGGCTCCGACAGCCCCGCGCGCGGGGTCGGGAGGCCTCGTGCGGGCCCCGTGCGGGACGAGCGAAGGCCCCCGGCCCGCCGCGCGCACGCGGTCGGTCCGGGGGCCCTGGCAGCCGTCCGGCAGCGGCTACTTCTTCGCGGACTCGGCCTTCTTGGCGGCCTCCGCCTTCTCGGCGGCCTCGGCCTTCCTGACGGCTTCGGCGAGCTGCGCCATCCGCTCCCGGTCGATGTCGGTCCGCGAGCGGACGCCCTTGGGCGCCCTGTGCCCGCAGACGGAGGGCCATTCGTCGGCCGTGATGCCCGCGCACCAGATGAAGTCCTGGATGGGGGCGGGCTTCCAGTCCCGCTTGTGGATGTCCTCGCACTCCCCCTTGACGGGCGAGTAGCGCGGGCAGGTGCCGTCGCGCTCCTTCAGGGTGTGCGCCCGGTAGGCGTCGATGCCCATCTGGTCGACGTCCTCCGAGGGCATGTAGCGGTTGACCGACCAGGAGGCGCCCATCGCCGCGAACAGGGCGGTCACGCAGATCATGCCGGCGGCGAGCTGGCGCACCACCCGCTGCGGGATCACCCGGCCCGCGGCCGGGCCGCCGGCCGCGGCGGTCCGCGGGCGCAGCGTCCGCTCGATCCAGCCGGAGCCGCGGCCGACGGCGGCCATCATGCCGAGCACGGCCAGGATCATCAGGCAGTACATGATGATCCAGGTGGTGCGGGGGTAGAGCTGGACGGCCTTCTCGTGGGCCATCTGCGAGGCGAACCAGAAGCGGGCGAACCAGGCGCCCGCGAGGACCGCCGCCGCCGTGCGGACCATGATGCTCCGCAGCCCCAGGCCGAGACCGAGGCCCACGGCGAACAGCAGGAGCAGGGCGAAGCCGCTCTGCCCGGCCATCTCGCCGGCGACCGGCCAGGTCTGGTAGGTCAGCGTCCCGGAGCGGTCCGAGACCCAGCCGAGGACGTAGCCGGGGTCGGCGTACACGGAGAGGAAGGCGTACCGGTCGGGGTTCTCCGCGCCCAGCCGCACCATCTGGTACAGCAGCGGCGAGGCGACGACCCCGGCCACGGCCACGGTGGACCCCACGAACAGGCCGGCCTTGCGGGCGGCCCCGCCGCCGCGGCGCCACGGGAAGAGGAACGGCGCGAGGACGGCGATGCCGGGGGCGGCCCACACGTACCAGCCGGAGTACCACAGGAACAGCGCGCCGAAGACGAGCCCGGAGCCGGCCCCGCGCAGCACCAGCTGCCGGGTGGTGCGCCCCTCGGGCCGGCGCATGTGCCGCAGCCAGTACCCCAGCAGCGGCAGCAGCACGATCATGACGACGTGGCTGTAGGGGCGGATCGGGTCGAGGAACAGCACGGCCGCCGGCACGGCGATGAGCAGCGCCCAGAAGGGGCGCAGCAGGGTCCGCCAGGCCAGGTACGCCATCGGGCCGGCGACCGCGGTGAAGAAGATCTGCAGGTCGTGCAGGGCGAACCCGGTCTCGCCGCGGCCGTGGTAGCGGATCTTGGCCCAGAGGGCCATCAGGGCCGGGAAGGCGGGCGGGTAGATGCCCGACATCCCCTCGCGGTGCAGGAACGAGTTGGCCATGTCGATCAGGACGCCGGGGTCGCCGTCCTGCCCGCCGAGCGGGTGGGGCGTGCCGCGCAGGGCGACGACGACGCCGCCGGCGATGACGCCTGTGGCCAGGCCCGCCAGCGCCGCGCACACCAGGCGCTTGGCCAGGGCATGCCGCCGGGCCGAGCCGCGGTAGGCGGTGTAGAGGAGGAGGGCGAGGAGCGGCAGGCCGAGGACGGCCGCGTACTTCTGGAGCGCGGCCAGGCCGCTGACCTGTCCGAGGCGGACGATCGGGTTCACCACGATGTGCCGGCTCAGCAGCACGTAGCCGAGGGCGGCCGCCAGGCTGACCACGGCTTCGGCGAGGGCGCGCACCCAGCGGCGCGAGAACCACACCCGCAGGCGCCCGGCGGCCGCCGCGGCCGGGCCGCCCCCCTTCCTCGTGCTGGTTCCGGTGCCGCCGCGCGTGGCACCGGGCTCTCCGATGGCCTCGGGGGCCAGGTGTGTCATGTCCGTCCAATCCGGATGCGGGTGGAACCGCGCGGCGGGGCCGGGGGGGCCGCGGTCTGGGGTGTGCGGGGTGTCAGTCGGCTCGCTGTCCGGCCGTGAACGCGTGCCGCGCGAGCGTACGCAGGCCATCGCGGTTTCCGCGGCGCAGCGCGCCCGGCAGCATCGTGATCGCGTGCAGGCGGGAGGCGCTGCGGAAGCGGGCCGCCTTGGCGGCCTTGTGCCAGCCGCGGGCGTCCATGCGCGCGGCCACGGCGGAGAAGTACCGCTCGGCCTCGGTGAAGCGGGTGCCGGAGAAGGCCTGGACGGAGGACTCGCTGACGGCGTGGCGGCGGTAGCGGAAGACGGTCGTCGACTCGTCGATGACCATGTCCTCGCCGGCCTCCAGGAGGTCGACGACGAGCGCCAGGTCCTGGATGACGCTGTACTCGTCCCGGAAGTTGATCTTCCGGAGGGCGTCGCCGCGCCAGCAGATCGACGGGAAGTACAGCCAGTTGCCGCGCAGCACGCTGGTGGCGAGCTCCTCGCCGCCCATCACGCGCCGGCCGTCGACCTGCGGGGCGTACAGGCGCCGCTTGGCCTGGTCGGCCAGTCCGTGGGCGGGCCTGCCCTCGCCGTCGATGACCTCGACGCCGGGCTGGACCATGCCGATGCCCGAGTGCTCCGCGAGGATGCCGCGGACGGTCTCCAGGTAGTGGGGGTGCAGCAGGTCGTCGCAGCCCATGATGACGACGTGGTCGGCCTCGGAGAGGTAGACGCACTTCTGGAAGTTCTTGGTGATGCCGAGGTTCTGCTCGTTGCGCAGGTAGGTGACGCGGCGGTCGCCGAGCGACTCGAACCAGCCCGGGACGTCCGGCTCCTTGCCGTCGTCGATGACGACGAGGCGGAAGTCGGGGTCCGTCTGGGCCAGGACGCTGCGGACGGCGTCCTGCATCAGCTGCACGTCCCCGTAGTAGGGGAGCATGAAGTCGAACGTCGCCACGGTGTCAGGCCTTCACCTTCGCGGAGCCGGAGTCGGCGCCCTCCTCGGGCTTGCCGAGGCGCTCGTCGTTGTGGCGGGCGCCCTCGTTGAGCGCGACCGTCCGGGCCAGGTCGGTGATCTTCTTCTCCAGCGAGCGGAAGCGCAGGAAGGTGTTGAGCGTCAGGAAGCCCATCGCCAGCACCATCACGTACAGCACGAGGTCGGTGCCGCGGCCGACGCCGAGCTTGTGGGCGAGCCACGTGACGTCCGTCGGGCGCAGCACCGCGTAGACGTTGACGACGACGAACACGGAGAACGCGATGCGCTTCCACGCCCGGTTCTTGGCCTGGCCCCAGGTCCGTATGAAGACCAGGGCCATCGACAGCGAGCCCGCGATGAGGAGCAGCTGAATCCAGAAGTACTTCATCAGCGGTCACGCTCCCGCATGGTGATGTCGAAGACGATGTTCACGCCGTTGATCAGGGACTGGCCCTTGGCGCGCGAGTACTCGGTGTAGAGGATGTCCACGGGGACCTCGGCGACGCGCAGGTCGGACGCGGCGAGGAAGCCGACGATCTCCGACGCGTGCGCCATGCCGTTCATGGTGATGTTCAGCTGCTCGGCGGCCTTGCGGCTCAGCACGCGCAGGCCGTTGTGCGCGTCCGTCAGCTTCAGCTTGCGGGCCGTCGGGCTGACGGCGGCGGCGGTGCGCAGCACGACCCGCTTGATCCACGGCACCTGGCCGTTCTGCTCGATGAAGCGGGAGCCGAGGACGACGTCCGCCTCGTCGCGGCGCAGGACCTCGACCATCTTCTCGACGTCGGCGGTCTGGTGCTGGCCGTCGGCGTCGAAGGTGGCGAAGTAGCGGGCGCCGGGCTGGGCCAGGGCGTACTTCAGGCCGGTCTGGAGGGCGGCGCCCTGGCCGAGGTTGACCGGGTGGCGCACCAGGTGGGCGCCGGTGGTGGCGATGTGCTCGGCGGAGTCGTCGGTGCTGCCGTCGTCGACGACGACGATGTGGGGGAACGTCTTGCGCGCATCCTCGACGACCCCGGCGATCACCTGGCCCTCGTTATAGGCCGGTATGACCAGCCAGACATCGTCGTATTGGGACACGGTAGCTCCAGCGGAAAGTGGCACGTTCGCGTGCGCGTTGATCGGTGGGACGTCGCGGGCCGGCATGGTCACTCCCCGACCGCCCCGGCGCCCAGCGGGCTTGCGGCGCCCTCGTGCCCGGGCCCCCCGGTTGCGCCCGGAGCCCCGGGGAACCTCAGCCTCAGCACGGCCAGCATACCGAGCACGGTCGCCAGGGAGCCGAGGGCGTAGGCCAGGATGACGCGCAGGGCGACGTCGCCCGGCGCGAAGGTGACGCCCACGAGGACGGCGGTGCCGACGGCCCAGCACAGCAGCTGCAGGTGGTGCCGCTTGAAGACCATCAGCGCCTGGCCGAGCACCATCGCGAACATGTACGCCACGGTGCCGGCGGACAGCAGGAAGAAGTGGAGGCAGCCCAGGACGGGGCGGGCCCCGAAGAGGACCTCGATCAGCCAGGGGCCGAGCGCCGTCGCGGGGATGCCGCCGGCCAGGCCGAGCATGCCGACGACGACGGCGATCCGGCGCAGCATCGCCGAGAACGCCGCCCGGTCGCCGGCGGTGAACGCGGAGGTGAGCCCGCCCAGCAGCGAGGCCTGCAGCGAGCCGAAGACGAACAGCGGCACGCGGGCCAGGACGAGGGCGTTGAGCAGGGCGGCGATCAGCACGCTGTCGGTCGGGGCGAGCAGCTTGGTGCTCATCACCGCGGCGTTGACGACGACCTGTGACAGCAGCGTCGAGACGACCAGCAGGCCCAGACCGCCCGTCAGCTCCCGCCAGGAGACGGCGCCGCCGGGCCCGGCGGCGCGCAGCAGCGGCGGCAGCGTGGCGAGCACGGCGGCGACGGGCGCCAGGGCGAGGACGAGGCTGAAGGCGAGCGCGGAGTCCAGCCCGAGCGCCGCGCAGCCGAAGGCGAGGAGGATCCGCAGGCCGCCGTCGAGGCCGAGTTGGAGCCCGTACGCGCCGAACCGGCCGAGCCCGGCGAGCACGCCGCGGGTCAGGTAGCAGACGGCCATGCCGGTGAAGGCGCCGCCGAGCGCGGCGACCAGGCCGCGGTCGCCCTGGAAGAGGAGGTCGGCGATCGGGCCTGCGCCGAGGGTGAGGACGAGCAGGGTCGCGCCGAGCATCGCCGCGGTCATCAGGGTGGCCCGGCGCAGCACGGGTGCGGCGCCCTGGCCGAGGACCACGCGGGCGGCGACGATCCGGGTGAGCTCCTGCTCGACGGGGAAGAACACGCCGATGCCGACGGACATCACGATCGTCCACAGGACGGAGACGTTCGCCATGGCCTCGGTGGAGAGGCTGTGCCCGGCCACGCCCAGGTGGACGTACGAGGCCGCGCCCAGCACGACGGTGCCGCCGGCCACCGCGACGGTGCCCGGCGGCAGCGCCGCGGTTGCCTTGCCCAGCAGGGCCTTCATCCCGTACTGCCCTCGCGGGCCCCGGCGGCGAGCCGGGTGAACTCGGGCGTGCCCAGCGCCTCGGCGAGCTGCTCGCGCCAGTCGGCGAGCGGGGCCAGGCCGGCCCCGGCCCAGCGGTCGTGGCCGAGGACGCTGAACGCGGGGCGCGCCGCGGGGCGGACGAAGGCCGCGGAGGTGGTGGGGCGGATCCGCTCCGGGTCGAGGCCGGCGAGCCGGTAGGCCTCGCGGGCCAGTCCGAACCAGGTGGTGCGGCCGCTCGCGGTGCCGTGGTAGACGCCGGCCGGGGCGCGGCCCGCGAGGGCGGCGAGGCCCAGCTCGACGAGCCGGTGGGCGAGCGCGCGGGACCAGGTGGGCTGGCCGTGCTGGTCGTCGACGACGTCGAGGGTGTCGCGCTGGGCGGCGAGCTTCAGCATGGTGGCGACGAAGTTCGGCCCGTGCTCGCCGTACAGCCAGGCGGTGCGGACGGTGTAGCCGTCCTGCGGGAGCAGTTCGGCGACGGCGCGCTCGCCCGCGAGCTTGCTGCGGCCGTACGCGTTGAGCGGGCCGGTCTCGGCGTCCTCGGCGTACGGCTCGCAGGCGTCGCCGGGGAGCACGTAGTCCGTGGAGACGTGCAGCAGGCGCGCGCCGGCGTCGGCGCAGGCGGCGGCGAGGACGCGGACGCCGGTGCCGTTGACGGCGGTGGCGGCGTCCTCGGCGGTCTCCGCGCCGTCGACGTCGGTCCAGGCGGCGCAGTTGACGACGACGGAGGCGCCCTCGACGGCGGCCCGGACGGCGGCGGCGTCGGTGACGTCGAGGTCGGCTCGGCGCAGGCCGGCCGCCTCGATCCCGGCGTCCTCCAGTACGGCGAGGAGGTCCCGGCCGAGCATGCCGGCGGCGCCGGTGACGACCCAGCGTCCGGCGGCGGACGGCACGGCGGGGGTGGCGGAGGCGGTCACTTCTGCAGCGCTGCCTTGTCCTTCAGCGGCTCCCACCAGGCGCGGTTCTCGCGGTACCAGGCGATGGTCTGCGCGATGCCGTCCTCGAAGCGGACCTGCGGCTCGTAGCCCAGCTCGGCGTTGATCTTGCTGATGTCGATGGAGTAGCGCAGGTCGTGGCCCTTGCGGTCCTCGACGTGCTCGACCATGTCCCAGCCCAGGCCCGCGGCCTCCAGCAGGACGCCGGTGAGCTCCTTGTTGGTGAGCTCGGTGCCGCCGCCGATGTTGTAGACCTCGCCGCCGCGGCCCTTGCGCATCGCCAGGTCGATGCCGCGGCAGTGGTCGGAGACGTGCAGCCAGTCGCGGACGTTGCCGCCGTTGCCGTACAGCGGGACCTTCCGGCCGTCCATCAGGTTGGTGACGAACAGCGGGATGACCTTCTCCGGGAACTGGTAGTGCCCGTAGTTGTTGGAGCAGCGGGTCACCACGACGTCCATGCCGTGCGTGCGCGCGTACGCCAGCGCCAGCAGGTCGGAGGAGGCCTTGGAGGCGGAGTACGGGGAGTTGGGGACCAGCGGCCACTCCTCGGTCCAGGAGCCCTCGCTGATGGAGCCGTAGACCTCGTCGGTGGAGATGTGCACGAAGCGGCCGACGCCGTGCTTCCGCGCGGAGTCCAGCAGCACCTGGGTGCCGACGACGTTGGTCATGACGAACGGGCCGGCGCCGGCGATGGAGCGGTCGACGTGCGACTCGGCGGCGAAGTGCACCACGACGTCGTGGCCGGGCATCACCGCGTCGACGGCCTCGGCGTCGCAGATGTCGCCCTTGACGAACTTGTAACCGGGGTGGTCCGCGACCGGCGCGAGGTTGGCTTCGACTCCGGAGTAGGTCAGCTTGTCGAAGACCGTGATCTGGGCCGATGCATCCGCACCGAGCTGCTGGCGAACAAATTCTGAACCGATGAAGCCGGCGCCGCCGGTCACGAGGATGCGCATAGTACGAAGAGTCTAGCCGCTTGTCCTACCACCCCACCGGCCCGGAGCGCCTCACTCCGCTTCCTCTCGCATAGGGTTGTGCCCATGCGTGGAATTCTCTTGGCCGGTGGAACCGGATCCCGACTCTGGCCGCTGACCCGGGCAGTCTCGAAGCAGCTGCTCCCCGTCTTCGACAAGCCGATGATCTACTATCCGCTCTCCACCCTGGTCATGGCCGGAATCAGTGAGATTCTCGTCATCACCACGCCGGAGGACCGGGCGCAGTTCGAGCGGTTGCTCGGCGACGGCTCCCAGTTCGGCCTGCGGCTGGAGTACGCGGTCCAGGAGCGCCCCGAGGGCATCGCCCAGGCCTTCGTCCTCGGCGCCGACTTCATCGGCGACGAGTCCGTCGCCCTCATCCTCGGCGACAACATCTTCCACGGCAGCGGCCTCGGCACCCGCCTCGCCGAGCACACCGGCGCCAAGGGCGGCCGCGTCTTCGCCTACCCCGTCGCCGACCCGACGGCGTACGGCGTCGTCGAGTTCGACGAGAAGGGCCAGGCCATCTCCATCGAGGAGAAGCCCGCCAAGCCCAAGTCCCGCTACGCCGTGCCCGGCCTGTACTTCTACGACAACCGCGTCGTGGAGATAGCCAGGGGCCTGGAGCCCAGCGCCCGCGGCGAGTTGGAGATCACCGCCGTCAACGACGCCTACCTCCAGGCCGGCGAGCTCAACGTCACCATCCTCGACCGCGGCACCGCCTGGCTGGACACCGGCACCTTCGTCTCCATGGTCCAGGCCTCCGAGTTCGTCCGCGTCATCGAGGAGCGCCAGGGCTTCAAGATCGGATGCATCGAGGAGGCCGCCTGGCGCGCAGGCCTCATCGACGACGCGCAGCTGCGCACGCTGGCCGAACCCCTGCTCAAGAGCGGCTACGGGCAGTACCTGCTGAACCTGCTCGACGAGGAGGCGGCCAAGTGAAGTTCCGCGAACTCTCCCTCGACGGCGTCTTCGAGGTCACCCCGCAGCTGCACGGCGACCCGCGCGGCCTGTTCACCGAGTGGTACCGCTTCGACAGGCTGGCCGAACTCGTCGGCCACCCGCTGAAGCTGGCCCAGGCCAACCTCTCGGTCTCCTCCCGCGGCGTCGTCCGCGGCATCCACTTCGCCGACGTGCCGCCCGGCCAGGCGAAGTACGTGACGTGCGTGCGCGGCGCCGTGCTGGACGTCATCGTCGACCTCCGGGTCGGCTCGCCGACCTTCGGCCGCTGGGAGGGCGTCCGCCTCGACGACACGGACCGCCGTGCGGTCTACATCCCCGAGGGCATGGGCCACGGCTTCTGCGCCCTCACCGACGACGCCACGCTGTCGTACCTGTGCTCCGAGACCTACAACCCGACCGGCGAGCACTCGGTGCACCCGCTCGACCCGGACCTGGGCATCGACTGGCCGGCCGAGGTCCCGCTGCTGTCCGCGCGCGACGAGGCCGCGCCGTCGCTGGCGCAGGCCGTCGAGACGGGCCTGCTGCCCGACTACGCCGCCTGCAAGGCGTTCACCGAGTCGCTGCGCACGGCCTGACGCCCGCCGCACCGCACGCACAGAGGGCCGCACCCCGCCGGGGGTGCGGCCCTCTTCCGTACGCGCCCCGGGCGGCGGTGCACCCCGCCCGGGAAACAGCCAGGGCCCCTCCCCCGCCGCCGGAGCGACAGGGAAGGGGCCCTGGATGTCAGACACGGAGCCCGCTCGCGCGGACTACCAGGTCAGAACGTGAAATTACTTCACGATCTTGGTGACCTGGCCGGCGCCCACGGTGCGACCACCCTCACGGATGGCGAACTTCAGGCCCTCCTCCATGGCGACCGGCTGGATCAGCTGGACGGACATCTCGGTGTTGTCGCCCGGCATGACCATCTCGGTGCCCTGCGGCAGGGTCACAACGCCCGTCACGTCCGTGGTACGGAAGTAGAACTGCGGACGGTAGTTGTTGAAGAACGGCGTGTGGCGGCCACCCTCGTCCTTGGACAGGATGTAGGCCTGCGCCTCGAACTCGGTGTGCGGGGTGACCGAGCCCGGCTTGATGATGACCTGGCCGCGCTCGACGTCCTCGCGCTTGATGCCGCGGAGCAGCAGACCGACGTTCTCACCGGCCTGGCCCTCGTCGAGCAGCTTGCGGAACATCTCGATGCCGGTGACCGTGGTGGTGGTCTTCTCCGGGCGGATGCCGATGATGTCGACGGTCTCGTTGACCTTCAGGACACCGCGCTCGATACGGCCGGTGACGACCGTACCGCGACCGGTGATGGTGAAGACGTCCTCGACCGGCATCAGGAACGGCTTGTCGGTGTCGCGCGGCGGGGTCGGGATCGACTCGTCGACGGCAGCCATCAGGCCGAGGAGCTTCTCGCCCCACTCCTTGTCGCCCTCGAGCGCCTTCAGCGCCGAGACGCGGACGACCGGGAGCTCGTCGCCCGGGAACTCGTACTCGGAGAGGAGCTCGCGCACCTCGAGCTCGACGAGCTCCAGGATCTCCTCGTCGTCCACCATGTCGGCCTTGTTCAGGGCGACGACGATGTACGGAACGCCGACCTGGCGGGCCAGGAGCACGTGCTCCTTGGTCTGCGGCATCGGGCCGTCGGTGGCGGCGACCACGAGGATGGCGCCGTCCATCTGCGCGGCACCGGTGATCATGTTCTTGATGTAGTCCGCGTGACCCGGGCAGTCGACGTGGGCGTAGTGACGCGCCTCGGTCTGGTACTCGACGTGCGCGATGGAGATGGTGATACCGCGCTGGCGCTCCTCGGGAGCCTTGTCGATCTGGTCGAAGGCCGAGGCCTCGTTCAGGTCCGGGTACGCGTCGTGCAGCACCTTGGTAATGGCGGCCGTGAGGGTCGTCTTACCGTGGTCAATGTGACCGATGGTGCCGATGTTGACGTGCGGCTTAGTCCGCTCGAACTTCGCCTTCGCCACGGGGGTCCTCCTGGAGAGTGGTTCTGTACGCCTTACTCATCGGCGCCAGGTGATCTTTGCTGGAAAGCCGGTCCCCGGGGCAACAGGTTTTTCGGAAGAATCCCCTGCTGCCCCGGAGGTTCCGGTGACAAGCCTAAAGCGTGTGCTCGGGAGAGTTACTCGCCCTTGGCCTTCGCGATGATCTCCTCGGCGACGTTCCGCGGAACCTCGGCGTAGGAGTCGAACTGCATCGAGTAGCTGGCGCGACCCGAGGTCTTGCTGCGGAGGTCTCCGACGTAGCCGAACATCTCCGACAGCGGCACGAGGCCCTTCACGACGCGGGCGCCGTGACGCTCCTCCATGGCCTGGATCTGGCCACGGCGGGAGTTGATGTCGCCGATGACGTCGCCCATGTAGTCCTCGGGCGTGGTGACCTCAACGGCCATCATCGGCTCGAGGAGCACGGGGGACGCCTTGCGCGCGGCCTCCTTGAAGGCCTGCGAACCGGCGATCTTGAACGCGAGCTCGGAGGAGTCGACCTCGTGGAAGGCACCGTCGAGAAGCGTGACGCGGACGCCCGTCATCTCGTAGCCGGCCAGGATGCCGAACTGCATGGCCTCCTGCGCACCGGCGTCGACCGAAGGGATGTACTCCTTCGGCACGCGGCCGCCGGTGACCTTGTTCACGAACTCGTACGCCGGACCGTCGGTCTCGGTGATCGGCTCGATCGCGATCTGCACCTTGGCGAACTGACCGGTACCACCGGTCTGCTTCTTGTGCGTGTAGTCGTGGCGCTCGACCGCCTTGCGGATGGTCTCGCGGTACGCGACCTGCGGCTTGCCGACGTTGGCCTCGACCTTGAACTCGCGCTTCATGCGGTCGACGAGCACCTCGAGGTGCAGCTCGCCCATGCCGCCGAGGATGGTCTGGCCGGTCTCCTCGTCCGAGTGGACGTGGAAGGAGGGGTCCTCCTCCGCGAGACGCTGGATGGCGACACCCAGCTTCTCCTGGTCACCCTTGGACTTGGGCTCGATGGCGACCTGGATGACCGGGGCCGGGAAGTCCATGGACTCCAGGATGACCGGCTGCTTCTCGTCGCACAGCGTCTCACCGGTGGTGGTCTGCTTCAGGCCCATGACGGCGACGATGTCGCCGGCGCCCACCGAGTCGATCTCCTCACGCTTGTTCGCGTGCATGCGGTAGATCTTGCCGATGCGCTCCTTCTTGCCCTTGACGGAGTTCAGCACCGCGGTGCCGGCCTCCAGGCGGCCCGAGTAAACCCGGACGAAGGTGAGCTTGCCGAGGTGCGGGTCGCTCATGATCTTGAAGGCGAGCGCGGCGAGGGGCTCCTCGTCCGACGGCTTGCGCTTCACGACGGTCTCGGCGTCCTTGACGTCGTGGCCCTCGATGGCCTCGATGTCGAGCGGCGACGGCAGGTAGCGGACGACCGCGTCGAGCAGGGGCTGGACACCCTTGTTCTTGAACGCGGTACCGCAGAACACCGCGGTGATCGTCGAGCCATCGCCCTTGCCGGAGCCCAGGATGATGCGGCGCACGGCGGCGTGCAGCTGCTCCTCGGTCGGCTCCTCGCCGTTGAGGAAGAGCTCCATGATCTCGTCGTCGTTCTCGGCGACGGTCTCGACCAGCTTGCCGCGCCACTCTTCGGCGGCCTCGGTGTGCGTGTCGGGGATGTCGACGACGTCGTACATCTCGCCCTTGGTCGCCTCGGCGGACCAGACGAGCGCCTTCATGCGGACCAGGTCGACAACGCCCTGGAAGTCCGCCTCGGCACCGATCGGGAGCTGCATGACGATCGGAACCGCGCCCAGGCGGTCCTTGATCATGTCGACGCAGCGGTGGAACTCGGCGCCGGTGCGGTCGAGCTTGTTGACGAAGCAGATGCGCGGCACGCCGTAACGGTCGGCCTGACGCCACACCGTCTCGGACTGCGGCTCCACACCGGCGACACCGTCGAACACGGTGACGGCACCGTCGAGGACTCGGAGCGAACGCTCCACCTCGACCGTGAAGTCCACGTGGCCCGGGGTGTCGATGATGTTGATGGTGTGGTCGACGTCCTCGAGCGGCCAGTGGCAGGTCGTCGCGGCAGACGTGATCGTGATGCCGCGCTCCTGCTCCTGCTCCATCCAGTCCATCGTGGCAGCGCCGTCGTGGACCTCACCGATCTTGTAGGAGACACCGGTGTAGAACAGGATGCGCTCGGTGGTGGTCGTCTTGCCCGCGTCGATGTGGGCCATGATGCCGATGTTGCGCACCTTGGCCAGGTCAAGCGAAGTGGTAGCCATAAGGCTTCAGTCTTCTCTCGGTCTCGATGTGGGTTGCGACTACCAGCGGTAGTGCGCGAAGGCCTTGTTGGACTCGGCCATCTTGTGCGTGTCCTCGCGCTTCTTCACGGCCGCACCGAGGCCGTTCGAGGCGTCGAGGAGCTCGTTCATGAGGCGCTCGGTCATGGTCTTCTCGCGGCGGGCGCGGGAGTAGCCCACGAGCCAGCGCAGCGCGAGGGTCGACTGGCGACCCGGCTTGACCTCGACCGGAACCTGGTAGGTCGCACCACCGACGCGGCGGGACTTGACCTCGAGCGACGGCTTGACGTTCTCCAGCGCGCGCTTCAGCGTGATGACCGGGTCGTTGCCGGTCTTCTCGCGGAGGCCTTCCATGGCGCCGTAGACGATGCGCTCGGCGGTGGAGCGCTTGCCGTTCAGCAGGATCTTGTTGATCAGGGAGGTGACAAGAGGAGACTGGTAGACCGGGTCGATGATGACCGGGCGCTTCGGGGCGGGGCCCTTACGAGGCATTCTTACTTCTCCTTCTTGGCGCCGTAGCGGCTGCGGGCCTGCTTGCGGTTCTTGACAGCCTGGGTGTCAAGCGCACCGCGGATGATCTTGTAACGAACACCCGGCAGGTCCTTCACACGGCCACCACGCACGAGCACGATCGAGTGCTCCTGCAGGTTGTGTCCCTCACCCGGAATGTAAGCGGTGACCTCGATGCCGGAGGTCAGACGCACACGCGCGACCTTGCGGAGCGCCGAGTTCGGCTTCTTCGGGGTGGTCGTGAACACACGCGTGCAGACGCCGCGGCGCTGGGGCGAAGCCTCGAGCGCGGGCGTCTTCGTCTTCTCGACCTTGTCCTGCCGGCCCTTCCGGACCAGCTGCTGGATCGTAGGCACTACTTCTCCGGTTTCTGTGTGCCGTGTAGTGAAGCTAACCTGGAACGTTCCCCGACCCACGCGGTCGGGTGTGTCGGATCCGGCAGACCCCCGCGCAAGCGCGGGAGGACGTGGATCGCGGCGGCTTGTGCGGCCCGCGTGCGGTTGATGGACACGCACGGGAGCCCAGGCACACCCCAGGCACAAGGTCTGAGCGTACCCACCCCATCCACTCCGGTCAAAACAAAGGCCCCGCGGTCCCCGCGCCTGCGGGCCCGCGGCCCGTGTCCCGCCTGGCCTGCGGCCTCCCGGGCGGCGCCGGGCGCGGGGGTGTGGTATGGGCCGGCCGACCCGCGGCGGCCCCCGCGCCCGTCCCCGCGCCCGTCCCCGGCCGGTCCCCGCGGCCGTCCGGCCGGACCCCGGCGGACCACTACACTGCCGACCGATTCCCCCCGAAAGGCACGACCAGCAGGGAGCGCGACATTGCGGACGGTCACCCCGGAGCCGACGGCAGCGGACAGCCCGGCCCGGCCCCCGGCCGCCGCCCGCAGGCCCCCGGTCCTCGCCCGCCTCCGCGCCCCGCTGACGGCCTTCCTGCTGACCGCGGCCGCCGTCTGCACGGCCTGGGCCGCCCGGGGCGCCTTCCCGTTCGGCAGCCTGGGCCGGGCCGTCAACGACCAGGCCAACCAGTACGTACCGTTCCACCGCGGACTGTGGGACCTCGTCCACGGGGAGGCCGCGGGCGACCTGCTGTTCACCTGGCGCGGCGGCTTCGGACAGCAGTTCCTCTCCGACTACCACACCTACCTCGGGAACCCGTTCTCCTGGGCGGCCGTCCTCGTCTCCCGCGGCAACGTCGACCTCGCCGTCTTCGCGGTCACCCCGCTGACCAGCGGCACAGCCGCCGCGGCCATGGCGGTCTACCTCGGCCGGCTCCGCCCCGGCCCCTGGTGGCAGCGGGGCGTCCTCGGCGCCTGCTACGGGCTGTGCGGCTGGGCCCTCAGCGACGCCTCGTACATCCCCATGTGGCTGTGGGGCCTCGTCGCCCTGCCGCTGCTCGGCATCGCCGTCGAGTGGTGCATCCAGGAGCGCCGCTGGCCCGGCGCCGCGCTGCTCGTCGCGCTCGCCTGGCTGGGCAACTTCTACACCGCGATGATGGCGACGACGGCCGCCTGCGTGCTCCTCGCCGTCCGCCTGGCCACCCTCCACACGACCGGCCGGCAGCGGATGCGCGCGCTGGGGCGCGCCGCCACCGCCGCGGCGACCGGGATCCTGCTGACCCTGCCCCTGCTGCTGCCGTCGTTCCTGTCGAGCGGGGCGGCCCAGCCGACCAAGGCCGCGGCGTTCCAGCCCGTGGGACTGGACGTCCTGCTCTCCGGGATGCTGCCGGCCACGCACCTGTGGGGCGGCCGCCCCCGGCTGTACGTCGCCTCGCTCGGCACGGTCCTGGCCCTGACGTTCCTCTTCCACCCGGCGATCGCCCGCCGCACCCGCCTGGTGTGGGGCGCCGCGACCGTGCTGGTCCTCGCCTCCTTCCAGTTCCCTCCCACCCAGTACGTCTGGCACGGCCTCGCGGTGCCCAACGGCAACCCGTACCGCGAGACGTTCGTCTTCAGCGCCCTGCTGGTGGTCCTGGCCTGGCTCGCCCTGGCCCACCGCCCCCGCCCGCTGCACGCCGCGGCGGCGGCCGCCGTGCTCGCCGCAGCCGCGTTCCTGCTGCGCCACACCGACGACTTCGGCGGCTGGACGTGGCCCGCCGTCCTGGGCGGCGGCGCCCTGTCCGTCCTCGCCGTGGTCCTGCTCCACCACGGCGCGAGGCACCGCCTCCTCATCCCTGCGGCGGCCGTCCTGATGGCCGGCCTGGTCTTCGCCGAGTCCGCGGCGGCCGCCTGGAACGCCGACTTCCGCCGCGCGCGGGAGCGCTGGGCCAAGCCCGCCGCCACCTCGGGCCGCTCGATCGCCGCGCACACCGAAGCCGTCCGCGGGGTGAACGGCTGGCCCGCGTACCGGACCGACTCCGGCGCGCCGCAGACCTCGTACAACGACGCGCTCGCGCTGCGCGCCGAGGGCCCGCAGTACTACAGCAGCTACTTCCCCGAGGCCACGTACAAGGCGCTGGAGCCCCTCGGCTACGGCTTCAAGAACGACGGCCGGACCTTCTTCGGCGCGGACAACCCCGTCCTCGACGCCGTCTTCGCCATCGGCGCCCGCGTCCGCCCCGGCCCCGCCGAGGGCACCTGGACGGCCTCCCGCTTCCCCGCTCCCCCGCTGGTGACGGTCCGCAGCGCCCCCTTCGCGTCCCCCAACCCCGCGGACACCGTGTACGCGCGCCAGGAGAACGCCCTCGGCGCGGCGGTCTACCGGGTCCCGGAGCCGACTGCGGACGGCACGCCGCACCAGCGGACGTACACCGCCCGCTGCACCCCGGGCTCTGAGGCATACTGGTACTCCCCGCGCCTCACCGGAACCCTCTCCCACCCCGGCGGGCAACGCCGGCTGGACGGCCGGACCACGGGCGTGGTCCGGCTCGGCCCGGTACCGGCGGACGGCACGCTCACCGCGATCGTCCGCACCCGGGGAAGGAACACCACGGCGGCGACGGTCCGCGAATCCCACCCGATCGGGTGCCTGGACCGGGCCGCCCTGGACGACGCGGTCGCCCGCCTCACCCGTACGGGCGCCACGGCGGTCCGCACCGGCGGCCACTCCCTCCGGGCCGACCTCCCGCCGGGCACCACGGGCACGGCGGTCGTCGCCACGACGGCGGTCCCCGGCTGGCAGTGCACCGCCGACGGCCGCCCCACCCCCCCGACCCCGTTCCACGGCCTCATGTCCCTCCGCCTCCCCGCGGACACCCGTACCCTCGCCTGCACGTACACCCCGCCGGGCCTCCGCCCGGGCCTGGCCGGCGCCACCCTGGCGGCCCTCGCCCTGACGGCAGCCGCCGCCCTCCCCCCACTCCGCCGCCGCCTCCGCAAGCGCGCGGACGGGTAGAAATCGCGCTGTTCCCGGACCGCGCGAAGCCGTTGTTGAGTACATTGACCGCCCTGATCACCAGGCGGGGGCGATGGCGATGGTCCATGGTGCGAGCACGACCGGCAACGAGGGAGGACTGGACGACCGGGTCCCCTTCCTCGCACGACTGGAGGAAGCGGACGGCGCCGCATTGCGGGCGCTCGGCCGCGAAGCGGTGTACCCGGCCCGCAGCACTCTGCTCCACCAGGACGAGCCGACCACCCATGTCCTCTTGCTCCTGCACGGCTGGACCAAGGTCACCGCCGCTCACCCCAACGGCTACCAGGCATTACTCGCGCTTCGCGGGCCGGGCGACATCATCGGGGAGTCCGCCGCCCTCACCCGACGCCCCCGTTCGGCGACCGTGACCGCCTTGGAGCCCGTCCGCGCCGTCGTGATCGAGCACGAGACCTTCCGCTCCTTCCTCGGCCGCTTTCCCGATGTCGCGTTGCAGCTCCTGGCCCTGGCCTCTGACCGCACTCGGGCGGCGGACCGGCGCAACCTCCAGTTCGCGTCCATGCCCGTCCGGGAGCGGCTCGCGGTCCTCCTGCTGGATCTCGCCCGTATCCACGGCAGGCGCACGGCGGCAGGAGTCGAGGTGTCCGTCCCGCTCACGAAGCAGGAGCTCGCGGGTGCCGTAAGTGCCTCCCGCGAAATGGTGCAGCGGGAGCTCAAGAGTCTGCGGGACAGAGGCGTCATCAGTACCGGCCGTCGGACGCTGGTCCTCGTCCGGCCGGACGTACTGCACCGGATCGCCCAAGCGGAGCCGCCGAGCCCCTAGGCAGCGGCTCCCGATGTGCCCCGTCAGTGCACACGGTCACATTCAGCTGCGTCATCCGCCCTCACCTCATCCCGTCCGTGTCCCCGACGCTGCTGCCATGACACGGCCCGAACCCCTCTCCCGCACATTCCTCCTCATCGACACCGAGCGCTTCAGCGACCGCGACGACGTCCAGCAGGGCTACCTCCGGCGCATGCTCTTCGGAATCGTCGACCGCACCCTGCTCGCCGCGGGCGCCGACCACAGCCTGCGCCGGCGGGAGGACCGCGGTGACGCGGTCATGGAACTGATCGACCCGTCCGTGCCGCTGACCGACATCCTTCGAGCCCTGCTCCGGGACGCCCCCGCCGAGGTGCGGGCCGTGAACCGGCTGGCAGCCCGGTCGGCGCAGATTCGGCTCAGGGCCGTTCTCGCCCACGGGTTCGTCCACATCGACGAATTCGACGGCTGGGTCGGAACGGACCTGAACAACGCCTGCCGGCTCCTCGACGGCGAACCGCTGCGAGAGGCCCTGCGCGACAGCCGGTACGACTACGCGCTGTGCGTGTCGCCGTCCGTCTACTCGGGCGTTGTGGCGCACGAGCACGTCGGCATTCCGAAGGACGAGTTCCACCAGGTGTCCGTCCCCACCAAGAACGGACCGATGGAAGCGTGGCTGTACGGCCCCCTCCGCTCCGCGGCAGCCGTCCCGCCCCCATCGGCGGCCCGGCCGCCGTCCCCTGAGAGCGCCCCGGGCGGATTCGAGTTTCGGGGCACCAACCACGGGGTCGTCGCCCAGCACGTTCAGGGCGGCATCACCTTCGGACCCTCAGGTGAGCGTCCGTGAGCGGGCAGGTGGCGGAGAAGGCACCGGACCCTGCTGCCGAAGGCCAGGCTGACGGCGGCGGCACCGCCGACTCCGAACAGCCGGCCCAGGAGCCCTGGGCGGCCCGCCGCGACCTGGACGCCCACGCGCCCAAGTTCGACTTCCGGGGCGTCAACCGCGGGGTCGCCGCCCAACACGTCATCGGCGACATCATCACCGGCGGCAAGGTCGAACACCACTACACCTTCGGCGGTTTCCGCAACGAGCCGGTCGCGGGCGAGATCCCGGCGGAGACGCTGGAGCGTCTCGCCGAGGACTTCGTTCCCGAGGGCACCGTCTTCGAAGAGCTCTTGGAAAGGCTGCGGCATGAGCGGGTGATCGTCCTGATGGGCAACCCCTTCAGCGGCCGCCGCACCGCGGCCCTCATGCTCCTGCACCGTCTCGGTGCGCTGCCGGTCCGCGCGCTGGACCGTGACGTGCCGCCGAGCGAACTGAGCCTGCGGCTTGCGTCGGGCGACGGTGCCGTCGGGCATGTGCTGCTCGACCTCGAAATCTCCCGCGAGCAGCCGTTGCGAGAGGCCCACCTGCTCGCCTTGCGCGGCCGGATGCGTGAGCGGGGGGCGTACCTAGTGATCACGACCGAGGTGAGCCCGTACGTCGAGAGCACCGTGGCGCTGGCCACCTGGCGTCCTCCCGAGCCGGCTGCCGTTCTCGCCGCCCTGCTGCCCAAGCGCACCGGGGCGGACCGCGCCCGCGAGCTGCTGGTCCTCCCCGCCGTCGCCGAGTTCCTCTCGCGAGAGCGCCAGATCCGGGAGGTCGTCCGGTACGTGGCGGTCCTCGCGGAGGAAGACCGGGAGCGGATCGAACAGTACTCACTGCGGGCGCTGGAACAGCAGGTCCAGGAGTGGTTCGAAGAGGCCGAAACCCCGGTGCAACTGCGGGAGAAGGCCTTCCTGATCGCCCTGGCCGCCTTCGACAAAGGCCCGTACGCACTGACGGCAGAACTGAGCGACACCCTGTACAAAGCCCTGCGCAGCACCGGGGACGACACCTACCAGAAGCCGATCCCGGTCTTCGGCACCCACATCGGCAAGCGGCTGCAGAAGGCACGCGCCCACCGCTATCCCGCCGACGAGACGACCGAGTGGGGGCCTGTCACCCAGGTCAAGGCAGCCTTCCACGACGAGCGAGTGGCGCCCATGGTTCTCCGCGAGGTGTGGACCGGCCACCCTGCGGCACGTCCCGCACTGATCAAGTGGCTGAACGGGCTTGCCGTCGACGGCCGCCCATTCGTACGGACCCGGGCGGCAGCCGCCGTCGCCGTGCTCGCCCTCACCGACCTGCCGTCCGCCATGGCGCTCATCGTCGAACCGTGGGCCGGCGCGAAAGAGTCCCGGCGCCAGCTGACGGCAGTCAGCACCCTCGCACTGGCTCACCGGATCGGCGCCCCCAACATCCCGCGCATCGTCGACGTCTGGAGCACGAGCGTCCAGGACCCCAAGCGCTGCTGGGTCGGTGTCCGCGCACTGGGGCTGATCGGCCCCGAGCGTCCGGCTGAAGCCCTTGACGCCCTGCGAGCGCAGGCCCGGCACCAGTACGACAAGAAGCAGGCGCAGGGGCGGGTCGGAGCAGGCGACGAGCAGGTGGCGGATGAGCTTCCCCAGTCGGTGGCCCTCCTGCTGCTCTCCGAGGCGACGGATGCGGCCGTGACGACCCTGCTGCCCCAACTGGGGGGTCACCCCTCCGCACAGGCACTCGCTTTGGACGGCTTCCTCACCGCCTGTGAACGCCAGGATGCGGACTGGTGCCCTCCCATGCTCGACACCACGGCCCGGTCCGCCGTCGCCTCATCCGCCGTGTCCCGGTTCCTGCGGGCCGCCCTCAACGACCGCAGGACCAACGAGCGCGCCGAAGACGTCCTGCGCCAGTGGCTCCGTGCGGCGGACCGCAACCCGGCGACCGAGAGAGCACTCTCGGAACTGCTCCCCCTGCTCGTCGCCGGCCAGCGGGACGCAGCGCGCCTGGTCCACCTGCTCGACACCCTGCAGGGGCCGGACGGCGGCCCCCGCCCGGCGGTCGCCGAGCGCATGCACACCGCACTCACCCGTCCCCTCGCACACACCTGACAGGAGGCGCACATGGGGAGGCCGACGTACCACTCCACTGACTGGAGGCAGCAGGCCGACCGGCACACGCTGCTGGAGGACCCGGTCCTGGCCGTACACCAGATCGGCGTGCTGGGGCTGCCGGGCGGCCCACCGCCCGGCATCGATCAAGCCCTCGTCTACACCACGAGGGAGGGCGGTTTCGAGGTCTTCCACCCGCCCCACCGACCCCGGCGCGTCCTCCGCCGCTACACGGCCATGTACGAGGTTGACCTGGGCATTCACCCCGTGCGCACCCGCATCGCCCTGCCCAGCTCCCAGGACGCCCACGAGTTCGACGCCACCGTGGAACTCGACTGGCAAGTCACCGACCCAATCCGGTTCGTGCGCAGCGGGCACCGGAACGTCCCCCGCCTACTGCTGGGCGAACTGGAAGAGGCCGCCCGCCCGGCGACCCGCGGGTTTGCGATCACCGACAGCGCGGGCGCCGAGACCGCGGTGACGGCAGCCCTACGCGACGGCAAGCCGCTGGGTGAGCAGGCAGGGCTGCGTGCCGTCTGGAGCGTTCGGCTTCGCCGTGACCAGGAGAACATCGCCCACGCCCGACGCCTTCAGGCGATCGAACACGCCACCGCCGAGGAGATCCTGGCGCAGCAGAGCGGTGCTGCCGCCGACCTCGAAAAGGCCGCCCGCGAAGAGGCGCAGCACCGGCACCGACTGGCCATGCAGAAGTACGAGGCCCAGCGCATCGACTTCTACCGCGAGTACCTCGGCGCCGGCGGGGTCGACGCCTGGGCCCTGCACGTGGCGCAGCACCCGGAGGACTCGGCGAAGGCCATGCAGAGTCTGCGCGATGACCAGCGCGAGCGTCTTCGCGCCCAGATGAGCCTCATCAAGGAAATGCTGAACAAGACCGGTACCGAGCCGTTCGAACTCGAAGGCCCGCGACAGCGCGCTCTCGACGCGTTCAACGCCGTCTTCGGTCACGTCACCGATGAGCCGGACGTGGAGAAGCCTGCCGGTCCGGCCGCACGGGACGCCGTCGCCGAACCCGGGTCCCCGCCCCTTCCTCCGCAGCCGACGGCGGCGGACCTGTCTGCCTGGCTTCCCCCGTTGCCGCCGTTGCCTCCGGAGCCGCCCGCTTCTTCGAGTACGTCCCGATGAGCGCCGCGGACGACTCAGCGGCCCGCCTGCTGGCCGACCTCCGCGTCGAGATCGCCCGGGCCGACAGCAAGGCCGCCTTGCTCGTCGGGGCCCTGGGCATGACGGCAGGAGTGATCGGTGGGGAAGTGCCCGGACCACACCGCTCCCCCGGCTCCTTCTCGGCAGTCGGAATGACGCTGTGGTGGGCGGGAGCAGCAGCCCTCGGGCTGGCCCTGCTGGCTCTGCTGCTCGCCGTCATGCCGCGGTCGCTGCGCTCCGACTGGCATGAGGGAAGCCCGCTGGCCTACTTCGGCGACATATGGGCCGCGGACCGGCAAGGCCGACTCGCCGACGCTCTCGCCGACACCGATCGAGACCCCGGAAGCGCCGTACGCGCCGCCCTTGCCGCCAACAGCCTGATCGCAGTCCGCAAGCACCAGTGGATCCGGGTCGGCCTGGCGGCATACGGCTCCGGCGCACTGCTGCTCCCCACCGCCCTGTTCCTCGGCTGATCCACTCCTGGACCCGGAGACCTCGCATGGACGACACGCCCACACCGCCCGACGACCTCGCCCACATCAAACGCCCCGGTACGCGCGTCACCTACCGGGCCAGCCAGCGCCGTGCGGACCGGACCGTTTGGCTGGGCCTGGTTCTGCACCTTCCGTCACTGCTGGTCAGCATGGTCCTTGTAGGGGCGGCGGCAGCGGTGGTGGAACCCTGGCTGGGTGTTCCCGCCTGGCCGGCCGCCGTTCTCTGGGCGGCATCCGGAGTGCTGGCCTTCCACCGGCCGTCCGAGCGGCTCCTCGCTCGGCACGTACTCCGCCTGCACCACCCACTACCCGAAGAGTTCAGGATCCTGGCTCCCGTCTGGTACGAGGTCACGGCCCGCGCCGGAGTGGACGGCCGGCGGTACGAGCTGTGGGTGGAGGAAAGCGACGACCTGAACGCGTTCGCCGCCGCCGGCCACATCGTCGCCGTGACCAGGCGGGCGCTTCACGAGCTGCCGGCCTCCCGACTGGCCGCAGTCCTCGCACACGAGCTGGGACACCACACGAACGGACACGCATGGGCGGGGATGCTGGCCTGGTGGTACGCGGCTCCCTGGCGCCTGCTCCGACGTTCCCTCGACCGTGCCGCGCCTCCCTTGCTCAGGAGCGCGCGCGGGTGCTCCGTGGCCACCCTGGCCACGGTGGCGGTGATCACCGGGTACCTCGCTCTCGTCACGCTGCAGGCCACGTACGGGCTGCCGCTGCTCCTCGTGGCCGCGCCCTACCTGACGGCGGCGGTCCGCCGGCGGGCCGAGCTGCGAGCCGACGCGCATGCGGCCCGCCTCGGCTTCGGGCACCCGCTGGCCCTCACCCTGTACGAGCACATGAACGCCGAGGCGGCCGGCCCGCACCCCGCGGCGCCATCCGGTCTGGCCGCGCGGCTGCTGTCCGACCACCCCGACTACCGGACTCGGCTGCACCATCTCCAGGCACACCTATGAGCCGCAACGCGCCGCAGGGCGGCCACCCTCTCGGGTGACCGCCCTGCGGTTACTGCTCGTGTCCGACTCAGCCGTTGTACGGGCCGTAGTCGTAGTCCTCCAGCGGGACCGCCTGGCCGGAGCCGGTGCCGAAGGGCGAGTAGTCGATGTCGTCGTAGCCGACGGCCGAGTACATCGCGGCCTTCGCCTCCTCGGTCGGCTCGACCCGGATGTTGCGGTAGCGGGCGAGGCCCGTACCGGCCGGGATGAGCTTACCGATGATGACGTTCTCCTTGAGGCCGATGAGGCTGTCGGACTTGGCGTTGATCGCCGCGTCCGTCAGGACTCGGGTCGTCTCCTGGAAGGAGGCGGCCGACAGCCAGGACTCCGTCGCCAGCGAGGCCTTGGTGATACCCATCAGCTGCGGGCGGCCGGAGGCGGGGTGACCGCCCTCGGTGACCACACGACGGTTCTCGGTCTCGAAGCGAGAGCGCTCGACGAGCTCGCCCGGGAGCAGCTCCGCGTCGCCGGACTCGATGATCGTCACGCGGCGCAGCATCTGCCGGATGATGATCTCGATGTGCTTGTCGTGGATCGACACGCCCTGCGAGTTGTAGACCTTCTGGACCTCGCCGACCAGGTGCACCTGGACGGCGCGCTGGCCGAGGATGCGCAGCACGTCGTGCGGGTTGGTGGCACCCGCGGTGAGCTTCTGGCCCACCTCGACGTGGTCGCCCTCGTGGACGATGACCTTGGCGCGCTTCGAGATCGGGTACGCCGTCTCGTCGCTGCCGTCGTCCGGGGTGATGACGATCTTCTTGGTCTTCTCGGTCTCCTCGATCCGCACGCGGCCGGCGGCCTCGGAGATCGGGGCGACACCCTTCGGGGTACGGGCCTCGAAGAGCTCGACGACACGCGGCAGACCCTGGGTGATGTCGTCACCGGCCACACCACCGGTGTGGAAGGTACGCATCGTCAGCTGGGTGCCGGGCTCACCGATGGACTGGGCGGCGATGATGCCGACCGCCTCGCCGATGTCGACCAGCTTGCCGGTGGCCAGCGAGCGGCCGTAGCAGAAGGCACAGGTGCCCACCGCGGACTCGCAGGTCAGGACGGAGCGGGTCTTGACCTCCTCGACGCCGTTGGCGACGAGGGCGTCGATCAGGACGTCGCCCAGGTCGACGTTGGCCGGCGCGATGACCTTGCCGTCGACGACCACGTCCTCCGCCAGCATGCGGGCGTAGACCGAGGTCTCGACGTCGTCGGCCTTGCGCAGGACGCCGTCCTCGCCGCGCGACGCGATCCTCAGCTTCAGGCCGCGGTCGGTGCCGCAGTCCTCCTCGCGGATGATCACGTCCTGCGAGACGTCCACCAGACGACGGGTCAGGTAACCCGAGTCGGCGGTACGCAGGGCGGTGTCGGCCAGACCCTTACGGGCACCGTGGGTCGAGATGAAGTACTCGAGCACGGACAGGCCCTCGCGGAACGAGGCCTTGATCGGACGCGGGATGGTCTCGTTCTTCGCGTTCGACACCAGACCACGCATACCGGCGATCTGCCTCATCTGCATCATGTTTCCTCGGGCACCCGAGTCAACCATCATGAAGATGGGGTTGGTCTTGGGGAAGTTCGCGTTCATCGCCTCGGCGACCTCGTTGGTCGCCTTGGTCCAGATCGCGATGAGCTCCTGCGTGCGCTCGTCCTTGGTGATCAGACCGCGCTCGTACTGCTTCTGGACCTTCTCGTCCTGGGCCTCGTAGCCCGCGACGATCTCCTTCTTGGCCTCGGGGACCACGACGTCGGAGATGGCCACGGTGACGCCGGAACGGGTCGCCCAGTGGAAGCCGGCCGCCTTCAGGTTGTCGAGCGTCGCCGCCACGATGACCTTGGGGTAGCGCTCGGCCAGGTCGTTGACGATCTCGGAGAGCTGCTTCTTGCCCACCGAGTAGTCGACGAACGGGTAGTCCTCGGGCAGCAGCTCGTTGAAGAGCGCACGGCCCAGCGTGGTCTTCAGGCGGAAGCTGTCGCCCGGCTGGAACTCCTGCTCGCCCTCCTCGGCGACCGGCGGGACCCAGCCGCGCGGCGGGATGGTGCCCACCGGGAAGCGGATGTCCACCGACGCCTGGAGCGACAGCTCGCCGGCGTCGAACGCCATGATCGCCTCGGCCGTGGAGCCGAAGGCGCGGCCCTCGCCCTTGACGTCGCGGAGCTCGCCGTCCGTGGTCAGGAAGAACAGACCGAGGACCATGTCCTGGGTCGGCATCGTGACCGGGCGGCCGTCGGCCGGCTTGAGGATGTTGTTCGAGGAGAGCATCAGGATGCGCGCCTCGGCCTGCGCCTCCGCGGAGAGCGGCAGGTGGACGGCCATCTGGTCACCGTCGAAGTCCGCGTTGAACGCGGTGCAGACGAGCGGGTGGATCTGGATGGCCTTGCCCTCGACCAGCTGCGGCTCGAAGGCCTGGATGCCGAGGCGGTGCAGCGTGGGCGCACGGTTCAGCAGCACCGGGTGCTCGGCGATGACCTCTTCGAGGACGTCGTACACGACGGTGCGGCCGCGCTCGACCATGCGCTTCGCCGACTTGATGTTCTGCGCGTGGTTCAGGTCGACCAGGCGCTTCATCACGAACGGCTTGAAGAGCTCCAGCGCCATGGCCTTGGGCAGACCGCACTGGTGCAGCTTCAGCTGCGGGCCGACGACGATGACGGAACGCGCCGAGTAGTCGACTCGCTTGCCGAGCAGGTTCTGGCGGAAGCGGCCCTGCTTGCCCTTGAGCATGTCGGACAGCGACTTCAGCGGACGGTTGCCGGGGCCCGTGACCGGGCGGCCGCGGCGGCCGTTGTCGAAGAGCGCGTCGACGGCCTCCTGGAGCATGCGCTTCTCGTTGTTCACGATGATCTCGGGGGCACCGAGGTCGAGGAGGCGCTTCAGGCGGTTGTTGCGGTTGATGACGCGGCGGTACAGGTCGTTCAGGTCGGAGGTCGCGAAGCGGCCACCGTCCAGCTGCACCATCGGACGCAGGTCCGGCGGGATGACCGGCACGCAGTCCAGCACCATGCCCTTGGGGCTGTTGCTGGTCTGCAGGAACGCGGAGACGACCTTGAGGCGCTTGAGCGCACGGGTCTTCTTCTGGCCCTTGCCGGTGCGGATGATCTCGCGGAGGCGCTCGGCCTCCTCCTCCAGGTCGAAGGACTCCAGGCGCTTCTGCAGCGCCGCGGCACCCATCGAGCCGTCGAAGTACGTGCCGAAGCGGTCGCGCAGCTCGCGGTAGAGCAGCTCGTCGCCCTCGAGGTCCTGGACCTTGAGGTTCTTGAAGCGGTTCCACACCTCGTCGAGGCGGTCGATCTCGCGCTGCGCGCGGTCGCGGAGCTGCTTCATCTCGCGCTCGGCGCCCTCGCGCACCTTGCGGCGCACGTCGGCCTTGGCGCCCTCGGCCTCCAGCTCGGCCAGGTCGGACTCGAGCTTCTTGGCCCGGCCTTCCAGGTCGGCGTCGCGGCGGTTCTCGATCTGCTGGCGCTCGACGGAGACGTGGGCCTCCAGCGACGGCAGGTCGCGCTGGCGGCGCTCGTCGTCGACGAACGTGATCATGTACGCGGCGAAGTAGATGACCTTCTCGAGGTCCTTCGGCGCGAGGTCCAGCAGGTAGCCCAGGCGCGACGGGACGCCCTTGAAGTACCAGATGTGGGTGACGGGGGCGGCGAGCTCGATGTGGCCCATCCGCTCGCGGCGCACCTTGGCGCGCGTGACCTCGACGCCACAGCGCTCACAGATGATGCCCTTGAAGCGGACACGCTTGTACTTGCCGCAGTAGCACTCCCAGTCCCGGGTGGGGCCGAAGATCTTCTCGCAGAAGAGTCCGTCCTTCTCGGGCTTCAGGGTGCGGTAGTTGATGGTCTCCGGCTTCTTGACCTCGCCGTGGGACCAGGTACGGATGTCGTCCGCGGTGGCAAGGCCGATCCGCAGCTCGTCGAAGAAGTTGACGTCGAGCACTGTGCGTCAATCCCTCTTTCGGGGTCGTGTCTCAATCATGGTCTGAACGGTCCCGGGGACGGCCGGGGCTCTTCGCGGGAGCCCCGGCCAGGCCCGTCAGACCTCTTCGACGCTGCTCGGCTCGCGCCGGGACAGGTCGATACCGAGCTCCTCCGCCGCGCGGAAGACGTCCTCGTCGGTGTCGCGCATCTCGATGGACATGCCGTCCGAGGACAGCACCTCCACGTTGAGGCAGAGCGACTGCATTTCCTTGATGAGCACCTTGAAGGACTCGGGAATGCCCGGCTCGGGGATGTTCTCGCCCTTGACGATGGCCTCGTAGACCTTCACGCGGCCGGTGACGTCGTCGGACTTGATGGTCAGCAGCTCCTGGAGGGCGTAGGCGGCGCCGTACGCCTCGAGCGCCCACACCTCCATCTCACCGAAGCGCTGGCCACCGAACTGCGCCTTACCACCCAGCGGCTGCTGCGTGATCATCGAGTACGGACCGGTCGAACGGGCGTGGAGCTTGTCGTCGACCAGGTGGTGGAGCTTGAGGATGTACATGTACCCGACCGAGATCGGGTCCGGGAACGGCTCGCCGGAGCGGCCGTCGAACAGGCGCGCCTTGCCGGACGGGAGGACCAGGCGGTCGCCGTCGCGGTTCGGGATGGTGTGCTCGAACAGGCCGGCGAGTTCGTCCTCGCGGGCGCCGTCGAACACGGGGGTGGCGACGTTGGTGCCGGGCTCGACGCGGTCGGCGCCGATGGCCTTCAGTCGCTCGGCCCACTCCTCCGCCAGGCCGGAGACGTCCCAGCCGCGGCTGGCGAGCCAGCCGAGGTGGATCTCCAGGACCTGTCCCGGGTTCATTCGGGACGGGACACCCAGCGGGTTCAGGATGATGTCGACCGGGGTGCCGTCCTCGAGGAAGGGCATGTCCTCGATCGGGAGGATCTTGGAGATGACACCCTTGTTGCCGTGGCGGCCGGCGAGCTTGTCACCGTCGGTGATCTTGCGCTTCTGGGCGACGTAGACGCGGACCAGCTGGTTCACGCCCGGGGGAAGCTCGTCGCCCTCCTCGCGGTCGAAGACGCGGACGCCGATGACCTTGCCGATCTCGCCGTGCGGGACCTTCAGGGAGGTGTCGCGCACCTCGCGCGCCTTCTCACCGAAGATCGCGCGGAGCAGGCGCTCCTCGGGGGTCAGCTCGGTCTCGCCCTTCGGGGTGACCTTGCCGACCAGGATGTCGCCGGCGACGACGTCCGCACCGATGCGGATGATGCCGCGCTCGTCGAGGTCGGCGAGGACCTCCTCGGAGACGTTCGGGATGTCCCGGGTGATCTCCTCGGGGCCCAGCTTGGTGTCGCGGGCGTCGACCTCGTGCTCCTCGATGTGGATCGAGGAGAGGACGTCGTCCTGCACGAGGCGCTGCGACAGGATGATCGCGTCCTCGTAGTTGTGGCCCTCCCACGGCATGAACGCGACGAGCAGGTTCTTGCCCAGCGCCATCTCGCCGTTCTCGGTGGCCGGGCCGTCGGCGAGGACCTGGGCCTCGACGACGCGGTCGCCCTCGTTGACGATGACCTTCTGGTTGACCGAGGTGCCCTGGTTGGAGCGGGAGAACTTCGCGACGCGGTACGTGGTGTACGTGCCGTCGTCGTTGGCGACGGTGATGTAGTCGGCCGAGACCTCCTGGACGACACCGTCCTTCTCCGCCTTGATCGAGTCGCCGGCGTCGACGGCGCAGCGGTACTCCATGCCGGTGCCGACGAGCGGCGCCTCCGCCTTGATGAGCGGAACGGCCTGGCGCATCATGTTCGCGCCCATGAGGGCGCGGTTGGCGTCGTCGTGCTCGAGGAACGGGATCATCGCGGTGGCGACGGACACCATCTGGCGCGGGGAGACGTCCATGTAGTCGACGTCCGTGCCGGGCACGTAGTCGACCTCGCCGCCGCGGCGGCGGACCAGGACGCGGCCCTCCTCGAAGCGCAGGTTCTCGTCCAGGCGCGCGTTGGCCTGGGCGATGACGAAGCGGTCCTCCTCGTCGGCGGTCAGGTAGTCGACCTCGTCGGTCACCTGGGCGTCGACGACCTTGCGGTACGGCGTCTCGACGAAGCCGAACGCGTTGACGCGGCCGTAGGAGGCCAGCGAGCCGATCAGACCGATGTTCGGGCCTTCGGGGGTCTCGATCGGGCACATGCGTCCGTAGTGGGACGGGTGCACGTCGCGGACCTCGAAGCCGGCCCGCTCACGGCTCAGACCGCCGGGGCCGAGCGCGGAGAGGCGGCGCTTGTGGGTCAGACCAGAGAGCGGGTTGTTCTGGTCCATGAACTGCGACAGCTGGCTGGTGCCGAAGAACTCCTTGATGGAGGCGACGACCGGCCGGATGTTGATCAGGGTCTGCGGCGTGATCGCCTCGACGTCCTGGGTGGTCATGCGCTCGCGGACGACGCGCTCCATGCGGGCCAGGCCGGTGCGGACCTGGTTCTGGATGAGCTCGCCGACGTTGCGCAGGCGGCGGTTGCCGAAGTGGTCGATGTCGTCGGTCTCGACGACGATCGAACGGCCGGACTCGCCGATGGTCTCGGTCTCGCCCGCGTGGAGCTTCACGAGGTACTTGATCGTCGCGATGATGTCGTCGACGGTCAGGACGCCGGCGTCGAGCGGCTCGTCGGCGCCGAGCTTCTTGTTGACCTTGTAGCGGCCGACCTTCGCGAGGTCGTAGCGCTTGGGGTTGAAGTAGAGGTTCTCGAGCAGCGTCTGCGCGGCCTCACGGGTCGGCGGCTCGCCCGGACGCAGCTTGCGGTAGATGTCGAGCAGCGCGTCGTCCTGGCCCTGGGTGTGGTCCTTCTCCAGGGTGGCGCGCATGGACTCGTACTCGCCGAACTCCTCGAGGATCTGCTCGGTGGTCCAGCCGAGGGCCTTGAGGAGGACGGTCACGGACTGCTTGCGCTTGCGGTCGATGCGGACACCGACCATGTCGCGCTTGTCGACCTCCATCTCCAGCCAGGCACCCCGGGAAGGGATGATCTTGGCGGAGAAGATGTCCTTGTCGGACGTCTTGTCGATGGAGGAGTCGAAGTAGACGCCGGGGGAGCGCACCAGCTGCGACACCACGACACGCTCGGTGCCGTTGATGACGAAGGTGCCCTTGTTGGTCATGAGCGGGAAGTCGCCCATGAAGACCGTCTGAGACTTGATCTCACCGGTCTCGTTGTTCGTGAACTCGGCGGTGACGAAGAGCGGCGCCGCGTACGTGAAGTCGCGCTCCTTGCACTCGTCGACGGAGTTCTTCGCCGGCTCGAACCGGTGGTCGCGGAAGGTCAGCGACATCGACCCGGAGAAGTCCTCGATCGGCGAGATCTCCTCGAAGATCTCTTCCAGACCGGACTTGGTGGGGACATCGAGTCCACTCTCGAGCGCCGACTCGACGCGAGACTTCCAGGCGGCGTTGCCGAGCAGCCAGTCAAAGCTCTCGGTCTGCAGCGCCAGGAGGTTCGGAACCTCGAGCGGCTCCTTGATCTTTGCAAAGGAGATGCGCAGCGGGGCGGTGCTGGCACCGTTGTTCGTATTGGTCGAGGCGTTGCGCGAGGCGGCCAAGAGGGGGTCCTTCCGAGGGCTCGGACTCACTACGCGCGTACCGGTCCCAGCTGACACATAGACCAAAACCCCAGGTCAGGGCGTATCAATCGTGTGTGCTCAAGCGTGGGCATGCCCCTGGCGACGGGCAGGGGGCAGCTAACAGGCAGCGCAAAGGGTCAGTGTAGCCACTCGGCTCACTGATGTCCAGACCAGGTTTCCGGCAACCGGCAACAGGCCTTCCCCTTGTAGATCAACGCCGCGGCTCTCGTACACAGAGCGCGTATCAGTACTGCCCTCTTCGTAGTCGATCCATGCCTCGGATCCCCGACCGGTGCCCCGGACCGCGGATCGAGCTGGCGACGGTCCTGAGAATTGCGCGCCGCGTGCCGTTCGTCAAGGCCCCCTGCTCCGTGCGGATCATCTCGGACACCCGGCACGGGGCAACGATGATCACCCTACTCCCCCACGGGAGCTGGGCAAATCAGGCGCCGCGGGTACGCCGAAGGGCGACCACCCGTGCGGGTGATCGCCCTTGGCAGGGGCCCTGAGGGGCCCCGGGGTGTTACTTGACCTCGACGGAGGCGCCGGCGCCCTTGAGGGCCTCGGCGGCCTTGTCAGCGGCCTCCTTGTTGACCTTCTCGAGGACCGGCTTCGGGGTGCCGTCGACGAGGTCCTTGGCCTCCTTCAGACCCAGGGAGGTCAGCTCGCGCACGACCTTGATGACCTGGATCTTCTTGTCGCCGGCGCCGGTGAGGATGACGTCGAACTCGTCCTTCTCCTCGACGGCCTCGGCGGCCGGGGCACCCGGGCCCGCGATGCCGGCAACGGCGACCGGGGCGGCGGCGGTGACGTCGAACTTCTCCTCGAAGGCCTTCACGAACTCGGCGAGCTCGATGAGGGTCATCTCCTCGAACTGAGCGAGCAGGTCGTCCTGAGACAGCTTCGCCATGATGGGCGATCCTTCCACTAATTCGGCTGGTGCCGAGATGTATCGAAAGGCGGGCGTAACGGCCCGCTACGACCCGCGCACTAGGCGGCGCGGATCAATGCGCGAGCCGAATTACTCGGCACCGCCCTGCTCGTCCTGCTTGGCACGAAGCGCTTCCACGGTGCGGACGAGCTTCGAGGGCAGCGCCTGGAAGAGCGCGGCAGTCTGGGACTGCTTGCCCTTCATGGCACCGGCCAGCTTGGCGAGCAGAACCTCGCGGGACTCGAGGTCCGCAAGCTTCTTGATCTCGTCGGCGGACAGCGCCTTGCCGTCAAGGACACCGCCCTTGATGACGAGCTTCGGGTTGTCCTTGGCGAAGTCACGCAGAGCCTTCGCCGACTCCACCGGGTCACCGGTGACGAAGGCGACCGCGGTCGAACCAGCAAGGTGCTCGTCCAGCGCGGTGATCCCGGCCGAGTTGGCCGCAATCTTGGTCAGCGTGTTCTTCACCACGGCGTACTGGGCGTTCCCACCGAGCGAACGGCGCAGCGTCTTGAGCTGCGCAACGGTGAGCCCCGTGTACTCGGTCAGCACAGCGGCGTTCGAGCTGCGGAACATGTCCTCCAGCTCGGCTACCGCGGCAGCCTTGTCGGGCCTTGCCATAGAGCGTCGGCCTCCTTCCGGGTGATGAGGACCGCGCAGAAGGGGCTGGACAAAACAAAGCGCCCCGGGCGCAGGCGCACGGGGCAACGCTCGACCAGGATCGAAATCCTGGGAGCCTTCCACAGTCACCTGCGCGGGTCGCCCGCTTTCAGCGGATCCTTCGGCCACCGCCCCCTTGCGGGCGCGGCAACGACCAGCGGTCTTTGGCTTCCGTGGAACTGTACGTGACCGCGTCCCGGGAGGGCAAATCGCCCTCCCGGGCTCCCTGCGGGCGCCGCCCCGGGCAGGGCCGGGCGACGGCGGGCGCAGGCGGCGCGGGGCCCGTACGGGCGCCCCGTCAGCCCTCCTGGGCCAGCTGGGCGAGGTCCACGACCTGGTCGGCCGGCGGGGCCGCGATGTCGACCGGCTTGTTGACGTCGAGGAACTTGACGGTGATGTCCATCGGGCCCTCGGTGCCCTCGCCGCGGGTGCGGAACTGCCTGGTCTGGTGGTTCTCGTCGATCCAGATGTCCATGGCCAGGCTCTTGATGCCCTGGGCCTCCAGCGCCTGAAGGTTCTTGCCCCGCCGCTCCTTGGCCTCGGGCGTGCCCGCGGCGGAGGCGGCGCGCAGCTCGTCCAGCGTGACGGTGCCGCTGAGGTGGGTGGTCTTCTGGCCGTCGACGGTCTCCTCGCCGACCTTCTTCAGGTCCTTGGCGGCGCTCATGTCGCCGGCCCTGTCGCCCGGGTTCTCGCCCTGCTGGGCGCCGCCGAGCCGGTCGAGCTTCTTGGCCGCCTCCGGGTCGAGGGACTTGAGGTCGAACTTCAGGTACTTGCCCTCGGAGCCGAGGTACAGGGCGCCGTCGAGGAGGCGGATGTCCACGCTCTCGCCGGGCTTCTGCGGGTTCGCCATCTTCATGGCCATGGCCGCGGTGGGCTTCAGGCGCATGGAGGCCTCGCCGGAGATGGTCTGCCCCCCGGCCGTGCCCGCCATGGTGTAGCGGACGGAGGTGATCTCCGCCGCCTTCGCCTTGGTCTGCTCCAGGAAGGCCGCCGGAGTGACCTCGGCCGGCTTCGGCGCGGCCGGGGAGGGCGCCGCCGCGGCGCCCTCCTTCCCGGCGCCTCCGGCGCCCTTGCCGTCTTCGCACGCCGTGGCGCCGCCGGCCAGCAGCACGGCGGCCAGGACCGCCCCGGCGGCCTTCTTGCGGTACGCGTTCATCTCGTTCCCCACCCCTGATGCAGTGATCGTCGTCTCGCGGGCCTGTCGCACCGGCCGCGAGACAGCAGTGACTCTACGCCACGCGTATGACACTCCTCGCACAGGGATCGAACAGCCGGAAAAGGGAACGGGCCCTCCGCCCCGGTGAGGGGGCGGAGGGCCCGTTCAAGGTGCCACTGGCGGGCCGCATTGCGGCCCGGAGCCGTCAGGCTCAGACCGCGGCCGGGTCCTCCTCGACGAGGAGGTTGCGGGTGCGGTTCGGGTCCAGCTGGATGCCGGGGCCCATGGTGGTGGTCAGGGCGGCCTTCTTCAGGTAGCGGCCCTTCGCGGCGGACGGCTTCAGGCGGAGGATCTCCTCCAGGGCCGCACCGTAGTTCTCGACCAGCTGCTCATCGGAGAAGGAGACCTTGCCGATGATGAAGTGCAGGTTCGAGTGCTTGTCGACACGGAACTCGATCTTGCCGCCCTTGATCTCGGTGACGGCCTTGGCGACGTCCATGGTGACGGTGCCGGTCTTCGGGTTCGGCATCAGGCCACGGGGACCGAGCACGCGGCCGAGGCGGCCGACCTTGCCCATGAGGTCCGGGGTGGCGACAACCGCGTCGAACTCGTTCAGGCGGTTGCCCTTGGCGATCTCGTTGATCAGCTCGTCGTCGCCGACGATGTCGGCGCCGGCGGCAGTCGCGGCCGCAGCACGGTCACCGGTCGCGAAGACCAGGACCCGGGCGGTCTTACCGGTGCCGTGCGGGAGGTTCACGGTGCCGCGGACCATCTGGTCGGCCTTGCGCGGGTCAACACCCAGGCGGAAGGCGACCTCGACGGTGGCGTCGAACTTGGTGGCGGACGTCTCCTTGGCGAGACGGACGGCCTCGAGCGGGGCGTACAGCTTCTCCCGGTCGACCTTGGCGTCCGCAGCGCGGAGGGTCTTGCTGCGCTTCACTTCTGCTCCTGTTTTTTCGCTTCAGGCATGGAGTCGTGGTCCGGGCCAGCGCTTGGCCCTGCCACTTGGTGGTGCGGGAAGGGGGCTGTTCAGCCCTCGACCGTGACGCCCATCGAGCGCGCGGTGCCAGAGATGATCTTCATGGCGGCGTCGATGTCGTTGGCGTTGAGGTCGGGCATCTTCAGCTCGGCGATCTCGCGGACCTGGGCGGCCGTCAGCTTGGCGACCTTGGTCTTGTGCGGCTCGCCGGAGCCCTTGTCCACGCCCGCGTGCTTCAGGATGAGGCGCGCGGCCGGCGGGGTCTTGGTCACGAAGGTGAAGGTGCGGTCCTCGTAGACCGTGATCTCCACCGGCACGACCATGCCGCGCTGCGACTCGGTCGCGGCGTTGTAGGCCTTGCAGAACTCCATGATGTTGACGCCGTGCTGACCCAGCGCGGGGCCGACCGGCGGGGCCGGGTTGGCGGCACCGGCGTTGATCTGGAGCTTGATAAGCCCCGTGACCTTCTTCTTCTTGGGAGGCATTGCTCTCTCCGGGTCCTAGTGAGAGTTTTTCGCCGCCGATCCGGTCATCCGGATGGAGGCATACCGCACCACGATAACGGGTATCGGTGCGGGGCTCGAAACCGAGCAGGTCAGACGAGCCCCGAGGGGGCTGTCTGACCTGTCCGGAAGCTGTGGTTCAGAAGATCAGTTCTTCTGGATCTGGTCGAAGCTCAGCTCGACCGGGGTCTCGCGGCCGAAGATCTCGACGAGGCCCTTGACCTTCTTCGAGTCCGGGTTGATCTCGTTGATCGTCGCCTGGAGGGTCGCGAACGGGCCGTCGGTGACGGTGACCGAGTCGCCGACCTCGAAGTCGAGGACCTCGATGGTGCGCTTGACGGCCGGCGCGGGCAGCCCGGCCTCCTCGGCGGCCTGCTTGGCGGCCTTCTCCTGCGCCTCCGGGGCGAGCATCTTGACGATCTCGTCCAGGGTCAGCGGGTACGGGTCGTAGGCGTTGCCCACGAAGCCGGTGACGCCGGGGGTGTTGCGGACGACGCCCCAGGACTCGTTCGTCAGGTCCATGCGGACGAGCACGTAGCCGGGCAGCTTGTTCTGCCGGACGTTCTTGCGCTCGCCGTTCTTGATCTGGACGATCTCTTCCTCGGGCACCTCGGCCTGGTAGATGAACTCCTCGACGTTCAGCGAGACGGCGCGCTGCTCCAGGTTGGCCTTCACGCGCTTCTCGTAGCCCGCGTAGGTGTGGATGACGTACCACTCGCCGGGCAGCAGGCGCAGCTCGTCGCGGAGCGCCTGGACCGGGTCGACGGGCTCGGCCTCCTCGGCCTCGGCGTCGGCCTCCTCGGCCTCGGCGTCGGCGGCCTCGACCTCGGCGTCCTCGGCCGGGGCGTCCTCGTGCTCGGCGTCGGCCTCGACCTCGTCCTCGGCGTGCAGCGCGGCGTCCTCGGCGCCGGCGAGCTCGGCCTCGTCCGGCTCCACAGCGTCTGCCGCCTCGACGGTGTCGAGCTCGTCCTCGACGGACTCGACGGAGTCGTGGCTCGCGTTCAGGTTCGGGTCAGACACGGTGGCTGCTTCTTCCTGGATACAAAAGGTGGTGGAACATGCGAAAAGGGGCGGCACCCATCAAGGCGCCGCCCTCCGCGGGGATCAGCCGAAGACGAACTTGATGGCTTCCTGGAACCCATAGTCAATCACGGTCACCAGACCGATCATGATGACGACGAAGACAATCACCACGGTGGTGTACGTCGAGAGCTGCTTGCGGGTGGGCCAGACGACCTTGCGGAGCTCCGCGACGATCTGGCGGTAGAAGAGCGCGAGCCGGCCCAGAGGACCCTTCTTGCCGCGCTTGCCGCCCTTGCGGGCCTTCTTCTCGCGGGCTTCGTCCTCGGCGTCAGGCTTGTCGATGGAGCCCAGGGCGTCCGTCACGTCTCTCACCTGAATCCGGGTCGGGGCCGTGGCCGCGCCCGGTTGCGCCGCACGGCGTTGCATCGAAGTACGTACCTGCGCACACATCCGAGAAGGAGTGTGGAGCAGGGCCGGAGGGACTCGAACCCCCAACCGCTGGTTTTGGAGACCAGTGCTCTACCAATTGAGCTACGACCCTATGTGCACCCCAACCTACCGCATCCGGGCGAGTGCACGGAGTGCTCACGCTCTGGAGTGGTCGGCGAGGTCCAACGACAGGTGAGTGTACGTGCTCGAGGCCCTGACGTCGAACGGAGCGCGTGATCCGGCCGGTCCGTCCGGTGTCCGGAACGGTGTGCCGCCGCCGCAGGCCGTCTGGGACGATGGCCGCATGACCTCTGCAACGCCTTCCTCCGAGCGCCGCGTGTCCGCCCGTATCGGCGCCATCTCCGAGTCCGCCACCCTCGCCGTCGACGCCAAGGCCAAGGCCCTGAAGGCCGCCGGGCGCCCGGTCATCGGCTTCGGTGCGGGCGAGCCCGACTTCCCGACCCCGGACTACATCGTCGAGGCGGCGGTCGAGGCCTGCCGCGACCCGAAGTTCCACCGCTACACGCCGGCGGGCGGCCTGCCCGAGCTGAAGAAGGCCGTCGCCGAGAAGACGCTCCGCGACTCCGGCTACGAGGTCGACCCCTCGCAGGTGCTGGTCACGAACGGCGGCAAGCAGGCCATCTACAACGCCTTCGCCGCGATCCTCGACCCGGGTGACGAGGTCATCGTCCCGGCCCCGTACTGGACCACCTACCCGGAGTCCATCCGCCTGGCCGGCGGCGTGCCGGTCGAGGTCGTCGCCGACGAGACCACCGGCTACCGGGTCTCCGTCGAGCAACTGGAGGCGGCGCGCACGGAGCGCACCAAGGTCCTCCTCTTCGTCTCCCCCTCGAACCCGACCGGCGCGGTCTACGGCGAGGAGGACGCGAAGGCGATCGGCGAGTGGGCCGCCGAGCACGGGCTGTGGGTCCTGACGGACGAGATCTACGAGCACCTGGTCTACGGCGACGCGAAGTTCACCTCGCTGCCGGTGCTGGTCCCGGCGCTGCGCGACAAGTGCATCATCGTCAACGGCGTCGCGAAGACGTACGCGATGACCGGCTGGCGCGTCGGCTGGGTCATCGGCCCGCAGGACGTGGTCAAGGCCGCGACGAACCTCCAGTCGCACGCCACCTCCAACGTCTCCAACGTGGCGCAGGCCGCCGCGATCGCCGCCGTCTCGGGCGACCTGGACGCGGTCGCGGAGATGCGGAAGGCCTTCGACCGCCGCCGCCAGACGATGGTCCGGATGCTGAACGAGATCGACGGCGTGTTCTGCCCGGTCCCCGAGGGCGCCTTCTACGCGTACCCGTCGGTCAAGGAGCTGCTCGGCAAGGAGATCCGCGGCAAGCGCCCGCAGACCTCCGTCGAGCTGGCCGCGCTGATCCTGGACGAGGTCGAGGTCGCGGTCGTCCCGGGCGAGGCCTTCGGCACCCCGGGCTACCTGCGCCTGTCGTACGCCCTGGGCGACGAGGACCTGGTCGAGGGCGTGTCCCGCATCCAGAAGCTCCTGGCCGAGGCCAAGGCCTGACCCCCGCTCCGGAGCGGCGCCGTCCCCACGGGGGCGGCGCCGCTCCGTCGTTTTCCGGGGCCCCCGGCGTTGAGGCGCGCGGTCCGGGCGGAGCCCCGGCGGGGTCCGGGGCCGCGGGCCCCGGTTTCGGGAAGGGGCGGGGTGGGGCACGGCTCCGCGCAGCGGCCGGCCACCACCACCGATCCCGCGTTCGGGCGCGACCCCGATCGGGAAAACCCTCCCGCCGAGCGCCGCGGTACGGCAGGATCTCCAGATGGAGCACGTACGCGATCTCACGCTTCTGCCGAAGGCCCACCTGCACCTGCACTTCACCGGGTCCATGCGCCCGTCGACCCTGCTGGAGCTCGCCGACAAGTACGGCGTGCGCCTCCCGGACGCGCTGACCGCCGGGGAGCCCCCGAAACTCCGCGCCACCGACGAGCGCGGCTGGTTCCGCTTCCAGCGGCTGTACGACGCCGCCCGGTCGTGCCTGCGCGGGCCGGAGGACATCCGGCGGCTGGTGCGGGAGGCGGCGGAGGAGGACGTCCGCGACGGGGGCGGCTGGCTGGAGATCCAGGTCGACCCGACCTCGTACGCCCCGCACCTGGGCGGGCTGATCCCGGCGGTGGAGGTGATCCTCGACGCGGTCGAGTCGGCGTCGCGGGACACGGGCCTCGGGATCCGCGTGCTGCTCGCCGCGAACCGCATGAAGCACCCCCTCGACGCCCGTACGCTGGCCCGCCTCGCCGTCCGGTACGCCGACCGGGGCATCGTCGGCTTCGGGCTGTCGAACGACGAGCGCCGCGGCATGGCCCGCGACTTCGACCGGGCGTTCGCGATCGCCCGGGAGGGCGGTCTGCTGGCCGCGCCGCACGGCGGCGAGCTGACGGGCCCGGCTTCGGTGCGGGACTGCCTGGACGATCTGCATGCCGCGCGGATCGGGCACGGGGTGCGGGCCGCGGAGGATCCGGCGCTGCTGCGGCGGCTGGCGGACGCGGGGGTGACGTGCGAGGTGTGCCCCGCGTCGAACGTGGCGCTCGGGGTGTACGAGCGGCCGGAGGACGTGCCGCTGCGGACGCTGTTCGAGGCGGGGGTGCCGATGGCGCTGGGTGCGGACGACCCGCTGCTGTTCGGGTCGCGGCTGGCCGCGCAGTACGAGATCGCCCGCCGGCACCACGGGTTCACGGACGCGGAGCTGGCGGAGCTTGCGCGCCAGTCGGTGCGGGGGTCGGCGGCGCCGCACGAGGTGCAGGACAAGCTGCTGGCGGGGATCGACCACTGGCTGGCGACTTAGGACAGGCCCTGGGGGCCTGTCCGGGCTCCCCCGGGCCCGGCGGGCCCCGGGTTCAGCGGGCGCGGGTGAGCCGGAGGTCGCCCTGCCAGCAGTCGGCGCGCACGCGGGCGCCGTCCTCGAAGGAGAGCTCCAGGCGGGCGCGCCCGGCGCCGGGCGCGGCGTATTCGGCGACGCCGGCGACGGTGGCGCCGACGTGGGGCAGGAGGGCGTGGTCGCCGAGGTCTTCGCCGACGTCGATGCGGCCCCACTCCCCCATGTCGTACGGCTCGTGGGGGGCGGCGGACTCGACGATGAGGCACCGGTCGGAGCCGGTGCTGATGCGGGTGGAGTCGCCTTCGCTGTCGATCAGCCAGACGTCGAGGGGGGCCTCGGAGCGCTCCCCCTCGCAGACGTGCCAGGACGCGACGATCCGCCGGATCGTGCGTCCCACCAGGCGGGCGGGGTCCGTTCCGGCCCCGTGCAGTGGGCAGTGCATGGCGGCGCCGGGGCTCCTTCAGAGGCTGACGCCGACCGTCACCGGCTCGTTGACGAGGGTGACGCCGAAGGCCTCGCGGACGCCGGCGACGACTTCGCGGGCGAGGGCGAGGAGGTCCTCGGTGGTGGCCTCGCCGCGGTTGGTCAGGGCGAGGGTGTGCTTGGTGGAGATGCGGGCCGGGCCGGTGCCGTAGCCCTTGGTGAAGCCGGCCTTGTCGATGAGCCAGGCGGCGCTGGTCTTGGTGCGGCCGTCGCCGGCGGGGTAGGCGGGCGGGACGGTGCCTGTGCCGAGGCGGGCTTCGACGCGGGCGAGGAAGGCGGCGAAGGCCTCGTCGCCGAGGATCGGATTGTGGAAGAAGGACCCGGCGGACCAGGTGTCGTGGTCGTCGGGGTCGAGGACCATGCCCTTGCCGGCGCGCAGCCGCAGGACGGTCTCGCGGGCGGTGGCTGCCGGGACGCGGTCTCCGGCTTCGACGCCGAGGGCGCGGGCGGTCTCCGGGTACTTGATCGGCGCGGACATCCCGCCGGCGTCCTCCAGCTCGAAGCGGACGCGGAGGACGACGTACCGGTCGGGCTCGTGCTTGAAGAGGCTGTCGCGGTACGCGAAGGCGCACTGGGCGGCGCTCAGGGTGACCGTCTCGCGCCGGAGGCGGTCGTATGCGACGACCTCCGTGATGGTGTCGCAGACCTCCTGGCCGTACGCGCCGACGTTCTGGATCGGGGTCGCACCGGCGGAGCCGGGGATTCCGGCGAGGCATTCGATGCCGGCGAGGCCGGCTTCGACGGTGCGGGCGACGGCGTCGGACCAGTTCTCGCCGGCGGCGAGCTCCAGGCGGGTGCCGTCGAGGTGGAAGCCGGTGGTGGCGATGCGCAGGGCGGTGCCGTCGAAGCCGCGGTCGCCGATGACCAGGTTGCTGCCGCCGCCGATGACGAGGAGCGGGGTGCCGCTCTCGTCCGCGGCGCGGACGGTCTCGACCACTTCGGCGTCGGTGGTCGCGGTGACCAGCCGGGTGGCGGGGCCGCCGAGGCGGAAGGTGGTCAGGGGGGCGAGGGGGGCGTCGTGGAGTTCCTGCACGTGGACAAGAGTACGGTCCGTGCCCCCCGCATCCCTGCGGGGCCACGGACCGTACGGGTGCCGGTGCCGGTGCCGGTGTGGCGGCCGGTCAGGCGAGGGCGACGACGGCGCGGGAGCGGCCGAGGACCTTCTGGCCGGCGGCGGTGGCGACGAGGTCGACGCGGACCTGGTTGCCGTCGAGCTTGGCGGCCACCTTGGCGGTGACGTCGATCACGGCGCCGGTGCCGTCGTCGGGGACGACCACGGGATTGGTGAAGCGGACGCCGTACTCGACGACGGCGCCGGGGTCGCCGGCCCAGTCGGTGACGACGCGGATCGCCTGGGCCATGGTGAACATGCCGTGGGCGATGACGTCGGGCAGGCCGACCTCCTTGGCGAACCGCTCGTTCCAGTGGATCGGGTTGAAGTCGCCGGAGGCGCCGGCGTACTGCACGAGGGTGGCGCGGGTCACGGGGAAGGACGCGGCGGGCAGCTCGGTGCCGACCTCGACGTCGTCGTACTTGATCTGCGCGGTCATCGTCAGGCCTCCTCGGGGGCGCGGGAGACGAGCTTCGTCCACGCCGTCACCACGTGTTCGCCGGTCTCGTCGTGGACCTCGCCGCGGATGTCGATGATGTCGTTGCCCGCCATGGTCTTCACGGCCTCGATGGTGGAGGTCACGGAGAGGCGGTCGCCGGCGCGGACGGGGCGGGTGTAGGCGAACTTCTGGTCGCCGTGCACGACGCGGCTGTAATCCAGGCCGAGCTGCGGGTCGGCGACGACCTGCCCGGCGGCGGCGAAGGTGATCGCGAACACGAAGGTCGGCGGGGCGATCACGTCCGGGTACCCGGCGGTCTTGGCGGCCTCGGGGTCGGTGTAGACGGGATGGGCGTCCCCGACAGCCACCGCGAATTCGCGGATCTTCTCCCGGCCGACCTCGTAGGGATCGGTGGGCGGGTAGCTCCGCCCGACGAAGGACTGGTCGAGCGCCATGGCTCCCTACCTCCTGGTTGAACAAGTGGAAATGATCGCGGAAACGACACGAGGCCGCCCCCCTTTGCAGGGGACGACCTCATGACGTTGCCTGAATCGGAGACTTCGCCGGTGTCAGCGGGTCTCGCGGTGCGCCGTGTGCGAGTTGCAGCGCGGGCAGTGCTTCTTCATCTCAAGACGGTCCGGGTTGTTGCGCCGGTTCTTCTTGGTGATGTAGTTCCGCTCCTTGCACTCCACGCAGGCCAGCGTGATCTTCGGGCGGACGTCGGTGGCAGCCACGTGAGTGCTCCTTGACGGACTAATGGACGGATCGAACGCATAAAAGAGTAGCCGATCGGGAGACCGACCCCGCAATCGGCTACTGTGGGTAGCGGCGACCGGACTTGAACCGGTGACACAGCGATTATGAGCCGCTTGCTCTACCGACTGAGCTACGCCGCTTTGATGTGATCGGCTCCCCGCCCTAAGGCGGGGGGCCTCTCTCACCAGAGCCCCAATGCGGAATCGAACCGCAGACCTTCTCCTTACCATGGAGACGCTCTACCGACTGAGCTATTGGGGCGAGCGAGGAAGACATTACACGGTTGCCCGCCGATCGCCCAAATCCATTGCCGGGGCCTGCCCGCGGGGCCCCTGCCGGGCCTTCGCGGACCGGGCCGCGGCCGGGCGCGCAGGGGCCGGAAGGGCATCGCGAAGGGCGTTGCGGAGGGCATCGCGGCGGTTGTCGCGGGCAGCCGCGGGGGTGGGCACGGCGGTACGGCATTGCGCTCCTCCGCGATGCCGGGAGCCCCGCGCCCAGGCCGTCTCTTTCGGATCTTGCCGGTCAAGCCCGCGTCGTCCGGTGCCGTGCACCGCAAGGCGGAGGGCCGTCCGCGTACCGGGGTGCGCGGACGGCCCGACAACGCGGCGAGGCGCGGTGCCGGACGGCGTGGGTCAGGCAAGATCCGGAGGAGACGGCCTAGGCTCGCCGGAACGCGTGATCTTGGGCCGCGGGCCGAGCCGACCGGTCCGGGACCGCCGCCCCGAGCCCCCGCAGGAGCGCGATGTCCGACAGCCAGCCGCCGCAGCCGCCCCCGTCCCCCCGCAACGGCCGCGGCGACGGCGGCGGCCAGGCCCCGCGGCCCCCCGGCGGCGCACCCTCCCCCGACGCCTCCAGGGGCCGCGGGCCCGGGCCGGGACGCCCGCCCGGCCCCGCGGCGGCCGCCGCCGCCGAGTCCGCCGCCCTGCTGCTGGCCGGCGCCCGCCTCGCCGACGGCCGCCTGGTCGACGTACGGCTCGGCGGCGGCCGCATCCAGGCCGTCGGGGCGGCGGGCAGCATGCCCCCCGGCGCCTCGGCCCGCGTCGACCTCACCGGCTGGCTGCTGCTGCCCGCCCCGGCCGAGCCGCACGCCCACGGGGACACGGCCCTGACCGCCGACTGCGCCGGGCCCGTCTCCTACGCCCCCGACGAGGTGCAGCGGCGGGCCACCGAGGCCGCCCTCCTCCAGCTCGGCCACGGCGCCACCGCCGTCCGCTCCCACGTCCGGATCGGCGGGGCGCACGGCCTCGGACCGCTTGAGGCCGTCCTCCAGGCCCGCCGCTCCCTGCGCGGCCTCACCGACCTGACCGCCGCCGCCGTGCCCCGGCTGCTCACCGGCACGGCCGGCGCGGACGGGCGCGCCATGCTCCGGGACGCCGTCCGCATGGGCGCCGCGGTCGTCGGCGGCTGCCCCGACCTCGACCCGGACCCGGCCGGCCACCTCGAAGCCGTCCTCGGCCTCGCCTCCGAGCACGGCTGCCCCGTCGACCTGCACACCGACGGCGGCGACCCGGACCGCCTCGCCCGGATCGCCGCCATGGCCCGCGGGCTGCGCACCGGCGTGGTGATCGGCCCCTGCGGCGGGCTGTCGCGGCTGCCGCTGGAGGCGGCGCACCGGGCCGCCGACCGGCTGGCCGAGGCGGGCGTACGGGTGACCTGCCTGCCGCAGGGCGACTGCGCGGCCCTGGAGCGGCGCGGCCTGCGCACCGCCCCGGTGCGGCTGCTGCGGGCAGCCGGGGTGCGGGTCGCGGCCGGGAGCGGGGCGCTGCGCGACGCCGGGAACCCGGTCGGCCGCGGCGACCCCCTGGAGGCCGCGTACCTGCTGGCCTCCCAGGGCGGGCTGCGGCCCGCGGAGGCGTACGAGGCGGTCGGCTCCGCCGCCCGGGAGGCGATGGGCCTGCCGGAGGTGCGGGTGGAGCCGGGGGCTCCGGCAGAGCTGCTCGCCGTGCGCGGGGACCGGATCGCCGGAGTGCTCTCGCTGGCGTACAGCCGGATCGTGGTGCACCGGGGGCGCGTGGTGGCCCGTACGAGCGCGGTGCGGGAGTACTGCGACTCGGCGGTCGCGGCGGCCCTCGACCTGCCCCGGCAGGGCCGGATGGAGCCGGGCCCCTGAGCGGGCGGCGGCCGTGCGGGGGCGGGCGGGCCCGGGTCGTCGTACGGTCGCCTCATGCGCATCGTCATCGCGGGTGGACACGGTCGGATCGCGCTGCGGCTTGAGCGGCTGCTCGCCGCGCGCGGGTACGGGGTCGCGGGCATCGTCCGCGACCGCACGCAGGAGGACGACCTGCGAGAGGCGGGCGCCGAACCGGTGCTGTGCGACCTGGAGTCGGCCACCGTCGACCACGTGGCGGGCATCCTGGCCGGCGCGGACGTCGCCGTGTTCGCGGCCGGCGCCGGACCGGGCAGCGGGGCCGCCCGCAAGGACACGGTGGACCGCGGCGCGGCGGTCCTCTTCGCCGATGCGGCCGAACGGGCCGGTGTCCGCCGCTTCCTGATGGTCTCTTCGATGGGCGCGGACGCCCGCCACGAGGGCGGTGAGGTCTTCGACGCCTACCTGCGGGCGAAGGGCGAGGCGGACGACCACCTGCGCACCCGCCTCGGCCTGGAGTGGACGGTGCTGCGGCCCGGCTCGCTGCTGGACGAACCGGGGACCGGCCTGGTGGACCTGGCGGCCGCGACGGGCCCCGGGGCGGTGCCCCGGGACGACGTGGCGGCGGTGCTGGCGGAACTGGTGGAGACGCCGGCGACGGCGGGCCTGACGCTGGAGCTGGTCTCCGGCCCGTTGCCGGTGCCGGTGGCCGTGAAGGCGGTGGCGGGCAACTGAAGCCCCGCCCGAAGCACCTGAGAACGGCTCAGAAGTCGGCGGTGACCTTGTCGTCGGACCGCCCGACGGAGTCCTGCGCGAACTGCTCCTCGTAGACGGAGCGGATCCGCTCGATGCGGGCGCTGCGGACGCCTGCGTCCGTCTCCGGGTACAGCAGCACGACCTCGTAGGACTGCTCCCGGATCATGGCGCCGTCGCCGGCGCGCCAGCGGCCGACGCCGTCGAGCACCGTCAGCCCCTCCGGGAACGCGGGGGTGATCTCCCGGTCGAGGAACCGGGTGAACTCCTGCTCGGTGACGGGCGGCAGGCCGCCGGGGCGGTCCGTGCCGAAGTACAGGCGCGTCTCCCGGTACGGCTCGGGCGCCGGCCCGTCCAGGGCCGCTCCTACGATGGCGGGGATGCCTGCGCCGATGAGGGCGGCGAGCACGCCGCCTCCGACCTTCCCGCGGGTGTCTGAGATCCACTTCACGCAGGATGAACGAACAGGGGGCGGGGACGATGCGGCGGTTGCGGGGCTCGGACGTCGAACGGGCGGCGGCCGGCATGGTGTCGGCCCTGTCGCCGCACGGCGGCCGGGACTGGACAGTCCGGGCGGGTTCACTCGACTGGACGTGCCGGACGACCGCGGCGCACGTCGCGCACGACCTGTTCGCCTACGCGGCCCAGGTCGCCGCCCTGCCGGCCGACGGCTACCTCCCCCTGGACCTGCACGTACGGCCCTCGGCCCCGCCTGCGGAGGCGCTGCGCGCGGTGACGGCGTCGGCCCGGCTGCTGAGCACGGCCGTCGACGCGGCGGCCCCGGACGCCCGCGCCTGGCACTGGGGGCCCTGCGACCCGGCCGGCTTCGCGGCGATGGGCGTGGCGGAGGTCCTGCTGCACACGTACGACATCGCGCAGGGCCTCGGCCTGGACTGGCGCCCGCCGGCCGACCTGTCGGCCCTGGTCCTGGCCCGCCTCTTCCCGGACGCCCCCGCCGACGCCCCGCGCCCGGACGCCCTGCTGTGGTCGGCGGGCCGCACGGCCCTCCCGGACCGCCCGCGCCGCACGACCTGGACCTGGCAGGCAGCCCTGCCGCAGGAGGACTAGGCCGAGTCCATGACGGCCTCGACGATGTTCGAGATCCAGTGCCTGATCCGGTGCCACCGGCTGCAGAACCGCTTCGGCCTGCGCCGCCCGCCGTCGACCAGCGGCTTCCCGCACCGCCGGCACAGCCCCGCCCTGTACGTCCTCCCACCCATGCCCCGACCCTAACCCGCCACCCGGGCAACGCAGAACGGCCCCTGATCGCGTTTCCGCAGATCAGGGGCCGTTCCTCCAGTGTGGCGGCGCCAGGATTCGAACCTGGGTAGGCTAAGCCGACGGATTTACAGACTTCTCACCCTGCACCTTGGGCAGCCGGACTGACGTGCAGCGATTGCACTTCGCGAGCCAATCGAGGACCAGCTCGTCCACGTGCCGTCCACGGTCAGTCTGCGGCCTGGCCCTCCCGCGGGATTTCGGCGACGAAGCGGCAAGCTGCCAAGCCGAGGGTCGCCAATCCAAGGAATGCGCCTCCAGCACCGCCCAGGACAACCTTGACCTCGGCGCCCACGACGGAGAGAACGAAGCCGGCGGCGATTGCCGCACAGGCACTGCCCAGCACAACGATCGCCAGCAGCACACCTCGCCCCGCCATGGTGTTCACGCTCATCCGGTCCTCCTTCCCAGCGCCCCTTGGCGCCGAGTCCGACATCGAGACCGGCCTCGTCAGGCCGGAGGAGTAGAAGGTCCCAGACCTAAAACCGCAGGTCAAAAGCCCGAAATAACAGTCCTGCTGGAGAAGTTCAGCCATAGCGATGGACAACGGAAGTGCCCCTGCAGTAGACAATGCGATGCTGCGCTGTAGTCCCCCATCGTCAGCGAAGGCAGGGAAGGAACCGCCTGCCAACTGCAGGGACCCCTGTGCACTGCTGGACCCCCGTCTCGCCTGCAAGAAGGTAAAAAACCTTGCTGACGCCTACTCAGCTTGTCGCCGTCGAGGCCCTGAACGCGGCCGCAAACCGGGCAGCCCGACACGGCAGGGTCTCCTTCGCCCCGAGCTTCGTCAGGTCACTTGCGCCTGACACCCTTCCGCCACTGGCCCGGCTGATCAGAGGCGGCAGAGGGGGCGAGGTTCGGCTGAAGATCTACCTCTGCCTGGTGATGATGGCGACCGCTGATCCGTTCAACATCAAAAACCCGCCTACGCCAACCGCTTGGTGTCGCCGCCTGGCCTTGCCCTCCGACTCCGGGCCACGCCGAGTCACCAGCAATATCAAATGGCTCGCCGAGAATGGATTTATAGAGCTAGGACCGCGCCGCGGGTACGCCCCTCCCTCAATCCAGCTCGTGTCGCTTGAGGAAAAAGGTAAGCCCTTCGAGCGGGCAAGTCTAATGGGCCGGTACGTGGGAATCCCGATCGAGTTCTGGAGGAACGGCTGGATTATTGCGCTATCCCCTACTTCCATCGCCCTGCTCTTTGCCTTGCTGGAGTCTCAGGGCGGATACTCAGAGCCGCGATATGTACCGAAGCAGCGACGCTCCGAGTACGGCTTCTCCCACAACACCTGGACCGAGGCACGGAAGGAACTGGAGGAACACAAATTCCTCACTGTTTCACGCACACCACAAGGGAGCGATTTCGACTACCAGAGGCTCCGAAATTCCTATTGGATCGAGCAGTCCCGGTTCATGGACAAGCCCGGATCGCCACTAAGGTCACACGAGCATGGGACAGACTGAAGCGCACTTCGCTAGACCCCGCAGGCGTGACCGCCCGGACCATCACCCGCCCGCGTGGCGTCCACGGCAAGCGAATCGAGTTTCCGGAAACCACGCCCGCGGGATCGCCACGCGTGCCAGAATCGCCACGTGGATGATTCTCGAACCCTGGACGAAATCCTTCAGGACCCTCAGGGGCTGTCAGAGGCCGAGGTCGAGCGCATACGGCTGGACCGGCTGCTCGGCGTCACAGCGATCCTCCTGAGCCAGCGCGGTCATCACGAGGCCGCCACCTTGCTGGCCGAGGCAGCATCAGCGGAGCGCAACTACCAGGACAAGGACTGGGGCGTTGAGTTCTATGAGGTTGCGCTCGACGTCGACCCCAGCCTCGTGGAGCGATTCACAGAGGATGTGCACGCACTGATCCTCGAAACCATCCAGGAGGCTGTCGAGCGCGAGACTTATGGCGTCAGCGTGCTCCGCATACGCCCAATACTCCCCGCGGTAGAGCCCAACTGGCGTGCAAACGTACGGGCCGACAGGGGAACCCACGTGAGCAACCAGGCACGGAAAGTGCGGTCAGACCCTCAGCACCCCATAGAAGATCGTCTGCACTTCACGAACCTCTGGGAGCATCGGGTCTATCGAACACTGAAAGCAATTCAGGCGACACTCGAAGACAGTGAGACTATCGGCATCGCACCTCTTGCAGGCATCAGAGTTCGCGACCGCGTATTCGAGCCAGACTTTCTGATCACCTACAAAGGTCACGCCGGGGTGATCGAGATCGACGGCCCCTACCATCAAGGGCAAAGTTCAAGCGACAAGAGCCGCGATCGACAACTCCTACACGCTGGTGTGAAATATGTGGATCGCCTTGATGTACGCGACGTGAACTCGGAGACGCAGGTCGAAAAGTTTCTCCGCGATTTCCTCAGAATGCTCGGATCCTAGCGTTCATTATTCACCTTTCCCGCCAGGGTCGCCAGGTGCGCTTGGAAGTCGTTGCTCAAGCTCTGAAGCACCATCCGACCCTTTTCGGCTGTGGAGTGTGAAGGGAATCCAATCACTCCGCTCTTGGTGTATTCCTGCATCCCCAGAGTGAGTAGGAAGGGGCGGTCAGCCGCCTCGTGATCTGCCGCCTCGTAGCCAGGACGCACCAGAGAGGGCTCAGCATGAAGCAGGATCGAGGTTTCGATCTCGCCGGCGTGCATGTCGTCGTGGGCGCTACTGGACAAACCCGCGTGTTCGCGGGCTCGGCTCCACTCCCGGCTCTGGGGGAAGAGACTCATCCGCGGTTCGGTCAGATTAGCTTCCTGGACGATGTTGGAGAGCACGTAATTGCCCCCATGGGCGTTGACCAGGACTAGCTTGTGGATGCCGGAAGCTTCCAAAGAGGCGGCGATGTCCGTGATGACCGCGTGCAGTGTCCGGGCGCTGATGCTGACTGTGCCCGGCCATGTCCCGTGCTCGTGGCTGCACGCGATCGAGATGGGGGGCAGGACCAGGACCGGGTAAGCGGCAGCGATTTCACGGGCGATGATGCAGGCGATGGCCGTGTCCGTGATGAGCGGCAGGTACGGCCCGTGCTGCTCGTATGACCCGACCGGGAGTACGGCCACGCCGGGGGCCTGTTCCTGGACGTCGACGGTCGTGATGTTGGGAAGCAAGGTCACAGCTCTCCTCCGGTCGAGTCAGCTCGCCCTCATAGTGCCCAGAAGCCGGTTCAGTTCAGCAATCTCCACCAGCTTCTTCCACGGTTCGAGGAGCGGCTGAAGGCGGAGTAGCTCCGCCAGGATGCGCGCCGAGCCGGTGGCCTGCGCGATGGCTGCGGCTTGCGATGCGGCGTTCAAGGCGCCTTCGAGGTCTTCGAGGCGTGCGTACGCGGTGGAAAGGCGGGCCAGGCACAGCCCCCGGTCGCGCTGCTGCTCTGCCGGCCACCGCGTCAGGCTCGCTTCGAGTGTCCGCACCGCTTGGTCCGGCCGGCCGAGCTGGAGCGCGCAGTTCGCCGCCTCCATGTCGATGTACGACAGCGAGCAGTACGGGGCGAGTCCCGCGGGGTCCTGCGCCCGGTCGGCAAGGCGCCGCGCTTCATCGAGCGAGCGAGCGCTCTCGTCGCCGTGCCCAAGCAGCGCGTCCGAGTAGGCGCGCGCCCGAAGCGCGACGGCCCGGACGTCGGGGGGTAACTTGCCGGCTTGCCGCAGTGCGGCGTTGGCGAGGCCGAGGGCGTATCCGGCCTGACCGGCTTCCGCGGCGATGTTGCTCCGCCGCTGGAAGACGTAGGCGCTGAGGCCCGGGTCGTCCAGCTCGGCGGCGTAGTCCAGCGCTCGATTCGTCCACAGCATGGCGGCTTGCGAGTCGCCCGTGTCCTGGTGCAACCACCCGAGGAGTTCCGAGTAGCGCGCGCCCACTCGGACCGCGTCGTCACGCAGCGGGCCCTGCGCTTCCTTGCACAGCTCCTCGATCAGCGGCAGCTGACTCTGAACGGCAGGCACAAGGAATCGTGCGCCGACCAGCGGCTCCGCCTGAACGTGCTGGACGAAGACGGCCTTCAGGTAGGCCAGAACCCCCGGACTGGCTTCCGGCGAGGCGGAACGCGGTGCAGGAAGCGACGGCAGGGTGTCCAACTGGGAGGGCGCCACCTCCACAGCAAGGCCCAGCTCCATGCGGGTGGCCTGGTAGACCTCGCAGAAGAGCTGCTGGTAGTCCGACCCGGGCTCACGTCGCCCGTTCTCGAACATGGAGAGCTGTGTCTTCAGGCTGGTCCGGGAAGGCAGCTGGATGCCGAGCCGCGGGGCGGCGTCTTCCATGGCGTCCATCAGCTCCGCCTGAGTCCATCCCGCAGCGGCCCGTGCCGCCTGAAGCTTCGTCTTCATCGCTCCCCCGGTGCCGGTGACGCCCTGGCGCCCATCATGTCCAAGCAGGCTGCTGACGTGGGGAGTTAACAGGTAACAGGGGCTGACTGTTAACCCTGTCCACTGTGGAACGGCGCGAAATGCGGCCTACTGGTTCTCGTCAGACGGGCCCGACCGAGCGGCTTCCAGCCGCTCGACCCGGCCCTGGAGCTCGGAGAGCTGGGAGGTGAGATGAGCAACGTGTTCCTGGAGGTCGCGCAGTCCAAGCGCGGTTTCCCGCGCGGTCGGGTCGCCCTTCTTCGGGTCCAGCACGTACGTCCCGCTGCCCTGCCGGCCGACGACCAGGCCGTCTTCGGCGAGCTGCTTGTAGGCGCTCTGGACGGTCATCAGGCCAACCCCGAGTTGCTTCGCAAGCCCCTTAGCTCCAGGCAGGGGGGAGCCGGTCGGATAGACGCCGGCGCCGATGTCGTTGCGGAACTTCGCGGCGATGTCCTTGGCAGACGGGGGCTTCTCCGGGTTCCAGTCCATGACTAGAGCCTAACCAACCTAGGTCATTTTCAGCACTCGCCGCGGACCGCTTGACCCGACCAAGCGACCTAGGTAACTTCATCTCAGCCGAGTAACCTAGGTAACTCGCACCGGTCTCGCATGCCTGGGACCGCGGATCAAGGCGGGGACGCTGCAATCCCGCTGAAGGCCAGGGGACAGGGCTTAGGCCCGACTGGCGAGGTCGCCCGGTGACCGCGAGCAACGGCCGGAGGGTGGGGACACAGGTCCCCCTTGCAGTGCAACTCATGTGCACATCGTCTTTGGAGGTTCGAAGTGATCCGTTCAAGACCCTTGGCCGCTGACCTGCTGGACCGGCGAGTCAGCGTCGCCCTTCGCGTCTTCCCGATCCGCCGCGCAAGCGCACCGGAAACGCCGGTGATTCGCGGAGTCGGGACGCCGCGGCCGTAGAGCCGCGGCCGGTTGCCTCTTCCGCCCGTCCGTCGCTTCGGCGGCGTACGGGCGGGGTGGGGGAGCTGGAGTCTTCCTGCTTCACGGCGAAGCCCCGGTGCGCGAACACCGGGGCTTCTGTTCGGGCCCGTTCCTGTGTGAGAGGAGCAAGACCCAATGAAGTCCATCGTTGCACGTCAGATGCCCGTTACCGCGCTGCCGCCGGATCTGGAGCCGACGGACGCGGAGCTGGACGCGATCGAGGCCGAGATGCCGGTGGTGCTGGCCGAGGTCGAGTTGTTGGACGCGCTGATTGCGCTGCTGGACCGGCCGGCGTCGGAGTTCGAAGGCCGCCGGATCCGCCGGGCCCGCCGGCGGGTACTGGCGGCCCGGCGGGCCGCGGCGAACAAGGCGCCCAGGTCCGCCGGGGAGGTGGCGTGATGGCGCGGGCGCAGATGGTCTGCCGGTCTGGCCGGTGGCGCCTGTACGTCATCGAGCACGGCCGGCCCGAGTGGCCAACGCACATGTTCACGGGGGCCGTGGTGCCCACGCTCGCGGAGCGCTCCGGGGCCCTGGGGGCCCTGGGCTTCGCGTTGGCGGGCGTGGCGGGGTGGTCGTGGGTGGAGGACGCCGAGCAGTACGGCGACCCGGACTCGCCCGTGCTCCTGATCGCCGCGGCGGACGTCGTCCCGGCTGTCGGGGGTGCGGCGTGAGCGCGGGCCAGGCGCTA
>NZ_BMTY01000003.1:76826-77741 GCF_014649915.1 Streptomyces toxytricini | reverse complement strand
GCTGGTTCTGGGGGCGGCGTTCGTGCCGATGCTCGCCACCGGCGCGGCCGGCGGGGCGGGCACGTTCTCCAACATCAGGGGCGCCTACGGCTCCGGGACCGCGCTCGGCGCGGTCGCCGCGGGCGAGGGCGCGACTGCCGTGCTGGCGATCGTGCTGCTCGGCCTGACGCTGCTGGGGCAGTCGGCGCCGCTGGTCATCCGGGCGGGGCTGTGGGCTCTTCCCGCGGCCGCATCGGCGATGTCGGCGATGGCCGCCACCACGCCGGGCGAGATGGTCATCTACGCCCTGACCCCGCTGGGCATGACCGCCAGTGCGGAGGGCGCCGCGTTCCTCGCCCGGCGGATCGTCGTCTACCGCGACGGCCGCGACGCCGAGGCCGAACGCCGCGCCGCCGAAGTGGTCCAGGCAATGGCCTACCACCGGGCCCGCGCGGCGAACCACCCGGACGAGAAGGTGCGGCGCAAGTCCGACCTTGAGTCGTGGAAGCTGGCGCGGAAGGTCGGCGCCGGTGACCTCGCCTTGGGCGAGAAGCTGCTCGACGTCCAGCGCGACCAGCTCACCGCCGGCGCGCAGGCGGCCCTGTCCGCCATGTTCGCCCTTGCCCCGACCGCCCCGGCCGACCGGGTTCTTCCGGTCGGACCGGTCGAGTCCGGGAGCGGGGTGACGGTGGAGCTGGAGGTCGACCGGTCCACCCGACCGATCGACCCCGTAAATGCGGAGGAACCGGAACAGACCGGTACGGAACGGTTGACCTCTGACCAGCCGCTTCCCGCCCTTGCCCCCGCCCCAGCCGACCTGCTGCCGGTCGAGGAGGAGGAATCCACCCCGCCCGCTGCGGTCAGGTCGACCGGTCGGGCCGTCATGCGGGCCGTCGCCGCTGAGCAGTCGACCCGGCCCGCGCGCGTCACCCGCCG
>NZ_BMTY01000003.1:67983-76802 GCF_014649915.1 Streptomyces toxytricini | reverse complement strand
GGTCCCGGACGCGGCGAAGTCGACCCAGCCGCGCCGCACCCGCGATGAGCTGCTCGCCGAAGCACGGCAGTTGACGGAGTCGTGGCCGGTGGAAAACCTGACGGCCGACCGGATCCGGCGGGCGGTGCGCACCTCTCCGGAGAAGGGCCGGTGGCTGCGCGAGACCCTGCGGGCCGAACGGGGCGGGGCAGCGTGAGCGGGCTGCGGATCGGTGTCGTCCCCCAGGAGGCGACCGCCGCTGTGCGCGCCCTGTTCGGCGCCTTCCCCGACATGAACGAACTCGCCGCATGACCTGCCCGGAAGGGGCTCTCGTGTTCGCCGAAATCGCGTTCCTCCTCTACGTCGGGCACCTGCTGGCCGACTACCCGTTCCAGACCGACCACCAGGCCGCACACAAGGCCCAGTGCAGCCGCGAAGGCTGGACCGCCAACATCACCCACGCCGCCACCCACCTCGTGACCTGTGGCGCCATGCTCACGCTCGGAACGGTGCTGCTGGGCTGGCACCTCTCCCCGGTCCACGCCGCTCTGGCCCTGCTGTGGATCGGCCTGAGCCACGGGTTCATCGACCGCCGCTGGCCCATCACCGCGTGGATGCGGATCGCCCGCCAGCAGGGCTGGGCCGCGCACGGCGGCGCCGCCCACGTCGACCAGACCGCACACGTCCTCGCGCTCACGCTTGCCGCCCTCGCCCTCTGCATCTGACCCGACTGCCAGGGAGACCTCCTCATGTCCAAGAACGACATCGCCGTCCAGTACCGCACCGCCGGCGGGGCCATCGTCACCGTCTACGGCCGCCACTTCGAGTACCGGGCCGAGTGCGGCGGCTGCCGCGAGTGGACCCTCAGCGGCGACCTCAAGCGCTGGGCCCACCGCCACGCCACACGGTGCCTCGCCCTGCCCCGCTGACGACAGGAGAAGCACGGTGAACCACCTCCCCGAACCGATCCACCCGCCCACCGTGGTCCGCCTCCCTGACGGCACCCACGCCTACGCCGACCAGCTCCCCGCCACGTTCCAGACACCGCAGGTCGTGCACCAGCACATCCACCAGGCCCCGCCCGACCGCACCGTGCAGCGGATCGCGCTCGGCGCCGGGATCGGCGCCGGCGCGGTCGCCGCCGGCGTCTACTTCGGCCCCCTCCTGATCGGCGCCCTGACCGCGATCGCCGCCAACCTCGCGATGCTCGCCTTCCTCGCCCTGGTCCTCGGCTGGGGCGTCCACACGGTCGTGAAGTCCATCGGCGGCCCGGAGGGCACGCAGGCCGCGAAGAACCTCGCCAAGGCCAGCCGAAGGGGGAAGTGATGTTCGCTGCCGGAGACCGCGTACTCGTCGTCGCGTGTGAGGACGACCCGCGGGCCGTGGGCCGGACGGGCCGGATCCTCGACGAAATCCCGCCCGGCCCGCTCACCAACGGCCGATGGACCGTCGCCGGCCTCGGCTTCCTGATCGCCCCGGTCCTCTGCCACGCCCACGAATTGAAGAAGACCCGCTGACGCAGGCCTGACGGCTGCCCGATCCACCCGGCCCCGGTGCCGGGTGGTGAGGGGAGCCGGGACAGCCCCGGCCCCGGAAGGAGCCCCGTGATGGGTCAGGACCCGAAGTTCACGCCCGGCGAGGTCGCGCAGATCGCCTGGTACACCGCCCGCATGGCCAAGCGCGGGATCGCCTCGCAGACCGTCTACCAGGGCGACCTGGAGCGCAAGGTCGACCGGATCATCGACGCCGCCCGCGAACGCACCGACCGCGAAGCGGCCGAAGCGCGGGAGAACGGCAAGCGCAAGTAGCTGTGCCCCGGGGCGGCCGTCCCGGCCAAGGAAACCGGCCGCCCCGGGCCCTGCCCATCCCATGAGACGACAGGACATCCAGCATGCCCGAGAACGTCGTACCCCTCTTCAAGAACCCCCAGCCCACCACCCCCGAACCGCTCACCCTCGTCCCGCCCGCCCTAGACCCGACGCTGACCGCCAAGTCGATCCGGGTGCTCAAGCAGACGCTGCGGACCATGGCGGCCGCGGTCACCGCGGACCGCACGCGTACCGCGGCGCGGATGCTCGCCCGGCACGGCCTGTACGTGCTCGGCGGCGCCCGGATCGCGGCCCGCCGGGCGTGGGACGGGCGGACCGCCTCCCGCTACGAGCGCATGTGGCGAGCCGCCGAAGCGGCCGGCCACTGGGAGGAGGCCAAGGAGTGGGAGGACCGGCTGCACCGCTTCCGCTCCGACCGGCACCGCCGCCGCATGGACCTGATCAAAGCCCCCCAGGACCTCGCCAAGAGCGTGCTGATCGGCACCGGTCTGACGGTCGGGTCTCTGCTCGCGCTGGGGATTGTGCTGGCCATAGCGAACAAGGACGTCAGCTACGTCGTCGGCCCGCTCGCCTGGGCGATCGAGCTGATCCGCCTGGTCACCGTGGTCGCGACGGTGGTGTGGGGGCCGCTGGTTACGATCGGCCCGTGGGCGGCGCTTGCCGCGCTGTGGGCGCTGGGCCGCAACCGGCAGACCGCCCCTGCATGGGCGATGCCCGCCCGTCAGCGCGACGACGCCGGCGCACCCATCACCCCGTCGATCGTGGTCACCGCCCTTCGAGACCTCGGAATCGCACCGCTGCGGAACGCCATCAAGGAGATGGGCGACGCCGGGGCGGCGATGCTCGGGCCGATCCGGATCGCCGGATGCGGCGTCGAGGTCGACGTCACCCTGCCGTCCGGCGTCTCCACCGCCGAGGTCCAGGGCCGACGGCGCAAGCTCGCCGAGAACCTCGCCCGCCACGAGCACGAGGTGTTCATCACCCTCCCGACCAAGGCCCGCACCGTCCGGCTGTGGATCGCCGATTCCGGCGCCCTGGACGAGCCGATCGGCCCGTCCCCGCTGGTCACCGACGAGACCATGACCGCGAACTACAAGACCGGCCGGGCGCCGTGGGGTCAGGACCTGCGCGGCGACAAGGCACTGATCAGCCTGTATCAGCGGATGCTTCTGATCACCGGCCTGTCGAACCAGGGCAAGACCGCCGCCCTGCGCGCACTCGCCCTGTGGCTGGCCCTCGACAAGTCGGTCGAGTTCCGGATCGCCGACCTGAAGGGCGTCGGCGACTGGGCGATGTTCGACGGGCTCGCCACGGTCCTGATCCAGGGCCCGACCGACGAGCACGTCATCGACGCGACCGAGATGGTCGAGGGCATGGTCGCCGAGATGGAACGCCGCATCCAGGCCCCGCCCGGAACCGTCTTCCCGCCGCTGATCGGCATCGTGGATGAGGCGCAGGTCGCGTTCATGTGCCCCGCAGTCGGCGAGGACAAGCGGCCCTACGGCGGCAGCAAGGCCACGTCCCGCTACTTCATGGCCGCGCGGAAGCTTCACAACCAGGGCCGGGCCGTGGACGTGCTGCTGTGGGAGGGCACACAGGACCCCACCGACCAGAACCTGCCCAAGCTCGTCCGCGAGGGCGCCCACACCCGCGTCTCCCTCGCCCTCGGTACTGAGTCGCAGTCCCGGATGGCGCTGGGCGACAAGGCCGTCGACGGCGGCGCCGCCCCCCACCTGCTCCGCCAGGGCCTGGACAAGGGCACCGTCGTCGTCGCCTCCGACGGCATCACCATCCCGGCCGGACAGGCCTCCATCACGGTCCGCACCCACTACATCGACACCGACGACGCCATCACCGTCGCCGACCGCGCCAAGAAGCTGCGCGGGGCCGTCACCACCGCCACCGCCACCGAACAGCCGGCCGCCGCGGTCGACGCGCTCGCCGACATCGCCACCGTCATCGGCGACGAACCGCGGATGCGAACGCAAGAGGTCCTCGCCGGCCTCGCCGCGCTGAACCCGGGCGAGTACCGGGAATGGACCTTCAGCGACCTCAAAGACGTCCTCGAAGCCGCTGGCGCCGACCCCTACAAGTCCGACGGCCGCATGACCGTCAGCCGCGACAAGGTCCACACCGCCCTCACCAACCGCGAGGACGACGGTTCCGCTTCCGCCGCCGAGTAGCGGGAGCCGAACCCCGCACAGGCCAGGGAGGCAGGGAGAACTCCCTGCCCACCTCCCTGAGCCGCCTCCCTGGCGCTGACCTGCACAAACGATCGGTCAGAGAGCCAGGGAGGCGCCGCAGGCCAGAAGCCCGAACCCCGCGCTGCAGCCACCCCGCCAGGGGGTGGACCCTCCTCCCTGCCAAACGCCCGGGAGGGCTTCCGCTTAACCGTCACAAGCCGAGAGCGGCCCCCTCACGCCAATGACCGGGGCCGCTCCCATCCAGCACAACTGGAGGCACCCAGCATGACCCAACCCAACGACATTCCGCGAGCCCCCGACCGCACGGCCCTTCCCGCCCACCTGCGCACCGCGCTCTGGCTCGCCGGCATCGGCCTGCCCGTCATGCCGCTGCGGGCGGGCAAACTTCCCTTCGGGAACTGCCCGGCCTGCACCCGCTCGGCATGCGGGGACCGCCCCCACATGAAGGCGGCCGGGCCCTGCCAGTGCCCCGCCCCCTGCCACGGCTGGGGCGCCGCCACCACCGACCAGAGCGCCCTCACCTCCCCCGCGTGGGCGAGGGCCTGGCTGCAGGCGCACGCCGTCGCGTATCACCCCGGCGGTGCGAGGCTCACCGTCGTGGACCTCGACGACACGGACGCGATCGCGTGGGCCCGCCAGAACCTGCCCGCGACCAAGGTCGTGGCGACAACCCGCGGCGAGCACTGGATCTACTCCGGCACCGTCCGGTCGGTCAACAGGGTCCGTGAGGGCGTGGACATCAAGTCGAGCATGTCCTACGCCCGATGGCTCGGCCCCGGCACCGGCGCCATGGCGGCGGTGCCCCCGCTCGTGCACGAGCTGGTCAAGGAGAAGCCCGCGGCCGGGCCGGCGCCCCGCCCGGTCACGGTGCCCGCTCAGGCCGGGGGCGGGCGGTGCCCGCACCGCTCGCCCGTCTTCCTGGAGCGGGGCATCGCGATGGCGGAGCAGCGGATCACCGCCGCCACCAACGCGGTCCACAGCACGGTGTACGCCACGTTTCTCGCGGTGCTGTCGGTGCACGGCCGGTGCGGCTGCCTCACCGACACCCACATCGGCCGCCTGTTCGCCGCCGCGCAGGGCAAGGGCGAGTCCCCGCGGCACTGCACGGACGCCTGGGCCAACGCCTGCGTTGCTCTGGGGATGTGACATGGCCGAGGACGAGAAGAACCCGGCCCGCGCGATCATCGCCGACTACGCCCAGGCCAATTTCCGGTACTTCCGGACCGCTGACGGCACCGTCTACGCCCAGCGCAACGGCCAGCCCGTCGCCCGACCGATCCGCTCGCAGGGCACGACCGGCAGCCACCGGCAGGAACTCATGGTCGGCCTGTTCCGCGACGGGCTCGGCGTCTTCAACGGAACCGCGCTCAAGGAAGCCTTGGACTTGATCGAAGCACTCGCGATGACCGAAGAAGTACAGCCCGTCCACATCCGGGTAGCCCCCGGCTCTGGCGGAGCAACGTGGCTGGACATGGGGCGCGACGACGGCAAGTCCGTCCGAATTCACCCCACCGGCTGGGACATCGTCACTCCCGAGCCCCGCGAGGTGTGCTGGCGCCGCACGCAGCTCACCGGGGAACTTCCGCTGCCTGCGAAGGACACGGACGGCAAGGGGCTGGACCTGCTGCTGCGCCTGTGCAACTTCGCCGACGCCCGCACCGAAGCCCTGGCCGTGGCCTGGCTCGTCGGCTGTCTCGGCCCCTCCGTCCCCGTCCCCGCCCCGTTCCTCACCGGCCCCCAGGGCGCCGGCAAGTCCACCGGCGGCCGAATGCTCGTCCGGATCATCGAGGGCATGAGCGCGGACCTGCGGCGCTCCCCGAAGGACGAGGAGAGCCTGATCGCCGCGGTGGCGGCCGGGTGGGTCACCGCCCTGGACAACCTCTCCCACCTCGGCCCCGACCTCTCCGACTTGATGTGCTGCATCGTCACCGGCGCCGAGACCGTGAAGCGGGCCCTGTTCACCGACGGGGACGTCGTCCGCGCCCGCTACCGCCGGCCGCTGCTGCTGACCGGGATCGACGTCGGTGTCATCCGCCCCGACCTCGCCGAACGGCTCCTGCCGCTGCGGCTGGAGCGCCCCAGGGTGCGGCGGACCGAGGAAGAGCTGTGGGCGGAGTTCGAAGAGGCCCTGCCGGTCATCCTCGGCTCGCTCCTCGATCTCACTGTCAAGATCCGGGGCACGCAGGCGGACATCCCCACCGACCTGCGCATGGCCGACTTCGCCCACCTCTGCGCGCAGCTCGACGCCGCCACCGGCCTGGGAGCCCTCACCGCCTACCGGGCCGTCCTGGACGACCTCAACGACGACGTCATCGAGGGCGACCTCCTGGCGCAGACCGTCCTCAAGCACGCCGCCGGCATTGCCGCCGGAACCGAGGTCCGCATGACCTCGGCCGAGTGGCTGCACGCCCTCACCCAGCTCTACACCGGCGAAGGGGAATTCCGCCCCCTGCCCAAGGGCTGGCCCACGACCGGCAAAGTCCTCTCCGACCGCCTCAAGCGGCTGCAGCCCGTCCTGACCGCCCGCGGTGTCTACGTCGACTGGGGCCGCACCAACGCCGCCCGCTACATCGAGATCGCCCGCCCCGCGCCCCTGCAGGACGATTCGCAGGAGATGTTCTAGACCGAGCACCACCCGGTTGCGGCCGCTCAAGCAAGAGGAGCACCCCCGCCCCGGCGCAGCGGTGCTCCTCTTGCTCTTCGGCGGCTTGCCGCCGCCAAAGGGCGTGCCGCTTGCGGCTCCTCATTCACGCCTGAAGGCAGCGCCAACAGACACAGTCCTTCCCCCTCTCTTTTTCCTAAGTAGGAACCGCTGCGTCACCTGCGTCACCGCAGCCCCAAAAACACGGCCTGACCTGCATCAACAGAGGTGACGCAGAGCCCAAAATCCTGCGTCACCTTGCGTCACCTGCGTCACCCCGTGACAGACGGCTGCGTCACCGGTGACGCAGCCTGTCCCCTCCTGCGTCACGGAAACCCACAGGTCAGCGGCCCGAGTGACGCTGATGACGCAGTGACGCAGAAATCCCGACTTCGGACACATCCGCCCACCCGACTCCGAAAGGGAGACCCGATGGCCCGTCCCGTCCGCCGCCGTCAGCCCGTCGACGAGTGGCTGCCTTTGACCGACGTCCTCGCCGAGATCGGCATCACCCGAGCCACTTACTACCGCTGGCGCAACCGCGGCTACGGCCCCGAGGTGAAGCGCCTGCCCAACGGGCACCTGCGGGTCCGCCGCAGTGCGCTCGACACCTTCCTGAACGAGCTGGAGACCGCGTGACCGACTGGAGCTACACCGTGCGGATCTGGAGCATCCGCAAGCGTCCCTACCGCAAGCCGTACCAACTGCGCTGGCAGGTGGGCACGAAGCCGCACTCCGAGTCCTTCCTGACCCTCGGCCTCGCCGAGAGTCGGCGGGCGCAGTTCATCACCGCGGCCCGCGGCGGCGAGCCGTGGGACGCCGAGAGCGGGCTTCCCAAGTCTCTGCTGCAGAAGGCCAAGGACATCTCCTGGTACGAGCACGCCAGGAGGTACGTGGAGATGAAGTGGCAGCACTCCCCCGCTTCCACGCGTCGGAACCTCGCCGAGGCGATGGCCACTGTGACCCTGGCGCTGGTGAAGGACACGAAGGGCATGGCGGACCACCGGGCCGTGCGCCGCGCGCTCTACACGTGGGGCTTCAACGTGAACCGGTGGAAGGAGGACGCGCCCGAAGACGTAGCTGCGCTCCTGGCCTGGGTCGAGCGGAAGTCGGTCCCGACGTCCACCCTGGCGGATCGGATGGCCGTACGGCGGGCGCTCGACGCGTGCGCCCGCCGGCTGGACGGCAAGACGTCGTCCGGTGCCGTCATCGCGCGGAAGCGGGCGATCTTTCACCAGGCTTTGGGGCTGGCCGTGGACGCCGGCTTGCTGGGCGAGAACCCGCTCACCGCGATGAAGTGGACCGCGCCGGAGAAGGTTGAAGAGGAGGTGGACCCGGAGGCGGTGCCGGATCCCGGGCTGGTCGCGTCCCTCCTGGCTGCCGTTCGCGAGCAGGGGGCCCGCGGGCGGCACCTGGAAGCGTTCTTCGGGTGCATCTACTACTCGGCCGCCCGGCCGGGTGAGCTGGTCGGCTTACGGCTCCAGGACATCGACCTGCCCCGGCGCGGGTGGGGGATGATCCAGCTGCGCGAGAGCCGGGCCCGCTCCGGCACCGCCTGGACGGACACGGGGGAGGCCCACGACCGGCGCGGGCTCAAGCACCGCACCCGCAAGACCGTCCGGTACGTGCCCATCCCGCCAGAGCTCGTGGCGATGCTGCGGTGGCACGTCACGGCGTACGGCACCCATGAGGACGGCCGGCTGTTCCGGACCGCCCGCGGCGGGATGGTCCAGGAGAGTGGCTACGGGGCCGTCTGGGCGGCCGCCCGCGAGGACGTGCTGACCGTCGCGGAGCGCGAGTCCAAGCTGGCCAAGCGCCCTTATGATCTTCGTCACGCGGCCGTGTCGACGTGGCTCAGCTCCGGGGTGGAGCCCCAGCTTGTGGCCCAGCGGGCCGGCCACTCGGTCGGCGTCCTCTTCCGGGTGTACGCGAAGTTCCTGAAGGGCGGCGACGAAGCCGCCAACGCGAAGATCTCGGCGCTCCTGAGTCGGCACCGGAGCCCGGCGGCGTCCCCGGCCCGGTGAATGCCCCCCGGCCACAACCGCAGGTCGGGCCCGGAAATCCCGTCCATAGCCCGTCCACACGCCCTGGTAGAGAGGGTGATCGAGCGGGACGCGGTGAGACAGTTCGCCCTGTTCGGGCCCGGAACGCAGAACGGCCCCTGAC
>NZ_BMTY01000003.1:0-67950 GCF_014649915.1 Streptomyces toxytricini | reverse complement strand
CGCAGATCAGGGGCCGTTCCTCCAGTGTGGCGGCGCCAGGATTCGAACCTGGGTAGGCTAAGCCGACGGATTTACAGTCCGCTCCCATTGGCCACTCGGGCACACCGCCATGGGATGTCGCCTTCCGAGACCGCTTTGCGGCGGTGCTCCCTGGCAACGACGTAAACAATACCCGATGCTCCGGGGTGCTCCGCCACCGGATTGATCAGCGCTTGCGCCATGCGCGGTGGCTAGGCTTTGCGGAGCGGGCCGGGCATGGCCGGCCGCGGCCCCCCGGGGCACCGACAGCCGACTTCAAGGAGCCACAGCACATGGCCGACTCCAGTTTCGACATCGTCTCGAAGGTCGAGCGGCAGGAGGTCGACAACGCCCTCAACCAGGCCGCCAAGGAACTCTCGCAGCGCTACGACTTCAAGGGCACCGGCGCGAGCATCGCCTGGTCCGGCGAGAAGATCCTGATGGAGGCGAACTCCGAGGACCGCGTGAAGGCCGTCCTGGACGTGTTCGAGACCAAGCTGGTCAAGCGCGGCATCTCGCTGAAGGCGCTCGACGCCGGTGAGCCGCAGCTGTCCGGCAAGGAGTACAAGATCTTCGCTTCCATCCAGGAGGGCATCTCCCAGGAGAACGCCAAGAAGGTGGCGAAGATGATCCGCGACGAGGGCCCGAAGGGCGTCAAGGCGCAGGTGCAGGGCGACGAGCTGCGCGTCAGCTCCAAGAGCCGCGACGACCTGCAGGCCGTCCAGGCGCTGCTCAAGGGCAAGGACCTGGACTTCGCGATCCAGTTCGTGAACTACCGCTGAGCCGGGTGGCCGCCCGGACCGGAAGGCGCCTCCCGCCGTCGTGGACGGCCGGGGGGCGTTCTGGCGTGGTGTTGCGGGCGGTCTGCGGGGTGTTCACCGGGGGCGGCTACCCTCCCGGGCGTGACGGGTGAACTGAAGCGCACGCTCGGCGTGTTCGACGCCGTGGTGGTGGGGCTGGGGGCGATGGTCGGGGCCGGCGTGTTCGCCGCGTTCGCCCCGGCGGCGAAGGCCGCGGGACCGGCGGGCGGTGCACTGCTCGCCGCGCTCGCGCTGGCGGGTGTCGTCGCGTACTGCAATGCGGACTCCTCGGCCCGGCTGGCGGCCCGGTATCCGGCGTCGGGCGGGACGTACGTGTACGGGCGGGAGCGGCTGGGGCCGTTCTGGGGGCATCTGGCCGGGTGGGGGTTCGTCGTCGGGAAGACCGCCTCGTGCGCGGCGATGGCGCTGACCGCGGGGGCGTACCTGTGGCCAGGGCGGGAGCATGCGGTGGCCGTCGCGGCGGTGGTGGCGCTGACGGCGGCGGGCTACGGGGGCGTGCAGAAGTCGGCGCGGATCGCGCGGGTGATCGTGGCTGCGGTGCTGGCGGTGCTGGCGGGGGTCGTGGTGGCGTGCCTGACCTCGGGGGCGGCGGACGCCGGGAGGCTGGGAGGCGGGCCGTGGGCGGGGGCGGGTTCCTGGGGCGGGCTGCTCCAGGCGGCCGGGCTGCTGTTCTTCGCGTTCGCGGGCTACGCGCGGATCACCACGCTGGGCGAGGAGGTGCGCGACCCGCAGCGGACGATCCCGCGGGCGGTGCCGCTCGCGCTGGGGATCGCACTGGCGGTGTACGCGGCGGTCGCGGTGGCCGTGCTGGGGGTGCTGGGGGCGGAGGGGCTGGCGGTGTCGGCGGCGCCGCTGGCCGATGCGGTGCGGGCGGCCGGGGTGCCGTGGCTGGCGCCCGCGGTGCGGGCGGGGGCGGCGCTGGCTGCGCTGGGCTCGCTGCTGGCGCTGGTGCTGGGGGTGTCGCGGACGGTGCTCGCGATGGCGCGGGACGGCCACCTGCCGCGGGCGCTGGCCGCCGTCCACCCGCGGCAGGGGGTGCCGCACCGGGCGGAGCTCGCGGTGGGCGCGGTGGTGGCGGTGCTCGCGGCGACGGGTGATCTGCGGGGCGCGATCGGCTTCTCGTCGTTCGGGGTGCTGGTGTACTACGCCGTCGCGAACGCCTCGGCGTGGACGCTCGGCCCCGGGGTGCGGGGGCGTGTCGTGGCCGCGGTGGGGCTGGCGGGGTGCGTGGCGCTGGCCGTGTCGCTGCCGGCGGGCTCGGTGGCCGCGGGTGCGGGTGTCCTCGCGCTGGGCGCGCTGTCGTACGCCGTACGGGTCCGGCGGCGCGGCCGCGGCCGGTGATGCGGCGGCGGGGGTTGCGGGTTCGTCAGCCGCGGTCCGGACGGCCCGGCTCCCCGCCCGCCGCGCGGTCGGCGTCGGCTCCGGCGTCGGCGGAGTCGTAGCCGACGAAGTACGTGGGGCGTCGCTGGACGGCGGTGTAGATGCGGCCGATGTACTCGCCGAGCAGGCCGACGCAGATCAGCTGGACGCCCCCGAGGAACAGCATCGCGACGAACAGCGAGGTCCAGCCGGGCACGGTCCGGCCGAGCAGGAACACCACGAGGCTGGCGCAGATCAGCAGGATGCAGGCGACGAAGCTGACCACGCCGAGCCAGGTGGCGATGCGCAGGGGGGCGGCGGAGAAGTTGGTGATGCCGTCGACGGCGAGGCGGATCATCTTGCTGAGCGGGTACTTGGTCTCGCCCGCGACGCGCTCGCCGCGCCGGTAGGTGACCTGGCCGCTGGGGAAGCCGAGCCAGGGGACGAGGAGCCGGTAGACCTGCTGCTGGTCGGGCAGGGCCTTGAGGGCCTCGACGGCCTCGCGGCTGAGCAGCCGGAAGTCGCCGGCCTGCGCGGGCACCTGCTTGCCGACGAGGCGCCGCATCAGCCAGTAGTAGGCGCCGGCGGTGCGGCGCTTGAAGCCGGTGTCCGTGCTGCGGTCGGAGCGGACGCCGTAGACGATGTCGAGGTTCTCGGCGCGGGCGAGGTCCAGCATCTCCGGGACCTTCTCCGGCGGGTCCTGGAGGTCGGCGTCGAGGCTGGCCACGTAGGCGCCGCGCGAGCGGTGAAGTCCGGCGCGGAGGGCGGCCTGGTGGCCGGAGTTGCCGCGGAGCCGGATGATCCGCAGCTCGGGCCATTCGGTGCGGTGCTTCTCCAGGAGGTCCGCGGTGCCGTCGGTGCTGCCGTCGTCGACGGCGAGGACCTCGTAGGAGGCTCCGGTGCCGTCGAGGACCGGGCGGAGCCGGGCGACGAGGGCGGGGAGGGCCTCCTCCTCGTTGTACATCGGCACGATGACCGACAGGGTCGTGCCCGTTCGCGCTGCCGACACTGGTTCTTCCTGACCGTGGGTTGCTTCGGTACCGGGCCGCCCGCGCGCCGCCTCAGCGGGAGGCGAACGGGGCGTCGGTGGGGACGATCTCGCGGCCCAGCGGGAGCAGGGAGAGCGGGACCATCTTGAAGTTCGCGATGCCGAACGGGATGCCGATGATCGTGACGCACAGCAGGATGCCGGTCGCGATGTGGCCCAGGGCCAGCCACCAGCCGGCGAGGACGAGCCACAGCACGTTGCCGATGCAGGACGCGGCGCCGGCGTCGCGCCGCTCGACCGCGGTGTACCCGAAGGGCCACAGGGCGTAGACGGCGATGCGGAAGGCGGCTATGCCGAAGGGGATGCCGATGATCGTGATGCAGAGGAGCACGCCCGCGAGGCAGTAGCCCAGGAACAGCCAGATGCCGCTGAGGACGAGCCAGATGACGTTGAGGATGGTCTTCACTGTCTGCGGCCTGCCATCTGTTCGAGCCGGGCGATGCGCTCGGCCATCGGGGGGTGGGTGGAGAACATCTTAGAAAGGCCCTGGCCTGGGCGGAACGGGTTGGCGATCATCATGTGGCTCGCCGTCTCCAGCCGGGGCTCGGGGGGCAGCGGGAGCTGCTTGGTGCCGGCGTCCAGCTTGCGCAGGGCGCCTGCGAGGGCGAGGGGGTCGCCGGTGAGCTGGGCGCCGGAGGCGTCCGCCTCGTACTCGCGGGAGCGGCTGATGGCGAGCTGGATGACGGAGGCGGCGAGCGGGCCCAGGATCATGACCAGCAGCATGCCGAAGAGGCCGGGGCCCTCGTCGTCGCTGGACCGGCCGACGGGGATCAGCCAGGCGAAGTTCACCAGGAACATGATCACGGAGGCGAGCGCTCCGGCGACGGACGAGATCAGGATGTCGCGGTTGTAGACGTGGCTGAGCTCGTGTCCGATCACCCCGCGGAGCTCGCGCTCGTCGAGTATGCGCAGGATGCCGTCGGTGACGCAGACGGCCGCGTTGCGCGGGTTGCGGCCGGTGGCGAAGGCGTTCGGCGCGGCGGTCGGCGAGATGTAGAGCCGGGGCATGGGCTGGCGGGCGGAGGTGGAGAGCTCGCGCACGATCCGGTAGAGCGCGGGGGCCTCGAACTCGCTGACGGGGCGGGCGCGCATCGCGCGCAGAGCCAGCTTGTCGCTGTTCCAGTACGCGTACGCGTTCGTCGCGAGGGCGACGAGGACGGCGACGATCAGGCCGCCCCGGCCGAAGAGGCTTCCGATGACGATGATGAGAGCGGACAGCCCGCCGAGGAGTGCGGCGGTCTTCAGCCCGTTGTGCCGGCGGTGCACGGTACGCCCTCCAAGTGGTGCGGCGGGGGACCTCGCGGGGGGCCCACGGTCCAGTGGACCCTCCCTTCCAGGTCAACGCGAGGTGGCGGCGCGTGGTTCCCGCGGCGTACGGGGCGGGGCGCGGCGGCGGCCGCCCCCGCGGCCGGGCGGGGGCGGGGGCGGGCGGCCGGCGCGGGCGCTGCTCCGTCCGGGTGAGCCCGGGCGGGCGCGGTCGCGGCGGGCGGGAGCGGCGGCGGGCGGCCGCCGGGTCAGTGCGGGAAGAGGGTGCCCGAGGCGAAGCGGAGGACGGCCTGCGGGACGCCCGAGAGGACGACGGAGACGACGGCCGTGGCGGCGATCGCGGCGGTGACGGGCCACGGGGCCCGGCCGCGCACGCCGGCCGCCCCGGCTTCGGCACCCTCCGGGGCCCGGAAGAGCAGGGCGGTCCAGCGCAGGTAGTAGTACAGGGCGACGACGACGTTGACGGCCATCACGACGGCCAGCCAGCCCAGCCCCGCGTCGACCGCGGAGCCGAAGACGGCGACCTTTGCGAACAGTCCGATGATGCCCGGCGGCAGGCCGGCCAGGCAGAGCAGGAAGAACGCGAGCGCGAGCGCGGCGGCGGGCCGCTCGGCGTACAGGCCGCGGTAGTCGGCGATGCGGTGCAGCGGCCTGGTGCGGGCGACGAGCGCGGCCACGGCGAAGGCGCCGAGGTTCGCGGCGGCGTACATGAGCGCGTAGGCGACGGTGGCGCCGATCTCGTCGCGGCCGGAGTACGCGGCGGCGGCGATCGGCACGAGGAGGTAGCCGGCCTGGCCGACGGACGACCAGGCGAGCAGCCGCACCGCGCTGTGGGCGCGGGCGGGGTCCTGCCGGACGGCGGCCGCGTTGCCGAAGGTCATGGTGAGCGCGGCGAGGACGGCGAGGGCCGGGCCCCAGATGTCGGAGTACGCGGGGAAGGCGATGACGGTGACGAGGATGAGGCCGGTGAAGCCGACGGCCTTGCCGATCACGGAGAGGTACCCGGCGATCGGGAGGGGCGCGCCGACGTAGGTGTCCGGCACCCAGAAGTGGAAGGGGACGGCCGCCGTCTTGAAGGCGAAGCCGACGAGGGTGAGGGCGACGCCGGCCATTGCGAGGGTGTCGAGCTGCGCGGGTACGCGGTCCAGCCGGTCGGCGACCTGCTCCAGGTGGAGGGAGCCGGTGGCCGCGTAGACGAGGCTGATCCCGAAGAGGGAGACGGCCGTGGCGGTGACGGAGGAGAGGAAGAACTTCAGGGCCGCCTCGGAGGACAGCCGGTCGCCGCGCCGCATGCCGACGAGGGCGAAGGCGGGCAGGGAGGCGACCTCCAGGGCGACGATCAGGGTGGCGAGGTCGCGGGAGGCGGGCAGCAGGGCGGCGCCGGCCGCGGAGGAGAGCAGCAGGAACCAGTATTCGCCGTCGGGCATGCGGGCCTCGCGGACCGCGGTGACGGACAGCAGGGCGGTGACGAGGGCGCCTGCCAGCACCAGGAACTGGATGGCGAGGGTGAAGTGGTCGGCCGTGTAGCTGCATGCGCCGGGGTCGCCGGTCAGGCAGAAGGTGCTGCGGTCGCCGGCGCGCAGCGGCAGCAGGAGGGCCGTGGCGGCGGCGAGGCCGGCGACGGAGAGCCAGCCGAGGAGCCGCTTCGTCCGCTCGGTCGCGAACAGGTCGGCGACGAGGACGAGGAGGGCGACGGCGGCCGGGACGACGACGGGGGCGATGGCGAGCCAGTCGATGCTCTGGACGAGGCTCGCCGCGGGCTCGGCGGCGGTCGTGGCGGCGCCGGCCGTGGCGGCGCCGCCGGTGGTGGTGGCCGCGTGCAGGGCCGTCATGCTTTGCCTCCTGCGAGGAGCTTCTGGACGGCCGGGTCGGTGAGGCCGAGGAGGAGCGCGGGCCACAGGCCGGCGAGGACGGTGAGGGCGACGAGCGGCGTCCAGGCGGCGAACTCGTAGCCGCGGACGTCGGCGAGGGCGGCGGGGCCGCCGGCGGGCTGGGCGGCGGGGTCGCCCATGCAGACGCGCCGTACGACGACCAGCAGGTAGGCGGCGGTGAGGAGGGTGCCGAACGCGCCCATCGCCGTCCAGGTGAGGAAGGCGGGACGGGACAGGCCCTCGGCGGGGTCGAACGCGCCGAACAGGGCGAGCATCTCGCCCCAGAACCCGGCGAGTCCGGGCAGGCCGAGCGAGGCGACCGCCGCGAAGGCGAGGAGCGCGCCGAGGCGCGGGGCGCGGCCGTAGAGCGCGGCTCCGGTGGCGCCGGCGAGGGTGTCGAGGTCGGCGGTGTTGTAACGCTCTTTGAGAGAACCGACAAGAAAGAAGAGAAGGCCGGTGATGAGGCCGTGGGCGATGTTGGCGAACAGCGCGCCGTTCACACCGGTCGGGGTCATGGATGCGATGCCGAGGAGGACGAAGCCCATGTGGCCGACGGAGGAGTACGCGATGAGCCGTTTCAGGTCGCCCTTGTTGCCCTTGCGGGCCAGCCACAGGCAGGCGAGGGACCCGTAGAGGATGCCGACCGCGCCGAAGGCGCCCAGGTACGGGGCGACGGCCTCCATGCCGTCGGGGGTGGCGGGCAGCAGGATGCGGACGAACCCGTAGGTGCCCATCTTCAGCAGGACTCCGGCGAGGAGGACCGAGCCGACGGTGGGGGCGGCGGTGTGGGCGTCGGGCAGCCAGCTGTGCAGCGGCCACATGGGGGTCTTCACGGCCAGGCCGGCGCCGATGGCGAGGACGGCCAGCAACTGGGTGGTGGCGGTCAGTCCGCGGCCGCCGTCGGCGGCGAGCGCGGTCATGTCGAACGTGCCGGCGTGCAGGCCGAGGAGGAGCAGGCCGAGCAGCATCACGACGGAGCCGAGGAGCGTGTACAGGATGAACTTCCAGGCGGCGGCCTGCCGCCGGTCGCCGCCCCAGCGGGCGATGAGGAAGTACATGGGGATGAGGACCGTCTCGAAGGCGAGGAAGAACAGCATCAGGTCGAGGACGGCGAAGGTGGCGAGGGTGCCGGTCTCCAGGACCAGCAGGAGTGCGGTGAAGGCCTTCGCGGAGGGGCCTGCGGGGAGCTTGAAGTAGCTGTAGAGCGCGCAGAGGAAGAACAGCAGCGCGGTCATCACGAGGAGGGGGAGCGAGATGCCGTCGACACCGAGGTGGATCCGCACGTTCAGCGCGGGGATCCAGCTGATGTCCGTGGTCGCCTGGAAGCGGGAGGGCTGGTCGTGGTCGAAGCCGGCGGCCAGGGCGAGGACCGCGGCGAGGACGGCGCCGGTGACGGTCACGCCGTGGCGGAGCACGGCCTGCCGGGGGTTCTTGCCCTTGAGGCCGGGCGGGGGCGGCAGCAGGGCCGCCGCGGCACCGAGGAGGGGTGCGGCGACGGCGAACGCCAGGAGGAACTGCATCACGGACGGGCTGATATCGATCACGGCTGGCTCACGGCTCACGATCCGGCGTTGAGGTTGGCGAGGACGGCGGTGGCGATCGCCAGGACCACGGCGCCGGCGAACAGGGCGCTCAGGTAGCTCTGCACGTTGCCGGTCTGGGCGCGGCGGACGAGGTTGCCGAGCAGCCGGGTTCCGGCGCCGGCCCCGCCGACGTACGTGTCGACGACCTCGCGGTCCAGGAAGCGGACGAGGCCGGCGGCGGCGCGGACGGGCCGGACGAACAGCCGGTCGTAGACGGCGTCGAGGTGGAAGCCGGCGGCGGCGTGCCGGTAGAGCGGTCCGAGCAGGGCGCGTCCCGGGTCGGGGGCGGGGCCGGCCGGGACGGCGGGGTGGTCGTGGGTGACCTCGGCGACCTCGGGGGCCTCGGCGGCGGATTCGGCGGCGGCGACGGAGGCGGGCACGGGTTCGGCGCTGCGGTAGGAGCCGGCCGCGGCGGCGGCGACGGCGCGCTGCCACAGGCCGTAGGTCAGGAGGGCGCCGACGGCGGCGGCGCCGGTGCCGAGGACGGTGGTGGCCGCGGTCGGGGTGAGCTGTCCGCCGTCGAACCAGTCGGCGAGGGGGACGGCGGCGAGTCCGAAGGCGAGGGAGGGGAGGGCGAGCAGCCACAGGACGCCGGTCATGGCGAGGGGCTGCCTGCCGTGGTCGGGGGCGGCGGCGCCGCGGCCGCGGAAGGCCATGAGCCACAGGCGGGTCGCGTAGGCGGCGGTGAGGAGGGCGGTGAGCACGCCGGAGGCGAGGACGAGCCAGCCGGCGGCGGCGGGGACGGCCTCGGTGTGGCCTGCGGCGGCGTTCTCGGCGGCGACGAGGACGGCTTCCTTGGAGAAGAAGCCGGCGAAGGGCGGGATCGCGGCGAGCGCGAGCAGGCCGATCGTCATGGTCCAGAAGGCGTCGGGGACCCGTCGGGCGAGGCCGTCCATGCGGGCCATGGCGGCGAGGGAGTTGGTGCCGGCGGCGTGGATGATCACGCCGGCGCCGAGGAAGAGGAGGGCCTTGAAGGCGCCGTGGGACAGGAGGTGGAAGACGGCGGCGCCGCGGTCGCCGACGGCGAGCGCGCCGGTCATGTAGCCGAGCTGGCCCACGGTGGAGTAGGCGAGGACCCGCTTGATGTCGTCCTGGGCGAGGGCGGCCAGGGCGGAGCCGGCCATGGTGACGGCGGCCATGGCGGCCATGACGAGGAGCGCGGCCCGCGAGGCCGTGAAGACGGGGAGGAGGCGGGCGATGAAGTAGACGCCGGCGGCGACCATCGTCGCCGCGTGGATCAGCGCGGAGACGGGGGTGGGGCCGGCCATGGCGTCGGGGAGCCAGGTGTGCAGGGGGAACTGCGCGGACTTGCCGGCGACGCCGGCGAGGAGCAGCAGGGCGATCACGGTCGGGTGGTCGAGCCCGCCCGCGGCGACGGAGCCGAGGATGTCGGTGATCTGGAAGGAGCCGGTGTCGGCGGCGAGCGCGAACAGGCCGATCAGGAAGGGGACGTCGCCGAGCTTGGTGACGAGGAAGGCCTTGAGGGAGGCGGAGCGGGCCGCTTCGGTCTCCCAGTAGTGGCCGACGAGGAAGTAGGAGCAGATGCCCATGACCTCCCAGCCGACCAGCAGCACCATCAGGTCGCCGGAGTAGACGACGAGGAGCATGGCGGAGGTGAACAGGGAGACGAGCGCCGCGTACGAGGGGTAGCGGGGGTCCTCGCGCAGGTAGGCCGTCGAGTACAGCTGGACGCAGGTGGAGACGGTGGCGACGAGGACGGCGGTCAGCGCGGCGAAGCCGTCGAGGTGCAGGGACAGCTCGATCGGGACGGAGCCGGTCGGGGTGAGCTCGGTGGCGGCGTCGAGGGCGGGGCCGCCGCCCTGGCGGACGGCGACGAGCACGGCGAGGACGGCTGCGGCCAGGGCGGGGAGGACGGCGAGGGGGCGGACGAAGCCGGGGGCGGTGCGGCCGAGGAGGAGGCCGGCGACGGCGCCGAGGAAGGGGAGGAGCGGGACGAGGACGGCGAGGGTGGTGGTGCTCACGCGGCGACCTCCGGCCGGGCGGTGCCGGTCGTGCCGGTCGTGTCGGGTTCGCGGGATTCGGCGGTGTCGCGCAGCCGGTCGACGTCCGAGGTGCCCCGGTTGCGGTAGACCATCAGCACGATCGCGAGGCCGATGCCGATCTCGGCGGCGGCGATGGCGATGGTGAAGAGGGTGAGGGCCTGGCCGGCGTGGAGGGTGTCGCGCAGCCAGACGTCGAAGGCCACCAGGTTGAGGTTGACGGCGTTGAGCATCAGCTCGACGGACATCAGCACCAGGATGGCGTTGCGGCGGGCCAGGACCCCGTAGAGGCCGGTGCAGAAGAGGAGCGCCGCGAGCACGGCGGGGTAGGCGAGGTGCATCAGCGCTCCCCCTGGTCGGTGGCGTCGGCGGGTGCGGCGGCGGTGTCCGCCGTGTCCTTGCGGGAGAGCACGATGGCGCCGATGAGGGCGGCGAGGAGGAGGACGGACAGGGCCTCGAACGGCAGCACCCAGTGCCGGAAGAGGACTTCGCCGGTGACCTGGGTGGAGCCCTGGACGGGGCCGTCGAGGTCGATCCAGGTGGTGCGGAAGGCGTCCACGACCACCCAGACGAGAGCGGAGGCGGCGACCGCGGCCACGCCGAGGGCGACCCACCGGTTGCCGGAGTCGGCGTCCGGGGAGCGACCGATGGGGGCCTTGGTGAGCATGAGGCCGAAGAGGAGGAGGACGATGACGGAGCCGAGGTAGATGAGGACCTGGACCCAGGCGATGAACTCGGCGGTGAGCAGCAGGTACTCGACGGCGATCCCGCCGAGCGCCACGACCAGCCACAGGGCGGCGTGGACGAGTTGGCGGGTGGTGACGGTGACGACGGCCGCGCCGAGGGTGGCGAGGCCGACGAGGACGAAGGCGATCTCGACGCCGGTCGGGGAGAGGAAGCCGCGCTCGGCGGCGCCCGCCGCCGCGGTGGCGAGGGCCGTGGATGCGGGGGTCACGCGTCCGCCTCCCCGGGGGTGCCGGTGCCGGGGGCGGTGCCGCCGGAGGCGGGACCTCCGGCGGCCTGCTCGGCTGCGGCGGCCGCCGCTGCGGCAGCGGCTTCGGCCTTGTCCGCCGCCTTGCGCGCCGCGGCGAGCTCCTTGGGCTCCTCCGCGGCGGGGTCGAGGGCGGGCGGGGCGGGCACCGTCCACATCCACTGGCGGAGCTTGTCGCGCTCGTGGGTGAGGTCGAGGATGTCCGTCTCCGCGTACTCGAACTCCGGCGACCAGAAGAGGGCGTCGAAGGGGCAGACCTCGATGCAGATGCCGCAGTACATGCAGAGGGAGAAGTCGATGGCGAAGCGGTCGAGGACGTTGCGGCTGCGCTCGCGGCCGCCGGGGGTGGCGGCGGGCACCGTCTCCTTGTGGGAGTCGATGTAGATGCACCAGTCGGGGCACTCGCGCGCGCACAGCATGCAGACCGTGCAGTTCTCCTCGAACAGGCCGATGACCCCGCGGGTGCGGGGCGGGAGCTCGGGCTGCACCTCGGGGTACTGGGCGGTGTGCGAGCGCTTCGTCATCGTGCGCAGGGTGACGGCGAGGCCCTTGGCCAGGCCGGATCCGGGGATGGGCATCAGTTCATCGCCACCTTCACGATGCCGGTGAGCGCGATCTGGGCGAGCGCGAGCGGGATGAGGAGGGTCCAGGCGAGCTTCTGCAGCTGGTCCTCGCGCAGGCGCGGGTAGCTCACGCGGAGCCAGATCACGACGAAGGCGAGGACGGCGGTCTTGAGGAGGGTCCACACCCAGCCGTCGGCGACGGGCCCGTGCCAGCCGCCGAGGAAGAGGACGGTGGTCAGGGCGCAGAGGACGACGATGCCGGCGTACTCGGCGAGGAGGAACAGGGCGAAGCGGAGGCCGGTGTACTCGGTGTACGCGCCGAAGATGATCTCGGAGTCGGCGACGGGCATGTCGAAGGGGGGCCGCTGGAGCTCTGCGAGTCCCGCGGTGAAGAAGACGAGCGCGCCCACGATCTGCCACGGCAGCCACCACCACTCGAAGGCGTCGACGATGCCGGGCAGGGACACGGTCCCGGCGGCCATGGCGACGGAGGCGGCGGTGAGCAGCATGGGCAGCTCGTAGGCGAGGAGCTGGGCGGCGGTGCGCAGGCCGCCGAGGAGGGAGAACTTGTTCGCGGAGGCCCAGCCGGCCATGAGGCTGCCGAGGACGCCGACGCCCATGACGGCGAGGACGAAGAACACGCCGGCGTCGATGACCTGCCCGACGGCGCCCTCGCCGGGGCCGAGGGGGATGGCGATGAGGACGAGGAGGTAGGGGAGCAGGGCGACGGCGGGGGCCAGTTGGAAGATGCGGCGGTCGGCGCCGGCCGGGACCACGTCCTCCTTCTGCGCGAACTTCACGCCGTCGGCGACGAGCTGGGCCCAGCCGTGGAAGCCGCCCGCGTACATGGGGCCGAGGCGGCCCTGCATGTGCGCCATCACCTTGTGCTCGGTCTGCCCGACGATGAGCGGGAGCACGAGGAAGACGGCGAAGACGACCAGCAGCCGCAGGGCGACGTCGAGTGCGTCGTTCACGCGTCGCCTCCGTTGTCGGGTGTCGGGTCGGGGGTGGTGGTGCCGGCGGGGCCCGGGCCGGTGTCGCCGGCGCCGTCGCTGCCGCTCCGGGGGCCGGCGGCCGGGGCGGGGCCGGGTTTGCGTTCCGGGGCGGCCGGGGGCTCGGCTTCGTCGAAGGCGGGCTTGGGGTCGTGCCAGGGGGCGTCCGAGCTGCGCCGGGCGGGGGCCTTGGGGGCGGGCCGCTCCTCCCCTGCGGCTGCCGGAGCCTCACCCTCGCGGGGCGGGGTCGCGCCCGCCGCCTGGCTCGCCGAGCCCTCCGACGCCGACCGGGTACGCCGCGCCGGACGCACCGGAGCCTGCGCACCCTCCGCCGGAGCCGGAGTGGCGGCCGCCTGGCTCGCCGAGCCCTCCGACGCCGACCGCGTACGCCGCGCCGGACGCACCGGAGCCTGCGCACCCTCCGCCGGAGCCGGAGTGGCGGCCGCGGCTGCCTGGCCCGCCGAGCCCTCGGCTGCCGTGCGGGTGCGGCGGACCGGTGCGCCCTCGCGCGGGGTGCGGGCGGGCGCGCCCGCGGCGCGCGCGGTGCGCGCCGGGCGGGCGGGGGCGGGCGGGAGCTGGCCCTTGAGGGGGCCCCAGTCGTTGGGGTCGGGGACGCCCGGCGGCAGCATCTGCCGCCGCTTGGGCCCGTCGGCCTCGGCGCCCTCGCCCGGCTCCTTGGCGCCCGGCCAGGCCTTCGCGACGCGCGCCGCGAGCACGAAGTCCTTGCGCAGCGGGTGGCCCTCGAAGTTCTCCGGCAGGAGCAGCGGCGCCAGGTCGGGGTGGTCGGTGAAGACGACGCCGAACATCTCGTGCGTCTCGCGCTCGTGCCAGCCGGCGCCCGCGTACACGGCGACGGCGGACGGCAGCGAGGCCGCCGCGTGCGGGACGGTGGTGCGCAGCAGCAGGCGGCGTACGCGCCGGTTCTCCAGCGCGACGACGTGCGCGCAGATCCGGAATCCGGTGCCCGGCTCGTCGACGGCGCTCAGCCAGTCGAAGTAGGTGCAGCCCAGCTTGTCGCGGGCGGTCTCCAGCGCGGAGATCCAGCTGCCGGCGGGGACGTCGACGGTGAGGACGCCGTACGAGGTCTCGGCGACGGCTTCGGCGCCGAAGACGGTGGCCGCGGCGTCGGGCAGCGCGTCGTACGGGTTCATGCGCCGCCTCCCGGGGCGGGCGGGGGCGTGACCAGCCCGCTGGTGAGCTGCGGCACCGACGGCGCCTGCGCGTACCGCTCGGCGAGCGACTCGCGGGCGATCTTCTCCTGGAGCTTGAGGATGCCCTGGAGCAGTGCTTCCGGGCGGGGCGGGCAGCCGGGGACGTAGACGTCGACGGGGATGATCTGGTCGACGCCCTTGGTGACGGAGTAGGAGTCCCAGTACGGCCCGCCGCAGTTGGAGCAGGCGCCGAAGGAGATGACGTACTTCGGCTCGGGCATCTGCTCGTAGAGCCGCTTGACGGCGGGGGCCATCTTGTCGGTCACCGTGCCCGAGACGATCATCAGGTCGGCCTGGCGGGGGCCCGGCGCGAAGGGGATGACGCCGAGCCGGATGAAGTCGTGGCGGGCCATCGACGCGGCGATGAACTCGATCGCGCAGCAGGCGAGGCCGAAGTTGAAGACCCACAGGCTGTAGCGGCGGCCCCAGTTCAGGACCACCTTCATGGGCTCGGGGGCCAGCCGGGAGAGGACCCCGAGGCGCCGGGGCTCCGGCAGCATCCGGGGCTCGGGTGTCACGTCCATTCGAGGACGCCCTTCTTGTACGCGTAGAGCAGGCCGACGGCGAGGAAGCCCAGGAAGACGAACATCTCCACGAGCGTCGTGGCGCCGTAGCCGGCGGCGGCGAACACCGTCGCCCACGGGAAGAGGAAGATCGAGTCGACGGCGAAGATGACGTAGAGGAACGCGTAGACGTAGTAGCGGACCTGGGTGTGTGCCCAGCCCTCGCCGACGGGGTCGACGCCGCACTCGTACGTCAGCAGCTTCTCGGGGGTCGGGACGACGGGGCGCAGCAGGCGGCCCGCGCCGAAGGCGACGGCCACGAAGAGCACGCCGAGGACCGCCAGCAGGCCGACGACCGAATAACTCCGGAAGTAGTCCGCGGCGAGCACGGTCACGGTCGACACCGTTGGTTCGGGCACGTCCGTTCCTCGCTCCTTGGCCACTGTCGACGATCTGGTACGGACGGGAGTCTAGGGCCTGCCCCGAGCGGGGTGGGGTTATCCCCCGTTCACCGCGGCCCGGCTCCCCCATGGCACCGGCCGCGGGTGTCTTGGCAGGCTGTGCGGCATGACCGCACTCCTCGCCGCCACCGACGACGACCGACCGCCTGCCGTGCGCCCCGCCCTGGGGGCGGTGGCGTGGAAGGAGATCGCCCATCTGCTGGCCAACCTGCCGGCCTCCCTCTTCGGGTTCGTGTGGACCCTGACGATGGTGGCGACGGCGGGCAGCCTGTCGATGACGGTGGTCGGTGCTCCGCTGCTGGCGGCCGGCCTGGCCGTGTCCCGGGTGGTGGGGCGGATGGAGCGGGCGCGGGCGCGGCTGCTGCTGGGTGTGCGGGTGGAGGAGCCGTCCGCGCTGCCGGGTCCGCGGCGGGCGGGCGGGTTCCTGGCCTGGCTGTGGTCCGCGGTGACGGACCCGGTGGCCTGGCGGGCGGTGCTGTACGAGCTGGTACGGCTCCCCTGGGGGGTGCTCACCTTCACGGTAGCGCTGACCGGCCTGTGCGTGCTGTGGCCGGTGCTGCCGTATGTGGCGCGTGCGCTGACGAACGTGGACCGGGTTCTCGTACGGGTGCTGCTGTCGCCGTCGGACGAGCTCGAGCGGCGGATCGCCGAGCTGGAGTCGGACCGCGGGGTGGTCGTGGACACGGCGGCCGCGGACCTGCGGCGCATCGAGCGGGACCTGCACGACGGGGCGCAGGCCCGGCTGGTGGCGCTGGCGATGGGCCTGGGCCTGGCGAAGGAGAAGCTGGAGGAGGACCCGCGGGCGGCGGCGGCCATGGTGGACGAGGCGCACGGCGAGGTGAAGCTCGCGCTGAAGGAGCTGCGGGACCTGGCGCGCGGCATCCACCCGGCGGTGCTGACGGACCGCGGCCTGGACGCCGCCCTGTCCTCGGTGGCCTCGCGCTGCACGGTGCCCGTCGCCGTCGCCGTCGACCTGCCGGAGCGGCCCGCCCCCGCCGTCGAGGGCATCGCCTACTTCACCGTCTCGGAGCTCCTTCAGAACGTCAGCAAGCACGCGCAGGCCTCCTCGGCCCGCGTCGAGGTGTGGAAGTCGGGGCCGCGGCTGCTGATACGCGTCGCCGACGACGGGCGCGGCGGGGCGTCGCCCTCCGGGGGCACCGGCATGGCGGGGCTCGCGGAGCGGCTGGAGGCGGTCGACGGGGTGTTCGCCGTGGACTCCCCGCCGGGCCGGGGGACGGTCGTGACGGCCGAGCTGCCGTGGCGGGCGCGCGGCTGACCCCGCGGGGTGGGGTTAACCCCCGGCCGGGGAGGCCGACGCACCTCATGGCCCGGCCGAGGCCCCGGCGGGCAGGGTGAAGGGGCGGATGAAGCGGACTCGACGGGAAGGCGGACGGGACATGGACGGCGGCGGCGCGGTGGCCGGCAGGGCAGGCGGGGCGGGCTGGACGGGCAGGCCCGAGGGGGCCGGACGGGAAGGCGGGACCGGCCGGGCCGGCCGGGGGTTCGGCGGTGTGCTGCTGGCCCCGGTGTCGGCGCGGGCGTGGCGGGAGTTCGCGTACGTGCTGCTGTCGCTGCCGCTGGCCGTCGCCTACTTCTCCGCCGCGATCACGGGGCTGAGCCTGGCCGCCGGGCTGCTGGTGACGTTCGTGGGGATCCCGGTGCTGGCCGGGGTGCTGCTGATGTGCCGCGGGTTCGGGTGGCTGGAGCGGGCCCGGGCGCGCGTCATGCTGGGGGCCGAGGTCGCCGACCCGGAGCCCCTGCTGACGGGCCGGCCCGGCGCGGGAGCCGGCGGCCGGCGCGGCGTGCTCGGCGCGGTGGCCGCGCTGCTGAAGAGCGGGAGCGCCTGGCGGCACGCCGTGTACGCGGTGGTGTGGTTCCCCTGGGCCGTGTTCGCGTTCTGCACCGCCCTGACGCTGTGGACGACCGCGTGGTCGCTGCTGCTGTACCCGCTGTGGTTCTGGGTGTTCCCGGTGTTCACGGACCAGCCCGGCCTCCAGCTGTTCCAGGACGGCGACCGCACCCTCCACCTGGACTCGCCGGCGGAGGTCGCGCTGGCCGGCTTCGCCGGCCTGGTGCTGGTGCTGGCCGCGCCGTGGGTCGTACGGGGCCTGGCCGCGGTGGACCTGCTGCTCGTCCGCGGGCTGCTCGGGCCGTCCCTCCTCGCGCACCGGGTCTGCGAGCTGGAGTCGGACCGGGGCGTGGTCGTGGACACGGCGGCCGCGGACCTGCGGCGCATCGAGCGGGAGCTGCACGACGGGGCGCAGGCCCGGCTCTCGGCGCTGGCGATGGGGCTGGGCCTGGCGAAGGAGAAGGCGGCCGAGGACCCGGAGGCCGCCGCCCGCCTGGTCGGCGAGGCGCACGGCGAGGTGAAGCTCGCCCTCAAGGAGCTGCGGGACCTGGCGCGCGGCATCCACCCGGCGGTCCTCACCGACCGCGGCCTGGACGCCGCCCTCTCCTCGGTGGCCTCGCGCTGCGCCGTGCCCGTCGCCGTCGCCGTCGACCTGCCGGAGCGGCCCGCCCCCGCCATCGAGGGCATCGCCTACTTCACCGTGTGCGAGCTCCTCCGGAACGTCAGCGACCACGCGGGCGCCACCGCCGCCCACGTGGACGTCTGGAAGTCGGGGCCGCGGCTGCTGGTCCGCGTCGCCGACGACGGGCGCGGCGGGGCCCGCCCGGGCTCCGGCGGTACGGGGCTCGCGGGGCTCGCCGAGCGGCTGGGCGCGGTGGACGGCGTGCTCGTCGTGGACTCGCCCGACGGCGGCCCCACCACCGTCACCGCCGAGCTGCCCTGGCGCTCCCGCTGACCGGGCGGCGGCCGCCGTCCGCGGCGGCACCGCCCCGGCACCGCCCGCCCCACCGGAATCCCCGACTCCGCTGACTGCCCCTCCCGAACGCGCCCCCAGTGCGCCCCCGTGCGCGCCCCCGGCCTGGAATGCTTGGCCGCGTCGGCACAACGGACGAGTGGACGCGGGAGCTGCGGAATCGTGGAAGACAGGGTGCGGGTGGTCATCGCCGAGGACTCGGTGCTGCTGAGGGAGGGGCTGACGCGGCTGCTGACCGACCGGGGGCACGACGTCGTCGCGGGCGTCGGGGACGCGGAGGCCCTGCTCAAGACGGTGGACGAGCTGGCGGCCGAGGGCGCGCTGCCCGACGTGGTCGTGGCCGACGTGCGGATGCCCCCGACGCACACCGACGAGGGGGTCCGGGCGGCCGTACGGCTGCGCCGCACCCACCCCGGCGTCGGGGTGCTCGTGCTGTCGCAGTACGTGGAGGAGCAGTACGCCACCGAGCTCCTGGCCGGTTCCAGCACCGGCGTGGGCTACCTCCTCAAGGACCGGGTGGCCGACGTCCGCGAGTTCCTGGACGCGGTGGTCCGCGTCGCCCGCGGCGGCACCGCGCTGGACCCGGAGGTCGTCGCCCAGCTGCTGGGGCGCAGCCGCAAGCAGGACGTGCTGGCGGGGCTGACCCCGCGCGAGCGGGAGGTGCTGGGGCTGATGGCGGAGGGCCGGACGAACTCGGCGGTGGCCAAGCAGCTCGTCGTCAGCGACGGCGCCGTCGAGAAGCACGTCGGCAACATCTTCATGAAGCTGGGCCTGTCCCCCAGCGAGGGCGACCACCGGCGCGTCCTGGCGGTCCTGGCCTACCTGCGCTCCTGACCGCCTCCGGGCCCGGCGCCTCCCCGGGGATTCACACCTTTTCCTGAACGCCGCCGAAAAAATCGGAATGGGTGAATCCCCGGGTTTGCCGCGGAATCTCGCGGAATTCTGACCGGAGGCCGCCTTGTGCGGCGATCCGGAGTATGAACGTCCCCGATATGGGCAGGCCCGGCGTCGTAGGGTGGGCTGTGGAGCGGCAACGCCACGCCTCGAAGGAGGTCCAGTTCAGTGACCAGTCAGGTCAGTAGCCCAGCCGAGCAGGCCGACGGGGCCGGCGGCGCCGAGCCGGCAGTCGTCGGCGAGCAGAGGACGCCCCCGGGCCCGGGCGGCGGCGGCAAGGAGGTGCGCCGCCTCGACCGGGTGATCATCCGCTTCGCGGGTGACTCGGGGGACGGCATGCAGCTCACCGGCGACAGGTTCACCTCGGAGACGGCGGCCTTCGGGAACGACCTCTCCACCCTGCCGAACTTCCCGGCCGAGATCCGGGCCCCCGCCGGCACCCTGCCCGGCGTCTCCTCGTTCCAGTTGCATTTCGCGGACCACGACATCCTCACGCCGGGCGACGCCCCGAACGTGCTGGTGGCGATGAATCCGGCCGCGTTGAAGGCGAACATCGCCGATGTTCCGCGCGGCGCGGAGATCATCATCAATACCGATGAATTCACCAAGCGCCCGATGGCGAAGGTCGGCTACGAGACCTCGCCGCTGGAAGACGGCTCCCTGGGCGCGTACAACATCCACCCGGTGCCGCTGACGACGCTCACGGTCGAGGCGCTGAAGGACTTCGGGCTCTCCCGCAAGGAGGCCGAGCGCAGCAAGAACATGTTCGCGCTGGGCCTGCTGAGCTGGATGTACCACCGGCCGACCGAGGGCACGGAGGACTTCCTGCGCCGGAAGTTCGCCAAGAAGCCGGACATCGCCGAGGCGAACGTCGCGGCGTTCCGCGCGGGCTGGAACTTCGGCGAGACCACCGAGGACTTCGCGGTCTCCTACGAGGTGGCCCCGGCCACCCGCGCGTTCCCGACCGGCACCTACCGCAACATCTCCGGGAACCTCGCCCTGTCGTACGGGCTGATCGCCGCGGGCCGGCAGGCCGGCCTGCCGCTCTACCTCGGCTCGTACCCGATCACCCCGGCCTCGGACATCCTGCACGAGCTGAGCCGGCACAAGAACTTCGGCGTGCGGACCTTCCAGGCCGAGGACGAGATCGCCGGCATCGGTGCGGCGCTCGGCGCGGCTTTCGGCGGTGCGCTCGGCGTCACCACCACGTCGGGTCCGGGCGTGGCGCTGAAGTCGGAGACGATCGGCCTGGCGGTCTCCCTGGAGCTGCCGCTGCTGATCGTGGACATCCAGCGCGGCGGCCCCTCCACGGGCCTGCCGACCAAGACGGAGCAGGCGGACCTGCTGCAGGCCATGTACGGGCGCAACGGCGAGGCACCGGTGCCGATCGTGGCCCCGCGCACCCCGGCGGACTGCTTCGCCGCGGCCCTGGACGCGGCCCGCATCGCGCTCACGTACCGGACGCCGGTGTTCCTGCTGTCCGACGGGTACCTCGCCAACGGCTCCGAGCCGTGGCGGATCCCCGACCAGGAGGAGCTGCCCGACCTGCGGGTCGCCTTCGCCGACGGGCCGAACCACACCCTCGGGGACGGAACCGAGGTCTTCTGGCCCTACAAGCGGGACCCCGGGACGCTGGCCCGCCCGTGGGCCGTCCCGGGCACGCCCGGCCTGGAGCACCGCATCGGCGGCATCGAGAAGCAGGACGGCACGGGGAACATCTCCTACGACCCCGCCAACCACGACCTGATGGTCCGCACCCGCCAGGCCAAGGTCGACGGCATCGAGGTCCCCGACCTGGAGGTCGACGACCCCGACGGCGCGCGGACCCTGGTCATCGGCTGGGGCTCCACGTACGGCCCGATCACGGCCGCCGTCCGCCGGCTGCGCTACTCCGGCCTGCCGGTCGCCCAGGCGCACCTGCGCCACCTCAACCCCTTCCCGGGAAACCTCGGGGAGGTGCTGCGGCGCTACGACACGGTCGTGGTGCCGGAGATGAACCTCGGGCAGCTCGCGACCCTGCTGCGGGCCCGCTACCTGGTCGACGCCCGCTCGTACACGCAGGTCAACGGCATGCCGTTCAAGGCGGAGCAGCTCGCGAAGGTACTGGAGGAGGCCATCAATGACTGAGGCGACCGACACGGCGGGCCTGCTCTCGCTGGTCCCCCGGGCCGAGGCCCGCCAGTCGATGAAGGACTTCAAGTCCGACCAGGAGGTCCGCTGGTGCCCCGGCTGCGGCGACTACGCCGTGCTGGCCGCGGTGCAGGGCTTCATGCCGGAGCTCGGGCTGGCGCGGGAGAACATCGTCTTCGTCTCCGGCATCGGCTGCTCCTCGCGCTTCCCGTACTACATGAACACCTACGGGATGCACTCCATCCACGGCCGCGCCCCCGCCATCGCGACGGGGCTGGCCACCTCCCGGCGCGACCTGTCGGTGTGGGTCGTCACCGGCGACGGCGACGCGCTGTCCATCGGCGGCAACCACCTGATCCACGCGCTGCGGCGGAACGTCAACCTCAAGATCCTGCTGTTCAACAACCGGATCTACGGGCTGACGAAGGGGCAGTACTCCCCCACCTCCGAGCTCGGCAAGATCACCAAGTCGACGCCGATGGGCTCCCTCGACGCGCCCTTCAACCCGGTGTCGCTGGCGCTGGGCGCGGAGGCGTCGTTCGTGGCGCGCACGGTCGACTCCGACCGCAAGCACCTCACCGAGGTGCTGCGGGCGGCCGCGGACCACCCGGGCACGGCGCTGGTGGAGATCTACCAGAACTGCAACATCTTCAACGACGGCGCCTTCGACGCCCTGAAGGACAAGGACCGGGCCGAGGAGGCGGTGATCCGCCTGGAGCACGGGCAGCCGATCCGCTTCGGGGCGGGCGGCCGCAAGGGGGTCGTACGCGATCCGGCGACCGGGGACCTGGAGGTCGTCGAGGTCACCGCGGAGAACGAGGCGCGCGTCCTCGTCCACGACGCCCGGACGGCGAGCCCGACCACCGCGTTCGCCCTGTCCCGGCTGGCCGACCCGGACACGCTGCACCAGACGCCGATCGGCGTCTTCCGCAGCGTGGAGCGGCCCGTGTACGACACGCTCATGGCCGAGCAGCTGGAGACGGCCGCCGCGGCCAAGGGCGAAGGCGACCTCGCCGCGCTGCTCGCGGGCAACGACACCTGGACCGTCGTCGGCTGAACCGTCGGCACGCCGCTCCCCCGGCCCGGGGCTCCCTCCCAGGAGCTCCGGGCTTCGTCGTGGGCGGCGCCCGCCGCGTGCCCGATCGGGCTCACCACGCGTTGCACTTTCAAAAAGTTAGCGCTTTCCGTAAGGTGGTGTGTGAGCCGGGGAGACGCCCCGCGCCCCACTGCAAGGGAGCACCCGCCATGAGCATCGTCGTCACCGGAGCCACCGGAGCCCTCGGCCGCCTCGTCGTCGAGGAGCTGCTGCGCCGGGTCCCCGCGGCCGAGGTGGCCGCCGTCGTCCGGGATGCGGCGAAGGCCGCCGACCTGGCCGGGCGCGGGGTGGAGATCCGCATCGCCGACTACGACTCCCCCGAGAGCCTGGCCGGCGCCTTCCGCCGGGGCGACCGCGTCCTGCTGATCTCCGGCAGCGAGGTGGGCCGCCGCATCCCGCAGCACACCGCCGTCATCGCCGCGGCGAAGGCCGCCGGCGTGTCCCTCCTCGCCTACACCGGCATCCTCGGCGGCCCGGAGGCCGACTTCGAGCTGGCGGCGGAGCACAAGGCCACGGAGCAGGCCATCCTCGACTCGGGCCTGCCCCACACCTTCCTGCGCAACGGCTGGTACCACGAGAACTACACGGGCCACCTGGCCGGGGTCCTGGAGCACGGCGCCGTCGTCGGCAGCGCGGGCGACGGGCGCGTCGCCTCCGCGGCCCGCGCCGACTACGCCGCCGCAGCAGCGGCCGTCCTGACCGGCGACGGCCACGAGAACAAGGTCTACGAGCTCTCGGGCGACACCGCCTGGAGCCTCGCCGAGTACGCGGCCGAGGTCGCCGCCCAGTCCGGCCGCGAGGTCGCGTACGCCGAGCTGCCGGCCGACGCCCACCTTTCGGTCCTGACCGGCGCAGGCGTACCCGAGGGCTTCGCGGCGCTCCTCGTCGACGTGGACGCGGCGATCTCCCGCGGCCGCCTCGCCCACACCGGCGGCGACCTGTCCCGGCTGATCGGCCGGCCCACCACGCCGATCTCCGCCGCGATCTCCGCCGCCCTGGCGGGCTGACCCGCCGCGCGCACCGCGCAGGCCGGCCTCCGCCGGGCGGAATTCGTGAGTCCGCCCGGCGCCGGCCGCACAAGGCCCCGGATCTGTCATGAGTATCTCGCCCTTACGGGCATGACATCCGGGCTCCGCGGCGTTAAGTTCGTCGTGAGGTTGGCCGGAATGCGACGGGAGGCCTTCGTGAAGGCGGAAAGCGAGCAGCGCACGGGTCTGCTCTACGGATTCGGCGCGTACGGACTATGGGGCCTGGTGCCCCTCTTCTGGCCGCTCCTCAAGCCCGCCGGGGCGGTCGAGATCCTGGCCCACCGCATGGTGTGGTCACTGGCCGTGGTCGGCGTACTGCTGCTGGCCCTGCGCCGCTGGGGGTGGATACGCGACCTCGCGCGGCAGCCCCGCAAGCTCGGCCTGACCGCGCTCGCCGCCTCGGTGATCTCCGTGAACTGGGGCCTGTACATCTGGGCGGTCAACAACGGCGCGGTCGTCGAGTCCAGCCTCGGCTACTTCATCAACCCGCTCGTCACCATCGCCATCGGCGTCATCCTCCTCGGCGAGCGGCTGCGCCGCGCCCAGTGGGCAGCGGTCGGGATCGGCTTCGCCGCCGTGGTGGTGCTCGCGGTCGGATACGGGCGCCCGCCGTGGATCTCCCTGGTCCTCGCCTTCTCCTTCGCCGCGTACGGTCTGATCAAGAAGAAGCTCAACATGGGCGGCGTCGAATCGCTGGCCGCCGAGACCGCCCTGCTCTTCCCGCCCGCCCTCGCCTACCTGGTCTGGCTCGGCCTGCAGGGGCAGGCCGCCTTCGGCTCCGAGGGCTTCGCGCACTCGGCGCTCCTGGCCTCGACGGGGCTCGTGACCGCTGTGCCGCTGGTGTTCTTCGGGGCGGCCGCGATCCGCGTCCCGCTGTCCACGCTCGGCCTGCTCCAATACCTCGCACCCGTCTTCCAGTTCGCCCTCGGCGTCCTCTACTTCCACGAGGCCATGCCGACGGAGCGCTGGATCGGCTTCTCCCTCGTCTGGGCCGCGCTCGCCGTGCTGACCTGGGACGCCCTGCGCACGGCCCGCGCCTCGCGAGCCCGCCTGATGGCCGCCGGGGCGGCGGCCGCCGATTCCGCGCCCCTGCCGGCCCCCGCGCCCGCGCCTTCCGCTTCCGCGGCCGCGGCGGCGCCGGCCGCCCCGGCACCCGAGCGCGCGTAGGACCGCGCCCCCCGCGCCCCACGGCTCCCGCGATCCCCGTCACGCCACCCGCGTGACGGGGATCGTCCGTTTTCCGAACGACCCTGACCGGATCGCGGTCTTGACGGATGGTCATACCCTCACTCAACATCGGGCTCGCACTGACGCACGACTGCTCACTCGCGCCATCCCCGCACGTTCCGTTCAATCCCCAACGGAATTCCCGGAGCCCCCACATGAGCCTGTCCGTCTCCAGGCGTCTTGCCGCCGCGACCGCGCTCGCGCTCGCCGGCCTGTTCGCCGCCACCGCGCCGGCCGCACAAGCCGTCCCGACCGCGGCGGCCGCGGCCCCCACGCCGCCCGACATCCCGCTGGCCAACGTCAAGGCCCACCTGTCGCAGTTCCAGACGATCGCCACCAACAACGGCGGCAACCGCGCCCACGGCAGGGCCGGCTACAAGGCCTCGATCGACTACGTGAAGGGCAAGCTGGACGCTGCCGGCTTCACCACGACGGTGCAGACCTTCACGTACAACGGCACCACCGGCTACAACCTCATCGCCGACTGGCCGGGCGGCGACCCGGAGTCGGTGCTGATGGCCGGCGCGCACCTGGACTCGGTCAGCTCGGGCCCCGGCATCAACGACAACGGCTCCGGTTCCGCGGCCGTCCTGGAGGCCGCCCTGGCCGTCTCGCGCGCCCAGCTGCAGCCCACCAAGCACCTGCGGTTCGGCTGGTGGGGTGCGGAGGAGCTCGGCCTCGTCGGGTCGAAGCACTACGTCAACAACCTGCCCTCCGCCGAGCGCGCGAAGTTCTCCGGCTACCTGAACTTCGACATGATCGGCTCCTCGAACGCGGGCTACTTCGTCTACGACGACGACCCGGCGATCGAGCAGACCTTCAAGAACTACTTCTCCGGCATCGGCATCCCCACGGAGATCGAGACCGAGGGCGACGGGCGCTCCGACCACGCCTCCTTCAAGAACGTCGGCATCCCGGTCGGCGGCCTGTTCACCGGCGCCAGCCGCACCAAGACGTCGGCGCAGGCGCAGAAGTGGGGCGGCACGGCCGGCCAGGCCTTCGACCGCTGCTACCACTCCTCCTGCGACACCACCTCGGCCATCAACGACACCGCCCTGGACCGCAACAGCGACGCCATCGCCTACGCGATCTGGCACCTGGGCGCCTCCACCCCGGTCCCGCCGGGCCCGTCGTTCGAGAACACCGCCGACGTGAACATCCCGGACTACCCGGGCTCCGCGGCGAACTCGCCGATCACCGTGTCGGGGGTCACGGGCAACGCGCCGGCCACCACGAAGGTGGACGTCAACATCGTCCACACCTACCGCGGCGACCTCGTCGTCGACCTGGTCGCCCCGGACGGCAGCGTCTACAACCTGCACAACCGCAGCGGCGGCGGCACCGACAACATCGTCGGCTCCTACACGGTCAACGCCTCCTCCGAGACGGCCAACGGCGTGTGGAACCTCCGGGTCAGGGACGCCGCCGCGCAGGACGTCGGCTACATCAACAGCTGGAAGATCACCTTCTGACGGCGCCCCCTCGCTCTACGCCTCCCCGCCGCGCGGTCCCGGGGAGGCGTCGAGCGGCTCCCGGATGAGGGCGCGCAGCTCCTCGGCCACGGCCGCGACGTCGGCCCGGCCGAGCTTCGCCGCCTCCACGAGGTCGCCGAGCTCCTCGGGCGAGGGCAGCTGCTTCGCCCCGGCGACGCGCAGGTAGGAGCGGGTGGCGGCGGCCGCGTAGAACTCGTTCATCGGTGATTCGAGCGCCGGGCACACCGCGAGGGTGTGCAGGAACGCAGCGGCCCGCCACGCGGTGTCCGGGGCGGGCTGTTCGGGCACCAGGACGAGGTCGTTCTGGTGGCGGGCGACGGCGGCGGCCACCCCTGAGGGATCCCACACGGCGGGATCCGACGGCAGATGGTGGGCCAGAGCGGTCCAGGCCCACTCCATGGTGATCTTCAATTGCCGAACCGCTCCTGGAAGTAGCCCCAGTGGACGGCGAACTCCTCTATCCCGGAGAGGAAGTTGCTCCGGTCCTCGTCGAGCTCCCGCTCCGTGACCTCGGTGATCAGGGCGGTGACCGTCGTCCCCATGGCCGCCGCTCGCGCCTTCAGGCGGTCGTGGAACTCCTCGTCCAGGCGGATGGTGACGTGTCTCGACATGCCTGACACGGTACAGCGGCCCCGCTGTACGCGGGGCCGGAACGGGCCAGGGGTGGGCGGGGACACAAGCCCCCGCCCACCCCTGGTGTGCGCCCCGCGGCCCGTACGGCTGCCGCTTCCGGTTACTTATCGGCGTTCGCGGCCTTCAGCAGCGCGTCCTTGGTGACGGCGCCCGCGTAGACGCGGCCGTCGTCGGTGATCAGGGCGTTGACCACGCGGGTCTTGAAGATGCGGCCCTCACCGAAGGAGCCCTTCACCTTGTCGCCCAGGGAGTCCAGGAACTGCTTGGCCTCCTTCGGCGCGTTCTTGTCGTTCTCGATGTCCTTCAGGCCCTTGCCCGCGCCGGTGTCGATCCGGGCGATCGCCGACCAGCCCTCGCCTATCACCTTCGAGGGGCCGGCGGCGCCGGCGCCGCCGGTGACGGCCTCCAGGCCGGGGAAGGACTCCAGGCCCTTGAACTCCTTCTCGTGGCCCGGTCCGCGGCCGCCGGGCGCGCCCTCGGTGACCTTGGCGCCCTTGGGCGCGGTGAAGGCGAAGGTGTCCGCGGCGGGCTTGGCGAAGTCGACCTTCGTGAAGCCGGCGTCCAGGATCGGCTTGCCGCCCTCGACCGAGAGCACCTGGACGCGCAGCGGCACGCCGTTCTGCGCGTCGACCGCGATCTTGGCGGAGGAGAGGGTCGAGCCGCCGTGCTTGGGCTTGAGAACCAGCTGGTAGGCGTCGCGGCCGGCGACCTGGGCGCTCTCGCCGACGCTGACCTCGGTGGTCGGGCCGGCGGCCTCCAGCACCTCCTTGGCCACCTGCTGCGGAGAGGCGCCGGCCCGGTCGGCCGTCTTGCGGTGGTCCCGGCCGGACGCCCCGCCCGCCCCGGCGTCCTTCTCGTGCCAGACCTCGTTGGCCTTGCTGTCGTAGGCCCAGACCTCGGCGCCGTTGTGGATCAGGCTGTACTCGTCCTTGCCGTCGACGAACGTCAGCTTCTGGCGGTCGGGGCCGTCGGCCGCGACGCGCAGCGTGTGCGTGCCGTTCGCCAGCTGCGCGAGCTTCTCCTGCGGGTCGGCCGAGCCGCCCGCGACGCCACCGCCGCCGCCGAGCAGGCCGCTCGCGAAGGACGGCAGCCCCAGGTCCGTGGTGATCTTCGCGCTGCCGGAGAACTGCTGCACGTCGGACGCGGCGATCTTCTCGATCAGCTGCTGGGCCGTCACCTGCGGCAGCTCGGGGCTGCCGGCGTTCGCGAAGGCCGGGACCATCGCCACGGTCGCGGCGGCCACACCCGCCACCGCGACCGGTACGGCGTACCGGGCGGCCTTGCGGGTCTTGTCGTTCGTTGCCATGTCTGCCCTGCCTCTTCGTCTACGGGGGCTCTTCGTCGCTGCCGGTGGGGTGTCTCCATATGACCAAACGGGCGGGGTCCGGGGCGTCACCCCTCGGACTCAACTGCGCGTACGCCCAGGGGATGACACGGCGCGGGCTCCCCCTCCCCCACCCGTAGGGGACGGGGGCCGCGGTACTCCACGTGGGTGCTGATGATCCGTTTATGTGTCATATGCCTTCTTCACGGCTTATGGCGTGAGTAAATCTCCACCGGCCCCCGGCGGACGGCGGGTCCGGCGCGACGCCGACGCGGCGCCGCAGTGAGATGTGGAGGACTGATGACCCTGCTCCCACGAGGTGCCTCGCGGCACCGGCTGACGGCTGCGGCCGTCGCCCTGGTCCTGGGGATGACGGGCACCGGAGTGCTGCTGGGCTCTCAGGCCGCCGCCCGGCCGGCCCCGGCGCGGCATGCGGTGGCGGGCACCCCGGCCGACGGCGCCCGGGCGGCGCTGGCGGACTGTCCGCCCAGCCCGCTGTGGGCGAACACCGGCGGCGCCGCCCGCCGGCTCATCCAGTACGACACGGAGGGCAACGTCCTCTCCTCCACCGCGGCGGTCCGCGACTACGGCGACATCGCCTTCAGCGCGGACGGCACCAGGCTGTACGGGGTCGACTTCCCCGGAGCCGGCTCGACCACGCTCCACACCCTCGACCCGGTGACCGGGGCGGAGACCGCGAGCGTCCCGGTCACCGGCCCGATCGCGGACCTGAGCGCGCAGGGCTCGTCCGCGGTCAACGGGCTCACCGCGCGGGCGGACGGCCTGCTGATCGCCGGCTCCTTCGGGACCAGCCGGATCTTCCTCATCGATCCGGCCACCGGCGCGAGCAGCGCGGCGCCGTACGCGTTCCCCGCCGGATTCGTCTCCGCGGGCGACTTCCTGACGCTGGAGGACGGCGACGTCCTGGCCTTCGCCTCGCCCGCGGGCCGCCCGAGCGCGCCGTCCGCGGTGTTCCGCATCCACCCCGACAACACCGTGACCCAGATCGGGACGATCCCCCAGATGTTCGGGGGCGCACTGTCCGGCGGCAGCGTGTACGCGTTCGGCTCGGCCGGGGACGTCTACCGGCTCACCGGCCTGCCGACGGCGGAGTCGGCGGAGCCGCTGCCGGTCACCGTCGTCGAGGCCACCGGCAACCCCTTCTACGGGGCCACCGCGTTCCAGGACGCCGGGCAGTGCCCCGAGCCCGCGTACACGGTGGAGAAGGCCGCGTCGACCGCCGGGCCCGTGGACCCCGGCGACACCGTCGCCTACACCGTCACGGTGACCAACACCGGCGGTGTCCTGGCCAACGCCGCCTTCGGCGACGACCTGTCCGGAATCCTCGACGACGGCGCCGTCGTCCCGGGTTCGGTGACCGCGTCGACGGGGACGGCCGCGCTGAACGGCCAGGCGCTGACCTGGAGCGGGCTGCTGGCCCCGCAGGCCACGGCCACGGTGACCTACCAGGTCCGGGTCGACTCGCCGACCGCCGGCGACCACGGCCTCCGCAACACCGTCACCCCCACCGCCCAGGGCGGCACCTGCACCGCGGCGGGCAGGTGCACGGTCACCGTGCCCGTCACGTCCGCCGAGCCGAGGCTGCGGATCCGCAAGGACGTCGAGGAGACCGCCTTCACGAAGGCCGGCGAGGTCCTGCACTACACCTTCGAGGTGACGAACACGGGCACCGTGCCGGTCGGCGACATCCACCTCACCGACGACGGCCCCGGCACCCCGCCGGTCACCTGCCCCGCCACCACCCTGGCCCCGGGGGCGTCGATGACCTGCACCGCCACCTACACGACGACCGGGGCCGACGTGAAGGCCGGCCGCATCAGGAACACGGCGACCGCCACCGGCCGGGGCCCCGACGGCACGACGGTGACCGCGACGAGCAACCGGGTCACCCTGGTGGCCTGCCCCTGCAAGGACGACTGCTCGCACGTCGAACGCCACAAGGTGAAGATCGCGTCCAAGAAGCCGGTGCAGATCCACAGCGGCCCGGGCACCGACCAGGAGCCCACCGGCACGCTCAAGGCGCACGCCCACACGTCGGTGGTCTGCCGGACGGAAGGCGAGGACGTCGAGGGCGACCCGGTCTGGTACCGCCTCGCCGACGGCCGCGGCTGGATCCCCGCCCGCCACGCCCAGGCCGACTCCGCGATCCCGCCCTGCAGCTGACACCCCGCCGAGCCCCCCCGGACCGCCCCCGGCGGCCCGGGGGGCCGTCCCTGTCAGGACGTCAGATTCAGCACCCGAACCGCCTCACCACTCCACCGTCCGGGCTCGGCCGTGGCGATGAGCGCCCCGTCAGGACGACCGGGCCAGGCGGCGTCCGACTCGCTGTCGGGGCCCGCCCGCGCCTGAGCCTCAGCCCGCGCGGTGGACCACCGCGTCGCAGAGTTCCTCCAGGGCCGACTTCGCGAAGCACTCCGGCAGGGGCGCGAGCGTGGCCCGGGCCTCCTGCGCGTAGCGGACGGTGTCGCGGCGTGCCTGCTCCAGCGCGGGGTGGACCCGCAGCCGGGCGAGGACCTCGGCGTGCCGGGCGTCGTCGGCGAGGTCGCCGTCGAGGAGGCGTACGAGGTCCAGGTCGGCGGGGTCGCCGCCCTGCTCGGCCCGCTCGCGCAGCAGCAGCACGGGCAGCGTCGGGATGCCCTCGCGCAGGTCGGTCCCCGGAGTCTTGCCGGACTCGTGCGAGTCGGAGGCGATGTCGAGGACGTCGTCGGCGAGCTGGAACGCGGTGCCGAGGCGCTCGCCGTACTGGGTGAGGATGTCGACGACGGAGTCGTCGGCGCCGGACATCAGCGCGCCGAACCGGCCGGAGACGGCGATCAGGGAGCCGGTCTTGCCGGCGATGACGTCGAGGTAGTGGGCGACCGGGTCGCGGCCGTCGCGCGGGCCGGCCGTCTCCAGGATCTGGCCCGTCACGAGGCGCTCGAAGGCCTCGGCCTGGATGCGCACGGCCTCGGGGCCGAGGTCGGCGAGGATGTGCGAGGCGCGGGCGAAGAGGAAGTCACCCGTGAGGACGGCGACGGAGTTGCCCCAGCGGGCGTTGGCGCTGGGCACGCCGCGGCGCACGTCCGCCTCGTCCATCACGTCGTCGTGGTAGAGCGTGGCCAGGTGGGTCAGCTCGACGACGACCGCTGAGGGCACGACCCCGGGCGCGTACGGGTCGCCGAACTGGGCGGCGAGCATCACCAGCAGCGGCCGGAACCGCTTGCCGCCGGCCTTGACCAGGTGCTGCGCGGCCTCGGTGATGAAGGGGACTTCGCTCTTGGTGGCCTCCAGCAGACCCGCCTCGACGGCGGCCAGTCCGGCCTGGACATCGGCCTCAAGAGCCTGGTCCCGCACGCTCAGTCCGAACGGCCCGACGACGGTCACGAGGGGTACTCCTGTCTGCTGACGATCACGCTGACGATCACCTGGATTGTCGATGTGTCGCTGCCATCACTCAAGCCAGCGTATCCGGTCTGATTTCGATCACGGAGAGCACCCGTCGCGCCGCCGTCCCCACACTGTCCGATCCGCCCCGGTATGTTCGGAAAAAGCCGAAAGAACCGGAGCGCACGCCTTGCCCAGACCCGTGATCGACACGGCGGAGCCCGCGGAGCCGGCGCCCGCCGGAGCCGGACACCCCGGCCGCCTCCGCCCCCATGGTCCCGCGCGCCCGCGCCCCCGGCGGACGGCTCGCCGACCGGACCGCGGTCCCGCACCGGCCGGGAGCCCGGCGGAGGCCCCCGTATGAGCGTCCGCACCGACTTCCCCTACGGGACCGCGCGCGAGGATGTCCGGATCCCGATGCCCGACGGCATCGCCCTGTACGCCCGCATCTGGCGTCCGGTGACCCCGGAGGCCGTGCCCGCCCTGCTGGAGTACGCGCCCCACCGGCTGACCGACCGCACCGCTCCCCGCGACGCCCGCCGCCACCCCTGGTACGCCGGCCACGGCTACGCCTCGGTCCGGGTGGACGTCCGCGGCCACGGCTGCAGCGGCGGCGTGCCCGGCAGCCCGTACGCGCCGTACGCCAGGGGCGGAGACGGCCCGGAGGCCGCCGACGGGGTCGCGGTGGTGCGCTGGCTGGCGGCGCAGCCGTGGTGCACGGGGGCCGTGGGGATGTTCGGCATGTCCTGGGCCGGCGCGCTGGCCCTGCGGATCGCCGCCCTCGCGCCCGACGCGCTGCGCGCCGTGGTCGCGGTGTGCGCTGCGGACGACGGCTTCGGCGGCGCCGCGCCCTACCTGGGCGGCTCGGTCGTCGCCGCGGACGGGCACGCCGGGTCGGCGGCGCTGCTCGCCCTGGCCGCCCGGCCCCCGGACCCGCTGTACGCCGGCGGCGACTGGCGCGAGCAGTGGCTGACGCGGCTGGACGCGCTCGAACCGCCCTCCGGCAGCTGGCTGGCCCACCAGACCCGGGACGCCCACTGGGCGCACGGCGGGCTCTGCGAGGACCCCGCCGCCGTCCGGGCGGCCGTCCTCGCCGTGGGCGGCCTGCACGACCCGTACCGGGACAGCGTGCTGCGGCTGGTGGCCCGCCTGCCCGCCGACCGGGTGCGCGGTCTGCTCGGCCCCTGGCCGCATGCCTACCCCGACCGCGGGCTGCCGCCGGGGCCGGCGATCGGCTTCCTGCAGGAGACCCTGCGCTGGTGGGACCACTGGCTGCGGGACACACCCAACGGGGTGATGGACGAGCCGCTGCTGCGGGCCTGGATCTGCGCCTCCCGCCCGCCGGCCACCGCGTACGGGGAGCTGCCGGGGAGGTGGGCGGGCGAGTCCGCCTGGCCGCCGCCGGCCGTCACGCCGGTCACGTACGCGCTGCGGGGCGAGCCGGTGGAGGTGGCCTCGCCGCAGCACACCGGGCTGGACGCGGGCCGGTTCGTCCCGCGCGGCGACGACGCCGACCTGCCGCCCGACCAGCGGGAGGAGGACGCGAAGTCCGCGTGCTTCGAGTTCCCGGTCGCGGCCGGGGAGCCGGTGGAGGTGCTGGGCCGGCCGCAGGTGACGCTGCGGCTGCGGATGGACGTCCCGCACGGGCAGGTCGCGGCCCGGCTGTGCGACGTCGCCCCGGACGGCTCCTCGACGCTGGTCACCCGCGGCGCGCTGAACCTGTCCGCGCGGCTAGGGCCGGAGAAGGCGGTGCCGTGGCCGGCGGGGGCGTACGAGGACGTCGTCTTCGAACTCGGCGCGGCCGCGTACGCGTTCCCGCCGGGGCACCGCATCCGGCTCGCCCTCTCCTCCGCGTACTGGCCGTGGCTGTGGCCGCGGGCCGGTTCGGAGGCGGGCTGGACGCTGGACCCGGCGGGCAGCGCGCTGGTCCTGCCGGTCCGCGGCCCGTCGCCGCACACCGACGCCGGCGTCGGTTTCGCGCCGCCCGAGCAGGCGCCGCCGCTCGGGGCCGTCGTCCCGGAGACCCTCGACCCGCCGCGCCCGCCGCGGCTGATCGTCCGGGACGTCGCGGCCGGGACGTGGCGGCTCCAGGCGGCGCCCCGGCCGGAGTGGCGCAGGATCCACCCGGACGGGCTGGAGTACGCGGAGGACGCGGACGAGGAGTACGCGATCCGCGACGGCGACGCCCTGTCGGCCCGCGTCCGCTGCACGTGGCGGATCCGGCTGCACCGGCCCGACCTCGGCTGGGACACCGTGGTGGAGGCCCGCTCGGAGACGTCCTGCGACGCGGAGGCCTTCCACACGGAGGACGAGCTGCTGTGCCGGGAGGGCGGGGAGGCCGTCTTCCACCGCACCTGGCGCCGGAGCCACCCGCGCACGGCGGGCTGAAGCCGTGCGCCCGGCGGCGCCCGGGGCCCGCCGGGCCCCGGCCCGCGCGCCGGCTTTCTGCGCGCCCCCGGCGCGCACCGGCCTCCGGCGCGCGTCACGCGGGCCGCGCGCCGCCCGCCGGAGGATCAGCCGTAGAGGCGCTCCAACACCACCGCGATGCCGTCCTCCTCGTTCGACAGCGTCACCTCGTCGGCGACGGCGACGAGTTCGCGGTGGGCGTCGGCCATGGCCACGCCGTATCCGGCCCACTCGAACATGGGGACGTCGTTCGGCATGTCGCCGAAGGCGATCGTGCCCGGCCCCCCGACCCCCAGCAGCTCCGCCGCCAGCGCCAGCCCGCTCGCCTTGCTGACCCCCGGCGGCTGCAGCTCGACCGTGTGCTCCCCCGCCATCGTCACGTTGACCATGTGCCCGACGACCCCGCGGGCGAGCCGCGTCAGCTCGTCGTCGTCCAGCTCCGGGTGCTGGAGCAGCACCTTGGTGATCGGCGCCGCCCACAGGTCCGCGCGCCGCGGCACCCGGACCGTCGGCAGGTGCGGGTGCGGCATCCGGTAGCCGGGCCCTATCAGCATCGCCGCGTCGACCCCCTCCTGGTCGACGGCCGCGTACACCTCGCCGATCTCGGCCTCGATCTTGCCGAGCGCCACCTCCGCGAGCTCCCGGTCCATTTCGACGGAGTGCAGCAGGGCACCTCGCGCCGTGTCGTACAACTGCGCGCCCTGCCCGCACACCGCGAGCCCCGTATATCCCAACCTGTCAAGAACATGGCGTACCTGCGGTACGGGGCGCCCGGTGACGATGATGTGCTGCGCGCCCGCAGCGCGCGCCGTCGCGAGCGCCGTGTACGAGCGGGCGGAGACGGTGTCTCCGGCGCGCAGCAGGGTCCCGTCCAGATCAGTGGCGACCAAAGAGAAGGGGAGGGCCGAAAGCGGGGCGGAAGTCACGGCGCAAGGATACGGACCCCGTTGGACAAGTCCTACAAATAGCGCCCGAATCCGGCCTCCCGCAGGCCCCACCAGCCACGTAACGTGTCAACCAGCCCCCGGGACACCCCCCGGGCCGCATCGAAAGCGAGGCAGTACCCCATGCCCCAGCAGAGCCCCCTCGATGTCCCCGAGGGCGACCCGTTCGGGCCGCACAACCTCCCGTACGGCGTCTTCTCCACCGGCGGCGACAGCCGCCGCCGGATCGGCGTGCGCATCGGCGGGCACGTGCTCGACGCCGGGGCCGCCGCCGAGGCGCTCGGCTCCCCGTACGCCGGCCTGCTCGGCCACCCCTCGCTGAACCCGCTGCTGGCCGCCGGCCGCACGGCCTGGCGCGACGTACACCGCGCCCTGACGGCCTGGGTGACCGACCCCGGCCACCGGGAGGCCGTGGAGCCGCACCTGCTGCCGCTGGACGCGGTCACCCTGCACCTGCCGTACGAGGTCGCCGACTACGTCGACTTCTACGCCAGCGAGCACCACGCCACCAACGTCGGCCGCATGTTCCGCCCCGACGGCGAGCCGCTGACCCCCAACTGGAAGCACCTGCCGATCGGCTACCACGGCCGCTCCGGCACCATCGTGGTCTCCGGCACGGACGTCGTCCGCCCCTCCGGGCAGCGCAAGGCCCCCTCCGACCCGGCGCCGGTCTTCGGCCCGTCCGTCAAGCTCGACATCGAGGCCGAGGTCGGCTTCCTGGTCGGCACCCCCTCCGAGCTGGGCAGCCCCGTCGCGCTGGGCGACTTCGAGGACCACGTCTTCGGCCTCTTCCTCCTCAACGACTGGTCCGCGCGCGACATCCAGGCCTGGGAGTACGTCCCGCTGGGCCCCTTCCTCGGCAAGTCCTTCGCCACCTCCGTCTCGGCGTGGGTGACCCCGCTGGAGGCCCTGGACGCGGCCCGCACCGCGCCGCCGGCCCGCGACTTCCCGCTGCTGCCCTACCTCGACGACGCCGACGCCGACCGGCCCGGCGGCTTCGACCTGCACATCACCGTCTCCATCAACGGGCAGGAGGTCGCGCACCCGCCGTTCGCGACGATGTACTGGACCGCCGCCCAGCAGTTGGCCCACATGACGGTGAACGGCGCCTCCCTGCGCACCGGCGACGTGTACGGCTCCGGCACCGTCAGCGGCCCCGAGGTCGCCCAGCGCGGCTCCCTGCTGGAGCTGACGTGGAACGGCCGCGACGCCATCGAGCTGGCCGAGGGCAAGCGGACGTTCCTGGAGGACGGCGACACGGTCACCCTCACGGCCTGGGCCCCCGGCCCCGGGGGCACCCGCGTGGGCCTGGGCGAGGTCACGGGCCGCGTGGTGGCCTCCCGCTAGCCCGTCTCCACCGGCCCGCACGGCTGCGGCGGGGCGGCGGCCCGCCCCGCCGCCCCGCCGATTCCGCCGGGAACGGATCCCGCTTGACGCGGCATATGCCGTCCACCCATGACAACGGCACATGGTCAACACGCGGCCGCCCGCTCACACGTGCGGCCGGTCCCACGCCGTTCCCCGGCGATACGCTGGACGGACTGGCGAGACTCCGTCGCATGGGAGCACTACCTATGAGCGTCGACCCCGAGGACTTCGAGCCGACGTATCGCTGGCCCGTCCCGCCCGAGGGCGGTTGGACGGCTGACGACCTCGACCGGCTTCCCAACCTGCCTCCGCACACGGAGCTGATCGACGGGAGCCTCGTCTTCGTGAGTCCGCAGACTCGATTCCACATGCGCGCGGTCAACTTCTTCACCTGGCAGTTGCAGGATCAGCAGCCACCGGGTCTGGAAGTCTTCCGCGAGTTCACGATCGACATCGACCGTCACAACCGTCCCGAACCCGATGTCATCGTCGTGGACGAGAGCGCGATCGGCGATCTGAACCAGACTCGGCTCCCTGCGGAGTCCGTCTGCCTGGCCATCGAGGTCGTCTCCCCCGAGTCCTCCGGCCGAGACCGTGGCGTCAAGCCGGTCAAGTACGCAGGCGCCGGCATCACCCACTTCTGGCGGGTGGAGAACAAGGACGGTCGCGCCGTGGTCTACGTCTACGAACTGGACCCGTCGACGGGAAGTTACGGAACTGCGGGCATCTTCCACGAACGACTGAAGGTGGCCGTCCCGTTCCCCATCGACCTTGACCTCACCGAGATCACCTCGAAGCGTCGCGGCGCCGAATAGACCAGACACACCGGGGCCCGGCTCCCCCGAAGGGAGCCGGGCCCCGGCGCGGCCACCCGACCGGTCAGCGCACGAACGTGCTCGCCTGTCCCGCCAGGTCCAGGAAGTACTGCGGCGCGAGGCCCAGCACCAGCGTGACCGCCACGCCGACCGCGATCGTCGTCATCGTCAGCGGCGACGGCACGGCCACCGTCGGCCCGTCCGCCTTCGGCTCGCTGAAGAACATCAGGACGATCACCCGGATGTAGAAGAACGCGGCGATCGCGGACGAGATGACGCCGACCACGACCAGCGCTCCCGCGCCGCCCTCCGCCGCCGCCTTGAACACCGCGAACTTCCCGGAGAACCCGGAGGTCAGCGGAATGCCCGCGAAGGCCAGCAGGAACACCGCGAAGACCGCCGCCGTCAGCGGCGAACGCCGCCCCAGCCCGGCCCACTTCGACAGGTGGGTCGCCTCGCCGCCCGCGTCGCGGACGAGCGTGACCACCGCGAACGCGCCGATCGTGACGAACGCGTACGCGCCCAGGTAGAAGAGCACCGACTGGACGCCCTCCGCCGACGTCGCGATGACACCGGCCAGGATGAACCCGGCGTGCGCGATCGACGAGTACGCCAGCAGCCGCTTGACGTCGGTCTGCGTCACCGCGATCACCGCGCCGGCCAGCATCGTCACGATCGCCACGCCCCACATCACCGGCCGCCAGTCCCAGCGCAGCCCCGGCAGCACCACGTACAGCAGCCGCAGGAGCGCGCCGAACGCGGCCACCTTGGTCGCCGCGGCCATGAAGCCGGTCACCGGCGTGGGGGCGCCCTGGTAGACGTCCGGGGTCCACATGTGGAACGGCACGGCGCCCACCTTGAACAGCAGCCCCATCAGCACCAGCGCCCCGCCGATCAGCAGGAGCGCGTCGTTGCCCATGGTGTCGGCGAGCGCCGGGTCCATGTGGGCCGTGGTGCCGTCGACCACGTCGGCGATGGCCGCGTACGAGACGGAGCCCGCGTAGCCGTAGAGCAGGGCGATGCCGAAGAGGAGGAACGCCGACGAGAAGGCGCCCAGCAGGAAGTACTTCACCGCGGCCTCCTGCGACATGAGCCGGTGGCGGCGGGCCACGGCGCAGAGCAGGTACAGCGGCAGCGAGAAGACCTCCAGGGCCACGAACAGCGTCAGCAGGTCGTTGGCCGCCGGGAAGATCAGCATGCCGGCGACCGCGAACATCGCCAGCGGGAACACCTCGGTGGTGGTGAAGCCCGCCTTCACGGCGGCCTTCTCGCTGTCGCTGCCCGGTACGGACGCCGCCTGCGCGGCGAAGGAGTCCACCCGGTTGCCGTGCGCGGCCGGGTCCAGGCGCCGCTCGGCGAACGTGAACACCGCGACGAGCGACGCCAGCAGGATCGTCCCCTGGAGGAAGAGGGCCGGGCCGTCGACGGCGACGGCCCCCATCGCCGCGATCTGCGCCTTCTCCCCCGCGTGCCCGCTGACGGCGAGCCCGACGACCGCCGCGAAGGCGGAGGCGAGCGCGGCGACGGCGAGGAACACCTGGACCGGATAGCGGCCGCGGCGCGGCACGAACGCCTCGACGAGGATGCCGAGGATCGCCGCGCCCACCACGATCAGCGTGGGCGACAGCTGCGCGTACTCGATGTGCGGGGCCGGGATCCGGTCCACCGGCGCCTGCGCGGCGAGCGCCCACAGGCCGTGGGCAGCAGTTGCGGTGCTCACTGGCCCGCCTCCCCGTTCTCGGACCCGACCGCCACCTCGGGCTTGGGGTCCTTCTGCTTCACGTCGGACATGGTGTGCTCCACCGCCGGGTTGACGATCTCGGTCAGCGGCTTCGGGTACACGCCCAGCCCGATCAGCAGGGCGATCAGCGGGGCGACCACGAGGAGCTCGCGCGGCCGCAGGTCCGGCATGCGGCGGACCTCCTCCTTCACCGGCCCGGTCATCGTCCGCTGGTACAGCACCAGCGTGTACAGCGCGGCGAGGACGATGCCGAGGGTGGCGACGATGCCGGCGACCGGGTACCGGGAGAACGTGCCGACCAGGACGAGGAACTCGCTGACGAACGGCGCGAGTCCGGGCAGCGACAGCGTCGCCAGGCCGCCGATCAGGAACGTGCCCGCCAGCACCGGCGCCACCTTCTGCACACCGCCGTAGTCGGCGATGAGCCGCGAGCCGCGCCGGGAGATCAGGAATCCGGCGACCAGCATCAGCGCCGCCGTCGACAGCCCGTGGTTGACCATGTACAGCGTCGCGCCCGACTGCCCCTGGGAGGTCATCGCGAAGATGCCCAGGATGATGAAGCCGAAGTGCGAGATCGACGCGTACGCGATCAGCCGCTTGATGTCCCGCTGCCCGACCGCGAGGAGCGCGCCGTAGACGATGCTGACCAGCGCCAGGACGAGGACGACCGGGGTGGCCCACTTGCTCGCCTCGGGGAACAGGCCGAGGCAGAAGCGGAGCATCGCGAAGGTGCCGACCTTGTCGACGACCGCGGTGATCAGCACGGCGACCGGGGCGGTGGCCTCGCCCATGGCGTTCGGCAGCCACGTGTGCAGCGGCCACAGCGGCGCCTTCACCGCGAACGCGAAGAAGAAGCCGAGGAACAGCAGCCGCTCGGTGTTGGTCGCCATGTCCAGGGTGCCCGCGGCGCGGGCGGCGGTGATCTCCTGGAGGGAGAAGTTCCCCGCGACGACGTACAGGCCGATGACCGCGGCCAGCATGATCAGGCCGCCGGCCAGGTTGTAGAGGAGGAACTTGACCGCCGCGTACGAGCGCTGCGCGGCGGCCTTCTCGTCGGTCCCGGCGTGCGCCCGGTCCCCGAAGCCGCCGATGAGGAAGTACATCGGGATGAGCATGGCTTCGAAGAAGATGTAGAAGAGGAAGACGTCGGTGGCCTCGAACGAGATGATCACCATCGCCTCGACCAGCAGGATCAGGGCGAAGAAGCCCTGGGTGGGCCGCCACCTCGGCGACCGGGTCTCCAGCGGGTCGGCGTCCTTCCAGCCGGCGGCGATGACGAACGGCACCAGCAGGGCGGTCAGCCCGATCAGTGCGACGCCGATGCCGTCGACGCCCAGCTCGTAGCGGACCCCGAAGTCGGCGATCCACGCGTGGGACTCGGTGAGCTGGTAGCGCTCGCCGCCCGGGTCGAAGCGGGCCGCGACGAGCCCCGCCAGGGCGAGCGTGGCCAGCGAGAACAGCAGCGCCAGCCATTTGGCGGCGGTCCGGCGGGCGGCCGGGACGGCCGCCGTGAGGACCGCGCCGGCCGCGGGCACCGCGGCCGTCACCGTCAGAAGCGGGAAATCCATCTCACACCGCCCTCATCAGCAGGGTCGCGGCGATGAGGATCGCCGTCCCTCCGAACATCGAGACCGCGTAGCTGCGGGCGTAGCCGTTCTGGAGCTTGCGGAGCCGGCCCGACAGGCCGCCGACCGAGGCCGCCGTCCCGTTGACCACGCCGTCGACCAGGCTGTGGTCGACGTACACGAGGGAGCGGGTCAGGTGCTCCCCGCCGCGCACCAGCACGACGTGGTTGAAGTCGTCCTGGAGCAGGTCGCGGCGGGCGGCCCGGGTGAGCAGGCTGCCGCGCGGGGCGGTCACGGGGACCGGCCGGCGGCCGTACATCGCCCAGGCGATCGCGACGCCCACGGCGAGGACCGCCATGGTGGCCAGGGTGACCGTGAGGGCGCTGACCGGGGGATGCCCGTGCTCGTACCCGGTGACCGGCTCCAGCCAGTTCAGGAACCGGTCGCCGATGGCGAAGAACCCGCCGGCGAAGACGGACCCGAAGGCCAGCACGATCATCGGGACGGTCATGGACTTCGGGGACTCGTGCGGGTGCGGCATCTCGCCGGGGCGGTGCCCGGCGGACGGCTCCACGTCCGCGGCGGCGTCCGCGTCGGGCGCGGGCTGCCAGCGCTTCTCGCCGAAGAAGGTCATCAGCATGACCCGCGTCATGTAGAACGCGGTGATCGCCGCGCCGAGCAGGGCGACCGAGCCGAGGATCCAGCCCTCGGTGCCGCCCTTGGCGAAGGCCGCCTCGATGATCCGGTCCTTGGAGAAGAAGCCGGACAGGCCGGGGAAGCCGATGATGGCGAGGTAGCCGAGGCCGAACGTGACGAAGGTGACCGGCATGTAGCGGCGCAGGCCGCCGTACTTGCGCATGTCGACCTCGTCGTTCATGCCGTGCATGACGGATCCGGCGCCGAGGAAGAGGCCGGCCTTGAAGAAGCCGTGCGTCACCAGGTGCATGATCGCGAAGACGTAGCCGATCGGGCCGAGGCCGGCCGCGAGCACCATGTAGCCGATCTGGGACATGGTCGAACCGGCCAGCGCCTTCTTGATGTCGTCCTTCGCGCAACCGACGACGGCACCGAAGAGCAGCGTGACCGCTCCGACGATCGCCGTGACGAGCTGCGCGTCCGGCGCGCCGTTGAAGATCGCGCCGGAGCGGACGATCAGGTACACGCCGGCGGTGACCATCGTCGCCGCGTGGATGAGGGCCGAGACGGGCGTCGGGCCCTCCATCGCGTCCCCGAGCCAGGACTGCAGCGGCACCTGCGCCGACTTGCCGCACGCTGCGAGCAGCAGCATCAGCCCGATCGCGGTCAGCATGCCCTCGGAGGTCTCGCCGGCAGAGGCCAGCACCGGCCGGAACGCGAACGTGCCGAAGGTGGTGAACATCAGCATGATCGCGATGGAGAGGCCCATGTCGCCGACCCTGTTGACCAGGAAGGCCTTCTTCGCGGCGGTCGCCGCGCTGGGCTTGTGCTGCCAGAAGCCGATGAGCAGGTACGAGGCGAGGCCGACGCCCTCCCAGCCGACGTACAGCAGCAGGTAGTTGTCGGCGAGGACCAGCAGCAGCATCGCCGCGAGGAAGAGGTTGAGATAGCCGAAGAAGCGGCGGCGGCGCTCGTCGTGCTCCATGTACCCGATCGAGTACACGTGGATCAGCGTGCCGACCCCGCTGATGAGCAGGACGAACGTCATCGACAGCTGGTCCAGCTGGAATGCGATGTCGGCCTGGAAGCCCTCCACCGGGATCCAGCTGTACAGGTGCTGCCGCATGGTCCGGTCGTCGGCGCCGCGGCCCAGCATGTCGGCGAACAGGGCGGCGCCGATGCCGAAGGAGGCGGCCGCGAGCAGGGTGCCGAGCCAGTGCCCGGCCCTGTCGAGGCGCCGGCCGCCGCACAGCAGCACCGCCGCTCCGAGCAGGGGCGCCGCCACGAGCAGCGCAATCAGATTCTCCACTGTGTACGCCCCTTACAGCTTCATCAGGCTGGCGTCGTCGACCGAGGCCGAGTGGCGGGTACGGAACAGCGACACGATGATCGCGAGGCCCACCACGACCTCGGCGGCGGCGACGACCATCGTGAAGAACGCGATGATCTGGCCGTCGAGGTTGCCGTGCATCCGGGAGAACGCGACGAACGCCAGGTTGCAGGCGTTGAGCATCAGCTCGACGCACATGAACAGCACGATCGTGTTGCGCCGGATCAGCACGCCCGCGGCGCCGATGGTGAACAGCAGGGCCGCGAGGTAGAGGTAGTTGACCGGGTTCACTTCGAGGCCTCCTCACGGCCGAGCCGCTCCGCCGAGCGCCGCTCCAGCGCCTTGAGGTCGGCGAGCGCCTCGCCGGAGACGTCGCGGACCTGGCCGCGGGCGCGGAGCGTCTTGCTGACGGTGAGCTCCGAGGGGGTGCCGTCGGGCAGCAGGCCGGGCACGTCGACCGCGTTGTGCCGGGCGTACACGCCGGGCGCGGGCAGCGGCGGGAGCTGGACGCCCTCGCGGACGCGCCGCTCGGACAGCTCGCGCTGCGTCGCGGCCCGCTCGGTGCGCTCGCGGTGGGTGAGCACCATCGCGCCGACGGCGGCGGTGATCAGCAGCGCGCCGGTGACCTCGAAGGCGAAGACGTACCGGGTGAAGATCAGCTGGGCGAGGCCCTCCACGTGCCCGGCCGAGTTGGCCCGGCCCAGCCCGTTGAAGTGCTGCAGGGAGGCGTTGCCGATGCCCGCGATCAGCAGGATGCCGAAGCCCAGCCCGCACAGGACGGCGAGCCAGCGCTGGCCCTTGATGGTCTCCTTCAGGGAGTCGGCGGCGGTGACGCCGACCAGCATGACCACGAAGAGGAACAGCATCATGATCGCGCCGGTGTAGACGATCACCTGGACGACGCCCAGGAAGTACGCCCCGTTCGCGAGGTAGAACACCGCCAGAATGATCATGGTCCCGGCGAGGCTCAGCGCACTGTGCACGGCCTTCTTCATCAGGATCGTCGCCAGCGCGCCGATCACGGCGACCGTGCCGAGGATCCAGAACTGGACCGCCTCGCCCGTGGAGGTGGCCGAAGCCGCGGCGGCGACCGCGCTCATGCCCCCACCCCCTCGGCGGGGCCCCGGTCCTGCGGGGCCTCGCCCTTGGAGACGGCCGGCTGCCGCTCGGTGCCGGGGGCCGCCCCCGTCACCTGCCCGCGGTAGTAGTCCTGCTCGTCCGTGCCCGGGTACATCGCGTGGGGCGCCTCGACCATGCCCTCGGTCAGCCCGGCGAGCAGCTCCTCCTTGGTGTAGATGAGCGACTCGCGGCTGGCGTCGGCCAGTTCGAACTCGTTCGTCATCGTCAGCGCCCGCGTCGGGCACGCCTCGATGCACAGCCCGCACAGGATGCAGCGGGCGTAGTTGATCTGGTAGACGCGGCCGTAGCGCTCGCCCGGGGAGTAGCGCTCCTCCTCCGTGTTGTCCGCGCCCTCCACGTAGATGGCGTCCGCGGGGCAGGCCCACGCGCACAGCTCGCACCCGATGCACTTCTCCAGGCCGTCCGGGTGCCGGTTGAGCTGGTGCCGTCCGTGGAAACGCGGTGCGGTCGTCTTCTGCTGCTCGGGGTACTGCTCGGTGAGGCGCTTCTTGAACATGGCCTTGAAGGTCACGCCGAAGCCGGCCACCGGGTTCTGCCACTGTTCGTCAGGCATTCTCCGCACCCTCCTCTCGGTCGCTGTCGTTGTTCGCCCCGCCGCTGGCGATCAGCTCGCGCTCCCGGCGGGGCCGCCGGCGCGGTACGGGGGGCAGGTGCTGGCCGGGCTTGGGCGGTACCGGGAACCCGCCCGCGAGCGGGTCGAACGGCTCGGCCCCGGGGGCGTCGGCCTCCGCGGCCCCGGCGGCCTTCTCCCGCCGGTCGCGGAAGAAGTCCGCGACGAAGGACAGCAGCAGGACCGCGACGACCGCGCCACCGACGTACAGGACGATCTGGGAGAAGTCGTACGCCTCGTTCCGCAGCGCCCGCACGGTCGCCACGAGCATCAGCCACAGCAGCGAGACGGGGATGAGGACCTTCCAGCCGAGCTTCATCAGCTGGTCGTAGCGGACGCGGGGCAGGGTGCCGCGCAGCCAGATGAAGAAGAACAGCAGCAGCTGCACCTTGACCACGAACCAGAGCAGCGGCCACCAGCCGTGGTTGGCGCCCTCCCAGAAGCTGCTGATCGGGTAAGGGGCCCGCCAGCCGCCCAGGAACAGGGTGACCGAGACGGCCGAGACGGTGACCATGTTGACGTACTCGGCCAGCATGAACATCGCGAACTTGATGGACGAGTACTCGGTGTTGAAGCCGCCGACGAGGTCGCCCTCGGACTCCGGCATGTCGAACGGCGCCCGGTTGGTCTCGCCGACCATCGTCACCACGTAGATGATGAACGACACCGGCAGCAGCACGATGAACCAGCGGTCCGCCTGCGCCTCCACGATCGCCGAGGTCGACATCGACCCGGAGTAGAGGAACACCGAGGCGAACGCCGCGCCCATCGCGATCTCGTAGCTGATCATCTGGGCGCAGGAGCGCAAGCCCCCGAGCAGCGGGTACGTCGAGCCCGAGGACCAGCCGGCGAGCACGATGCCGTAGATGCCGACGGAGGCGACGGCGAGGATGTACAGCATCGCGATCGGCAGGTCGGTCAGCTGCATCGTGGTGCGCTGCCCGAAGATCGACACCTCGTTCCCGGCGGGCCCGAAGGGGATCACCGCGATCGCCATGAAGGCGGGGATCGCCGCGACGATCGGCGCCAGCACGTAGACGACCTTGTCTGCGCGCTTGACGACGATGTCCTCCTTCAGCATCAGCTTCACGCCGTCGGCGAGCGACTGGAGCATGCCCCACGGGCCGTGCCGGTTGGGGCCGATGCGCAGCTGCATCCAGGCGACGACCTTGCGCTCCCACACGATGGAGAACAGGACGGTCACCATCAGGAAGGCGAAGCAGAACACCGCCTTGACGAGGACCAGCCACCAGGGGTCCCTGCCGAACAGCGACAGGTCCTCGGCAGCGAGCAGTACCGCGTTCACGCTCCCACCTCCGCAGTGGTGCCGCCTGCGCCGGCCGGGGTCGCCGGGCCGATCCGTACGAGGGTGCCCGGCAGGGCGCCGGTGTCGGCGCGGACGCCGGAGCCGGTGGAGTTCAGCGGGAGCCAGACCACCCGGTCGGGCATCTCGGTGATCCTCAGCGGCAGTGCGACCGTCCCGGTCGGGCCGGTCACCGCGAGGAGGTCGCCGTCCTTGACGCCCGTCTCGGCCGCGGTGGCCGCCGACAGCCGGGCGCTCGCCTCGTGCCGGGTGCCGGCCAGGGCGTCGTCGCCTTCCTGGAGCCGGCCGAGGTCGAGGAGCAGCCGGTGCCCGGCGAGGACCGCCTCCCCGGCCGCGGGCCGGGGCAGCGCCGCCGGGGAGCCGGGCTGCGCCGCGGGGCGCTCGCCGGCCCACCGGCCGAGCCGGTCGATCTCGCGGCGCACGGCGTGCACGTCGGGCAGGCCGAGCGGCCGGTCGGCGGCGTCGGCCAGCATGTGCAGGACGCGCGCGTCGGCCGGGGCGAGCGGGCGGGTCATCTGGTCGGGCTTGAGCGCGGCCTCGAACGGCCGGACGCGGCCCTCCCAGTTGACGAAGGTGCCCGCCTTCTCGGCGACGGCCGCGACCGGCAGGACCACGTCGGCGTGGTCGGTGACCTCGCCGGGCCGCAGCTCCAGGGAGACCGTGAACGCCTCCCTCAGCGCGGTCCGCGCCCGCTCCGGGTCGGGCAGGTCGGTGACCTCCACTCCCGCGACGAGCAGCGCGGTCAGCTCGCCGGCGGCCGCGGCCTCGACGATCTGCCCGGCATCGCGGCCGTAGCGGTGCGGCAGCTCCTGGAGCCCCCACGCGGCCGCCACCTCCCCGCGCGCACGCGGGTCCGTCGCCGGGCGGCCGCCGGGCAGCAGTGACGGCAGGGCGCCCGCCTCGATCGCGGCGCGCTCCCCGGCCCGCCGCGGGATCCACACCAGCCGGGCCCCGGTCGCCGCGGCCGCCCGGACCGCCGCGGTCAGCCCGCCGGGCACGCCCCCGAGGCGCTCCCCGACGACGATGACCGCACCGGGCTGGCGCAGTGCTTCGGCGGCTGCCTCGCCGCCCTGCTCCAGGCCGGTGCGGGAGGCGAGCGCGTCCAGCCACTCGGGCTCGGTGCCCGGTGCAGCGGCGAGCAGGGTGCCGCCCGCCTTGGCCAGGCCGCGGGTGGTGAACGGGGCCAGGGCGAAGGTCTGCTGGCGGCGCTTGCGGAAGGCCTTGCGCAGCCGCAGGAAGACCCCGGGGGCCTCCTCCTCCGCCTCGATGCCGACGAGCAGCACCGCGGGCGCCGCCTCCAGCGCGGCGTACGAGACCCCCTGCCCGTCCAGGTCGACGCCGCGGCCCGCGACCTCCGCGGCCAGGAAGTCGGCCTCCTCCGCGCTGTGCACGCGGGCCCGGAAGTCGATGTCGTTGGTGTCGAGGACGACCCGCGCGAACTTGGCGTACGCGTACGCGTCCTCGACGGTCAGCCGCCCGCCGGTCAGCACGCCGGCGCGGCCGCGCGCCGCGGCCAGCCCGGCTGCTGCGGCGGCGAGCGCCTCGGGCCAGCTCGCCGGCTCGAGGACCCCCTCGGCGCTGCGGACCAGCGGCGTGGTCAGCCGGTCGGGGCGCTGCGCGTACCGGAACGCGAAGCGGCCCTTGTCGCAGATCCACTCCTCGTTGACCTCGGGGTCCTCGGCGGCCATGCGGCGCATCACCTTGCCGCGCCGGTGGTCGGTGCGGGTCGCGCAGCCGCCCGCGCAGTGTTCGCACACGCTCGGGGAGGAGACGAGGTCGAAGGGGCGGGAGCGGAACCGGTACGCCGCCGAGGTGAGCGCGCCGACCGGGCAGATCTGGATGGTGTTCCCGGAGAAGTACGACTCGAACGGGTCGCCCTCGCCGGTGCCGACCTGCTGGAGCGCGCCCCGCTCCAGCAGTTCGATCATCGGGTCGCCTGCGACCTGGGTGGAGAAGCGGGTGCAGCGGGCGCACAGCACGCACCGCTCCCGGTCGAGGAGGACCTGCGTGGAGATCGGCACCGGCTTCTCGTAGGTGCGCTTGCGGCCCTCGAAGCGGGAGTCGGCGTTGCCGTGCGACATGGCCTGGTTCTGCAGCGGGCACTCGCCGCCCTTGTCGCAGACCGGGCAGTCCAGCGGGTGGTTGATGAGCAGCAGCTCCATCACGCCGCGCTGCGCCTTCTCCGCGACGGGGGAGGTCAGCTGCGTCCGGACGACCATCCCGTCGGTGCAGGTGATGGTGCAGGACGCCATCGGCTTGCGCTGGCCCTCCACCTCGACGATGCACTGCCGGCAGGCGCCGACCGGGTCGAGCAGGGGGTGGTCGCAGAAGCGGGGGATCTCCACCCCGATCTGCTCGGCGGCGCGGATGACGAGGGTCCCCTTGGGCACCGACAGCTCGACGCCGTCGATGGTCAGCGAGACCAGGTCCTCCGGGGGCACGGCGGCCCCTCCGCCACCGGTGGGGGCATTCGTGGTGACGGTCATGCGTTCACCTCCGTGTCGGCCCAGAGGACCGACTTCCTGGGGTCGAAGGGGCAGCCCTTGCCCGTGACGTGCTGCTCGTACTCGTCGCGGAAGTACTTCAGCGAGGAGAAGATCGGGCTGGCGGCGCCGTCGCCGAGCGCGCAGAACGACTTGCCGTTGATGTTGTCGGCGATGTCCTGGAGCTTGTCGAGGTCGGCCATGGCGCCCTTGCCGGCCTCGATGTCGCGCAGCAGCTGGACCAGCCAGTAGGTGCCCTCGCGGCAGGGGGTGCACTTGCCGCACGACTCGTGGGCGTAGAACTCGGTCCACCGGGTGACGGCGCGCACCACGCAGGTCGTCTCGTCGAAGCACTGCAGGGCCTTGGTGCCGAGCATCGAGCCGGCCGCGCCGACGCCCTCGTAGTCGAGCGGGACGTCGAGGTGCTCGTCGGTGAACATGGGGGTGGAGGAGCCGCCGGGGGTCCAGAACTTCAGCCGGTGGCCGGGGCGCATGCCGCCGCTCATGTCGAGGAGCTGGCGCAGGGTGATCCCGAGGGGGGCCTCGTACTGGCCGGGGCCGGCGACGTGCCCGGACAGCGAGTAGAGGGTGAAGCCGGGGGACTTCTCGGTGCCCATCGACTTGAACCAGTCCTTGCCCCGGTTCAGGATCGCGGGGACCGAGGCGATGGACTCGACGTTGTTCACGACGGTGGGGCAGGCGTAGAGGCCTTCGACTGCGGGGAAGGGCGGCCGCAGCCGGGGCTGGCCGCGGCGGCCTTCGAGGGAGTCCAGGAGCGCCGTCTCCTCGCCGCAGATGTAGGCGCCCGCCCCGGCGTGGACGGTGATGTCGAGGTCCATCCCGCTGCCGAGGACGTCCTTGCCGAGGTAGCCCGCCTCGTACGCCTCGCGGACCGCCTCGTGCAGGCGGCGCAGGACGGGCACGGCCTCGCCGCGCAGGTAGATGAACGCGTGCGCGGAGCGGATCGCGTAGCAGGCGATGACCATGCCCTCGATGAGGGAGTGCGGGTTGGCGAAGAGGAGCGGGATGTCCTTGCAGGTGCCCGGCTCGGACTCGTCGGCGTTGACGACGAGGTAGTGCGGCTTGCCGTCGCCCTGCGGGATGAACTGCCACTTCATCCCGGTGGGGAAGCCGGCGCCGCCGCGGCCGCGGAGCCCGGAGTCCTTCACGTAGGCGATGACCTCGTCGGGGGTCATCGCGAGGGCCTTGCGCAGCCCCTCGTAGCCGTCGTGGCGCCGGTAGGTCTCCAGCGTCCACGACCGCGGCTCGTCCCAGAACGCCGACAGGACGGGGGCCAGCAGCTTCTCCGGGCTCGTTCCGTTCTCGTGCATGGCGGTCGCCACCGTCATCACTCCCCCTCCTCGCCGGTCGCAGCGGCCCGCGGGTGCACGATGCGTCCCTGGTGCGGGGCTTCGCCGCGCGCGATGCGCAGTCCGATCAGCGAGGCGGGTCCGGCGCCGCCGCTCGCCTCCACGGCGCCGGGCCGCTCGTCGGGGAAGCCGGCGAGGATCCGGGCGGTCTCCTTGTACGTGCACAGCGGCGCGCCGCGGGTCGGCTCGACGGGGCGGCCGGCGCGGAGGTCGTCGACGAGGGCCTTGGCGGACTCGGGGGTCTGGTTGTCGAAGAACTCCCAGTTCACCATCACGACGGGCGCGTAGTCGCAGGCCGCGTTGCACTCGATGTGTTCGAGGGTGACCTTGCCGTCGGGGGTGGTCTCGTTGTTGCCGACGCCGAGGTGCTCCTGGAGCTCCTCGAAGATGGCGTCGCCGCCCATGACCGCGCACAGGGTGTTGGTGCAGACGCCGACCTGGTAGTCGCCCGAGGGCCTGCGCCGGTACATCGTGTAGAAGGTGGCGACGGCGGTGACCTCGGCGGTGGTCAGGCCGAGGGTCTCCGCGCAGAACCGGATGCCGGTGCGGGAGACGTGGCCCTCCTCGGACTGCGTGAGGTGCAGCAGCGGCAGGAGGGCGGAGCGGCTGTCGGGGTAGCGGGCGATGATCTCCGCGGCGTCCGCGGCGAGCCGCTCGCGCACCTCGGCCGGGTAGTCGGGGGCGGGCGGCTGGGGCATGCCCAGGCTCACCTCTCGACGGGCGGGGCTGGCTGTCATCGGTCGACGCCTCCCATCACGGGGTCGATGGAGGCGACGGCGACGATGACGTCGGCGACCTGGCCGCCCTCGCACATCGCCGCCATGGCCTGGAGGTTGGTGAAGGACGGGTCGCGGAAGTGGACCCGGTAGGGGCGGGTCCCGCCGTCGGAGACGACGTGGACGCCGAGTTCGCCCTTGGGGGACTCGACGGCGGCGTAGGCCTGGCCCGCGGGGACGCGGAAGCCCTCGGTCACCAGCTTGAAGTGGTGGATGAGGGCCTCCATGGAGGTGCCCATGATGTTCTTGATGTGGTCGAGGGAGTTGCCGAGCCCGTCGGGGCCGAGCGCGAGCTGCGCCGGCCAGGCGATCTTCTTGTCGGCGACCATGACGGGGCCGGGCTCCAGCCGGTCCAGGCACTGCTCGATGATCCGCAGGGACTGCCGCATCTCCTCCAGGCGGATCAGGAACCGCCCGTACGAGTCGCACGTCTCCGTGGTGGGGACGTCGAACTCGTAGGTCTCGTAGCCGCAGTAGGGGTCGGCCTTGCGCAGGTCGTGCGGCAGGCCGGCGGAGCGGAGGATGGGGCCGGTGGCGCCGAGGGCCATGCAGCCGGTGAGGTCGAGGTAGCCGACGTCCTGCATGCGGGCCTTGAAGATGGGGTTGCCGGTGGCGAGCTTGTCGTACTCCGGCAGGTTCTTCTTCATGGTCTTCAGGAAGTCGCGGAGCTGGTCGACGGCGCCGGGGGGCAGGTCCTGGGCGAGGCCGCCGGGGCGGATGAACGCGTGGTTCATGCGCAGGCCGGTGATCAGCTCGAAGATGTCGAGGATCAGCTCGCGGTCGCGGAAGCCGTAGATCATGATCGTGGTGGCGCCGAGCTCCATGCCGCCGGTGGCGATGCACACCAGGTGCGAGGAGAGCCGGTTGAGCTCCATCAGCAGGACGCGGACGACGGTGGCGCGGTCGGGGACCTGGTCGGTGATGCCGAGGAGCTTCTCGACGCCGAGGCAGTACGCCGTCTCGTTGAAGAACGGCGTGAGGTAGTCCATGCGCGTCACGAAGGTGGTGCCCTGCGTCCAGTTCCGGAATTCGAGGTTCTTCTCGATGCCGGTGTGCAGGTAGCCGATGCCGCAGCGGGCCTCGGTGACCGTCTCGCCGTCGATCTCCAGGATGAGCCGGAGCACGCCGTGGGTGGAGGGGTGCTGCGGGCCCATGTTGACGACGATGCGCTCGTCGTCGGCCTTGGCCGCGGAGCGGACGACCTCGTCCCAGTCGCCGCCGGTGACGGTGTAGACGGTGCCCTCGGTGGTCTCGCGGGACGCCGCGTGGTGGTTCGTGGACATCAGCTGTACGACCTCCGCTGGTCGGGAGCCGGGATCTGGGCGCCCTTGTACTCGACGGGGATGCCGCCGAGGGGGTAGTCCTTGCGCTGCGGGAAGCCCTGCCAGTCGTCCGGCATCATGATCCGCGTGAGGGCCGGGTGGCCGTCGAAGACCAGCCCGAAGAAGTCGTACGCCTCGCGCTCGTGCCAGTCGTTGGTCGGGTAGACGGAGACCAGCGAGGGGACGTGCGGATCGGCGTCCGGGGCGCAGACCTCCAGCCGCACGGTGCGGCCGTGCGTGATCGAGCGCAGGTGGTAGACGGCGTGCAGTTCGCGGCCGCGGTCGCCGGGGTAGTGCACGCCGCTGACCCCGGTGCACAGTTCGAAGCGCAGGGCGGGGTCGTCGCGGAGGGTGGACGCCACCCGGACGAGGTGCTCGCGGGCGATGTGGAACGTGAGCTCGCCGCGGTCCACGACCGTCTTCTCGATCGCGTTGGAGGGCAGCAGCCCCTGCTCCTCCAGGGCGCCTTCGAGCTCGTCGGCGACCTCGTCGAAGTAGGAGCCGTAGGGGCGGTGGCTCGGGCCGGGCAGGGCGACGGTGCGCACCAGGCCGCCGTAGCCGCTGGTGTCGCCGCCGCCGCGGGCGCCGAACATGCCCTTGCGGACGCCGATCACCTCGGGGCCGGCGGACTCGCGGGGGGCGGGGACGGCGCCGTCGTCGCCCGGGGTGGTGCCGGGGGTGGTGTCGCTCACCGGAGCAGCCCCTTCATCTCGATGGTGGGCAGGGCCTTGAGGGCCGCGGCCTCCGCCTCGCGGGCCGCCTCTTCCCGGTTCACGCCGAGCTTGGAGCTCTGGATCTTCTGGTGGAGCTTGAGGATCGCGTCCATGAGCATCTCGGGGCGGGGCGGGCAGCCGGGGAGGTAGATGTCCACCGGGACGATGTGGTCGACGCCCTGCACGATCGCGTAGTTGTTGAACATGCCGCCCGACGATGCGCAGACGCCCATGGAGATGACCCACTTGGGAGCGGGCATCTGGTCGTAGACCTGCCGCAGCACCGGCGCCATCTTCTGGCTGACCCGGCCGGCGACGATCATGAGGTCGGCCTGGCGCGGCGAGCCGCGGAAGACCTCCATGCCGAAGCGGGCGAGGTCGTAGCGGCCGGCTCCGGTGGTCATCATCTCGATGGCGCAGCAGGCCAGGCCGAAGGTCGCGGGGAAGACGGACGACTTGCGCACCCATCCCGCGGCCTGTTCGACGGTGGTCAGCAGGAAGCCGCTCGGCAGCTTTTCTTCCAGTCCCATGGGAATTCAGCCCCTCAGTCCCATTCCAGGCCGCCGCGGCGCCAGACGTAGGCGTAGGCGACGAAGACGGTGAGCACGAAGAGCAGCATCTCGACGAGCCCGAAGATCCCCAGGGCGTCGAAGGTGACGGCCCAGGGGTAGAGGAAGACAACTTCGATGTCGAAGACGATGAAGAGCATCGCCGTCAGGTAGTACTTGATCGGGAAGCGACCGCCGCCTGCCGGCGTGGGAGTCGGCTCGATGCCGCACTCGTACGCCTCCAGCTTGGCGCGGTTGTACCGTTTCGGGCCGATCAGCGTGGCCATGACCACGGAGAAGATCGCAAACCCTGCGCCTAGGGCGCCGAGCACGAGGATGGGCGCGTAGGCATTCACGCTCCTCGCTCCTTCCAGTCGTCCTTGACCGTTGGACCGCTGCGCCGGCGCCTGGTGCCCCGCCCCTCGGGGATCTTGTGCATGTGAGGCAGTTCACAAGCCGGGCTGGTGCGCATCCTATGCCCGTCGATCTGTGATCTGCGACACGGGTGACAACACCGAGTTTGTGATCTCCACCACCTGACGAACGATCATGAACCGCAATGAGCGGTGATCTTCGTACGCGAAGCAGCCAGTCGATCACCAACCGTGACATCGCGGTGTGTTACCCCAGGTAGAAGCGGGGTCGCCCTATCAAACGATGAGCTGTGCAGGCAAATTTGGCCGGATGTCGACCTGCGTGATAAAGGGATCCGCGTCGCTCGACCGGGGGACTCGGTGCGGACGGGAGTGGACGCGTGCATCCGTTCACGAGCTCCGGGAGGTCCGGCCCGCCGCCCGCGGACGATCTTTCGGCCGCCCTTCGGTGCGCGGCGGGTCACGGACAGGCCACGGGCGCCTCTCGGCGCGATTTCGGTGTGACCTGCGTCACGCGGGAATCGGAGGTTCCGAAACCGGGCTTGGCCAACGGTGCACCGGGATGGTAGGCCCCGGATCAATTCGGACTTATTGCTGAAACGCCTTGATCACAGCCTTGTGAAGGGCTGTCTGTTTTGTCCGTTACGGCGTCAATAAGGCCCGCGCCGCGCCCGGTTCGCGCCCCTCCCGGCGCAACTGTGGCGCACACCACGTTTCTTGAAGGGAGACCGGGCCCCCTGATAGCGGTTGTCCTCATGTCCCACACCGCTCACATACCCAGCCACCGGAAGCCCCGTCGCAGCGCCTCGAAGCTCGCGGTCCGCGCCGGAGTTGCCGGTGGCGTCCTCAGCACGCTGGCGATGGCCGGCACGGCGAGCGCGTCCCCCGCCGCCGAGCCGGTGACCGAGACGATGGAGATGCCGGTCCTCGACATGGACCTGGCCTCCGAGGTCTCCACCGCCGTCGCCACCGCCGCCGAGAACACCCAGGCGGCCGCCGTCGACGGCGAACTGAACGCCCAGGAGGAGAGCGCCCGCACCGGCGCCGCCGCCGAGGCGAAGAAGGCCAAGGAGGCCGCGGAGAAGAAGGCGAAGGAGGAGGCGGACCGCAAGGCCGAGGCCGAGCGCGCCACCCGCAACGCCGAGCGCACCGCGCTCAAGAGCGCCTCCGCCGCCGCCTCGACCGACGGCCAGGGCGTGGGCACCGTGACCGCCCCGAAGGGCTCCGCCGCGGCCATCATCAGCTTCGCCCGCGCGCAGGTCGGCAAGGCCTACGTCATGGGCGCCACCGGCCCGTCCGCGTTCGACTGCTCCGGCCTCGTCCAGGCCGCGTACCGGCAGGCCAACGTGTCCCTGCCGCGCACCTCGCAGGCGCAGTCCTCGTACGGCACCTCGGTCTCGCTGAGCGCCCTGCAGCCGGGCGACATCCTGTACTGGGGCTCCAAGGGCAGCGCCTACCACGTCGCGCTGTACGTCGGCGGCGGCAAGTTCGTCGGCGCGCAGAACCCCAGCACCGGCATCGTCGAGCGCAGCCTGAGCTACGACCGTCCGACGGGCGCCGTCCGCGTCCTCTGACGCCCGACACCCCGTCACCCGCCGTCCCGCACCCCGCGGTCGGCACCCCGTACGGCGAAGAGCCGGCACTCCCCCGCTCGGGGGAGGAGTGCCGGCCCTTCGGCATGCCCGTACGCGCGTTCGCCGCGTCACCCCCGCCCCGCAGGCCCCGGCGGTCGCGGGAGGCCGCCACAGGGCCGTCCAGCCCCCTTCCCGGGCCCGCCCCGGCCGGCCGCCGACCGCGGACCTCCGCAAAACGCCGGAGCGGGCCGCCGCGGGGAGTTCCGCGGCGGCCCGCTCCGGGCCGGGACCCGTCCGGTGTCAGGCCTTCGGGGCCACCTTCGACAGGCCGTTGATGATGCGGTCCATCGCGTCCCCGCCCGTCGGGTCGGTCAGGTTCGCCAGCATCTTCAGCGTGAACCGCATCAGCACCGGGTGGGTCAGGCCGCGCTGCGCGGCGACCTTCATGACGGCCGGGTTGCCGATCAGCTTCACGAAGGCGCGGCCCAGCGAGTAGTAGCCGCCGTAGGTCTCCTTCAGCACCTTCGGGTACTGGTGCAGCGCCCGCTCCCGCTGCAGCGGCGTCGCCCGCGCGGCCGCCTGCACCACGACGTCCGCCGCGATCTTCCCGGACTCCATCGCGTAGGCGATGCCCTCGCCGTTGAACGGGTTGACGAGTCCGCCCGCGTCGCCGACGAGCAGCAGGCCCTTGGTGTAGTGCGGCTGCCGGTTGAACGCCATCGGCAGGGCCGCCCCGCGGATCGGCTGCGTCATGTTCTCCGGGGTGTAGCCCCAGTCCTCCGGCATGGACGCGCACCACGCCTTGAGGACCTCGCGCCAGTCCAGCTCCCGGAAGGCGGAGGAGGAGTTGAGGATGCCGAGGCCGACGTTGGAGGTGCCGTCGCCCATGCCGAAGATCCAGCCGTAGCCGGGCAGCAGCCGGTCCTGCGGGCCGCGCCGGTCCCACAGCTCCAGCCAGGACTCCAGGTAGTCGTCGTCGTGCCGCGGCGAGGTGAAGTACGTGCGCACCGCGACGCCCATCGGGCGGTCCTCGCGCCGGTGCAGGCCCATCGCCAGCGACAGGCGGGAGGAGTTGCCGTCCGCGGCGACGACGAGCGGGGCGTGGAAGGTGACCGGCGTCTTCTCCTCGCCGAGCTTCGCCTGCACGCCCGTGATGTGGCCGGTGCGCGGGTCGCGGACCGGCTCGCCGACGTTGCAGCGCTCGTACAGGCGGGCACCCGCCTTCTGCGCCTGCCGGGCCAGGGTCTCGTCGAAGTCGTCGCGCTTGCGGACGAGCCCGTAGTCGGGGAAGGAGGCGAGTTCCGGCCAGTCCAGCTGGAGCCGCTGCCCGCCGCCGATGATCCGCAGGCCCTTGTTGCGCAGCCAGCCGGCCTCTTCGGAGATGTCGATGCCCATCGCGACCAGCTGCTTCGTGGCGCGCGGGGTCAGGCCGTCCCCGCAGACCTTCTCGCGCGGGAACGCCGTCTTCTCCAGCAGCAGGACGTCCAGTCCGGCCTTGGCGAGGTAGTAGGCGGTCGTCGAGCCGGCGGGCCCGGCCCCGACGACGATCACGTCCGCGGAGTGTTCGGAGAGGGGCTCGGTCACTGCGGGGTCTCCCGAAGGCTCGATAAGGGGTGCCCATGGGCACAGGACATGTGCAGTCTATGCAGCGAGAGAGATCGTGAATCCGAAGGGTTACCCGATGACAAGCTCGCCGACCACGCCGACCACGCCGCTCCCGGCCGCCGCCCGGCCGCTCCCGGCGGTCCGGCTGCGCGTGCCCACCGACGAGGACGCCCACGCCTGGCACCGCGTCTTCGCCGACCCCGACGTCATGGAGTTCCTCGGCGGGCCCGCCGAGCTGTCCGCGTACGAGGAGATCACCGCCCGGCAGCGGATGCACGACGCCCGGCTCGGCTACTGCCTGTGGACCCTGCTGGACGGGGACGGCGAGGTCATCGGCTTCACCGGCGCCCAGCCGTGGCCCGAGGACAAGGCGTGGGGGCCGGTCGGCGAGATCGAGATCGGCTGGCGCCTCGCCCGCCCCGCGTGGGGCAGGGGATACGCCTACGCCGCCGCGCTGACCACCCTGGAGCGGGTCCGCGCGGCGGGCGTCCCCCGCGTCGTGGCCATGGTGGACGACGCGAACACCCGCTCGGCCGCGGTCGCCGAACGCCTCGGGATGACCCTGGAGGAGGTCTTCCCCCTCCCCGGCGGCCGCCGCACCGGCCGCCGGTACGCCCTCGCGCTGTGAGCCGGCCGCCGGACGGTCAGAAGACGGACAGTCCGGTCAGGGTCGTGAACCGGTCGAGCGCGGCCACGCCCGCAACCGAGTTGCCCCGGCTGTCCAGGCCGGGGCTCCACACGGCGAGCGCGCACCGGCCCGGCACGACCGCGACGATCCCGCCGCCCACCCCGCTCTTGCCGGGCAGGCCCACCCGGTAGGCGAACTCCCCGGCCGCGTCGTACGTCCCGCAGGTCAGCATCACCGCGTTGACCTGCTTGGCCTCGCTGCGGGTCAGCAGCCGCGACCCGTCCGCGCGCAGGCCGTGCCGGGCCAGGAACAGGCCCGCGCGGGCCAGGTCGGCGCAGCTCATCGCGATCGAGCACTGCCAGAAGTAGTGGTCGAGCAGGGCGGGCACGGGGTTGTCGATGTTCCCGTACGAGGCCATGAAGTGGGCCAGCGCCGCGTTGCGGTCGCCGTGCTCGTGCTCGGAGGCGGCGACCTCGGCGTCGAAGGAGACGTCCGGATTGCCGCTCTCCGCGCGCAGGAACTCCAGCAGCTCGCTGCTGGCGTCGCCGGTCAGGGTCTGGAGCCGGTCGGTGACGACGAGGGCGCCCGCGTTGATGAACGGATTGCGGGGGATTCCGTTCTCGTGCTCCAGCTGCACCAGCGAGTTGAACGGGTTGCCCGACGGCTCCCGCCCGACCCGCCGCCACAGGCTGTCGCCGCCCTCGGCGAGCGCCAGGGCCAGCGCGAACACCTTGGTGATCGACTGGGCGGAGAACGGCACCCGCCAGTCCCCCACCCCGTGGACGTTCCCGTCGAGGTCGGCGACCGCCATGCCGAAGTGGCGCGGGTCCACCTCGGCGAGGGCCGGGATGTACTCGGCGGGCGTGCCGCTGCCGATCAGCGGGGCGACGTCCGCCGCGATCCGCTCCAGCAGTCCCGCGAGGTCCGGGGCTCCGCCGTCCACCGCCGCCGCCACCGCCGGCTCAGGCCTTGAAGCCGCGGTGCAGGGCGACGATGCCGCCGCTGAGGTTGCGCCAGGCCACCCGGGACCAGCCGGCCTTCTGCAGCAGCGCCGCCAGCGCGGACTGCTCGGGCCACTCGCGGATCGACTCGGCGAGGTACACGTACGCGTCGGGGTTGGAGGACACGGCCCGCGCCACCGGCGGCAGCGCGCGCATCAGGTACTCCGTGTACACGGTGCGGAAGGGCGCCCACGTCGGCTGGGAGAACTCGCAGATGACGACCTGCCCGCCGCGCTTGGTCACCCGGTGCATCTCGCGGAGCGCGCCCTCGGTGTCCTGGACGTTGCGCAGCCCGAAGGAGATCGTCACGGTGTCGAAGACGCCGTCGGCGAAGGGCAGCCGGGTCGCGTCGCCGGCGGTCAGCGGCAGCCAGGCGTGGCGCTTCTTGCCCTCGCGGAGCATGCCGAGGGAGAAGTCGCAGGGGACGACGTACGCACCGGTCGCGGCGAACGGCAGGGAGGACGTCGCCGTTCCGGCGGCGAGGTCCAGCACCTTCTGGCCGGGGCGGGCGGCGACCGCCCGGGCGACCTCCTTGCGCCAGAGGCGGGCCTGGCCGAGGGAGAGCACGTCGTTGGTGAGGTCGTAGTTCGCCGCCACCCCGTCGAACATGGAGGCGACTTCGTGCGGCTGCTTGTCCAGGGATGCGCGGGTCACTGGCGTGGGCCCCTCAGATGGTCCGGAGTACGTACTCCCCCATCCTCTCAGGCCGCCCGCCCCGGCCGCGGCGGGGCCACCCGCGCTTCCGGCGGCCGGCGGCCGGACGCCCGGCTCCTCGCGCGCGGTGCGGGCCGACTGTGCGCCGCCGACGCGGCGTTACCGGCAAGTACTGGCCCGGAGGACAGTTATGCGGAGGCGGTGCGACAGGGTTTACTGGGGCGGCGCGGCCCGGTGACGGTCACCACCCGCGGGTCCAGGGCCGCCCGGCGCGGCCCGCAAACCATGCGGCAGCCGCGAGCAAAGGGCTACAGCATGCCGGCAGGCCGCAGCGCCACGGGCCGCACCACCACCCGACGCCGCACCTCCGCGGCGGCATCCGCACCCCGCGGGCCGCGCGCCCGCCGCCGCGCCGAGCGGCGCAGGCGGCTCCGCCGCACCCTCCTCGTCTCGGCCACCTCCGTCGCCGCCGCGGCCGCCCTGTGGACGGCCTGGCCGTCGCCGGAGACGGCGGCCGTCGCGAACGGCCGGGGCGCCGCGGCCAAGGCGTCCGGCGAACCCGACACCTCCGCCCACACCGAGGACGGCGGCGCCTCCCGCTCCTCCGGCTCGGGCGGGCGCAGCCCCGCCGCGTCCCCCTCGCCGTCCTCCTCCCCCTCGCCGCAGCCCTCCGGCAAGGCCGGCGCCGTCCCGGCGACCGGCGACGGCGTCTTCACCGCCTCCACCCGCACGGGGCAGCCGCAGGGCAAGGGCACCGCCCGACGCTGGCGCGTCGAGGTCGAGGGCGGCAGCGGCATCGACCCGAACACCGCCGCGCAGGCCGTGGAGGCGATACTCGGCGACAAGCGCGGCTGGATCCGGGACCCCGCGTACGGCTTCCAACTCGTCGGCCCCGGGCAGCCGGTGGACTTCACCGTGAAGATCGCCACCCCGAAGACCACCGACCGGCTGTGCGAGGTCGTCACGCCCGAGCTCGTCGGCGAGACCAACTGCCGCGCCGGGCACGACGTGATCGTCAACCTCAAGCGCTGGCAGGAGGGTTCGCCGCAGTTCAAGGGCCCGGTGGAGGAGTACCGGGCGCTGATCGTCAACCACGAGGTGGGGCACGAGCTGGGCCGCGGGCACGAGTCCTGCCCCGCCCCCGGCAAGCCGGCGCCGGCGATGATGCAGCAGATCAGGGGACTGTTCGGCTGCGTCGCGAACGCATGGCCGTACACCGAAAATGGAACCTACTTGTCCGGTCCAGCCGTCCCCTAGAGCGGGGAGAGTCGGTGAGTCGACCGTCCGGGCCGTGACGGCCGGGGGCGAGGAGTGGAAACGTGCGTGTCGTCAGCTTCAGCGTCCCGGCCTGGTTCCCGGCGTACGGGAGGGAGACGACGGCCCGCCGCCCCGAGGTCCAGCTGACCGAGCAGGAGTCGGCCGTCTTCCTGTGCCTGGCGACCGGCGCGTCGAACGCCGAGCTCGCGGGCGAACTCCACCTCTCCGTCAGCACGGTGAAGTTCCACGTCCACAACATACGGGCCAAGCTGGGCGGGATCAGCCGCCTCCAGGCCTGCCTGCTGGCCGCCCTGGCCCGCGAGGAGGGGACGCTCAGCGCCGGCGGTGCAGCAGCCGTCCGCCGATGACGGTGGCCACGCACGCCGCGGACCCGGCCTCGCGCAGGGAGCCGGCCGCGGCCGCGAACACCGCGAAACGGGCGGGGCCGCCCGCCGCCACGACCCCGTGGAAGGCGTCCTGAACGTCGGCCAGGCCCTCGAACGGATCCGCCGACACCGCACGCCGCCCCCCGGGCGCCCCCTCGCCGGCGGCCGGAGGCAGCAGTTCCAGGCCCGAGCGGGCCACCGCCGTCCGCACCGCCGCGACCGTCAACCGCCCCGACACCGCCACCACCCCGCGGGCCAGCAGCTTCTGCGCGGCGCGCCGCGCGCTGTTGCCGCGGCGGGCCTCCGTCAGCCCCAGCGCGGCCAGCTCCGCAGCGCCGGCGATCGGCTCGGTGCCGAGCGCGTCCGCCTCGAACTGCCCGTCCGGGTGGTAGGCCTCCTCCAGCAGCTCCCGCGCCCCGTGCAGCACGAGCCCCGGGGTGAGCAGACCGGGCCAGCGCCGCACCCGCGCCTGCGGGGCCCGCGCGCCGAGCTCCTCGTACGGGCCGACCGCGGTGATCCGCCCGCCGTCGACGAGGACCGCCCCGCCGGGCAGCGGATCGGCCCCCCGCCCGGTGAGGAGGACGTCGGCGCGGTGCAGCGTCAGCACGGGCGGGTCACTCGGCGGAGATGAGCTTCAGCTCGGGGTGGGCGGTGCCGCCCTCGATCGCGACGGACGAGATGTGCGAGACGACGCGGTGGTCGACGGGGTCGTCCGCCGGGTCCGTGTGCACCGCGAGGTGCTCGTACGTCGTGGCGCGCTGGGCGGGGACGCGGCCCGCCTTGCGGATCAGGTCGATGATCTCGTGCCGGTTCGAGCGGTGCTTGGCTCCCGCCGAGGAGACGACGTTCTCCTCCAGCATGATCGAGCCGAGGTCGTCCGCGCCGTAGTGCAGCGACAGCTGCCCGGCCTCCTTGCCGACGGTCAGCCAGGAGCCCTGGATGTGGGCGACGTTGTCGAGGAACAGGCGCGCGACCGCGATCATCCGCAGGTACTCGAAGACGGTCGCCTGCGTGCGGCCCTTCAGGTGGTTGTTCTCCGGCTGGTACGTGTACGGGATGAACGCCCGGAAGCCGCCCGTCCGGTCCTGGACGTCGCGGATCATCCGCAGGTGCTCGATCCGCTCGGCGTTGGTCTCGCCGGTGCCCATCAGCATGGTGGAGGTCGACTCGACGCCCAGGCCGTGCGCCAGCTCCATGATCTCCAGCCAGCGCTCGCCGGACTCCTTCAGCGGGGCGATGGCCTTGCGCGGCCGCGCCGGCAGCAGTTCCGCGCCGGCGCCGGCGAAGGAGTCCAGGCCCGCCGCGTGGATGCGGCGGATGGCCTCCTCGGCGCTCACCCTGGAGATGCGGGCCATGTGCTCGACCTCGGACGCGCCGAGGGAGTGGATGACCAGCTGCGGGAACGCCTTCTTGATCGCGGAGAAGTGCTCCTCGTAGTACTCCACCCCGAAGTCCGGGTGGTGGCCGCCCTGGAACATGATCTGCGTGCCGCCGAGCTCCACGGTCTCCGCGCAGCGGCGCAGGATGTCGTCGAGGTCGCGGGTCCAGCCCTTCTTCGTGTCCTTCGGGGCCGCGTAGAAGGCGCAGAACTTGCAGGCCGTCACACAGACGTTGGTGTAGTTGATGTTCCGCTCGATGATGTACGTCGCGATGTGCTCCGTGCCCGCGTAGCGGCGGCGGCGGGCGGCGTCGGCGGCGGAGCCGAGGGCGTGCAGCGGGGCGTGCCGGTAGAGGTCGAGCGCCTCCTCGGCGGAGATCCGGCCCCCTTCGGCGGCGCGGTCGAGGACAGACTGGAGAGCGGCCTGGTCGGTCACCGGTGCGTCACCCTTCGGCGGTGTGTCAAGAGGTCCGGACCGATCCAGCCTACGCCAGGGCCCGGGGCGGGAAATCACCGGATGCGCGTCAGGTCCCCCTCGGGGTTTCCGGCGGCAGCGTCGCCCGACTTGTAGTGCAGGGTGCCGTTGTCGTTGAGGGAGAAGCGCTCCTCGGAGGAGCCGTTCGAGCAGATGCCGGGAGCCGGGTTGGGGCCGCCCGACGTGTCGAGGACCAGCGAGTGGTCGGTCGCGGAGACGAGCTTCCAGTCGCCGCTGCAATCGGTGCCGATCAGCGGCAGCACGGACTTGTCCCGGCCGACGACCTCGCCGGTGCGGCCCGCCTTGATGGTGATCTCGAACTCGGCCGGGACGCCCATGCGGGCCGTGGTCACCGTCCCCTTCCACGTCCCGACCAGCTCCTTCGGGACGTCGGCGCGCGCCTTCGGCGCCGACGGGCCGGGCGTGGCAGGGCTCTCGCCGGAGGCGGACGGCGGGCGGGCGCCCGCGTCCTGGCCGCTGCCGCCGCCTCCCGGCAGGAGCCCGAGCCCGTACAGCCCGCCGGAGAGCGCCGAGACGACGGCGGCCGCGGCGAGGACCACGGTGCAGCTGACGCGCCGCCCGGCCGCGGTGAAGGCCAGCCGGCGCCCGGCCCCGGCGGCCCCGGTGGCCCGGCCGTCGCCCTCGCCGCCCGCGCCGCCGCCCGTACCGGAGTCGCCGGGGGCGGGGCGCGGCCCGGGCAGGGCGCCGCCCGCGGTCTGCGTCGGCGCGCCGTACGGGCCCGCCGGCCCGGCGTACCCGGAGCCGGCCGGGCCGCCGTACGACGGGTCCGGCGCCCCGAAGACGCCCGCGGCGGCCCCGTACGCGGGCGTGGTGAACGGGACCGGGCCCGAGGCGGCCTCCTGCTGCGCGGCGGGCTCCCCCGCCTCCAGGTCGAGCAGGGCGACGGCCGCCCGGCTCGCGTCCTCCAGCACGGCCGCGGGGAGCCGCCCGGGGGCGAGCAGCGCGCCGTCGAAGGCGTCCGCGACGGCCTGCGGTGCGGGCCGGTCCGCGGCGTCCTTCGCCAGGCAGGCGGCGACCAGGTCGCGCAGCGGGCCGGCCGGGACGGCGTCGAGGTCCGGCGGCTCGTGCACCACCTTGTAGAGGAGGGTCGCCGAGTGGTCCCCGCTGAACGGCGGCCGGCCCGTCGCGGCGAACGCCAGCACCGCGCCGAGGGAGAACACGTCGGAGGCGCCGGTGACGCCGCGGCCGAGGATCTGCTCGGGGGACATGTAGCCGGGCGAGCCGACGGAGACCCCGGTGGAGGTGAGGGAGGCGGTGCCGTCCGTGGCCCGCGCGATGCCGAAGTCGATCAGGCGGGGGCCGTCGAGGGTGAGCATCACGTTCGACGGCTTCACGTCGCGGTGGACCAGGCCCAGCGCGTGGACGGCGCACAGGGCGCGGGCCAGGCCCTCGCCGAGGGCGCGCACGGCCGGCTCGGGCAGCGGCCCGTGTGCGGCGACCGCCGCGCCGAGGGACGGCCCCGCGACGTACCCGGTGGCCACCCACGGCACCGGCGCGTCGGGGTCGGCGTCGAGGACGGGCGCGGTCCACTCGCCGCCGACCCGGCGGGCGGCCTCCACCTCGCGGCGGAACCGGGCGCGGAACTCGGTGTCGGCGGCGAAGTGCGGGTGCACGACCTTGACGGCGACCGTACGGCCGCCCGCGCTGCGGCCCAGGTAGACGCGGCCCATGCCGCCCGCCCCGAGCCTCCCCAGCAGCCGGTACGCCCCGATGGTCCGCGGTTCGCCGGCTTCGAGCGGCTGCAACACGTCCCCTCCCCCGTGGTCCGGGCCCGCCGGGGCCCTCTGCTCGCTGCGTGTGTGATCGCCAGCCGCCACCTTAGGCGGGCCGGGCCGCCGCCGGGGCGGATCCGCCGGGCCCGGAGCCGGCAGGGCGGCCGGTATTCCCGTCCGGGCGGGACGGTGAGGGCCGCCCGGATTAACCGGGGCGGGCGCGCCGCGTGAATGAAGGCGGAATTCCCGATAAACGGATCATGTGGAGGAGATCGCGGATCGCGACCGCCGGGGAGGCCCGGAGCGGAACGGGAGCGGAACCGGGACGGCCGCCCGAAAAATCGATCACGCCAACCGGTCAGACTTTCAGCAGCTCCACCGCCACGTCCGCCGGATAGCCCGTCGCGGAACCCGTACGGCGCGCGAATTCCCGTACGCCCGCCAACTGCTCCGGACCGAAACGGAAGTCGAGCGTGGTGAAGTACCGCTCCAGCAGGGCGGCGTCGAAGGCCTCCCAGCGCGCCGCCTGCTCGGCGACCTTGGCGACCTCCTCCAGGGAGATGTCCCGCGAGTCGAGGAACGCCTCGTGCACCTGCCGGACCACGGCCGGCTCGCGCTCCAGGTAGTCCTTCCGGGCCGCCCACACGGCGAAGACGAACGGCAGCCCGGTCCACTCCTTCCACATCTGCCCCAGGTCGTGGACCTCCAGCCCGAGCCGCGGCGCGTCGTGCAGCGAGGCCCGCAGCGCGGCGTCCCCGATCAGCACCGCCGCGTCCGCCTCCTGCATCATCAGCCCCAGGTCGGGCGGGCAGGTGTAGTAGTCGGGGCGCACCCCGTACTGCTCGGCGAGCAGCAGCTGCGCCAGGCGCACGGACGTGCGGGAGGTCGAGCCGAGCGCGACGCGCGCCCCGTCCAGCCGCTCCAGCGGCACCTGCGAGACGATCACGCAGGACATGACCGGACCGTCGCAGCCGACCGCGAGATCGGGGAACGCGACGAGGTCGTCCGCGTTGCGGAGGAACTCGACCAGGGTGATCGGCGCGATGTCGAGGCGGCCGCGGACGAGGTGCTCGCTCAGCTTCTCCGGCGTGTCCTTGGTCAGCTCCAGGTCCAGCAGCGTGCCGGTTCTGGCCAGCCCCCAGTACAGGGGAAGGCAGTTCAGGAACTGAATGTGGCCCACCCGGGGCCGGCTGCGATACACGTCCACATCGCGAGACTAGCTGGCGGCCCCGCGTCAGCCTTCGCGCGGGTCTCAAACGTCCGGGTGACGTGATCTTTCCCTCTGGTCTCGGCCGCGGTGTGCGTGCTAGGCTCGACGCAAGTTGCAGTTTGGTTTCCCTTGCAGTACGAGGCCTGCGGAGAATGTGACCCGCGGGCTTTTGTAGTTTTCAGACTTCTTAGCAGGTTCTGGAGCAGGGCGACCCTTTGGCCCATATAGGAGGGCTCATGGCTACCGGAACCGTGAAGTGGTTCAACGCTGAAAAGGGCTTCGGCTTCATCGCCCAGGACGGCGGCGGCCCGGATGTCTTCGTCCACTACTCCGCGATCAACGCGTCTGGCTTCCGCTCCCTCGAGGAGAACCAGACCGTGAACTTCGACGTCACCCAGGGTCCGAAGGGCCCGCAGGCGGAGAACGTCACCCCGGCCTAATCGCCCGGGGCCAACCATCGCGGTTGGAAAGCACCACCCAAGGAGCCCTGCCTCCTCCGCACGAGCGGAGAGAGGCGGGGCTCCTGCCTTTTCCGGGCCCCGGGGCCCGAGCGGGGCCCGCGGAGGGAAGCGAAACGGCGGCCGCCCGCCACCGTCACGGGGACGGGGCGGGCGGCCGCCGCTCGTACTACGGTCCGCTTACCGCCGGGCGGAGGTCACCGCCGGGGTCTCCGGGGCCTTCGGCTCCGGGCTCTCGCCGGAGCCGGCCTTGGCGGTCACCTTGAGCTCCAGCAGCAGCACCACGTTCTCCTTCGTGGTCAGCCGCAGGTGGTAGGTGCCGGGGGCGACGTCGGCCGTGAGCAGCTCGGGCAGCGCGATCACACCGTCGGCGCCCGACGGGTCGAGCTCCACCCGGAACAGCTTCGCGCCGTCCTCCGCGCCCTTGAAGTACGGGCCCTTCGCCTTCGCCGGGTCCACCGGAACCCACGCGCCGGCCGCGTCCTTCTCGACCAGCGCGGCGGTGGCCCGCGTACCCGCAACCGGCTGGCCGGCGGCCGCGGCCTTCACCTTGACGCCCGTCAGCGGCGTCCCGGCGACGACCTCCAGCGGCTTGTCCGCGCCCGCGCCGGTCCGCACCAGCAGGTCGGCCACCGGGGCCGGCTTCGCGGTGACGGTACCGGTGAGGTTCACCGTGAACTGGCGGGTGGTGTCGTAGCCGGAGGCGCGCAGCGTGAACGTGCCGCCCTTCGGGCCGGCCTTCAGGCCCGGCGCGGCCGCGATGCCCTGGGCGTCCGTCCGGACCACCAGGTGCGAGCGGCCCTCCGTGCCGAAGCGGGTGCCGCCGGTGGTGTCCTCCTCGACGGCGAACAGCACGTGCTGGCCGACGGCCGGCTTGCCGTCGCTGAGCAGCGCCTTGACGCGCGGCACCGCGGTGAACTCCGTACCGGCCTCCGCCTTCAGGGCGGCGCCGTCGACGACCTCCAGCTTGGCCAGCTGCGCCGGCGCGGGCTTCTCCGGCTCCGGCTTCGGCTTCTCGGGCGTCGGCTGCGGGGTCGGCGTCGACGGCTTCGCCGGGGTGGTCGTCGGCGTGGACGGCTTCGTCGGCGTGGTGGGCCGCGGGGTCGGCAGCACCGGCGTCGTCGGCGTCGGGTACGTCCCGACGGGCGGGTTCGCGACCTCGGTCGCGCCGCTCTGGTACTGGCGCATGTAGCCGAGCACCGTGTTCACGTACTCGCGCGAGTTGTTGTAGCTGAGGATCGCGCGGTCGAGCTGCGCCTGGTCGGACAGGTTGCGGTCGCCGGCGCACAGGTAGAGCCCGGCGCCGAGCGCCGCGTCGTAGATGTTGTTCGGGTCGCGCTTGGAGTCGCCGCTGCCGTCGGCGCCCCAGGTGGCCCAGGTCGAGGGGATGAACTGCATCGGGCCGACGGCCCGGTCGTAGGCGGTGTCGCCGTCCCACTCGCCCTTGTCGGTGTCCTTGATCTCGGCGAAGCCCTGCCCGTTGAGCTGGGGGCCGCGGATCGGCTTCTCGGTGTAGCCGTCGGCCTTGAGCCCGTACCCGGATGCGTGCACGGACTCCACACGGCCGATGCCGGCGAGCAGCTGCCAGGGCAGCTTGCAGTTCGGCAGTGCGGCGGCGACCGCCGTCTCGGCGCGCTTGTACGCGTCGAGGGCGGTCGCGGGTATCCCGCTGGCCCCCTCGCCGGCGACCACCCCGCCGGCCGGCGGCACGGCCGGGTCGGCGACGTCCTGCGGCAGGTCGAGCCGGGCGTCACCGCGGTCGGTGGCCTGGGGGCTGTCCGGAGTTGGCTCGGACTCCCCCGCATCGGCGGTCGGCGGGTTGGTCACGACGGCGGCGGTCGTGAGACTGGCCGCGAGCGCGGCCGTGCACAGTACCTTGCGCGAGGTGTTGACGAGGTGGCGGTGAAGCGGCTTCACAGTGCGGCGATCCCCCCAAGGCGGCCGGCAAGTTGTACGGCGGGTCGAGCCGTGAATATTCACTGTCTATCAGGTATTCCAAGACGACTCACCGCCGCCCCGGCACTTCCGCCACACCATTCGTCTCGCCTTCCGCCCCAGAACCGACAGAACGCCCAGGGGACGGCACGGTGGGGGGATTTGGGAGGATTCGGGGGTGGGGGGGGGAGGACGGGAGCCGAGCACTCGGGGACGGGGACGGACCGGGGCAGGGGTGGCGGGAGCCGACAAGCCGCGCCGGAGACGCCCCGCCGAAGCCGGCGAAGGCGGCGGCCACGCGGGCGGCGTCGGAGACGAACGGGGGGCGCGGCTCCGGCAGAGGCCGATGAGGCACCATCGACAAGGCGACGACGGAAACGGCGACGGCGGCCACGCGGGGCGGCGTCGGAGACGAACGGGGAGGCGCGGCCCCAGCAGAAGCCGATGAGGCACCACCGACAAGGCGACGACGGAAACGGCGGAAGCAGGAGCCGACGACTCGGGGTCGGCGTGCTCCGGGGGTGTCCCGGCAGCCCATTGTCCTTCCGGGTCGGGCCGCCCTGTAAAGGGCGCTCCCTGCGGTCGCGTCGCTGCGCGATGGCCCTTGCGGGCCACCCTTGACAGGACGACCCGCCCCGGAATGCCAACAAGCTGCCGGGAAGCCCCCAGGGGAATGGCCTGGAGGGAACGAGGGGCATGAGGGGTCATCAGAGAGCCTTCTCTCCCGCCCCGGCCGCCGCGTCCCGCCCTACCGGCATCAGCAGCCCCGTCGGCAGAGACCCGGCCGGCTCTGACCGCACGAAACGACGCCCAGAGCATCATCCGGAGACAGAAGCGCCCCAGATCGCTACGTGGGCCTCCTCTGCTCGGCGGCTGGCGGCCGTCAGCACCGCAACATCGCGTCAGATGGGCCAGATGGGCCAGATGGCTGCATACTCCCGTATTTCGGCGGCTGGCTGCCGTCATGGGCGGGAGACGCATCAGATCACTACACGTGTCCCTCATCTCGGCGGCTGACGGCCGTCATGGGCGGCGAAGCGCACCTACTCGCTCCGCGCTCCTCATATCTCGGCGGCAGACGGCAGGTAGACGGCCTCCGCCCTCCCAGCGCCTGCGAGCCGGCGGTCAGCCGCCGAGCCGACGGCGCCCCTGTAGCGATCTGACGCGCTCCCGGCCCCTGACGGCCGCCGGACGCCAAAGGCACAGCGCCCCTGTAGCGATCTGACGCGCTCCCGGCCCCCGACGGCCGCCGGACGCCAAACCTGGGGCGCCCACGTAGCGATCAGCCGCGCTCCTGTCTCCGGATGATGCTCTGGGCGTCGTTTCGTGCGGTCAGAGCCCACCCGGCTCCCGCCGACGGGGCAGCTGATGCCGGTGGGACGAAAGGGGCCACTGAGGCGGGGGAGCAAGCTCCCTGATCCGGCTTGTAGGCCCAAGTACCTCCAGGCCATTCCCCCGGGGGCGGCCCCGGCA
>NZ_BMTY01000002.1:223462-400080 GCF_014649915.1 Streptomyces toxytricini | reverse complement strand
GGGTATCAACTTCTGGCGTTGATTTTTGGCACGCTGTTGAGTTCTCAAGGAACGGACGCTTCCTTCGTACTCACCCTCTCGGGCTTTCCTCCGGGCTTTCGTTCTTCGTTTCCGACTCTATCAGATCCTTTCGGGCCTGACCCCCAGTCAGCGGGGTTTGCCTTCCGGGCTGTTGGGCCCTTCCGACTCCCAGAACTCTAGTGGATTTCCCGGTCGATTCCTAATCGGCCTTCGGGCGGGAATTCGGGCATGCCGAATTCACTCCCGGGGGGAGATCGTGCTGAGTTGGGTGCCGCGACGAGGCGGCGGATAGTTGCGCCCAAAACCTTTCGGCTCTGGGACAACCCGCAGAACTTTACGGATCCGGCGGAGCCGTGTCAACCCCCCTGGCGCGGGCCCTGTCAGTTGCGCGACTGGAGGTCTTCCACCCGGTCCAGCAGGCGCGTGAGCATGTCGCCCAGGACGCCCCGCTCCTCCGTGGAGAGGTCCTGGAGGAGGTCCTCCTCGAAGATCGTCGCCGCGCGCATCGCGTCGAGCCACTTGCTGCGGCCTCCAGCGGTGAGCTCCACGATCACGCGCACCCGGTTCGACTCATCGCGCTCACGGGTGACGAGCCCCTCCGCCGTCATGCGGTCGATGCGGTGCGTCATCGCGGCCGGCGTCAGGCCCAGCTGCTTCGCGAGTTCGCTCGGGCCCATCCGGTAGGGGGCTCCGGAGATGACGAGGGCCTTGAGGACCTCCCACTCGGCGTTGCTGATGCCGAGGGCGGCGGTCTGGCGGCCGTACGCCACGTTCATGCGGCGGTTCAGTCGGCTCAGCGCCGACACGACCTTCTCCACCTGCGGATCGAGGTCCTGGAACTCGCGCTGGTAGACGGCGATCTGCTCGTCGAGGCTCGGCTCGGGGACGGGCTGGAGGCCGTCGGCGGTGTCACCCATGGTCCGAAGTATCGCACGAGCGCGTTGGCGTCTAACTCCTTCGATGTGTACTCTTAAGCGTCGAACTTTAGCTGTGAAGTCTTCAGACTTCAGTGATCTCGGGCAGGTGAGAAGTGACCAAGGTGATGGGCGCCGCGATGCGGCGGATCCAGGCCGGCAACGCGCTGACGGCGTTCGGCATCGGCTTCACGGTTCCGTTCCTCTACATCTACGTGGCGCAGGTACGGGGCCTCGGCTCCATGGCGGCGACCAGTGCGTTCGTCGCCTTCGCCGTCAGCGCCCTGGTCGCCCTGCCCTTCACCGGTCGCGTCATCGACCGCCGCGGTCCCGTCCCCGTCGTCATCGGCGCGGCCGTCGCCGCATCCGTCGGGGCGCTGGCCCTCGGGCTCTCCGACGGGCTAGTACCGATCCTGGTCTCCGCCCTGGCGCTGGGCGCCGGGCAGGCCGTGATGCAGCCGGCGCTCGCCACGATGATCGTGTGGTGTTCCACCCCGGGTACGCGGACCAGGGCCTTCGCCCTCCAGTTCTTCATGCAGAACCTGGGCCTGGGCATCGGCGGCCTCATCGGCGGCCAGATCGTCGACGAGAGCCGGCCTGGCAGCTTCACCCTGCTCTTCGGCATCGAGGCCGTGATGTTCCTGGTCTTGGCCGCCGTCATCCTCACCGTGCGGATGCCGCACGCGCCGAACTTCACTGACGCCGTGCCGCGGGACCCGGCGCAGGCCGGCGGCGGCTGGAAGCGGATGGTCCGGCACCGGGCCATGGCCAAGCTGCTCGTGCTCGGTTTCGTGATCTTCTTCGCCTGCTACGGGCAGTTCGAGTCGGGGCTCGCCGCCTTCGGCACCGAGGCGGCGCGGATCTCGCCGTCCACGCTGGGCTTCGCGCTGGCCGCCAACACCGGGGCGATCGTCGTCGCGCAGTTCGCCGTTCTGAAGCTGGTCGAGCGGCGCCGGCGGTCCCGGGTGATCGCGCTGGTCGGGCTGATCTGGACCGCGGCGTGGCTGATCGCCGGGTTCTCCGGACTCGGCCACGGCGGTGCGGTGGCGGCCGCCGCCGCGTTCGTCACCACGTACGCGCTGTTCGGGATCGGCGAGGCGATGCTGTCCCCGACCCTCGCGCCGCTGGTCGCCGATCTGGCTCCGGAGGGGTCGGTCGGCCAGTACAACTCGGCTTTCGCCCTGGTCAAGCAGCTCGCGCTGGCCCTCGGGCCGCTGGGTGTGCCGCTGGGTGCGGGCGCGCCGATGCTGTACGTCGCCGTGTTCGTCGCGGTCTCGCTGGGCATCACGGTGCTGGCGCTCCGGCTCGGCCGTGAGTTGGCGCCGGCGCAGGACCAGCCGTCGCGGCTGTTGGGCGCTCCGCAGGCCGTGGCCGTGAAACCCGCTGCTGCCGCGCCGGTGGCCGCGTAGGAAGTCGGCGTTCGCGTGGGCAGGGCCCGGTCCGTTCGGACCGGGCCCTGCTGCGTTTCTCCGGTCAGCCGGCGGGCGGCTTGTCCGGGAGGGCGAACTCGCACCAGACGGCCTTGCCGCCGCCCGGCGTGCGGCGGGAGCCCCAGGACGAGGCGATCGTCGCAATGATCGAGATGCCGCGGCCCGTCTCGTCGCCCGGTTCGGCGCGGCGGCGGCGCGGCAGGTGGTCGTCGCCGTCGGTGACCTCCACGATCAGGCGGCGGTCGGTGCGGCGCAGGCGCAGGCTCATCGGCGGTGTGCCGTGCTGGAGGGAGTTCGCGACGAGCTCGCTCGCCGCGAGGACGCCCAGGTCGCACAGTTCGACGGGGAAGCGCCACGAGCTGAGGACGCCCTGCGCGAAGGCGCGGGCGCGCGGGGCCGCTTCGATGCCGCCGAGGAGGTCGAGGGCGGCGTTGTGGAAGAGCTCGGCCTCCGGCCCTGCGCGGTCCGGCTGCTGGAGGACCATCACGGCAACGTCGTCGTCGTGGTCGGCGTCCACGCCCAGGGCGCGCATCAGGCGGTCGCAGATGACGGCCGGGCTGCCCTGCGCGCCGGCGAGGGCCCGCTCCAGGGCGGCGACGCCCTCGTCGATGTCCTCGCCGCGGCGCTCGACCAGGCCGTCGGTGTAGAGGACGGCGGTCGAGCCCGGGCCGAGGGCGATGGTCCCGGAGGCGTGGAGCCAGCCGCCGGTGCCGAGCGGCGGGCCGGTGGGCTCCGCTGCGCGGCGTACGGCGCCGTCGGCGTCGCGGACGAGGATCGGCAGGTGGCCCGCGGAGGCGTACGCGAGGAGGCCCTCGTTCGGGTCGTGGACGGCGTACACGCACGTGGCGATCTGGCTGGCGTCGATCTCGGCGGCGAGGCCGTCGAGGAGCTGGAGCACCTCGTGCGGCGGGAGGTCGAGGCGGGCGTAGGCGCGGACGGCGGTGCGCAGCTGGCCCATGACGGCGGCCGCGCGGACGCCGCGACCCATCACGTCTCCGATGACGAGGGCGGTGCGGCCGGCGCCGAGGGTGATGACGTCGTACCAGTCGCCGCCGACGGCCGCCTCGGTGCCGCCCGGGTGGTAGACGGCGGAGACGCGCAGGTCGTCGGGCTGCTCCAGTTCCTGCGGGAGGAGGGAGCGCTGGAGGGTGACGGCGGCCTCGCGCTGGCGGCTCTCGCTGGCGCGCAGGCGTTCGAGGGCTTCGGCGTGGTCGGTGACGTCGGCGAGGTGGATCATGACGCCGGTGCCGGAGTGGGCGTGCTGGTCGGCGTCCGGGCCGTGGGGCTCCTTCGGGAACTCGACGGGCGTGCAGGTGACCGTGTACGAGCTGCCGCCGCCGGGTGCGGTGCGGTTCTTGGCGGTGCGGGGTCGGCCGCTGCGCTGCACCTGGTCGAGGAGGGGGAGGAGGCCGAGCTCGCCGAGCTCGGGGAGCGCCTCGTGGGCGGGTGCGCCGGTGGGGCGGGGGCCGAAGCCGGCGGTGTAGGCGTCGTTGACGTACGCGACGCGGTGCTCGGGGCCGTGGACGAGGGCGACGCGGGCCGGGAGGCGGCCGAGGACCTCGCGCACGGAGAGTTCGTCGAGGGAGGGCACGGAGGGGACGGCGGCGCCGGGCGCGCCCGCGCCGGCCGCGGCGGGGCCCGCGCCGGGGCCGGTCCCGGTGCCGGCGGCGGTCGGATCGGCGGGACCGCCGTCCGCAGCGGCGGCGCGGCCGGCGGCGCCGCGGGCCGCCGGGACGGCTCCCTCGCCCCGCTTGGCCTGGGCGGCGGCGTGTTCGGACCGGGCGGCGGCGCGGCGCTGCGTTCCGGGAAACCGGGCGCTCCAGCGCGTGAAGTTCACTGCGTTCAAGCCTCGTGGTGTCGCGAGTGGTCGCTGTATCGCTGGGGGGTGAGTCGCTGGACGATGTCACTCTGTGCAGGTGTCAGCGCACCTATGGTCACACGTCCAGTGTGTCCGACGGCACTGACAGCGTCAGCTCTGGCTGTCCTTCGGGGGGTCCGCGTCGGGCGGCGGCGGGGGTGGGAGGTGGCCTCCGCCGGCGGCGAGTTCGAACTCTGCCCTGGGGTGTTCGAGTGATCCGAGGGAGACGATCTCGCGCGTGAAGAGGCCCGAGAGGGTCCATTCCGCGAGGACGCGCATCTTGCGGTTGAAGGTGGGGACCCGGCTGAGGTGGTAGACGCGGTGCATCAGCCACGCCGGGTACGCCTTCAGCTTGCGCCCGTAGACGTGGGCGACGCCGCGGTGGAGGCCGAGGGAGGCGACGGATCCGGCGTAGCGGTGGGCGTACTCGGTGAGGACGCCGCCGCGGAGGGAGGCGGCGAGGTTGTCGGCGAGGACCTTGGCCTGGCGGACGGCGTGCTGGGCGTTGGGCGCGCACTCGTGGCCCGGCTCGGCGGCGGTGATGTCGGGGACTGCGGCGGCGTCGCCGGCGGCCCAGGCGTGTTCGACGCCCTGGACGGTGAGGAATGAGGTGCAGCGGATGCGGCCGCGTTCGTTGAGGGGCAGCCCGGAGGCGGCCACGATCGGGTGCGGTTTGACGCCGGCGGTCCAGACGACGGTCCGGGTGGGGAAGCGGGAGCCGTCGCTGAGGACGGCGACGCGGTTCTCGCAGGACTCCAGGCGGGTGCCGAGGCGGACGTCGATGCCGCGGCGGCGCAGCTCGCGGACGGTGTAGACGCCCATCTGGGGGCCCACCTCGGGGAGGATGCGGTCGGTGGCCTCGACCAGCACCCACTTCATGTCCTCGGGCTTGATGTTGTGGTAGTAGCGGGCCGCGTAGCGGGCCATGTCCTCGAGTTCGCCGAGCGCCTCCACGCCTGCGTAGCCGCCGCCGACGAAGACGAAGGTGAGGGCGGCGTCGCGGAGGGCGGGATCGCGCGTGGAGGACGCGATGTCCATCTGCTCGATGACGTGGTTGCGCAGCCCGATGGCCTCCTCGACCGTCTTGAAGCCGATGCCGTAGTCGGCGAGGCCGGGGACGGGGAGGGTGCGGGAGATCGAGCCGGGGGCGAGGACGAGCTCGTCGTACTCGACCTCCACGGGGCCGCTGCCCTCCTCGGCGGTGGCGAGGGTGGTGATGGTGGCTGTGCGCTTGGCGTGGTCGATGTGGCGGGCCTCGCCGCTGATGATGCGGCACTTGTCGAGGACGCGGCGCAGGGGGACGACCACGTGGCGGGGCGAGATGGAGCCGGCGGCCGCTTCTGGCAGGAAGGGCTGGTACGTCATGTACGGCTCGGGGGTGACCACCGTGATCTCGGCCTCGCCCGGCTTCAGCTTCTTCTGGAGCCGGAGGGCCGTGTACATGCCGACGTAGCCGCCGCCGATGACGAGGATGCGGGACGGGGCGTCCTGCGGGCGGGGTGCGGGCGCGGGGGCATCGGCGGGGGTGGGCGCGGCAGGGGTGTTTCCGGGCGCTTCCCGGGGCGCGTCCGGGGGCGCGGCGGCCGCGGGGGATGGTGCGGCATCAGGGGGTGGTGCGGCGCCCGGGCGGTCGGGCGTGGCGGGGCCGGTGGACGCGGCGGGCGTGGCGGGCGTGCCGGGAGGGGTACCGGGGGCCGTGCCTCGGGAGTGAGCAGCCTTCACCATCCCATGACGCACCGTGGCTGGGAGTTTGTCCACAGGCCCGGCAAATTGTGTGACCGGAGGGAGCAGTGGGGCGGGGGTCTCGGAGGGCACGAAAGGGGGAGGAGTTGTGCAGGTCAGAGGCTGCGGAAAGGGTGGTTCCGGGGGCTTGGCCCGGAAAAGTGGGGGGCGATGCTCCGATCGGGCGGTGCCCGGGGGGGGCTGCCTCTTCTGAATTGACTCTGGCTCAACTATGTTCGTATCTCGCCGGGGAGTGAGACCGAGACCACTGACCGTGGTCTACCCCGGCACGAAGGCGGGGATGTCTCCGGGGGGAGACAAGTGATTACCGGGGGATACATATGAACATTTCCGATTTCCATGGTTCTGCGGCCGCGCTGCAGAGCGAGACCACCAGCCGCGTCCTCACCGGCGGCACCGCCGCGTCGGGCGTGCGCTCCACGCCGCTGCGCGTCGACGCCCAGCGCAACCTGGAGCACGTGCTCCGCGCCGCCCGCGAGGTGTTCGGCGAGCTCGGCTACGGGGCCCCGATGGAGGACGTCGCGCGGCGCGCCCGCGTCGGCGTGGGCACGGTGTACCGGCGCTTCCCCAGCAAGGACGTGCTGGTCCGGCGCATAGCCGAGGAGGAGACCGCCCGGCTGACCGAGCAGGCCCGGACCGCACTCGGCCAGGAGGAGGAGCCGTGGCAGGCGCTGTCCCGCTTCCTGCGCACCTCCGTGGCCTCGGGTGCGGGGCGGCTGCTGCCGCCGCAGGTGCTGCGGGTCCGCTCCGCCGAGGAGGAGGCCGAGGAGGCTCTGGAGGCACGCGTCCCGCACCAGCGGCAGGCCGGCGCCGCGGGCACTCCCGAGCTGCGCGTCGTGGGCGGCCGGACCGCCGACGACGAGCCCTCGCCGGACGCGGGTGCGGGCGCCCTGCTCGAGGTCGTCGGCCGGCTGGTCGACCGCGCCCGGGAGGCGGGCGAGCTGCGTGCCGACGTGACCGTGGCCGACGTGCTGCTCGTCATAGCGACGGCCGCGCCGGCCCTGCCCGACGCGGCGCAGCAGGCGGCGGCGTCCGCCCGGCTGCTCGACATCCTGCTGGAGGGGCTCCGCTCCCGCACCGTCTGACCGTGTGACGGGCGCGCCTGCCCGGGGTCCGGAGTGCCGCAGCGCTCCGGACTGCGGGCGGGCGGTGCCCGGGCCCGCGGGACGGTGCGCCCGCCAACGCATCGTCACTCGAACGGGTGAGAGGCAGTACGGTCTGCCGTGCAGACGCTGCCCGGACGGGTGGATGGTTGCGCGAGTGGCCCGGCGTGCGCCCCCCGTGTGACAGGCTGGAACGGTGTACCGGTTGAGTCTGTCGTGCGGGAGTTTCCGCGATGAGCGTTGACGGTCGGGAAGAGCCGATCGGTGGGGCCGCCGGCGAAGTCGAGGCGGCCGATGCGCCGCTGGGGCAGGTTCCGGTCCAGCGCGCGGCCCGGGGCAGGCATGCCGCACGGCGGGCGGTCAGCCCCGAACTCCCGCCGTCCGACGGCGACTTGATTGCCCGGATGCGCTCCGGCGACGACGGGGCGTACGAGGAGCTGTTCCGCCGCCATGCCGACTCCGTACGGCGCTACGCGCGGACCTGCTGCCGGGACGCGCACACCGCCGACGACCTGACCGCCGAGGTGTTCACGCGGACCCTCCAGGCGGTACGGGGAGGCGCGGGCCCGGACCAGGCGGTGCGGGCATACCTGCTGACCACCGTGCGGCGCGTCGCCGCGGCCTGGGCGAAGACGGCCCGGCGCGAACAGCTCGTCGACGACTTCGCGTTGTTCGCCGAGCAGGCGGCCGCAGGAGTGGAGCAGGGCGGCGGCGCGACCGGGCTGCCCGGGGACGACACCCTCGAACTAGGCGCGGACGTACGGGCGATGCGCGAGGCGGAGCGCTCGCTGGCGGTGCAGGCATTCCGGAGCCTGCCCGAACGCTGGCAGGCCGTGCTGTGGCACACCACGGTCGAGGAGTCCTCGCCGAGCGCGGTCGCCCCGCTGTTCGGGCTGAGCGCCAACGCGACGGCCGTGCTGGCCGGCCGGGCCCGGGAAGGGCTCAAGCAGGCCTACCTCCAGGCGCACGTGAGCTCCGCGCTCAGCGCCGGCGGGGACTGCGCGCGGTATGCGGACCGGCTGGGCGCCTTCGCCCGCGGCGGGCTGCGGATGCGGGCCGAGCGGGGGCTGCGCAAGCACCTGGAGGAGTGCGCCCGCTGCCGGCTGGCCGCGGGAGAGCTGAAGGAGGTCAACGCGGGCATTCCGGCGCTGCTGCCGGTCGCGGTCATCGGGTGGTTCGCCGCCGGGTACTCCGCGAAGGCCGCCGGTGTCCTGGCCGGCGGAGCCGTCGCCGCGGGCGGAGCCGGCGCGGCCGCCGCCGCATCGGGCGGGACTGCCGCCGGTGGGGCCGCGGGTGCGTCGGGCGCCGCGGGCACGGCCGGGGGCGGAGCCGGGGCCGCCGGGGGCGGGGCTGCTGCCGGCGGGGGTGCCGGGGGCTCGGGGGCCGGAGTGGGAAGTGCCGTGGTGTCGGAGGGCATCGGGCTGCCGGCCAAGGCCGCCCTGGCCGCCGGGATCGCGGTCGCCGCCGCTGCGGGGGTGGTGTTCGCCCTGGCCGGGGAGGATGCCGAGCCGGCGCCGCAGGCGCGGCCCGCGCCGCGGGCCGCCGCGCCTGCCGTGCCGGCGCCGGAGCGGCCGAGCCCGTCCGCATCGGAGCCGCCTGCGGAGGTCCCCGCGCCCGCCCGGCCCGCGAGCACGCCGCCCGCGTCCCCGTCGCCGAAGCCGGCGTCCGCCACGCCGAAGCCGCCGGCGCGGCCCACGCCCAGCCCGTCGGCCACGCGGAGCCCGGCCCCGACGCCCCCCGCGTCCCCGACGCCGCCCTCGTCACCCCGGCCGACACCGCCGCCCGAGCCGACGCGAAGCTACCGGCTGGCCGCGCTGGGTTACTCGTCGCTCGGCGACCACCGCGGGCCCGAACTGCGGGCCTGGCCCAGCAGCTGGGTGTGGCAGCGCTGGACGATCGGCATCGCGGACCGGCAGTACGGACAGGGGCTCACCGTGAGCGCCCGCTCCTCGGTGGAGATCACGCTGAACCGGCAGTGCACGTCGTTCTCCGCCCGGGCCGGGGTGGACCGGCTGTCCCTGCTCTCCGACGGCAAGGTCCGCTTCTCGGTCTGGTCCGAAGGCAAGCGCCTGTGGCAGTCGGCCCCCCTGGACCGCACCGACCGGGCCGCAACCGTCGAGGTACCCCTGACCGGGTACGAAACGATCCGCCTGGTGGTGGAGCCGCTGGGCACGGGCCCCAGACCAACCCTGGCAAGCTGGGCCGACGCCGTCCTCACCTGCCGCTGACCCGGCCGCAGGCCCGGCCTCGCAGCCGCGAGGCGACAGCGGGGGGGCTTGGCCGGAGCCGCCCGGCCGGGGGTGGGGGTGTGACGGCGGGGTGGGGTGGGCGGGAGCTGATGGGTCGGGGTCGGGTGGCTGGCTGGGGGTGTCCCCGGCAGTTGATGGTGTCCGGGGCGTGCCGGTCCCTCAAGGGCGCTCCTCCTTCGTCGTCGCGTCGCTTCGCGATGGCCCTTGCGGGCCACCCTTGACCGACCGACCCGCCCCGGAGGCATTTCTTTTGCCGGGGCGCCCCCAGGGGAACGGCCTGGAGGTACCTGGACCAACAAGCCGGATCAGCGAGCTCGCTCTCCCGCCCCAGTGGCCCTTTCCTCCCACCGGCATCAGCAGACCCGGCGGCAGAAGCCAGGCCGGCTCTGACGAGGGAAATGGCGTCCAGAGCATCATCCGGCCACAGGAGCGCGACAGATCGCTACGTGGACGCCCTTGGCTCAGCGGCCGACGGCCGTCAGGGGCCGGGAGACGCGTCCGATCGCTCCATGGGCGCCGTTTTCCGGCGGCTGACTGTCGGATCGCAGGCTGTGGAGGGCAGTGGCTGTTGCCTGCGGCCAGATGCCGTCACATGAGGAGCATGGAGCCTGCCACATGCGCTTCGCGCCCGACGACCACTGATGCCGCCGAAATGGACAGGACTGCGGAGTGAGCAGGGCACTCCGCTGCCCACAACAAACCGACGGCCGCGAGAAGACAGGGTGTCGAGGGAATTGGGGCGCTGCGCAGCCCCAAGCGGCGGCCGGACGACGAGAAACGACGCCTCTGGAGCGACCCACCGTGTGCCTCGCCCCCGGCCTACCTCAAGCCGCCGAACACACGGCGACCACGTATCGATCCCAGGCGTCGGCCCCGCCGTTGACGGCCGACGGCCGCTGAGCACAGGTCGCGCACGTGGCCATTTGACGCGCCTCCTGGCCCCTGACGGCCGTCGGCCGCTGAGCAGAGGGCGCGCGCACATGGCCCATCTGTCGCGCGCCCCGTCCATTACGGCCGACGGCCGCTGAGCACAGGATGCCCATGTACCGATACTGACTCGGCTCCCCGCCGCCCATGACGGCCGCCGGACGCCAAGCCGAGGGTGCCCATGGAGCGATCTGACGCGTCTCCCGGCCCCTGACGGCCGTCGGCCGCTGAGTCGAGGGCGCCCACGTAGCGATCTGTCGCGCTCCTGTGGCCGGATGATGCTCTGGGCGTCGTTTCCCGACGTCAGAGCCGGCCCGGCTTCCGCCGACGGGTCCGCTGATGCCGGTGGGGCTGGATGTGGCCGCCGGGGCGGGAGGGAAGGCTCCCTGATGCGCCCGCATGCCCTTCGTTCCCTCCAGGCCGTTCCCCTGGGGCGTCCCGGCAGAAAAAATGCCTCCGGGGCGGGTCGGTCGGTCAAGGGTGGCCCGCAAGGGCCATCGCGCAGCGACGCGACCGAAAGGGAGCGCCCTTGAGGGACCGGCCCGCCCCGGACACCATCGGCTGCCGGGGACACCCCCGGTGCCGTGTCTGATGCCGACCGCGCGGCTCCCGTCCGCTGGCTGCCGCCGTCGTCCCTCCGACCCTGACCAGTGGCTCCCGCCGAACCGCGCCCCCGCCGTCACCCCTCCGACCCCGACCGCGCGGCTCCCGCCGGACCCCGCCCCCCGCCGTCACCCCGCCCCGACCCCGACCGCCCTCAGGACAGCGCCGCCCGGGGCTGCGGTACGCCGTTCGGGACTGCTCTGCGGCGCGGGGTCGTCGTGCCCGTCCAGCATGTGCCTCGGCGGGACAGGAGGCGGCCGAGCCACAGTTCCATGGAGACGAGTTCGGCGAGGCCGTCCAGGGGGACGGGGCGGCCCTCGGCCGCGTCCAGGAGGGCTTGGCGGACCACGCGGGCCTCGATCAGGCCGGCGTCTGCCAGCAGCGGGGCGGTGAAGAGGGACAGGAGGACGCCCAGGGCTGCGCGCAGGCCCAGGCGGGTTGCCGTCTCGTTCGGGACGTGGGCGGGGGCGCCCCAGCCGGGCGGGAGTTCGCGGACGCCCGCCGAGGAGAGCACGCTGCGCAGGATCGCGGCGCGGGCCCCGGGCTGGACGCGCAGCGGGTCGGGCAGGGCGCGGGCGGCCCGGACGACCTGGTTGTCGAGGAACGGGGCGTGGAGGCGCTGGCTGCGGACCTCGACGGCCTGTTCGAAGACGCGGTGGTCGGCGGCGTGCCGGGTGAGGGCCGCCCGGGCGCGGCATTCGCCGGGCCGCAGCGACAGCGGGGGCCGGCCCGCGGCGGTGGCGAGGCGGATCGATACTTCCGCGAGCGCCTCCCCGGTCAGCCAGCCCGCGGCCGGGCCGGGCCGGGACCAGGTCAGGGCGGCGAGGGAGGCGTCGACCGGGCCGCCGGGTCCGGCGGGGCGGACGTCGCCGCCGCGCAGCCTGGCGGCGGCGGCCTCCATGCCGGTGCGGTACGGGGTGCGGGCCAGGCGGCGGGCGGCCGCGTACACGGAGAACGGGACGGTCAGGGACTCCCCCGCGGCGGGTGCCGAGCGGGCCAGGGCGGCCACGGGGCGCAGGAGGTGGCGTCTGCGGCGGTCCAGCAGGAGGTCGGCGAGGCGGGCGGGGTGGGCGTCGAGGACCTGGCGGGCGCCGTGCCCGACGAAGTGGTCGGCGGAGCCGGCGGCGAGGCGGCGGCGCTCGCGGGAGGCGTGGACGAGGGAGGGGCCGGGTTCGTCGGTGAGGGGTCCGTCGAGGTCGGCGTACGGGAGGGCTTCCTCGGCGGCGGCGACGACCACGTGCCGCAGGCGGGGGTCGGCGGCGATGGCGCGGGCGCGTTCGAGTTCGGCTTCGCGGCCGCTCGGGGTGGCCAGGTCGTTGAAGGTGACGGCGAGGAGCCGTTCGCCGGTGCGGCCGAGGAGGGCGCCGGGGGCGCCGGGCAGGCCCGCGGCGAGGAGGGCCAGGGTGGCGGAGGCGCTGCCTCCGGAGAGGTCGGCGCCGACGCCGGGCACGGGTGCCGGCAGCCCGCGGGCGGCCCGCCGTTCGGCGGGGCCCATCCCCGGTACGGGGCCGGGGTCGTACGGCTGGGTCTCGGGGGCGTGCCTCGGGGCCGTGAGCCGGGCGCGCACCGCGTCCACGAGTGCTTCGCGTACGCCCTCCACCGCGCGTTCGGCGTCGGCCTCGGGGGCGGCCACGGCGAGGGAGGCGACGGGCTCGTAGCCGGTGATCTCGCGGGAGCCCTCGCGCAGGATCAGGGCGTGGCCGGGCGGGATGCGGCGCACCCCCTCGTACGGGGTGCCGTCGCCGAGGGCCTCGGGGCTGTCGGGGCAGGCCAGGAGGGCGGCGAGGTGGCCGATGTCGAGCTGGGCCTCGATGAGGTCGGCGAGGGGGAGGGCGGCGGTGGCGTAGGCGGTGCCGCCGGCCCACGGGGTGTAGAAGACGGGGCGGGCGCCGGCGAGGTCCCCGACGACGGTGATGCGGCGGCCGGCCTGGACGACGGCGGTGTAGCTGCCGGACCACTGGGTGAGGTGGCGCAGGGCGCCTCCGCGGGCGGCGGTGAGGGCGCGCCGCAGGTCGGCGTCGGTGGCGCCGCAGCAGCCGAGGACGGCGATGCGGGTGAAGGGGTCGGCGGGGTCGGCGGTGAGGGTGCGGATCTCGTCGGGGCGCCAGTCGCCGACGGCCCACAGCGGGTCGGGGTCGCCCCACAGGAGCTGGGCGCCGACGGGGACGACGGTGCGTTCGGCGTCGCGGCCCGCTGGGTCGTCGGCGTGGGCGGCGTCGGCGATGCCGCCGGTCACCGGGCCGTCAGGCCCGTACGCGTGCCCCGGCCCGTACCCGTGCCCCGGCCCGTACCCGTGCCCCGGCCCGTACGCGTACCCCGGCTCGGGGTCGCGGGCGCTGCGGGGGCGGCCGCCGGGGCCGACGCGGCCGGCCGTGCCGAAGCTCGCGGCGATACTGCTCCACCCCACCAACCAGCGCACCCGCCGCCTCCCCAGCCCGTGGGCAATCGACCGGGGCCGCTGCGGCGCGGGCAGCGCGAGGGCGCGGCCGGCCGGACCCCGGGTGGCTCGGGACCATGCTGCCACGAGACGGGCGTGCGGGAGTGGTACGGGAGGGCGCACGTGCGAACGAACACACCGTGCGCACACGGTATTTGGTGTTCCGTTCCCACCGGCCCACAGGTCGGTTTCGGCCATTCTCAGGTCGTGCCGAGTGCACCGCGCACAAGGGGGACGCGCGCGGCCGCGGCGGTGCGCGGGCGCGGCCCGGGAAGCGCGGCGCACCTCCCGGACCGTTCCGCCACCCGCGGGGATTGGAGCGGCGGCATCCCCCGGCCCGCCGGATCCACGCAGCGGGCCGACCCACGCACGGCACATCGAATCGCCGGGCCGGGCGACCGGCCAGAGCGCACGGGCGGGCGCACGGCCACACGGCCGGAGCACGCGGGCGGGCGTGCGCCGTCGCCGCCGGGCCGGGGCGGACTGTGCGGGCGGACAACAATCCCGCCATACGGAAGTCGGGGCCTTAACGCTTGGGAGGCGGGGAACTACGCTGGGTTTACGAAATGCCGGGCGCCTATGCCCCGGCGGCGTATGAGTTGTGTGCGTTCCGCGTGTGACGAGGGGTGGCGCATGTCCAGGGAGCTCCGCGAACCCAACGAGAAGCTCGGCGCCGTCCTCGCCCTCGCGGGCATCAGCAATGCGGGGCTGGCCAGGCGCGTCAACGACCTGGGCGCCCAGCGGGGCCTGACGCTCCGCTACGACAAGACCTCGGTGGCCCGGTGGGTGTCGAAGGGCATGGTGCCGCAGGGCGCGGCCCCGCACCTGATCGCGGCCGCGATCGGCGCGAAGCTGGGCCGGCCGGTGCCGCTGCACGAGATCGGCCTGGCGGACGCCGACCCGGCGCCCGAGGTGGGGCTGGCCTTCCCCCGCGACGTGGGCGCGGCGGTGCGCTCGGCCACGGACCTGTACCGGCTCGACCTCGCCGGGCGCCGCGGCGGCGGAGGGATCTGGCAGTCGCTGGCCGGCTCCTTCTCGGTGTCGGCGTACGCGACGCCCGTCTCGCGCTGGCTGATATCACCCGCCGACGGCTCGGTGGCGCGCGAACCCGCACCGCACGGCGGCTCCGCACCCGCGGCCGGTTCGGCTCCGGCCACCCCTGCCTTACCGCCCGCGCCGCCCGCGGTTGTGCCCCCGCAGCCTCCGGGCGAAACCCCGCGCACGCCGCACGCCCCCGCCGCGCCGGGCGTCGCCCCGGCGGCACCGCCCCCGGCGGTCGTGGGCCTGGCCGACGCCTCGCCGCAGCGCGTCGGCCACAGCGACGTCAGCAAGCTCCGCGAGGCCGCCGAGGACGCCCGCCGCTGGGACTCCAAGTACGGCGGCGGCGACTGGCGCTCCTCGATGGTGCCCGAGTGCCTGCGGGTGGACGCCGCCCCGCTGCTGCTCGGCTCGTACAGCGACGAGGTGGGCCGCGCCCTGTTCGGGGCGACCGCCGAGCTGACCCGGCTCGCCGGCTGGATGGCCTTCGACACCGGCCAGCAGGAGGCCGCCCAGCGCTACTACATCCAGGCGCTGCGCCTGGCGCGGGCCGCAGCGGACGTCCCGCTCGGCGGGTACGTGCTGGCCTCGATGTCGCTGCAGGCGACGTACCGGGACTTCCCCGACGAGGGCGTCGACCTCGCGCAGGCGGCCGTGGAGCGCAACCGCGGGCTGGCCACCGCCCGCACGATGAGCTTCTTCCGCCTGGTCGAGGCGCGGGCGCACGCGAAGGCGGGCGACTCGGCGGCCGCCGGGGCGGCGCTGCGGGCCGCGGAGGGCTGGCTGGAGCGGGCGCGTCCGGGCGACCCGGACCCGACCTGGCTGGGCTTCTACTCGTACGACCGGTTCGCGGCGGACGCGGCGGAGTGCTACCGGGACCTCAAGCTGCCCCGGCAGGTGCGCCGCTTCACCGAGCAGGCGCTGTCGCGGCCCACGGAGGAGTACGTGCGCTCGCACGGCCTGCGGCTCGTGGTGAGCGCGGTCGCGGAGTTGGAGTCGGGCAACCTCGACGCGGCGTGCGCCGCGGGGGCGCGGGCGGTGGAGGTCGCGGGCCGGATCTCGTCGGCGCGGACGACCGAGTACGTACGGGACCTGCTGCAGCGGCTGGAGCCGTACGGGGACGAGCCGCGCGTCGCCGAGCTGCGCGAGCGGGCCCGGCCCCTGCTGGTGGCCCCCGCGTAGGCCGGCTGCCGTCCTGTCGGTGGCGGGGTGCAGTATGCAGGGGTGGGAGGTGGCGGCTTGGAGGACAGCGTGGGCGGCGGCGCGGTGCGCGCCGGGGGCAGGGCCGACTGCGACGTGGTCGTGGTCGGCGGCGGGATCGTCGGGCTGTCGACGGCGTACGCCCTGTCGCGGCTGGCGCCGGGGACCCGGGTGGTGGTGCTGGAGAAGGAGCCGGGCCCGGCCCGGCACCAGACGGGCCGCAACAGCGGGGTCGTCCACAGCGGGATCTACTACCGGCCCGGCTCGCTGAAGGCGCGCTTCGCGGTGGGCGGCGCGGCGGAGATGGTGAAGTTCTGCGCGGAGCACGGCATTCCGCACGAGGTGACCGGCAAGCTCATCGTGGCGACGGACCGCGAGGAGCTGCCCCGGCTGCACGCGCTGGTGCAGCGCGGCCGGGAGAACGGCATTCCTGTGCGCGAGCTGGGGCCGGCGCAGATCGGCGAGTACGAGCCGGAGGTCCGCGGGGCGGCCGCGATCCACGTGGCGACGACCGGGATCGCGGACTACGGGCTGGTGGCGCGGCAGCTCGCCGAGTCCTCCGGGGCGGAGATCGTCTACGGGGGCGCCGTCGACCTGGTGTCGCGGCGGGCCGGCGGGGTCGCGGTGCGCACGACGGCCGGCGTCGTCGTGCGGGCCGGGGCGCTGGTGAACTGCGCGGGCCTGCACTGCGACCGGGTCGCCCGGCTGGCCGGGGACGACCCCGGCATGCGGATCGTCCCCTTCCGCGGCGAGTACTACGACCTGGCGCGGCCCGAACTGGTGCGCGGACTGGTCTACCCGGTGCCGGACCCGGCGTTTCCGTTCCTCGGGGTGCACCTGACGCGGGGGATCGGCGGCGGGGTGCACGTCGGGCCGAACGCGGTGCCGGCACTGGCCCGCGAGGGGTACGGCTGGAGCGTGGTGCGACCGCGGGACCTCGCCGACGAGCTGGCCTGGCCGGGTGCGTGGCGGATGGCGCGGCGGCACTGGCGTTACGGGGCGGGGGAGATCCGGCGCTCGCTGTCGAAGGCGGCGTTCACGGAGGCGGTGCGCCGGCTGCTGCCCGCGGTGACCGCCGAGGACCTGCGGCCGGCCGCGGCGGGCGTGCGGGCGCAGGCCGTCCTGCGGGACGGGACGCTCGTCGACGACTTCCTGATCCGGGAGGCGCCGCGGACCGTGCACGTGCTGAACGCGCCGTCGCCCGCGGCGACCGCGTCGCTGCCGATCGGGCGCGAGATCGCCCGGCGCGCCCTGGAGAGCCTGGCCCGCGCCTGACCCGCGGCCCGACGCGCCCCCGCGCCCCCGCGCCCGCGCCCGCGCCCCGTACGCCCGGCGACCCGGCCCACCCGCCCGCGGAGCCGTCGGCGGGCGGGGCGCGGGGGCGGGCCGTAGAATTCCGGGATTGTGTCTGAGTCCCGTACCCCCCAGCCCGACGCCCCGGAAGCCGAGCCCGCGGCGAACTCCTACGTGCCGCCCAAGTGGCGCACCGAGCCGCGGTTCCCCGACGGCCCCGCCCCCGACCCGGCGGGCTCGCACCACGAGCGGCGGATCCGCAGCTTCCAGCCGCGGCGCAGCCGGGTCACCACCGGGCAGGGCGAGGCCCTGAAGCGGCTCTGGGGCACCTGGGGCCTGGACATCGACGGGCGCGAGGTCCTCGACCTCGACCGGCTCTTCGGCGGCCTGCCCGTCGTGCTGGAGATCGGCTTCGGCATGGGCGAGGCGACGGCGCAGATGGCCGCGGCCGACCCGGACACCGGCATCCTCGCGGTCGACGTGCACACCCCCGGCCAGGGGAACCTCCTCGCCCTCGCCGAGCGCGGCGGCATGACGAACGTCCGCGTGGCGAACGGCGACGCGGTCATCCTGCTCCGGGAGATGCTGCCGCCGGCCTCCCTCGCGGGCATCCGCGTCTACTTCCCGGACCCCTGGCCGAAGGCCCGCCACCACAAACGGCGCCTGATCCAGCCCGAGTTCCTGGACCTCGCGGCCACGCGGATGGCGCCGGGCGCGGTGCTGCACTGCGCGACCGACTGGGAGCCGTACGCCGAGCAGATGCTCGAAGTCCTCTCCGCCCACCCGCTGTTCGAGAACACGCAGGAGGACGGCGGCTTCGCACCGCGGCCCGACTTCCGGCCGCTGACCCGCTTCGAGGGGCAGGGCCTGGACAAGGGGCACGTCGTACACGACTTGCTGTTCCGCCGGGTGGAGAACGCCTGAGGTCACTCCCCGTGTCGGGACGGCTCGCTAGAGTCATCGCGTGTTCCCGGCACTCCCCCGCCCCCGTGTGCGGGCGCAGGTCCCCCTGCGCTTCCGTGCGCGGGCGTGCGTGCTCGCCGTCCTCTCCGCCTCCGGCCTGGCGATCCTCGAACTCGTCCGGCAGGAGACCGGCACCGCCGGCTTCCTGGTGGGCCTCGGCCTGGCCGTGCTGCCGGTGGCGCCGCTCCTCGCGGCGTTCCGGTGGCTGGGCCGGGCGGCGCCCCGGCCGTGGCCGCTGCTGCTGTTCTGCTTCGCCTGGGGCGCCTGCACCGCGGCGCTGATCGCCATACTGGCCAACGACTTCGCGACCGAGTGGATCGCGGGGGCGACCGCGGACCCGTCCGACGCGGACCTGCTCGGCTCGGTGGCGATCGCGCCGGTGGTGGAGGAGAGCGCGAAGGCCGCTGCCCTGTTGGCGGTGTTCGCCTTCCGCGGGCGGCAGTTCACGGGGCCGGCGGACGGGTTCACGGTGGCCGGGTTCACGGCCACCGGATTCGCGTTCACCGAGAACGTCCTCTACCTGGGGAACGCGTTCACCGAGGACCTCCAGGGCTCGGTGGGCGTCCTCGACTCGGTGACGCTGGCGACGTTCTTCGTGCGGATCGTGCTGTCGCCGTTCGCGCACCCGCTGTTCACGGTCCTGACGGGGCTCGGCTTCGGTGCCGCGGCCGCGGTCCGGGCGGGCCGGCGGCGGTCCCGGCCGGCGCGGTGCGGGCTGCCGCTGCTGGGGCTGGCTCTCGCGGTGGGGCTGCACGCCCTGTGGAACAGCTCGTCGCGGATGGGCGAGTACGGCTTCTACCGGGTGTACGGCTGCGTGATGGTGCCGCTGTTCGGGCTGCTGCTGTGGCTGGCGGTGCGGATGCGGCGGCGCAGGCTGCGGGAGGTGGCCGGGGAGCTGGAGGTGTACGCGGCCGCGGGCTGGCTCGCTCCCGCGGAGGTGGCGGCGATGGCTTCGGTGCCGGCGCGGTCCCTGGCGAGGGCGCTGGCGCGGCGCAGCGGGGGCCGGGCCGCGGGCCGGGCGGTGGCCCGGTACGAGGCGGACGCGGCCGCACTGGCGCTGCTGCGGCACCGGGCGCGGACGGGCCCGGCCTGGGATCCGGAGTTCGCGGGGCGGGAGGCCGAGCTGCTGCGCCGCCTGTGGCAGCGCAGGGCCACGGCCGGGCCGGCGCTGGCCCGGGCGGCGGCTCTGGAGGACCTGCTGCCGCCGCGGCGGCCGTTCGTGCCGGCGGCACGGAGGCCCGGACTGCCTACGGGGTCAGACCCTTGGAGCGGAGCCACGCCAGCGGATCCGTCGCCGATCCGCCCGTGCGGACCTCCAGGTGGAGGTGGGGGCCGGTGACGTTGCCGGTGGCGCCGACGCGGCCGATGGTGTCGCCCGCGCCGACCTGGCCGGAGGTGACGGACATCGAGGACAGGTGGCAGTACCAGACCTCCGTGCCGTCGGGGAGCTGGAGGACGATGCGGTAGCCGTAGGCGCCCGACCAGCCGGCCGAGATGATCTTCCCGCCGGCGACGGCCTTGACGGGGGTGCCGGTCGGGGCGGCGAAGTCGAGGCCGGTGTGGTGGCCGGAGGACCACATGGCGCCGGAGGCGCCGTAGTACGAGGTGATGGTGTACGAGGAGGTCGGCAGGGAGTAGTTGCCCGCGGCCTTGGCGATCCGCTCCTCCTCGGCCTTCGCGGCGGCGGCTTCGGCGGCCGCCTTCTCCGCGGCGGCGCGGGCCTCCTCGGCGGCCTTCTCCGCGGCTTCGCGACCGGCCTTGGCCTCGGCCGCGGCGGCCTCCTGCGCGGCCCGGACGGCTTCGGCGCGGACCTGCGCGTCGGCGGCGTCGTTCTGGTGCTCGGCCTGCTGGAGGATGCGCGTGCGCAGGACCTCGCCGGCGTCCGGCGCCTCGGCCTGCTGCGCGAGGATGCCGGTACGCGCGCCGCTGCCGCCCTCGGAGGCGGTGTCCGGGCCGGTGTCGTCGTCGGCGAGGCCCGGCAAGGACGGTATGGATATGGGGACTTGGGGCCGGTCCTGGGCGGTGGCGATGCCGCCGGCACCGACCGCGGCGATGATGCCGACGCCGAGGACGGTGGAGCTGCGGGCGAGTCCCCCGCCCTGCTTGGCGACGCGGTGCTTGCCGCGGACGGGCCGGACGGAGTCCTCGGTGGGGTTCCACTCGCCCCAGGCGCCGGGGGACGGCGGCTCCTGGATCTCGATGCCGTCGGGCGCAGGCACGTTGGAGGCCACCGGGGCACACTCCTCAGGGGGACAGTCGAACGCACACGGCGCCGCCTCTTGCGACGGCTGGGACGACCGCACTGCGTTATCGAACGGTAATAGACGCAGGGGAATGATTCCAAGCCGCTGCGCTTGATCATTCCGGCCAAGGGGGCCCGGAGCGGCCGGTTTTGAGGCAGACAAATCTGGCATCCGGCGCTCAAGAAGGGCATACAGCCCTCGACTTGCGCATCTCTTCGGCCACGCGCGCCTCTTGACGCATCCTCACCACGCTTGCGGCCCGCTGCCGCTCCCTCACGCACCGTCACGGCGGAGGCTCTCGGAGAGGATGGAGGAACGACGAAGGCCCGGCTTCCATAGGAAGCCGGGCCTCGTACTGAGTAGCGGGGACAGGATTTGAACCTGCGACCTCTGGGTTATGAGCCCAGCGAGCTACCGAGCTGCTCCACCCCGCGTCGGTAGGAACAACCCTACGCCATCGGAGCGGGGGCCTGCGCCCATTTGTCGCCCGGGGCGCCCCTGCGACCCCCTCGATGCAGCTATAAGTGCAGGTCAGCGCCGTGCCGAACGAATCGAAGACGGTGCCGGAAGCACCTCCTCAGCCCGCCAGGAAGCGGAGCAGCGCCAGGGATCCGATGCCGAACGCGATCGTGAGGTAGAAGTTCCGCGTCCGCCAGGCCAGCAGCAGCGTCGGCACCGCGAGCCACAGCCCGAAGTTCCCCGGCCCGAGGTCCAGGCGGCCGTCCGGCACGAACAGCGGCGGGGCGAGCAGCGCGGCGATCACCGCCGGCGGCACCTGCCGCAGCCAGACCACGACCGGCCCGGGCAGGGACGCCGCCGCAAGGAACAGCGTCGGGAGCAGCCGGGGGCCGAAGGTGACGGCCGCCATCCCGGCGATGGTGAGGGCGAGTACGGGGCCGCTCATCGTCCCGCACCTCCTTCCGCGGGTGCGGCGCCCTCCCCGAGGGCGCGGGAGCGCTCCTCGCGGGGGGTCAGGGCGAGGCCGAAGGTGGCCGCGAGGGCCGCGGCCGCCAGGACGGCCCAGTACTCCAGGCCGAGCAGGGTCAGCCCCACCGCGAGGCCGCCGGCCAGCACGGCGACGGCCAGCCCGCGCCGGTCCGCGACGACGCCGGCCGCCAGCAGGGCCATGAACATGGCGGGCAGCGCGTAGTCCAGGCCGAGCGCCTCCACGTCGGTGACCAGGTCCCCGGCGAGGACGCCCGCCAGCGTGCCCGCCACCCACGACCCGTGGACGGCGGTGTTGAAGGCGAAGACCTCCGCCTTGGGGCGTTCGGCGCGCTCCGCCCACTGCGCGGAGTGCACGGCGAAGGCCTCGTCGGTCAGCTCGTACGCGAACAGCGCCTGCTCCCGGCGCCGCCAGCCGGCCAGCCGCGGCGCGATGGCCGCGGACAGCAGCAGGTGCCGCAGGTTGACGACGAAGGTCGTCAGGACGACCGCGTACGGGGCGGCGCCGACCGCCAGCAGCTGGAGGGCGGCGAACTGCGAGGAGCCGCCGTAGACGAACGCCGACATCGCCGCCGACGCCCACCAGGGCAGGCCCGCGGTGTGCCCGAGGACGCCGAACGCGAAGGCCACCGGCACGTAGCCGAGCATCACGGGCACGGCCTGCCCGAGCCCGGCCGCCCACGCCCGCGGCGCGGACGCCGGCGCGGGCACGGCGGCCGGGGCGGCGGGGGCGGCGGGGGCGGCGGGGGCGGCGGGGGCGGCGGGGGCTGCTACAGGTCGCACTCGAACGTCCTCTCCCCCAGGGCCGGCCGGAATCCCACCCCGGTCCACAGGGCGGTCGCCGCCTCGTTGCCGTCCAGGACGGCGAGGAAGATCCGGCGCACCCCGCGGCGCCGGAAGGCCTCCAGGGCGTCCGCCGCCATCACCCGCGCCAGCCCCAGCCGGCGGTGGCCCGGGTCGACCACCGCGTGGCTGATGCTGCCGCGCACCCCGAAGGAGCCGGCCAGCAGCGCGGCGACGACGCGGCCCGACGGGGTCCGCACCACGCGGCACAGGTCCGCCGAGTGGGCCAGGTGCCCCGCCAGGAGCGCCTCGTCCTCCCACTCGCAGTACGCGGCCTGCGGCGCTGCCCGCAGCAGCGCGATGACCTGCGGGATGTCGGCGGCGGCCATCTCGGCCGAGACCGCGGGGGCCGCCGGCGGGGGCGGCGCGACCAGTACGTCGAACGGCTCGTCGAGCGCCAGCGCTGCCGCCGGCATCAGACCAGCGTCTCGTACGGGGAGCCCGGCAGGGAGAAGGAGATCGCGAGCACGTCGCGGTAGCCGCCCTTGTCCTCGCCCGCGCTCAGGCCGGTCACGTGGTGCTTCATCGCCCGGTCCTCGAAGATGAGGGAGTCGAGCGGGGTGAGGAACGTGCCCTTGGCGAGGGGCTCCTCGTCCCAGGTGAAGACGGTGCTGTGGCCGCCCTCGACGTCGACGCGGGAGATGAGGTGCAGGCCGGCCCACGGGTAGCCGTCGGAGTGGATGCCCTCGGGAACGAGCTCGTTGTACTGGCCCGGGTTGATCTCGATGCGGATCTGGTGGATCTGGCACACCCAGGCGCGGTCGCGGTACTCGGCCTCGATGGGCAGGTTGTCGAAGTCGTAGCGGACCAGGGCCCGGAACAGCGGGTTGGTGTACGTCGACTCCTCCACGTCGCCGAAGTGCCGCTCGATGCCGCCGACGAAGGCGTTCATGGCCTCGCTCTGGAAGTACGCGACGTGGTCGAGCGGGACCAGCTCGCCCGTGGCTGGCGTGAACGCGAAGTCGCTGTAGCGGCGGGTGCGGACGGCGCGGTCGCCGCCGCCGAAGTGGACGTCCGGGGTGAGCCGGCCCCAGGACGCCTGGAGGTCGCCGAAGGCGGCGGCGAGCTCCGGGGAGAGCGTCAGGTCGGCGGCAGACACCAGCGCGTGGCGCTTCTCGCGCAGGTCGTCGCGCAGGTCCGGGCCGACGGCGGCGATGGTGTCCGGGACGGGGGTCCGGAGGGCGGTGGTCATGGCGGTGGGTCCCTTCTGAGGGGGGTACGAACAGGGGGTGGGGTACGGGCGGGTCAGCGCAGGCCGAGGGAGGCGTACGTGGCGTCGAGCTCGGCGACGTCGAGGCCGGCGGCCTGCCGGACGAGGCGGATGGCCCGGTAGATCTGGTTGATGTGCGCGATGTCGTGGCCGACGACCTTGCGGATCATGACCTCCATCGTTTCGCCGCCCTGCTCGCCGTGGCGGCCCGTCCGCTGCCAGTCGGCGGGCGGCAGGGCGGCGAGGAGTGCGACGTTCGAGGCGCGCAGCCCGGTCCAGGCGTCGAGCATCGGGCGGAACGGCAGGCGGGGCAGCGGGGCCCACAGCTGCTCGTCGTAGCCGGGGTAGACCGGGTCGTCCTCGGTGGCGACGAGGCGCCAGCGGAAGCCGTAGACGACGTCGACGTCGAAGAGGTGGCCCACGATGAACGCGGCGGGCCACTCGCCCGGTTCGGGGACGGTCTCGGCGAGCTCGGTGGGCAGGTCGGCGAAGAGGCGGGCCGCCCAGACGGGCGTCTTCGCGAGGACGTCGAAGGGGTCGCGGTCTCCCGCGACGGCGAGGAGGGCGTCGACGTACGCGGCGGGGTCCTCGGTGGCGGAGGGGATGTCTATGCGGTGCACGTCCGTGTCGGCGAGCGGGCTCATCGGGGTTCCTTCCTGAAGGGGGACGGGTCGGCGGGCAGGGGTTGAGGGGGGTCAGGCCGCGGGGGCCGGCTCGGCGGCCGGGACGGCGCGCTTCGGGGCGCGGACCGGGGGGACCGCCGCCAGCGCGAGGCCGGCGCCCAGCGCGGCCACGGCACCGCAGACCACCCAGTGCAGCGGGGCGGAGATGCCGTAGAGGAGGCCGCCGACGGCCGGGCCGAGCGCGCCGCCGAGGGTGTGGGCGATGCCCTCGGCGCCCTGGTAGCGGCCGCGCAGGTGCGCGGGGGAGAACTCGGCCGGGTAGGCGTTCGCGATCGGCGTGTAGACCGTCTCGGCGACCGTCCAGACGACGACGGTCAGCGCGAGCAGCCACACCGCCTGCACCGTGCCCGTCAGGGCCATGCCGAGGCCGAGCAGGAGCAGGCCGGCGGCGATCACCCGGCGGGGGGTGCGGCGCTCGGTGTGCCGGGTGAGCGGCAGCTCGATCACCACGCAGAGCAGGGCGTTCAGGCCGAGCAGCAGGCCGTAGGCCTTGTTGTCGTGGCCGGCGTCGGTGACGTGCAGCGGGAGGGTCGCGGTGGACTGCCCGTAGACGAACGTGGCGGCGACCATCGACCCCAGGAACAGCAGGTACGGCCGGTCGGCGAAGACCGCCCGGTAGCCGCCGCGCCCGCGCTCCGCCGCCTCCGCGGGGTCCTGGACCGGCGGGCGGCCGCCCGGCAGGGTGCACAGGGCGAGCACGCCGAAGGCGAAGGAGAACAGGGCGTCGCCGAGGAAGACGTACGTGTACGAGGCCCCGCTGAGCAGGCCGCCGACCAGCGGTCCGACGGCCATGCCGACGTTGATGGCGAGGCGCAGGACGGCGAAGGCCGTCACCCGCTGCTCCTCGGGGACCACGTCGACGAGCAGGGCGCCGGCCGCGGGCCGGTACAGCTGGGCGAAGACGCCGACGACGCCGACCAGTGCGGTGGTTTCGAGCAGCCCGTCGGCGAGGGGCACGAGGGCGGTGGCGGCGCTGCTGCCGAACATCGACACCGCGATGGCGGTGCGGCGGCCGAACCGGTCGGCGACCGTCCCGCCGACCGCGTTGCCGACGAAGGCGCCGACCCCGACCACGCCGAGCGCCACGCCGGCCTGGAACGCGGAGAAACCGCGCGAGACCAGGAACAGCACCAGGAATACGTTGAGGAAATTCCCGAATTTGATGAGGAACATTCCGGAGAAGATGACCCAGGCACTGCCGGGCAGATTCCGCAATCGACGGCGCAAGGGTTCCTCGCCGGCCATGGGGGGCTCCTTCCCAAACGGGGGATGAGGTGGTGCCCACCATGGAACCCGCAGGTCAGGGCGGGGAGAAGGGGAATCGGCTGGCATGAACCGGGCTGGCACATTCGTGCCTGCGGGGCCCTGGCCCCCTCGCGGGGAGCCCGCCCGCCGCCGGGCCGGTGCGTCTTTCGTGCCGGGCATTCTTGTGCCAGCCTCCGGGCGTTCCCCGGGCGGAATTCCTCCGGCAGTGTTCCGGCCATGACCGAACACAAGCTTCTCGTCGTCGGCGGACGGATACAGACGCTGCGCAAGGCGGCGGCACTCGGCATCCGCTTCGTGCTGATCCAGCACAAGGACCAGTTCGTGCCCGAGGCCGCCCGCCTCGCGGAGGCCGTGATCATCGCCGACTACACGGACTGGGAGACCACCCGCCCGCTGGTCGAGGCCGCGCACCGGGCGTACGGGTTCACCCGCGTCGTCTCCATCACCGAGCCGGGCCTGGTGCCCGCGGCCCGGATCAGCGACCACCTCGGCCTCGGCGGCACCACCGAGGAGGTCGCCGAACGGCTGCGGGACAAGCACGCGATGCGCCGGCACCTGGCCGCCTCCGACTCCCCCGGGGTCCGCGCCCTGTCGGTGGCCGCGGCGGAGGTCGACGGGCCGGAGGCGCTGGCCGCGTTCGGCGCCGAGCACGGCTACCCGTTCGTGTTGAAGCCGGCCGACGCCACCGCCAGCCTGGGTGTCGTACGGATCGACGGGCCCGCCGAGGCGGCCGCCGCGTGGGCCGGGGTCGAGGCGCTGCGCGCCCGTACGGACCTGCAGTGGGGGTCGTTCTTCACCATCGGCCGGTTCATCGCCGAGCAGTACATCCCGGGGCCGGAGTACAGCGTCGAGACGTTCTCCTTCGCCGGGCGGCACATCGTCCTCGCCGTGACGGAGAAGCTGACCGGCGACGGGTTCGTCGAGCTCGGCCACGCCCTGCCGGCCCGGCTGGCGCCGGCCGACGAGCAGCGCATCGAGGAGGCCGTCGTCCGCTTCCTGGACGCGATCGGCCTCGCCGACGGGGCCGCGCACACCGAGCTGCGGCTGGCGCCCGGAGGCCCGCAGGTCATCGAGAGCCACAACCGGATGGGCGGAGACCGGATCTTCGACCTGCTGGACACCGCCTACGGCATCGACCTGGAGGAGTGGATCGTCGCCTGGCAGTTCCGCCTGGTCCCGGCGCTCACCGCCCGCCCGGCCGCCCGCTGCGCGGCCGCCACGCGCTTCCTGTCGGCGGAGCCCGGCACGGTCACCGCGGTGACCGGCGCCGACCGGGCCCGCGCCCTCGACACCACCATCGACGTCGAGGTCGCCGTACGGCCCGGCGACACCGTCGGCGCGCTGCGCGGCAACTGGGACCGGGTCGGGCAGGTCCTGGCCTCGGGGCCGGACACCGCCGCGGCCGTCGCCGCGGCCGAGCGGCTCACCTCGGAGGTCGCCGTCGAGACCGCCGTGGCCGCCGCCGGCGCCGTGCGCGAGGGGGCGGCGGCGTGAAGATCCTGCTGATCATGCGGAACACCTACGCGTGGCACCGCGAGCACATCGAGACGCTGGAGCGGATGGGCCTGGAGGTCCACCTCGCGACCACGGTCGCGCAGGCCTCCGACGACGGCCGGTTCGCCGGCGTCGTCCCGATCCCGGAGGACCTGGAGGGCGCCGCGCTCGCCGAGCACTGCGCGGCCGCCGCCCGCCGCCTCGGCATCGCCTCCGCGATCACCTTCTACGACAGCGACATCGCCGTCACCTCCCGCGTCAACGAGCTGCTCGGCCACCGCTGGCCGCGCCCCGAGGCGGACGCGATCTCCCGCGACAAGCGGCTCCAGCGCGCCTTCCTCACCGCACACGGCCTGCCCGCACCGCGGTTCGCGGCCGTCGACGGCGTCGAGGCGGGCCTGGCCGCCGCCGAGGCCTTCACGTACCCGTTCATCGTCAAGCCCAGCGCGCTCGCCGCCAGCATCGGCGTCAGCCTGGTCCGCGACCGCGGCGAGTTGGAGCGGGCCCTGGCCGACGTGGCCCGGCTCGCCGAGGAGTGGGGCGGCTACTTCCCCAGCGACGGGCCCGAGATCGCGCTGCTGGAGGAGTTCCTGCCCGGCAAGGAGGTCACCCTCGACGGGGTGGTCCTGGACGGGCGCTTCCACCTCGTGGGCGTCACCAACAAGATGCAGATGCCCGGCCCGTACTTCGAGGAGGACTTCTACACCCTCCCCTTCCGCACCCCGCAGGAGGAGCCGGAGCTGGTCGCGGCCGCGGAGGGCATCACCGCCGCCCTCGGGGTGCGGCACTGCCTCTTCAACGCCGAGTTCCGGCAGGACTCCGCGGGCCGCTACCGGGTCGTCGAGTTCGCCACCCGCATGAGCGGCGGCCAGAACTACCGCAACCTGCGGGAGGTCCACGGCATCGACCCGGTCCGCCTGTACGCGAAGGCCGTGCTCGCCGGCGACGACGCGGACGCCCTCGCCGCAGTCCTGGACGGGGAGGTGCCGCGCGCCGCGGTCCCGCGCGCCGCGGCCTGCATCAAGTTCGCCTACCGGACGGGGACCCTCGTCCGCAACAACGCGGGCGACGCCGCGCACTCCCCGCACTTCCGCTCGTACATCCCCGCCTCGCGGCCCGGCGACCGGCTGCGGCGCGCCCCCGAGGGCTGGTACGAGATCGCCGGCTCGCTGGCGGTGGCCGCGCCCTACCGCGGCCCCGAGGACATCGACCGGGTGGAGCGGCTCGCCGCCGAGCTGGACGAGCGGCTCGACGTGGTCGTCGTCCCCGCCCGGGCCGCCGCCGCGGCCTCCTGACCCGCCGCGCCCGCCGCCCCCCGCCCACACCCGAAGCGGAAAGAGCCCCACCGTGCACGCCGACGACCCCGTGTTCCGCATGGGAATCACCGAGCCCACCGCCATCGACCCGTACAAGGCCCAGGAAGGGGAGGGCATCCTCGTCTGCAAGCTCCTCTTCACCGGCCTCCTCGCCCTCGACGGGGACGGCGCGCCCGCCCCGGCCACCGCCGTGGCCTGGGAGGGCAACGCGGACGCCACCACCTGGACGTTCACCCTGCGCCCCGACACGGTGTTCTCCAACGGCGAGCCCGTCACCGCCCACAGCTTCGTCCGCGGCTGGTCGCGGGCCCTGGACCCGGCGGCGGCCACGGAGACCGCCTACCACCTGGCGGGCGTGCGCTCCTTCACCGCCGCCGACGACACCACGCTCGTCGTCGAGCTGTCCGAGCCGGACGTCGAGTTCGACCTGAAGACGCTCCAGCCGGTCTTCAGCCCCGTCCCGGAGTGCGCGGGCCCCGCACTGGACCCCGCCTACAACGACATGCCGATCGGGAACGGCCCGTTCAAGATGGCCGGCCCCTGGGAGCACCACCGGGCGATCCGGCTCGTCCGCAACGACCGGTGGAACCTCGGGCCCGCGCCCGAGGTCCGCGAGGTGCACATCGACGTCCTCGACCCGGTCACCGGGCTCGACGACGAGTACGCCCGCTTCCTCGACGGCACCTACGACTACGCCCGCATCCCGCCCGCCCGCACCGCCGAGGCCGCCGCCCGCGACGGCTTCACCGAGCAGGAGGGCGCCGGGCTGTTCTACCTGATCCCGTTCTGCCACCGGGCGCCGATGGACTCCCTCGACGCCCGCCGGGCCCTGTCGGCCGCCATCGACCGGCAGGGGCTCGTCGACCGGCACTTCCACGGCCGGCGCACCCCCGCCCACTCGCTGCTCTCCCCCTGGTTCGGCAAGGCCCACACTCCGCGCGGTACGGCCGACGCCGACTGGACGGCCTTCGACCCGGACCGGGCACGCTCCGCCGCGCTGCGCGCCGGGCTCGGGCCGGGCAGCAGCGTGCAGTTCGCGTACAACACCGGTGCCGGGCACGACGCGTGGGTCGCCGACCTGGCACGCGGCCTGGAGGAGGTGCTGGGCTGGCGGGTCGAGCTGCTGCGCACCGACGCCCGCGGGCTCGTCGACCACCGCACCTCGATCGGCGCGGCCGGCTTCTGCCGGGCCGGCTGGGCCTGCGACTACCCCACCCCCGACAACGTGCTCTACCCGCTGCTGCACTCCTCCTGCACGGCGCCCGACGCGGCCGGCACCGCCCACGGCGACAACGAAGGCCGCTACGCGAACCCGGAGTTCGACGCCCTCGTGGCCCGCGCCCGCGGCTGCGCCGACCCGGCCGGGCGGGCCGGATTCTGGCGCCGCGCGGAGGCCGTCGCGATGGCCGACCTGGCGCTGGTGCCGCTCTGGTACCGCACCGACCAGCGGGTGTACGCCGCCGACCGGATCACGGGCCTGCGCATCGACTTCGACGGCAACCCGACCCTCACCACTGTCAAGGCAAGGAAGACCACGCGATGAGCGCACCGACGCACCCGACCGCACCGGCCGGCACCGCCTCCGCAGCCCAGGCCGCCGCGGCGCAGCCCGTCCCCGTCCACGACATCCTGGGCATCGGCTTCGGCCCCGCGAACCTCGCCCTGGCCATCGCCCTGGAGGAACGCGGCTCACCGCTCACCGCACGGTTCCTGGAGGCCAGGCCGAGCCCCGAATGGCAGCCCGGCATGCTCCTGGACGGCTCCGACATCCAGAACCACCCCAGCCGCGACCTGGTGACCCTGCGCAACCCGCGCAGCCGCTACTCCTTCCTGAACTACCTGCACGAGCACGGCCGGCTGCTGCGCCACCTGAACCTGCCCGCCGAGTTCCCGCTCCGCAAGGAGTACGCCGGCTACATCCGCTGGGCGGCCGGCTTCTTCGCCCACCTCGTCGACTGCAACCAGCGCGCCGCGCACGTCGAGGTCGTGCAGGAGCAGGGCGAGCGCGTCTACGCCGTCACCACCATGTCCGGCGACCGCCACCTGGGCCGCACCCTCGTCATGGCGCCCGGCCGCACCCCGTACGTCCCCGCCCCGTACGACGGCCTGAGCACCCCGCGGATCTTCCACCTCACCCGGTACCTGCCGAAGCTCGCCGAGCTGACCGGGGACGGGCGGGAGCCGGAGTCGGTCGCCGTCATCGGCGGCAGCCAGAGCGCCGTCGAGCTGGCCCTGGACCTCTCGCGCCGCTTCCCGCGGACGCGGGTGACGACGTACACCCGCTCGCACACCCTGAAGCTGAAGGACACCAGCCCCTTCAGCGAGGAGGGCTACTTCCCCGAGTTCACGGACTACTACTTCCGGGCGCCCCGCGAGGCCAAGAAGGCCCTCGACGCGTACATGCACGGCACCAACTACTCCTCCTCCGACGGCGACGTGCTGCGCGAGCTGTACATGGCCATCTACGAGCAGGAACTCGACGGCGACCAGCGGACGTTCGTCCGCGGCAACCACGAGGCGACCGGCGTGTCCACCGCCCCCGACGGCCGGATCGCCCTGGAGTTCCTGGAGCGCACCACCGGCGCCCGCACCACCGAGACCGTCGACTTCGCCGTCCTCGCCACCGGCTTCCGCAACATGGGCCCCGGCCCGCACGAGGAGCTGTGCCCGCCGCTGATGGCCCCGCTCGCGCCGCTCTTCGCCACCGAGCCGGACGGCCGCCTGCAGGTCGCCGCCGACTACGCCCTGGAGCCCGTCGCCGACGGCGTCCCGCCGCTCTTCCTCAACGGGCTGTGCGAGTCCAGCCACGGCATCGGCGACGCCGGCTCCTTCAGCCTGCTGTCGCTGCGCGCCGCAACCCTCGCCGACGCCCTGACCGCCCGCCTGTCCGCCACGGCCGCGCCCGGCCGCGACGCCGTCCTCGCCGCCGCCTGACCGGAAAGGTCCTTCCGCCCCATGACCGCCACGATCGACGCCCCCGCCGACCGCATCTACAGCGAGCCCCGCGTCACCGGCCCGCTGCCCGGCCCCCGCAGCGCCGAACTCCTGGACCGGCAGGCCGGCCGCGAGTCCAACTCGCGCTCCTACCCGCGCAAGCTGCCGATGGCGATCCGCCGCGCCCGCGGCTCGTACGTCGAGGACCTCGACGGGAACGTCTTCCTCGACTTCCTCAGCGGCGCGGGCGTCCTCTCGCTCGGCCACAACCACCCCGAGCCGCTGGCCGCGGCGCACCGGCAGCTCGACGAGTTCGTCCACGGCCTGGACTTCCCGACTCCGGTGAAGGACGAGTTCACCGAGCTGACCCTCGGGATGCTGCCCGAGCCGATGCGCGGGCGCACCCGCATCCACTTCTGCGGGCCGACCGGCGCCAACGCCGTCGAGGCCGCGCTGAAGCTGTGCAAGACCGCCACCGGCCGCGACGAGGTCGTCACCTTCCAGGGCGGCTTCCACGGCGCCACCCTGGCCGCGCTCAGCGTGACCGGCCTGGTCGAGCAGAAGGAGCCCGTCCGCGGCCGCATGCCGGGCGTGCACTTCTTCCCGTACTCGCACTGCCACGACTGCCCGCTCGGCCTGACCCGGGACACCTGCAAGGTGAACTGCGCGGCGTTCCTGGAGAAGGCGCTCACCGACTCCAACGGCGGCCTCACCCCGCCCGCGGCCGTCCTGATGGAGCTGGTGCAGGGCGAGGGCGGGGTGATCCCGGCCGAGGTCGAGTTCGTCCAGCGGGTCCGGGAGGTCACCCGGCGGCTCGGGATCCCGCTGATCGTGGACGAGGTGCAGAGCGGCTGCGGCCGCACCGGCACCTGGTTCGCGTTCGAGCAGTACGGCATCGAGCCGGACGTGGTGTGCGCCTCCAAGGCGCTGTCCGGGATCGGGCTGCCCGCCTCCGTGATCCTCTACGACGAGAAGCTCGACGTGTGGAAGCCCGGCGCGCACTCGGGCACCTTCCGCGGCAACCAGCCCGCGTTCGCCGCGGGCGCCGCCACCCTGAAGGTGGTGCGGCGCGAGCGCGTCCTGGAGAACGTCCGGGCCCGCGCCGACCAGCTGATGGTCCACCTCCAAGGGCTGCGCGAGCTCGGCCTGTGGGTCGCCGACGTACGCGGCCTCGGCCTGATGGCCGGCGTCGAGCTGACCGACCCCGCCACGGGTCGGCCCGCGTCCGAACTGGCCCGCCGCGTCCAGTGGGAGGCCGTCAGCCGCGGGCTGATCCTCGAACTCGGCGGCCGGGACGACTGCGTCGTGCGCATGCTGCCCCCGCTGAACTGCACCGCCGAGGAGATCGACCACGCCGGCCGGATCATCCGCGCGGCGCTGGCCGCCGCCCTGGAGGGGCTCGGCGCGGCGGCGGGGGCCGCGTGATGGCCGCCGCCCGCGACACCGCCGTCCAGGACCTCGTCGTCGCCGGATTCGGGCCCTCCGGGATCGCGCTCGCCGCCGCCGTCGAGGACCACGACGACGCGGCCGGCGGCCCGCCGCTCGCCGCCCGCTACCTGGAGAAGGCCGCCGACTCGGCCTGGCAGCCCAACCTCGTCCTGCCCGGCACCGACATCCAGCATCACTTCCTGCGCGACTTCGCCACCCCGCGCGACGCCCGCTCCCGCTTCACCTTCCCCCACTACCTGCAGCAGAGCGGCCGCTTCTACCCGTTCACGCTGATGGGCGGCTACGTCAGCCGCCTGGAGTGGTCGGACTACGTCCAGTGGGCCGCCCGGCAGGTCCGCGGCACCGTCGAATACCACCGCGAAGTCCTCGGCATCGAGCCCGTCACCGGGCCCGACGGCCGCGTCCGCACCGCCCGCGTCACCTCCCGCGACCCCCGCGACGGCTCCCTGCACACCGTCGAGGGCCGCAACGTCGCCCTCGCCACCGGCCACGAGCCGTACGTGCCCGAGCTGCTCCGCCCGCACCTGGGCGAGCGGGTCTTCCACGCCTCGCGGCTGCTGCCGGCCCTCGCCGCGCTCTCCGGGACCCCGCTGCGCAGCATCGCCGTGATCGGGGCCGGCCAGACCGCCGGCGAGATCGTCCTGCACCTGGCCGCACAGCACCCCGACGCGCAGATCCACTCCCTCGTCCGGCACGCCGGCTTCCGGATGTACGAGCTCGGCCACTTCAGCAACGAGGTCTACTTCCCGGCCGAGACCGACTACTTCTACGGACTCGAAGGCGAGCAGCGCGAACGCGCCCTGGAGCAGGCCCGCGCCACCAACTACGCGGCCGTCGACCCGGACGTCTCCACCGCCCTCTACCAGGCCGCCTACCAGGACCGGTTCACCGGCCGGAACCGGCTGCACATGCACCGGCGCACCGAGATCGCCTCCGTCGGGCAGGAGGACGGCGGCCGGGTGCGGCTCGCCACCGAGGAGGTCTTCACCGGCGAGCGGGGACTGGTCACCGCCGACGCCGTGATCGTCTGCACCGGCTACCGCGAGCCCGCCCTGCCCCGGCAGCTCGCCGCGTTCGTCCCGTACCTGCGGCTCGACCCGCAGGGCCGACCCGAGGTCACCCGCGCCTACCGGGCCGAGACCACCGGCGACTGCGAGGTCGGGATCTACCTCGACGGCCTCACCGAGTGGCGGCACGGCATCGGCAGCGCCACCTCCTTCAGCCAGATGGCCGCCAAGGCCGACACCGTCCACCGCGACCTGCGGGCCCGCCTCAGCCGGCCCGCCGCGCCCGTCGCCGCCTGATTGGAACCCGTACGCGATGCACATCTTCACCGCCCACGAGGACGACATGGTCTTCGAGGAGCAGTACAACGTCAGCGGCCGGCGGATCTTCCCCTGGCCGGAGGCCGTCGAGGAGCCCAACTGGGGCGGCGCCTGGGTCGACGTGGCACCCGGCGCCACCTCCACCGCGCACCTGCACGACGAGAACGAGATGTTCTTCGTCACCGAGGGCAGCGGGCTGATGCGGATCGGCTCGGAGACCCGCCGCGTGCGGGCCGGGGAGACCGTCTTCATCACGCCCGGCCTCGACCACGACCTCACCAACGACGGCGCGGAGCGGCTCCGCTTCCTCACCATCTGGTGGGGCGGCTCCGAGGCCGTCGCCCGCGACCGCGCCAAGTGGGCCGCCGAGTTCGGCATCGCGGACCCCGGTGCGGACGGCGCCCCCGGTGCGGACGGGCGGGGCGCGGCATGAGCCCCGTCGTGCACGCCCACGCCGACGCCGTCGTGGTCGGCGGCGGGGTCATCGGCGCGGCCATCGCCCACCGGCTCGCCCTCGCCGGCCTCGGCCGGATCGTCCTGTGCGACCAGGGCCGGGTCAGCGCCCAGGGCGCCACCTCCCGCTCCGGCGGCCTCCTGCGGCTGCACCACACCTCCGTCGCCGACACCCGCCTCGCCGCCCGCAGCCTGCCCGTCTTCGAGCAGTGGGCGGACGTCATCGGCGGCGACTGCGGCTACCGCCGCACCGGCTTCGTGATGATCGTCGGCGAGGACCACGCCGACGGCCTGCGGCAGAACGCGGCCGCCGCGAGCGACGCGGCCGGCTACCGGCGCACCGAGGTCGTCGACGCCGCCGAACTGAAGGCCCTCTACCCGGGCCTTCGCACCGAGGGCGTCGGGCTCGCCGCGTACGAGCCGGAAGGCGGCTACGCCGACCCGCTCGCCGCCACCGCCTCGCTGCTGGGCGCCGCCTACCGGCTCGGTGTGTCCCCCTCCGAGGGCATCCGCGCGGTGAAGGTCTTGGAACGCGCCGGCACCGTCACGGGCGTCCTGACCTCCATCGGCCGGATCGACTCCCCGCTGGTGGTCCTGGCGGGCGGGGCGTGGGGCTCGGCGCCCGCCGAGTACCTCGGCATCCACATCCCCGTCACCGCCCGCCGCATCGGCCTCGCGCAGGCCGAACTGCCCGGTGCCGGGCGGCGCGGCTCGGCGGCCTCCGTGCCGACGTGCATCGACGACACCACCGGCAGCTACTTCCGGCCCGACGGCCTGGACCGCTTCTACTTCGGCGTGCCCAGCAAGCCCGACACCGAGCTCGGCCGGGACGTCGAGCCGCTCACCGAGGCCGAGCTGGAGGCCGCGATCGCCGCCGTCGCCCACCGGGTGCCCGCCGCGGCCGCCGCCCCGCTCGCCGGCACCCGCTCCGGCCTGGACGGCTACACCCCGGACAAGCGGCCCGTCGTCGGCGCGGCCGGCCCCGACGGCCTCTACCTGGCGCTCGGCTTCAGCGGGGGCGGCTTCAAGCTCGCGCCCGCCGTCGCCGAACTCGCCGCCCTGGAGATCGCCGAGGGCGGGGCCGTGCCCGGCAAGGCCGTACAGGAGCTGCTGGAGCCGTACCGGCCGCAGCGGTTCCTCGCCGGCCACCCGATCCGCCCGGAGGCCCCGTATGACCACATGTGAGTCCACCCGCGACACCGGAGCTCCCGGAGCGCCCGGAGCGGCCGCGGCGCGGCGGCCGCTGCGGGAGGTGCTCCGCGAGGACGTCGCGACCGTCCTCGACAAGGACCCCGCCGCCCGCTCCCGCGCGGAGGTGCTCCTCTACCCGCACATCCACGCCCTGTGGACGTACCGGATCGCCCACCGGCTGTGGCGCGGCGGCCACCGCGTCACAGCCCGCGCCCTGTCCCTGCTCGCCCGCGCCGTGTCCGGGATCGAGATCCACCCCGGGGCGCGGATCGGGCGCCGCTTCTTCATCGACCACGGCACCGCCGTCGTCATCGGCGAGACCGTCCGCATCGGCGACGACGTGATGCTGTACCACCAGGTCACGCTGGGCTCCGTCGGCTGGTGGAAGGACCTGCGCCGCCCCTCCGGATCGCGCCGCCACCCCGTCGTCGGCGACCGCGTCGTCATCGGCACCGGCGCCAGCGTGCTGGGCCCCGTCACCGTCGGCGCGGACTCCCGGATCGGCGCCCACTCCGTCGTCCTGGACGACCTGCCGCCGCGCAGCCGCGTCGTCGCCGCCGCCTCCGCCGCCCTGCCGCCCCTCGACACGGCGGCCCCCGCCTCCCCTGCCGTGACCGTCCCCGAAGGAACCCCCACGCCATGACCGCGTACGTCGTCACCAGCGCCCCGCCGAACCCGAACGGCGACCTCCACCTCGGCCACCTCTCCGGCCCGTTCCTCGGCGCGGACGTCCTCACCCGCCACCTGCGCCAGCGCGGCCACGACGTCCGCCACGTGGGCTACTCCGACGAGCACTCCTGCTACGTGCCCCGCCGGGCCGCCGAGATCGGCTCCACCGCGCGCCCGACGGCGCGGCTGTTCGGCGACCGCATGGAGGAGACCCTCTCGCTGGGCGCCATGCACCACGACTGGTTCACCCGCCCGCTCACCGACCCCGTCCACACCGAGTTCGTCCAGCGCTTCTTCCTCGACCTGTGGGAGTCCGGCGCGCTGGAGGTGCAGGAGCTGCCCGTCTTCCACTGCGGGCCCTGCGACCGCCACCTGTACGAGGCCGAGGTCCGCGGCTGCTGCCAGTTCTGCGCGGAGCCCTCCGACGGCGTCTACTGCGAGGCCTGCGGCCTCCCCCAGGACCCGGCCGGCCTCGCCGACCCCAAGTGCACCGCCTGCCGGACCGCCCCGGAGACGCGCACGCTGCGCCGCATCGTCTTCCCGCTGGAGCCGCGCCGCGAGGAGCTGGCCGCCTACTACGCCGAGGCGCAGGCCCGCGCCGAGTGGCGGCCCCGCCTGGTCGCCTACCTGCAGGGGCTGTTCGCGCGGGGCCCGCTGCCCGACACCCCGATCAGCCGCGAGGCCGGCTACGGCATCCCCGTGCCGCTGCCCGGCTGGGAGGGGCACGTCCTCGACACCTGGTTCAGCGGCATCTGGGGCTACGCGGCCGCCACGGCCCGGCTCTCCGAGGCGAACGGCGACCGGTCGCAGTGGGAGCGGCTGTGGACCGACCCGGAGACCCGGATCGTCAACTTCATCGGCTTCGACTGCTCGTTCTCGCACGCCGTGCTGTGGCCGGCGCTGCTGCTCGCGCGGGGCGGGCTGACCCTGCCGGCGCAGGTGGTGACGAACGAGTTCTACCGGCTGGAGGGCGAGAAGTTCTCCACCAGCCGCGGACACGCCATCTGGGGCGGCGAGTTCCTGCGGCGGGTCAACGCGGACGCGCTCCGCTTCCACCTGTGCCTGACCGGGCCCGAGCGGGCGCAGAACAACTTCTCCATGAAGGAGTTCGCCGACACGGTCAGCACGGTGCTGGCGGGCTCGCTGGAGCGGTGGACGGACACCGTGCTGGACCTGCTGGCCCGGGACTTCGACTCGACCGTCCCGGACGGCGCGGACGGTGCGGACGGCGCGGACGCCGGGGGGCCGGCCGCCGCCGAGCGGGCCGCGCTGCCCGGACGGATCGCGCAGGCCCTCGGCGCCGAGGCGTTCTCCCCGCAGCGCGCGGCCGACGTCCTGGCCACCGCGGTGGAGCGGGCCGACGCCGACCTGCGCGAGCTGGCCCTGCTGCGGGCCTCCGGCCCGCGCGCCCGGTACGCGGCGCGCCTCGCCGCGCACGCCGAACTCCTCGCCGCGGTCGCGGCCACGGCGGCGCCGCTGATGCCGGGCTGGTCGGCGTTCCTCGCGGAGCGGCTGGGCCTCCCGGTGGACCTCGCGACCCGCATGCCGGGGTGGCCGGAGGGCCGCCTGCTGCCCGCGGGCAGCACCCTCCCGGCGTCGGTCCCGCTGTACTTCCACGAGCTGTCGTGACCGCCTCCCCCGTGTCCGCGCCCGCCCCCGCCGGACCGCGCGGGCCGCGGGCCGCCGCGGGCGGGCCGGCGGAAGGGGCGCGGCGGACGCTGCTCGGGGTGCTGGGGGCCGGGCTGCTGGTGCTGCCGGGGGTACTCGGGCCGGTGCCCGCCCGGGTCGTGGCGGCGGTGGCCGCCGCGCTCGCCTGCTGGTGCCTGCTCGTAGCCGCCGCGGGCGGCACGGACCGCCGCGGGCCGGTGGCCTTCGTACGGGACCGGCTCGGCCCGCGCGCGGCCCGCGCGGCCACCGCGCTGTACTTCGGCGGCTTCGCCACCGGCCAGGCGGCCGTCGCCCTCGCGGCGGGCGGCTACGCCGCGGCCGCGCTCGCCCCGGGCGGCGACTCCGGCTGGCGGGCCCACGTGGTCGCCGCCGCCGTGCTGGCCGCCGCCGCCTGCCGCGCCTGGCTCGGCCCGCAGGGCCCCTCGCCCGCCGCCCGGCGGCTGCGGCTCGCCGCAGTGGCAGCGGTGGCCGCCGCCTGGTGGGGCTTCGGCGGGCCGTTCCCCGGCTCCGGCGCCACCGGATGGTGGGCCGCCGCGGCGGCGGTGCCGCTGCTGTTCGGCTGGGTCGGGCTCGAAGGGACCGTGCCGTCCGCGGCCCGGCCCCGCGTGCTGGCCGGCGCCCTGCTCGGCCTGGCCGCCGCCGGAGCCCTGTACGCCGTACTGGCCGCCCCCCACGACCCGTCCGCCCCGCCGCCGCATCCGGCTGCGGCGGCCGTCCTCGGTGCGGCCGCGGCCGCGCTGTGCTGGTCGTACTGCCGGACCAACCTCCAGGCTGCCGCGGCCCGTTGGACCGAACTCGGCGGCGGCCGCTCCCGCCGCGGCGGCGTCCTCTCCGGCGCCGCCCTCGCCCTCGCCTTCCTCGCCGCCGGCGCGGCCGCCCACCGGCCCGCCGCCGTCCTGCTCGCCGGCCCCGGTACCGCCACCGCGGCCCTGTACTGCCTCATCGCCGTGGCGGCCCTGCGCCGCCCCCGTCCCAAGGAGCACACCGCATGACCACCGTCCCGCAGACCGCCCCCGCCGCCACTGCCTCCAAGGTGCTGCGCGTACCGCCCGCCGACCCGGCGGCCGCCGCCGCCCACTTCCACCGCCGCTTCACCTTCGAGGCCGACGTCGCCGACGTCCACGCCGACATCGAGTCCGGCGCCCCCGGCTTCGTCCTCGTCGACAGCCGCAGCGCCGAAGCCTGGGCCCAGGGCCGCATCCCGGGCGCCGTGCACCTGCCCACCGACGAGATCCCGGCCCGCGCCGCCGAGGCCGTACCGCCCGGCAGCACCGTCGTCACCTACTGCTGGGGTCCCGGCTGCAACGGCGCGACGCGCGCCGCCCACGCCTTCGCCACCGCCGGCTACCGGGTCAAGGAGATGCTCGGCGGCTACGAGTACTGGTCCCGCGAGGGCTTCCCCGTCGAGGACTCCGCCGGGCTGCGCCGCTCCGCCCCCGACCCGCTGACCGCCCCCGCCGCCGAAGGCGCCGCCTGCGGCTGCTGACGGGGCCGGCGCGGGCCGGACGTCAGAGCAGACCCTGCTCGACGGCCCGCTGCCCCAGCTGGAACCGGCTGTGCGCGTCCAGCCTCTCCATCAACTCGGAGATCAGCCGCCGCTCGCTGCGCAGGGAGATCCCCAGCCGGCGGGCGGCGGCCTCGTCGGTGTAGCCCTGCGCCAGCAGCCGCAGCAGCTCCCGCGGCTGCGAGCCCGGGTCGTCCAGGCTCCGCCGCGGCGGCTCCCCGAACGGCAGCGCCGTCTCCCACACCGAGTCGAACAGGGCGCAGAACGCGGCGACGGCACCCGGCTCCCGCAGCAGCACCGCGCCCAGCGCACTGTCCGCGGGGTCGATCGGGAGCAGGGCGAACTCCCGGTCGGCGATGACCATCCGCATCGGCAGCGACGGCACCGTCCGCACCTCGCCGCCCCGTTCGGTCAGCCAGCGCGCGTGCTCCAGGCTGGCCGGGTCGTTGCGGATCGCGTCCTGGTAGACGGTGCGGATCTTCACCCCGCGTTCGATGAGCTCCTCGGTGATCGGCTCGCTGGCCCTGAACTGGGCCGCGGGGACGGGCCCCCCGGGGTGGAAGCTGATCGACTCGCGGCGGGTGCGGGACGACAGCTCGCTCAGCTTGGCCCGCACGGCCTCGACTCCGAGGAACCGCTCCGCCTCGTGCGCGGGCGGCGCCGGGTGCAGTTCGGCGTACTGCGACAGCAGCGCGCTCGCCGCGGCCTGGCTCTCGGCGAGCGCCCGGTGCCGCTGGGCGATCTCCGCCTGCTGGTGCGCGAGCAGCGAGTCCAGGGCCGCCTTCGGGTTGACCACGCGCAGCCGTCCGTCACTGCGCCAGGAGGGCGCCAGCAGCGACAGCCGGGTCAACTCCTCCAGGTCGCCGCGTACGTCGCCCTCCGGCCGTCCCAGCTCGGCGGCCGCGGCGGCGACGGCGAGATCCGGCCGTTTGAGGATGAGCCGGTAGAGCGCGTCCGAGCGCTCGGTCAGCCCGAGAGAAACCAACAAAGGGAGCCCCCCAGCTCGCGGTTCGGAGCGGCAGCACGGCTGTTGCACCGACAACGCTGGCGGCAGGATGCGCGGCCCTCCGAGGGCCGATCTTGCACCCAGGATTGTCCATACCGGCCACGGCCCGCACAAACACCGTCCATCACGCGGACAGCACCGCCGGACATACCGTCACCCATCGGCGCGGCGGGAGCGGTGGGGGCCGTTGGCAGGGATGTGTCAGAGCGCTTTGTGCCACCGCCGAACCGGCGACAGCGGCCCGTCCGCTCGGCACGATGGCGGCACGCCGGAGCGCAGGATCCGGCCAACCGCCCTCATCCCCACGGTCCGATAAGAGGCATCGACACCATGCGCCGCACGCTCGCCACCCTCGTCACCGCCACCGCCGCCGCCCTGATCGCCGTCGCCGGCGTGAACGGCACCGGCCGGGCCTCCGCCCCGGAGTCCCCGGCCGGGGATCCCGGCCACCGCGTGGTCGCCGAGCCCGGCTGGTCGGTCCCCACCCCGCGCGATCCGGGCTGGTCCTGAACACACGGGAGCGCCCCGCCCGGTCGAAACCGCGCGGGGCGCTCCCCGGCCGTAGGCCATGTCGGACTCGAACCGACAACCAACGGATTAAAAGTCCGCTGCTCTGCCAATTGAGCTAATGGCCCTCACTGCCCACCCCAGAGCATAGCCGGACCGCGCCCGTCAGCCGATCGGGTATCGACCGACCGGCCCCGTCGGATGCGGCAAGGAGCGCTCGCGGGAGGGTTCTTGGCGTGTTCCGGAACGCGGACAGGCCCCCGCGGCGGGTGCCGTGGGGGCCTGTCGGGCGTTCTCAGCGCCGGGGATCAGCCGTTGCGCTTCCAGCGCGGCTTGTCGTCGCGGCGGCCGCCGAAGGAGCCGGACGGGCGGTTGTCGTCGCGGCGGCCGTACGGGCGGTCGCCGCCGCCGGAGCGGAAGCCGCCGGAGGGGCGGTCGTCCCGGCGGAAGCCGCCGCGGTCGTCGCGGCGGTCACCGCGGTCGTCACGGCGGAAGCCGCCGCGGTCGCCACCGCGGTCGCCGCGGTCGTCCCGGTTGAAGGACGGGCGGTCGTCACGGCGGAAGCCGCCACGGTCACCCCGGTCGTCACGGCGGAAGCCACCGCGGTCGCCACCGCGGTCACCGCGGTCGTCCCGGTTGAAGGACGGGCGGTCGTCACGGCGGAAACCGCCACGGTCACCCCGGTCGTCACGGCGGAAGCCACCGCGGTCACCGCGGTCGTCCCGGTTGAAGGACGGGCGGTCGTCACGGCGGAAACCGCCACGGTCGCCACGGTCGTCCCGGCGGAAGCCGCCGCGGTCGCCACCGCGGTCGCCGCGGTCGTCCCGGTTGAAGGACGGGCGGTCGTCACGGCGGAAGCCGCCGCGGTCGCCACCGCGGTCGCCGCGGTCGTCCCGGTTGAAGGACGGGCGGTCGTCACGGCGGAAACCGCCGCGGTCGCCCCCGCGGTCACCCCGGTCGTCACGGCGGAAGCCGCCGCGGTCGCCGCGGTCGCCGCCCCGGTCGCCGCGGTCGTCGCGGCGCTCGGTGCGCTCCCGGCGCTCCTCGGCCGCCGCGGCGGCGGCGACCTGAGCGGCCACCTCGGCCTGGGCGGCCTCGGCCGTCTCGGCGATCGCGGTGTCCGGGTCCTCGCCGCGCTCACGGGCGGAACGGGCGACGAGGCGGTCGGCCTCCTCGCGCAGCTCGGCGGCGCGGCGGGTCATCTGCTCCAGGCGGCGGGTCAGCTCGGCGACCTCGCGCTCGGCCTGCTTGGCCGCGTTGTTCGCGGAGTCGGCCTGGACCTCGGTCAGCGAGCGGGCGCCGGTGATCTCGGCGACCTCCGGGTCGAAGGCTCCGGCGCCCTGGACGATGTGGCGCGAGGCCTCGACGCCGGCGTCCTCCATGAGGCGGAAGATCTGGCGGCGCTGGTGCGGCAGGGCCAGGGAGACGACGACGCCGGACCTGCCGGCGCGGGCGGTGCGGCCCGAGCGGTGCAGGTAGTCCTTGTGGTCGCCGGCCGGGTCCACGTTCAGGACCAGGTCGATGCCGTCGACGTGGATGCCGCGGGCGGCGACGTCGGTGGCGACGAGGGCGTTGACGTAGCCGTCCTTGAAGTCGGCGAGGACGCGGGTACGGGCGCCCTGCGTCATGCCGCCGTGCAGCGCGTCCGCCTTCACGCCGGCCTCGACGAGCTGCTCGGCGATGCGGTCGGCGCCCAACTGGGTGCGGACGAAGATGATGGTGCGGCCCTTGCGGGCGGCGATGGCGGCCGTGACGGGCGCCTTGTCCTTCGGCTTCACGACGAGCACGTGGTGCGACATGGTCGTGACGTTGCCCTGGGCGCTGTCGACCTCGTGGCTGACCGGGTCGGTGAGGTAGCGCTTGACCAGGGTGGAGATCTCGTTCTCCATGGTGGCGGAGAACAGCATGCGCTGGCCGCCGGCCGGGACCTGGTCCAGGAGCTCGGTGACCTCGGGCAGGAAGCCCAGGTCGGACATCTGGTCGGCCTCGTCGAGGACCGCGACCTGGACGTCCTCCAGGGAGCAGGCGCCGCGGTTGATGATGTCGCGCAGGCGGCCCGGGGTGGCGACGAGGATGTCGACGCCGCGCTCCAGGGCGTAGATCTGGTTGCCCATGCTGGTGCCGCCGCAGACGACCTTCATCTTCAGGCCGAGTACGTCGCCGTAGGGCTGGAGGGCGTCCGCGACCTGCATCGCGAGCTCGCGGGTCGGGGTGAGGATGACCGCGCGGGGCTTCTTCTTGTCGGTGGTGCCGCCCGCCAGGCGCGCCAGGGTCGGCAGGCCGAAGGAGAGGGTCTTGCCGGAGCCGGTGCGGCCGCGGCCGAGGATGTCCTTGCCGGCCAGGGCGTCCGGGATGGTCGCGGCCTGGATCGGGAACGGGACGGTGACGCCGTTCTGGGCGAGCTTGCGGACGACGCCCTCGGGCAGGCCCAGGTCGGCGAAGGTGGTCTCGGGCTCGTCGGACTCGGCGTCGCGGTCGCCCGCCACGTCGGCCTCGAGGGCCTCGATGATCTCGTCCGCCTCGGCGGCCTCCATGGCCTCCGTCACCACGAGGGCCTCGACGGCGTCCACGATCTCGTGGGAGTCGTTCTCGGGCATGACGGCACGGTCAGAACTGGAAATGGACATGCGAAATGCGAAACCTTCCGGAGTCTCGGCACGCGCCCAAACTCCGTGAATCGCAATTCGACCGCCTCAATGCGGTCGCCACGGCTAGGGAGAAACGCGCCACGCGGCGCGCTTCGGATCGGCGCCGGGCAATGGGATCAAACGATCTATAACCATACGCACCCCTTGGGGGGTCTGGCAAGTCGGTCCCGTCCGATCCGTCCTGACCTGTGGCGATCGGCCCGCGGGGCCGCCGCGGCGGCCCCTCAGCCGGTGGGCGTGGGAGTCGGTTCGGGCTGCGGCGGAGTGGGCGTGGGGGCCGGGGGGGTGACAGGCGGCTCGGGGGTCGGCGACTGCGCCGGCGGTGTGGGCTTCGTCCCGCCGGAACCGCCGGAGCCTCCGCCGGTCCCGCCGTGGCCCGGGGGCGGCTCCTGCGGGCCCTGCCCTCCCGCGCCGCCCCCCGGCCCGGCCGACGGCGACGGCGCCCCCGGCCGCCCCGCCGGCGCACCCGGACTGGCCGTAGCCCCCGTCGCACCGGACGCCTTGCCGTCCTCACCGGGTTTGCCCGCCTGGACCCCCGCGGAGGCCCTGCCGCCCTGCCCCGCCTCGTGCGACCCCGCACCCCGCCCGGCCGCGGCGCCCCGGCCCGCGTCGGCCGCCTGCTTGCGGCCCGGCGAGGCGGACGGCCCCGGCTTCGCGACGTCCCCGCCGACGCTCATGCAGCCCGCCGTGGCCGCGACCGCGAGCGCGGTGACGGCCAGGCGGAGGGAAGCGGACAACTGGCGCACGGTGCACCTCCGGGTAGGCGGTCAGAGTCCGCGGTGAGCGGGTCGATGTGCCCAACTCCCTTTGCCCCGCAAGGGACACGCCCCGGACGGACACCCGCGGACGGCGGCCGGCCGCCGGCGCCGGCCCCGCCCTCAGCCCCAGAGCCGGTCCGCCGCCTGCAACCCCAGCGCCACCGCCCCGAACCCGACCAGCACCGAGCCCGCCACGTTCGCCGCGGCCGCCTCGAACCGCCCCCGCTCCGCCAGCCGCAGCGTCTCGTACGAGAACGTCGAGTACGTGCTCAGCGCCCCGCACAGCCCCGTCCCCAGCAGCAGCTGCCACCGCGCGGACGCCGCCCCCGCCAGCGCCGCCCCGGTCAGCAGCCCCAGCAGCAGGCAGGCGGCCGCGTTCACCGCGAACGTCCCCCACGGGAACACCGAGTCGTGCCGCGCCTGCACCGCCCGGTCCGCGAGGTACCGCAGCGGCGCCCCGACGGCCGCACCCGCCACCACCAGCAGCCAGTTCACCCGCGGCCCCCGCGCCGCACCGCGCGCCGCGCCACCGAGGCCGCCGCCCACACCGCGCCGAGCGCCGCCGCGAGCGTGCCCCCGGCGTACGCGAGCGCACGCGCCGCCTCGCCCGCCGCCCACAGCCGGGTGAAGTCCGCCGCGTACGCGGAGAACGTGGTGAACCCGCCGAGCACACCGGTCCCGGCGAACGGGCGCAGCAGCGGGTGCGGCGGCGTCCGCCCGCCCTCGGCGACCAGCACCATCAGCACCCCGATCAGCGCACTCCCGACCGCGTTCGTCCAGAACACCGCCCACGGGAAGCCCTCCGGACCCGCCGGCCACAGCAGCGCCAGCCCGTACCGGGCCGACGCGCCGAGCGCGCCGCCGGCCGCGACCGCCGCGATGACGGGCCCCAGCGGCTCCGCCCGCTGCGCCGGCACGTGCAGGTCGACGTCCGGATCGATGGGGCCGCCCGGGTCGGCCGGGTCTCCCGGGCGGGCGCCGCCCCCGGCCGGACCGGTCACCCGTAGCCCAGGGCGTGCAGCCGGGCGTCGTCGATGCCGAAGTGGTGGGCGATCTCGTGGACCACGGTGATCTCCGTCTCCGCGATCACGTCCTCCCGGTCCTCGCACATCCGCAGGGTCGGGTTGCGGTAGATGGTGATCCGGTCCGGCAGCACGCCCGCGTACCACTCGCCGCGCTCCGTCAGCGGAGTCCCCTCGTAGAGGCCGAGCAGCTCCGGGTCGTCCGCCGGCGGCTCGTCCTCGACGAACACCGCCACGTTGTCCATCAGCCGCGTCAGCTCCGGCGGGATGCGGTCCAGGGCCTCGGCGACGAGCTCTTCGAACTCCTCGCGTGTCATCTCCAGCACCCGGTCATTGTCCCTCCGCGCCGGGCGCACGCAGCCTGCCGGGGGAAACCGTTTTGGCGTTACCTCCCCGCATCCCATATGCTTCTCACGTCCCCGACGCGCTGGAAAGCGCCCCGGCGGGCCTTTAGCCCTCATCGTCTAGTGGCCCAGGACGCCGCCCTTTCAAGGCGGTAGCACGGGTTCGAATCCCGTTGGGGGTACGCATTACCGTGTGCAAGACTTGTCTCGCACACTGCATGGTCCTGTGGAGCAGTTGGTTAGCTCGCCACCCTGTCAAGGTGGAGGTCGCGGGTTCAAGTCCCGTCAGGATCGCTGAGGCCGGAAACGGTCTCGTGGCTGGGTAGCTCAGTTGGTACGAGCGATCGCCTGAAAAGCGATAGGTCGCCGGTTCGACCCCGGCCCCAGCCACAACAGGAAGGCCCCCTCCCTCGGGAGGGGGCCTTCCGCGTCATTCCCGCGCCTCCGCCGGCTCCGGTGCGTCCTCCCCGGCGGCCGCTGCGGGGCCGCCGCGCAGCCGGCGCACCAGCACCACCGCGAGGGCCACCGCCGCGGCCGCGCCGAGCAGCACCGCGTCCGGTACCGCGCCCGCGACCTCCCGCACCCGCTGCTCCACCGCGAACGAGTCGTCCACGTCCAGCAGCCCCGGCAGCGCGCTCGCCCCGTCGTACGCCAGGAACAGCGCCCCCAGCAGGACGAAGAACAGCCCCGACAACAGTGACGTGCTGTGCACCTCCAGCCGCCCCAGACGGACGGGCCGGCCGCGCAGCCACCGCCGCCGCCCCAGGTCGAAGCGCTCCCACAGCAGGGCCAGCACGAACAGCGGTACGGCCATCCCCAGCGCGTACACCGCCAGCAGCAGGCCCCCGTAGACCGGGCTGCCGCCGACGGCCGCCACCGTCAGGACGCTCCCCAGGATCGGCCCGGCGCAGAAGCCGGCCAGCCCGTACACCGCGCCCAGCGCGTACACCGACAGCGCGGTCGTCGGTCGGATCCGCCCCGACAGCTCCGAGAGCCGCCGCGGCGCGAAGCCCCTGCCGAGGACCTGCGCGACGCCCAGCGCGATGATCAGCCAGCCGCCCGCCAGGACGAGGGCGTCCCGGTGGCCGTGGAAGAACCGCCCGGCCGTCGAGGAGGCCGCGCCGAGCGGTACGAGGGTGGTCGCGAGGCCCGCGTAGAAGATCCCGGTCCGCGCCAGCAGCCGGGACGGGGAGTCGATCGAGTACGCGAAGAACGCCGGCAGCAGCAGCGCGCTGCACGGGCTGAGCAGCGCCAGCAGCCCGCCGAGCAGGGCGGCCAGGTAGCCGATGCCGGTCACCGGGCCGCCTCGGCCTTGGCCCCGTCGATCACCGCGGCGAAGGCGCCGTACGGCTGCGCGCCGGCGATCGGCCGGCCGTTGACCAGGAAGGACGGGGTCGAGGCGACGCCGATGCGGCTCCCCTCCTCCCGGTCCCGGGCCAGCGCCGCCGCGGCGGCCTCGCCGGCCATGTCGCGGGAGAAGCGCTCCAGGTCGGGGACGCCGGCCTCGCGGGCCAGCTCCAGCAGGCGCTCCGCGCCGAAGCCCTTCTCCTTGGCGCCCGGCGCGTACGCGGCGGCGTGGAACTGCTGGAAGCGGTCCTGCTGCCCGGCGGCCCAGGCGGCCTTCGCCGCGGCCTCGGACTCCTCGCCGAAGATCGGGAAGTTGCGCCACTCGATGCGCAGCGTGCCGTCCTCGACGTACTTGCGGATCAGCTCGGGCTCGGTGTCCCGGGCGAACTTGCCGCAGTAGCCGCACTTGAAGTCGGAGTACTCGATCAGCACGACCGGCGCGTCCTGCCGGCCGACGGCGAGCCGGTCACCGGCCTCGCGGCGGGCGAGCTTCAGCAGCTCGGCGCGGGCGCCGGAGTCCTCGGCCCGCGGCTGCGACACGGCGCCGCCGCCCCGCGCCGGGCGGTCGTCGGGCGCGGTGGCCTGCCAGGACGCCAGCCCCAGCGCGGCCGCGGCGAGGACGACGCCCGCGCAGGCGAGCAGCGTCTTGCCGGTGGAGCGGGAGGAGGATCGGGAGGGACGGGAGGAGGAGGAAGGCATACGGGTGCTCCGGAACGAGGTGGTGGAGGGGAGGGCGGCGGTCCGGCCGCTCGGGGCCGGGCGCGCCCTCCTACACCCGGATCACGGAGAGCTCCACCGGCCCGGGAGCGGGCCGGTCGGGGGCCCGCGCCCCGCCCGGCGGCCCGGCCGCGGCACGGGCGGCGGGAGCCCCGCAGCCGGGGACGGAGCGGGCACAGACCGCGAGGACGTGCTCGGCCTGCGCACCGGCGCGGGCCGGCAGGGCCGGCGCCCGATCGGGCCCACCAGACCCCGGCCCACACCGGGGCCCCCGCCCGACGCCGCCGCCGTCGGCCCGCTGCCCGGCGGCGGAGGCCCGTACGACCTGGACGGCGCCGACCCGCTGCCCCGAGACGGAGGCCCGTACGACCTCGGCCGCGTCGACCCGCCGCCCAGGGGCGGGGACCGGTACGACGCCACCCGCATCGGCCCGCTGCCCCGCAGCGGAAGCCCGTACGACCGCACCCGCGACGGGCCGCTGCTTCACGGCGGAGGCCCGTATGGCGTCCGGCACCCTGTCGGCGGTGCCGGCGGACGCCCGGCCGGGCATCGGCCCCGCGACGTCCGCAAGAGCCCGGCCCGGCCGCTGCCCCGCGGCGTAAGCCCGTACGACCTCGGCCACATCGGCCGGCAGCTCCGCGGAGGAGGCCCGTACGACCTCGGCCACATCGGCCGGCAGCTCCGCGGAGGAGGCCCGTACGGCCTCCGGTGACCCGGCGGCGGCGCCGGCGCGCCCGGGGCCGCCGGCCGAGCCCCGGCCGGGCGGCCGCCCCGCACCGTCTGCGACAGCCCGGCCCGCAGCCCGGTCGGAGACGTCCGCGGCGGCCCGGGCGGACGAGGCCGTGCCGGCGGGCGCCGCACCCGCCGCGCCCCCCGCGACACCGCACAGCAGCGCCAGCAGCACCGTGAGCAGCACGCCGCACACGCGTCGGTACGCGCTGCTCGGCATACGTGGGGCCTCTCACGCGGGACGGGACGGGGGATCGTCCCGAAATGGTACGGGTCCCCCGACAAATGCGTTCGCCACCCGGCGCACCGGGGTGAGATCCTCGAGCAGGTATGTCTACTTCCTTCGCCGCCCTGCAGACGCTTCTCGGTGAGATCTCCCTCCGCGACGCGCACCGCCTCGGCCGCCGCCTCGAAGGCGCCCGCCGCATCCGCAAGCCCGAGGCCAGGCAGGCCGTGCTCGACGAGATCGCCGCGGAGGCCGAGAAGGCCGCCGCGCGGCTGTCCGGCCGCGCCTCGCGCATGCCCGAGGTCACCTATCCCGAGAACCTGCCCGTCAGCCAGAAGAAGGACGAGATCGCCGAGGCGATACGCGACCACCAGGTCGTGATCGTCGCCGGTGAGACCGGTTCCGGCAAGACCACGCAGATCCCGAAGATCTGCATGGAGCTGGGCCGCGGCGTCCGCGGCATGATCGGGCACACCCAGCCCCGCCGCATCGCGGCCCGCACGGTCGCCGAGCGGATCGCCGAGGAGCTGAAGTGCGAGATCGGCGGCACGGTCGGCTGGAAGGTCCGCTTCACCGACCAGGTCGACCCGGACGCGACCTTCGTGAAGCTCATGACGGACGGCATCCTCCTCGCGGAGATCCAGACCGACCGCGAGCTGCGCGCCTACGACACGATCATCATCGACGAGGCCCACGAGCGGTCCCTCAACATCGACTTCCTGCTGGGCTACCTCTCCCAGCTGCTGCCCCGGCGCCCCGACCTCAAGGTCGTGATCACCTCCGCGACGATCGACCCGGAGCGGTTCTCCCGCCACTTCGGCGACGCCCCGATCGTCGAGGTCAGCGGCCGCACCTATCCCGTGGAGGTCCGCTACCGGCCGCTGCTGGAGGAGGACTCCGAGGAGAGCGACCGCGACCAGATCACCGCGATCTGCGACGCCGTGGACGAACTCCAGGCCGAGGGGCCGGGCGACATCCTGGTCTTCCTCTCCGGCGAGCGCGAGATCCGCGACACCGCGGACGCGCTCATCAAGAAGAAGCTGCGCTTCACCGAGGTCCTGCCGCTGTACGCCCGCCTCTCGCACGCCGAGCAGCACCGGGTCTTCCAGCAGCACACCGGCCGCCGCATCGTCCTGGCGACGAACGTCGCCGAGACCTCGCTGACCGTCCCCGGCATCAAGTACGTGATCGACCCGGGCACCGCCCGCATCTCCCGCTACAGCCACCGCACCAAGGTCCAGCGCCTGCCGATCGAGCGGATCTCGCAGGCCAGCGCCAACCAGCGCAAGGGCCGCTGCGGCCGCACCAGCGACGGCATCTGCATCCGGCTGTACTCCGAGGACGACTTCGACGCCCGCCCGGAGTTCACCGACGCCGAGATCCTCCGCACCAACCTCGCCTCCGTCATCCTCCAGATGACCGCGGCCGGGCTCGGGGAGATCGAGAAGTTCCCCTTCATCGACCCGCCGGACCACCGCAACATCCGCGACGGCGTCCAGCTCCTCCAGGAGCTCGGCGCCCTCGACCCGGCCGAGAAGGACCCCCGCAAGCGGCTCACCCCGCTCGGCCGCAAGCTCTCCCAGCTGCCCGTGGACCCGCGGCTGGCCCGCATGGTCCTGGAGGCCGACCGCAACGGCTGCGTCCGCGAGGTCATGGTCATCGCGGCCGCGCTGTCGATCCAGGACCCGCGGGAGCGCCCGTCCGACAAGCAGACCCAGGCCGACCAGCACCACGCCCGCTTCAAGGACGAGACCAGCGACTTCCTGTCCTTCCTGAACCTGTGGCGGTACGTCCGCGAGCAGCAGAAGGAGCGCGGCTCCTCCTCGTTCCGCCGGATGTGCAAGCAGGAGTACCTGAACTTCCTGCGGATCCGCGAGTGGCAGGACATCTACTCGCAGCTGCGCACGGTCGCCAAGGGCATGGGCATCCACGTGAACGAGGCGGACGCCTCCGAGCAGCACGTGCACGTGTCGCTGCTGGCCGGCCTGCTGTCGCACATCGGCCTGAAGGACACCGACAAGAACGAGTACCTCGGCGCCCGCAGCGCCAAGTTCGCGATCTTCCCGGGTTCGGCGCTCTTCAAGAAGCAGCCGAAGTTCGTGATGTCCGCCGAGCTGGTGGAGACCTCCCGGCTGTGGGCCCGCGTCAACGCCAAGGTGGAGCCCGAGTGGGTCGAGCCGCTCGCGGGGCACCTGCTCAAGCGCACGTACAGCGAGCCGCACTGGGAGAAGGACCAGGCGGCCGTGATGGCGTACGAGAGGGTCACGCTGTACGGCGTGCCGATCGTCGCCCAGCGGAAGGTCAACTACGGGCGGATCGACCCGGAGGCCTCCCGGGAGCTGTTCATCCGCCACGCCCTCGTCGAGGGGGACTGGCGCACGCACCACAAGTTCTACGCGGACAACCGCAAGCTGCTGACCGAGGTCGAGGAGCTGGAGAACCGGGCCCGGCGCCGCGACATCGTCGTCGACGACGAGACCCTCTTCGACTTCTACGACCAGCGGATCCCCGAGCACGTGGTGTCCGGGGCGCACTTCGACTCCTGGTGGAAGCACAAGCGCCGCGAGGAGCCCGAACTCCTCGACTTCGAGCGCGAGATGCTGCTGACGGAGAAGGCGGCCGGCGTCACGAAGGCCGACTACCCCGACTCCTGGCGGCAGGGGCAGCTGAAGTTCCGGGTCACCTACCAGTTCGAGCCGGGCGCGGACGCGGACGGCGTGACCGTCCACATCCCGCTCCAGGTGCTCAACCAGGTGACCTCCGAGGGCTTCGACTGGCAGATCCCGGGCCTGCGGGAGGAGGTGGTGACCGAGCTGATCCGGTCGCTGCCCAAGCCGATCCGCCGCCACTACGTGCCCGCGCCCAACTACGCGGCCCGCTTCCTGGACACGGCGGTGCCCCTCCAGGAGCCGCTGACGGCCACGCTGGCGCGCGAACTGCACCGGATGGTGGGCGTCCCGGTCACCGCGGACGACTTCGACCCGTCCCGGATCCCCGACCACCTGAAGATCACCTTCCGGATCGTTGACGAGCGGCGCCGGAAGGTCGCGGAGGACAAGGACCTGGAGGCGCTGCGCCTGAAGCTCAAGCCGAAGGCCCGCCAGGCCCTCTCCCAGGCCGCCGCGGCCACCGCGGAGCGGTCGGGCGGGGAGTCGGTGGAGCGCTCCGGGCTGACGGACTGGACGATCGGCACCCTGGCCAAGGTGTTCGAGACGCGGCGGGCCGGCCAGCCCGTGAAGGCGTACCCGGCGCTGGTCGACGAGGGGGCGAGCGTCGCCGTACGGCTCTTCGACACCGAGGCCGAGCAGCAGCAGGCGATGTGGCTGGGCACGCGCCGGCTGATCCTGCTGAACCTCCCCGTGAACGCCGCCAAGTTCGCCTCGGACCGGCTCAGCAACCAGCAGAAGCTGTCCCTGTCGCGCACCCCGCACGGCTCCGTGCAGGCGCTGTTCGACGACTGCGCGACGGCCGCCGCGGACAAGCTGATCGCCGACCACGGCGGCCCCGCCTGGGACGAGGCGGGCTACCGCAGGCTGTACGAGGCCGTGCGCGCCGACCTGGTGGACACGACCGTCCGCACGGTCGGGCAGGTGCAGCAGGTCCTGGCGGCCTGGCAGGCCTGCGAAAGGCGTCTGAAGGGCACGCAGAGCCCCGCGCTGCTGGCGAACCTCCAGGACGTCAGGGCACAGCTGGCCGCCCTCATGCCGCCCGGCTTCGTCACCCTGACCGGGCTGCGGCGGCTGCCGGACCTGATGCGGTACCTGGTGGCGGCCGACCGGCGGCTCCAGCAGATGCCGACGGCCGTCCAGCGGGACACCACGCGCATGCAGAAGGTCCACGAGATGCAGGACGAGTACGCCTGGCTGCTGGAGCAGCTGCCCAAGGGCCGGCCGGTGCCGGAGGCGGTCACGGACATCCGCTGGATGATCGAGGAGCTGCGGGTCAGCTACTTCGCGCACTCGCTGGGGACGGCGTACCCGGTCTCCGACAAGCGCATCGTGAAGGCGGTGGACGCGGCGGCCCCCTGACGGGGCGCCCGCCGGTTCGACCGCACCCCCCGGGCTGCTGTACAGTCTGATGCGCAGCCAAGCGAAAACGGCTGCACATCGAGGTCCTGTGGAGCAGTTGGTTAGCTCGCCACCCTGTCAAGGTGGAGGTCGCGGGTTCAAGTCCCGTCAGGATCGCAGCAGGAGAAGGGCCCGCATCCCATCGGATGCGGGCCCTTCCGCATGTCCGCGTCCGCCGACTCCGCCGCAGACCCCAGGCGGTTCGGCGGGCCGCGCCACCGGGGGCGGACGCCCACCCGGGGAGGCAACGGCCGCCACATCACCCGTTCGGCCGACCGAATTCACCCGTCCGCCATCCTCGGGTGCAATTCTCCGCGTACATCACCCCTCGGGCGAGACCGCTCTGCGCGGGACATCCCTTTACGGGCGCATTGCCTCCCACACAAGGGTCACAGCCTGTGACAGGAGTCACCACACGAGTTTTCGGCACCCGCACTTTTATCGCACCTATACGTCCGCTCAATTTAATATGTGCAATGGCACCTCTCCGGGGAGGCCGCCCGCCCTCCCCGCCGCCCCGCCCTGCGGGCACAAAAAAAGATCGCGCTGGACCCGGCGGAGTCCAGCGCGACCGAACGGCCGGGTACCTGTTGGGGCAGGTCGTCCGGCCGAATGAAGCACAGTGGGTTTCATCGGATTGGGGGATCCGATGCCTACCCGTTCAAAGCGGGGTGATGAACGCGACCTCAGGCCTCGCTGCGCTGCTGCGGAATTCCCGCGAGCAGGGCGCGGACCTCGGCCTCGCGGTAGCGGCGGTGCCCACCCAGGGTGCGGATGGACGTCAGCTTGCCGGCCTTGGCCCAGCGGGTCACCGTCTTCGGGTCCACGCGGAACATCGTGGCGACCTCAGCCGGGGTCAGCAGCGGCTCGGCATCAGGGGTGCGAGCGGTCATGAGCGGCCTCCTCGGGAGAACCGAACCATCTCGGTTCTTTCCTCTAAATTCTGCACCTTGGCCCGCGTTGCCCGAAATGGACATACGCGGGCCGAGTCGGTTATAGGACGAACGGCTTGTCCTCGGCACTACAACTACACCATCCGTCCAGCCGTGACGGCCAAACCGACGGAATTGCCCTCCGAGGTGTTCATCAGCGGTCGGAAGCCGATGGACCGCCCCATAACGGACAGTCACCCCACTGTAACGATCAGTCACAGAGCGATCAGGAGTCCTCTGGACCCCCCGTAGCGTGCAATGCCGAGCGTTCCGCCCTCAGTTGGGCGGAAGGAACCCTCCCCGGACTCCTTGTCCTATTTTGGCACGAGGGTAGGGGAACGGCGCAAGGGTGTGTTTAGTGCAGTCCGTCACGCTTGAGGCAATGGCCCGGATCGGGACGTAGGTCCCGCCCGTTCGCCCCGAATACGGGTTCGCGGCCTCCCCCTAGTTGGCGAACAGTCTCTCCCGCACCGCCCGCCACCGCTCGCCCAATTCCGCGTACGCCTCCGCCGCCCCGGCCGCGTCCCCGGACCGCAGCGCCGCCATCCCGGCCGCGACGTCCCGGGCCGACCGGTCCGCCGCCAGCCGCTCCGCCGGCAGCGCGTGCACCAGCCCCCCGTAGTCCAGTTCGACCATCGACCGCGGATGGAACTCCTCCAGCCAGCTGCCGACCCCGACCAGCCCGTCCGCGAGCATCTCGTACCCCTCCGCCTCGCGCAGCGTCCGCAGCGCCCGGGCCAGCCGCCGCCGCGCCTGGACCATCGGCGTCCGGTACCGCAGCCGCTCGCCCGGCAGGTACTCCCGCTCATCGTCCGACACGAGCACGAACCAGCGCAGTGGCACCTGCCACACCGAGCTGCGGATCCACGGCCGCGCGTCCGGGTTCCGCGCCCGCCAGCGCTCGTACTCCTCGGCCGCCCGCCGCCGCGCCTCCGGGGGCAGCGCCGCGTCCAGCACCGGAGCCGGGAACTCCTCGACGAGCTCCTGCAGCGCCAGCCAGCCGCGCAGCCGGGTCCGCCACGGGCAGACCAGCAGCACCCCGTCCACCTCCGCCGTGAAGGCGTCAGAGCTCTCGCGCAGCGGCACCCCCGCCACCGGGACGCGCGCCAACTCCGCCAATGACCGGCGCAGTTCGTCCTGGGCCGTGGGCGCCGACCCGCGCCGGGCGTACGCCGCCCAGTGCGTGCGCTCCGGCTCGGCGAAAGCCCCCAGCGGCTCGTAGACGCGCAGGTAGGAGGCGTACGGGACGGTCGGCGCCGGGCGCTCGGACGGCGGCCGGGGGTCGCGGGATGCACTCACGCTTCCGTACTCCCCCGCCCCGCCCGGGCCTACTCCGCCCGCCGCGCGGACCGCCCCCGGCGGCAGCGGCGAGCCGGCCCGTACTCCGGGAGTGTTCCGATCCCCGGACAGGGGGTCTGCGGGCGGCGCTTTGGACTTACGCTGCTCCCAGCACGCCCTCCCCCACCCGCAGGGCGGGCGTCATTCCGCCGCATCTCTTCCATGGGAGTCACCACCGTGACCGAAATGACCGACGGCGTCCTGCACACCCTGTTCCGCACGGAGCAGGGCGGCCACGAGCAAGTCGTGCTGTGCCAGGACCGGGCCACCGGACTCAAGGCCGTCATCGCCATCCACTCCACCGCCCTGGGCCCCGCCCTCGGCGGCACGCGCTTCCACGCGTACGCCTCCGACGAGGAGGCCGTCCTCGACGCGCTGAACCTCTCGCGCGGCATGTCCTACAAGAACGCCATGGCCGGCCTCGGCCTCGGCGGCGGCAAGGCCGTCATCATCGGCGACCCGGACGTCATCAAGACCGAGGAGCTCCTGCTGGCCTACGGCCGCTTCGTGGAGTCCCTCGGCGGCCGCTACGTCACCGCCTGCGACGTCGGCACCTACGTCGCCGACATGGACGTCGTCGCCCGCGAGACCCGCTGGGCCACCGGCCGCTCCCCCGAGAACGGCGGCGCCGGCGACTCCTCCGTCCTCACCGCCTTCGGCGTCTTCCAGGGCATGCGCGCCAGCGCCCAGCACCAGTGGGGCGACCCGACCCTGCGCGGCCGCAAGGTCGGCGTGGCCGGCGTCGGCAAGGTCGGCCACTACCTGGTCGAGCACCTCCTGGAGGACGGCGCCGAGGTCGTGATCACGGACGTCCGCGAGGAGTCCGTCCGCCGCATCCTCGACAAGCACCCGCAGGTCGTCGCCGTCGCCGACACGGACGCGCTGATCCGCACCGAGGGCCTGGACATCTACGCCCCCTGCGCGCTCGGCGGCGCCCTCGACGACGACACCGTCCCGGCGCTCACCGCCACGATCGTCTGCGGCGCGGCGAACAACCAGCTCGCCCACCCCGGCATCGAGAAGGACCTCGCGGACCGCGGGATCCTCTACGCACCCGACTACGTGGTCAACGCGGGCGGCGTCATCCAGGTCGCCGACGAGCTCCACGGCTTCGACTTCGACCGCTGCAAGGCGAAGGCCACGAAGATCTTCGACACCACGCTCGAAATCTTCGCACGTGCGAAGTCGGACGGCATCCCGCCGGCCGCCGCCGCCGACCGCATCGCCGAGCAGCGCATGGCGGACGCCCGCGCCGCCAAGGCGGCGAAGGCCTCCTGACCCCCTGACGGGCGGACCCGCCGGGGCGCGGCGAGACGGAACTCACTGCGCTTCGGCGGGTCGCCCGCCGGGAAAGAGTTAAAATCGCAGCTGACCAGCGAGGACGGGGCGCCTCGGTGGTCCTGCACCGGGGCGCGTGATGCGGGCGGCGTACCGTATGGCCGCGGAAGCAGGTACCGTTAAACCCCTACGGACGGTCTCTCCGAGGAGAGCCCGATCCGAACCATGAACGCGTGTCAGACTCTGGGGCCGTCGAGCCCCGTCACCGAGGGGGTCGAGCCATGGGGCGCGGCCGGGCCAAGGCCAAGCAGACGAAGGTCGCCCGCCAGCTGAAGTACAACAGCGGCGGCACTGACCTTGCGCGTCTGGCCAACGAGCTGGGCGCATCGCCGACGGCGCCGCTGCTGCCTGTCAGCGAGCCGGTCGACGTCGATGACGAGCTGGACGACGACGACCCGTACGCCAAGTACGCGGAGATGTACAACGACGACGACGAGGACGAGGACGACGAGTCCGGCCCGTCCGCACAGCGTCGCGGCGCTTGACGCCTGAGCCGTAGCCGGCCACCCACGCGGCCGAGCAGCTCCGACAGCACAGGAAACCCGGTCCGGGGCCCCGCCCCGGACCGGGTTTCCGTGCATCCCTCAGCTCGCGTAGGACCCGGTCAGCTCGGCTCCCGAGGTGTGCTCGCCGCGCTCGGTGATCGCGCCCGCGACCCAGGCGTCGACGCCCCGGTCGGCCAGCGCGGTCAGCGCCACGTCCACCGACTCCTGCGGGACGACGGCCATCATGCCGACGCCCATGTTCAGGGTCTTCTCCAGCTCCAGCTGCTCCACGGCGCCGGCCGTGCCGACGAGGTCGAAGATCGCGCCGGGCGTCCACGTCGACCGGTCGACGGTGGCGTGCAGGTGATCCGGGACGACCCGGGCCAGGTTGGCCGCGAGGCCGCCGCCGGTGATGTGCGAGAAGGCGTGGACCTCGGCGGTGCGGGTGAGGGCCAGGCAGTCCAGCGAGTAGATCTTGGTGGGCTCCAGCAGCTCCTCGCCGAGGGTCCGGCCGAGCTCCTCGACGTGGGCGTCGAGCGACATCCCGGCGCGGTCGAAGAGGACGTGCCGGACGAGCGAGTACCCGTTCGAGTGAAGGCCGGACGACGCCATCGCGATGACCGCGTCACCCGTACGGATGCGATCCGCGCCGAGCAGGGCGTCGTACTCGACGACGCCGGTGCCCGCGCCCGCCACGTCGAAGTCGTCCGGGCCGAGGAGGCCCGGGTGCTCGGCGGTCTCGCCGCCGACCAGGGCGCAGCCGGCGAGGACGCAGCCCTCGGCGATGCCCTTGACGATGGCGGCGACGCGCTCCGGGTGGACCTTGCCCACGCAGATGTAGTCCGTCATGAAGAGCGGCTCGGCACCGCACACCACGATGTCGTCCATGACCATGGCGACCAGGTCGTGGCCGATCGTGTCGTAGACGCCCATCTGGCGGGCGATGTCGACCTTCGTGCCCACCCCGTCGGTGGCAGAGGCCAGCAGGGGGCGCTCGTAGCGCTTGAGGGCGGAGGCGTCGAAGAGGCCGGCGAAGCCGCCCAGGCCGCCGAGGACCTCGGGGCGCTGCGTCTTCTTCACCCACTCCTTCATCAGCTCGACGGCGCGGTCCCCCGCTTCGATGTCGACGCCCGCCGCGGCGTAGCTGGCACCGGTGGTCTTCTCTGTCATGACAGGAGAGAGCTTTCGTGTCGTTACTGCGTGGAGTGCCGGGCCCTGGGAAAAGCTTGAAAGACAGGGCCCGGCGCAGGTTGAGCGGAATGCGGGCTACGGGCGGCGCAGCGCGTCGGCGGCGTCGGTGCCGCCGGCCAGCTCGGTCTCCAGGAGCTGCTTGCCCAGCAGCTGCGGGTCGGGCAGCTCCATGGGGTACTCGCCGTCGAAGCAGGCGCGGCAGAGGTTCGGCTTCTGGATGGTCGTCGCCTCGACCATGGCGTCGAGGGAGATGTACGCGAGGGAGTCCGCGCCCAGCGAGGTGCCGATCTCCTCGACGCTCATGCCGTTGGCGATCAGCTCGGCCCGGGTGGCGAAGTCGATGCCGAAGAAGCACGGCCACTTCACCGGCGGCGAGGAGATCCGGATGTGGACCTCGGCCGCACCGGCCTCGCGGAGCATGCGGACCAGCGCGCGCTGGGTGTTGCCGCGGACGATCGAGTCGTCCACGACCACCAGGCGCTTGCCCCGGATGACTTCCTTGAGGGGGTTGAGCTTGAGGCGGATGCCCAGCTGGCGGATCGTCTGCGAGGGCTGGATGAAGGTCCGGCCGACGTAGGCGTTCTTGACCAGGCCGGAGCCGTACGGGATGCCGCTCGCCTCGGCGTAGCCGACGGCGGCCGGCGTGCCGGATTCCGGCGTCGCTATCACCAGGTCGGCGTCGACCGGGGCCTCCTTGGCGAGGCGCCGGCCCATCTCGACGCGCGAGAGGTAGACGTTCCGGCCGGCGATGTCGGTGTCCGGGCGCGCCAGGTAGACGTACTCGAACACACAGCCCTTGGGCTTCGCTTCTGCGAATCGGGAGGTGCGCAGGCCGTTCTCGTCGATGGCGATGAGCTCGCCGGGCTCCACCTCGCGGACGAAGCTGGCGCCCACGATGTCGAGGGCGGCGGTCTCGCTCGCGACCACCCAGCCGCGCTCCAGGCGGCCGAGGACCAGCGGGCGGATGCCCTGCGGGTCACGGGCGGTGTAGAGGGTGGTCTCGTCCATGAAGACCAGCGAGAAGGCGCCCTTGACCTGCGGGAGGACCTTGGCGGCCGACTCCTCGACGGTCATGGGGCGGCCCTCGTCGTCCGTCTGGCCGGCCAGCAGGGCCGTGACGAGGTCGGTGTCGTTGGTGGCCGCCACCTGGGTGGCGCGGCCGTCCTGTCGGGGGAGGTCGGCGACCATCTCGGCAAGCTCGGCGGTGTTCACCAGGTTGCCGTTGTGGCCCAGGGCGATGGAGCCGTGGGCGGTCGCGCGGAAGGTCGGCTGGGCGTTCTCCCAGACGGACGCGCCGGTGGTCGAGTAGCGGGCGTGACCGACCGCGATATGACCTTGGAGCGATCCGAGGGAGGTTTCGTCGAAGACCTGGGAGACGAGTCCCATGTCCTTGAAGACGAGGATCTGGGAACCGTTGCTCACAGCGATGCCCGCGGACTCCTGTCCGCGGTGCTGCAGTGCATACAGTCCGAAGTAGGTGAGCTTGGCGACCTCTTCACCCGGAGCCCAGACACCGAAGACGCCGCAAGCGTCCTGGGGGCCCTTTTCGCCGGGGAGCAGGTCGTGGTTGAGTCGTCCATCACCACGAGGCACGCCACCGAGTGTAGGCGAGATCGACCACTGGTCCGAATTGGGGACTGACCGTAAAAGTCACAGTGCGGACAGTCGGGTAACCCCTGCGGAGGGTGACGGGTCCGATATCCGCAAATGCGGTGGTTGACACGCACCTGCCGATGCAATGGGCGCTCTTCCTGCGGTGTCGCGGCGAGAGCGGCGTGAGCGCTGCGGGACGGCGGCCGGCGGCGCCGGGGCGGCGGTCGGCGGATCCCGCTCCGCTTTCTGCTTGCGGGCGGGGCGGGGCCGCCGGGAACGCCGTGTTTCTTTTCCTTTTCTTTCCCTTTTTCCCGTGCGTTCGTACGGGTCACTCGGCCGCGGAAGCCGCTTCGGCGGTCAGCCCGCGGCCGTCGGGCGCGGTCAGGGTGAGGGTGTGCGCGCGGATCCGCCAGGTGAGGGGGCCGCTGCCGAGGAGTTCGGTGAGGGTGCGCTCCAGGTCGCCCTCGGGGCCGGTGCAGGCGACCCGGGTCGACGTCACCTCGCCGAAGGTGATCCGGTCGCCCTCGACGGCGGCCGGGGCGGAGAACCGGTTGCACCCGAGGTTGCCGTCCGCGGTGCCGTCGGGGCCGATCCGCAGGACGGCCCGGCCGGCCGCGGGGGCCGGGACGGAGGCCGCCGTACCGCCGCTGAGCAGGGCGGTGACGGTCCACTGGGTGGCGGTGAGCGGGGCGTCCGGGACCGGGGCGCGCAGCACCAGGTCGACGGTGCCGCCGTCGGCGGCCTTCAGGGTGAGCCGGTCCCCGGGGCCGCGCCGGGCCTCCATGCGGCCGCGGAGCACCTTGGCGAACTCGGCCTCGAAGGCGCTGTGCTCGCAGGCCATGGTGGTCGACGCACCGGGTTCGACGGTGAGGGCGGTGGCCTGCCGGCCGGCGGGCTCGTGGGCGACGGCCGCGGTGAAGCCGTTGCAGCCGTAGTTGCCCTTGGCCTCGGCCCGGCCGGCGGCGCCGGCCTCGAAGTCCACGTGCGCGGTGGGCGGTGCGGTCAGGGTGCGGCCGCCGGCCGTGAGGCTCCGTACCGACCACTTGCCGGCGAAGTCGGGGCCCGCGGAGGCGCCGGGTGGGGCGCCGCCGTCGCCGCATGCGGAGGTCGCGGCGAGGGCCAGGAGGGCGACGAGGGCTGCGGGGAGGTTCCGGAGCGTTCGCATGCCGGTGGGACGGGCGGCGGGCCGGACCGGTTCCGCGGGCGCGGGCCGGCCCCGTCGGCATCCGCTGCTGCGGTGGCCGGATTCAGCTCATCACCGGCAGCAGCGCCGCGAGGTCGGCCCGCTCGCCGCTGGCCGTGACACGGGCGTCGGCGAGGGCCTCCGCCCAGCGCATACGCCCGGTGGCCAGCCGGATCCACGTCAGCGGGTCGGTCTCCACGACACCCGGCGGGGTGCCGCGGGTGTGCCGGGGGCCCTCGATGCACTGGACCACCGCGAACGGCGGGATCCGCACCTCCACCGCCCCGCCCGGCGCGGCCAGCGCGAGCGCGTCGGCGAGCAGCCGCGTGGTGGCGGCGAGCGCCTGCCGCTCGATCGGGACGTCCAGGCCCGCGGCCCGGTTGAGGTCGTCGGTGTGGACGGTGAGCTCCACGGCCCGGGTGACGAGGAAGTCGGCGAGTGTCATGTCGCCGACCCACAGGTGCAGGACCCGGCTGCCGACCGGGTTCGCCGCGAGCTGCTCTGCCATGCGGGCCCCGGCGCGCTCGTACAGCTCGGCGAGCGGGGCACCCGCGAGGGTCTCCTTGGCCGCCTCGGCGATCTTCCCGGCGAGCGAGGCGGTCGCGGAGGGCCACTCGACGGCCGTGAGCTCGGGGACGGCGGCCGGGGGGCGGGCCAGGCCGGCGGCCAGGGAGTCGGCGATCCAGGCGACGTGCGCGGCGAGGTCGGCGACGGTCCACTCGCCCAGCCCGGCGGGGCGGGCGAGCTGTTCGGGCGTCAGCTCCCGTACCGCGTCGGCGAGATGGCCGAACTGCGCCGTGACGGCGGCTCGGATCTTCACGGCGTCGTAGGTGCGCGGGCGACGGGTCCTGGGTGCCATGCGGCGAGTGTGCCCGATCGGCCGCGGCGGCCGCAGCACGGCGGGCACCCGGGGTGGGGCGCCCGCCGCGCTGCGGGACGGGGCGGATCAGGCCAGCAGGCCGGGGATCGTCGCCTCGTGGGCCTCGCGGAGCTCGGCCAGCGGGATCGTGAACTCGCCCTGGACCTCGATCTCCTCGCCGTCCACGACACCGATGCGGGTGGCGGGCAGGCCCCGCGCGCCGCACATGTCGGTGAAGCGGAGCTCCTCGCTGCGCGGGACGGCAACGACGGCCCGGCCCGCGGACTCGGAGAACAGGAAGGTGAACGCGTCGAGGCCCTCGGGGACCACGATCCGGGCGCCGTTCCCGCCGCGCAGGCAGGACTCGGTGAGCGCCTGGACCACGCCGCCGTCGGAGACGTCGTGCGCCGCGTCGACCATGCCGTCGCGCGAGGCGGCGATCAGGATCTCGGCGAGCAGCTTCTCGCGGCCCAGGTCCACCTTCGGCGGGAGGCCGCCGAGGTGGTCGTGGACGACCTGCGACCAGGCGGAGCCGCCGAACTCCTCGGCGGTGTCGCCGAGCAGGTACAGCAGCTGGCCGGGCTCGGCGAACGCCATCGGCGTGCGCCGGTTGACGTCGTCGATGACGCCGAGGACCGCCACGACCGGGGTCGGGTGGATCGCGGTGTCGCCGGTCTGGTTGTACAGCGAGACGTTGCCGCCGGTCACCGGCGTGCCCAGCTCCAGGCAGGCGTCCGCGAGACCGCGGCAGGCCTCGGCGAACTGCCACATGACGCCCGGGTCCTCGGGCGAGCCGAAGTTCAGGCAGTCGGAGACGGCCAGCGGCTTGGCACCGGTCGCGGCGACGTTGCGGTACGCCTCCGCCAGCGCCAGCTGCGCGCCCGTGTACGGGTCGAGCTTGGCGTAGCGGCCGTTGCCGTCGGTCGCCATGGCCACGCCGAGGTCGGACTCCTCGTCGATGCGGACGATGCCGGCGTCCTCCGGCTGCGCGAGGACGGTGTTGCCCTGCACGAACCGGTCGTACTGGTCGGTGACCCAGGACTTGGAGGCCTGGTTCGGGGAGGAGACCAGGGCCAGGACCTGCGCGCGGAGCTCCTCGGAGGTCTGCGGGCGGGGCAGCTTGCCCGCGTCGTCGGCCTGGAGGGCGTCCTGCCAGTCGGGGCGGGCGTACGGGCGCTGGTAGACCGGGCCCTCGTGGGCGACGGTGCCCGGGGGCACGTCCACGATCTGCTCGCCGTGCCAGAAGATCTCCAGGCGCTCGCCGTCGGTCACCTCGCCGATGACGGTGGCGATGACGTCCCACTTCTCGCAGATCTCCATGAAGCGGTCGACGTGCTGCGGCTCGACGATCGCGCACATGCGCTCCTGCGACTCGCTCATGAGGATCTCCTCGGGCGAGAGCGTCGCGTCGCGCAGCGGCACCGTGTCGAGCTCGACGCGCATGCCGCCGGAGCCCGCGGAGGCCAGCTCGGAGGTGGCGCAGGACAGGCCTGCGCCGCCGAGGTCCTGGATGCCCGCGACCAGCTTCTCCTTGAAGATCTCCAGGGTGCACTCGATGAGGAGCTTCTCCTGGAAGGGGTCGCCGACCTGGACGGCGGGGCGCTTGGTCGGCTTCGTGTCGTCGAAGGTCTCGGACGCGAGGACCGAGACGCCGCCGATGCCGTCGCCGCCGGTGCGGGCGCCGTAGAGGATCACCTTGTTGCCGGGGCCGGAGGCCTTGGCGAGGTGGATGTCCTCGTGCTTCATCACGCCGATGCAGCCGGCGTTGACCAGCGGGTTGCCCTGGTAGCAGGCGTCGAAGACGACCTCGCCGCCGATGTTGGGCAGTCCCAGGCAGTTGCCGTAGCCGCCGATGCCCGCGACGACGCCCGGCAGGACGCGCTTGGTGTCGGGGTGGTCGGCGGCGCCGAAGCGCAGCGGGTCGACGACGGCGACCGGGCGGGCGCCCATGGCGAGGATGTCGCGGACGATGCCGCCGACGCCCGTCGCCGCGCCCTGGTAGGGCTCGATGTACGAGGGGTGGTTGTGCGACTCGACCTTGAAGGTGACCGCGTAGCCCTGGCCGACGTCGACGACGCCGGCGTTCTCGCCGATGCCGACGAGCATGGCGTCGTTGGCCGGGGCCTTCTCGCCGAACTGGCGCAGGTGGACCTTGCTGCTCTTGTACGAGCAGTGCTCGGACCACATCACGGAGTACATGGCGAGCTCGGCGCCCGTGGGGCGGCGGCCGAGGATCTCGCGGATGCGCTGGTACTCGTCCTCCTTGAGGCCGAGTTCCTTCCAGGGCTGCGCCGCGTCCGGGGTCCCGGCGGCGTGCTTGACGGTGTCCAGAGTCATGCGGAGACCAGCTTCTTCAGGATCGAGGTGAAGAATCCGAGGCCGTCGGTGCGGCCGGTCCCGATCAGCGGCTCGACCGCGTGCTCGGGGTGCGGCATGAGGCCGACGACGTTGCCGGCGGCGTTGGTGATGCCTGCGATGTCGTTCAGCGAGCCGTTGGGGTTGAAGTCGAGGTAGCGGAAGGCCACTCGGCCCTCGCCCTCCAGTTCGTCCAGCGTCCGCTGGTCGGCGACGTAGCGGCCGTCCATGTTCTTGAGCGGGACGGAGATCTCCTGTCCCTGCTCGTAGTCGCCGGTCCAGGAGGTGTCCGCGTTCTCGACGCGGAGCTTCTGGTCGCGGCAGATGAAGTGCAGGTGGTTGTTCCGGAGCATCGCCCCCGGCAGCAGGTGGGCCTCGGTGAGGATCTGGAAGCCGTTGCAGATGCCGAGGACCGGCATGCCGCCCCTGGCCTGCTCGATGATGGTCTCCATCACCGGCGAGAACCGGGAGATGGCTCCGGCGCGCAGGTAGTCGCCGTAGGAGAAGCCGCCCGCGAGGACGACCGCGTCGACCTGGTGCAGGTCCTTGTCGCGGTGCCACAGCGAGACGGGCTCGGCCCCTGCGAGGCGCACGGCGCGCAGCGAGTCACGGTCGTCGAGCGTTCCGGGGAACGTGACGACACCGATGCGAGTGGTCACCGGTCAGTCCTCTACCTTCACGGTGAAGTCTTCGATGACGGTGTTGGCGAGGAACGTTTCGGCCATCTTGTGGATCCGGTCGAGGGCGGTCTGGTCGACCGGACCCTCCACCTCCAGCTCGAAGCGCTTCCCCTGGCGGACGTCGGCGATGCCCTCGAAGCCCAGGCGCGGCAGTGCACGCTGCACCGCCTGGCCCTGGGGGTCGAGGATCTCCGGCTTGAGCATGACGTCGACTACGACGCGTGCCACTGGCACTCCCGATGGGTGGTTGGTGCAAGGCGGTTCCTTCAGCGTACCCGCCCGAAATTTCTACGCGGGTAGATTTCCGGAGGGGGTCGCACGGGCGCCGTTGAGGCTTCACCAACGCTTCGCAAAATCCGCCGGAAAACCCCCGACTCGGCATTGCGGCGGGACACGCGCAGACAATTAACTGGGCTTCGCAATGCAATGGCAATCGCGGTACAAAGGAATCCCCGAGCAAGCGGGATTTGCCGCCCCGCTTCGGGGCCGGAAAACCGCATTGCTCCGAAACATCCACACAGGCGACATCACCGCACGTCAACGGACGGCGGCGAGTGGCCCACGAAGGGATCGAGATCCGTGGCGCAGCGCGTAGTGGTCACTCTCTCCGACGACATCGACGGCGGAGAAGCGGCGGAAACCGTCACGTTCGGCCTGGACGGGAAGTCCTACGAGATCGATCTCAATCCGGCCAACGCGAAGAAACTCCGGAAGAGCCTGGCCCCGTACGTGGCCGCCGGCCGCCGGCAGTCCCGCTCCGGGCGGGCCTTCAAGCACACCTCCCTCGCCCCCGACCCGGCGGTGGTCCGCGCCTGGGCCCGGTCGCACGACTTCGAGGTGCCCCCGCGGGGCCGGATCCCCAAGCGCGTCTACGAGGCGTACGAGCAGGCGCACTGAGCGGCGGGCCGGCGGCGCCCCTGAGGCTGCCCCGGCCGCGCGCCCGGCCGGGGCAGGGGCGGATTTGGCATCCACCCCCTGTCGTCCGCTAGTGTGTGGATCACGCCGAGGGGCGAGGCCGCAGGTCAGAGCCCCGAAGGTCGTGCGGGTGTAGTTCAGTAGCAGAACATCCCCCTTCCAGGGGGAAGGCGCAGTGTGCGATCCCTGTCACCCGCTCGCAGGCTTTACCCACCACTCCGGTGGATCGGGTAGAGTGATGCACGCATCGCGCGGCCATCGTGCCGAGGCGGCATGCGGACGTAGCTCAGTTGGTAGAGCACCACCTTGCCAAGGTGGATGTCGCGAGTTCGAGTCTCGTCGTCCGCTCAGCTGCGAAGGGCCCTGATCATCGATCAGGGCCCTTCGTCGTATGTGCCGCACCCCCGGTTCCTGACAAATGTCATCCTCGGCGATGATCACCTGCACTGGTGCGGCGGCCGGCCCGCCGCCAGGCTTGGACCGTGGAGAGCGCCCGCCCGAGGGCGGCCGGGGGGACGGACGGGGACCGTGTCGAGACTGACCGGATGGTGGAGGAACCGCAGCAGCGCGGCCAAGGTCGAGCTGTACACGCGGTGGTCGTTCCACTTCTTCATGGCCATCGAGGCGCTCGCCGTCCTCGGCGCGCTGGGAACCATGCCGAAGCCCGTCGCCCTGGCCCTCCTCCTGCCCGTCCTGGCACACCCCGTGCTGTTCGGTGTGCTGTCCGCCAGGGCGCTGGACTGGGTCCTGGGCCACCGCGAGCGCCCCGTGCGCCAGGCCGCCGCCCTCTCCGCCCTGACCCTGGTCCTCGTGGCCGCCCTGCTCCTGCTGCACTCCGCCGGAAAGGCCGGCGACGGCAACGCCACCCCGATGATCGTGGTCAACACCGTCGCCTTCGCGACGGGCGCCCTCGCCCTCGCCCTGGACAAGGTCCGCCACATGGCCTGCCTGCCCGCCGCTGCGGCCGTGCTCGCCGGGCTGCCGTCCGCGGCCCTGCGCCCGCCCATGGAAGCCGCGGGCTACGCGACCGGGGTCTTCCTCACCAGCCTCCTCCTCGCCTTCACCTGCGCCTTCTCCGCCTGGCTCCTCAAGACCGTCTACGAACTCGACCGCGCCCGCGAGCTCCAGGCGCAGCTCGCCGTCGCCGAGGAGCGCCTCCGCTTCGGCCGGGACCTGCACGACGTCATGGGCCGCAACCTCGCCGTCATCGCCCTCAAGAGCGAACTCGCCGTGCAGCTGGCCCGCCGTGAGCGCCCCGAGGCCGTCGACCAGATGATCGAGGTCCAGCGGATCGCCCGCGAGTCCCAGCGCGAGGTCCGCGACGTCGTCCGCGGCTACCGGGAGGCCGACCTCGCGGTCGAGCTGGAGGGCGCGCGCGGCGTCCTCGCCGCGGCCGGCATGGACTGCAGGGTCGAAGTGGAGGCCGGGCGGGTCCTGCGCCCCGAGGTGCAGTCGGCGCTCGGCTGGGTGGTCCGCGAGGCCACCACGAACGTGCTGCGGCACGGCGACGCCCGCTCCTGTGTGATCCGCCTCACCGTGCCCCCCGAGGCCGCGGCCGGCGGGGACGGCGCGCTCACCCTGGACGTGGAGAACGACGGAGCCCCCGACGCCCCCGCCGGTCCCCCCGGCTCGGGGCTGGCCGGGCTGCGGGAGCGGCTCGCAGCCCTGGACGGCACGCTGGAGGCCGGCCCGCTCGGCGACGGCCGGTTCCGGCTGCGCGCCCGGATACCCGGGCGCCAACTGCGAGGACTGGAGGTGCGGGCATGAGCCCCGTGCGCGTACTGCTGGCCGACGACGAGCACCTGATCCGCGGCGCCCTCGCCGCCCTGCTCGCCCTGGAGGACGACCTGCTGGTCGTCGCCGAGGCGGCATCGGGGCCCGAGGCGCTGGCGATGGCCCGGGCGCACCGGCCCGACGTGGCGGTGCTCGACCTGCAGATGCCGGGGGCGGACGGCGTGAGCGTCGCCACGTCCCTGAAGGCGGAGCTCCCCGACTGCCGCACCATGATCGTCACCAGTCACGGGCGGCCCGGCCACCTCAAGCGGGCCCTCGCCGCGGGCGTGCGGGCGTTCGCCCCGAAAACCGTGTCGGCGCAGCGGCTCGCCGAGCTCATCCGCACCGTGCACGCCGGCGGCCGGTACGTGGACCCGGAGTTGGCGGCCGACGCGATCAGCGCGGGCGACTCGCCGCTGACCGCCCGCGAGGCCGAGGTGCTGGAGCTCGCCGGGGACGGCGCGCCGATCGCGGAGATCGCCGAACGGGCCGGCCTGTCACAGGGCACCGTGCGCAACTACCTGTCGTCGGCGGCCTCGAAGCTGGGCGCCGAGAACCGGCACACCGCGGTGCGTCTCGCCAGGGAGCGCGGTTGGGTATAGTGGTGCCCGCGCCACGGCGCCTGCGGACATAGCTCAGTTGGTAGAGCACCACCTTGCCAAGGTGGATGTCGCGAGTTCGAGTCTCGTTGTCCGCTCCACAGGGAAGCCCCCGGTCACCGACCGGGGGCTTCCGGCGTATCCCCCCCCCCGGCCCGGCCGGGCAGGGGGGCGCGCGTTCAGGACCAGGACAGGCCGGTGAGCCGCTCGTACGCCTCGACGTACTTGGCGCGGGTCTGCTCGACGACCTCCTGCGGGAGGGCGGGCGGCGGGAGTTCGCCCTTGGGGTCCCAGCCGGAGGCGGGTGAGGACAGCCAGTCGCGGACGAACTGCTTGTCGAAGGACGGCTGGGCGCGGCCCGGCTCCCACAGGTCCGCCGGCCAGAAGCGCGACGAGTCGGGGGTCAGCACCTCGTCGGCGGCGACGAGCGTGCCGTCGCGGTCGAAACCGAACTCGAACTTCGTGTCCGCGAGGATGATCCCGCGCTCGCGGGCGATGTCCCGGGCCCGGCCGTAGACGTCCAGGGTCGTCCGGCGCAGCAGGGCGGCGGTCTCGGCGCCGGTGGTGCGCGCCACCTCCTCGTACGAGACGTTCTCGTCGTGCTCGCCCACCTCGGCCTTGGCGGCCGGCGTGAAGATCGGCGCGGGCAGCTCCGAGCCGTCGACGAGCCCCTCGGGCAGTGCGAGCCCGCACACCGTGCGGGTCTGCCGGTACTCGGCGAGGCCCGAACCGGTGAGGTAGCCGCGGGCCACGCACTCGACCGGGACCATCTCCAGGTCCTTGCAGACCAGGGTGCGGCCCGCCCAGTCGGCGGGGGCGCCGGCGGGCAGGTCCGTGCCGATGACGTGGTTCGGGACGAGGTCGGCCAGCTGGTCGAACCACCACAGCGACAGCTGCGTCAGGACGCGGCCCTTGTCCGGGATGCCGGTGGGCAGCACCCAGTCGAAGGCGGAGATGCGGTCGCTGGCGACCATGACGAGGTTGCCGTCGCCGTCGCGGTAGAGGTCCCGCACCTTGCCGGTGTGGAGGTGGACGAGGCCCGGCACCTGCACCGGCTCGGGCTTTTCGACGAATCCGGACACGGGGTCTCCCTGTGGTTCTGTACGAGCGCAGCCCCATTCTCCCGCACCGGCCGCGCGGCGGCCGCCGAGGGTCGCGCGGCGGGGGCGGCGCCCGGTCAGTCCCTCTTGCAGATCCGGTCGAGGAGGTTCGCCGTGGCCCGCTGGATCCGCTCGTCGACGTGCCCGGGGCGGTCCAGCGCCGGGGACCACGCGAAGGTCCCGGAGGCGAAGACCAGCGCCCCGCTCGGCGCCCGGTACAGGGAGGTCTCCTGGTGCCGCCGCACCCCGTCCCCGTCGAGGTACGGGGAGTGCGCGAGGAGGATCCGGTCGTGGTGCTCGGGCAGCTGGGTGCGCGGGAAGTACCGGTCGGCCTCGCCCGCGACCAGGCCGGGCAGCTCGTCGTTCTCGCCGGCCCCGGTGGATTCCCACAGCCAGTGCGCGGCGTTGCGGACGACGAGCGGGGCGGGCTCCGGGACCCGGCCCGCGTACTGGATCCCGAGGAGCTGCTGCTCCGGGCGGTCGACCTCCCGCCACAGGCAGGGGCGGCCCGGGCCGCGCCGTTTTCGGCAGGTCAGGAGCCGGTCGGGGACCCCGGAGGGGGAGGGGCCGAGCTCGACCTGCCAGTACATGGTGTTCGCGGAGAGGAAGACGAGGGAGGTGCCGTGGTCGCGGGCCCGCTCGGCGGTGCGGCGCATGGCCGTGGACCAGTACTCGTCGTGGCCTGGGAAGACGAGGCCGCGGTAGCGGGTGGGGTCGACGCGGCCGGCGTGCAGGTCCCGGGTGTCGGCGTAGGCGAGGTCGTAGCCGTAGCGCTCGGCCCAGCGGATGAAGTCGTAGGCGTGGCCGACGTGCAGCGGCAGCCCGGCGCCGGCGTAAGGGCGGTCGAAGGAGACGGTGACCGCCGCGTCCCGCTCGCCGAGCAGCCGGCCGTCCGCGTCCCACGCGTGGTAGAGGCTGGCGCCGGTGCGGCCGTCCTCCGGGTACAGGTTGTACGCCTGCCAGGTGATGTCCGGCAGGAGCAGGAGCAGGTCGGCGGGGTGCTCGTCGCGGACGGTGAACGGGATGTGCGACCGGTAGCCGTCGGCGGTGGTCAGCACGGCCACGTAGGCCCCGAGGTTCCAGTACGAGGGGATCTGCAGCCGCCACGACAGCCACCAGTGGTGGCAGGACACGGTCCGGTCGGCGGTCAGCGGGGGCGGCTGGACGATCCCGGAGAGGCGCGGGCTGGTGGTGATCTTCGAGGCGCCGTCGCCGCCGTAGTGGCCGATGCGGTAGACGTCGACGGAGAACTGCTGCGGCGGGTCCACCGTGATGTGGAAGTCGATGGCCTCGCCCGGGGCCACCGCCCCCGTGGAGGCGAATCCCTTGATCTGCCGGTGCACGTCGTCCACGGTGCGGGGGCCGCCGCTGCCCGTGGCGCGGGCCGGCCGGCCGGGGGCGATGGCCGGGTCGACGTACCACGGCACGACCTGCCCTGTGTCGCCGAAGTACACCTCGCTGCCGCGGAACCACGGCAGCGGACCCTGCCCGAAGGGGTCGTTCACCGCATGGGCGAGTGCCCCCGACTCCCACCGCCGGATCTGGTCCGAACCCATTCCGCGCCCCTCCCTCGCTCCCCCGAACGGTCCTCTGCTGCATGCCGGCACGGCTCGGCTGCCCGGGCGACCGACCGCGGCCGGTCCCAGCACATCACATAACGCGCTGATTCCGTCACCGTTCGCCACAACCAACCACGACCTCGAAAACCGACCCGCAAGCGCACGGCAGACGGGAGTGGCGGGTGTGATTGCAGGGGTGCAGGGGGAGGTCGTCAGAGGAGGCGGATGGGCTTCTCCGGGCGGATGCCCAGGGTGGCGAGCCAGTCGCGGAGGGGGTCCGGGTCGCCGTCCTCCACGAGGCTCAGGACGCGGGGGGCGAGGTCCTGGCGGCGTTCTCCCGCGAGCAGGAGGACGGGGCCGTCGAGCCAGTCCAGGCCCGGGCCGGCGCCCACGCCGTCGACGGCGGCGCAGCACACCGCGGCCGTCACGTGGTCGGCGAGCAGGTCCCGGCCGCTGCGCTGCGGCTGGAGCGGGAACAGCGGTACCGCGTCCGCCCCGCGCACCGGCTCGGCGCGGTGCTCCGCGGAACGTTCCTCCCTGGCGACATCGGCGCTGAGGCGCCCCGCGAGCGCCTCCCCGGGGCCGCCTTCGCCGCCCCCGCCCGCCAGGTAGCCGAGGACCCGGTCCAGGGTGGGCCCGGTGCCGGCCGGCACCGCGAGGGCGTCCAGCGCGGCATGCAGCCGGGCCGCCTCCTGGCGCCACTTCCGGTCCACGACCTCCTCCGGGTACGCCGCCCAGTCCACCGGCGACCACTGCGGTCCCGGCTCGGCCGGGCCGCCGTGGAACAGCCGCGCGGCGAGCAGCGAGGCCGCCTCGTCCACCGCGCCGGGCCGCTCCAGCAGGTCGCAGGCCGGCCGGTCGCCCAGCCGGGAGGTGAACCCGTCGGCCAGCCGGTCCCGCCGGGACAGCTCCGTCAGCGCGGAGACCACCCCCGCGTCGAGGTGGGAGGGCCAGCGGCCCATCCGCCAGGCGGGCAGCGCCACCCTGGTCAGCAGCCGGTCCCAGCCCGCGTACGCGAGGCCGACCTGCTCCTGGGCGGTGATCCGCAGCCCGTAGTCGACCCGCTCCGCCCGCGCGGACGCGGCGGCCGCGACACCCCGCTCCATCTCGGCGGCGTCGTCCCGGCAGAGCCTCAGCAGCAGCCGGGCAGGGCGGCCGATCCAGCCGAGGCCGGGCCTGCCGCCCACGTCGGCCGCGGCGTCGAGCCCGCGCACGAAGCTCCTGGCGTCGGCTATGTCCGGGTGCGCCGAGGGCCCCGTACCGGCGACGACGGGCGCGAGCACCGCCCGCAGCTCCGCCACCCGCATCCACCACAGGAACGGGGAGCCGATCACCAGCACCGGTGCGGCGCCGGGCTCGCTGCCCGGGCCGGCGGCCGCGCCGCGCCGGCGGTGGGCCGCATGCGTGCGGTCCTCCAGCCAGCTGTCGCAGTCCGGCGCGAGCGCTATGGCCGACGGTGCGGGCACCTCCATCCGGTCGGCGAGGTCCCGCACCAGCCGGTACAGGTCGGGCGCCTCCGACTCGGCCAGCGGCACGGTCGGGGTGACCGGCGGGCCGGCGCGCAGCACCACGGCGGCGAAGACGCCGGCGGCGAGCAGCACCACGGCGGCGACCGCACAGACGACGAGGGTCACCAGCGGCCAGGGGTCGCCGGCGAGCCGGCCCGTCATGCGGGCGGTCACCAGTACCACCGCCGCGGCGGCGGGCAGCAGGCAGAGGGCCAGCGCCCTGCTCCGCACGCGGAGCACGGCCAGGGCCCTGGAGCGCGCGGACGGCGCGCCGCCTTCCCCGTACGAACCGGTTCCGGACACGGCCGGACCTCACCCCCTCTGCCCTGCGGCGGTTTCGCTCACTCCCCCACTGTGACACCCGCCACTGACATCGCAATGCCGGTGGGCCAAGTGCCGGAATGCTTGCGCCGCACCCTAGTTGGGGAGCGGCCGGCAGTCAGCCGGACAGTATGACGATCACTCGATGGAATGGCTTTGGGTAAAGCTGCTGCGTTCGAACGCGGCCGGATGCACTCGCACACGCACACGCGCGCGGGCCCGGTGCGCATGCCTCTCGCGCACCGGGCCCGCGTCGCGGATCGGACTGCTCAGCTGCCCGCGGCCGCCTTCGCGGCGATGTCCGTACGGTGCTGGGAGCCGTCCAGCCGGATCCGGGCGACGGCCCGGTACGCCTTCTCGCGTGCCTCCGCGAGGTCGGCGCCGGTGGCGGTCACCGACAGGACGCGGCCGCCGGCGCTGACGACGGCGCCGCCCTCGCGCCGGGTCCCCGCGTGCAGCACGTACGCGTCGGGGCCGTCCTCGGCGGCGACCTCGTCCAAGCCCTCGATCGGGTCGCCGGTGCGCGGGGTGCCCGGGTAGTTGTGCGAGGCGATGACCACCGTGACGGCGGCGTCGTCGCGCCAGGACAGCGGCGGCTCGGCGTCCAGGGTGCCGTTGGCCGCGTTCAGCAGGACGCCCGCGAGCGGGGTCTTCAGCCGGGCCAGGACGACCTGCGTCTCGGGGTCGCCGAAGCGGGCGTTGAACTCGATGACGCGGACGCCGCGCGAGGTGATCGCGAGGCCGGCGTACAGCAGGCCGGAGAAGGGCGTGCCGCGGCGGCGCAGCTCGTCGACGGTCGGCTGGAGCACGGTCGCCATGACCTCGTCGACCAGCTTGGGGTCGGCCCACGGCAGCGGCGAGTAGGCGCCCATGCCGCCGGTGTTGGGGCCCTGGTCGCCGTCGAGCGCGCGCTTGAAGTCCTGCGCGGGGCGCAGCGGGACCACGGTGACGCCGTCGGTGATGGCGAAGAGGGAGACCTCGGGGCCGTCGAGGTACTCCTCGATGACGACGCGGTCGCAGGCCAGCGCGTGGGCGCGGGCGGCCTCCAGGTCGTCGGTCACGACGACGCCCTTGCCGGCCGCGAGGCCGTCGTCCTTGACGACGTACGGGGCGCCGAAGGCGTCGAGCGCCTCGTCGACCTCCTCGGGCGTGGTGCAGACGTGGCTGCGGGCCGTCGGGACGCCGGCGGCGGCCATGACGTCCTTCGCGAACGCCTTGGACCCCTCCAGCTGCGCCGCCTCGCGGGACGGCCCGAAGACGGGGATGCCCGCGGCGCGGACGGCATCGGCGACGCCGGCGACGAGGGGCGCTTCGGGGCCGATGACGACCAGGCCGGCGCCGAGCTCGGCGGCGAGGCCGGCCACGGCGGCGCCGTCGAGGGCGTCGACCGGGCGCAGCTCCGCCACCTCGGCGATGCCGGCGTTGCCGGGGGCGCAGTAGAGCGCGTCGACGGCGGGGTCGAGGGACAGGGAGCGGCACAGGGCGTGTTCGCGGGCGCCGCTGCCGATGACGAGGACCTTCACGCCATGCAGCCTAGCCCGCTCGCGCGCCGGCCCTTTGTGCGGCCACCCGAAAACCAGCCCCTATTCGTTCGTGTATTCCTCCACAACGGTCGCCCCGAGCTCGCGGACGATGAGGTCGTGCCCGGTCAGCGCGCTCTCGACGAGGTCGGGGTCGTCCTCCTCGGGTACGTCGTCCTCGGGCGCCACCGGCGGCGGTGCCTGCCGTACGGGCGCCTGAGGCGCGGCGGCCTGCGGGGGCTGCTGCGGCGGCTGGTACTGCTGCTGGGGCGGAGCGGACGGCTGCGGCGCGGGCGCCGGGGCCGCGGGGGCGGCCGGGGCGGCCGGCGGGCTGTGGGCCGGGGCGGGCGCGGGGGCCGGGGCCCCGTACGCCGGGGCGCCGTAAGCGGACGGCTGCGGGGCGGGCTGGCCCCCGCCGACGACGGCGTCGATCTTCCAGTTGACCTGGAACTGCTCGGCCAGGACGGCCTTCAGCACGTCCTCGCTGCCGCTGCTGGCGAAGTTGTCGCGGGCTCCGGCGTTCGGGAAGCCGAGCTGGAGGGTTGTTCCGTCGAAGCCGGTGACCTGGGCGTTCTGGCTGAGCAGGATCCAGGTGAAGCGGCGGCGGTTCTTGACGGCGTCGAGGATGCCGGGCCACATCGCCTGCACCTGCCCGGCGCCCGCCGCCATGCCCGGCGAGGGCTGCGCGGCCGGGGCCGCCGCGGCGGCCGGTGCGGGAGCGGGAGCGGCAGGGGCCGCCGGGGCCGCTGCCGGTGCGGGGGCGGGGGCGGGGGTGCCCTGCCCGGGCGCGGCCGCGGTGGGCCAGGCGCCGCGCACCCCGGAACCGGGCTTGGCGGCCCCCGGCCACGCCCCGGGCGCCGCGGGAGCCTGCGCCGAGGGTCCGGCGGGCGCGGGCTGGGCGGCGGGCGCGGCGGGCGCGGCGGGCTGGGCCGGCGGTGCCGCCACCGGCGCCATGGCGTGCGCCTCGGGACCGGGCGAGTACCCCATGGCGGGCTGCGGGGCCGCGGGCTGCACGACCGGCGGCGCGGCCACGGGCGGGAGCGGCGGCGGCGACACGGGCGCGGCGGGGTGCGCCCCGAGCGCCGCGGCCCCCGCCATGACGGCACCGCCCCGCTCCAGCCGCTCCAGACGGGCCTGGAAGGACCGCTCGTCGTCGAACGCGGCCGGCAGCAGCACCCGCGCACAGATCAGCTCCAGCTGGAGCCGCGGCGAGGTGGCGCCCCGCATCTCGGTGAGACCGGTGTTCACCAGGTCGGCGGCGCGGCTGAGCTCGGCCGCCCCGAAGACGGAGGCCTGCGCCTGCATCCGCTCCAGCACATCGGCGGGAGCGTCGATCAGCCCCTTCTCCGCGGCGTCGGGCACCGCGGCGAGGATCACGAGGTCGCGCAGCCGCTCCAGCAGGTCGGCGACGAACCGGCGCGGGTCGTTCCCGCCCTCGACGACCCGGTCGACGACCTCGAACGCGGCGGCCCCGTCGCCCGCGGCGAACGCGTCCACGACGGAGTCCAGCAGCGACCCGTCCGTGTAGCCGAGCAGCGACGTCGCCATGGCGTACGTCACGCCGTCGTCGGCGGCGCCCGCGAGCAGCTGGTCCATGACGGACATCGAGTCGCGCACGGAGCCCGCGCCGGCCCGCACCACGAGCGGCAGCACGCCGTCCTCGACCTTGGCTCCCTCGCGGCCGCACACCTCGCCCAGGTAGTCGCGCAGCGTCCCGGGCGGCACGAGCCGGAAGGGGTAGTGGTGCGTCCGCGACCGGATGGTCCCGATGACCTTCTCGGGCTCGGTGGTCGCGAAGATGAACTTCAGGTGCTCCGGCGGCTCCTCGACCACCTTCAGCAGGGCGTTGAAGCCCGCCGAGGTGACCATGTGCGCCTCGTCGATGATGTAGATCTTGTAGCGGCTGGACGCCGGCCCGAAGAACGCCTTCTCGCGCAGGTCACGGGCATCGTCGACACCGCCGTGCGAAGCGGCGTCGATCTCGATCACGTCGATCGACCCCGGGCCGTTGCGCGCGAGGTCCCGGCAGGACTGGCACTCCCCGCACGGATCGGGAGTGGGACCCTGCTCACAGTTCAGGCACCGGGCCAGGATCCGCGCACTGGTGGTCTTGCCACAGCCGCGGGGCCCGCTGAACAGGTACGCGTGGTTGACCCGGTTGTTCCGCAGGGCCTGCATCAGCGGAGCGGTGACATGCTCCTGGCCGATGACCTCGGCGAACGACTCGGGGCGGTAGCGGCGGTACAGCGCAAGGGACGACACGTCTACGAGGTTATCCGGGCCCGCCGACAAACAGCCCCGCCGAACATCCGGCGGCCACCACCCGCCCGCCCGTCCGGGAACGCGAACGCCCCCCACGCACCCGCCAGAGCCCACTTACCCTTGCTGCCTTCCGGCCCTGGGGGAGTTGGGTGAGATAGCGCCACGTGAGGGGCTGCCCCCACCCTAGCGGATGGAGGCCCCGGGTATCGAGTTCGCTAGCACCCCTCATCGTCTTGTATTGTTCGTCGCGGAGGATTCGCCTAGAGGCCTAGGGCGCACGCTTGGAAAGCGTGTTGGGGGCAACCCCTCACGAGTTCGAATCTCGTATCCTCCGCAGCCGCCTGAAAAGGCGAGACGAAGACCCCGACCGCATTGCGGCCGGGGTCTTCGTCGTTGGGGGCCGAACCGGGCGGCGTCAGCAGGGGCGCACTACGATCGCCGATCGTGGACTGGGTGGAGCGGACCGCGACGTTGCGGCAGTGGACCAGGGACGGGGCGCGCGCTCCGCACAAGCCGCTCCTCCTGCTGTACGCCCTCGGACGGTTCCAGGAGGACGCCGGCGGCGAGCTGGTCTACAGCGCCGTGGAGGAGGACCTGAAGCGGCTGCTGGCCGAGTACGGGCCGCCCCACAGGACGACGCCCGCGTATCCCTTCCACCACCTGGCCGGCGACGGCGTGTGGGAGGTGCGCACCGACCGCGGGCCGGGAAGTCCCGGGACCGGAGTCCGGGAGCTGCGGGCGTCCCGGGCTGCGGGGCGGCTGGCACCGGAGCTGCGGACGGCGCTGCGGCGCGAGCCGTCGCTGCTGGGCCGGCTGGCGCGCGTACTGCTCGACCGGCATTTCCCGCCCTCCCTGCACGGTGAACTGTGCGAGGCGATCGGGCTCGAGCTGGAGCTGGAGCCCGAAGAGACCGGACGGGCCCCGTCCGCCCGACGGCAGAGGGACCGGCGTATGCGGGAGCTGGTGCTGACGGCCTACGAGTACCAGTGCGCGTTCTGCGGCTACGACGGGCGGATCGGAGCGGTGCCGGTCGGACTGGAGGCCGCGCACGTGCGCTGGTGGGCGTTCGGCGGACCGGATGACGTGGAGAACGGCCTGTGCCTGTGTTCACTGCACCACAAGCTCTTCGACAAGGGCGTCCTCGGTGTCGGCGACGGCCACCTCATCCTCGTCTCGCAGCACTTCGTCGGGCGCAGCCCTGCAGCCCGCGAGCACGTCACGGCCCTCGCGGGCCGTCCGGTCATCGGCCCGCAACCGGGCGCCCGCCCCGTGGCGGCACACCACCGCTCCTGGCACACCAGCCAGGTGTTCCACGGCGTCCCGCGACCCGGTGCAGATCTTCCGCGAAGCCGGTCTCCAGAGGGCTCGCCCGGCCACCCGCAGGTGAGTCCCGGTACTTCCGCGGGTTGAGCACCGATCCGCGAGGGCAGCGGCCCGTCAGGCCGTGGCCAGGGCGACCTCCGTGGCCTTGATCAGGGCCACCACGTGGGAGCCGGGGGCCAGGGAGAGGGCCTCGACGGCGTCGCGGGTGATCGCCGCGGTCAGTTCGCCGTCGTTCACCACGATGCGCACCGACGCCATGGCCCCGCCCTCGGTGATGCCGGCGACCGTGCCGGAGATCTGGTTCCGGATGCTGATGCCCTCGACGGCGCCCGACGCCAGCGCCACGTCGGTGGCCTTGACCAGGGCGGTCACCGCCGCGCCGGGGCTCAGGTCGAGTTCCCGGGCGGCGTCGCTCGTGATGGCCGCGACGATGTCCGCGCCGCCCTCCAGCCTGATTCCCACCGTCGTCACGGCCTCGCCGCCGGCCACCGCCGTCACCCGGCCGACCAGCCGGTTCCGGATGCTCAGGTGCACGGCTACACGTCCGTCATGGCGGGCATGCCGCCCTGGGTGGTCGAGGTGTCGATGACCGCGAACGCCGCGCCCTGCTGGTCGGCGAGCGCCGCGAACCGCCCGAAGGGGCTGTCCATGGGCCCGAAGTGCAGCCTGCCGCCGAGCCTCTGCGCCTTCGCCACGGCCTCGTCGCAGTCCGGCACCGAGAAGTAGAGCTGGACGTACGGCGGGACCTCCGGCGGGAAGTCCCCGCCCATCGCCATCCGGCCGAGCACCGGGTTCTCCGGCCCGCCCGCGCTGAAGACCCGGAAGTCCATTCCCTCCTCCTCGGGGCTGCCGTCGGGCTGCATCTGCTGCGCCCCGTACGGGAAGACCTGCGGGAAGAAGGCGTCCACGCGCTCGGGGTCGCGGGTGAAGACCTCGGCCCACGTGTAGGCGCCCGGCTCGCCCATCTTCTCGAAGCCCCGGTGCTCGCCCGGCTGCCAGACGCCGAAGACCGCGCCGCTCGGCTCCTTCGCGATGAGCATGGTGCCGTACGTGCCGATCTGCATCGGGCCCATCATCACCTCGCCGCCCGCCGCCCTGATCTTCTCGGCGGTGGCCGCCGCGTCGGGCGAGGCGAAGTACAGGCACCACTGCGACGGGGCTTCGGTGCCGGGCATCGGGGGGACGACGGCGGCGACCGCCTTGCCGTCCGAGTACGCCTGCGTGTAGTTGCCGTACTCGCTCGCCGCCTCGCCGAAGGTCCAGCCCAGCACCTCCCCGTAGAAGGCCTTCGCCGCCTCGACGTCCGTGAACATCGCGTCCGCCCAGCAGGGCGCGCCCTCCGAGAACTCCGCCATGGTCGATCGACTCCTGTGTCGTGGGCTCCGTCCGGTGTTCCACGCTAGGCGCGCGGTGCGCCGCCCGCGCGCGGAACGCGGCCGCGCGAGAGGCTGGAGCCATGGACACCACCTTGCGGCTGTCGCAGCACCCGGAGGCCGACGAGCTGCTCGGGCGCAGCCCGCTCGCCGCGCTCGTCGGGATGCTGCTGGACCAGCAGGTGCCGATGGAGTGGGCGTTCGCCGGGCCGTACACGATCGCGCAGCGGCTCGGCGCGGACGACCTCGACGCCCATGCCATCGCCGCCTGCGACCCGGAGGAGTTCGCCGCGCTGCTGTCGCGGAAGCCGGCCGTCCACCGCTATCCGGGGTCGATGGCGAAGCGGGTGCAGCAGCTGTGTGCGTACCTGGTGGAGCACTACGACGGGGACGCGGCGGCGCTGTGGGACGGCGTCGGGACCGGGGCGGAGCTGCTGGACCGGCTGAAGGCGCTGCCGGGCTTCGGCGAGCAGAAGGCGCAGATCTTCCTCGCGCTGCTGGGCAAGCGGCTCGGCGTACGGCCGGAGGGCTGGCGGGAGGCGGCCGGCGGCTACGGGGAGGCCGGCGTGTACCGCTCGGCGGCGGACATCACCGGGCCGGAGTCGCTGGCCAAGGTGCGGGCGCACAAGCAGGAGCTGAAGGCCGCGGCCAAGGCCGCCAAGGCCGCGAAGGCGCCCGGCGGCTGACCCGCCCCCGGCCCGGCCCTACACCGGGACCGGGTCGGGGCGCCGGCGCAGGGCGGCGGCGTACACCTCGTCCGCGTGCAGCCGCCGCAGCTCCTCCGACAGCAGCTCGGCCGTGCTGCGGATCTTCAGGGCGGCGGTGCGGTCCGGGCTGTCCGGCAGGCTCAACGTGGCCAGCACCCCGTCGGGCCGGTCCACGCGGATGTCGCCCTCGGGGGTCCCCAGCCGCACCCCGGTGATGACGGGCCCGCCGGTGGCGATCCGCTCCACGGAGACGCCCAGCCGGTCCTCCAGCCACCGTGCGAGGAGTTCCGCGCTCGGGTTCCCGGCCTCGCTCTCCACGGCCGCGCCGGTCACGGGCAGCGGCTTCTGGTCCAGCGCGGCGGCGAGCAGCGCCCGCCAGGGGGTGAGCCGGGTCCAGGCCAGGTCGGTGTCCCCGGGGGCGTACGCGGCCCCCTGCGCGGCCAGCGCGGCCAGCGGGTCGGCGGCCGCCTCGGAGTCCGTGATCCGGCGCTGCGCCAGCGCGCCCAGCGGGTCGCGGGCCGGGTGGGCGGGGGCGTCGGCGGGCCACCAGGCCACGACGGGGGCGTCGGGGACGAGGAGCGGCAGGACCACGGAGCCGGCCTGCTCGGTGAGCGCGCCGTGCAGCCGCAGCACGACGACCTCGCCGGTCCCGGCGTCCGAGCCGACCCGCAGCTCGGCGTCGAGCCGGGTCTGGCGGAGCCGGTTCGGGCCGCGCGAGGAGCGCTTGACCACCGCGATGATGCGGCAGGGGTGCTCCCGGGAGGCCTCCGTGGCCGCGCGGATCGCGTCGTAGGCGTTCTCCTCGTCTGTGGCGATGACGAGGGTCAGGACCAGGCCCATGGCGGGGCTTCCGATGGCCCGCCGGGCTTCGAGCAGGGCCCGGTCGACCTTGCTGGACGTGGTGTCGGTGAGTTCGGTCCGCATGGGTCGAGTGTGGCAGCGGGGACGGCCGGTGCGTCACCCGGCGGGGCGCCCATCCGTCACCTGCGGCGCCGGGCGGTACCGAAGAGGGAGCGGGAGATCTCCCGGCCCAGCTGGGTGCCGACCGACCGGGCGAGCGAGCGGAAGATTCCGCTCCCCATCACCTGCTGCGCCAGAGACGGCTCCTCCGCGGGCCGGCGGGGCTGCTGCGGCCGGGCGGCCTCCGTCCCGGCGCCGGCACGCGGGGGTTCCGCCCGCGCCGCCTCGGCCTCCGCCGCCGCCTCTGCGGCGGCCTGCTCCGCGCTGATCTTCTCGTACGCCGACTCGCGGTCCACGGGCTGCGCGTAGCGCGCGTACAGCGGCGACGCGTGCACCGCCCGGTCCAGCGCCTCCGCCCCGACCGGCGCCATCAGCGACCGCGGGGCCCGCAGCCTGGTCGCCGCGACCGGAGTCGGGGCGCCCTTCTCGTCTAGCACGGTGACCACGGCCTCGCCGGTCCCGAGCCCCGTCAGGAGCTCCTCCAGGTCGTACTCCGAACGGGGGTAGGTCTTCACCGCGGCCTTGAGCGCCCTGGCGTCGTCCGGCGTGAACGCGCGCAGCGCGTGCTGCACCCGGTTGCCGAGCTGGGCCAGCACGTCCGCCGGCACGTCCTTGGGGGTCTGCGTCACGAAGAAGACGCCGACGCCCTTCGAGCGGATGAGCCGGACCGTCCGGGTGACGGCCTCCAGGAAGGCCTTGGAGGCGCCGTCGAAGAGCAGGTGCGCCTCGTCGAAGAAGAAGACGAGCTTCGGCTTGTCGAGGTCGCCCGCCTCGGGCAGGGCCGCGAACAGGTCGGCCAGCAGCCACATCAGGAAGGTCGAGAAGAGCTGCGGCCGGTCCTGCACGGCCGGGAGCTCCAGCAGGGAGACGACGCCGCGCCCGTCGGGCGCCGTCCGCAGCAGGTCGGCGGTGTCGAACTCGGGCTCGCCGAAGAACACGCCCGCGCCCTGCTGTTCGAACGCGGTCAGGGCGCGCAGGATCACCCCGGCCGTCGCCGCGGAGATGCCGCCGATGTCCTTCAGCTCGGCCTTGCCGCGGTCCGACACGAGGAACGCGACGACGGCCCGCAGGTCCTTGAGGTCGTACAGCTCCAGGCCCTTGGCGTCGGCGTAGTGGAAGACCAGTCCGAGCGACTGCTCCTGGGTGCGGTTGAGGCCGAGCACCTTCGACAGCAGCACCGGCCCGAAGTCCGTCACCGTGGCGCGCACCGGGACGCCCGGCCCGATGCCGCCCAGCGAGAGGAACTCGGCGGGGCAGCCGCCCGGCTGCCAGTCCTGGCCGACCTCGCGGGCCCGCTCGGCGGTCTTCGGGTGCGGCTCGCCCGGGGCGGCGATGCCGGAGACGTCCCCCTTGACGTCGGCGAGGAACACCGGGACGCCGCTCGCGGACAGCTGCTCGGCGATGAGCTGGAGGGTCTTCGTCTTGCCGGTCCCGGTCGCACCCGCGATCAGGCCGTGGCGGGCGAGCACCGCGAGCGGAACACGGACGCGCCGGTCGGGCAGGCAGGCGCCGTCCCACAGCAGTGCGCCCAGCTCCAGCGCCGGACCGGTGAAGGCGTAACCGGCGGCGATCCGGTCGGCCGGCGCTTCCGGGGCGGTGCTCTCGCTCATACGACCCTCCCGTATTGACCCTGTACGCCACTTTTGCACCGCCCGCGTGAGGCTGCGCCCGCAGGCACGGGCCCGGTAGGCTTTCCGTGTGATCTTCAAGCGCATCGGAAACGGGCGGCCGTACCCCGACCACGGCAGGGAAACCACCCGGCAGTGGGCGGATGTCGCCCCGCGCCCGGTCCGGCTCGACCAGTTGGTGACGACCAAGGGGCAGCTGGACCTCGAGACGCTGCTCGCCGAGGACTCCACCTTCTACGGGGACCTCTTCGCCCACGTCGTGAAGTGGCAGGGCGACCTGTACCTGGAGGACGGCCTGCACCGCGCGGTCCGCGCCGCCCTGCAGCAGCGCCAGGTCCTGCACGCGCGCGTCCTCGAAATGGACTGACGGCGGCCCTGCCGCCGCACCGGGCGGGACTTCGCGGCACCCGCGGGGGCCCGTCGCGCCCCCGCCCGCCTCCCGCTTGTCGCGAGTTGCGCCTTTCGGGTCGGTCTTGCCCTATCAACAGATCATTCGGTGGGCAACCTCTGCGCCCGGTATTACGCTGCGCCCATGAGCATGCTCACTCCCCCCGGCATGGGCGGAAAGTACCGCGTCACGGGAGCGGCCTACCCCCGCCTGAGCCGGCGCCCGCGCCGCCGTCGGATCGTGTTCGCCGTACTCGGCGCGGTCCTCGGGATCTCCCTGCTCGGTTACGGATCCCTGCAGCTCATCGAGGTGTTCCGCGGCGACGGCGACGGACGGCGCCCCGCCGCCGGCGGGAAGTGCCCCGACAAGGGCAGCGGGGCGGCCTCGGCCGCGCCGGCGAACGCCCCCGCGGTGGTCCTGCCGCAGCCCGCCGACATCACCGTCAACGTCTACAACGCCACCCCGCGCGCGGGCCTGGCCAAGGCCGTCGGGGACGAGCTGAAGGCGCGCGGGTTCACCGTGGGCCAGGTCGGCAACGCCCCCGCCGACTTCGACAAGAAGGTCCCCGGGACGGGGATACTGCTCGGCTCGCCGAAGACCGACAAGGCGGCCTACTCCGTGCTCGGCACGCAGCTCGCGGGCGACACCCTGCAGAGCGACGCCCGCGAGGGCGCCGACATCGACCTGATCCTCGGCGACGCGTTCACGGAGCTGAGCCCGAAGGCGACCGCGGACCAGGAGCTGGCGCTGCTGGCCAACCCCAAGCCGGCGGCCGCACCGGCCTGCTGACCCGGCGGCGGGCGGCGGCCGGCGGCGGGCCGGCAGGCCGGACCGGAGGCAGGAGAAGGCCCCGGCGCCGTACGGCACCGGGGCCCGTGGACTGCTACTCGGCCGAGCCGTACATGCGGTCGCCCGCGTCGCCCAGCCCCGGCACGATGTAGCCGTGCTCGTTGAGCCGCTCGTCCACCGCGGCCGTCACGACCGTCACCGGCGTGCCCGCGAGCTCGCGCTCCATGACCTCGACGCCCTCCGGCGCGGCCAGCAGCACCACGGCCGTCACGTCGTCCGCGCCGCGCTTGATCAGCTCCTGGATGGCCGCGACCAGCGTGCCGCCCGTCGCCAGCATCGGGTCCACGACGTAGACCTGGCGTCCGGAGAGGTCCTCCGGCATGCGCGTCGCGTACGTGGAGGCCTCCAGGGTCTCCTCGTTGCGGACCATTCCCAGGAAGCCCACCTCGGCCGTCGGCAGCAGCCGCACCATGCCGTCGAGCATGCCGAGGCCGGCGCGCAGGATCGGCACGACCAGCGGGCGCGGGTGCGACAGCTTCACACCGGTGGTCGGGGCGACCGGCGTCTCGATGTCGGACTGCTCGGTGCGGACGTCGCGGGTGGCCTCGTAGGCGAGGAGCGTCACCAGCTCGTCGGCGAGCCGGCGGAACGTGGGGGAGTCGGTGCGCTTGTCGCGCAGGGTGGTCAGTTTGTGCGCCACCAGGGGGTGATCGACGACCTGCAAACGCACAGCATCCTCCAAGGCTCAAGAGTCGGGTTTCGACCTGCGACCAGCAAAAACGGCCGCACGTTTTCGCGACCCACACCCAAAAGGCTACGCGGTGTGCGCACCCCCGTGCGCCCCGACGCCCGCCCGGGCCCCGCCCGGCCCCTGCGGATGCGGCCCGGCCGGGCGCCCAGCACGCTGGTCACGTGACCAATGCACCGGTGATCGCGGCCGTCGACGGATCCGAGCACAGCCTGCGCGCCCTCGAATGGGCCTGCGCCGCGGCCGTGCGGCACGGCACCGGGCTCGTCATCGCCCACGTCCTGTCCGACAGCGCCCAGCTGTACGTCGCCCGCCGCTCCTCCCTCGCCGATCCGGGCGCTCCCGCGGAATGGGAGGACCCGGTCGCGGAGCGGATCCACACCCTGCTCGCCGAGGCCCCCGGCGCCCCGGAGGACGTCCGCTACGAGTCCCTGACCGGCTCCGTCCCGGAGGCGCTGCGCGTGATCGGCGCCGACGCGCTGATGCTGGTCATGGGGTCGCGCGGACGCGGCGGCTTCGCCGCCCTGCTGCTCGGCTCGAACAGCAGGGCCGTCTCCGGGACGGCGCCCTGCCCGGTCGTCGTGGTCCCGCACGAGGCGCGCGACGCCGCCGCCGGCGACGCGGCGGGCCCCTCCGCCGGCCGGGTGGTCCTCGGGCTGCACGTCGACGAGACCCCGGACGACGTCATCGCCTTCGCCTTCGCCGAGGCTGCCTCGCGCGGCACGGACCTCCAGGTCCTCTCCGCGTACGCCGTCCCGCCGTCCCCCGTGGTGGTGGCCGACACCCCCTTCACGGTGCTCACCCCGGAGGGGCTCGCGGACGGCGCCGACACCGCCCCGGCCGAACGCGACATGCTGCGCGCCCAGAGCCGGCGACTGGCCCCGCACCGGGAGCGCGCGCCGGACACCGCCGTCGCCCAGGCCGCCGTACCCGGCGACGCGGCGGGCGGGCTCGTCGAAGCCTCCCGGTCCGCGGCGCTCGTCGTTGTGGGCCGCCACCACCCGAGGCGCAGCGTCCGCGGTCTCGCGATCGGCTCCGTCGCGCACGCCGTGCTGCACCACGCGCACGGCCCGGTGGCCGTCGTCCCGGCCCTCTCGGACGACGCCTGACCTGCGCGGGGGTGGCGTCAAGAGGGCCGACGGGGGGAAGGTGGGTGCGGAGGGGTTTCCTCCGCACCGGCGGAGGAGGAAGACCTGACCAGCCGGGGTGGGTGGTGGCCGATGCCCGACACGCAGCCGAGCCGAGACAGCGGCGAGGACGACGCGCCCGAAACGGCGGCGCAGCGCCGAGCGCGCCGCGCGCAGTTCCTGCGCGACCTGATGGAAGCGCGCGCCCTGCGCGACCGCGTCCAGCCCCGGCGCGCCCGCGCCGCGCGCATGCGCCAGCAGATGCGGATGCGCACATTCCGCTGGTGATGCGCGCCCTGCCGGTGACGCCTGCGGCGTGAGGGACCCCTGTGACGCCCGTGGCCACCGGGCGGATTCCGGCGCGCCCGCAGGTCCGCGGCCCGGCCACGCGCGCGGGCGACCGCCGGTCGGCCGTACGCCGCGCCCCGCCGGGGTGCCCCCGCCCGGCGCCGGCCGCCCGGCCCCGCCGTGGCCGACGGGCCGCCTTGCGCCCGCCGCCGCGGGCGGCACGGCACGACGCAAGCGCGGAAGACCTCTCGCAAAGCCGCTGTTTCTGCCACGATGCCGATTGGGCGGGGCACGAAACGGCGAGCAGCACGGCCGTTCCAACCCTCCCCACCTCCGGCCGGGGGGACCTCCAACCGGCACGCCTATGACCAGTGGGAGAGTCACGGTGTACTTCGCCGCACTGCTCGCGCGCACCGAAGACGGGTGGGAAGCGAGCGACATGGAACTCGACGACGTCGAGTCCCTCAGTGATCTGATCGATCTCGCCCGTGCCGCCGCTGTCGACGACGACACGGTGGTCGCCCTCATCGAGCAGGAGGACGCCTGGTTCGGCGTCGTCCGCGTGGACGGCGAGGAGGACCCGCGGTACTTCGTCTCGAACGCCGCCGCGGCCTCCCGCAGCTCCTACGGCTCGATGCTGACCGACGAGCTGCTGGGCAGCGACGAGGAGGACGACGAACTCGACGAACTGGACCTGGACGGCACCGAGGACGGCGAGGAGGAGGCGATCACCGCGTACGGCGGATCGGACGACGGGGACGACGGCGCCGGCTCCGGCGCGGAACCGGTTCCGGCCGGCCCGCTCGGCGACCCCCGCCTGCTGGACGACCTCGGGGTGACCCACAAGCAGCTGATGACCCTCGACGGGGACGCCCTCTCGGAGATCGCCGAGTCCCTCGGCGCGACCGAGGTGCTGGAGGCTGTCCGCTAGTGATCACCGAGCACCACCCCCCGCAGCCCTCCGGGCCCGGGCCCGCCCCCGATCCCGTACGGGACCCGTGGCGGGACCCCATGCGCCTGGCGCTGCGGGAAGCCGCACGGGCGGTGCCGGCCGGCGACGTGCCGGTCGGCGCCGTCGTGCTCGGCCCGGACGGGGAGCTGCTCGCCTCCGGGCACAACGAACGGGAGGCCGCCGGCGACCCGACGGCGCACGCCGAGGTGCTGGCGCTGCGCCGGGCGGCCGCCCGGCTCGGGGAATGGCGGCTTGCCGGGTGCACGCTGGTGGTGACCCTGGAGCCGTGCGTGATGTGCGCGGGCGCGCTCGTCCAGGCGCGGGTGGCCCGGGTCGTGTACGGCGCGGCGGACGAGAAGGCGGGCGCCGCGGGTTCCCTGTGGGACCTCGTACGGGACCGTCGGCTCAACCACCGCCCCGAAGTGGTCCGCGGGGTGCTCGCGGAGGAGTGCGCGCAGCAGCTGACGGACTTCTTCCGGGAGCTGTGAGCCCGGGCGGCGGGGCCCGCCCGGGAGGCGGATTTCGGAACTGGGCCGACCTTGGGCTAGGATCTCTCTCGGTAGCGTGTCCGAGTGGCCGAAGGAGCTCGCCTCGAAAGCGAGTATGGGGCAACCCATCGGGGGTTCAAATCCCTCCGCTACCGCTCCGATCGAGAGCCTCGTCCCGCAAGGGCCGGGGCTCTCGGCGGTTTCCGGGGTGCGGAGCGCCTCGTACCGGAGGCCTGGCGGCGGCGTGGTGGCGGAGGCCCCCGCAGCGGAGCGCTTCGTCGCGGAGGCTTCGTACGGCAGCGCCTCGTACCGGGTTCGCGGCCCCGGGCCCGTACTCCGCACCGGTGAGCCCGGGATGCCCGCGGCGCCCGCCGCGTGACCGCACCGCCCGCCGGGCGTTGTCACGGCATGACCAAGACCCAGCGCATGCTCGCCGCCGTCGCCCTCGCGGGGGCCGCCGCGGGGCTCGCCGCACCCGCCGCCTCCGCAGCGCCCGTGGCGCCCCTCACCCTTCCGGACCTGCCGCGCCCCGCGGGGATGCCGGAGGGGGCCGTACCGGGCTCCGTCCAGGAGATCGGCGGGCAGCTGAACGCGCTCAACCAGCTGAACCAGCTGGCGGAGCTCCCGAACCACCTGGAGCCGGTCGTCGCACCCGCCGCCCCGGTCCTGGGGCTGCTCGGCGCCATCCAGTAGCGCACGGCGGGGCCGCGGGCCGGGACCCTGCCGGGGGAGGTGCGGTCCCGGCCCGCGGCGGACCCCGTCGGGCCGGGTCCACCGGCTCCCTGCCGCAACCGGCGGACCCGCCTCCATCCTGCGGGCCCGCACACGGCGCACGGCGCGGCAAAGGGCCCGCGGGGCAGGGCCGTTGGTCCCGAAGGCCGGGCCGGCGCGCGGGACCGACCGGATAGACTCACCCGACCTGGCAGGACCGGTTGGGGAGGCCGACACCGCTGATGGAGACCAAGAAGATGATCACGGGAGGGCTCGTCGTCTTCGCGCTCTTCGTGATCATCACGCAGCCGGTCAAGGCCGCCGACATCGTGAAGATCGGCTTCCAGGGCATCTCGGACGCCGCCCACGGCATCGGCGCGTTCATGACCGAACTGGTGACCTGAAACCCGTAAGCCGAGGCGGCCCTCCGGGCCGAACGGCCCCCCACTCCTACGGGTGGGGGTTTTTGCGTTCCCCACCCTCGTGGCACTCCACCAAGAACGCCCCATTATGCCCAACTTGCCCTCAACACGGCGATATACGGTGCTTGCATACAGTGCACATGTGTTGTGATGCTATGACCGCTTTTGACGGATAGTTGATGTGGTTGATCTGGTTGATCCGAAGGGGTGGCGTGACCGTGCCGGCCAGTACTGCGCCTCAGGTGCCACCCCAGCAGGACCCGCAGCACGGCCAGGAGGAGGCCCCGCCGCCCCCCAGGCCGCAGAGCCGGGGCGCGGACACCCGGGCGCTCACCCAGGTCCTCTTCGGGCAGCTGAAGGACCTCCAGCCGGGCACCCGCGAGCACGAGCGGATCCGCGGCGCACTGATCGAGGCCAACCTGCCGCTGGTGCGGTACGCGGCCGCCCGCTTCCGCAGCCGCAACGAGCCGATGGAGGACGTGGTGCAGGTCGGCACCATCGGCCTGATCAACGCCATCGACCGCTTCGACCCGGACCGCGGGGTGCAGTTCCCGACCTTCGCCATGCCGACCGTGGTCGGCGAGATCAAACGATACTTCCGCGACAACGTCCGCACCGTGCACGTGCCGCGCAGGCTCCACGAGCTGTGGGTCCAGGTCAACGCCGCCACCGAGGACCTCACCACCCTCCACGGCCGCACCCCCACCACCCCCGAGATCGCGGAACGGCTGCGGATCAGCGAGGACGAGGTGCTCTCCTGCATCGAGGCCGGGCGCAGCTACCACGCCACCTCGCTGGAGGCCGCCCAGGAGGGCGACGGCCTGCCGGGCCTGCTCGACCGGCTCGGGTACGAGGACCCCGAGCTCGCCGGCGTCGAACACCGCGACCTCGTCCGGCACCTGCTCGTGCAGCTGCCCGAGCGCGAGCAGCGGATCCTGCTGCTGCGCTACTACAACAACCTGACGCAGTCGCAGATCAGCGCGGAGCTCGGCGTCTCCCAGATGCACGTCTCGCGCCTGCTCGCCCGGAGCTTCGCTCGACTCCGATCCGCAAACAGGATCGAGGCGTAACCGGATCGGGTGGAGATCCGCCGAGCGTTTCCCGACAGAACCGGCGCAATCCGCTCTATCGCTGGAGATATATGTCGACATGGCGCTACAGCGCGTTGCCGACATGTGACATTCTGCTTGAACCGCGTTTGCCGCAGCCCCGGCTCCGGTATTCAGGTTGAGGCTGCGTTCCTCCGACGGGCGCGCCGTACGCGACCGTCCGCGACCTCAAGGGGGTGGCATGTCCGAAGACCAGGGCAGCTCCAAGGTGCTCACGCTCGTCAAGAGCGATGCGCCGACAGCACCCGCGGTGTCCCACCGCTCGGAAGCCATCGACACCCGCACCCTCTCCCGCTCCCTCTTCCAGCGACTCGCCGCCCTGGACCCGGACAGCCCCGAACGGGCCTACGTGCGCGACACCCTCATCGAGCTGAACCTCCCGCTCGTGCGGTACGCCGCCGCCCGCTTCCGCAGCCGCAACGAGCCGATGGAGGACATCGTCCAGGTCGGCACCATCGGCCTGATCAAGGCGATCGACCGGTTCGACTGCGAACGGGGCGTCGAGTTCCCGACGTTCGCGATGCCCACCGTCGTGGGCGAGATCAAACGGTTCTTCAGGGACACCTCCTGGTCCGTGCGGGTCCCGCGGCGCCTCCAGGAGCTGCGCCTGGCCCTCACCAAGGCGAGCGACGAGCTCGCCCAGCGGCTCGACCGCTCCCCGACCGTGCCCGAACTCGCCGCCGTGCTCGGCGTGTCCGAGGAGGACGTCGTCGACGGGCTGGCCGTCGGCAACGCGTACACCGCCTCCTCGCTCGACTCGCCCTCCCCGGAGGACGAGGGCGGCGACGGCTCCCTCGCCGACCGGCTGGGCTACGAGGACACCGCGCTCGAAGGGGTCGAGTACCGCGAGTCCCTCAAGCCCCTGCTGGCCAAACTGCCGCCCCGCGAGCGACAGATCATCATGCTGCGCTTCTTCGCCAACATGACGCAGTCGCAGATCGGCGAGGAGGTCGGCATCTCCCAGATGCACGTCTCCCGGCTGCTGACGCGCACGCTCGCGCAGCTCCGCGTCGGGCTGATCGGGGACTGACGCTCCGCACGCGTGCGGCCGCCCGGTCCGGGCTCCTCCCGGATCCGGCGGCCGCACGCGCATGCGCCGGCGGGGTTTACATGTGACGGTACGTCAGCCACACTGCGGCGCGTGCCCGACGGATGCCCCAGGCCCGGAGCCGCCCGCGCCCGCCGCCGCGCCCGCACCTCCGGCCGCGCGCCGGGCGTCCGGGCCGCCGCGCTGCTCGCCCTGTGGGCGGCCGCGGCCTGCCTGGCCGGCTGTGCCGGCACCCCGACCGGCGGCTATACGGCCTCCGGAGCCGCGGCACCCGGGCCGGAGCGGCGCGCCGGCGACAACGTCGCCCCGCGGGGGCCGGTGGAGTACCGGCGGCTCGGCGATCCGCCCGCGGCGGACGGGCCCGCGCCCTCGGCCGCGGCCGGTACGGGGGCCGGGGCTCCGGGCAGCCCGAGCGCCGGCGGCCCCGGGGGCGGCGTACCGGGTGGGGGCGGCGGCGTACCCGCGGGGCTCGGCGGCGTACCCGGCGTGGGTGGCGGGGGCTCCGTACCGCCCAGGGGGCACGACGGCCAGGCTCCACCCGCTCCGGGGCCCTCGGGGCCCGCGCCCGGGATCCCGCCGGGCAGTCCGCCGGCCCCGGCCCCGGGTACCCCGCCGCCCCCGGCGTCCCCGCCCGCGCCCGCGTACGTCACTGTGGGCAGCCCCGCCCGCGCGCCGGCGGCGGACCGCTGGTGCGAGCAGGTGACCGTCCGCATCGCCAACACGGGCGGCACGGCGGTCCGTTCGGGGACGATCACCTTCGAGACGCACGTCATCGGCGCCCTCGGCATCGACTGGGCCACGGTCAGGACGAGCCGCCCCCTGCCCGCCCCGCTGGCCGGCGGGACGGCGCGGACGCAGACGTACACGGTCTGCCTGGACGCCTGGCGGGTCCCCCTCGGCATGCACGTGGAGATCCGGCGGGCCACCGCCGCCTGGAGCTGAGCCGCCCTTGTCCGCTTGCCGAGCGGGTGTCGGCGTACCGTCAGCGCAGGACGATCCAGAGCGCCGCGGCGAGGACCGCGGCGAACCCGGCGGCGAGTGCGGCGAGGTTCCCCCCGCCCTCGGCCGGGCGTTCCGCGGCGCGCCGGCCGCTGGCGCCCTCCTCGACGAAGGCGCGGAACATCTGGGTGTCGGCCGCCGGGTCCTGCGGAGCTTCGGCGGCCGGTGAGTCGTGGTGCGAAGACATGGCGCGGACCCTAGCGGCTTTGGGGATTCCTTTACCGCCGGATGGCCCGAATTCATTTGCCTGTAGCAACCAACCGCTTCTATGGTTGCCCGGAGCAACGACATTCGGAGGAGGAGGGCCAGATGCCGACGCAGACCGCCCCGGCGGCCCGCTACGAGGAACTGGCCCGGCAGCTCGCCGGCATCGGCGCGGTCAAACGGGACCTCGCCCGACTCCTCCCGCCGGACTGCCCTCCGGGCTCCGCGGCCGTCCTGACGATCCTCGACCGCCACGGCGAGATGCGCCTCAGCCGCCTCACCGACCTCATGGGCATCGACATCTCGGTGACCAGCCGCCACGTCGCCCACGTCGCCGACCGCGGTTGGATCGCCCGGGACGCCGACCCCGGAGACGGCCGCTGCCGCATCCTGCGGCTCACCCCCGCCGGCGCCGCCCTCCTGGCCGAGATCGGCGCCCGGTACACCGGCGCGCTGGCCGGAGCCCTGGCCGACTGGTCCGCCCACGACGTCGACGCCCTGTGCTCGCTGCTGGCCCGGCTCCGGACGAGCGTCCGAACGGGCTTCCGGCCGAGCCCCTAGACGAAGGAACCCGCATGACCACGACCTCACCCGCACGGGTGAAGGGAGGCGGCCCGCCGCAGGCCCCGTCCGACCAGGCGCCCGCCGACGCCGCGCCCGCGCCGATGACCCACCCGCAGATCATGAAGGCGCTCTCCGGGCTGATGCTCGGCATGTTCGTGGCGATCCTCTCCTCGACGATCGTCTCCAACGCCCTCCCCCAGATCATCGGCGAGCTCGGCGGCACCCAGTCCTCCTACACCTGGGTCGTCACCGCCGCCCTGCTGTCGATGACCGCCGCGACCCCCCTGTGGGGCAAGCTCGCCGACCTGTTCAGCAAGAAGCTGCTGGTGCAGCTGGCCCTCGTCGTCTACGTGCTCGGCTCGGTCGTCGCCGGGCTGTCCCAGAACACCGGCATGCTCATCGCCTGCCGCGTCGTCCAGGGCATCGGCGTCGGCGGCCTGTCCGCCCTCGCGCAGATCGTGATGGCCGCCATGATCTCCCCGCGCGAGCGCGGCCGGTACAGCGGCTACCTCGGCGCCGTCTTCGCCGTCGCCACCGTCGGCGGGCCGCTGCTCGGCGGGGTCATCACCGACACCGACTGGCTGGGCTGGCGCTGGTGCTTCTACGTCGGCGTCCCCTTCGCCGTCATCGCGCTCGTCGTCCTGCAGAAGACGCTCCGGCTGCCCGTCGTGCGCCGCGCCGACGCCAAGGTCGACTGGCTCGGTGCGCTCCTCGTCAGCGGGGCCGTCTCGCTGCTGCTCATCTGGGTCACCCAGGCCGGCGACTCCTACGGCTGGATCTCCTGGACCACCCTGGCCATGACCGGCGGCGCCGTCGTCCTCGGCCTGCTCTTCGTCCTCGCCGAGAGCCGCGCCGCAGACCCGGTCATCCCGCTGCGGCTCTTCCGGAACAAGACCATCGCCCTCGCCTCGGCCGCCTCCCTGTTCGTCGGCACCGCGATGTTCTCCGGCACGGTCTTCTTCAGTCAGTTCTTCCAGCTGGCCCGCGGCGAGTCCCCCACCATGTCCGGCATCCTGACCATCCCGATGATCGGCGGGCTGTTCGTCTCCTCCACCGTGTCCGGCCAGGTCATCACCAGGACCGGCCGGTGGAAGGGGTGGATCGTCTCCGGCGGCGTGCTCCTGACCGCGGGCCTCGGGCTCCTCGGCACCCTGCGCCACGACACGCCGTACTGGCACATCGCCGTCTTCATGGCGCTCACCGGGCTCGGCCTCGGCATGATGATGCAGAACCTCGTCCTCGCCACCCAGAACCAGGTCGCGCCCGGCGACCTCGGCGCAGCCAGCTCCGTCGTCACCTTCTTCCGCTCCCTCGGCGGCGCCGTCGGCGTCTCGGCGCTCGGCGCGCTCATGGCCCACCGGGTCAGCCACTACGTCGAGGAGGGGCTGGCCGCCCTCGGCCCGAAGGCGGCCGCGATGGGCCACGGCGGCACCGCCGGCGGGGGCATCCCCGACCTCGACACCCTGCCCGCGCCGCTGCGCGCGGTCATCGAGTCCGCGTACGGGCACGGCGTCGGCGACGTGTTCCTGTACGCCGCCCCCTCGGCCCTCCTCGCGCTGCTCCTGGCGGTGTTCATCAAGGAGGTCGCGCTGAAGTCCGCTCCGGCGGAGCACGGTTCGGCGTCCTCCGCGCAGGATTAGGGGGCGGCGGAGGCGGCGCCACGGCTAGGCCGCGGCTACCGGGCGGCGGGGCCGGGCCCCTGCCGCGCCCGGGATGCCTCGGCCGTCGCCGAGATGCCCGCGATCAGCACGTCGCGGGCCTGGCGTCGGGACCGGCCGGCAGGGCCTCCGCAGCCGTGCAGGAACTGCCGCACGGCCACGTGGGCGCCCGCCCGGCCGGCGTCTTCCGGTCCGGCGGAGCCCGGCAGCCGGTGCAGGGCTGCGTCGAAGGCACGGGCATGCGGGCCGGGGTGCGGGCACGCGGCCGCAAGCGGGGCCGCCCACGGATGGTCGGCCGGCATCCCGTGGTGGCCGCGGGCCGTCATCCGCAGCCCGTCCGGCCGGCCCGCACGGCCGGCGGGGTCCTCGGGAGGCAGCGGAAGCTCGCCCCGCGCCCGGTTCGGGGTCAGTTCGAGCAGCTCGTGCTTGGTGTCGACGTACCGGTACAGGGACATCGCTGTGACGCCGGGCCCGGCCGCGAGCGGCCTCATCGAGAACCCGGCCGGCCCCGCCGCGGCCGGCAGCCGGACGGCGGCCGCCGTGACCCGCTCCCGGCCCCACGGCTGACGCGCCCTCGCCGCGGCGCCGCGGCGAGGGCACGGCGGGCCTGCCGGCAAGCCACACGCTGGTCCGGTCGCCGTCTTTTGCGGATTCGGCCGCGGTCGCCACGACCACCTCCTCACGGCAGCGGGCCCTGCCCTGCCCTGCCCGCCGAGCCCGGCCGCCGTCGCGGTGCCAGGGGGTGCCCCGGGGCGGCCCCGGCGACATCAGGACGCGCCGGAGGCAGCGCCCAGAGGATCGGTCAGGTCGTGGAAGACCGCTCCGCCGACCGTCTTCGCAGTGAAGTTGGCCTCCACCCACTCCGTGATCGCGCTGCTGGTGGCGCCGCCCGGGCCGCCGCCGCGCCGCATCCCCGCGCCTTCACCGGCGGCGGGAGCTGCGCCGCCCCCGATGAAGTAGTGGATCCTGCCGGACCGCACGTACTCCCGGAACTGCTCCAAGGTGGGTGAGGGGTCGCTGCCGTTGAAGCCGCCGACCGGCATCACCGCCTCCCCGGAGGCCAGTTGGTAGCCCGCCGCGTTCTGGGCTCCCACGACGGCGGCCGCCCACGTGTACGCGTCCGCGCCTGCGCGCAGGGCCGCCACGGCCTCCCCGCTCGGCTTCGTCCCGTTCAGCAGGCCGCCCGGGCCGCCGGCTCCGCCGCCCCGCGGTCCGCCGGTGCCGCTCGCGGGGCCTCCGGGACCCGCGGGCGCGCCGTCCTGGCCGCCGGGGAGCATCCGGCCGTTGGCCGGCCGTCCGTCCCGTCCCGGCAGGCCGCCCGGCCTCTCCTGCACCGGGGCGCCCTGCGGACCCGCGCCCGGCGGGAGGCCGGCGCCCTCGAAGACCCTCCGGCCCCCGGGGCCCGCACCGGCCACCACGGGGCCGGCCGTCGGGATCGAGCCGGTGTGCGGGGACGCCACCGTGGCCAGGCAGTACGCAAAGGGCCCGGCCAGCGCCGCGACCAGCCCCAGCGCCGCCGCGCCCTGCGTGAACCGGCGGCCCGGCCGCGCCCCCGCGAGCAGCCCCGCGGCCGCCGCCAGACCGGCGGCGAGGACGGTCCAGCGCAGCCACGGCAGGAAGTCCGGGGAACGCCCGAGCAGCACCCACGACCACCAGGCGGTCAGGGCGAGTGTGCCGGACAGGGCGGCTGCTGCCGCCGTACTGCCCCGCTCCTCCCACAGCAGGGCGACGCCCATGCCGACCAGCGCGGCCGTGAACGGGGCCAGGGCCACCGTGTAGTACTCGTGGAAGATGCCCTGCATGTAGCTGAAGACGGCCGCGGTGAGCAGCAGCGGGCCGCCCCAGGCCAGGAAGGCGGCGCGCGCCGCGGACTCCACGGAGGCCACCGGGCGGCCCGCCCGCCAGGTGATCACCAGCCCGGCGGCGAGCATGGCCAGGGCCGCCGGGAGCAGCCAGGAGGCCTGCCCGCCCACATTGGCCGAGAACAGCCGGTCGATGCCGGTCTCCCCCCAGCCGCCACCACCGCCGGGCCGACCGCCGCCGCCCACGCTGCCGGTCTCGTTGCCGTTGATCCGGCCGAGGCCGTTGTAGCCGAAGGTCAGCTCCAGGAAGGAGTTGGTCTGCGAGCCTCCGATGTACGGGCGCGAGGAGGCGGGCCACAGCTCGACGACCGCCACCCACCAGCCGCCGGCCGCCGCCATGGCCGCCCCGGCCGCGAGCAGCTGCCCGAGCCTGCGGCGCAGCCGGGTCGGTGCGCAGACGGCGTACAGGAGGGCCAGCGGCGGAAGGATCACGAACGCCTGGAGGGTCTTGGTCAGGAAGGCGAGGCCGACCACCGCCCCGGCGGCCACCAGCCAGCCCGTGCGGGCGCCGTCGAGGGCCCGCAGCACGCAGTAGACGGTGGCCGTCAGCAGCAGCGCCAGCAGCGCGTCGGGGTTGTTGAAGCGGAACATCAGGGCGGCGACCGGGGTGAGCGCAAAGACGGTGCCGCTGAGCAGGGCGGCTGCCGGGCCGAAGTGGCGGCGGACCGCCGCGTACAGCACGGCGGTCGTGGCGACGCCCATCAGGGCCTGCGGCACGAGGAGCTGCCAGCTTCCGAGCCCGAAGAGCCGGACGGAGAGGGCCATCGGCCACAGCGCGGCCGGCGGCTTGTCCACGGTGATGGAGTTGCCGGCGTCCGAGGAGCCGAAGAAGAAGGCCTTCCAGCTCTCGCTGCCGGCCTGGGCGGCCGCCGAGTAGAAGGAGTTGGCGTAGCCGGAGGCGCCCAGGTTCCACAGCAGCAGTGCGGCGGTCGCCGCGAGCAGGGCCGCCAGGGCGGGAAGCTCCCAGCGGGGGCGGGGGACGGCCGGGGCGGCGGCCCCGCGCTCGGCCGCGGCCCGGCCCGAGGCGGCAGCCCGGCCCGAGGCGGCGGCCCGGTCGGTTCGCGCGGCGTCCAGGGGGGGTACGGCCGAGGTCATCGCAGGTGGTCCTTTGCAGCAGGGGTGCACCGGTCGGGAAAGACCCAGGCGCGGAGGAGCAGGAACCGCAGCACGGTCGCGGCGAGGTTCGCCGTGACCAGCACGGCCAGTTCGGTGCCGTGCCCGGGGCGGGCGGTGGCGGCGCCGAGCGCGGCGAGCGAGCCGCTGGTCAGGGCCAGGCCGACGCCGAACACGACGAGTCCCTGCGCCTGGTGGCGCACGGCCCGCTCGCGGCCGCGCACCCCGAAGGTGAGCCGCCGGTTGGCGGCGGTGTTGGCGACCGCGGACAGCAGCAGCGCGGCCGCGTTCGCCGTCTGCGGCTCGGCGCCGGACCGGAAGAGGGAGTAGAGGGCGAGGTAGCAGAGGGTGGACAGGGCGCCGACGGTGCAGAAGCCGAGGAGCTGCCGGGCCAGCCCGCTCGGCACTCCGGGGAGGGCGCTGCGGTCGCGGGGGTCGTCGCCGAAGGGGCGGGCCAGCCGGTCCAGCGGCAGGGCGCCCGTGGCGAGAGCGCGGCCCACCCGCCACACGCCCTTCAGGTCCTCGACGGCGGTCCGGGCGATGCGGACGCTGGAGTGCGGGTCGTCCACCCAGTCGACCGGCACCTCGTGGATCCGCAGCCCGGCCCGTTCGGCGAGCACCAGCAGCTCCGTGTCGAAGAACCAGCCGGAGTCCTCCACCAGCGGCAGCAGCCGCTCGGCGACGTCGCGCCGGATGGCCTTGAACCCGCACTGGGCGTCGCTGAAGCGGGCCGCCAGGGAGGAGCGCAGCAGCAGGTTGTACGCGCGGGACACGAACTCGCGCTTCGCTCCGCGGACCACGCGGGAGGAGCGGGCCAGCCGGGTGCCGATGGCGAGGTCGGAGTGGCCGGAGACGAGCGGGGCGACCAGCGGCAGCAGCGCGTTGAGGTCGGTCGAGAGGTCGACGTCCATGTAGGCCAGGACGGGTGCGTCGGAGCGGGCCCAGACGGTGCGCAGGGCGCGCCCCCGGCCCTTCTCCTCCAACCGGACGCTGCGGACGCCGTCGAGGCGGGCGGCGAGGTCGGCTGCTATCCGGGGGGTGGCGTCGGTGCTGGCGTTGTCGGCGATCGTGATGCGGAAGGCGTACGGGAACGTGCGGCCGAGGTGGTCGTGGAGCCTGCGCACACACGGGCCCAGGTCCGTCTCCTCGTTGAAGACCGGGACCACCACGTCGAGGACGGGCTCGCCCGGCACGGGCGCCAGAGGCGTCCGTGCCGGGAGGGTGCCGGCGGGAGTGTCGGTTGGCATGCCCGGAGCCTGGCCGGGCGGGCTGTCACCGCTGTGTGGTGAGCCTGTGGCCCGTCTGTGAGTGCGGTGCCGGGACGGCCGGGGCTTCGGCGGGCGCGGCCGTCGGCGTCCCCGGGGCGGGATCGGGGGCGAGGGGCAGGACGACTTCGAAGCAGGTCCGGCCGGGCCGGCTCCCGACGCTGACGCTGCCGCCGTGTGCGGCGACGACGGCCGCGACGATGGCGAGCCCGAGGCCGGTGGAGCCCGCGGTGCGCGAGCGGGAGGCGTCGCCGCGCGCGAACCGCTCGAAGACGCGGGGCAGCAGCTCGGCGGGGATGCCGGGGCCGTCGTCCTCGATCCGGAGCCGGACGACGGGCTCCAGGCGCCCGGCTCCGGTGGATGTTTCACGTGAAACCGCCGGTGTTTCACGTGAAACACGGGCGGTGACGGTGGTTCCGGGCGGGGTGTGTGTGCGGGCGTTGGCCAGGAGGTTGACCAGGACCTGCTGGATCCGGGCGGGGTCGGCCCGGACGGGGGCCGGCTCGTCGGGGAGGTCGAGGCGCCAGTGGTGCCCGGGGCCGGCCGCGCGGGCGTCGCCGACCGCGTCGATGACGAGGGGGGCCAGGTCGGCGTCGGCCAGGGTGAGCGGGCGGCCCGCGTCGAGCCGGGCCAGCAGGAGGAGGTCCTCGACGAGCCCGGTCATCCGGGTGGCTTCGGACTCGATGCGGCCCAGCGCGTGCCGGGTGTCGGGGCCGGGCACCTCCCGCCCCCGCCGGGTGAGCTCGGCGTAGCCGCGGATGGAGGCGAGTGGCGTGCGCAGCTCGTGGCTGGCGTCGGCGACGAACTGCCGGACCCGCATCTCGCTCTGCTGGCGGGCGGTGAGGGCGGAGGAGACGTGCCCCAGCATCCGGTTGAGGGCTGCGCCGACCTGGCCGACCTCGGTGCGGGGATCGGCCTCGGCGTCGGGGACCCGCTCGTGCAGGGCGGGCTCGCCGCTGTGCAGGGGCAGTTCCGAGACGCGGGTGGCGGTTGCGGCCACCCTCCGCAGCGGGCGGAGGGCGACGCCGACCATGGCCTGGCCGGCGAGGGAGGCCGCGATCAGCCCGGCCAGGGTGACGCACACCTCGACCGCGACCAGGGTGCCGACGGTGGAGTCGACCTCGGCGAGCGGGTAGCCGAGGGCGATGCTCCCGTCAGGGGCGGCGAGGACCCGGTAGCCGCCGAGCCCCGGCAGGTCCAGGTCGGCGGGTGCGGTCCGCCCGGCCCCGGCCGCCTTGCGGGCGACGCGGGCGAGGGCGTCGGTCTGCGCCTGGGTGAGGGTGCGCCGGTGGTCGGCGCCCGGCCCGCCGGAGGCGGAGAGGTGGGCGCCGCGGACGGTGCCGTCGGCGTCGGTGCGGATCCCGACGGCGCCCAGCGGGGTGCCGGGCGCGACCACGAACCAGAGGGCGTCACGGCCGGGCTTGCCCGCACCGGGCCCCTTGGGGCCGGCCATGTCGACGCTGATCCGCAGCTGCTGGTCCACCTTGGCGACGAGGTACGAGCGCAGGGCGAGGGTGGTGACGGTGCCGATGGCGGCGCCGACGACGGCGATCAGCGACACCGCGGAGACGACGAGCCGGGCCCGCAGCGACCAGGTGCGTCTGCGCCGCAGGAGGCGGCGGGCCGGACCGCGGCCCGGCCGCGGGCGGGCCCGCCCCGTCACAGGTCGGCCGGCTTGATCAGGTATCCGGCCCCGCGCCGGGTGTGGATCATCGGCGGCAGGCCGGGGCCGCTCTCCAGCTTCCGCCGCAGGTAGGAGATGTACAGCTCGACCACGTTGGCCTGGCCGCCGAAGTCGTACGACCACACCCGGTCCAGGATCTGCGCCTTGCTCAGCACGCGCCGCGGATTGCGCATCAGGTAGCGCAGCAGCTCGAACTCGGTGGCGGTCAGGTGGATCTCCCGGCCGGCTCGCGACACCTCGTGGCTGTCCTCGTCCAGCAGCAGGTCGCCCACGCACAGCACGGAGCCGCCGCGGGCGGCCTGCGCGGCCCCCGAGCGGCGGACCAGGCCGCGCAGCCGGGCGACGACCTCCTCCAGGCTGAACGGCTTGGTGACGTAGTCGTCGCCGCCGGCGGTCAGGCCCGCGATCCGGTCCTCGACGGAGTCCTTGGCGGTCAGGAACAGCACCGGGACCTGAGGGATCTCCCGCCGCAGGTGCCCCAGGACGGTCAGACCGTCCATGTCGGGGAGCATGACGTCGAGGACGACGACGTCCGGCCGGAACTCCCGGGCGGCGCGCACCGCACCCGCCCCGTCGCCGGCGCTGCGGACCTCGCAGCCCTCGTAGCGCATCGCCATGGAGAGCAGTTCGGACAGGGGCGCCTCGTCGTCGACGACGAGGACCCGGCATGGCCCTCCGTCGGGCCGCACCAGGGCGGCGGCGTGACCGGTGGACGCGGACGCAGGAGAGGTGGTCGTCGCAGTCATGCGACCACCGTCCCTGCCGCCTCTGAGAGCGTTCTTGCCCTTGTCTGTGAATTCCCTGAGAAACGCCCGCCGGCCTCCTGTCGCCGTTCCTCCGCGGCGTCAGCCCGCGCCCGGGCGGTCCGGCCGGGCCGGCGGGCCCGCACGGTCGAGGGCGAAGAGGCGGGCCCCGTTGTCGTGGCAGACGGCGCGCAGCCAGGCGTCGCCGAGGCCGAGCCTCTCCAGGGAGTCGAGCTGGTGCTCGTAGGGGTAGGGGATGTTCGGGAAGTCGGTGCCGAGGAGGATCCGGTCGCCGAGGTCCGCGAGCCGTCCGAGACCGCTCGGCGGGAAGGTGCCGAACTGCGCCGAGAAGTCGGTGAAGGCCATGGTGGTGTCCAGGTGCACCCGCGGGTACCGCTCGGCGAGGTCGAGGAAGTCGCCGTACTCGGGCATGCCCATGTGCGCGACGACCAGCGCCAGCCGGGGGTGGCGGGCCAACAGGGCGGCGACGGGGCCGGGACCGGTGTGCTTGCCCGGCACGGGCCCCGACCCGCAGTGCACGACGACCGGGACGCCCGCCTCGGCGAGCAGGCCCCACACCGGTTCGAGCAGCGCGTCGTTCGGGTCGTAGCCGCCCACCTGCAGGTGCGCCTTGAAGACGCGGGCCCCGGACTCGACCGCCTGCCGGACGTAGTCCGCGGCCCCCTGCTCCGGGAAGAACGTGGCCGTGTGCAGGCAGTCGGGGGTGCGGGCGGCGAAGGAGGCCGACCAGGAGTTGAGCCAGGCGGCCATCTGCGGCTTGTGCGGATAGAGCATGGAGGTGAAGGCGCGGACGCCGAACTCCCGCAGCAGCTCGACCCGGCGGGCCTCCTCGTGCCGGTAGGTGATGGGCCACGCGACACCGGTGAGCGGGCCCGCCGCGTCGAAGTAGTCCCACACCTTGGCGAGGACCCGTTCGGGCATGAAATGCGTGTGCACGTCGACCAGTCCGGGCAGGCCGAGCCGCTCCCGGAAGGCGCGCACCGCGTCAGGCGTCGCGGTCAAATCCGTGGCTCCGCTCGACGGTCCCGACGTGCAGGGTGTAGCTCTCGTACCAGTCCCGGCGGCCCTGCTCCATGGCCGCCCGGTGCTCCTCCTCGCGGCGCCACCGGGCGAGCGCCTCGTGGTCGCGGAAGTAGGAGACGGTGATGCCGAGGCCGCCCGGGGTGCGGGCCGACTCGTATCCGAGGAAGCCGGGGACCTCCCGGACCAGTTCCGCCATGCGGGCGAGGGTCTCGGGGTAGCCGCTGTCGTCGGGGGTGCGGACGGAGGTGAACACGGCCATGACGTAGGGCGGTTCGAATGCGGGTACGGGTGTGGCGGTCATGCCCCCACCCTCTGCGGCGGTCCGCCCCGTGTCCACGGAAAAAGGGGCCTGCGGGCGGAAGGGATCCAAGATTTGACCTTTGCGGTGTGCCCTTCGTCCTCCGGCTCCCGTCAGAAGAGCCCGTCCTGGCGGGCGCCGCCGCCGGACGGCACGGCGGCCACCGGCACGTCGGTGGTGCGGCCGGCGGCGGCGACGAGTTCCCACCCGGCGAGCAGGCGGGTGTCCAGGACGAGCCCGTCGGAGAAGTGCAGGTCGGGCCCGGCCGCGGCGGCCAGCCGGCCGGCGACGGCCCCTCCGGACGCCATCGCGGTGACCGTGCGGGCAGGATCGTCCAGCCCGTCCAGCCCGAACACCGCGGCATGGTCGACGACTCGCAGGGCAGCCGCTCCAGCGACTGCGGCCATCCCTCCAGCGCAGCCGCCTCCGCGTGCAGCGCGGCGACCGCACCGGCCCGGTCGGCGGCCGCGGGCAGCCTGCTGCGGACGGCGCGCTTGCGGGCGTACGGGATCCGGTCGGGCACGCCGAGGGCGGCCCGCAGCAGCTCCTCGGTGCGCCGGCCTGCCATCAGCGGGCCGCGGCCGAGCCAGGCCCACGACACGGCCCCCTGCTCCAGGAGCCGGGCCGCCCCCCGCTCCTCGGCCGTGATCCCGACCTTGGCCAGCCCGGGCCCGAACCAGGCCAGGTAGACCCGGTAGGGGCGGGGATCGCCGGCGTTGGTGTCCGCGGCCACGGAGAACGACCGGTCCAGGCGGGCGCATTCGGGGCACTGGGCGTTCCCGGCCGCGGCGGGCACGGCGGCGCCCGCCGGGCACGGCGTCCGCTTCCCGGCCCGCCGGACGCCGAGGCAGCGCCGCTCCCCGCGGGCGGCGAAGGCGAGCCCGGCGCCGTACACGAGCGGGCTGGTGCGCTCGCCGCGGCCGTCCGCGGTCCAACCGACGGCCGGCCGGCCTCCGCTCCAGCGAATTCCGGTGCACCGCCAGGTCACAGCGGGACCGGCCGCTCGAAGAAGGTCTCCAGCACGACGGTGGCCTGCGTTCCGCTGACCCCGTCGATGGCGTACAGACGGCGCAGGACGTCCTGGAGCTGCTCGGTCGTGGCCGTGCGCACCTTCACCAGGACGGAGGCACTGCCCGCGATGACGTGCGCCTCCTGGATCTCGGCGATCGCCGCGAACGCGGCGGCGGAGTCCCCCATCCATGCGTTGGCGTCGACCATCACGTAGGCCAGCACCCCGCTGCCGACGGCGGCGGGGTCCACCTCGACGGTGGTCCGCCGGATGACGCCGCGCTCGCGCAGCTTGCGGACCCGCTCGTGGGCGGCGCCGGCGGAGAGCCCGACTGCTGCGCCGAGCGCCGCGTACGACCGGCCGGCGTCCTCCTGCAGGTTCCGGACGAGCGCCCGGTCGATGTCGTCCACCTGGTGTCCCTCCCGCGGCCCCGCACGCCCGACCGTCTGCGTACGCGTCGCTACATGATCAACGCAAGAGGCCCCCCGGTGAACCGGGGGGCCTCTTCGGCTGTGCACTCGGCAGGATTCGAACCTGCAACCTTCTGATCCGTAGTCAGATGCTCTATCCGTTAAGCTACGAGTGCTTGGGCTTCTCGGGGTTTTTCGCCCCGTTGGCCTTGCGAGAACAACAATACATGGACCTTGCCGGGACGCGAAATCCGTTAAGCAAACCGGCTCTGACCTGCGAAAACGTCCCGGAGGGCGATCATCCGGACTGAGGGGCGGCCCGGTCGTACCGGGCCGGCCCCCGGTTTCGGGAGCCTCGGGGACCTGCCCGTGCAGCCGTCGGCCGCGACCGGAAAAGCAGCGAAGCCCCGGTCCGTGGGGACCGGGGCTTCGGTGGCTGCGGAGGCGGAGGGATTTGAACCCTCGATGGGGGGTAAGCCCCAAACCGCATTAGCAGTGCGGCGCCATAGACCGGACTAGGCGACGCCTCCAGCACACCCCCGCGAGGAGGGTGCGTGCAGATGATGACACAGGCGCGGGGCCGGTCACCAATCCGCTCCCACGGTACTAGGACAGCCGGTCACAGGGCAAAGCCTTAATCACTCCCGGCACACGGCCGCCGCGGCCGTCACGCGCTCCGCCGGGCCGTCGTTGGTACCGGTGCACGACGTACGGACGACCTGGAGTGCCCCATGCTGCGACTCGCCGCCTTCGCCGTCACCTCCGTCCTGGCCGCCACGGCCGCCGGCCCGCTGCCCCCACTGCCCCTGAGCAGGCTGCTGAGCAGCCCCGACCGCCTCACCATCGCCGTGTCCGCCACCGGCAACCCGCGGGCGGAGGGGGAGTACGCCCTGGAATGCCGCCCCACCGGCGGGAACCACCCCGAGCGCGACCGGGCGTGCGCCCGCCTCGACCGCATCGCACAGGACGGCTCGGATCCGTTCGCCGCCGAGCCCAGGCGGCAGATGTGCACCCTGCAGGACGGCGGGCCGGCCACCGCGCGCATCACCGGAACGTGGCGCGGACAAAAGGTGAATGCCACGTTCCGGCGAACGAACGGATGCGAGATCGCCCGCTGGAACAACTTGGAACCTGTGCTTCCGGCGGGGCGCTCCTGACCTGGGACGATGCCGCGGGCCGGGGTGGCCGCCCCGACATCGGCCACCCCGCGGCGGGGAGGTGCCCTTAGACTCCTCCCGTGACATGCCGGTAGTCCTGGTCAGGGAGGAAGCTCGTCGTGAGCAGCAGGCCATCCCGGGGCGCTGCTCGCCTCGCAGCAATACTCGACGCGCTTCCGGATGCGCTGCTGCTGGTCAACGCCAACGGCACCGTCGTCAACGCGAATTCGATCGCCCTCGAGGTCATGGAGAGCCCCGGCACGGGCCTGGTCGGCCGGGGCGTGCTCGACCTCTTCCCCGACTTCGACTCCAAGCTGATCCCCGGCTCGATGCGCCGGCCCGGCGACGACGACGGCGGCCGCGCCAAGCCCAAGCGGATGGTCGCGCGCCGCACCGACGGCAGCGAGTTCCCCGTCGAAGTCACCCACGCCCACCTCGACGGCCGCGACGCCTACCGCGAGCCGCAGCCCTCGTACACCGGCGACGAGCTGCTGATGCTCGTCGTCCGGGACCTGTCCGAGACCGTGGACACCGAGGCCGAGCTCGCGCGCTCGCAGCGGCAGACCGAGATGATCCTGCGCGCAGCCGCCGAGGGCGTCGTCGGCACCGACACCGAAGGCCGGGTCGTCCTGGTCAACCCGGCGGCCGCCCAGATCCTCGGCTACCGGGCCACCGACCTCGGCAACCGGGAGCTGCACGCCCTGATCCAGCACTCCCGGGCCGACGGCTCCCCGTTCCCCTTCGAGGAGTCGCCGCTCGCCGACACGCTGCGCAGCGGCCGCAAGCACCGCGTCCGCGGGCAGGTGCTGTGGAACAAGGCCGGGCAGCCGGTCTCCGTCGACCTGACCACCTCCCCCGTGCGCGACGGCGACATGCTCGTCGGCGCGGTCATGACCTTCACCGACCGTCGGCCCTTCGACGCCCTGGCCGCGCGCCACGCCCAGCTCGTCGCCGTCCTCGGCGAGTCCCTGCGCGGGCCGTTGGAGGAGCTGCGCGGCGAGCTGGCCACACTGGCCGCCGACGACGGGGGCCAGCTGTGGCCCGAGGCCAACCAGCTGCTGCACCACCTGGCCGCCGGGTACTCCCGGATGACCGCACTCGTGGACAACGTGCTCGGCTTCCAGCGCCTCGACGCGGGCAGCGAGAAGCTGAAGAAGAAGAACGTCCTCATGAACGGGGTGGTCGCGGCCGGAGTCGACGCGGCCGTCGAGCTGATCGGCCCGGGCCGGGTCCAGTTCGCCGTCCACGCGCCGACCATCGAGGCCGAGGTGGACGCCGACCGCGTCGCGACAGCGCTCGCCCACCTCGTGGCGGACGTCGCCGGGGTGGACGCCACCGGGAAGACCCCCCAGGGCAGCGGCTACGGCGACGCCACGATCGTCGTCGCCGCGGCGCAGCGGGGCGAGGTCGTCCGCATCGAGGTGCGCGGGCCGTACGACGGCGGCAGCCCGGTCCACGAGCCGATCGTGCGCGGCATCGTGACCGCGCACGGGGGCGTCCTCCAGACCGTCGAGGTCCCCGGGGCGCCGGGCGGCGCGTACGTACTGGAACTGCCGATCGGGTCGGGTGCCGGGATGGTGACCCTGCCCGAGCCGGAACCGGAGCCGGAGACCGACCCCGAACCGGAGCCCGAGCCGCAGGCCGGCCGGGGGACCGGGCGCCGCGGCCGCCGCGGGGTCGACGCCTTTCTGGAGGACCGGGACGAGCCCGCCGCGGGCGGGGCGCTCGCGCTGCCGTCCGGGCGCCGCCGGGGCGGCGAGGCCCCGGCCGCGGAGGCGGCACCGGCCGGTCCCGCTGCTCTCGCGCAGTCCCCGGTGAACCCGGCCGGACTGGGCACCGGCCGCCGCCGGGGCCGCGACGGCGACAACGGCCCCGAGGGCGGCGACGCCCGGCCCGTACCGCCGCAGGGCGGAGCCGTGCCCGCTCTGCCGCCCGTGCCCGCCGTGCCGCCCGTTCCGGTGACCGAGCACCCGGCAGGGCGCCGCCGCGCCCTGGGTCCCGCGGCCGTCGCACGGCCCGGCGGCCCCGTCCCCGCGACGGGGCTCGGCCCGGCCGTTCCGAGCGGGCCCGGCGCCGCAGCCCCGGCCCGGCCCGTCGCGCCGGAGGGCGGGTTCGCGCTGCCGCCCGGCCCGACGCCGCCGCCGACCCCGCCCGGTGCCCCCGGCTTCCCGCCGCCGCCCGCGGTGCCGGCCGCCGCCGGCTCGAACGGCGATGCCGCCCCGGCAGCGAAGCCCGCCGCCGGGCCGTCCGCCGCCGGGACCGTGCCCGGCTCCGTCCCCGCCGGTGTGCCCGGGCCCGTACCGGCGTCCGCCGAGGGAGACGCTCCGGCCGGGCGGCGTGCCCGCCGGGCCCTCGGCACGCCCGGGGTCCCCGCCGGCACCCCCGCCGAGCAGGCCGCCGCCGGTGCGGAGGCGGCCGTACCGCCGACCGGGCGGCGGCGCCTCGCCGAGCCCCCCGCCCCGTCCGCGTGGCCGGTCCCCGGTGCCCGGACCGCGCCCGACGGCGACGACGCCTCCGGCCGGCCTGCCGTGCCCGGGGCGCGGCAGGCCCAGGACGCCTCCGCCGAGCCGGGCCGGCCCATCAGCGTGCGCGCCCTCGGCACCATCGGCCAGGGCATCGCCGTGGACCCCGCCGCCGCGGCCGGCACAGCCTCCGACGCAACCGGTGCGGGCGGCTCCGGCCGCCGGCGGCGGCTCGCCGAGCCCGCCCCGCAGGGCCGCGCCTTCGCGATAGGGGCGCCCGAGGCGGGCGCCGCGGAGGGCCCCGAACCGCTGGACGGGCCCGGCGGCGCCGTGGAGGTCGTCAGCCGGCCCGTACCGCCGCCGCCCGTCGACGACGAGCTGCCGCCCGAGCCGCTGGACAACCCGCGCCGGCTGCTGGTCTGGCCCGCGCCCGACCCGCAGACGCAGCAGGCGCTCAATGACCGCGGCTACCGCCCCGTCGTCGTCCACTCCCGCGAGGAAGTCGACGCGCAGATAGCGGCGTTCCCGGCCGCCCTGTTCGTGGACCCGCTGACCGGGCCGATCACCCGGACCGCCCTCCAGTCGCTGCGCTCCGCCGCGGTGGCCGCCGAGGTGCCCGTCCTCGTCACGGCCGGGCTCGGCCACGCCTCGCGCGACGCCGCGTACGGGGCGGACCCGGCCGTGCTGTTGAAGGCGCTCGCGCCGCGCGACAGCGAGCAGCACCCCTCCCGGGTGCTGCTGATCGAGGAGCGCGACGAGATCGCGGCCGCCCTGACGGCCGCGCTGGAGCGGCGCGGGCTGCAGGTGGCACGTGCGGGCGCCGACACGGACGCCGCGGAGACCGCCGCCCGCATCCGGCCCAACCTGGTGGTCATGGACATCATGCAGGTCCGCCGCCGGCGGGCCGGCATCGTGGACTGGCTCCGCGCGAACGGCCTGCTCAGCCGGACCCCGATGGTCGTCTACACGGCCGCCGGCATCGAACCGGAGGCGCTGCCGCGGCTGGCGTCCGGGGAGAGCGTCCTCTTCCTCGCCGAGCGGGCCACCTCGGAGGACGTGCAGGGCCGCATCGTGGACCTGCTCGCCAAGATCGGCTCGAACTAGCCATCCTGGGCCGATGGCCCTCACCGACACGTCCGAGCGCACCGTCCCCGCCGACAACGGGGAGGTGAGCCTCCTCATAGCCCGCCAGGTCGAGCCGGGCTACGAGGAGGCCTTCGAGGCGTGGGCGCGCGCCATTCTGGAGACCGCCGCCGCCTTCCCGGGACACCTGGGCTACGGGCTGTTCCGCCCGTCGCGGGACGGTGCGCCCTGGTTCCTCGTGCACCGCTTCCGCGACCAGGAGGCGTTCCGGCGCTGGCAGGACTCGCCGGAGCGGGCCGCGTTCTTCGCGAACTGCGAGGGGCACCGCCACACCGAGACGGCCCGGCGCGAACTGCACGGCATGGAGACCTGGTTCGCCGAGCCGGGCACGACCCGGCCCGCGCCGCCGCGGTGGAAGATGGCGGTCAGCTCGGGGCTCGCCATCTTCCCCATCTCGCTCGCCGGCAACATGCTGCTCGGGCCGTACCTGGTGGACCTGCACCTGGTGCTGCGGACGGCCGCCTTCGCGGCCGTCTTCAGCACCCTCATGACCTACGTGGCCATGCCCGCCGTCAGCCGCCTGCTCCGCCCGTGGCTGACGCGGGCCTGACCCCGCCCCGGCGGCGGCTCAGCCGAGGGTGGTGACGTCGAGCTCGCCGTCCGCGTACTGCCTGCGGATCACCTTCTTGTCGAACTTGCCGACGCTGGTCTTCGGGACGGCCGGAACGGACGCCCAGCGCTCGGGCAGCTGCCACTTCGCGACGGACCCGGCGAGGAACTCCCGCAGCGCTGCGTAGTCGGCGGTGGCACCCTCCTTGAGGACCACGGTGGCCAGCGGCCGCTCGCCCCACTTGTCGTCGGGGACGGCGACGACCGCCGCCTCGGCGACCTCCGGGTGTGCCATGAGCGCGTTCTCCAGCTCCACGCTGGAGATCCATTCGCCGCCGGACTTGATGACGTCCTTGGCCCGGTCGGTCAGGGTGAGGAAGCCGTCCGCGCTGATCACGCCGACGTCGCCGGTCTTCAGCCAGCCGTCGGCGCTGAACTTGTCCCCGGGCCGGATCGGTTCACCGGACACGCCGCCGTAGTACGCGCCCGCGATCCAGGGACCGCGCACCTCCAGCTCGCCCGCGGACGTCCCGTCCCACGGCAGGACGTCCCCGCCCGGGCCGACCAGGCGGCCCTCGACGCCCGCCGGGAAGCGGCCCTGCGTGATGCGGTACGGCCACTCCTCCTCGGCGCTCAGCCCGGACGGCGGGTGCGCCATGGTCCCCAGCGGGGACGTCTCGGTCATGCCCCAGGCGTGGCAGAGGCGCACCCCCAGCTTGTCGTAGGCCTCCATCAGGGACGGCGGGCAGGCGGCGCCGCCGATCGTGACCTGGCGCATCGAGGACAGGTCCCGCGGGTTCGCCGCGACCTCCGCGAGGAGGCCCTGCCAGATGGTGGGGACGGCCGCGGCGTGCGTGGGCCGCTCCCGCTCGATCATCTCGGCGAGCGGGGCGGGCTGGAGGAAGCGGTCGGGCATCAGCATGTTGATGCCGGTCATGAAGGTCGCGTGCGGCAGCCCCCATGCGTTGACGTGGAACTGGGGGACGACGACGAGGCTCGTGTCCTTGTCCGTCAGGCCCATCGACTCGGTCATGTTCACCTGCATGGAGTGCAGGTAGACCGAGCGGTGCGAGTAGACGACGCCCTTCGGATCCCCGGTGGTGCCGGAGGTGTAGCACATGGCGGCGGCCTGGCGCTCGTCCAGCTCGGGCCAGGCGAAGTCGGCGGAGCGGCCTTCGAGGAGCTCCTCGTACTCGTGGACGCGGACGTCGAGCCCGTCGAGCGCGGAGCGGTCGCCGATGCCGGAGACGACGACGTGCTCGACGGTCGGCAGGTGCGGCAGCAGCGGGGCGAGCAGCGGCAGCAGGGTCCCGTTCACCAGCACGACCCGGTCGGCGGCGTGGTTGACGATGAAGACCAGCTGCTCGGCGGGAAGCCGCAGGTTGAGCGTGTGCAGGACCGCACCCATGGACGGGATCGCGAAATACGCCTCGACGTGCTCGGAGTTGTTCCACATCAGTGTCGCCACACGATCGTCCTGTCGGACGCCGAGCTCGTCCCGCAGGGCGTGGGCGAGGCGGCCGGCGCGGGCGCCGATCTCGGCGAAGCTGCGGCGGTGCGGCTCCGCCTCCCCGGTCCAGGTCGTCACCTGGGACTTCCCGTGGATGGTCATCCCGTGGCGGAGTATCCGGCTGATGAGAAGCGGTACGTCCTGCATCGTGCTCAGCAAAGCGTCCTCCCGTGGGCGCTGCGGCGCTGCGGCGGCTTCGAGTGCTGCCGATTCTGCGCACGTACCGCGCGGCATGTCACTACCCGGAAGGGGCGAACACGTCGGGCCGACCCCGCCGGCGGCGCGGCATGGACGGGCGCACAGGCGGGAGGGCCGCGAACGGTGCACCGGCACAGGGCGGCAGGCAGGGAGGCCGGCCTGGGCGACCGCGGATGTTTCACGTGAAACTCTCGGGCGGGAGGTCTGTTTCACGTGAAACACGACGGCCCTGCGGGAGGGCGGTCGGGTCAGCGGACCGGGACGAGCTCCGGGTCCTCGCGGAGCTTGACCAGGGCACGGGAGACGGCGCTCTTGACCGTGCCGACCGACACGCCCATCACGTCCGCGGTCTGCGCCTCGGTCAGATCCTCGTAGTAGCGCAGCACCACCATGGCTCGCTGCCGGTCCGGCAGCCGGGTCACAGCACGCCACATCGCGTCCCGCAGCGCCTGCGCCTCGGCCGGGTCGGTGGCCGGCGCCGCCTCGGCCTCGGGGAGCTCGTCGCACACGAACTCGTCGACCTTGCGCTTGCGCCACTGCGAGGTGCGGGTGTTCACCAGGGCCCGGCGGACGTAGCCGTCCAGGGCACGGTGGTCCTCGATGCGGTCCCAGGCGGTGTACGTCTTGGCGAGGGCCGTCTGGAGGAGGTCCTCGGCGTCGCACGGGTTCGGCGTGAGGGAGCGCGCGGTACGCAGCAGGGCCGTGCCCCGGCTCCGGACGTACGCCGAGAACGACGGGTACGGCGTCGGGTTCGAGGCGAGCGGGCACACAGGCGTGGTCATGTCTCCACGCTAGGAGCGGGTACCGCCGCAGGGATCGGCCGCAGGTGCCGAAGCGGGATCCGCCTCAAGTTGTAGGGGTGGGGACGGCCCGACCTCCTGAAGGTGGACGGCCGCCTGGGACCGGCTCACGCGTCGGTACCGAGGATCAGGCCGGAGGTCGGGACCCCGGTCCCGGCGGTGACCAGCACGCGGGCCGCTCCGGGGACCTGGTTGACGGAGCTGCCGCGCAGCTGGCGGACCGCTTCGGCGATGCCGTTCATGCCGTGCAGGTACGCCTCCCCCAGCTGGCCGCCGTGCGTGTTCAGCGGCAGCGCGCCGGCGGCCACGAAGTCGGCGGCCTCACCGGGCTTGCAGAAGCCGAACTCCTCCAGCTGCATGAGCACGAACGGCGTGAAGTGGTCGTAGAGGACGGCCACGTCGATGTCCGCGGGGCGCAGCCCGCTCGTGCGCCACAGCTGGCGGGCGACGACGTCCATCTCGGGGAGGCCGGTGAGGTCGTCGCGGTAGAACGAGGTCATGCCCTCCTGGCGGCGGCCCGCGCCCTGGGCGGCCGCGGTGATCACGGCGGGGCGGTGGCGCAGGTCCCGGGCCCGTTCGGCGGTGGTGACGACGACCGCCTGGCCGCCGTCCGTCTCCTGGCAGCAGTCCAGCAGCCGTAGCGGCTCAACGATCCAGCGGGAGGCCGCGTGGTCGGCGAGGGTGATCGGCCTGCCGTGGAACCAGGCGGCCGGATTGTTCGCGGCGTGCCGGCGCGCGGTGACCGCGACATGTCCGAAGGCCTCGGGGGTGAGGCGGTGGACGTGCAGGTAGCGGCGGGCCGCCATGGCCACCCAGGAGGCCGGCGTGAGCAGCCCCCACGGCAGGGACCAGCCGAGCGCGGCGCCCTCGGCCGACGGCTCGCGCTGCTGGACGCCCGAGCCGAAGCGGCGGCCGGAGCGCTCGTTGAAGGCGCGGTAGCAGACGACCGTCTCGGCGACGCCGGCCGCGACGGCGAGCGCCGCCTGCTGGACCGTGGCGCACGCGGCCCCGCCGCCGTAGTGGATGCGCGAGAAGAAGGAGAGCTCGCCGATGCCGGCGGCCTGGGCCACCGTGATCTCCGGGTTGCCGTCCATGGTGAAGGTGACCAGGCCGTCGACGTCGGCGGGGGTGAGGCCGGCGTCGTCGAGGGCGGCGTGCACGGCCTCGACGGCGAGCCGGAGCTCGCTGCGGCCGGAGTCCTTGGAGAACTCGGTCGCGCCGATGCCGGCGATGGCGGCGCGGCCGCCGAGCAGGTCGGGGGTGCGCAGGCTCATGCCGCTCCTCCGGAGGCGCCGCCGGCCGGCGGCGGGGCGGGCAGGGCCACCGTGACCGTGCCGGTGACGTGGTGGCCGATGCCGTTCGCACCGACGACGCGGATCTCCAGCGTGTCCCCGTCCGCGGCGGTGACGGTCCCGGTCAGGGTCATGGTGTCGCCGGGGTGGTTGGGGGCGCCGAGGCGGATCGCGACCTTGCGGAGCACCGCCCCGGGGCCGAGCCGGTCGGTGACGTACCGGCCGACGAGTCCGTTGGTGGTGAGGATGTTCATGAAGATGTCGGGGGAGCCCTTCTCGCGTGCGAGGTGGGCGTCGTGGTGGACGTCCTGGTAGTCGCGGGAGGCGATGGCCCCGGCGACGATCAGGGTGCGGGTGATCGGAATCTCCAGCGGGTCCAGTGTGTCGCCGATGTTCACGTGTGCTCCCCTTCGGCGGCACCGGTCCGGGACGTACGGGCGCCGCCGGGGGCGTCCGCGCGGTCGGGGCCGTCCTCGGGGCGGGCGAGGTGGGCGCCCAGCTCGGCGAGGAGTTCGCTGCCGCAGCCGAGGTAGGCGTCCAGCTGCCGCCCCCACAGGAAGTGCCGGTGGACGGGGTGCTCCAGGTCGGCGCCGGCCCCGCCGTGCAGGTGCTGCCCGGCGTGGACGACCCGTTTGCCGGCCTCCGAGGCCCACCAGGCCGCCGTCAGCGCGTGCCCGGCCGCCGGGAGGCCCTCGTCGATCCGCCAGGCCGCCTCGTACGCGGTGACCCGGATCGCCTCCGTGTCCATGTGGGCGTCCGCCGCCCGCAGCATCACGCCCTGCTTCGCGGCCAGCGGCCGCCCGAACTGCTCCCGGCCGGAGGTGTGTGCCACGGCGCGGGCCAGGGAGCCCGCGCAGACCCCGGCCTGGAGGCCGGCGAATGCGGTACGGGCGGTGGCGAGGACCGAGGCGTACGCGTCCGGGCGGCCGCCGCCGAGCCGCTCCGCCCCGGCACCGGACAGGGTGAGCCGGCCCGCCGACCAGGGGGCCGTCGTCTCCACCGGCTCGACCGCCACGCCGGGCGCGTCCGTCCGTACGAGCCACAGGGCCCGGTCGGCGTCCGGGACGAGGACGTGGGTGGCGTCGCGCAGCCACGGCACCCAGGAGACGGTTCCCGTCAGCCGGCCGCCGGGGGCGGCTGTGACCCGGGCGCGGTCCGGGAAGGCCCCGGTGGCCACCGCTTCGCCCGTGCCGAGGGCGGGCAGCAGGCGCCTCCGCTGCTCGGGGGTGCCGTGGGCGGCGACGGGGAGGATCCCGTAGGCGCAGGTGGCGGCGTACGGGACCTGTGCGGTGGTGCGGCCCTGCTCCTCCAGGACGAGGACGAGACCGAGCAGGCCCGTGTCCTCGACGGCGGCGACCAGTCCGCAGTCGCAGAGCGCCTTCCACAGCTCGGCGTCGCTGCCGGAGCCTGCGGCGGCGAGGCGCTCGGGCGTGGACAGGTCTCGGAAGACGCGGGCGGCGAGTGCGGCCGCGGCGGCCTGCTCCTCGCCGGGGCGGAAGTCCATCAGGCCTCGCTCCCTCCTCGGAAGACCGGCAGCTCCAGGTCCTCGTCGACCCGGAGGAACTCCAGGCGGACGGGCATGCCGATGCGGACCCGGTCGTGGGGGACGCCGGTGATGTTGGTGGTCATCCGTACGCCTTCGGCGAGTTCGACGAGGGCGACCGCGTAGGGCGGGTCGAACGCCGGGAAGGGCGGGTGGTGCATGACGACGTAGCTGAAGACGGTGGCCTCGCCGCAGGCCTGCACGGTGTCCCACTCCAGGCTCGCGCAGGCGTTGCAGCCGGGCAGCCAGGGAAAGCGCAGGGCGGTGCAGGAGGTGCAGCGCTGGATCAGGAGCCGGTGCTCGCGGACGCCGTCCCAGAAGCCCTGGTTGTCGCGGTTGACGACCGGCCGGGGGCGGCGGGGGCGGGCCGGAGCCCGGGCGGGGGCGGTCGGCGCGGGTGCGGCGGCCGGGGCGTACTTGAGGATCCGGAAGCGGTGGGTTCCGGCGGGTTCGCCGTCGGCGAGCACGTCCATGCGGGTGGTCACGAAGTGGCCGGTGCCCAGGCGGGTGGTCTTGCGGGGGGACACGGACTCGATGACCGCGTCGAAGGTGACGGTGTCGCCGGGCCGCAGCGGGCGCAGGTACTCCTGTTCGCAGTCGGTGGCGACGACGGAGGTGCAGCCGGCGGCGTCGAGGAGGGCGAGGAGTTCGTCGTAGGCGTCCGAGCGGCCGCCGTGGCCGGAGAGGCCGCCCATCGTCCAGGCCTGGAGCATGGTGGGCGGGGCGACGGCGTCCGGCCCCGTGTAGGCCGGGTTGGTGTCGCCCATTGCCTCGCACCAGTGGCGGATCATCGCCGCGTTGACGGGGTCCTTCCCCCGGCCCCCGGTGACGGCGGGCAGGCCTTCGAAGACCCTGAGGCGCGCGAGGAAGGAGGCTGCCTCCGACCCGCCGCCGTCTCCCGCGGTCACCGCTTCCCGCTCCGCATGCCGAGCCGCATCACGGCGGTGATCTCGCGCTGCACCTCGCTGACGCCGCCGCCGAAGGTGTTGATCTGGGCGGCCCTGTTCAGCCGCTCCAGCTCGCCGCCGGCGAAGGCACCGGGCTCGCCGCCGCGAAGGAGGGCCTCTTCGCCGACGGCCTCCTGGCACATCCGGTACACCTCGACGGCCGTCTCGGTGCCGAAGAACTTGACGCCGGCGGCATCGCCCGGGGCGAGGGTGCCGGCTCCGACGTCCTGGACGAGCCGCCAGTTGAGCAGCCGGAGCGCGGCCAGCCGCGCGTGGGCCTCCGCGAGCCTGGACCGCACCCACGGCCGGTCGGCCGGCCGCTCCCCGGTGGCCGGGTCGGGGGTGCGGGCGTACCTCAGTGCGGCCCCGTGGAACTCCTCGGCCTGCATGCCGAGGGCGGCCAGGGCGACGCGCTCGTGGTTGAGCTGGTTGGTGATCAGCTGCCAGCCGCCGTTCTCGGGGCCGACGAGGTTCCCGGCGGGCACCCGCACGGAGTCGTAGTACGTGCACGTCGTCGTGAGGCCGCCGACCGTCTCGACGGGCGTCCAGGAGAAGCCGGCGGCGGAGGTGGGGACCAGGATGATCGATATGCCCTCGTGCCGGGGCGCGTCGGGGTCGGTGCGGCAGGCCAGCCAGATCCAGTCGGCGTGCTGGGCGTTCGAGGTGAAGGCCTTCTGCCCGTGGACCACCCAGCCGTCCCCGTCGCGGACGGCACGGGTCTGCAGGGCGGCGAGGTCGGTGCCGGCGCCGGGCTCGGTGTAGCCGATCGCGAAGACGGCCTCGCCGGCGAGGATTCGGGGCAGGAACCGGTCCTTCTGCGCCCGGGTGCCGTACTTCATCAGGGTCGGCCCGACGGTGTTCAGGGTGACCATGGAGACGGGTGCCCCCGCCCGGTGGGCCTCGTCGAAGAACACGAACTGCTCGTCCGCTCCGCGGCCGCGGCCGCCGTACTCGACGGGCCAGCCGATGCCGAGGAGGCCGTCGGAGCCCATCCGCCTCAGGAGGGCGCGCCGGGCCTGCGGATCGGCGGGAGGGCCGTCCGGCAGGAGGTCCTGGAAGTAGGCGCGCAGCTCGGCGCGGAGCCTCAACTGCGCTGCTGTCGGGGCGAGGTGCACGCGGTCCTCCGGGCATCACGACGTCCACACCAATCTGACTGTCCGTCAGATCTACTGTGGCTGTCAAGGCTCGGGACGCCGCGGCCACACCGCACAAAGGGCCGCTCCGTCCGGAAACCCCACCGTCTCCCGGCTCCGCGGCCCCGCCATGCAGCGCACGCGCCCTACGCGGCCCGCGCGAACCCCTCCTGCTGCGCCCGCACGGCCGACGGCCACCGCACGACCGGCACCGCGCCGGACACGCTGCCGACGGCGGCAGCACCGGCGGCCTCACCCTCATCCGCGGAGAGCATCCCGACCCGGGCACCAGCCGCGGCACCGGCGGCGGACCGGCGGACGGAGGGGGACTTGCCGTGCGCCTCGGCCCGGATCCGCTGCTTGATCGTCGGCGGAAGCGCCGCACCCCGCACCCCCGCCGGCCACGCGCGCCGCACCGCCGGCGCAGCCCCCGGGGCCGTGGCCGCCGGCGTGGCCCACACCCGCGCCTCACCGACGCGGACCCCGGCCGCGGCGGCCTTGCCGCGACGGAACCCGAGAGCGGCGAACACCGCGAGGAGCAGGGCGGTGAACACGGTCCACACGGAGCGGGCGGCAATGCGCTGAGCCATGACGGGGAGCCTCGTTTCGCGATGTTCCGACGGACGGATCTGCATACATTCGACATGATGTGTCCGCAACCGCACGCCCACCCCGCCCCGCGCCGATCGTCCGACAAACACCACCCGAACGCACCAGAGCACGAAAAGGGGCGCCCCGTGCTCGGGGCGCCCCTTCAAAGCCATCGCTGTGGCTGTGGTGCGGTGGGTGTGGGATTTGAACCCACGGTGGCTTGCGCCACGACGGTTTTCAAGACCGTTCCCTTAGGCCGCTCGGGCAACCCACCTGGCCGGTACAGAGTACCGGGAGGTGGGAGGCGCCGGGGTCAGGAATTCTGGGCCTTGTCGTAGACGGCCTTGGCCTCGTTGCCGAAGTAGGGGCCGAACATGCGGTTCGGCAGGAAGACGTAGCCGAAGCTGTTCACCGAGACCTGGGTGCCCAGGCCCGTGGCCTCGTCGAAGTCCTGGAACCAGGGGCCGCCGCTGGAGCCGCCCGTCATGTTGCAGCCCAGGCTGTGGTCCTTGGTCAGCAGGAAGTCCTTGCCGCTGTTGCCGCTGCAGTAGACCAGCTTCGAGCCGTCGTACGGCGACGCCGCCGGGAACCCGAAGGCGTACATCCGCTTGTTGTAGGCGCCGTTGAACAGCAGGCCCTGCGCGCCGACGACCTGGCTGAGCTTCTGGCCGTTCAGCGGGGCGACGACGGCCAGGCCGACGTCCATGTTCATGTCCTCGCTCGCCGCCCACTTGTCCGTCGCGAAGGTCTGGGTGGCCGTCCACTGCCCGTAGGGCGCGCTCCCGTTGTCGTAACCCGGGACGAAGATCCAGTTCGTGTGCCAGGAGCCCTGGTACTTCACGCAGTGGCCGGCGGTCATGACCGTGCTGCCGTTGGCGCTGGTCACGGAGTCGCCCGAGCAGGAGGCCGTCCGGTCGCCGAACGTGAAGAACACCCGGCCGGAGGTCTTCACCACCGCCCCGCCGCCCGTCCAGGGACCGCCGGCCTGCGGGAAGGCGGTCGGCGAGACCGCGGCGGGCGCCGCCGAGGCGGGCGTCGGCGCGATCAGCGTGGGCCGGTCCGAGGGCGCGGCCGGTGTGCGCCGCACCGTCCCGGGCACCGCCACCACGTCCAGCGGAACGGCGCTGCGCATCCGTTCGGCGGTCCAGAAGCCCTCGGTGTGCTGCTGGCGGAACGAGGCGGGGCCGTCGGCGGCGGCCGCGGGGGCGGCTCCCGTCAGGGCGCCCGCGATCAGGGCGCCTGCGGCCAGGAGGACGGATGCTGCCGTGCGATGACGATTCACGCAGACTCCTTCTGCCGTGCCCGGTCCGGTGAGGTCCGGGCAGGGTGGGGGTGAAGAGCTGTCGGTGCGGATCGGCCGCAGGGTCGCACGCGCGGCACGAGAAGTCAGGAGCCGGTCGAAACGTCGGTCGGATCCGGCCGGCATTTGGCCGACTCCCGCCCGTCCCGCAGGTCACACGGTCAGCAGCACTCCTGCGTACGAGACGCCGGCGACCACCGCCCACGCGGCCAGCCCGAGCAGGGCGGCCCGGCCGCCGGTCCGCGCCATGGACGGCAGGTCGACCGCGCTCCCGAGCCCGAACAAGGCCGCGGCGAGCAGCAGTTCCTGCGCCGTGTGCGCCCACTCCAGGGCCGCTGCGGGGAGGACGCCGGTGGCCCGCAGCGCGGCCGCCGCAAGGAAGCCGGCCACGAACAGCGGCACCGGGGCGGGCCGGCGCCCCGACGCCGTACGAACACCGCGGCGCCGGGCCCGCAGCGAGAAGGCGATGGCGGCCACCAGCGGGGCCAGGAGCGCCACGCGCATCAGCTTGACGAGGACGGCTTCGCCCAGGGCGTCCGGCCCCGCGGTCTGGGCGGTGGCCACGACCTGGCCGACGTCGTGGACGCTCGCGCCGACCCACCGCCCGAAAGCCTCGTCGGCCAGCCCCAGGGGGTCCTGGAGGACGGGGAGCACCGCGATGGCCAGCGTTCCGCACAGCGTCACCAGCGCGACGGAGGCGGCGACGTCCTCCTCGTCGCTGCCCGACACCTGGCTCACCGCGCCGATCGCCGAGGCTCCGCAGATCGAGTACCCGGTGGCGATCAGCAGCGGCTGGTCGCCCGGCAGGCCGAGCCTGCGGCCCAGCCAGACCGTGCCGAGGAAGGTGGCTGCGACCACGCCCGCCACCATGGCCACTGTGGCCCAGCCGAGCCGGAGCACCTGGTCCAGGCCGAGTCCGAGGCCCAGCAGCACGATGCCGATCCGCATCAGCCGCCGACCGGCCAGCGAGAGCCCGGGCCGTGCGACTCCGCGCACGGTGTGCCGCAGGACGGGCAGGTGCGCCGCGGCGATGCCGAGGACCACCGCGGCCGTCAGCATCGGGACGCCCGGCAGCAGCCGGTGCACGCACCACGCCGCCCCGACGCCGACCGCGGCCGTGGCCAACCCCGGCCAAGACGAGGGTGTTTCACGTGAAACAAGCCGGCCGCCGGACCCGTCCGCCGCCCGGACCGGGCGGTTGAGCAGGGCCATCAGTCGACGGGGAGCGTGTAGACGCGGCGGACGCTGCTGCCGAGCCGGACGACATCGGCGCCGTATACGTGGATCGAGATCGCCTTCGTGCCGCAGGAGTTGCGGACCTTGTGGATGTCTCCGGGCGGGGCGAACCCGCAGACGTCGCCGACACCGTTGACGACCGTTTCGGTGGCCGCGAGGCGCGCGGCGGACGTCTCCGTGGCGGGCACGAGCCGGTAGCGGAGCTCGCCTTCCTGGCCCTGGTGGACCCCTGCCACGCACCAGGAGACGTGGTCGTGGATGGTCGTCTCCTGACCGGGCAGCCACACCAGCGCCACCACCGAGAAGCTGCCGTCCGGCTCGGCGTGCAGCACGTGCTGGCGGTAGCGGTCCGGGCTGCCCTCGCACTGCTCGGGGGTCAGCAGATCGGGTGCCCCCAGGTGCGGGGCCACGCGCTCGCACACCTGGTGGGCGGTCTGCTCCGGGGTGAGGCCCCGGTCGACGACGGTGCGTATCTCACGGACGAGGGCGGCCATCCTCGTGGTCGTGCGGGCCGGCGCGGTGGTGGTCATACAGGCAGCGTCGAGGCGCCGATCCATCACGTCCAACGACAGTTTTCACCCGAAATCCCAACGAGCGCTTATGGGTCGGGCCGCTCGCACATCCGGTTCGGGCCCGCAGAGGCTGCGTCAGCAGCCGACGCGGTTCGACGCCACCGTCCTGAGGACGTCCAGGGCCACCGCCGTCGCCGGGATCCTCAGGTGGTCGCGGTAGACGTACGCGGCGATGTGGCGGCGGGCGGCCGGCTGGAGGGCGCGGCCGCAGACCCGGGTCAGCGAGAGCGACGGGAGCAGCAGGGCGGGCATCATGGCGACACCGAGCCCCTGTCCGACCATGCTCTGCACCACCAGGTTGTCGTCGGTGGCGAACCGGATGTCGGGGACGAAGCCCAGCTCGGCGCACTCGTGGAGCAGGTTGGCGCGGCAGCGCGGACAGCCCGCGATCCAGCGCTCCTCCGCGAGGTCGGCGAGGTGGACGGCCCTGCGCCGGGCCAGCGGGTGGCCGGTGGGCAGCAGCACCGTGAGCTGGTCCTCCATCAGCCTGATCTCCGCCACCTCCTCCGGCAGCTCCTCGTGCAGGCCGGGATAGGTGAAGGCCAGCGTGATGTCGCACTCGCCGCGCTCCAGCCGCCGCAGCGACTCCGGCGGCTCGCATTCGAGGAGTTCGACCTGGATGCCCGGGTGGTCCTTGGCGAGGCTGCTGAGGGCTTCCGGGACGAGTGTGGCGTTGGCGCTGGGGAAGCCGCAGAGCCGCACCCGGCCCGTGCGCAGCCGGGCGTACGCCTTCAGCTGGGATTCCGCGGCGGTGAGGGTGCCGAGGATGGACTCGGCGTGCCGGGCGAGGGACTTCCCGGCCTCGGTGAGCTGCATGGTGCGACCGACCCGGGTGAAGAGCGGGGTCCCGGCGGCCCGTTCGAGCGCTTTCATCTGCTGCGTGACCGCCGGCTGCGTGTACCCGAGGGCGCGGGCGGCTGCCGAGTAGCTGCCCGCGGCGACGACCTCGTGAAACGTGCGTATGTGCCGCGAATCGAACACAGCGAAAGCATAAGCGGACGTTGGGAGGGGCCGTAGGCGGATTCCCGCCCGCGGCCCCTCCCCATCCGGCCAGTCCCGGTCCGGCGCCCGGCCGGCGCCCGGTAGGCGTCCGGCGCCTGCGCCGGCGGGCCGTCGCCTACTTGTCGCCGACGCGCGAGCCGAGCGTGATGTCCACGGTGGTCGGCTTGCCCTCGCGCAGGTACGTCAGCTTCACCACGTCGCCCGGCTTGTGCGTCCAGATCTCGCTGATGAGGGTCGGGCCGCTGTCGATCGGCCGGTCACCGAACCGGGTGATGATGTCGCCGGGCCGCAGGCCGGCCTTGCCGGCGGGGCCGTTGGGGTCGACCAGCTCGTTGGCCGGGGCGCCCTGCTCGGAGATCTTCGCGCCGTCGACCTTGGACTGGAGGTCGACGGAGACGGAGATCACCGGGTAGACCGGCTTGCCGGTCTTGATCAGCGACTCGGCGACGTTCTTCGCCTGGTTGATCGGGATGGCGAAGCCGAGGCCGATAGAGCCGGCCGGTGCGCCGAGGCCGCCGCCGCCCGCCGACTGGATCGCGGAGTTGACGCCGATGACCGCACCGCGGCCGTCGAGCAGCGGGCCTCCGGAGTTGCCCGGGTTGATCGAGGCGTCCGTCTGGAGGGCGCTCATGTACGAGTTCTTCGCGCCGGAGCCGTCACCCGAGGCGACGGGGCGGTCCTTGGCGCTGACGATGCCGGTGGTGACCGTGTTGGACAGGCCGAAGGGCGCGCCGATCGCGATGGTCGCGTCGCCGACGGCGACCTTGTCCGAGTTGCCCAGAGGCAGCGGCTTCAGGCCGGCCGGAGGGTTCTTCAGTTTGATCACGGCGACGTCGTAGCCCTGGGCCCGGCCGACGACCTCGGCCTCGTACTTCTTGCCGTCGGAGAAGGTCGCGGAGAGCCGGCCGCCGTTCGCGGCGGAGGCGACCACGTGGTTGTTGGTGAGGATGTGGCCCTGCTGGTCGTAGACGAAGCCGGTGCCGGTGCCGCCCTCGCCGTCGCCCGCGGAGGCCTGGAGGGTGACGACGCTGGGCAGGGCGCCCGCCGCCAGGCCTGCGATCGAGCCCGGCTCGCGCTTGAGGTCCTTGGGCGTGTTGCCCGCGGTGATCGTCGTCGAGCCGAAGCCGTTGTCGTTGCGGTCGGCGGCCCAGTAGCCGACGCCACCGCCGACGCCGCCCGCCAGGAGGGCCGCCGCGAGCACCGCGGCGACCAGGCCGCCCTTGCCGGGGCGCTTGGCCGGGGCGGCGCCGTCGTGCGGGAAGGCGCCCCAGCCGGCGCCCTGGCCGCCGCCCGCACCGTACGCGGGGACCGCGGGCGGCGGGGGCGGCCAGCCGCCGGCTCCGTGCGCGGCCTCGCCCGGATGCGGGGCGGGGGTCTGCGGATACGCGTACGCGGCCGCAGCCGGGGCCTGGGGCGGGGCGGGCGGCATCGGCCGGGTGTGCTCGGTGCCGGGCGCGGCGGCCGGCGGCATCTGCTGGGCCACCGGCTCGGCGGCGGGCTTGGCGGTCAGCGCGGCCGGCGGGGCGTCCGCGGGTGCCGCGGCCGGGGGCGCGGGGTGGGTTGCGGGCGTGCCGGTCGCCGGGGCGGCGGGCGCCTCGGAAGCGGGAGCCGCCGCCGGGGGTGCCGACGGGGCCGCAGGGGGCGTCGGGGCCGGCGTGCCCTCGTTCTCGGTGCTCACAGCGCTCTCTCCTCGTCACACACGACTTCTCACTGGTGGTACGGCCCGACTGAACGTTCGACGTGCCACACAAGTTCCTGGGCCAAGCGTTCCCCATGACCCGTCAGAGCACTGTAAGCCGGACCTGTGCGTCTCCCCCATCCTTTATGCCCGGCATTTCGGGCGCATCCCCGGGGTCTGCCGCAGCGCCTCCGCAGCGCCGCCGCCGCACCTCCGCAGCACCGCGACCGCACGCAGCCACCGCACCGCCGGCCCCGCGATGGCACCATGACCCGGTGACCCACGCAACGCCGCCGCCCATCCAGGTCGTCGCCCACCGGGGCGCCTCCGAGGACGCCCCCGAGCACACCCTGGCCGCGTACCGGAGGGCGATCGAGGACGGCGCGGACGCCCTGGAGTGCGACGTCCGCCTCACCGCCGACGGCCACCTGGTCCTCGTCCACGACCGCCGGGTCAACCGCACCTCCAACGGCCGCGGCGCGGTCTCCGCCCTGGAGCTCGCCGATCTGGCCGCCCTCGACTTCGGCTCCTGGAAGGACCGCGAGGAGTCGCCCGACTGGGTGGCCGACCCCGAGCGGACGTCCGTCCTCACCCTGGAGCGGCTGCTGGAGCTCGTCGCCGATGCCGGCCGCCCGGTCCAGCTCGCCGTCGAGACCAAGCACCCGACGCGCTGGGCCGGACAGGTGGAGGAGCGCCTCCTCTTCCTCCTCAAGCGCTTCGGCCTGGACGCCCCGCCCGCCGAGGGCCCGCACCCCGTCCGCGTCATGAGCTTCTCGGCACGCTCCCTGCACCGCGTACACGCGGCCGCCCCGACCGTTCCGACGGTGTACCTCATGCAGTTCGTCACCCCCCGTCTGCGCGACGGGCGCCTGCCGGGGGGTGTGCGGATCGCGGGTCCGGGCATGCGGATCGTGCGCAACAACCCGGGCTTCATCCGCAGGCTCCAGGACGCCGGGCACCCCGTCCACGTCTGGACGGTGAACGAGCCGGACGACGTTCAGCTCTGCGCTGATCTGGGTGTGGAGGCGATCATCACCAACAGGCCGCGGCAGGTTCTGTCCCAACTCGGGCGTTGACGTCCCTGTTTGCCCACCGGTCGCCGACGTCACACGGGTGACGGGGTGTGCCCCGGCGCATGCTCTCCGCCACCACTCGTCATGAATGCGTCAGAGGGGTCCCCGCCGCCGGTTTCCGGTCCGGACCGGGGGGGCATCCAGACCTTGGCGTGGGGCTAAGGAGGTTCCGGGGGTGGCGTTGGTGGTGGCACAGGAAGTGCCCACGTCGTCGTGCGTGGACGTACTCCACGGTCCTGCGGGCGTGAGCGAGGCGCGGCATCGGATGCGCGAGGACCTGCGCATCAGCGGAGTGCCGGAATCCGTCGTGGACGACGCCGTGCTGATCCTCTCCGAACTGCTCAGCAACGCCTGCCGCCACGGCCGGCCGCTGGGCACGGCCGGAGCCGGGGACGGCGGGGTCCGCGCCGCGTGGCGCATCGACGGGGCCGGTCGGCTGACGGTCGAGGTGACCGACGGGGGCGGGCCGACGCGGCCGCTGCCGTCGACCCCCTCGGTCACGGCGCACGGCGGCCGGGGGCTGAACATCATCAGCGCCCTCTCGACGGCCTGGGGCGTCAGGGACGGGGCGGCGGGCGAGGTCACCGTGTGGGTGATCGTCGCGTGCGGGCCGCGGCACGACGATTTCGCTACGCGCGTTGCAGCGCCGGTCCTCGACTTCGCGACCGCCTTCGACGACCTGGCTCCCTGACACGGCCCCGGGAGCGCGCGCCGACCGCGCCCCCGGCCGCACCCTCCGGGCCACGGCGGTACGAGCGGCTAGGCTCACGCCCAGACGCAACAGCCGTACCGCCGCACCCGGGAGACACCCACGATGGCCAAGAAGCGCCCCGCAGCCAAGACTGCAAAGCCGCAGCTCCAGAACGGCGAGATCCCGGTCGTGGGCGCGCGCGAGCCCTGCCCCTGCGGCTCCGGCCGCCGGTACAAGGCCTGCCACGGCGCGGCCGCCTCGCACGCCGCGACCGCTCACGTGCAGCGCCCCTTCGAGGGGCTCCCCGGCGAGTGCGACTGGGTCGCGCTGCGCGAACTCGTCCCGGCGGCGACCGTTCCGCTGTCGCTCAAGGGCGGCCTGCCCGAGGGCGTCCCCTCCGTCACCCTGGTGACCGTGCTGCCCATGGCGTGGCCGGCGCTGCGCCGCGAGGACGGCTCCGTCCTGCTCGGCCTCCAGAACGACGCCAGCAGCGGCGACCTCTCCCGCGAGATGGCCGACACGCTGGAGCGCGCCCTCGCCACGGAGCCGGGCAATCCGGTCGCCGCGCGCCGGGTTCCCGCCGAGGGTCCTCGGCTCCAGGAGGTCCTGGACACCGACGGCGTTTTCGAGCCGGTTGTGCACAGCGGCTTCGAATTCTGGATTCCGGATGCGGAGGGCGCCCAGAACGCCTCCCCGGAGATCGCCGCCTCCCTGGAGCGCGCCAACGCCGCCGCCATCCCGACGGTCAAGCTGGCCGGCGTCGAGGCCGCGTACTGGTGCGAGACCCCGGACAAGAACCACCTGCGCTGGGTCATGCCGCACCCCGAGGAGAAGCTGCTCGACGCCCTGGCCCGGCTGCACGCGGCGGGCACCTCCTCGCTCGGCGAGGGCACCCGGCTCGTCGGCTCCTTCCGCGCCCACGGCCTCGTCGTCCCCGTCTGGGACCTGCCCACCGGGGTGTCCGCCGAGGACGTCGAGAAGCCGGCCGCCGAATTCGCGGAGCGGCTGGCCGCGGCCCTCGCCTCGGACGCCCCGCTGACCTCGGACGAGCGCCGCGCACGCGGCGGGCTCACCAACCGCCAGGTGACCCTGAGCTGATCGCCCGCCGATCGGGGACGGTCCGTGCAGGGTTGGTGACCGGTGTCACAACTCCCGCTAATCGTCTGCGAATCGGTGTCTGAATATCAGAGATCGAATTTGCGAACAGGCGATCTCTTGTTACGGTTCTTGTAGCCCGGTCGCTGGTGCATCCCCCGTCGCCAGCGACCGGGCCCTTCCATTTCCCCCGCGGGTCAACGGCCCTCCGCCTCCGGTGCGTTGCTCCCGGAGCGCAGCAGCAGCTCCCCTTCATCATCCGGAACTGCAAACTCCGCAACGGCCGAGTACGCGTTCTGCGGCCCCGCCGACGCCTCGCGAGGCGTCTCGCACAGCCCCGGCTCGTCGCCCGCCCCTACCGTGCAGCGGATCTGCACCGTCCGCCCGGCGGGCCCCATCACCGTCAGCACGGCGTCCAGCGCACGCCCGCTCGTGTTGCGGTAGTAGGTGCGCCCCCAGGTCCGCCCCTCGGCGGCGAGCACGCAGGTCTGCGCCTCCAGCCCCTGCGGCGCGGTGAGTTCGGGCCCGCACGCCGATTCCGTACGGGGCTGCTCGGCCGGACCCGGACGGGCCGGCTCGCCCGGACGCACCGCGGCACCGGCCTGCGCGGGCGCCTTCTCCTGCCCTTCGGCGGCCGCCGCGGGGGATTCCCGGGCGGTGCCGCCGGAAGGGCCCGCAATGCCGAGGGTGGAGAGCAGCCCACCGCCTTTTCCGTCATCACGACCGGCGAAATCCGGTCCGGCGATCGCACCCGCCAACGGGAGCGACAGGATGATCAGCACACCGGCGCCGATACCGATCAAGCGGAGATTCATTCGCCGAAGATAGCGACGCGGGAATGGGGCGCGGAGATCCCCGCGCCCAATTCCCCGGGAAACTCGCCGCTCCGGCACCCGAACGAGTGACCCGGGTACGGGCGTCCTTCCGGAGCGGGTCCGTCAGTACGCGAGACGGCTGCCGCCGCCCGAAGCCCCGCTGCTCGCCTCGACGAGCGCGTCCACGACGGCCTCGACGTCCGGCAGCCACGGCTCGCCGGTCGCGGCGGGCTCCCGCTCCCAGCGCACCCGCCCGCCTCCGGACGCGGGGGAGGGCGGCAGCAGCAGGTAGCCGCCCTCCCCGTGGAAGCGCAGCGCGGACGGGACGTGGTCCTTGGCGTAGAGCAGCTCTCCGAGCCGCTCCAGCGAGTACGGCGCCACCAGCAGCGACCACCGCGTGGGCGTGGCCGCGACCGGGCCCAGCCGCATGCCCTGCCCCTCCAGCCGGGCCACGGCCCGTGCGGCCGCGGCGGCGGGCAGGCTCACCGCGCACGGCGCGCCGCCGCCGGTGGCCAGCAGGAGCGGGGCGCCGGGCCGCCGGGTCCACCACCAGGCCACCATCCGGGGGTCGGTGGTCGCGGCGAGCAGCCCCGGGTCGAAGGGGTGCGCGCCCGGTACGGGGCAGTCCGGATCCGGGCACGCGCACCGGGCGGCCGGGGGCACCGGTAGCGGGGAGACCTCCGGGGCCGCGGAGGCCGCGGAGGAGGCCGCGGCACCGGGCGGGCCGGCGGGGCCGACGCCCGGCAGGACGGGCCACCGCCGGACGGTGGCACAGGTCAGCGCCGCATCGCGGAGCGCCGTACCGGGGAGCGCCGGGTCTGGGTGTGCCGGGTCGTCGCGCTGCACCGGGGAGGGCCGGAGGGTTGTCAGGCGGTTGCGGAGCCGCTGGAGACGCCTTCCGAGGATCTCGCGCATGAGCGCTCGTTCCTTTCCGTTGAACGCCGAGGGCCTGATCACACCACGTATGAGGTGTCTCACCACACGTACACGTTTTCGCGCCACTGTCCGCAGGAAGCGGGTTCACACGGTTCGTGCACTTTTGTTACGGGTTCATGGAACGTCCGGCGGGGGCGGGCGGATCACGGCCCCGCGCCGGTGCCGAGACCGGCTGCCTCCGTTAAGGACGGCGGCCCCTGGCGGGCGGTTCCCGGCGGTTGCCGGGCTGCGCCAACTGGCCCCGGGGAACACCGACTACGTACCCGGAGCCTCTTCCACGTCTGACCAGTCGATCGCAAAAACCGTCCTGTTCCAGCTTTTTCCAGCCAAGTTCTAGCCTTGACCGGACAGTGAGTTGCAGCCTCACGGACACCAGGATTCCCACCGGGACAATGCTGGACATCGATCCTCGTGTGCGTGTAGATGTGGATTCATTGATGGCGGCGCAGCACGATCTGGGGGTTTGCGATGCTATACGGCGTATCGCACCAGGTGGAAAGGCGGACGCCATGAGCGCCCCCCATCCGCCGAAAGTGGCCGGAATCGATCCGGCAGTCGCAGCGGTCCCGCACACTACGGCGGCCGCGCCGCCCCGAACCGCCGCCGCACCGGCAGCGCCTCCCGCCCCCGGCACGCTCGTCCAGGACCGGCTCGCAGGCATGGTCTCCGATCTGACCACCCTCCACGAGCTCACCGAACGCCTCGCCCGCACGGCCGTCCTGGAGTCGGCCCTCCGCGAGTTCGTGCGCGCCGGGGCCGCCCTCGTCGGCGCCCGCCGCGGCCTGATCGTGCTGGAGCCGTCCGACGGACTCGGCCCCGCCACCACCGTCGGCCTCGGGCTCGGACGCGCCGAGCTCGGACACATCGAGACCGTGCCCCGCGCCGCCACCCCCTACGGCCGGATCCTCGACGGGCTCCCCGACGCCCACGGCGGCTCCGAGGTGCTGCCCGAACCCGACGCCGCACCCGGAGCCGGCGGCCACGGCGCCCCGGTCGACCCCCGGCACCGCGAGGTCGCGGCCCGGCTCGGCTACGCCGCCAGCTACGCGCTGCCGCTGGCCGCCGAGGCGACCGGGCGGCTCGGCGCGGTCGTCTGGCTCTACGACGAGCAGGCCGAGCCGAGCGACCGCCAGCGCGACCTCGTCGGCCTCTACGTCCGCCACGCCGCCGAGCACCTCGCCCGCGTGCTCGACGCGGAGCGCTCGCGCACCAGCCTGGCCACCGTCGCCGAGGAACTGCTGCCCAGCCGGCTGCCCCGGGTCCCCGGAGTGGAGCTCGCAGCCCGCCACCACCCCTCGCCGCGCGGTGGGGGCGACTGGTACGACGCGCTCCCGCTGCCCGAGGGGGCGCTCGGGCTGGCGGTCGGGTCGGTGACCGGCTCCGGGCCCAGTGCCGTCGCCGCGATGGGCCGGCTGCGCGCCTCGCTGCGCGCGTACGCGGTGATGGAGGGCGAGGACCCCGTCGCGGTCCTCTCCGACCTCGAACTGCTGCTGCGGCTCACCGAGCCCGCCCGCTGTGCGACCGCCCTCTTCGCCTACTGCGAGCCTGCCCGGCGCAAGATCGTGCTGGCCGGGGCGGGGCACGCCCCGCCGCTGGTCGTCGGCGAGCGCCGCACGGAGTTCGTCGAGACCTCGCTGTCCGCGCCGCTGGGGATGCTCTCCTGCTGGGAGGCGCCCAGTGTGGAGTTCGAGCCCGCACCAGGAGAAACGGTGCTGCTGTACACCGACGGGCTCCTGCGGCGCACCGGCGACCCGATGGACCGCGCGTATGCGCGGCTCCACGCGGCGGCCGCCGGAGCCCCCCGGGCGGTCCGCCGGGAACCGGGCGCCCTGTGCGAGCACGTCCTGCGCACGGTGCTGCCCACCGGCGACCCCGCGGCGGCCGCGGCAGGCGCCGAAGAGGACATCGTCCTCCTCGCTGCCCGCTTTGACTGATTTGTCACAGTCGTCTCGGCGTCTTCCCCTCGCACATACGATGGAAGCGGTCCCAACCCGGTCCTGTCGTAGCTGAGGAGAAGACGTGGCTGACGAGCTCACCCCGGAGACCCCGGAAGAAGAGCAGCCCAAGCAGACGCACAAGCAGCGCAAGAACGGGCTGTACCCGGGAGTCAGCGACGAACTCGCCGAGAGCATGCGCACCGGCTGGGCGGACACCGAGCTGCACGGCCTCGAACCGATCGCCCAGGCCGCCCACACCGCCGCCCGCCGCGCCGCGCTGTCCGAGCGCTTCCCCGGCGACCGCATCGTCGTGCCCGCCGGCCGGCTGAAGACCCGCTCGAACGACACCGAGTACCCCTTCCGCGCCTCGACCGAGTACGCGTACCTCACCGGCGACCAGACCGAGAACGGCGTCCTGGTCCTGGAGCCCTCCGGCGACACCGGCCACACCGCCACCGTCTACCTGCTGCCCCGCTCCAACCGTGAGAACGGCGAGTTCTGGCTGTCCGGCCAGGGCGAGCTCTGGGTTGGCCGCCGGCACTCCCTCGCCGAGGCCGAACAGCTCCTCGGCATCCCCGCCAAGGACGTCCGCGAACTCCCCGAGGCCCTCGCCGAGGCCACCGGTCCGGTGCGCGTGGTCCGTGGCCACGACGCCGTCGTCGAGACGGCCCTGACCGACAAGGTCACCGCCGAGCGCGACGAGGAGCTGCGCGTCTACCTCTCCGAGGCCCGCGCGGTGAAGGACGACTTCGAGATCGGCGAGCTCCAGAAGGCCGTCGATTCCACCGTCCGCGGCTTCGAGGACGTCGTGAAGGTCCTCGACAAGGCGGAGGCCACCTCCGAGCGCTACATCGAGGGCACCTTCTTCCTTCGCGCCCGCGTCGAGGGCAACGACGTCGGCTACGGCTCCATCTGCGCAGCCGGCCCGCACGCGTGCACCCTGCACTGGGTCCGCAACGACGGCCCCGTCCGCTCCGGCGACCTGCTCCTGCTCGACGCCGGCGTGGAGACCCACTCCCTCTACACGGCCGACGTCACGCGCACCCTGCCGATCAGCGGCACGTACAGCGACATCCAGCGCAAGGTCTACGACGCCGTGTACGAGGCCCAGGAGGCCGGCATCGCGGCCGTCCGCCCCGGCGCGAAGTTCCGCGACTTCCACGACGCCGCGCAGCACGTCCTCGCCGAGAAGCTCGTCGAGTGGGGCCTGCTGGACGGCCCGGTCGAGCGCGTCCTGGAACTGGGCCTCCAGCGCCGCTGGACCCTGCACGGCACCGGCCACATGCTCGGCATGGACGTCCACGACTGCGCCGCCGCGCGCACCGAGGCCTACGTCGACGGGACGCTGGAGCCGGGCATGTGCCTGACCGTCGAGCCGGGCCTGTACTTCCAGGCCGACGACCTGACGGTGCCGGAGGAGTACCGCGGCATCGGCGTCCGCATCGAGGACGACATCCTCGTCACCGAGGACGGCAACCGGAACCTGTCGGCCGGGCTGCCGCGCGCTTCCGCCGAGGTGGAGGCCTGGATGGCCGGCCTCAAGGGCTGATCGCGGCCGACCCGGCAGGCCGCTGCCGGCCTGTTGCGCCGCACTCCGCCGATGGGCGGGGCTCTGTACGGAGCCCCGCCCATCGGCGTGGTTCACGACACCTGGAGCAGCGCCGCTCCGTCGCGCCACTTGAGGATCTTGTCGAAGCTGACCACCGCGCCGCGCCCCGGCCGGTTGCGGAACCGGACGTGGTCGGCGAGCTCCTCGATCAGCCACAGACCGCGGCCGCTCTCGCCGACGGCGCCCTCGCCGGATCCCTCGTCGCCCGCTGCGCTCCCGGCTGCGGGACCGGACGCCGCCGCCCGCGCCCGCCGGGACAGCGCCGCCGGTCCCGGATCCGGGAAGCCCGGCCCCGAGTCGGTGACCTCGATGCGGCAGCAGTCGCCGTCCAGGTAGGCGGTGACCCGGTAGTCGCCGCACGGCTCCGCGGCCGGGGCCGGTCCGCCGTGCTCCACCGCGTTCGCGCAGGCCTCGCTGAGCGCCACCGACAACTCGTAGGAGATGTCGGGGTCCACCCCCGCGGTCTCCATCGTCCTCAGCAGCAAACGCCGGGCGAGCGGCACGCTCGCGGCTTCGCGCCTCAACTGGAGAGACCACCAGATGCTCATACCGTTACCTATTGCCTCCCCTGCCGGGCCGTAAGCCACCGGCACCCCCCGCAGCCCTCATTCGGCCGATGCGGCACGCCGGAGACGGCGTGTATGCCGCGCCCGGGGCGCGCCCCGGGCCGGACAGGCCCGCTGAAGCCGCCGCACAACGGGCACGGGCGACCTTCCGGACCTGCCGTACGGGAGTGCGGAGGGCAGTGCGATGATGGCCCGGCCATGACTGTCCCGCAGACGACGCCCGCCGGAGCCGGCCTCCGGCTGATCCGGGCCGCGGTCTTCACCGCGGTCTGCGTCGTGCTGTCCGCGGTCGGGCACGCCCTCGCGTCCTGCGCGGCGGTCCCCTGGTGGGCCCTCGCCGTCGCGTTCGCGGGAGTCTTCGCGGTCGCCGCACCGCTCGCCGGGCGGCGTCGCTCGCTGCCGGGCCTCGCCGTCGCACTCGCCGGCGGACAGCTCGGGCTGCACGCCGTCTTCGGCCTCGCCCAGCACGGAACCAGCGCACAGGCGGCCGTCGGCGCCAACACGGATGCCGCGCTCGCCGAACTCGCCGCACAGCTCGTCTGCGGCGGCAACGCGGTCCCGCTCGGCCCCGAGGACGCCCGCCGGATCCTGGAGGCAGCCGGCCTCGACCCGGCCGCTCTCGCGGCGCAGGCCGCGGCCTCGGCGCACACCGGCCACGCCGGCCTGGCGGAGTCCGCCGGGGCTCCGGCCGCCGGCCTGCTCAGCCCCGGCATGACCGCCGCGCACCTGCTCGCCGCGCTCGCCGCCGGCTGGCTCCTCGGACGCGGCGACGCCGCCCTCTTCCGGCTCGTCGAGCTGTCCCGCGGCTCCGCCGCGGCCGGCCCGGTGCGGGCGCTGTGCGCCGCCCTGGCGTTCGTCCGGGCACTCGGCGCCGGGCTCGCGGCCGCGCCCGCCGCCGGGCCGCAGGTCCGGCGGACCGCAGCCGAGCCGGCCGCGCACACCGGCCGGGAGGCCCTGCACCACACGGTGGTCAGGCGCGGGCCGCCGGCGGCCTACGCCCTCGCAGCCTGACGCGGCACCCCTCCCCGGCCCGGAGCACGCAAACACCGGGAGGCAGCGGTGCCGCGGTACGCCGCGCGCCCGCGCGCGGAGCCACCGTCACCCCCGCTTCCCGGAGTCCTCACATGAAGAGCTCACGCGTTCCCGCCGCCGCCGTCCTCGCCGCCGGCGCCGTCCTCGCCCTGTCCGGGCCCGCCTTCGCGCACGTCAGCGTGCAGCCCGGCGACGCCCCCAAGGGCGGCTTCGCCACCCTGGCCTTCAAGGTGCCGAACGAGCGCGACAACGCGTCCACCACGCAGGTCGAGGTCAACTTCCCCACCGACCAGCCCCTGTCCTCCGTCATGCCGCAGGACGTGCCCGGCTGGACCGTCACGGTCGAGAAGAGCAAGCTCGCCAAGCCGCTGACGGTGCACGGCAAGCAGATCGACGAGGCCGTCACGAAGGTGACGTGGAGCGGCGGCAAGATCGAGCCGGGGAAGTTCCAGCAGTTCCCGGTGTCCGTCGGCAAGCTGCCGGACAACGCCGACCGGATGGTCTTCAAGGCGATCCAGACGTACGACAACAACGAGGTCGTCCGCTGGATCGAGGAGCCCAAGGCGGGCGCTCCCGAGCCGCAGACCCCTGCGCCGGTCCTCGAGCTGACCGCCGCCAAGGCCGCCGGCGCCCACCACGACGACGCCAAGAAGCCCGCCGACTCCGGCCACACCGCCGAGGACGGCCACACCGAGGCGGCCTCCGGGACGACTTCGGACACCACCGCGCGCGTCCTCGGTGTCACCGGCATCGTGATCGGCGTCGCCGGCGTCGCGTTCGGCGTGACGGGCCGCCGCCGCACCTCCTGATCCGCCGGGCCGCACCGGCCCACCCGGATCGTCCGCAGCACCGCGCGGCCGGACCACGTCCGGCTGCGCGTCACCAACCCACCCCATTTCCAGGGAACCTCCATGCGCACCACACGTGTGACGGCCGCCGCCCTCGCGGCGGCGGCCGCGCTCACGCTCTCCGCCTGCGGCGGCGAGCCGACCGCCCGGACCGACGCGGTCACCCAGATCTCCGGCCAGGCCAAGACGGGGACCGCGACGGTCCTCGACCGGCCCTTCGACAAGCCGGAACTCGTCCTGACGGACACCACCGGCAAGCCGTGGAACCTGCGCGAGCAGACGAAGGGCAAGCCGACGCTGATCTACTTCGGCTACACCAACTGCCCCGACGTGTGCCCGCTGACGATGAGCAACATCGCCGTCGCCCGGAAGGCGCTGCCCCAGGCCGACCAGGAGAACCTGCGGGTCGTCTTCGTCACCACGGACCCCGAACGGGACACCCCCGAATCGCTCGGCGCGTGGCTCAAGGCCCAGGACCCCTCCTTCGTCGGGCTCACCGGGGACTTCGCCACCATCCAGGCCGCGGCACGCACCCTCGGCGTCGGTATCGACCCCGCCAAGAAGGAGGCCGACGGCAGCGTCGTCTCCATGCACGGCGCCCAGGTCATCGCCTTCTCCCCGAAGACGGACGAGGGCTATCTCCTCTACGGGGAGAACACGACCGTCGACACCTACACCGCAGACCTGCCGAAGATCGCCAAGGGAGAGAACCCGTGACCGCCCGCACCACCCGCACCGTCGCCGCCGCCCTCTCCCTGGCGGCAGCGCTGGCCATATCCGGCTGCTCCTCGGACTCGGGATCCGGCTCCTCGTCCGACTCCGGGGCGGGCGCCGGCGCGCCGGCCGCGGAGAAGCCGAAGGTGTCCGTCAGCGGCGCCTTCATGCCCGAACCGGTCAACGACAAGATGGCCGGCGGCTTCATGGTCATCAAGAACGACTCGAAGACCGCCGACAAGCTCGTCTCCGCCACCAGCACGCTCTCGGACGACCTCCAGATCCACGAGACCAAGGACCAGAAGATGCAGCAGGTCCCGTCCATGGACGTGCCCGCGAACGGCGAGCTGCGGCTGGAGCGCGGCGCCAACCACATCATGTTCATGGGCCTCAAGCAGAAGCCGAAGGTCGGCGACAAGATCACCGTCGAGCTGCGCTTCGAGAAGGCCGACCCGGTCAAGGTCGAACTGGACGTGAAGGAACGGACGTACCAGGCCCAGCACTCCACCGCCCACTGACGGACCCGAGGGACCGACACGCCATGACGGCCACCGCCCCCGCCCCGCCCCCGGCCCGCGTCCGCGCCGCGGCAGTCCTGCCGCGGCTCGCGCTGGTCCTCGCAGCATTGCTGGCACTCCTGTTCGCCGAGGCCGGCCCGGCCTCGGCACACGCCGCACTCACCGCGAGCGACCCCGGGGAGGGGGCGGTGGTCGCCACCGCACCCGCCCAGGTCACCCTCTCCTTCTCGGAGAAGGTCGCCCTGGGCGAGGACTCCATCCGCGTCCTGGACCCCCGGGGCAAGCGGGTGGACACCGGGGAGATCCGGGACATGTGCAGCGGTTCGACCATCCGGTACGGCACCGCGCTCCACCCGGGCCTGCCCGACGGCACGTACACCGTCGCCTGGCAGGCCGTCTCCGCCGACAGCCACCCCATTGCGGGGGCGTTCACCTTCTCCATCGGCGCCCCCTCGGAGACCACGGTGGCGCTGCCCGAGCGGCAGGCGGGCGGCGGGCCCGTCGGCGCCGCGTACGGCCTGGCCCGGTACGCCGCCTACGCCGGCTTCACCGTCCTCGTCGGCGCCTGCGCCTTCCTCCTTGCGTGCTGGCGGCGGGGTGCCGCCGTGCGCCCGATGCAGAAGCTCGTCCTGCGCGCGTGGGTCGTGCTCACCGCCGCCACGCTGGTGATGCTGGTGCTGCGACACCCGTACACCGGGTCGGGGAACTTCGCCGACGTCTTCGACCTCGCCGGACTCAAGGCCGTCCTGGCGACCAAGACCGGCGCCGCGCTCGTCTCCCGGCTGCTCCTCCTCGGCGCCGCCGCGCTCTTCATCGCCGTCCTGTTCGGCGCGTTCGCCCGTCGGCAGTCCGCCGCAGCGGAGGGCGAGGAGGCCGGTGCCGGGAAGGCGGACAGGAAGGAGGACGGCAGGGACGCCGCCGACCTGTTCTTCGGCCTCGCCGTCGCGGGCGGGGTCTTCGCTGCAGGCATCGCCGCGACATGGGCATTGTCGGAGCACGCCTCGACTGGTCTGCAGAGCAGCATCGCGATGCCGGTCGACGTCCTGCACCTGCTGGCCGCGGCCGCCTGGCTCGGAGGGCTCACTGCGCTGCTGGTCGCCCTGTACACCGTGCCGGACGTCGAGGGGGAGGCCGTGCGCCGGTTCTCCCGGATCGCGTTCGCCGGGGTCGTCGTGCTGGCCGCGACCGGGGCCTACCAGTCGTGGCGCCAGCTCGGCAGCTGGCAGGCCCTGACCGGCACCAGCTACGGACGGCTGCTGATCATCAAGGGCGGCCTGGTGGCCGTCCTCGTCGGGGTCGCGTACCTCTCCCGGCGCTGGACCGCGCGGCTCGGGGAGGCACCGGCGGTGCACGCCGCGTCGGACGAGCCGGCTACGGCCGCGGTGCCGGGCGCGGTTTCACGTGAAACATCTGCCGAGCCGGGTGTTTCACGTGAAACATCCACCGCAGCGACGGATGTGCCCGAGGATCCGAAGCGGGCCGCGCAGCTCGCCCGGCAGCGGGCAGCGCTCGAGAACGCGCGCCGGCGCCAGGTCCGGGACGCCGATCCGGTACGGGCGGGCCTGCGCCGGTCCGTGCTGGCCGAAGCGGCGGTGGCCGTCGCGGTCCTCGCCGTGACCACCGTGCTGACGAGCACCGAGCCGGGCCGGGTCGTGGCCCAGGAGGCAGGCCGCAACGGCGCCTCCTCGCCCGCCGTGCCCAATCGGGCGGTGAAGATCACCCTGCCGTTCGACACGGGCGGTACGCACGGCAAGGGCTCCGTCCGTCTGGAGCTGGACCCTGGGCGGACCGGCTCCAACACCCTCCACCTGTGGGCCGAGGCCCCGGACGGCGCGCCGCTCGACCTCCCCGAGGTCAAGGTGGCCTTCACCCTCCCGGCCAAGGAGGTCGGCCCGCTGCCGACCGCGCCCGACCGGGCGGGCCCAGGGCACTGGAGCGCTCCCGGCGTCCAGCTGCCGCTGGCCGGGGAGTGGCGCATCGACGTGACCGTCCGGACCTCCGAGATCGACCAGACCACCGTGCAGAAGACAGTGAAGATCGGCTGAACAGCGTGACCGAGAGCAACACCGACATCGAGATCTCCCGCCGCCGGCTGCTCGGCACCGTCGGCGCGGCGGGGGCCACCGGGCTCGCGCTGGGTGCCACGGGCGGCGCGCTGGTGCAGTCCGCCATCGCCGCCACCCCGTCCGGCGGCGCCGGCAGCCTCTCCACCGTGGGCGCCACCCGGGTCGCCTTCCACGGCGAGCGCCAGGCGGGCATCACCACGCCCCTGCAGGCCAAGGGGCACGTACTGGCGTTCGACCTGGCCCCCGGGGCCGGGCGCAAGGAGGCCGCCGCGCTGATGCGCCGCTGGTCCGACACCGCCCGCCGGCTGATGGCCGGGGAGACCGCGGCGGCGGCCGACACGGGGATCGCCCTGGACGCCGGGCCGTGCTCACTGACCGTGACCTTCGGGTTCGGGCATTCCTTCTTCGATCGCACCGGGCTCACCGCCCGGCGGCCCGCGGCCCTGGATCCGCTGCCGGACTTCTCCTCCGACCGGCTGGACCCGCAGCGCAGCAACGGCGACCTGTGGGTCCAGATCGGCGCCGACGACGGCCTGGTGGCCTTCCACGCCCTCCGCGCGATCCAGAAGGACGCCGGGGACGCGGCCAGGGTGCGCTGGCAGATGGACGGCTTCAACCGGTCCCCCGGCGCGACCGCCTCGCCGATGACCGCCCGCAACCTGATGGGCCAGGTCGACGGCACCAACAACCCGAAGCCCGCGGAGGCGGACTTCGAGAAGCGGATCTTCGTGCCCGCCGCGGGGCCGGGCCCGGCGGAGCACGCGTGGATGGGCGGGGGCTCGTACGCGGTCGTCCGCCGCATCCGGATGCTCCTCGACGAGTGGGACAAGCAGTCCCTCGCCCAGCAGGAGCAGGTCATCGGCCGGAACAAGGCCACCGGGGCGCCCCTGACGGGCGGTTCGGAGACCACCGCACTGGACCTCGACAAGATCGGCCCCGACGGCAAGGCGGTCATCCCGGCCAACGCGCACGCCCGCATCTCCGCCCCCGCGCAGAACGGCGGGGCGGCGATGCTGCGCAGGCCGTTCTCCTTCCACGACGGCACGGCCGAGGACGGGGGGCCCGACGCCGGGCTCCTCTTCATCTGCTGGCAGGCGGACCCCCTGCGCGGGTTCGTCCCGGTGCAGCGCAAGCTCGACCGCGGGGACGCCCTGTCGGCGTTCATCCGGCACGAGTCCAGCGGGCTGTACGCGGTGCCACCCGGCCCGCGGGACGGCGAGTACGTGGGCCAGCGGCTGCTCGAAGGGTGAACGTGCTCGAAGGGTGAACGGGGCCCCGCGGCGCGGGTGCCCGGCATTAGGCTGGCCGCATGTCGGCCACCCGCTTCACCTATCTCGGTCCCGAGGGCACCTTCACCGAGGCCGCCCTCCGCACGCTGCCGGAAGCCGCGACCCGGGAGCTCGTCCCGATGGTCTCCGTGGCATCCGCCCTGGACGCCGTGCGCAACGGGGAGGCGGCGGCCGCCCTCGTCCCGATCGAGAACTCGGTGGAGGGCGGGGTGACCGCCACGCTGGACGAGCTGGCCTCCGGCGAGCCGCTGATGATCTACCGCGAGGTGTTGCTGCCCATCGCGTTCGCCCTGCTCGTTCGGCCCGGTACGGCCCTGTCGGATGTCAAGACGGTCACCGGGCACCCGGTCGCGCAGCCGCAGGTGCGCAACTGGCTGCGGGCGAACCTGCCGGACGCCGTGTGGGAGTCGGCCGCGTCGAACGCGGACGGGGCGCGGCTGGTGCAGGAGGGCCGCTTCGACGCGGCGTTCGCGGGCGAGTTCGCCGCCGCCACGTACGGGCTGGTGCCGCTCGTCACGGAGATCCACGACGCGGAGAACGCCGAGACGCGGTTCGTGCTGGTCGGCCGGCCGGCCCGGCCCGCCGCGCCGACGGGCGCCGACAAGACGTCGGTGGTGCTGTGGCTGGGGGACGACCACCCCGGTGCCCTGCTGGAACTCCTCCAGGAGTTCGCCGTGCGCGGGGTGAACCTGATGCTGATCCAGTCACGGCCGACGGGTGAGGGCATCGGGAACTACTGCTTCGCGGTCGACGCCGAGGGCCACATCTCCGACCGCAGGGTGAGCGAGGCACTCATGGGGCTGAAGCGGACCTGTCCGCAGGTCCGCTTCCTGGGCTCGTACCCGAGGGCGGGCGTCACCCGCAGTGACGTCCGGGCGCCGCGGCCGGGTACCTCGGACGGCGACTTCACGGCGGCGTCGGACTGGCTGACGCGTTGCCTGGACGGCCGCGCGTAGTCACGATTCGCCATCCACAGAGTTATCCACAGGTCGCGGCGCGGGCCTGTGGACTAGTCGACAGTTTCGGCACCCCGGGTCGACTTGTCGGCCTCCGCGGGCAGGTTTCGCGCAGGAGATCGGTGGATGAACAGCGTCACCCGCGTATCACGGATCAACTCTTTGGGGCGAGTCATTCCCACCCGAATGAGTGTGTGAGGGTGGTTTGGACCATGAATCGCCGGGAGGGCGCATCAGGGGGATTGATCTAATTCCGTGTCCACAGATGCGCCGCACAGCCTGTGGACAACCTTGTGGGCTGCGGCTTCCCTGTGGACAAGCGGCCTCCGACCGCACCGGCACCGCTGTCCGGATGCCGGGATTTCCCCCTTTCTCGGAATGGCCAGGTTTTATGGAGCGCGGAGCAGTCGACGACTTCCGGCCACGGGTACAGAGTTTTCCATTCGTTGCAATTAGGACATAGCGACACGCAGCGTGATATCGGTGTGAGCCCGGGAAGCTCAGGCCGGTAGCCTGGTGGGGTGATTGACCTCCGGCTGCTCCGTGAAGACCCCGACCGTGTCCGCGCCTCGCAGCGCGCCCGTGGAGAGGACGTCGAACTCGTCGACGCCGTGCTCTCCGCCGACGAGCGCCGCAGGTCGTCCGGCATGCGCTTCGACGAACTGCGCAACGAGCAGAAGTCGCTCGGCAAGCTGATCCCCAAGGCCTCCCCGGAGGAGCGGGCGGAGCTGCTGAAGCGCGCGGAGCAGCTCAAGGCCGACGTCAAGGTCGCGGAGGCCGAGCAGAACGAGGCCGACGAGACCGCCCGCGCCCTGCTGCTCAAGCTCGGCAACGTCGTCCACCCGGACGTGCCGGTCGGCGGCGAGGACGACTTCACCGTCCTGGAGACCCACGGCACCATCCGCGACTTCGCCGCCGAGGGCTTCGAGCCCAAGGACCACCTGGAGCTCGGCGAGCTGCTCGGCGCCATCGACGTCGAGCGCGGCGCCAAGGTGTCCGGCTCGCGCTTCTACTACCTGACCGGCGTGGGAGCCCTGCTGGAACTGGCCCTCGTCAACGCTGCCATCGCGCAGGCCACCGAGGCCGGCTTCATCCCGATGCTGACCCCGGCCCTGGTGCGTCCGCGCGCCATGGAGGGCACCGGCTTCCTCGGCCAGGCCGCGGAGAACGTGTACCACCTGGAGAAGGACGACTACTACCTGGTCGGCACCTCCGAGGTCCCGCTCGCCGCTTACCACATGGACGAGATCGTCGAGGCGGACAAGCTGCCGCTGCGGTACGCCGGCTTCTCCCCGTGCTTCCGCCGCGAGGCCGGCACGTACGGCAAGGACACCCGCGGCATCTTCCGCGTCCACCAGTTCGACAAGGTCGAGATGTTCTCGTACGTCGCCCCGGAGGAGGCCGAGGCGGAGCACGCCCGGCTCCTCGCCTGGGAGAAGCAGTGGCTGACCAGCCTGGAGCTGCCCTTCCAGGTCATCGACGTCGCCACCGGCGACCTCGGCGCGTCGGCCTCCCGCAAGTTCGACTGCGAGGCCTGGATTCCCACGCAGGGCAAGTACCGCGAGCTGACCTCCGCCTCCAACTGCGACGGCTTCCAGGCCCGCCGGCTGTCGATCCGCGTCCGCGACGGCAAGAAGACCCAGCCGCTCGCCACCCTGAACGGCACCCTGTGCGCGGTGCCGCGCACCATCGTCGCCCTCCTGGAGAACCACCAGCAGGCCGACGGCTCCGTGCGCGTCCCCGCGGCGCTCCGCCCCTACCTGGGCGGCCGCGAGGTCCTGGAGCCGATCACCAAGTGAGCCCGGCCCCGTTCCCCTACCAGCTCGTCGCGACCGACCTCGACGGCACCCTGCTGCGTGGCGACGGCACCGTCTCGGAACGCACCCGGGAGGCCCTCGCCGCGGCCACCGCGGCCGGGGCCGTCCACATCGTCGTCACGGGCCGCGGCGTGGCCTGGACCCGCCACATCCTCGACGACCTCGGCTATCAGGGGATCGCCGTGTGCGGGCAGGGGGCCCAGGTCTACGACGCGGGAGCGCACCGGCTGCTGACGTCCGTGACGCTGGACCGGCAGCTGGCCGGCCTGGCCCTGGCGAAGCTGGAGGCCGAGGTCGGTCCGCTGGCGCTCGCCGCGAGCCGCGACGGGGTCGACGGCGACGTGCTGTTCGGTCCCGGCTACCGGGTGCAGGGCGGCCTGCCGGCCCTGTACCTGGAGGACACGTCGGCGGTGTGGTCGGCCCCGCTGAACAAGCTGTACATCCAGCACCCCGAACTCGGCGACGACGCCCTGGTCGACGCGGCCCGCCGGACGGTGGGTTCGCTCGTGGACGTCGTGATGGCCGGGCCGGGAATAGTGGAGATACTGCCGCTCGGGCTGACGAAGGCGACCGGCCTCTCGCTGGCCGCGCGCCGGCTGGGGGTCAAGGCCGCCGGCACGATCGCCTTCGGCGACATGCCGAACGACGTCCCCATGTTCGGCTGGGCGGCGCACGGTGTGGCCATGGCCAATGCCCACCCGGAACTGAAGGCGGTGGCCGACGAGGTGACGACCTCCCACGAGGAGGACGGCATCGCGGTGGTGCTGGAGCGCCTGCTCGGCGCCGCGTAAGACCCGTTTCCCGCCGACCGGAGCCGCAGGGCCCGGCGCGGAGGCCCGTAAACGGCAGCGGTCCGGGGCGGCCCGCACCTGACGGTGCGCTCGAAGTGGCCGCCCCGGACCTTTTGTTGCTCCCCGCACGGCTCACTCTGCCCGGGGCCGGAGTCCCGTACCAGTGATTTTCCGCCGCCGCGGCGAGAGCCGGGCCCCGTCCGATCCGCATCGTGTTTCACGTGAAACATGCGGCGCCCGCGGGGCCCGTACGCCGGTGGCTACTCCTCACCGGCCAGCGTGAGCCGGCGCAGCTTCTGTCCCGCGTAGACGGTGGCGCCGACCGTGACGGCCACGAGGAGCGCGACCGCGGTGGGCAGGCCGACGGTCGCGTCGACGTAGCCCTCCCCGGCCACCTTCTCGGCCAGGGCCAGCGCCCACTGCTGGACGCTGAGGGTCTTGGCGCCGGAGACCAGGCTGCCGAACAGCGACTCCCAGATCAGGGCGTACACGAGGCCGAAGACGACCGCGTGCCGGCTGACCGTGCCCAGCAGCAGGAACAGCGCGCTGTAGGCGATGGAGGCGACCAGCGCGGCGATCGTGTAGGCGACCGCGATCTGCTGGCCGTTGTTGTTGAGGATGAAGCCGGCGATCAGCGTGGGGATCGCCGAGAAGGCCATCGTGACGGCGATCGCGACGATCAGCTTGGTCATGATGATCGTCGGCCGCTTCACGGGCTTCGACAGCAGGTAGACGATCGAGCCGTCGTCGATCTCCGGTCCGATCGCGCCGGTGCCGGCGATCACGCCGATCAGGGGGACCATGGTGGCCAGGGCGAAGCCGCCCAGCAGGTCCGCCGCGATCTTGTCGTCGAGCCCGGTGAAGGCCCGGACGGCGCCGGCGATGACGATGAGCATGGCCGGGAGCGCGAAGAGGATCAGCGCGCGGCGGCGGCCGAGGAGGGCCCGGTAGGTGAGCCGGGCCACGGTGGGGTTGTACATGGGTGCCAGCTCCTTCAGGCCGCGACGAGGTAGGAGAAGACCGACTCGAGGGACTCGTCGGAGGGCGAGACGGTCAGGAGCCGGATGCCGTGGGCGCGGGCGACCTGCGGCAGGAGCTCGGTGAAGCGCCCGAAGTCGGAGGCCTGGATGCGCAGGGCCCCTTCCTGGACGTCCACCTCGATACCGGAGGTGGAGGGGTCCGCGATCAGGGCGGCGGCGAGCGCCCGGTCGTCGGAGGAGCGGACCAGGTAGCGGTGCGGGCGGTCCGTCATCAGGCGCCGGATCTTGCGGAAGTCGCCGGAGGCGGCGTGGCGTCCGGCGACGACCACCTCGATGTGGGAGGCGAGCTGCTCGACCTCCTCCAGGATGTGGGAGGAGAACAGGACGGTCCGGCCGTCGTCGCCCATGCGCCGCAGCAGGTCCATCAGCTGCATGCGCTGGCGGGGGTCCATGCCGTTGAACGGCTCGTCGAGCAGCAGCACGGAGGGCTCGTGGACAAGCGCCGAGGCCATCTTCACGCGCTGCCGCATGCCCTTGGAGTAGGTCGCGATCTTGCGGTCCTGGGCGTACTCCATCTCGACGGTGGCCAGCGCCCGCCGGGCGGCTGCGTCGTCGAGGCCGTGCAGCTCGGCGTTGGCGACGACGAACTCCCGGCCGGTGAGGAAGTCGTACATGGCCTCGCGCTCGGGCACGACGCCGATCTGCCGGTACACCTGCTCGTTCCCCCAGATCGGGGTGCCGTCGATGGTGACGGTGCCCGTCGAGGGCGCGAGGAAGCCGCCCATCATGTTGATGAGGGTGGACTTGCCGGCGCCGTTCGGGCCGAGCAGGCCGGTGACGCCGGGGCCGACGCGCATCGTCACGTCGTTGACGGCGACGACGTTCCCGAACCAGCGGGAGGTGTGGTCGATGTCGATGGTGGTCACAGCCCGGCCTTCCGGTAGCGGGCCATCAGGGCGGCGTACGAGCCGGCGATGAGGGCCAGGATGACGAGCAGGTAGACGAAGCCGGCGCCCGTGGAGGGGCCTTCGCCGCTCGGGAAGGCGGTGGTCGCCCCGAGGAAGGCGGTCTGCATGCCGTCGATCAGGGTGATCGGGGAGAAGAGCCCCATCCACTCGATCGGGCCGGTGCTGCCCGCGCTGTAGGCGACGCCCTGGACGGCGGTCACCGCGCCGTACGGGATCAGCAGCATGGCGATGATGGCGGCGACGCCGAAGCCGCGGCGCGGCGTGAGCGCGGCCGTGACCAGGCCGAGGCCGGCGAAGAGCACCGAGAGCAGCAGCACGGAGACCAGTCCCTGGGCGAACCCCTTGGTCTGGTCCGCGAAGTCGAATTTGGCCAGCAGCGAGCCGATCCACATGATCAGCAGCGGCGTGGCGGTGAGGATGAACAGGGCGGAGGCCATCGCCGCGTACTTCGCGACGACGTAGTCGACCCGCTCGATGGGGCGCGAGAAGTACAGCGGCACCGTCTTGAAGCGGAGGTCGCGGGAGACGGACTGCGGTGCCTGCGACGCGAGGAACAGACCGATGATCATCTGGGTGGTCAGCGCGTACGTCGTGTACTTGATCGGCAGTTCGGTGGAGCCGGGCACCGCGATGGCGACGGCGACGATGATCAGCGCGGGGACGCACATCACCGCGAAGAGGAGCATCGGGAGCACCTTGGACTTGGCCGAGCGGCCCAGTCCGTAGGCGCCGCGCAGCGACTGCGAGTACAGCGACTTGCGGGCGTAGGAGCGGCCGAGCCGGGCGCCCTCGTAGGACCGGTAGCCGATGTTGTGGATCTGGGTGGAGGTGTCAGGCGCCATCGGTACCGGCTCCCTTCCGCTGGTCGTTGTCGCGGAAGACCTCCGCGATGTGGTGGCGCCGCTGTTCCATGCGGACCAGGCCGAGGCCGAGGCCCGCGACGGTGTCGCGGATGGTGTCGTAGGTGCTCTCCCCGGTGGCCTCGACGAGGAGGATGTGGCCGGCGCCGGGCAGGCCCTGCTCCTCGCCGGCGTGCAGGGCCAGTCCCGCCTCGGTGAGCGCCTTGCGCAGGGCGGCCGTGCCGTCCGGGTGCGCGTCGGAGTCGGTCACCTCGACCGCGAGGGTCGCCGTGATCTGAGTGAAGTCGCTGGTGGAGCTGGAGCGCAGGAGCTTACCGCCGTCGACGACGACCACGTGGTCGCAGGTTCGCTCCAGCTCGCCGAGCAGGTGCGAGGTGACCAGGACCGAGATGCCGAAGTCGGTGTGGACGCGGCGGATCAGGCCGAGCATCTCGTCCCGGCCGACCGGGTCGAGGCCGTTCGTCGGCTCGTCGAGGAGGACCAGCTGCGGGTCGTGGACCAGCGCCTGGGCCAGCTTGACTCGCTGCTTCATGCCGGTGGAGTAGCCCCCGATGGGCCGGTATCGCTCCTCGTACAGCCCGACGTGCCGCAGGGTGTCGGCCGTCCTCTCGCGGGCGGCGGCCGGCGGGAGGCCGGACATGCGCGCCATGTGGACGACGAACTCGGTGGCGGAGACGTCGGGCGGCAGGCAGTCGTGCTCGGGCATGTAGCCGACGCGCTCGCGGATGGCGCTGCCGTGCGTGGCGACGTCGAGTCCGAGTACGGCTGCGCGGCCCTCGGTGGCGGGGGACAGTCCCAGCAGGATCTTGATCAGCGTGGACTTGCCGGCTCCGTTGGCGCCCACCAGGCCGGTCACGCCCGGCCCGATGTCCAGGGAGAGCCGGTCGATGGCGGTCACTCGGGGGTACCGCTTGCTCAGGCTTTCGGTCGCGATGACAGTCACGGCTCAGACGTTAGCGGCGGCGTCCGCGCCGGTCGTCAGACCTGGAGGGCGGTCCGGTGTCAGCCTTCAGGACTACGGACCCTGACACAGGGCTGATGTGAACCGGACAAGTTTGTCCACAGGCGGCCTGCCCGCCCCTTGACGCGGTCTGCGGGCATTGTCACATTCATCAGTGGCAGGTTCGGGCGGTACGGCTTCTGGGACGGCGGCTGGCATGGCTGGGGACACCGGGAAGGGCACCACCGCGGCACCGCGCACCGGGCGGCTCACCGCCGACCTGCGCGGGTTCCGGGAGGTGCAGCGGCTGGCGTATGCCTGCGCGGAGGCGGTCGCCGCGCAGCTGCGGCCGGGCGTGACCGAGCGGGAGGCGGCGCGGATGCAGCGGGAGTGGCTGCGAGGGCACGGCGTGCGGGACTGGTTCCACCTGCCGTTCGCCTGGTTCGGGGACCGGACGGCCTTCGCGGGCTTCCGGGTGCCGCTCCAGTTCTTCCCGACGAACCGGGCGCTCGAACCGGGCATGCCCTTCATCCTCGACATGGCCCCGGTGTACCGGGGGTACGCGGCGGACATCGGCTACTCCGGCAGCCTCGGCCTCAACCCGGTGCAGGACCGGCTGATGTCGGACCTGCGCGCGCACCGCGAGCTGATCCTGCGGCAGGTCCGCGAGCGCCGGCCGCTGCGCGAGATCTACGAGAACGTGGACCGGCTGATGGTGCGGCAGGGCTACGCGAACCGGCACCGCGCCTATCCCTTCGGCGTCATAGCCCACAAGATCGACCGCGTGCGGGAGCGGCGCTGGTCGCCGACCGTGTTCGGGTTCGGCACGCAGTCCCTCAAGGGGCTCGTCGGGGACGCGCTGCACGGGCACCGGGAGGGCTGGTCGCCGCTCTGGAGCCCGTACCGGTTCTCCGACCACGCACCGCAGCCCGGCATGTGGGCGGTGGAGCCCCACCTCGGGTTCCGGGGGACGGGCGCCAAGTTCGAGGAGATCCTCGTCGTCACGGACTCCCGCGACCCCGAGGAGAGCGCGTTCTGGCTGGACGACGATCTGCCGCACGTGCGGCGCTGGGCCGAGGAGGGGGCAGCATGAGCGAGGCGGACGGGACGACAGGGGCGCGCCCGGCGGGGTGGAGCCCGGCCGGGGCGCGCGAGCGGCGCGTCGGCACGGGCGGCGTCGAGCTGTGCGTGGTGGAGCTGGGCGAGCGGGACCGGCCGACGGTGGTGCTGGTGCACGGCTACCCGGACACCAAGGAGGTCTGGTCGGAGGTGGCCGAGCGGCTGGCGGACCGCTTCCACGTCGTGCTGTACGACGTCCGCGGGCACGGCCGCTCGACCGCGCCGGCGCCGCTGCGCGGCGGGTTCACCCTGGAGAAGCTCACCGACGACTTCCTGGCCGTGGCGGACGCGGTGAGTCCGGACCGGCCCGTCCACCTCGTCGGCCACGACTGGGGGTCCGTGCAGGGCTGGGAGTTCGTGACCACCGCCCGGACCGAGGGCCGGATCGCCTCCTTCACCTCCATGTCGGGCCCTTCCCTCGACCACTTCGGGCACTGGATCAAGGAGCGGCTGGGCCGGCCCACCCCGCGGCGGGCCGCCCAGCTGCTCGGCCAGGGCGCCAAGTCCTGGTACGTGTACCTCCTGCACACGCCGCTGCTGCCGGAGCTCGCCTGGCGGGGCCCGCTCGGCAGGCGCTGGCCGGGGATCCTGCAGCGCGTCGAGCAGGTCCCGGCCGGCTCGTACCCGACCCCGTCGCTTCCGTCGGACGCCGCGCACGGCGCCTGGCTGTACCGGGACAACGTCCGGCCGCGGATGCGCCACCCCCGGCCCGACGCGTACGCCCACGCGCCGGTGCAGCTGATCACTCCGACCGGGGACGCCTTCCTGTCCGAGCGGCTCTACGACGGGCTGGAGCGCTGGGCGCCGGACCTGGTGCGGCGCACGCTGCCCGCCAAGCACTGGGTGCCGCGCACCCGCCCCGACCAGCTGGCCGCGTGGATCGCCGAGTTCGTCACCGCCCGGGAGGAGCCCGCAGCGCGTGCGGCGCTGAAGGCGCCCGGCAGGTACACCGACCGGTTCGCCGGCCGGCTGGTCCTCGTCACCGGCGCCGCCAGCGGCATCGGCCGGGCCACGGCGTACGCGTTCGCCGAGGCCGGGGCCCGGGTGGTCTGCGTCGACCGGGACGCCGAGGGCGCGGCGCGCACGGCCGAGATGGCGCGGCTCATCGGCGCCGCCGGGGCCTGGGGCGAATGCGCCGACGTCGCCGACGAGGCGGCGATGGAGAAGCTCGCCGCGAAGACCGCCGCCGAGCACGGCGTCGTCGACGTGCTGGTCAACAATGCCGGGATCGGGCTGTCGGGGCCGTTCCTCGACACCACCGCCGAGGACTGGAGGAAGGTCCTCGACGTCAACCTGTGGGGCGTCATCCACGGCTGCCGGATCTTCGGCCGGCAGATGGCCGAGCGCGGCCAGGGCGGGCACATCGTCAACACCGCCTCGGCTGCCGCCTACCTGCCGTCCAAGTCGCTGCCCGCGTACAGCACGTCCAAGGCCGCGGTGCTGATGCTCTCGCAGTGCCTGCGCGCCGAGCTCGCCCCGCAGTCCATCGGCGTCTCGGCGGTCTGCCCCGGCATCGTCAACACCAACATCACCTCCACCTCCCGTTTCACCGGGGTGGACGGCGCCGAGGAGAAGCGGCGACAGGAGCGCGCGGCGCGGCTGTACCGGCTGCGCAACTTCCCGCCGGAGAGGGTCGCCGACGCCATCCTGCGGGCCGTCGTGCACAACGAGGCGGTGGTGCCGGTGACGCCGGAGTCCAAGGGGGCACTGTGGCTGTCGCGGTTCGCGCCCGGTGTGCTGCGGCGGCTCGCCCGGCTGGAGCCGCGCCTGTGACCGGGGCCGCGCCGGGAGTGGCCGACCAGGTGGCGGCCGAGTACCGGATCGAGGACCTGGCGCACCGCAGCGGGGCCACGGTGCGCACGATCCGGGCCTACCAGGACCGGGGCCTGCTGCCGAGACCGGAGCGGCGCGGCCGGTCGAACGTCTACCGCGACGCGCACCTGGTGCGGCTGCGGCAGATCGCCGACCTGCTGGACCGCGGCTACACCCTGGCCTCCATCAAGGAGCTGCTCGAAGCGTGGGACGAGGGGCGCGGGCTCGGCGGGGTCCTGGGCTTGGCCGCCGAGGTGCAGGGGCCGTGGAGCGACGAGGAGGCGGGCCGGGTCAGCCGGGCCGAGCTCGACGAGCGGTTCGGCGGCACCCCGGACGACGCGGCCGTCGCCGAGGCGTGCGACCTGGGCGTCCTGGAGCGGATACCCGGGTGTCCGGACGAGTTCCTGGTTCCCTCCCCGCAGGAGCTGGCGGTGGCCGCCGAGCTGTATGCGGCGGGAGTGCCGCTGCGGGCCATCGCCGGGCACCTGCGGGAGCTGCGCGGGCAGGTGGAGCACATCGCCTCGCGTTTCCTGGAGTTCACCACCGAGCACGTCTTCGCCCGCTACCTCGGGCAGGTGCCGCCGACGGACACGGACGCGGAGGCGGCCGCCGAGATGGTCCGGCGGCTGCGTCCGCTCGCGCAGCAGACGGTGGACGCCGAGCTGGCCCGCGCGATGAGGCTGTTCGCGACGCGGCACCTGCGCCACCACCTCGGGGCGGCCGGGGGTGCGCAGCCGCCCGGGACGGCGGCCGTCCCGCTGCCCGGCGAGACCGTGCGGGCGGTGCAGGAGCTCGTGGGCGCCGAGCACGTGGCGGAATTCGTCCGCGCCGCTGCCGAGCGGGAGGTGCAGGCCCGGCGGATGAACGACCTTGCTCGCCGCAGAGCCGGACGGGGACCGGGCACGGCGTGATCCACAGGCCGCCGTAGTCCACAGGGCGGATCACTCGTTTACCGTCAAATCCCACCCAACCGGCTGTGGACAACCCGAGTTTTCCTGTGGGCAAACCTGTGGACGACGCACCGTCCGGATGGCTTGCGCGGCAGCACGTCAGCCAGCGGCCCCGACCGCCCTGCCGGCCACGGGCTTCGCCGCGCCGTCCGCCCGTACGGCCGCGCGCCCGCCGCGGCCTCCGTAGAGGAGGGCGGCGAGGGCGAGGCCGAGCGCTCCGCCGGCGAGCTGCGCCGCCACGAAGCCGGGCAGCGACTGCGGCGCGATGCCGGTGAAGGAGTCGCTGAAGGCACGCCCCACCGTGCCGGCGGGGTTGGCGAACGAGCCGGAGGAGGTGAACCAGATCGCACACGCGAGGTACGCCGCCACCGCCCCGGGGACGAGCCGCGGCCGCCCGGTGCGGTCCAGGCCCTGGATCACCAGCACCAGTCCCGCGGTGGCGACGACCTCGCCGACGAGGAGGTGGCCGCCCCCGCGGACCTGGGTGGCGAGGGCGCCGGGCCCCCGGCCGAACATCGCCTCGGCGAGGAAGGCCCCGGCGACGGCCCCCGCGGTCTGCGCGGCGGCGTAGGCCGGCACCTCCCTGCCCGGCAGCCCGGCGCCGCCGCGGCGGCGCGACCACCACGAGGCGAGGGTGACGACGGGGTTGAGGTGCGCCCCGGAGAGCGGCCCGAAGAGGGTGACGGCCAGGCCGAGGCCGATGGCCGAGGCGAGCGAGTTGGCGGCCAGGGCGACACCGGTGTCGCCGCTGAGGGCCGCCGCCTGGATGCCGGATCCGACGACCACCGCGAGGAGGCCCGCGGTGCCCGCGAACTCGGCGGCCGCGCGGCGCGGCAGGGAAACGTGGATCGTCATGGGTCCTCCCCCGGAGCAGACAGGTAATGGAAAATATATTCCGTATACCGAAAGGGAGGTGCCGTGGGTGCCGCTCGGCCGCAGCGGCCGAAATCCGGTGCGGACCTCGGCCCCGCCCCGGCAAGCTGGGCGCATGGACGACAGACGCACCGTGAAGGTGTCCAAATACATGTCGAAGCACCTGCGCCACCAGCCGGAGCGCATCGGACTGCGCCTCGACCCGCAGGGCTGGGCCGAGATCGACGACCTGCTGGCCGCGGCCGCCGCCCACGGCTTCCCCGTCACCCGCGCCGAGCTCGACCACGTCGTCGCCGCCAACGACAAGCAGCGGTTCGCCGTCGACGGGACCCGCATCCGCGCCAACCAGGGCCACACCGTGCCCGTGGACCTGGCCCTCCCGGAGGCCGAGCCGCCGGCGCACCTCTACCACGGCACCGTCGCAGCGGCGCTGGACGCCATCCGCACCGAGGGCCTGCGCCCGATGGCCCGCCACCACGTCCACCTGTCCCCCGACCGGGAGACCGCCACCCGCGTCGGGGCGCGCCGCGGCCGCCCGGTCGTCATCGGCGTCGACGCAGCCGCGATGCGGGCCGCCGGGCACGTCTTCCGGATCAGCGCCAACGGGGTGTGGCTGGTGGACGCGGTACCGCCGCAGTTCCTCCGCCTGCCGGGGCCGCACTGAATTTCCCGGCAGACTGTCAGATCATCCCCCTAACCTGTTCCCCATTCCGGGATCCGTGAGGGGGGGCACCTCGCGATCGCCGAACCACCCATGCACCAACGCGAGGTGACTTTCCATGACGTCCGCATCCGCTGCCGCGCTCCCCGAAGACCCCGGGGCCAACACCTTCCAGGTGGACCTGCGCGGCCTCGTCGACCTGCTCTCCCACCACCTCTACTCCAGCCCGCGCGTCTACGTCCGCGAGCTGCTGCAGAACGCGGTCGACGCAGTCACCGCCCGGCACGCGGTCGACCCGCAGGCCGCGGTCCGCATCCGCCTCGCCGCCTCCGGCGGACGCGTCACCATCGAGGACAGCGGCATCGGCCTGACCGCCGACGAGGCGCACTCCCTCCTCGCCACCATCGGCCGCAGCTCGAAGCGCGGCGGCGAACACGGCCTGGAGACCGCCCGCCGCGAGTTCCTCGGCCAGTTCGGCATCGGCCTGCTCGCCTGCTTCGTCGTCGCCCGCCGGATCCGCGTCACCACCCGCTCCGCCCGCGACCCGCATGCCGCCCCCGTCGAATGGCTCGCCGCCGACGACGGCACCTACACCGTCCGCGAACTCCCCGACGACGCACGCCGCGAGCCCGGCACCACCGTCGAACTGGAGGCCCGCCCCGGCGCCGAGGAATGGGTGGCCCCCGCCAAGGTCGAGCAGCTGGCCCGCGACTACGGCTCCCTCCTGCCCTACGACATCACCTTCGACGACGGCACGGGCGGCGAGCCCCGGCCGGTCACCGACCGGCCCGCCGTCTGGGACCGCCCCTTCCCCACGCCCGCCGCCCGCCGCGTCGCGCTCGCCGGCCACTGCGCCGGACTCTTCGGATTCACCCCGCTCGACACCATCGACCTCGACCTGCCGCTCGCCGGAGTGCGCGGCGTCGCGTACGTCCTGCCCGAACCGACCAGCCCGGCCCACCGCTCCGGCCACCGCGTCCACCTCAAGGGCATGCTGCTCACCGACCGGGCCGACAACCTGCTGCCCGACTGGGCGTTCTTCGTGCGCGCCGTCCTCGACACCGACACCCTCCGGCCGACCGCGTCGCGCGAGAACCTCTACGACGACGAGACCCTCGCCGCCGTCCGCGAGGCCCTCGGCGCCCGCATCCGCGCCTGGCTCGCCGAGCTCGCCGCGAGCGACCCCGAACGCCTGGCCGCCTTCCTCGGCGTCCACCACCTCGGCGTGAAGTCCCTCGCCCGGCACGACGCCGAACTGCTCGGCCTGATGCTGCCCTGGCTGCCCTTCGAGACCAGCGACGGCTCGATGAGCCTCCAGGAGTTCACGGCCGCCCACCCCGAGATCCACTTCACCCGCTCCGTCGAGGAGTTCCGCCAGATCGCCCCGATCGCCGCAGCCCACGGCCTCGGCGTCGTCAACGCCGGCTACACCTACGACGCCGACCTGCTCGCCCTGCTGCCCGCCGTGCGGCCGGACCTCAAGGTCGCCGAACTCGACGCCGGAGCAGTCACCGAGCGGCTGGACCCCGTCCCGACCGCCGCCGAACTGGCCCTCGCACCCTTCCTGTCCACCGCCCGCACCCGCCTTCAGCCACAGGGCTGCGACGTGGTGCTGCGCGCGTTCCAGCCCGTCTCGGTCCCCGCGCTGTACCTCGACGACCGGCAGGCCCGGCAGGAGCGCGACCGCACCGCCGCCCTCGACAACGCCGACTCCCTGTGGACCGGCATCCTCGGCGCGCTGCGCGGATCGGCACCCCGTGCCCGCCTCGTCCTCAACCACAACAACCCGCTCATCCGGCGCATCGCCTCCCTGCCCGACGAAGGCCTCACCGGCACCGCCGTCGAATCGCTGTACGGGCAGGCGCTGCTGATGTCCCAGCGGCCGCTGCGCGCGGCCGACTCCGCCCTGCTCAACCGGGCCTTCCTCGGGCTCCTGGAATGGGCCACCCACCCGACCGACGCCCCGGAGGACCCCCAGTGAACCCGATGACGCCCGACGAGGTCCGGCAGGCCCTCGCGGAGAACCGCAGCGCCCCGGGCGGGTCCGCCCGCAACGCCCACGCCGAGGCCCTGGCCGGCGCGGCCGAGGCCACCGGCGACAGGGCGCTCTTCCGCGAGGCGCTGGACAACCTGATCACCTCCTACCTGCACAGCGCCGAGTCCTCGAAGATGCTCGTCCCCTTCGCCCGGCTGCTCCAGGAGTACGACGAGGACCCCGGCTCCTTCGGCCGGTGGGACGTCCACTCGCTGTTCTGGCAGTTCAAGTGGATCGGAACGGCCATCGGTGACTCACCCGAGATCCCCCTGGGCTCCGCCCGCGGCTGGCTGGAGGAGATGGAGCGCCGTTACCGACTCGCCGGCTACAGCGAGCGCCCCGTCCGCGAGGCCGAGATGTGGCTCGCCGACGCCACCGGCGACGACGAGCGGGCCGACCGGGCGATGCGCGCCTGGCTCGCCGCCGAGCGGGACGCCATGAGCGACTGCCACGCCTGCGAACTCAACAGCCAGGGCCAGTACGCCGCCCTGCGCGGCGACGACGCCCGCGCCCTGGAGCTGTGGCAGCCGGTCCTCACGGGGGGCCTGACCTGCGCGGAGGAGCCGCACCGGGTGCTGGCCGCCTCCCTGCTGCCACTGCTGCGGCTCGGCCGCCTCGACGAGGCCCGCCGCAACCACATCCGCGGCTACCGGCTGGCGCGCGGCAACGAGAGCCTGCTCCCGTCGGTCGGCCGGCACATCGAGTTCTGCGCCCTCACCGGCAACGAGTCCCGCGGCTTGGAGATCCTCGCCGAGCACGCCGGACACCTGGGCGCCCTCGCCAACGCCGACGACCAGCTCGACTTCCACGGCGGCGTCCTCGTGCTGCTGCGCCGGCTGGAGGAGCTGGGCCACGGCGGCAGCCCGGCCGTCCCGTACGGGGACGGCCCCCGCACGGTCTCCGCGCTGTACGCGCACCTTCACGCGGGCTCCCTCGACATCGCCCGCCGCTTCGACGCCCGCAACGGCAGCCCCCGCACTTCGGAGCGCTTCCTGGCCCGAGTCGGCCGTGCACCGCTCGTGGGCGTACTGCCTCTCGGCGTCCGCAGCACGCCGCTCCCGCAGACCGAGGCCGGGGCCCCGTCCGCGGTGCCGTCCCGGCAGGCCTCCGCAGCCGGGGACGCGGCCGCGTCCCCGGAGGGCTTCGCCGAGCTGGTGGAGCGGGCGCGTACGGCCCGCGACCAGGGCCGTCCCGCCGCGGACGCGCTCTGGGCCGAGGCCGCCGCCCGGGCCTCGGTGCTGCCCGCGGGCGCCGTGGACGCGCTGACGGCCGCCGACCTGGCCGACAGCCGGGCACTCGCCGCCGCCCGCGTCGGCGCCCCGGGCGCGGCGGACCTGCTCGCGGCGGCCCGCGACGGCTACCGGGCCCTCGGGCAGGCTCAGCGCGCGGCACTGGCGGAACTGCGGCTGGCGAGCGCGGCGGCACAGAACGGGGCTGCCCCGGAGCGGATCCGCGCGCTGCTCGCGGCCGCGGCGGACGCCGCCGAGGCGCTGGGGGCCGACGAGCCGCTGCGCGGGCGCCGGATCGCCCTGGCCGAGCTGGCGGCGCTCCGACTGGAGCCGTACCTGCGCTCCCTGGAGTCGCACCGCGAGGACGGCCCGCCGGAGGCCCACGGGCACGGCGCCGAGCTCGCCGCGGAGCAGGCGGCCCGGCTCACGGCCTTCGCCGCCGCCCACCGCGAGTCGCTGCCCGACCTCGCCGCGGAGGCGGAGGAGATGCTGGGCCGCCTCGCGCTGTCGCAGGGCGATCCGGAGGGCGCCGCGCCGCTGCTCGACGCGGCCGCCGCACGGGCGGTGGCCGCGGGCCGTCCCTGGCTGGCGGTGGACCCGCTCACGCTGCTCGCCGGTGTGCTGATGGCGCTGGACCGGCCGGAGGAGGCCGAGCGGGCGGCACGTGCCGGTCTGGAGCACGCGGCGGAGGTGACCGACGCCGAAACACAGGGCGCGGTCCGCCTCACGCTCGCGGACGTCCTGCTGCGCCGGGGCGACGCGGCCGCCGAGGCTGCCGAGCACGCGCTGGCCGCGGCTCACTGGTTCGACCAGGCCGGACTGGCCTCCGGCGGTGGCGCGCAGGCCCGGTTCACCCTGGCACGGTCCCACGCGGCCCAGGGGCACCACGTCGATGCGGCGGAGGTCCTGCAGTCGGCGCTCCCCGACCTCCTGGAGCACGGGGAGGGGCAGGCGGTAGCGGCCCGCGAGTTCCTGGGCGACCTGCTGGCGCAGCTGAACGAGCCGCAGGATGCGGCGGAGCAGTACCTCCTCGCGGCGGAGACGGCCGAGCACTGGGAGAACCAGCGCCCCCACGCGCACCTGGCGCACTCGGCCGCCGACCAGCTGGCCCGTACGGGTATGGCGCAGGAGGCGGCAGCCGCCTGGGAACGGGCCCTGGAGCTGTACCGGGGAGCGGGCGGCGAGCCGGTCTCCGAGGCGCGGATCCTGCGGTCGCTGGCCTGGCAGGCCCTGCGGGAGGAGGTCACCGCCCCGGCGGTGGCGCACGCCCGGTTCCGCATGGACCAGGCCGCCGACGTGCTGCGGTCGGCGCTGGCCGGCGACCCGGAGGCGCCGCACCTGCTGGCCGAGCTGGCGCAGACCTGGTACCAGCTGGCCCAGCTGGCCGACCGGCAGGTGAACGGGTCCGAGGAGCTCGACGACGCCCACGGCGGCGACGGTGAGGAGGACGGCGGCGGGCCGCGTCCGGCCGGCCGGCTGGACGCGCAGGAGATCGAGGCCCTCAGGCGCGAGGAGGTCGAGCTGTGCGAACGCGCTGCCGCGGTCTACCGGCAGCTGGGCCCGGACCACCTGGCCGACCGCCTCCAGTGTGAGCAGTACGCCGCCTGGACCGAGCAGGAGCTCGGCCGGGACGAGGCGGGAGCGGCGCGCATCGCCGCGCTGGTCGAGGAGTTCAAGGCCCTTCCCGAGGGCGTCGTCGGGGACCTGCTGGAGCGCGCGGAGTACACCCTCGCCCAGTTGTCCTGAGGCTGACCCGGCCCCCTGCCGTCCTGCCGGCGGGGGGCTCGTCGGGCGGGGCCTCAGCGGGCCAGCTGGGCGAGGCCCTCCGTGGCGATCTCCTCGAAAACGCGCTCGTCCGCGGCGAAGTCGGAGTCGGGGATCGGCGCATGGATCACCAGCTCCGTGAACCCGAGCTCCTGGTGGCGGCCCGCGAAGTCGACGAAGGCGTCCACGGACCGCAGCAGGGTGTTGCGCTCCGGGGTGAAGCCGGTCAGCAGGATCCGCTCGATCGAGGAGGTCTCCCGCCCGGCCTCGGCGAGCGCCTTGTCGAGCCGGCTCGACTGGCCCCGCAGTGCCTCCAGCGACTGCTCCGGCGTCCCTTCCTCGTACAGCTTCGGGTCGCCGGTGGTCACCCAGGCCTGTCCGAGGGAGGCGGTGAGCTTCAGACCTCGTGGGCCGGTCGCGGCGACCGCGAACGGCAGGCGGGGCCGCTGCACGCAGCCGGGGACGTTGCGCGCCTCGTCGGCGGAGTAGTAGGCGCCCCGCGCACTCACCGCCGGTTCGGTCAGCAACCGGTCCAGCAGGGTGAGGAACTCGGCGAAGCGGTCCGCGCGCTCACGCGGGGCCCACGGGTCCTGCCCCAGCACGGTCGCGTCGAAGCCGCTGGTCCCCGCCCCGATACCGAGCGACACCCGCCCGCCGGAGATGTCGTCCAGCGTCATGAGCTCCTTGGCGAGGGTCACCGGGTGCCGGAAGTTCGGCGAGGTGACCAGCGTGCCCAGCCGAAGCCGCTCGGTGGCCGCGGCCGCCGCCGTCAGGGTGGGAATCGCGCCAAACCAGGGAAGGTCGCGGAACGACCGCCACGACAGGTGGTCGTAGCTGTAGGCGGTGTGGAAGCCCAGTTCTTCGGCGCGCCGCCACTGGTCGCGACCGCCTTCGTGCCACGGACGTACCGGCAGGATCACCGTGCTCAGACGCAGACTCATGTGATCGAGCGTAGAGCCGGGCGATGTTTCACGTGAAACCGAGCAGGCCGGTGTTCCACGTGAAACATCGCCACCGCGGCCGCTTCCGTCAGCGGATCGAGACCTGTCGCCGCAGGTGCATGGGTGAAGATGGACCCGTGACCTCGGCTCCCCTGCGCCCGGAAGGGCCCACCCCGACCCCACGGCTCATCGCCACCGACCTCGACGGCACCCTGCTGCGCGACGACAAGTCCGTCTCGCTGCGGACCGTGGCCGCTCTCGCCGCCGCCGAGGAGGCCGGGATCGAGGTCTTCTTCGTCACCGGGCGCCCCGCCCGGTGGATGGACGTGGTCAGCGACCACGTGCACGGGCACGGCCTCGCCATCTGCGCGAACGGCGCCGCAGTCGTCGACCTCCACGCGGGCCGCAGCTTCGTCGAGGTGCGGGCCCTGCCCCGGGCCACCGCCCTCACGGTCGTCCAGACGCTGCGCGCCGTCGCCCCCGGCACGTCGTTCGCGGTCGAGATGACCACCGGCATCAACTACGAGCCCCTGTACCCGCCCTTCTTCCAGGACCCGGGTGCCAACGTCGCGACCGCGGAGAAGCTGCTGGACGGGGAGGCCGACGAAACCGCCGCCCCCGTGCTGAAGCTCCTGGCGCACCACCCCGAGCTGGCCCCGGACGAGTTCCTGGAGCTGGCCCGGACGGCCGCGGGCGGCCACGCCTCGATCACCCGGTCCAGCCCTACGGCCCTGCTGGAGATCAGCGGCCTGGGCGTGTCCAAGGCCAGCACCCTGGAACTCTGCTGCGCCGAGCGGGGGATCTCGCCGTCCGAGGTGGTCGCCTTCGGCGATATGCCGAACGACGTGGAGATGCTCCGCTGGGCGGGCACCTCCTATGCCATGGGCAACGCCCACCCTGACGTCATCGCGGCCGCTTCGGGCCAGACGGTCGCCAACAACGAGGACGGGGTCGCGGTCGTCATCGAGCGCATCCTCGCCGACCTCGCCACACAGCGGGGCTGACGCCGACGCAGGGGGCCCGGCAGACCGGCCGATCAGCGGGAGAGGCCGGCCAGCACACCGTCGGCCGCCCGCTCCCGCTCCAGCAGCCGGCGCAGCGGGCCCTCCACCGAGGCGAGTCGGGCGTACGGGCCGCGCTGTACGACCGCTCCACCGTCCAGGACGAGCACCTCGTCCACGGCCTCCAGGCCGGCCAGCCGATGCGTGATCAGCAGGGTGGTCCGCCCCTCCGTCGCGGCCAGCAGGTCGGCCGTCAGCGCGTCGGCGGTCGCCAGGTCGAGGTGCTCGGCCGGCTCGTCCAGGACCAGGACCGGGAAGTCCGCGAGCAGCGCGCGGGCCAGTGCCAGGCGCTGCCGCTGTCCGCCCGATATCCGCTCGCCGTGCTCGCCCACCAAGGTGTCGAGGCCGTCGGGCAGCGCCTCGGCCCAGTCCAGCAGCCGGGCCCCGGCCAGGGCCCGCCGCAGTTCCTCCTCGCTCGCCCCGGGGCGGGCCAGGCGCAGGTTCTCCCGTACGGAGCTGTCGAAGATGTGGGCGTCCTGTGCGCACAGGCCCACCAGCCGGCGGACGTCGTCGCCGTCGAGGGTGCGGGCGTCCGTCCCGGCGAGGGTGTAGGAGCCGGCGACCGGGTCGAGGAAGCGGAGCAGGACGTGCGCGAGCGTGGTCTTGCCGGCGCCGGACGCACCGACGACCGCCGTACGCCGTCCGGCCTCCAGGACCAGGTCCAGCCCGTGCAGGGCGTCCTGCTCCTGGCCCCCGTGACGCGCGGTGAGGCCCGTGAGGCGGAGCGGGAACGGCGAGGCGGGGGCGGGCGCAGGCAGTTCCGGTTCGGCGACCGGCTCGGGGGTGTCGAGCACCTCGTGGAGCCGCTCTGCGCTGCGGAGCACCCGCTGCCGGAACTGAACCGCCTGCGGCAGCCCGGCGACGGCCTCGAAGGCAGCCAGCGGGGTCAGGACCGCCACGGCCATGGCGACACCCGAGAGCCTGCCGTCCTGGACGGCGCCGGCGGCGAACGCCGCTGCCGCGGCGACCGTCAGCCCGCACACAAGCGCGGACAAGCCGCTGCCGAGTCCGGTCGCCGCCGCCCCGCGGGCGGCGATGGCCGTCAGGGTCCGGTCGCTGTCCCTGACCGCGTCCTTGCGGCGGCCCAGGGCGCCGGCGACGGCCAGCTCCGCGGTCCCGGTCAGCAGGTCGGCGGTCCGGGTGGCGAGCTCACCGCGGACGGGAGCGAGCCGGCGCTCGGCGCGGCGGGCACAAGCACCGCTGACCAGCGGGACTCCGACACCGGCGGCGAGAAGCCCGGCGGCGAGGACGGCGCCGGCCTCGGGCAGCAGCCAGGCGGTGAAGGCCACCGACCCGCTTCCGACGAGGACGGCGGTACCGACCGGCAGCATCCAGCGCAGCCAGTAGTCCTGGAGGGCGTCCGCGTCGGCGACGAGGCGCGCCAGCAGGTCGCCGCGCCGCTGCCCGCGCAGCCCGGCGGGGGCGATGCGCTCCAAACGCCGGAAGACGGACACCCGCAGGTCGGCCAGCATGCGCAGGACCGCGTCGTGCGAGACGAGCCGCTCCGCGTACCGGAACACGGCACGGCCGATGCCGAAGGCGCGGGTGGCCGTGACGGCCATCATCAGGTAGAGCACGGGCGGCTGCTGCGAGGCCCGGGAGATCAGCCAGCCGGACACCGCCATCAGTCCGACGCTGCATCCGACGGCCAGAGCGCCGAGCAGCAGTCCGAGCCGGAACCGCTCCTGCCAGGCGCGGGCGGCGGCCCTGACCCGGCGCAGATGGCCGGCGCCGTCGACGCCGCCTGCTCCCGCCGCCACCGCCTGGTCCGTGCCCGCCGGCTCTGACGTGCCGGTCGCCGCGGAGCGGGAGAACTCCCCGTCGGCAGCGGCCGGATCCGGGCGTTCGGCGGCGGCACCGGGAGCGGGCCCCCCTGCCGGTTCCACGGGGGCGGTTCCGACCTCGACGACCCGGTCCGCGAGGGTGAGCAGCGCAGGCCGGTGCACCACCAGCAGGACGGTACGGCCGACCGCGAGGCGCCGTACCGCTTCGACGACGGCGGCCTCGGTCTCCCCGTCCAGCGCGGCGGTCGGCTCGTCGAGCAGCAGCACGGGCCGGTCGGCGAGGAACGCGCGGGCCAGCGCGATCCGCTGCCGCTGTCCGGCCGAGAGCCCTGCCCCGCCCTCGCCGAGCACCGTTTCGGAACCCTGCGGCAGAGCAGCGACGAACTCACGGGCCCCGGCGTCTTCCAGGGCCCGGGCCACGGCCTCGTCGGAGGCGTCGGGCCGGGCGAGGCGCACGTTCTCCGCGACCGTTCCCGCGAAGAGGTGCGGCCGCTGGGGCACCCAGGCGACGTGCTGCCGCCACTGCTCCGGATCGAGGGCGGACAGGTCCGCGCCGCCGATCCGCACCCGCCCCGCACTCGGCGCGGTGAATCCCAGCAGCACCTGCAGCAGGGTGGACTTGCCGGCGCCGCTCGGGCCGGTGAGCGCCACGCACTCACCGGGCGCGACGGTGAGGGAGACCGCTGCGGGCGTGTCCGCGCCGCGGCCGGGGTACCGGACGGCCACCCCGTCGATGTCCAGGGAGAATCCGGCCGGGCCGGGGTCGGGAAGGGCGGCCGGCGTGCCCGGCGCCGGCCGGGGCAGCGGCGTTTCGAGGACGTCGAAGACCTCCTCCGCAGCGGCAAGCCCCTCCGCGGCCGCGTGGTACTGGGCACCGACCTGGCGCAGCGGAAGGTACGCCTCGGGGGCCAGGATCAGTACCACGAGCCCGGTGTAGAGGTCGAGCTCGCCGTGGACGAGCCGCATGCCGATGGTCACGGCGACGAGCGCCACGGAGAGGGTGGCCAGCAGTTCCAGGGCGAAGGACGACAGGAACGCAATCCGCAGGGTCCGCATGGTCGCCCGGCGGTAGTCGCCGGTGATCCGGCGGATCGATTCGGCCTGCGCCTTGGCCCGGCCGAAGACCTTGAGCGTCGGCAAGCCGGCCACGACGTCGAGGAAGTGCCCCGACAGCCGGGACAGCAGCTGCCACTGCCGGTTCATCCGGGACTGCGTGGCCAGCCCGATCAGCACCATGAACAGCGGGATCAGGGGCAGGGTGACCACGATGATCGCCGCTGACACCCAGTCCTCGGTGGCGATGCGGGCGAGAACGGCGGCCGGGACGGCCACCGCCAGGCCGAGCTGCGGCAGGTAGCGGGAGAAGTAGTCGTCGAGGGCGTCCACGCCCCGGGTGGCCAGCGCCACCAGGGAGCCGGTCCGCTGCCCGCTCAGCCACCCCGGCCCCAGGTCGGCGGCCCGGTCCAGGAGCTGTCCGCGCAGGTGCGACTTGACGGCGGCCGAGGCCCGGTGGGCGGCCAGCTCGGTGAGCCATGCCAGCAGCCCGCGCCCCAGTGCCACGGCCGCCAGAAGCAGCAGGGGCGTCTGCAGGGCCCGGCCGTCGAGCCCCTTCTCGAAGGCGCCCACCACGATCTCGGCGATCAGCATCGCCTGCGCGATGACCAGCCCCGCCCCGGCGCACCCCAGGGCCACCACGGCCCCCAGGAAGAGGCGGGTGGACCGGGCGTACCGGAGCAGGCGCGGGTCGATCGGTTTCACGTGAAACATCCCTCGGGAGACGGATGGCCGGGCGGGGCGGCAGCAACCCGCCCGGGTCGGGCTCAGTGCGCGTCGGCGATGTGCTGCGTACCGATCCGCTTGCGGAACACCCAGTACGTCCATCCCTGGTAGAGCAGGACGACGGGGGTGGCCACCGCCGCACACCAGGTCATGATCTTGAGGGTGTAGGGGCTGGACGCCGCGTTGGTGACCGTGAGGCTCCATGCGTCGTCCAGCGAGGACGGCATCACGTTCGGGAAGAGCGTCAGGAAGAGCATCGCGACGGCCGCCGCGATGGTGACGCCGGACAGGGCGAACGACCAGCCCTCCCGTCCCGCGATGTTGGCCGCGAGCGCCCCGGCCAGCGCCGCCACGGCGACGGCCAGGGCGACCAGGCTGGTGCCGTCACCGTGCGCGGCCTGCGTCCAGCCGAGGAAGCCGACGGCCGCCACCGCGGTGGCGACGCCCAGGCGGGTCGCCAAGGCCCGCGCCCGGTCGCGGATGTCGCCGACGGTCTTGAGCGCGGCGAAAACGGCTCCGTGGAAGGTGAACAGGGCGAGGGTGACGAGGCCGCCGAGCAGGGAGTAACCGTTGAACAGGTCGAGGACGCCGCCGACGTACTCCTTGTTCCGGTCGATCTCCACGCCGCGCACGATGTTGGCGAACACCATGCCCCACAGGAATGCGGGCAGCAGGGAAGTCCAGAAGATCGCGTGCTCCCAGTTGGCCTGCCACCGCTCCTCGGCCCGCTTGTGCCGGTACTCGAAGGCGACACCGCGGATGATGAGGCACACCAGGATGGCGAGGAACGGCAGGTAGAAGCCGGAGAACAGCGTGGCGTACCAGTCCGGGAAGGCGGCGAAGGTCGCGCCGCCCGCGGTGAGCAGCCACACCTCGTTGCCGTCCCACACCGGCCCGATCGTGTTGATCAGGACCCGCTTCTCGGGGCGGCCGCGGGCCAGGAGCTTGGTCAGGACGCCGATGCCGAAGTCGAAGCCCTCGAGGAAGAAGTAGCCGGTCCACAGGACGGCGATGAGCACGAACCAGACGTCGTGGAGTTGCATGGCGATATCCCCTCAGCCTCAGTACGAGAAGGCCATCGGCCGGTCGGAGGTGCCGTCCCCGCCGATCCGGGTGGGCGGGTTGAGGTCGGCCTCGGTGAGCTCCGGCGGGCCGGCCTTGACGTACTTGACCAGGAGCTTGACCTCGATGACGGCGAGTACGGCGTAGAGGGCGGTGAAGACGGCCATCGAGGTGAGGACCTCGGCCTGGGACACGCCCGGCGAGACCGCGTCCCGGGTGCGCAGCACCCCGTAGACGACCCACGGCTGGCGGCCCATCTCGGTGAAGATCCAGCCCCAGGAGCTGGCGATCAGCGGGAAGCCGAGAGTCCAGACACCGGCGAGCCAGTACAGGCGCGTCAGGCGGGGGCTGAGGGGCGTGCGGAAGAGGACCAGGTGCGGCCGTTCGTCCTCGCCGGTCCGCAGGGCGGCCGGCAGCAGGAACTTCCGCCGGGTCAACCAGAGGCCGACCGCCCCTATGGCGAAGGAGGCCATGCCGAAGCCGATCATCCACCGGAAGCCCCAGTAGGCGACGGGGATGTTCGGCCGGTAGTCGCCGGGGCCGTACTTCTCCTGCTCGGCCTTGTTGACGTCGTTGATGCCGGGGACGAAGGAGTCGAAGTCGCTGTCGGCGAGGAAGGAAAGGAGGCCAGGCACCTCGATGGCGACCGTGTTGTGGCCCTTGTCCACGTCCCCGTAGGCGAAGACCGAGAAGGGGGCACGCTCCTCGCCGTCCCACAGGGCCTCGGCGGCGGCCATCTTCATGGGCTGCTGCTTGAACATGACCTTGGCCAGCACGTCGCCGCTGACGGCGACGAGCGCGCCGCCGATGACGACCGCCACGAGGCCGAGCCGCAGAGAGGTGCGCATCACCGGGATGTGCTTGCCGCGCATCAGGTGGAATGCGGCGATGCCGACCATGAAGGCGCCGCCGGTCAGGACGGCCGCGGTGAGGGTGTGGAAGACCTGGGCGAGCGTGGTGTTCTGCGTCAGGACCAGCCAGAAGTCCGTCAGCTCGGCCCGTCCGCTCTCCGGATTGATGCGGTAGCCGACCGGGTGCTGCATCCAGGAGTTCGCCGCGAGGATGAAGTAGGCGGAGAGCACCGTGCCGATCGAGACCATCCAGATGCAGGCGAGGTGGATCTTCTTGGGCAGCTTGTCCCAGCCGAAGATCCACAAGCCTATGAAGGTGGACTCGAAGAAGAAGGCTATGAGGGCCTCGAAGGCCAGCGGGGCGCCGAAGACGTCGCCGACGAACCGCGAGTAGTCGGACCAGTTCATGCCGAACTGGAACTCCTGCACGATGCCGGTGACGACACCCATCGCGATATTGATCAGGAAGAGCTTGCCCCAGAACTTCGTGGCCTTGAGGTACTTCTCCTTCTCCGTCCGTACCCAGGCCGTCTGGAGGACCGCGACCAGGGCGGCGAGGGAGATCGTGAGGGGGACGAAGAGGAAGTGGTAGACGGTCGTGATGCCGAACTGCCAGCGCGCCAGTGTTTCCGGCGCCAAAGCTATGTCCACGTCGTCATCTCCTTCGGGTCGCCGTGGATGGCCGCTTCCGGACCCGTCCACTCCCGCCCATACCGGGAGGAAGCACACGAGCTTGTGAACGCGTTCACATTCACAAGCATTATGGCGCATCCCTTTCGGTGACTTTCAGCCGGGTCCCCCTGGTGAAAAAATTCAACAGATTGTTGAATGAGGCGCATGAAGATTCGCATCTCCTGGCCCGCCGGCCACCTCACCGCAACCCTCGACGAGACCCCGACCGGCAAGGCGCTGGCCGAGGCGCTCCCGATCTCCGCCTCCGCCCACACCTGGGGTGAGGAGGTCTACTTCGACACCGGGGTGAGCGTCGCGCTGGAATCCGATGCACGGCAGGTCGTAGAGCCGGGCACCGTCGCGTTCTGGACCGAAGGGGACGCCCTCGCCCTCCCCTACGGCCCCACACCCATCTCGCTGGGCGGCGAGAGCCGCCTGGCGAGCCCGTGCAACGTGCTCGGCTCCTTCGACGGCGACCCCCGCCTGCTGGCCACCGTCCGCGACGGCGACCCCGTCCGGGTGGAGCGCGCGTAGGGCGCACGCCCCCGACCTGCGGCGCACGCGCCCGCGCGCCGGTTGCCGCACCCGCCTGAGCGCTCCGTCCGCGAGCGCTACAGCTGCTTGAAGAAGGCCTCCGCCGTGTGCAGGAAGAGGTCGTTCGCCTCGGGCTCGCCGATCGTGACCCGCAGGCCCTCGCCCACGAAGGGCCGGACCACCACACCGGCCTTCTCGCAGGCCGCCGCGAAGTCGGCGGTGTGCTCGCCCAGCCGCATCCACACGAAGTTCGCCTGCGTGTCCGGCACCGTCCAGCCCTGGCCGAGCAGTGCCTCGTGGACGCGGTCGCGCTCGCACACCAGCGCCCCGACCCGGCCCATCAGCTCGTCCTCGGCGCGCAGCGACGCGACCGCCGCGTCCTGGGCCAGCTGGCTGACGCCGAACGGCACCGCCGTCTTGCGCAGCGCCGCGGCCACCCGCTCGTGCGCCACCGCGAAGCCGACGCGCAGGCCGGCCAGGCCGTACGCCTTGGAGAACGTGCGCAGCACGCACACGTTGGGGCGGTCGCGGTAGAGCTCGATGCCGTCGGGCACCTCGGTGTCGCGGACGAACTCGCGGTACGCCTCGTCGAGGACCACCAGGATGTCCGAGGGCACCCGGTCCAGGAAGCGCTCCAGCTCGGCGCGGCGCACAGCCGTACCGGTGGGGTTGTTCGGGTTGCAGACGAAGATGAGGCGGGTCCGCTCGGTGATCGCCTCGTACATCGCGTCGAGGTCGTGCACGTCCCCGTCGGTCAGCGGCACCTGCACGGACGTCGCGCCGGAGATCTGCGTGATGATCGGGTAGGCCTCGAAGGACCGCCAGGCGTAGACGACCTCGTCACCGGGGCCGGCGGTCGACTGGATCAGGGACTGGGCCACGCCGACGGAGCCGGTGCCGGTGGCGATGTGGTCCGCCGGGACGCCGAACCGCTCGGCGAGCTCGTTCACGAGGTCCGTGCACGCCATGTCGGGGTAGCGGTTGAACCTGCCGGCGGCGGCCACCGCGCTCTCCAGCACGCCCGGCAGCGGGGGGTAGGGGTTCTCGTTCGAGGACAGCTTGTACGCGACGGCGCCGCCGGCGGCAGCGGGCTTGCCCGGCTTGTAGGTCGGAATGCCGTCCAGCTCGGCGCGCAGCTTCGGGCTCTTCTCGCTCACCTGGGGTCCTCCTCGACCGTCCCGTCCGACGTCGCCGTCGACTCAATACTGCTCACCTTATGAGGATTCCGACGTCCCGAAAATGGCCGCGCCTGGATTGCGGGGGAGCGCACGCATATATGCGTGCGCCGGTGGCCTGCGCCGTGGCGCGCATCCCTCGTACAGGTGAGTTGGTGCGGGGCGCGGGCGCGTCCGTTTTGGCATGCCCGTACCCGGCGACTAAGGGCCAGCTCGCTCTCCGCAGGTAAATCCCTTTGTTTCCAAGGTCATTGAGGGTGTCGTGCCATGCAGAAACGTGCCTGTCAACGCGTGCATATGCACCCGGCCCCCCTGCCGTACCGCGCCCTACTATCGGCTCGCCATGACAGCAGCAGGGAAGCACCAGGTGAGCCGGACCGAGACCACCCGGCGGGCCGCCGGCCGACAGGGCCGGGCCGGCATCAGGGACGTGGCCGCCGCAGCGGGCGTCTCGATCACGACCGTCTCCGACGCGCTCAATGGCAAGGGGCGGCTGCCGGACGCCACCCGCCGCCACGTCCGCGAGGTCGCCGACCGGCTGGGCTACCGCCCGTCCGCCGCCGCCCGCACCCTCCGTACCGGCAAGTCCGGCCTCATCGGCCTGACCGTGACCACGTACGGGGATGAACCTTTCACCTTCACCGAGTTCGCCTACTTCGCCGAGATGGCCAGAGCCGCCACCTCCGCCGCGCTCGCCCGCGGCTACGCCCTCGTCATCCTCCCCGCCACCTCCCGCCACGACGTGTGGTCCAACGTCGCCCTCGACGGCACCGTCGTGATCGACCCCTCGGACCACGACCCCGTCGTCAGCGAGCTCGTGCGCCAGGGCCTCCCGGTGGTCTCCGACGGCCGCCCCGCCGGAAGCCTCCCCGTCACGGCCTGGGTGGACAACGACCACGAGGCGGCCGTCCTCAACCTGCTCGACCACCTCGCCGCCGCCGGCGCCCGCCGCATCGGGCTGCTCACGGGCACCACCACGGACACCTACACCCGCCTCTCCACCACCGCCTACCTCAAGTGGTGCCAGCGCGCCGGCCAGGACCCCGTCTACGAGTCCTACCCCGCCCACGACCCGTGCGCCGGCGCCGTCGCGGCCGACCGCCTGCTCGCCCGCCCCGACCGCCCCGACGCCGTCTACGGACTCTTCGACCCCAACGGGACCGACCTGCTGGCCGCGGCCCGCCGCTACGGGCTGCGGGTGCCCGAGGACCTGCTCCTCGTCTGCTGCAGCGAGTCCACCGTGTACGCCACCACCGAGCCGCCGATCACGACGCTCTCCCTCAAGCCGCGCCGGATCGGCACCGCCGTCGTGCAGCTCCTCATCGACGCGATCGAGGGCGTGCACACCGGCCGGCCGGTCGAGCAGGTCGTCCCCACGGAGCTGATCGTCCGCACGTCGTCCCAGCGCAGGAGGCCCCGGACCACGGTCAGTGCGCCCAGGTCACCGGCCCAGGACTGACCGCTGCGCCTCCCTGCCGGCGGGGTCGGGGGCTCCGCCGCGCAATTCGACAGTGCCGATTTCGGGAGAAAGCGGCAGGAACGATTGGTTCCGCACAGGATTCACCACCCCTGGTGCGTCACACAGCGCGAGCCGCATTCCTATGATGGGCGCACGACATCACGGATCCTCCGACCGGAGGCCAGGGGGATCCGCAGGTGTACGGCAGCGCGACGGTGGTGGAGGGGTCGATGACTCAGGGGGCCGGTCAGGGACCCGCGATGCGGACGGAGACGCTGCGGGACTTCCGGGTGCCGGTCGACGAGTCCCATCCGTACGGCGCGCCCGCGGGACGTCCCGAGGAGGCACCCGTCTACGGCGAGTACCCCGCCTACTACGGCGAGCCCGCGCCGGGTTCCGCACCGCCCCCGCCCGCGCCCCCGGCGCCCGCCCCCGTACCGCCGCCGGCTCCGGCCGTACCGCCGGTCCCGGCGCAGCCGCCGGCCGGCGGGGCGCCCGCGCAGGGCAGCGGCCACGCCGACTACACGCCCACCCAGCGCGACCTGCCGGTCATCACCCGCGCGGCCGTCGGCGGCCCGGGTGACACCGTCCAGGTCCAGTACGTCCCCCAGGACTCCCCGACCGGGCCGGGGCCGCTCTACGTCGTCGGCGACGTCCACGGCTACCTCGACGAGCTCGTCGCCGAGCTGCAGGCGCAGGGCCTGATCGACGCCGACCGGCGCTGGTCCGCGGGCAACGCCCGCCTGTGGTTCCTCGGCGACTTCACCGACCGCGGGCCCGACGGCATCGGCGTGATCGACCTGGTCATGCGGCTCTCCGCCGAGGCCGCCGCCGCCGGCGGCTACTGCAAGGCCCTCATGGGCAACCACGAGCTGCTGCTCATCGGCGCCAAGCGGTTCGGCGACACCCCTGTCGCCTCGGGCGCCGGCACCGCGACGTTCCAGGCGGCCTGGCTGCTCAACGGCGGCCAGCGCACCGACATGGAGCGCCTGGAGGACGTCCACCTGCAGTGGATGTCGCGGCTGGACGCCGCCGTCCTCGAGGACGGCCACCTGCTGCTGCACTCGGACACGACCGCCTACCTCGACTACGGCGACTCCGTCGAGGACGTCAACGACACCATCCACGAGCTGCTCAACCGCAACGACGCCGACATCACCTGGGACCTGTTCCGCAAGTTCACCAAGCGGTTCGCCTTCCGCGACGAGGAGACGGGCCCCCAGGCGGTCCGCGAGCTCCTCGCCACCTACGGCGGCAGCCGCATCGTGCACGGCCACAGCCCCATCCCGTACCTGCTCGGCGAGGTGGGCACCGAGGACGGCGACGACTCCCGCGGGCCCGAGGTGCACGGCCCCCACGTGTACGCGGACGGGCTCGCCATCGCGATGGACGGCGGCGTCACCATGGCCGGCAAGCTCCTGGTGCAGCAACTCCCGCTCGCCGACTGACGCTTGTCACGAGCGGGACAATTCGCGAAACCCCCTGTCACGGCGCGGCATGGGCCCTCTACCATCGCTCTATCCGTAGCAAACTCTCCTCCGTTGAGCCGGCCGCCCCGAAAATTCACGCGGGGAAACCGGCCGCCACGGAGCATCGGGGGATGCACATGAACAGCGCTCCGCACCTGCTGGCCGAGGACCGCCCCGAATTCGACCGGCTCCTCGACGAGGCGCTGCGCACCGCACACGAGCGGCCCGAGCTCGCCGCGCTCGGCGAGCGGCTGAGCACCGAACAGCTGCGGGCCATGGCGGTCGGGGCCAGCGCCCTGCTGACGGCCGCGGCGGCCGTCGAGTACGACCGCTTCGTGCAGGTACGCGGTGCACGGCGCGCTAAGATCCGCTCGACGCCGCGGTCGGGAGGGCCCGGGGGCGTCCCGGAGGAGAGCGGCGCCGGGCTCAGCGCCGTCGTCGCGGTCCTCGCGCCGGTCCTCGCGGCCGCCGCCATGATGATCTTCCTGTTGGTCGGCTACGTCCTGAAGGCGGTCGAGCCCGAACCGGCCTTCGCGGACACCCTGCTGACGGCGGGGTGGTTCTTCGGGGCTCTTACGGCGGTCACCCTGCTCGGCGCGGTCGTGGGGCTGCTGGTGACGGCCCTGCGGAACCGGGCGACGGAGGTCGTGGCCGGGGCTGAGGACCGGGCCGCGCCCGACGAGGTCTCCCTGGCCCGCGAGGCCTGGCGGCAGGCGCTGCTGGAGCGGGGCATCCTGCCGTTCCTGCGGGACGCTCTGGCCGCTCCGGGAGCGGGGCCGGAGCACGGCGCGCCCGGCGCGCCGAAGGCCGGGCGCATTCCCGATCTGGGATACACCCGGCCCGACTTCAGCAGTCCGCGGAACCCTTCGCAGGGGGCCCGGCCCGGCTACACCGCTCCGGACTTCAGCGGCCCGGAGTTCGGCAGCCCGGGGTTCGGCAGCGCGAGCCGCGGGCCGCTCTGACGACGGAGCGGCCTGCGCATCGCGCTAGTTCACGTCTGCCGGAAGGAGGTTCATGTCCTCCTGAGAGAGCGACTTGTTCGCGAACCGGGCGAGGCCGTTGGCCCCGGCGGCCGGCTGCGGGTTCGCCGGCGTCCACACCTCGTTGCAGGTGAGGGCGTCCGGTGTGCCGGGGTTGATGGTGCAGCTCGTCTCGTAGATCTCCCCGCCGGTGGTCAGCACCTCGATGTTGACGATGTTGGCCTGGGAGGAGACCGACACGGCGCAGGCATCCGTCGGGTACGTCTCGCCGGTGTCCGTCAGGTCGTACCAGCGCCACGGGGTGGGGGCAGGCGTAAGGTCCCGGATGCCCGCGTAGGTGACGGTGTCGGAGAGCACCGCCTTGACCTCGCGGGCCGCCGCGGGCCGGACGGCGTCCACGTCGAAGCACTGGCCGCTGGCGCCCTGGGGCCCGGTGGCGCCCGTCGGGCCCGTCGCACCGGTGCCTGCGGGGCCCGTCGGACCGGTCGGGCCCGTCGGGCCGGTGGCGCCCGTCTTGCCCTTGGGACCGCGCGGACCGGTGGGGCCGACCTTGCACTTGTCGCCGCCCGCGGGCTGGGCGGAGACCGCCGGCGGGTCCGTTGCCTTGTTCGCCGCCGCCAGGTCGCAGTGCTCGCCGGTGTCCGACACCAGCGCACCGGCGGGCAGCGGCGCCCCCACGGCGGAGGGGGCGGCGACCGCCGCACCCATGACCAGCGCCAGGGAGGCGAAGGTGCCGCCGGCCAGCCAGCCCGCCCGGCGGGGCAGCGGCCCCAGCGAAGCTCGGGTCCTGTCCTCAGAACTCATGTAGCGCTCCTCCTGCACACGGGATCGAATGCCTTCCCGAAGCCCGTACACGAACGCGGACTCCGCGAGGAGCAACTGTGTGCAGGCCCGCCCGCCACCGCAGCCCGGCTCGCCCGCCGGTCATTAAAACGGACGAGCACAAAGGGCCACTTGGCCGTGCGTACGGCAGCCGCGCGGGGCCGCCGTCCGGCGTGCCGCCCGCTGGAAGCAGTGCCGCGTCCCTAGGGTCGGCGGCCGTGAAGCCGACCATCTGCCTCTGCATGATCGTGAAGAACGAGTCCGCCGTCATCGAGCGCTGCCTGGACTCCGTGCGGGACCTCATCGACACCTGGGTGATCTCCGACACCGGGTCGACGGACGGCACCCAGGACCTCATCCGGAAGGCGCTGCACGGCATCCCGGGTGAGCTGCACGAGGAGCCCTGGACCGACTTCGGCCACAACCGCAGCCTCAACATCGCGCACGCCCGCGGCAAGGCCGACTACCTCCTGCTCCTCGACGCCGACCTCGTCCTGCGGCGCAACGGCCCGCTGCCCGAGCTCACGGCGCAGTCGTACATGCTGCGCCACGAGGGCCCGACGGAGTACCGGATCAAACGGCTGGTCCGCGGCGACCTGCCGTGGCGCTACGAGGGCGCCACCCACGAGTACCTGACCTGCGACCGCCCCGGCGAGTACGAGGACCGCCCCGGCGTGCAGGAGAACCTGGACGCACTCTCCATCGTGGACCACGCGGACGGCGGCTCGCGCCACGACAAGTTCGAGCGGGACGCCCGGCTGCTCGGGGCCGAGCTGGAGCGGGACCCCTCCAACACGCGGACGGTCTTCTACCTCGCCCAGACGATGCGGGACATGGGCAAGACCGCCGAGGCCATCCGGCTCTACGAGCAGCGCGCCGCCATGGGCGGCTGGGAAGAGGAGGTCTACTACGCCCTGCTCCAGTCCGGCGTCCTGCGGGCCGAGTCCGGCGACTGGCCCGGTGCGATGGACGCCCTGGTCCGGGCCTGGGAAACCCGGCCGACCCGGTTGGAGGCCTGCTACGAACTCGCCTCGCGGCTGCGGGTGCAGGGCCGCCACCACGCCGCGCACGCGGTCACCACGGCGGTCCTGGACCGGCCGGCCCCGCCGGACCTGCTGTTCGTGCACCCCTGGGTATACCGGTGGGGGCTGCTCTTCGAGCACTCCATCACGGCGTACTGGGTCGGGGACATGGACGCCTCCCTGCGCGCCTGCGACCGCCTGCTGGCACTTCCCGACCTGCCGGAGGCCTACCGACGGCAGACCGAGGCGAACCGCGCCTTCGCCCTGGCGGGCGGCGGCTCTGCCGTCCCTGTTTCACGTGAAACATCGCCCCAGCAGCCGACTGCAGTCTGAGCGGCCCCCTTCCGGGCCGCCGACCGGCCGGGAGCCGGGTACGCGCCGGGAACGACGGCGCGGGGCGGGCCCGCGGCTCCCCCCATGGGTCGCGGGTCCGCCCCGTCGCTCCCCAGGGGGTCAGTCGGCGAGCGGGAGGTACACCCTGTTGCCGCTCGCCGCGAATTCGGCGGACTTCTCCGCCATGCCCGCCCGGATCTCCTCGGCTCCCAGGTCCCCGCCGTGTTCGCGGCGGATGTCCTGCGAAATCTTCATCGAGCAGAACTTCGGACCGCACATCGAGCAGAAGTGCGCGGTCTTGGCCGGTTCGGCCGGGAGGGTCTCGTCGTGGAACTCGCGCGCCGTGTCCGGGTCGAGGGCCAGGTTGAACTGGTCCTCCCACCGGAACTCGAACCGCGCGTCCGACAGGGCGTCGTCCCACTCCTGGGCGCCCGGGTGGCCCTTGGCCAGGTCGGCCGCGTGCGCCGCGATCTTGTACGTGATGACGCCCGTCTTGACGTCGTCGCGGTTGGGCAGGCCCAGGTGCTCCTTGGGCGTGACGTAGCAGAGCATCGCCGTGCCCCACCAGGCGATCATCGCGGCGCCGATGCCCGAGGTGATGTGGTCGTAGGCCGGGGCCACGTCCGTGGTCAGCGGGCCGAGCGTGTAGAACGGCGCCTCCTCGCAGATCTCCTGCTGGAGGTCGATGTTTTCCTTGATCTTGTGCATCGGGACGTGCCCCGGGCCCTCGATCATGGTCTGCACGTTGTGGCGCTTGGCGATCGTGTTCAGCTCGCCGAGCGTCTTGAGCTCCGCGAACTGCGCCGCGTCGTTGGCGTCCGCGATGGACCCGGGACGCAGGCCGTCACCGAGCGAGTAGGTGACGTCGTACGCCGCGAGGATCTCGCAGAGCTCCTCGAAGTTCGTGTAGAGGAAGTTCTCCTTGTGGTGCGCCAGGCACCACGCCGCCATGATCGAGCCACCGCGGGAGACGATCCCGGTCTTGCGGCGGGCGGTCAGCGGGACGTACGGCAGCAGCACGCCGGCGTGGACCGTCATGTAGTCGACGCCCTGCTCGGCCTGCTCGATCACCGTGTCCTTGTAGATCTCCCAGGTCAGCTCCTCGGCCTTGCCGTCGACCTTCTCCAGCGCCTGGTAGAGCGGCACGGTGCCGATCGGCACGGGGGAGTTGCGCAGCACCCACTCGCGCGTGGTGTGGATGTTGCGGCCGGTGGAGAGGTCCATGACCGTGTCGGCGCCCCAGCGGGTGGCCCAGGTCATCTTCTCCACCTCCTCCTCGATGGAGGAGGTGACGGCGGAGTTGCCGATGTTCGCGTTGACCTTCACCAGGAACTTCTTGCCGATGATCATCGGCTCGATCTCCGGGTGGTTCACGTTGGCCGGCAGCACGGCGCGGCCCGCCGCGATCTCCTCGCGGACCACCTCGGGGGAGACGTTCTCGCGGATTGCGACGTACTCCATCTCCGGGGTGACCTCGCCGCGTCGCGCGTACGCGAGCTGCGTGACCGCCTGGCCTCCGCGTCCCCGGCGGGGCAGGCGCGGGCGGCCGGGGAACACCGCATCGAGGTTCTTGAGGCCCCCGCGCGGCGACGTGTGCTTGATGCCGTCGTCCTCGGGGCGTACCGGGCGGCCCGCGTACTCCTCCGTGTCGCCGCGGCCGATGATCCAGTTCTCGCGCAGCGGCGGCAGCCCGCGGCGCACGTCCGTCTCGATCTGCGGGTCGGTGTACGGCCCGGACGTGTCGTACAGCGTCACGTCATTGCCGTTGGTGAGGTGGACCTGGCGAACCGGCACGCGGATGTCGGGGCGGGAGCCCGCGACATAACCCTTGTGCCAGCCCGGCTGGCGCTCGGTCTGGCCGTCGGCGTCCCGGCCGGCGGCAGGCGTGCGTGCGTCCTGAATGGTCATGAGACCTGATCTCCCTACGCCGGCATTACCCGGTAACAGGTTCGGCGGTCGGCGCAGCCTCCTCCCGCACGCATGTCCGCGCGTACGGTGATCAGCGCCCTCTCAGCCCGGTGCTCCGAGCTCCCGCGTTGTGCAAAGGTGCCCCCACGCTAGCGTCATCTGTGGCGTGCTGAACAGTGGGCCCCCTCATCTCTTGCGATGATCAGCCGGTGACGCCCTCGACGATGCCCCCCGGCGAGCCCACCGACCCGCACGAGCCCCCGCCCTCGGACGGCCGTGCGCCGAAGGGCCGCGGCCACTCCCACGAACCAGGCCACTCCCAAGGCCACGGACACGTGCACAGCCACGGGCACGGGCCGGCGGCCCCCGTCTCGAAGCACCTGCGCAAGGTCATCGCGGCGGTGCTGATCCCGTTCGCCACGGCCGTGTTCGTCGGCATGGCCGTGCTGTGGCCCGGCGGCGCTCCGGCGCACGAGCGCTCCGGAGTGGGCTTCGACCGCCAGACGGAGCAGGCGCGCGTGGTCGCGCTGGAGACCGTCGACTGCAAATCCGTGAACGCCTCACAGGTGCCGCCCACCGGCGACACCTCCACCCCGTCGGGCCGCGAAGCGGTCGCCCGGCAGAACGGATCCTGCAAGAAGGCCACGGTGGAGGTCGGCACCGGGCCCGACAAGGGCCGGACCTTCTTCGAGATCGTCCAGCCGGGCGCACCGCGCCAGTTGGCCGACGGGCAGGAGGTCGTCGTGGCGTACGCCCCCGACGCGCCCCGCGACCTCCAGTACTCGGTCATCGACGTCAACCGCAAGCTGCCGCTGGCCCTGCTCGCCGGCCTCTTCGCGCTGGTCGTGGTCCTCGTCGGCCGTATGCGCGGGCTGTTCGCGCTGATCTCGCTCGCCATCAGCTTCACCGTGCTGACGCTGTTCATCCTGCCGGCGATCCTGCAGGGCTCCAATCCGCTGCTCGTGGCGGTCATCGGGGCCAGCGCCATCATGCTGATCGCGCTCTACATGTGCCACGGCCTGACCGCCCGGACCTCGGTCGCGGTCCTGGGCACGCTGGTGTCCCTGCTGCTGATCGGACTGCTGGGTTCGGTGTTCATCGACTGGGCGTTCCTCAGCGGCAACACGGACGACAACACCGGGCTCATCCACGGCCTCTACCCGGACATCGACATGAGCGGCCTGCTGCTGGCGGGCGTCATCATCGGATCGCTGGGCGTCCTCGACGACGTGACGGTCACCCAGACGTCGGCGGTGTGGGAACTCCACCAGGCGGACCCGTCGATGGGGCCGCGGGCCGTCTACCGGGCGGCCACCCGCATCGGGCGGGACCACATCGCGTCCGTGGTCAACACGCTGGTCCTGGCCTACGCGGGCGCGGCGCTGCCGCTGCTGCTGCTGTTCTCGATCGCGAACAGCAGCATGGGGTCGGTGGCCAACAGCGAGCTCGTCGCGGAGGAGATCGTGCGGACCCTGGTGGGGTCGATCGGCCTGGTGGCCTCGGTCCCGGTGACGACGGCCCTGGCGGCGCTGGTCGTCTCCGCGGACCGGCCCGGCCCCGCGGCCGCAGGCGGTGCCCCCGCTGCGGCCCGCGGCGGACGGGGGCGGCGGCGCAAGCGCTGACCCGGCCCGCAGCCGCAGCCGCGGGCCGGGTCCTGGGGGCGCGGCCGGGGCTGTGGCGCTAACCCGCGTTCTGCTCGTTCTGCCGTGCCTCGGACAGGATCCGGTCGAGGGCCTCGTCCAGGCTTCCCTCGAAGTCACCGAGGCTGCGCTCCTGGCCGAGCGGAACGATCCGGTCGGTACGGTCGAGGAAGGCGACGAGCGGTGCAGCGCCCGCCCGGAACAGCGCCCGGTCGCTGCCGACCTGGAGCCGGATGTGGACGTCCGACAACTCGTCGGGGGAGGTGGGGGCGACGTGCACATCGCCCTCGCCGCACGGCTCGTTGATGCCGTCGAGGAGGAGTTCCCGCCCGAACGCCCAGGTCACCGGCGCATCCCCGGGAAGGTGGAAGGTCAGGCGCACCGCATACGGATCGTCGGCGTCATACCGGAGCTCCACCGGGATCCGGAACGAGAGCTCCTCGGAAACGAGGAAGCTCATCATGACCTCTGCCTGAACCGATTCGCGCATTGCCTACCCCGCTGTCGTGGAAGTGGCCAGGAATGACCCCCCGAGACCCTCTTGACAAGGGTGGTGGAAGCAGTCGCGGATCACAAGGAGTGAGTTTTCAGATACTGATAGAGAACGAGAGGGTGCTCAACAGCGCGCCTACTTCACTCCGTAGTCGTCCAACTACACATGGCAACTTGTCCGCTTGGTGCAAGGGGAGAGAAATCGCCATGGTCCCGGCGGTGTCCCCCGCCGTGATCGGGACGGCCGCGCACACCGTGCCCAGCGCGTACTCCTGGTGCTCCGTCACCGGCTGCATGCGGCCGAGCGATGCGATGCGCTGCTCCAGCGCGCGCTGGTCCCGCACCGTGTACGGGGTGATGGCCTCGACGGGGTGCCGGTCGTAGTAGTCCCTGCGGGTCTCCTCGTCCAGCTGGGCGAGCAGGCACTGGCCGATGGCGTGGGCGTGGCCCGTGGCGCGGAAGTCCGCCCACTCCTCCACCGCCGGGTCGGACGGCGTGTCCGAGACGCCCACCACCTCGATCTCCCCGTCCCGGAAAACCGCGAAGTACACCGGGGCGCCGACCGCGTCACGGAAGTGGGCGAGCGAGTCGAGAATCATGCTGCGACGTTTCTGCTGCACCCCGCCGCCCGCCAGCCGTCCGGCCGCGTCCCCGAGGACGAACACCCCGCCCTCGCGGCGCAGGTATCCCTCGTAGGTGAGCGTGCGCAGCAGGTGGTACGCGGTGGGCAGCGGCAGGCCGGCCTCACGCGCGAGCTGTTTCGCCGGGGCTCCCCCGCTGTGGGAGCCCGCTGCTTCGAGCAGCCGCAGCGCCCGCTGCACCGAACCGATCAGCGTGGACACACCGGCATTGTGAACCGGAGACACAGCTCACCCCCAGGCCTGGCGGCGGAACAGGGCGGCCCGCCCTGCGGGGGCCGCCCCCGCCGCACGCCGCGGATTCTGGGGGTCATGCTCGGGTCATGAGTGGCGTAGCCGCAGGTCACAGCGGTGCTTCCGGCGTTCGCGCCCAGGAGCGGCACAGGCGCGACTCTATCCACCGTCGCGCGCGCCGTGAGCTTCCGCGTGCCCCACGTTCCCCCACTCGGGTTAACCGAGGCGGACCCGGCACCCGGTCCGCAGGAGCGGCCCCGCCGGTCGCTACCAGTCGCGCGAGGAGGACTTCGTGCTGCTCCCGCCGAACTTCTTCACCAGGAAGACGAGTCCGCCGACCAGCGCCACGAACAGCAGCAGCTTGAAGGCGAACCCGATCAGGGCACCGAGGATGCTCGTGATGACGCCGCCGAAGACGAACAGCACCAGAAGGGGGATCGCAACCCACTTCACCCACCAGGGCATGCCGGCGAACGTCTCTCGGATGCCGTCCATTGCTCGACCTCTTCCTCTTCGGCCCGCGTGTGCGCGTGCGCGTCGCATGTCGTCGTACGGTCGTGTTTCCTGACTCGATGCTAGGAGGGCGCGGGCACCGGCGGGGGCCCGCGAGCCCCCGGAGTCCCCTGATCCGGCCCTTAGGGGACTCCGGGGCCCGACCCGGAACCGGCCCCTCGGCGGACCCCGTGCCGAGCGGTCACACCTCCGGCGGGGAGAACACCACCAGCACCTTCAGGTCCTCGCTGATGTGGTGGAACTTGTGCGGGACCCCGGCCGGCACGTAGACGACGCTGCCCCGGGCCACCGTCGTCGTCTCGTCCCCGACCGTGATCGAGGCGCGGCCGCTCACCACGAAGTACACCTCGTCCTGGCGGTGCGGCTGCTGCGGGTCGCTCTGGCCGGCATCGAGCGCGTACAGGCCGACAGACATGTTCGGCTC
>NZ_BMTY01000002.1:116222-223440 GCF_014649915.1 Streptomyces toxytricini | reverse complement strand
GCGCAGGAACTGCAGGTAGGCGCCGTCGTTCGCGAGGCGTTCCGCCTCGAGCTCGTCCAGCCGGAAGGCCTTCATCGTCGTTGTGCCCCTCGTGTTCTCGCGTCCCGGCATCAGCGGATCCGCCGATGTCCCACCGGGATCTTCTCTGCCACGATCAGACACATGACGAATTTCGTAGTCAAGACGCTGGCGAACGCCGCCGCCCTCGCCGTGGCCATCTGGCTGGTCGCCGGCATCACGCTGGACGACCACTCGAGCTCCCTGGGGCACAGGACGCTGACCCTGGTGCTGGTCGCCCTGGTCTTCGGCCTGGTCAACCTCATCGTCAAGCCGGTCGTGAAGTTGCTGTCACTGCCGCTCTTCGTCCTGACCCTGGGCCTGTTCACCCTCGTCGTGAACGCCCTCATGCTGCTCCTGACGTCCTGGCTGGCCGAGCAGCTCGACCTCAGCTTCCACGTCGAGGGCTTCTGGAGCGCCCTGCTCGGCGGCCTGATCATCTCCGTCGTGTCCTGGGCCGTGAACCTGGCCCTGCCCGACAAGGACTGACCGGCCGCAGAGCCGGCCCACCGTGAAGGAGCACACCGCATGAACGGGAACGACCGCACCGATGGCCGGGCTCCCGCACCCGCCCCGGCGGGGGAGGGCACCCGCGCCGTGCGGGCCGGCCTCCCGGACCCGGTGAAGAACGAGCCGCCGCTGCCCGGCCCGGTCTTCGCCGCCCACTTCCACCTGCCCGGCGACGTCGAGGGCCCGTACACCTACGGACGGGACACCAACCCCACCTGGACCCTGCTGGAGCAGGCCATCGGCGAGCTGGAGGCCCCCGGTACGGACGGCGCGCAGACCGTGGTCTTCGCCTCCGGCATGGCCGCCGTCTCCGCCGTTCTCCTCTCCCAGGCCCGGGCCGGCGACACCGTCGTCCTGCCCGACGACGGCTACCAGGCGCTGCCCCTGGTGCGCGAGCAGCTCGCGGCGTACGGGGTCAGCGTCCGCACCGCCCCCACCGGCGGGGATGCCCAGCTCGCCGTCCTCGACGGTGCCCGGCTGCTGTGGATCGAGACGCCCTCCAATCCCGGGCTGGACGTCTGCGACGTACGGCGCCTGGCCGAGGCGGCACGGGCGGGCGGCACCCTGGTGGCCGTCGACAACACCCTCGCCACCCCGCTCGGACAGCGGCCGCTGGAGCTGGGCGCCGACTTCTCCGTGGCAAGCGGCACCAAGGGGCTGACCGGCCACGGCGACCTCCTGCTCGGCTACGTCGTCTGCCGCAGCCCTGAACTCGCGGCGGCCATCCGGCGCTGGCGCAAGATCATCGGCGCCATTCCGGGCCCCATGGAGGCCTGGCTCGCCCACCGCTCGCTGGCCACCCTGCAGCTGCGCACCCGCCGCCAGTGGTCCAACGCCCTGGCCGTCGCCGAAGCCCTGGCCGGACGAGCCGAGGTCACCGGGCTCCGCCACCCGGGACTGCCCGGCGACCCCTCGCACGCCACGGCGGCCCGCCAGATGCAGGGCTTCGGCTCCGTCGTCTCCTTCACCCTGCCCGACCGGGCCCACGCCGAGCGGTTCATGGCCGCGCTGCACCTGGTCGAGGACGCGACGAGTTTCGGCGGCGTCCGGTCCACCGCGGAACGGCGGCGCAGATGGGGCGGTGACGCCGTCCCGGAGGGCTTCATCCGCTTCTCCGCCGGCATCGAGGACGAGGACGACCTGGTCGCGGACGTGCTGCGGGCCCTCGACGACGCGGCCGCGGACGGGCCTTGAGCAGGCGCGGAAGGCGGTCCGAGCCTCCCCCCTCCTGGCTCGGACCGACCCCGGGTTCCGCGCAGGAACCGTGCGCTCAAGGCTAGTTGACCGTGCGTCAGAGTCCAATCACCGTAGCGACAGGGGCCTATCGGCATATTTATAGTGGAAGGCCCACCGAGAGGGGCCGCCATGGACCTGGCCCTGCTGCGCACCTTCGTAGCCGTGCACCGGGCGGGCTCGTTCACCCGGGCCGCAGCCCTGCTCGGGCTGTCGCAGCCCGCCGTCACCTCGCAGATCCGGACCCTCGAACGCCAGTTGGGACGACCCCTGTTCCACCGACGCTCCCGCGGGGTCACCCCGACCGCCGTCGGCGACGAGCTCGCCCACAAGGCCGCCCCGCACCTCGACGCCCTGCTGCGGATCACCGAAGCCGAGCGGGAGGCGGCCGGCGCCCAGCGGACGCTGCACCTCGCCGGTCCGCCCGAGTTCCTCTCCCTGCGGGTCCTGCCCGCGCTCGCCCCGCTCGTCGGCCAGGGCCACACCCTGCGCACCGCCCTGCGGACCGACGCCGAAGAAGCCCTCGACGGCCTCGCCGCCGGCCACCACGACCTCGTCACCACCACCGTCCGGCCGCGCGGCGGGCTCTTCACCGCCACCGCCCTCTGCGACGAGGAGCACCTGCTGGTCGCCGCCCCGTACTGGGCGGCACTCGTCGACGCCGACCGGCTGCGCGAGGCAGGGCCGGCCACCCTCGACGGCATCCCGCTGGTCGAGGTGCACGAGAGCATGCCGCTGGCCACGCGGTACTGGGCGGCAGTCTTCGAGAGCCGGCCCGAGACCCGGCCCGACGCCGCGACCGTCGTCGTACCCGATCTGCGGGCCGTGCTGGAGTGCGTACGGGCGGGCGCCGGGCTCGCCGTGCTGCCGCGCTACCTGTGCCGGGAGGCCCTCGACCGCGGGGAGGTCGTCGCCCTGCCCGAGCCGCCCGTCCCCCCGCTGCGCACCTGGTTCCTCGTCGTCCGCACGGGAAGCCTCGCACTCTCCCACCTGTCCCGCGCCCACGAGCTGCTGGTGGGTGCGGCGGCGCACTGGTGAACCGGCGCATTCCGGCCGACGGCGCGTTTCAGAACCGGAGTCCCGGGCCACTCTTTCCCCATGACCGAACGTCCCGTGGTCAAACGCACCGCCCGCGCGATCCTGCTCGACGGTGACGACCTGATCCTCATCAAGCGCACCAAACCCGGCGTCGACCCCTACTGGCTCACCCCCGGCGGCGGTGTGGAGCCCACCGACGCCACCGTCGTCGACGCCCTCCACCGCGAGGTCCACGAGGAGCTCGGAGCCAAGATCACCGATGTGGTGCCCTGCTTCGTCGACACCGTCGAGCACATCGCCGAGGGCGGGGTCACCGGGGTGAAGGTGCAGCACTTCTTCGTCTGCCGCCTGGCCTCCATGGACCCTGGCCAGCGGCACGGCCCCGAGGTCGACCAGCCCGAGGGCGAGTACGAGATCGTCCGCGTGCCGTTCAGCCGGGTCGGCATCGCCGCAGTCCACCTCGTCCCGCTGTCCCTGCGCCACTACCTCGACGGCAACATCGAGGGGGTCCGGGCCATGCACGCGCCCGATCTGGGCTGAGCCCGCAGCGGCCGGCCGGTTCCAGGAGCCTCGGGCGTCAGCCGGCCGCGCCCACCAGCTCACCGACCGCGTCGTAGCGGATACGGTCCTGCGGGATGCCGATCCGCCGCAGCTCGTCCACCCCGCTGCGGATCATCGCCGGCGGCCCCGAGACGAACGCGTCGTACGAACTCCACGGGCCGTGCTCGCCCACGGCCTGGGGGAGCTGCCCGGCCAGCCCCTCGCCGACCACCGGGCGCACCGACAGCCAGGGGTGCGAGCGCTGGAGGCCCAGCAGGGTGTCCTTGTCGTAGAGGTCCCCGTCGCTGCGCGCCCCGAAGAAGACCTCCACCGGCCGGCGCTCGCCGTGTTCCGCCACGTCCTCGATCAGTGCCTTGATCGGGGCGATCCCCGTGCCGCCGCCCAGGCAGAGCATGCCGTTGTCGGTGCTGTGGTCGACCACCATGGACCCGGCCGGGGGACCGAGCCGGAGCACGTCACCGGGCCGGGCGTGGCGCACCAGGGCATTGGAGACCCAGCCCGCGGGCACGGCCTTCACGTGGAAGGAGAGAAGCCCGTCGGCGCGCGGCGCGGAGGCGAAGGAGTAGTGGCGCCACACGCGGGGCCACCACGGGGTCTCCAGGCTCGTGTACTGGCCCGCCACGAAGGGGTACGGCTGGTCGGGGCGGACCGTCAGCACCGCGATGTCCTGGGTGCGCAGCTCGTGGGAGACGACCTCCGCGTGCCACCAGGCCGGGGACGTCCGCTCGTCCTCGGCAGCCGCGTCGATCATCGTCTGGGAGATGGCGGTGTACGCGCGCACCCACGCCGCTTCCGCCCCGGCTCCCCAGGTGGCGGTCGCGTAACGGGCCAGCGCGCCGATCAGCGCCTCGCCGACCACCGGGTAGTGCGCGGGCTGCGTGCCGTACTTGCGGTGGCCCGTGCCCAGGCGCCGCAGGTACGGGGTGAGCGCGCCGGGGTCGTCGATGTGCTCGGCGGCGGTCAGCAGCGCCTTGAGGAGGCGGTCGCGCTGGGTGTCCATCGCGGCGGGGAACATGTCCCGCAATTCCGGGTGCCGGGTGAAGACCAGGGCGTAGAAGTAGGACGTCACCCGGTCTGCGACGGGGGCGATCTCCTCCAGGGTCCGGCGGATGAGCACCGCGTCCGGGGACGGTTCGGCCCGGCAGCTCCCGGACGGTATCCGGGCCGCGGGTCTGGCCGGTCTGGTGGGCGGAGCGTCCATGCGGTGCCTCGCTTCGAGCATCTCGGTCGACAAGCACGCCACGGCCTTCGATCCGTGGTTCCGGGTCCCACAGCCTGCCAGCCGATCGAAAAAACCCGCGGGGGATTGGGGAAAGTCCGCGTTCCCGACGCTCTTTCCTCCTAAGATGCTGCGACTCCCGGGCGTGCCTCGGCGACGAGCTGGTAGGCCTCCCGGAGGTCCCGGCCCTCGTAGACGTGCGTCGCCCGCTCGGCGAGGAAGGGGCGGGCGTTGACCGCCACCGACACCGGCACGGCTGCGAAGAGCACCTCGTCCGTAGCCGAATCCCCGTACGCCACGCATTCGGTCCGGGCCAGCCCAAACCGCTCGCACAGCCGGTCTGCCACCGTGACCTTGTCCTTGGGCGTCAGGATGCCCGCGACGTCCATCGGGCCGATGAACGGCACCTGCGGGAAGAGCGAGCCGTGGGCGGCGTGCGCACCCCACTCCAGCAGCAGCTCCACGAAGAACGACGGCGACAGCGAGACCACGGCGCAGAACTCGCCGCGCTCCCTGATCTCCGACCACACCTCCCGGATGCCCGACAGCCAGGGGGAGCCATCGAAGGCCGCGCGGACATGCGCCGGCGTCAACTCCGCCCACAGCGCGTGCACCGCGAGGGAGAACTGCGACGGGTCCAGCTTCCGGGCGCTGAAGGCCCGCTCCAGCTCCGCGATCTCGGACCCCAGGCCGAGCTGCCGGGAGATCTCGACCGGTGCCGCCGATCCGTACATCAGGGTGCCGTCGAGGTCGAACAGGTGCAGGCGCGTCATGGCAGGGAGGCTAGCGGCTGGTTTCACGTGAAACGGCGCCTTCCACGGGAAACCCCGGCATGGTTTCACGTGAAACTCCGCCAGGTTTCACGTGAAACATCAGCCGGTTCGCCGGCGAACTTCGGCCGAATTCCCCTGGACGCCCTTCCCGTGATGATCCAGTCTGGGCCGGTGACACCACCACACCTCACCGACCTGCCGATCCGGGCGCTGACCGTGGACGATCTCCGCCGCTGCGCCGACCTGTCCCAAGACCGCGGGTGGCCGCGCGAGGACCACAAGTGGGGGCTCCTCCTCGCCGCAGGCTCCGGTTACGGCATCGACGCTCCGGACGGAGCAGGGCTCGCCGCGGCCTGTGTCGTCACCTCGTACGGACCTTCCCCCGATGAACCGGAACTGTCGGCGATCGGGATGGTCCTGGTGGCCGACCGGTACGCCCGCCGCGGCCTCGGCCGCCGGCTGATGACGCATGTGTGCGATGACGTCCTGAAGGGCGTGCCGCTCACCCTCCATGCCACGCCCTACGGCCGCCCCCTCTACGAGGAGCTCGGCTTCGCCGTGACGGGGAGGGCCGAGATGCTGAGGGGCTCCTTCCGCCCCGGTCCGGCAGGGCCGGATCCGGCCGCGGCAGTGGTGCGCCCGGCCACCGGCGAGGACATCCCGCGGATCGTGCACCTGGACACCGAGGTCTTCGGAACCGACCGCACGCACATGATCACGCGGCTCCCGGCGTTCGCGGACCGCCTGCTCGTCGCCGAGGACGGAGCGGGCCGGCTCATCGGCTACGCGGCCATGTGGCCGAACATGGAGACGCATGTGATCGGCCCGCTGATCGCCCGGGACACGGAGGGCGCGAAGGCACTGACGACCGCACTCGCGGACCTGACCGACCGCCCCCTGCGCACGGATGTCGACGTACGCCACGAAGAGTTCATCGCCTGGCTCAGGCGGCGCGGCCTGGAGTCCGTTGCCTTCAACGCGGTCATGACCCGCGACCTCACCGCCCTTCCCGGAGACTGGACCCGCCGCTGGGCCCCGCTCACCGTGGCCGCCTGCTGAGAAAGGAAGCACCGTGTCAGACCTGCCCGAGGCCGTCATCCGCCCGGCATCCGAAGAGGACCTTCCGGCCATCGTCGCCATGCTGGCCGACGACCCCCTGGGTGCCGCGCGCGAGTCGCCGGACGACCTCACCCCCTATCGGGCGGCCTACCGGCAGCTCGCCGCGGACCCGAACCAGCACGTGATGGTCGCGGTCCGCGACGGCCGCGTGGTGGGCACCCTCCAACTGACGTTCATCCCGGGCCTCTCCCGCAAGGGCGCGATGCGCTCGGTCATCGAGGGCGTCCGCGTCCACGCCGATGAACGGGGCAGCGGCCTGGGCACCCGGTTCATCGAGTGGGCGGTCGAGCAGTCCCGGGCGGAAGGCTGCCGGCTGGTGCAGCTCACGTCGGACGTGACGCGAAAGGACGCCCACCGCTTCTACGAGCGGCTCGGCTTCACCGCCTCACACGTGGGCTTCAAGCTCGCCCTCTGACCGCGGCCGCTCAGCCGATGCCGCGCCAGCCCTGCGGGTCCACACCGCCCGGAACGGGCGCCTCGGGGTCGTAGGGCTGCCGGGTGAACACGAAGGAGCCGAGGTCGAGGTGGCTCACGGTGCCGTCGGCCCGGCGCACGGCCCGCAGGGTCTCGCCCGCGTAGTAGCCGGAAAGGCCCAGCCAGCTGCCGTCGGGCTGCGGGCGGAACCGGGCGGCACGGCCCTGCGCCGCCACCGGGCCGAGCTCCAGGTGGCCGTCGGAGCGCAGCCGCACCGCGTGCGCGGCAGTCCCCCAGTACCAGGGGCCGCACACCTCCAGGGCCACCGGATCCGCCTCCGCGAACGGCTTCCACGGGGCGGGGATCGGCGGCTCCGCCTCGGCCACGAGGTGCAGCAATTCCGCCGCGACGGTCGCGGCGGGCAGGCCCGACGTGCAGTTGGCCAGCACGACCGCCGACACGTCGTCCGCCGCGCTCACCCACAGGCCGGCGACGAAGCCGGGCAGCGAGCCGCTGTGGCCGGCGATCCGCCGGTCGCCGCTCTGCACGAGCTGCAGCCCCAGGCCGTACCCGTGGTCGGCGAGCCCCGGCTCCGGAGGGGACGCCGCGACGGCCATCTCCGCGACCGTCGCGGCGCCGAGGACACGGTCGTCGCCGTGGATCAGGAACTGCCCGAACCGCGCGAGGTCCCGGGTCGTGGACCACAGTTGGCCCGCCGGGGCCATCAGGCCGAGGTCCTCCGCGGGTTCGGGAAGCATCACGTCGGCCCACGGGTGGACGGCCCAGCCGCCCGCATGCGGCGCCTGCGGCTGCACGGTGGTGCGGTCCAGGCCGAGGGGCTCCAGCACCTCCGCACGGAGCACCTCCTCCCACGGCCTGCCCCGCAGCGCCTCGACGAGCGAACCGAGCAGCGTGTAGCCCGGGTTGGAGTAGTGGTGGCGGCGGCCCGGCGCGAACCGGAAGGGCTCCTCGCCGAGTACGTCCGCGAGTTCCGGGCGGAGCGCCGAGGAGGAGCGCTCCCACCACTCGCCGGGGGTCTCGGCGGCCAGTCCGCCGGTGTGGGACAGCAGTTGGGCGACCGTCACCTCACCGGCACCGGTGCCGGGCAGGTGCTTATCGACCGGATCGGCGAGGGAGAGCAGCCCTTCGTCGCGCAGCCGCATCACGAGGACCGCGGTGAACGTCTTGGTGATGGAGCCGATCCGGTACTGCACGTTCCCGTCGGGCCCGTGCCCGTCCACCGAGGTGCGCGCACCCTCCCAGACGACGGCGCCGCCGCGGGCGACCGCGGCGGCCAGCGAGGGCGCCCGGCCCGCGCTCTGGGCGGCGGCGATCCGGTGGAGGAGCGCGCGCCGGGTGGCGGGAAGCAGGTGCAGTTCTTCAGGCAGGGCGTCCATGCCCGGATGCTACGTGTTGGCCATGTCCACGAACCGCGAATAGTGGCCCTGGAAGGCCACCGTGATCGTCGCGGTCGGGCCGTTTCGGTGCTTGGCCACGATCAGGTCCGCCTCGCCGGCGCGCGGCGACTCCTTCTCGTACGCGTCCTCGCGGTGCAGCAGGATGACCATGTCGGCGTCCTGCTCGATGGAGCCGGACTCACGCAGGTCGGAGACCATCGGCTTCTTGTCGGTGCGCTGCTCGGGGCCGCGGTTCAGCTGGGAGAGCGCGATCACGGGCACCTCCAGCTCCTTCGCGAGGAGCTTGAGGTTGCGGGACATGTCCGAGACTTCCTGCTGGCGGCTCTCGGGCCGGCGGGAGCCGCCGGACTGCATCAGCTGGAGGTAGTCGATGACCACCAGGGCCAGGTCGTTGCGCTGCTTGAGGCGGCGGCACTTCGCCCGGATCTCCATCATGGACAGGTTCGGCGAGTCGTCGATGTAGAGCGGGGCGGCCGAGACGTCGGGCATCCGGCGGGCCAGGCGGGTCCAGTCGTCGTCGGTCATGGTGCCGGAGCGCATGTGGTGCAGGGCCACGCGGGCCTCCGCGGACAGCAGGCGCATCGCGATCTCGTTGCGCCCCATTTCCAGGGAGAAGATGACGCTGGGCAGGTTGCTCTTGATGGAGCAGGCGCGCGCGAAGTCCAGGGCGAGGGTCGACTTGCCCATGGCGGGACGGGCGGCGATGACGATCATCTGGCCGGGGTGGAGGCCGTTGGTGAGGGAGTCGAGGTCGGTGAAACCGGTCGGGACGCCGGACATCTGGCCGCTGCGCGACCCGATGGCCTCGATCTCGTCGAGCGCGCCTTCCATGATGTCGCCGAGCGGCAGGTAGTCCTCGGAGGTCCGCTGCTCGGTGACGGCGTAGATCTCGGCCTGGGCGCTGTTGACGATCTCGTCGACGTCGCCGTCGGCCGCGTACCCCATCTGCGTGATCTTCGTACCGGCCGCGACCAGGCGGCGCAGGACGGCGCGCTCGTGGACGATCTCCGCGTAGTACGAGGCGTTCGCGGCCGTCGGGACCGACTGGACCAGCGTGTGGAGGTAGGAGACGCCGCCGACCTTGCCGATCTCGCCGCGCCGGGTGAGCTCCGCGCCGACCGTGATCGGGTCGGCGGGCTCGCCCTTGGCGTACAGGTCGAGGACGGCCTGGTAGATCGTCTCGTGGGAGGGCCGGTAGAAGTCGTGGCCCTTGATGATCTCGACGACGTCCGCGATGGCGTCCTTGGAGAGCAGCATGCCGCCGAGCACGGACTGCTCGGCGTCGAGGTCCTGCGGCGGGACGCGCTCGAAGCCGCCGCCGTCCCAGGCGCCGCCCTCGCGGCCGGACTCACGCTGCTCGTCCCCGCGGCCGCGGCCGTCCCCGCCGCGGCGCGAGCGGGTGGGGAGACGGTCGCCGGGACCGCTGTCGGCCCAGGGGTCGTCCGTGGGCTCGGGGATACTCACCGGGCCGCCTCCTCCCGTCCGCAGCGCGGACCTCGCCGTGCCCGTCTTCTACGGCACGGCTCTGACATTCGGGACACCCGGATCCGCTCCCGGCGGGTCGGGCAACGCACAACGGTAGGCCCGGAGGCGGCATCAGCCAATCTTGTTATCCACAGGGTGTGTGGATGAGATGTGGACGACCGAGCCAATGCTGTGGGTAACTCGCCCGAAGCTGTGCACGGACCGGGGGACAGCGCTGTGGACAAAATCACCCGCCACCCCAAAGCACCGCGCTGACCTGCGCGTTCCTCAATGAAAGCCCGCCGCGGAGAAAAATCTCGGCACCTTCCCCCAGATCGCCTCGGACGAGGTGGCGCGCACACCCGAACACCTCCTCACGTAAGGAGTACTAGCGCCTTGCATCTATTACCTGTGGAAGATTAGATTGAGCCCCATGACACAAGCCCTCGAACCGCGGAAGGCGGCACCGCGACGGCACGACCGCGAAATCCTCGCCCTCGCCGTCCCGGCCTTCGGCGCACTCGTCGCCGAGCCCCTCTTCGTGCTGGCCGACAGCGCCATCGTGGGCCACCTCGGCACCCCCCAGCTGGCCGGCCTGGGCATCGCCGCCGCCCTCCTCACCACCGCCGTGAGCGTGTTCGTGTTCCTCGCCTACGCCACCACCGCGGCGGTCGCGCGACGCGTCGGCGCGGGCGACCTCAAGGCCGCCATCCGCCAGGGCATGGACGGCATCTGGCTCGCCCTCCTGCTCGGTGCGGCCGTCGCCGCCGCGGTCCTGCCCACCGCACCCTGGCTGGTCTCTCTCCTGGGCGCCTCCGACACCGTCGCCCCACATGCCACGACGTACCTGCGGATCTCCGCCCTCGGAATCCCCGCGATGCTGATGGTCCTGGCGGCCACCGGAGTCATCCGGGGCCTGCAGGACACCCGGACCCCGCTCTATGTCGCCGTCGGCGGCTTCGCCCTCAACGCCGGCCTGAATGCCGCCCTCGTCTACGGGGCCGGCCTGGGCATCGCGGGCTCCGCGTGGGGCACGGTCCTCGCCCAATTCGCCATGGCCGGTGCCTACCTCGCCGTGGTGGTCCGCGGCGCCCGCCGGCACGGCGCCTCCCTGCGCCCGGACGCGGCCGGGATCCGGGCCTGTGCACAGGCAGGCGCACCCCTGCTGGTGCGGACGCTCTCCCTGCGCGCCGTCCTGATGATCGCCACCTTCGTGGCCGCGCGCCTCGGCGACGCCGATGTCGCCGCCCACCAGATCCTGCTCTCCCTGTGGAGTCTGCTCGCCTTCGCCCTCGACGCCATCGCCATCGCGGGCCAGGCCATCATCGGCCGGTACCTGGGCGCCGGGGACACCGGCGGGGCCAAGGCCGTGTGCCGCCGCATGGTGCAGTGGGGCATCGCCTCGGGCACCGTCCTCGGCCTCCTGCTGGCCGCCGCCCGCCCGCTGATCGTGCCCCTCTTCACCACCGATCCGGCGGTGGAGGAGGCCCTGCTGCCGGCCCTGCTCGTCGTGGCCGCCTCGCAGCCGGTCGCCGGGATCGTCTTCGTCCTCGACGGCGTCCTCATGGGCGCCGGAGACGGCCGCTACCTGGCCTGGGCCATGCTGGCCACCTTGGCGGTGTTCGCCCCTGCCGCCCTGCTCGTACCGGCCCTGGGCGGCGGCCTGACGGCCCTGTGGTGGGCGATGACGCTGATGATGCTGGTCCGCATGGCGACCCTGCAGCTGCGGACCCGCTCCGGACGCTGGGCCGTCGCCGGGGCGACCCGCTGAAGCGGGGCGCATGTTTCACGTGAAACACGGCGAAGGGCCGCACCCCGAGGGGTGCGGCCCTTCGTGCGCAGCACTCAGGCGGCGACGACCTCGACGCCCACGTTCGCGGCGACCTCGGCGTGCAGACGCACGGAGACCTGGTACGAACCGAGGGTCTTGATCGGGGCAGCCAGCTCGACGCGGCGCTTGTCGACCTTCGGACCACCGGAAGCCTCGATCGCCGTGGCGATGTCGGCCGGGGTCACGGAGCCGAAGAGGCGGCCGGCGTCACCCGAGCGGGTGGCCAGACGGACCTTCGTGCCCTCGAGCTTGGCCTTGACCTCGTTGGCCTGCTCGATGGTCGCGATCTCGTGGATCTTGCGGGCGCGGCGGATCTGCGCCACGTCCTTCTCGCCACCCTTGGTCCAGCGGATCGCGAAACCGCGCGGGACCAGGTAGTTGCGAGCGTAGCCGTCCTTGACGTCGACGACGTCGCCGGCGGCACCGAGGCCCGAGACCTCCTGGGTCAGGATGATCTTCATTGGTCGGTCACCCTTTCCTTATCGCGCGGTGGACGTGTAGGGCAGCAGCGCCATCTCACGGCTGTTCTTCACGGCCGTGGCGACGTCACGCTGGTGCTGCGTGCAGTTGCCGGTGACGCGGCGGGCACGGATCTTGCCGCGGTCGGAAATGAACTTCCGCAGCATGTTCGTGTCCTTGTAGTCCACGTACGCGGTCTTGTCCTTGCAGAACGCGCAGACCTTCTTCTTCGGCTTGCGCACAGGCGGCTTCGCCATGGTGTCTCTCCTGTGTGATCAAGAAGTGGGGATGCGAGCTTCCCTAGAAGGGGGGCTCGTCCGAGTAGCCGCCGCCGGAGCTTCCGCCCCAGCCACCGCCGCCGCCCTGCTGCTGCTGGCCGCCGGCCGGCGCGCTGGACGCCCACGGGTCGTCGGAGGGAGCTCCGCCGCCCTGCGGGCCGCCGGAGCTTCCGCCCCAGCCACCGCCGCCGCCCTGCTGCTGCTGGCCGCCGCCGTATCCACCCTGGCCGCCGCGACCGGTGGTCTTGGTGACCTTGGCCGTGGCGTTCTTCAGGCTGGGGCCGACTTCCTCGACGTCCAGCTCGAAGACCGTGCGCTTGACACCCTCACGGTCCTCGTACGACCGCTGCCTCAGCCGGCCCTGCACGACGACGCGCATGCCCCGCTGGAGGGACTCGGCGACGTTCTCGGCCGCCTGCCGCCACACCGAGCAGGTCAGGAACAGGCTCTCGCCGTCCTTCCACTCGTTCGTCTGGCGGTCGAAGGTGCGGGGGGTGGACGCGACACGGAACTTCGCGACCGCCGCACCCGAGGGGGTGAAGCGCAGCTCGGGGTCGTCGACGAGATTGCCGACGACCGTGATGACGGTCTCGCCTGCCATGGATGAACCTCTCGGCGGGGATTGCTGCTGGCTGCTGTGCTACTCGAACCCGATTACCGCTGAACCGGAGTTCAGTGGGTCTCGGGGCGGAGGACCTTGGTCCGGAGAACCGACTCGTTCAGGTTCATCTGGCGGTCGAGCTCCTTGACGACCGCAGGCTCGGCCTGCAGGTCGATGACCGAGTAGATGCCCTCGGGCTTCTTCTTGATCTCGTAGGCGAGACGGCGACGGCCCCAGGTGTCGACCTTCTCCACCTTTCCGTTGCCCTCACGGACGACGGAGAGGAAGTTCTCGATCAGCGGGGCGACAGCGCGCTCCTCGAGATCCGGGTCGAGGATGACCATCACTTCGTAGTGACGCATGTGGAACCCACCTCCTTTGGACTCAGCGGCCACGGTCGTTCCGTGGCAGGAGGGTCGTGATGCGTACTGCACGGCGCCTGAGAGCAGACACCGCGCAGACCGTACAGACTACCCCGCCGACTCCTTCCGGTTGAAATCCGGCACCGGAGCGCCACAATCTGTAGGCAACGGGTGTGCTCGGTGCTATGCCCGGCCGGGCCGCGGCCAGCCGCAGCACCCCCCGCCCCAGCCAGGAGGTGCTTTTCCGATGGCACAGGCAGTACGCACCCAGTCGTCCATCTCGCTGCTCGCAACCGACGGCAAGCCGCACCCCGTCCAGGACGCCCTGATGGCGGCCACCCTCGTCCTCGGCTTCGTGTCGTTCATCACGGCCTTCTTCCACGACCTCCACCTGCTCACCTCGTGGACCGGCCTCTTCGGCATCCTGACCGGCGCCTACGGCCAGTTCATCTCCGAGACGACACGCGAGCGCTTCGCACTGATCATCGGCCTTGGCGCGTCGGGCTTCGGCTTCTTCCTCGGCATGGCCCACGGCGGGCTCTTCGGGGGCTGGCTGGGCTGACCGGGGGCCCTCCGCGGCAGGGCACCCGCCGCTGACCGGGTGCGGGACCGGCCCGTCCCCCAGAAGGGTGGCGCCCTTGTCGCAGTAGGCTTCGCGCCATAGCCAGCGAAGCCGCCGGAGGAGACGCCCCGAATGAGCCTGTCCCTGAGGACCATCAGCCGAGAGCAGCATCTGGGATACCTCCAGACCCTGCCCTCGGCTAGCCACTGCCAGGTCCCGGCGTGGGCCGACGTGAAGAACGAGTGGCGGTCCGAGAACCTCGGATGGTTCAACCAGAACGACGAACTCGTCGGTGCCGCACTCGTGTTGTACCGCCAGCTGCCCAAGGTGAAGCGGTACCTCGCCTACCTGCCCGAGGGCCCCGTCATCAACTGGTTCGCCCCGAACCTGGAGGAGTGGCTCCAGCCGATGCTGGCCCACCTCAAGCGGCAGGGCGCCTTCACCGTGAAGATGGGCCCGCCCGTCGTCATCCGGCGGTGGAACTCCGCCGCCATCAAGGCCGGCATCCAGGACCCCGAGGTCAAGCGGCTCCGCGACGTCGAGGCCTCGCACATCGAGCCCCGCGCCTTCGAGGTGTCCGACAAGCTGCGCCGCATGGGCTGGCAGCAGGGCGAGGACGGCGGCGCCGGCTTCGGCGACGTCCAGCCGCGCTACGTCTTCCAGGTGCCGCTCGCGAACCGCTCGCTGGACGACGTCCTCAAGGGCTTCAACCAGCTGTGGCGCCGCAACATCAAGAAGGCCGAGAAGGCCGGCGTCGAGGTCGTCCAGGGCGGTTACGAGGACCTGGAGACCTGGCAGCACCTGTACGAGATCACGGCCGTGCGCGACAAGTTCCGCCCGCGCCCGCTCAGCTACTTCCAGCGCCAGTGGACGGCCCTCAACTCCGAGGACCCCAACCGCATGCGGCTCTACCTCGCCAAGCACGAGGGCGAGGCCCTGGCCGCCGCCACCATGATCACCGTCGGCCAGCACGTCTGGTACTCGTACGGCGCCTCCGCCAACCACAAGCGCGAGGTGCGCCCGTCGAACGCGATGCAGTGGCGCATGCTGCGCGACGCCTACGCCCTGGGCGCGAGCGTCTACGACCTGCGCGGCATCAGCGACACGCTGGACGAGAACGACCACCTGTTCGGCCTCATCCAGTTCAAGGTCGGCACGGGCGGCGAGGCCGTCGAGTACGTCGGCGAATGGGACTTCCCGCTCAACAAGGTGCTGCACAAGGCGCTCGACATCTACATGTCGCGCCGCTGACGCCCCGCACCCCCACACCACCGCACCGCTGCATCAGCAGCCATTTCCAGAGAGGCTCCGGACGGGCATGGCGCTCACGCTCTACGTCGACACCGCGCGCTGGCGTGCGCACCACAAGCAGATCCTCGACCAGTTCCCCGGAATGGTCCCGGTCTGCAAGGGCAACGGCTACGGCTTCGGCCACGAGCGGCTCTGCGAGGAGGCGACCCGGCTGGGCACCGACATCCTGGCCGTCGGCACCACCTACGAGGCCGCGACCATCAAGGACCTGTTCGGCGGCGACCTGCTCGTCCTCACCCCGTTCCGGCGGGGCGAGGAGCCGGTGCCGCTGCCGGACCGGGTGATCCGCTCCGTGTCCTCCCTGGACGGGGTGCGCGGCCTGGTCGGCGCCCGCGTCGTCATCGAGTGCATGAGCTCCATGCGTCGCCACGGGATCTCCGAGCAGGACCTGGGCCAGCTGGCCTCGGCGATCGAGGACGTGCGGCTGGAGGGCTTCGCCCTGCACCTGCCGCTGGACCGCCCGGACGGCTCGGACCCGGTCGAGGAGGTCATCGGCTGGATGGACCGCCTGCGGGCGGCCCGCCTGCCGCTGCACACCATGTTCGTCAGCCACCTGCGCTCCGAGGACCTGGCCCGCCTCCAGGCGCAGTTCCCGCAGACCCGCTTCCGGGCTCGCATCGGCACCCGGCTGTGGCTCGGCGACCACGACGCGACCGCCTACCGCGGCAGCGTCCTGGACGTCACCCGCGTCGCCAAGGGCGACCGGTTCGGCTACCGCCAGCAGAAGGCCGCCTCGGACGGCTGGCTCGTCGTGGTCGCAGGAGGCACCTCGCACGGCGTCGGCCTGGAGGCCCCCAAGGCCCTCCACGGCGTGATGCCGCGCGCCAAGGGCGTGGCCCGGGCCGGCCTGGCCACCGTCAACCGGAACCTTTCGCCGTTCGTGTGGGCGGGCAAGCAGCGCTGGTTCGCGGAGCCGCCGCACATGCAGGTCTCCATCCTTTTCGTGCCGTCCGACGCGCCCGAGCCGAAGGTCGGCGACGAGCTCGTGGCGCACCTGCGCCACACCACGACGCAGTTCGACCGGCTCCTCGACGCGTAGAAGGCGGCGGGCCCGGGGCAGTCCGCCCCGGGCCCGCCCGCCCGTGCCCGGGGCGGGCAGCCGCCGGGCGCGCTCCGTCATCCGCCGCGGGCGGCGCCCCACTCGACCAGCTGCTCCGGCTCCTCGTGCCGCTGCCCCCGCAGGGCGTCCGACAGCGTGAACACGTCCCCGGCGCCGTCCAGGACGCCGCCCGACGGGTCGTCCGAGCCGTCGCGGCGTACGACGTCCCGCTCGGGCATCAGGATGTCGCGGACCACCACCGCGCACAGGTACAGCGTCCCCAGCAGGTGCACCGCGATGGCCAGCTGGTAGCCCTCGGGCGGCAGCCCCTGGTGCTTGTCGCCGCTGGTGGTGTAGGCCAGGTAGAGCCAGATCCCGAGGAAGTACATGACCTCGCACGCCTGCCACACCAGGAAGTCGCGCCAGCGCGGCCGGGCCAGCGCCGCCAGCGGGATCAGCCACAGCACGTACTGCGGCGAGTAGACCTTGTTGGCCAGGATGAAGACGGCCACCACCAGGAAGGCCAGCTGGGCGAAGCGCGGGCGGCGCGGGGCCGTGAGCGTCAGCAGCCCGATGCCCGCGCAGAGCAGCAGCGTCAGGCCCGTCGCGTAGGTGTTGGCGCCGGTCAGGGGGTTCCCCGTCCGCTGCGAGATCAGCAGCCACACGGAGCCGAAGTCGATGGGCCGCTCCTGGCTGAACGTGTAGAACTTCTGCCAGCCCTCCCAGGCGAACAGCATGACCGGCAGGTTCACCACGAGCCACGACGCGGCCGCACCGAGGGCCGCCGCGCCGAAGGCGCGCCACTTCCCGGCCCGCCAGCACAGCACGAACAGCACCCCGAGCAGCAGCACGGGATAGAGCTTGGCTGCCGTCGCCAGCCCGATCAGGACGCCCGCGAGGAGGGTGCGGCTGCGGGACCACGCGAGCATGCCCGCCGCGGTCAGGGCGATGGCCAGCAGGTCCCAGTTGATCGTCGCCGTGAGTGCGTACGCCGGGGCGAGGGCGAAGAGCAGCGCGTCCCAGGGCCGGCTGCGGTGCGTGCGGGCGACGCACACGGCGATGGCGGCGGCGCAGGCCATCAGCATGCCCGCGTTGGCCATCCAGTACATCTGCTCCCGGTGCTGCATCGAGCCGCCGCCCGGGGTCAGCCAGGACGCGACCTCCATGAAGAGGCCCGTGAGCACCGGGTACTCGAGGTAGGCCATGTCGCCGGGGATCCGGTCGAAGTACGGCGTGAGGCCGTCGGCGAAGCCCCGGGCCACGAAGAGGTGCGGGATGTCCGAGTAGCAGGCGTGGGTGTACTGCGAGCCCGCGCCGCGGAACCACGCCCAGTTGTAGCAGGGCAGCTTCTGCACCATGCCGAGCGCGAACATCCCGATCGCGGTCAAGGCCACGACCCGCACCGGGTGGAGCCAGTGGCCGCCCAGCCTGGCGTGGCGGCCGATCGGCCCGCCGATGAACTCGCTGCCGGCCGCGGCGACCTCGTCCTCCCGGGTGGGAAGTGCGAGCCGGCCCTCGTGCACCTTCGTCATGCGCTCATCCTGCCGTACGCCGCCGGACGCGCGGGAGGGCCGCCGCAACCGGTGCGGCGGCCCTCCGGGGCGCGAGGGGCGGCGGGGTCAGCCCGTGAACCCCGTGCTGCCGCCCCAGCTGGTGACGCCGCCGGGGCGTCCCGGCCTGACCGATGGGGACGGGCTCGGCGAGCCGGACGAGCCGTCGCTGCCGCCGTCGACACCGCCGCTGTCGTCGGGGATGCAGTACAGCTCCCACGGCTTGCAGGGGCGGCCCGTACCGCCGCGGGAGCGGCTCGGGGACGGCGACGGGGAGGCCGAGGGGGACGGCGAGGCCGACGCCGACGGCGAGGGGACCGCCGAGGGGCTGGGGGAGGGCGCGCCCGCCCCGTCGGCGATCACGCCGATGTCCTCCGGCTCGGGGAACTGCTTGACCGGAGTGCCCTTGAGGGCGTCCTTCATGTACGCGGTCCAGATGACGGCCGGAATGTCGCCACCGTGGATGGAGTCGGTGCCGCCGACGCCCTTCATGGACATCAGCTCCTTCTCCTTCGAGTTCGGGTCGGTGCGGAAGAGGGCCACCGAGGTGGACAGCTCCGGGGTGTATCCGACGAACCACGCCGACTTGTTCTCGTCCGTCGTACCGGTCTTGCCGGCCGCCGGGCGGCCCAGCTTGCGGGCCTTGGTGCCGGTGCCGTTCTCGACGACGTTCCGGAGCACCTTGGTGACGTTGTCGGCGATGGCGTCGTCCATCGCCCGCTCCTCCTTGGGCGGCTCGAACCCGGGGAGGTCCCGGCCGTCCTTCTGGACGCTGCGCACCGAGTAGGGCTCGCGGTGGATGCCGGAGGAGGCGAACGTGGCGTACGAGTCGGCCATGCGGATGGCGCTGGGCGTCGAGGTGCCCAGGGCGAACGAGGCGTCGTTGTTCGGGTTCATGGACGAGTCCAGGATGCCCGTGGCCTTGGCCACGTCCCGGACCTTGCCGTGGCCCACGTCGAAGACGAGCTGGGCGAACGGCACGTTGATCGACTTCTCCATCGCCTCGTGGAGCGTCACGTAGCCGTACGGGTAGGGACTCTCGTTCTTCTGTCGGAACGGCTTGCCGCTCGCGTCCCGCAGCGGCTTGCCGTCCCGGTTGTTGATCACCGTGAGGTCGTTGGCCTGGTACTTGCTCTGCGGCGAGATCCCGCGGCCGCCCGAGTTCTGCGTCCCGTACTCCATGGCCGCCGCCAGCACGTACGGCTTCCAGGTCGAGCCGACCGGGACGCCGATGGTGTTGGCGTTGTTGCTGAAGTACTTCTTGTCCATGCCGGGGCCGCCGTACAGGGCGACGATCGCGCCGGTCTTCACGTCGACGGAGGCGGCACCGAACTGGACGAAGGTGTCGTACTCGGGCCGGGCCTTCTCGTCCAGGAAGTCCTTGCGGGTGTCCTCGACCGCCTTGGCCAGGGCGTCCACCTTCGGCTTCTGGAAGGTGGTCTTGATCTGGTAGCCGCCGCGGGCCATCTGCTCGGGGGTGAGCTTCGCGACCTTCATCACGTACTGCTTGGCCGTCTCGACCAGGTAGCCGGTCTGGCCGGCGAGGCTGCGGGCCTGCTCGGAGTCGACGAGCTTGGGGAACTCCCGGTACTTCTCCCGCTCCGCCTTGTCCATGCGCCCGACCGCCACCTCGCGGTCGAGCACCCAGGCCCAGCGGGCGTGGGCGCGCTTGGTGTTCTCCTCGGGCGTGGCGTTGTCGCCGACGCCGCCGTCCGGGTTGTACAGGTTGGGGCCCTTGAGCACGGCGGCGAGGAAGGCGCTCTCGGACGGGTTGAGGTCCCAGCAGTCCTTGCCGAAGTAGGCGCGCGCGGCCGCCTGGATGCCGTAGGCGTCGCGGCCGTAGTAGGCGGTGTTCAGGTAGCCGGCGAGGATCGTGTCCTTCTCCTCGGAGACGCCCAGCCTTATCGAGATGAAGAGCTCGGTGACCTTGCGCTTCAGCGTCTGGTCGGAGTCCAGGTACGTGTTCTTCACGTACTGCTGCGTGATCGTGGACCCGCCCTGGGTGGAGCCGCCCTTGGCCATGTTCCAGACGGCCCGCACGATGCCCATCGGGTCGACGCCCTTGTCGGTCTCGAAGGACTCGTTCTCCGCGGCGATCACCGCGTTCTGCATCGTCCTCGGGATCTTGTCGATCGGCACGATCTGCCGGTTCATCGAGCCGCCGGTGGCGACCATCTGGGTGTCGTCGGCCCAGTAGAAGACGTTGTTCTGCGCCTGGGCCGCCAGGTTCGGGTTGGGCGTGTCCACCGCCGCGATGCCGATGCCGGCGCCCGCGAAGACGATCGCGAAGAAGCCCAGGGCCGTGCCGCCGACCAGCTTCCAGGACGGCACGAAGCGCTGCCAGCCGTCCTTGTCGGAGCGCGGATAGTTGATCAGCCTCTTGTCCGGGCGGCCTGCTCCGCGGCCGCGTCCCGCGGGCCCCTGGGGGGCTCGCCGCGCTCCGCGGCTGCCGTGCCCCCCGCGCGGGTCTGCGTACGGTCCGCTGTGCGACGCGGTGGGGACGTTGCCCGCGGGCCCGGCACCCCGTCCGGGGCGCTGCTGGGCAGCCCTGCGGGCTGCGGCACGTCCGCCGCCTTCGGGCTGCGGCGGTTTGCGGCGGTGCTCGCTCATCGAACGACTACTCCTCGGGCAGGCGAGTGGCCTGGAAGCGGCTTGTGAGTTCCGATCCCCCCGGTGTCACGCCGCAAGACTACGCACGCTCAAAACCCGAACAGTGCCGAAGTTCACCCCAAATCAGGCAACTCGCATCCTGCGAATTGGTGATGTGATGCCGGTCACCTGATCGCTACTTGTCGCCGGAAGGCACCCGTTCTATCGTCTGGATGTATCGAGCCGATACATCAGCTCGTCATAAGGCTCAGGGTTGCAGGGGAGGCAGGCGGATGAGCAGGCGCTCGGGCATCCTCGAGTTCGCCGTCCTCGGCCTGCTCCGCGAGGCCCCCATGCACGGCTACGAGCTCCGCAAACGGCTCAACACCTCGCTGGGGGTGTTCCGGGCGTTCAGCTACGGGACGCTCTACCCCTGCCTGAAGACGCTGGTCGCCAACGGCTGGCTCGCCGAGGAACCGGGCAGCGCCCCGGAGGACGCTCTCGCCGCTTCACTCGCAGGGCGCCGCGCCAAGATCGTCTACCGGTTGACGGCCGCCGGTAAGGAGCACTTCGAGGAGCTCCTCTCCCACACCGGTCCCGACACGTGGGAAGACGAGTCCTTCGCCGCCCGCTTCGCCTTCTTCGGCCAGACCGAGCGGGACGTGCGCATGCGGGTCCTGGAAGGCCGCCGCAGCCGCCTCGAGGAGCGCCTGGAGAAGATGCGCGCCTCACTGGCCCGCACGCGGGAGCGCCTCGACGACTACACGCTCGAACTGCAGCGGCACGGCATGGAGTCCGTGGAGCGCGAAGTGCGCTGGCTGAACGAGCTCATCGAGAGTGAGCGGGCGGGACGGGATCGGAGACGACCCGGTCCGCCCGACGAAACTGCAAAGTGAGGCCTGCACCGCGCAGGCCTCGTCCGAGAACAAACAGGGAGCAACCGGAATGGGTTCGGTTCGCGTAGCCATCGTCGGCGTGGGCAACTGCGCCGCCTCGCTGGTGCAGGGCGTCGAGTACTACAAGGACGCCGACCCGGCGGCCAAGGTCCCCGGTCTGATGCACGTCCAGTTCGGCGACTACCACGTGGGCGACGTCGAGTTCGTCGCCGCGTTCGACGTCGACGCGAAGAAGGTCGGCCTCGACCTCGCGGACGCCATCGGGGCCAGCGAGAACAACACCATCAAGATCTGCGACGTCCCCACCACGGGCGTGACCGTCCAGCGCGGCCACACCCTGGACGGCCTGGGCAAGTACTACCGCGCGACCATCGAGGAGTCCTCCGAGGCCCCGGTCGACGTGGTCCAGGTCCTCAAGGACCGCCAGGTCGACGTTCTGGTCTGCTACCTGCCCGTCGGTTCCGAGGACGCGGCGAAGTTCTACGCCCAGTGCGCCATCGACGCCAAGGTCGCCTTCGTCAACGCCCTCCCGGTCTTCATCGCCGGCACCAAGGAGTGGGCCGACAAGTTCACCGAGGCCGGTGTCCCGATCGTCGGCGACGACATCAAGTCGCAGGTCGGCGCCACCATCACGCACCGCGTGATGGCGAAGCTGTTCGAGGACCGCGGTGTCCGCCTGGAGCGCACCATGCAGCTCAACGTGGGCGGCAACATGGACTTCAAGAACATGCTGGAGCGCGACCGCCTCGAGTCGAAGAAGATCTCGAAGACGCAGGCCGTCACCTCGCAGATCCCCGACCGCGACCTCGGCGACAAGAACGTCCACATCGGCCCGTCCGACTACGTCGCGTGGCTCGACGACCGCAAGTGGGCCTACGTCCGCCTCGAGGGCCGCGCCTTCGGCGACGTCCCGCTGAACCTCGAGTACAAGCTCGAGGTGTGGGACTCCCCGAACTCCGCCGGTGTCATCATCGACGCCCTGCGCGCCGCGAAGATCGCCAAGGACCGCGGCATCGGCGGCCCGATCCTCTCGGCGTCCAGCTACTTCATGAAGTCCCCGCCGGTCCAGTACTTCGACGACGAGGCGCTGGAGAACGTCGAGAAGTTCATCCGCGGCGAGGTCGAGCGCTAAACAGGTCCGGTCCGGAGCGCCGGGGCCGCCGTCCCCCGGTCTCCACCCGCCGTTCCGCCGGGGTCCCCGGGCAATCTGCCCGGGGACCCTCCGCGTGTGTGAACCTTGCCCTCATGCCCGTCGTACGTGATCTGCGCGTACTCCTGCGCCTGAGGGACTTCCGCAACCTGCTCGCCGTAAGGCTGTTCTCGCAGGCCGCCGACGGCGTCTACCAGGTGGCCCTGGCGACCCACGTGGTCTTCTCCCCGGAGAAGCAGACCTCGCCGGCCGCCGTCGCCTCGGCCATGGCGGTCCTACTGCTGCCCTACTCCCTCGTCGGGCCCTTCGCCGGAGTCCTCCTGGACCGTTGGCGCCGCCGCCAGGTCTTCCTCTACGGAAACCTGCTGCGGGCCCTCCTCGCCTGCATCACCGCCGTGCTGGTCGCCGCCTCCGTCCCCGAGTGGCTCTTCTACGCCTCGGCGCTGTCCGTGACGGCCGTCAACCGCTTCGTCCTGGCGGGGCTCGCCGCCTCCCTGCCCCGTGTCGTCGCACCCGGCCGGCTGGTCACCGCCAACGCACTGTCCCCGACGGCCGGGACCCTCGCCGCGACCGCAGGCGGAGGCCTCGCCTTCCTGCTGCGGTTCCTCGCCGCCGACTCCGACGCCCTCGTGGTCCTGCTCGGCGCCGCCCTCTACCTCGGAGCGGCGCTGATGTCCCTGCGCCTGGCCGTCGGCCTGCTGGGGCCGGACCATCCGCCGGGCACCGTCCACCCGTCCGTGCTCCAGGGCGTCGCGCTCACCGTGCGCGGGATGGCCGCGGGGCTGCGGCACCTCGCCGAGCGCCGCGAGGCCGCCCAGGCGCTGGCCGCCATGACCATGATGCGGTTCTGCTACGGGGCCCTGACGGTGACGCTGCTGATGCTCTGCCGCTACGCCTGGTCGGACACCGAGTCGGACGGCCTCGCCCTGCTGGGCCTCGCGGTGGGCGTCTCGGGGGCGGGCTTCTTCGCCGCGGCCGTGGTCACACCGGGGGCGGCCGGCCGCCTGGGCACCCGCGGCTGGATCACCGTGTGCTCGGCGACGGCAGCGCTCCTGGTGCCCGCCCTCGGCCTTTCCTTCCTGCCGGAGCCCATGCTGGCCGCCGCCTTCGTCCTCGGCCTCGCCACCCAGGGAGCCAAGATCGCCACCGACACGGTGGTGCAGTCCCGGGTGGACGACGACTTCCGAGGGCGGGTCTTCTCCCTCTACGACGTGCTGTTCAACGTCGCGTTCGTCGCCGCCGCGGCCGTCAGCTCGCTGGTGCTCCCCGCGGACGGCCGCTCGGCCGTGCTCCTCGTGGGCGTCGCAGTCCTCTACGCCCTGACCGCGCTGTACCTGGGGCGGCGACCCGATGTTTCACGTGAAACACGCCCCTGACCCCTCCGGGGGGCGGGCCGGGCCCGCGGCATGTTTCACGTGAAACACGTCCCGGGCCCCTGCCGCATTCAGGCCTGCGCGGCCCACCAGTCCCGGAGGGCCGCGACCGCCGCCGCGCGCTCCATGGGACCGTTCTCCAACCGCAGCTCCAGCAGGAACGCGTAGGCCTTGCCGACCACGGGGCCGGGACCGACGCCCAGCTCCTGCATGATCTCGTTGCCGTCCAGGTCGGGCCGGATCGCGTCCAGCTCCTCCTGCTCCTGAAGCTGCGCGATGCGCTCCTCCAGGCTGTCGTACGTCCGGGAGAGCGCGTTGGCCTTGCGCTTGTTGCGCGTCGTGCAGTCGGACCGGGTCAGCTTGTGCAGGCGGTCCAGCAGCGGGCCGGCGTCGCGCACGTAGCGCCGCACCGCCGAGTCGGTCCACTCGCCGTCGCCGTAGCCGTGGAACCGCAGGTGCAGCTCGATCAGCCGGCAGACGTCCTTGACCATCTCGTTGGAGTACTTCAGCGCGGTCATGCGCTTCTTGGCCATCTTGGCGCCCACCACCTCGTGGTGGTGGAACGAGACCCGGCCGTCGCTCTCGAAGCGGCGGGTGCGGGGCTTGCCGATGTCGTGGAGGAGTGCGGCGAGCCGCAGGACCAGGTCCGGGCCGTCCTCCTCCAGCGCCATCGCCTGCTCCAGAACGATCAGCGAGTGCTCGTAGACGTCCTTGTGCCGGTGGTGCTCGTCGCTCTCCAGCCGCAGCGCCGGCAGCTCGGGCAGCACCCGGTCCGCCAGCCCGGTGTCGACGAGGAGGCCGAGGCCCTTGCGCGGGTGGGCGGAGAGCATGAGCTTGTTCAGCTCGGCCTGCACCCGCTCCGCGGAGACGATCTCGATGCGCTGCGACATCGCCCCCATCGCGGCCACGACGTCCGGCGCGACCTCGAAGTCGAGCTGGGCGGCGAACCGCGCCGCGCGCAGCATCCGCAGCGGGTCGTCGGAGAAGGAGTCCTCCGGGGTGCCGGGCGTGCGCAGGACACCCGCCCGCAGGTCCTCCAGGCCGCCGTGCGGGTCCACGAACTCCTTCTGCGGCAGCGCCACGGCCATCGCGTTCACGGTGAAGTCGCGCCGGACGAGGTCCTCCTCGATGGAGTCGCCGTAGGAGACCTCGGGCTTGCGGGAGGTCCGGTCGTAGGACTCCGAGCGGTACGTCGTGACCTCGATCTGGAAGCCTGCCTTCTGGGCGCCGACGGTCCCGAAGGCGATCCCGACGTCCCAGACCGAGTCCGCCCACGGTCGGACGATCTTCAGGACGTCCTCGGGGCGGGCGTCGGTGGTGAAGTCGAGGTCGTTGCCGAGACGGCCGAGCAGCGCGTCGCGGACGGACCCGCCGACCAGGGCGAGGCTGAATCCCGCCTCCTGGAACAGGCGGCCGAGCTCGTCGGCGGCAGGAGCGACCCGCAGCAGTTCGCTGACCGCGCGGCTCTGCACCTGACTCAGGGCACTGGGGGTGTCTTCATTGGCGTTCGGCACAACAGAAAAGGGTACGTGCCCCGCCCGGAGGGGGCTCCCCCGTTTCCGGCACCCCGCTCTCCGGGGGCCGCGGTGCCGGGCCGATCATGTGGAGCAAGGCGCGGCACTCGCGCCCGGCGGGTCTCGTTACCATTCCTGGACGCACGAACGACGACCACTGACACTGCGAGGGACGGGTTAGCGCGTGGCCGAGCCGGCAGACAACCAGGGGGCTTCCCCCGCTCCTGCCCGGCGCCGCTGGCTGCGGCGCGCCGTCGTCCTGCTCTGCGGGACACCGCTGCTCGGCGCCCTCGTCCAGCCACCCGCCCCGGCGGACGCGGCCGAGACGGGCTCCGTGGATGTGCAGCTCACCACAGTGGCTCCCGCGGCCCCGGTCAAGGGCGACACGCTGACGATCTCCGGAACGGTGGTCAACAACGGCCGCGAGACGATCACCGCGGCCCACGTGGGGCTGCGGGTCGGGTCCGCCCTGAGCGACCGCACCTCGATCGACGAGGCAGCGGACCGGACCGGCTTCCGGGCGGGCACCGATCCCGGCGAGGTCGACCAGGCGTACTCGGTGAAGATCGCCTCGCTGCCCTCCAAGGTGAGCCAGACGTTCACGCTGACGATCCCGGTGAACAAGCTGGAGCTGGAGAAGGAGGGCGTCTACCCGCTGGGCGTCTCACTCTCCGGCGAGACCGACAGCCGCCCCTACGAGCAGGTCCTGGGCATCAAGCGGACGTTCCTGCCGTGGCAGCCGGAGCCGGCCGCCAAGCGCTCCCAGCTGACGTACCTGTGGCCGCTTGTCTCCACGACCCGCCTGACGGCCGAGACCGGCTCGGACGAGGTGCAGACCCCGGTCTTCCTCGACGACTCCCTCGCGGACGAGCTGCGGACCGGCGGCCGGCTGGAGCGGATGGTCTCCCTCGGCAAGGAGCTGCCGATCACCTGGGTCATCGACCCCGACCTGCTGTACACGGTCGACGCGATGACGAAGGGCTACCGCTACCGGACCCCCGACGGCCGGGTCGTCCAGGGCCGGAACAAGGCCGTCGCCGAGCAGTGGCTCGCCTCGCTGGAGGCGGCGGTCCAGGGCAAGAAGGTCGTGGCCCTGCCGTTCGCCGACCCCGACATCGCCTCCCTCGCCCACCAGGGCAAGGACGTCTCGGGCACCCTCGGGCAGCTCCGGCCGGCCACGGACAAGGCGAAGCAGGCGGTGGAGACCGTCCTGCACGTCACCCCGTCCACCGACTTCTCCTGGCCCGTCGACGGCGCGATCGACCCGTCGATCGTGAACGTGGCGACCTCGGCCGGGGCCCACCACGTGCTGGCGCGCAGCGACAGCCTGCAGGAGACCGGCGCTCTCGGCTACACCCCGTCGGCGGCCCGCCCCATCGGCGCGGGCGCCACGGCCGTCGTGGCTGACGCCGACCTGTCGACCGCCTTCGAGGGCGACATGCTGAGTGCCGCGAACTCCACGCTCGCCGTGCAGCGCTTCCTCGCGCACAGCCTGGCCCTGAACCTGCAGAAGACCGACAGCCAGCGGAGCTTCGTCGTCACCCCGCAGCGGATGCCGACCGCCAGCCAGGCCCAGTCCATGGCAGAGGCCCTCCGCGCCCTCCAGGCGGGCCGCTGGACGCAGCCCGCCGACCTGGAGGCCGCGGCCGCCGCCAAGCCCGACGCAGGCGTGAACACGCAGGTGCCGGGCGCCGGCCAGTACCCGGACGCGCTGCGCAAGACGGAACTGCCCGTCGCCGCCTTCGAGAAGATCCGCACCACCCTGAACACGCTCGACCACTTCAAGGCCATCCTGACGGCGCCCGACCGCGTCGAGATCCCGTTCGGGAACACCACGAACCGCGAGATGTCCACCTCGTGGCGAGGCCGCCCCCAGGACGCCGGGCACTACCGCAACCAGGTCCAGCAGTACCTGGTCGGCCTGACCGAGAAGGTCAAGCTCGTCCCCAAGTCCGACGCCACCCTGTCCGGCCACAGCGCGACGATCCCGGTGAGCGTCCAGAACGGCCTGGTCCAGGACGTGCAGGGCCTCGTCCTGCGGGTGAAGTCGGCGAATCCGACCCGTCTGGTGTTCGGCAAGAGCGGTCAGGCGGAGCAGCAGGTCACCGTCCAGGGCGGGCACAGCCAGACGGTGAAGTTCACCGCGAACGCGACGGCGAGCGGCCCCGTCGAGGTCACCGCCCAGCTCTTCACCGAGAACGGCGTCCCGTACGGCAAGGAGCGCAGGTTCACGGTGGAGGCCACCGAGATCACCCCGACCGTGATGCTCGTCATCGCGGGTGGTGTCCTCCTCCTGGTGCTGGCGGGCGTCAAGATGTACGCCAGCCGCAAGCGCGTGGCCGCCCGGGCCGCCGCGGGGGATGCCGCGGAGCCGGCCGGGGACGGCCGGGAGCCCGCCGGGGATGCCGCGGAGCCGGCCGGGGGCGGGCAGCCGGCCGACGGCATGCAGCCGAGTGACGGCACCCCGGACACCGGAGCGCAAAGCACCGGCCGGTCCGGCGCGGGTGAGACAGTGGACCGTTGAGCGATGCCGTGGCCGGCCGGCCTGGGGACGATGAGGTGGGGTTTCGATGAACGCGCCGTACGACGGTGACCGCGCGCAGGGCACTGGCGCGCCCGCGCCCTACCCGGGCGCCGACCCGGGCGCCGCGCCGCCCGGGCAGGTTCCCGCGCCCGCCCCCGGGCCGGACCGGGACCCGTACGTCCAGGACGCCTACGAACGCGACCCGTACCGGTCGCACGACCTGTCGGCGCAGGACCCCGTGGCCGAGGTGCTGTACGACCGGGCCTCCCACCCCCCGCCGCCGCCCGGCACCTACCAGGAGCCGGGGCCGCTGTACGCGGCCCCGCAGACGGCCGCGCCCGCCCCCGACCCCCGCGTGTGGGCCCAGACGCCGCCGCCCGAGCCGGACGGCCCCTCGCGCCACCTCCCGTACGGCGACCGTGCAGGCACCACCGAGTTCGTCGGCGTCGACGCGCTGGTCACCACCGCCGGCGAGGACGAGCCGCAGACCGACGCCTTCGCGCACCTGTACCGCGACCAGCAGGCCGCGCCCGGCGCGGCCGTCGAGGACGCCCCCGTCGCGTCCCCGGCGCCGAGCAAGCCGGCCGGCCGGGCCTCCGGGCTGCTGAAGTCCAGCGCCCTGATGGCCGCCGGAACGATCGTCTCCCGCATCACCGGCTTCCTGCGGACCCTGGTCATCGCCGCGGCGATCGGCGTCGGCACGTTCAACGACACCTACCAGATCGCCAACACGCTGCCGACGATGATCTACGTACTGGTCGGCGGAGGCGCGCTCAACGCCGTCTTCATCCCCCAGCTCGTACGCGCCATGAAGAACGACAGCGACGGCGGCCAGGCCTACGCCAACCGGCTGCTGACCCTCGTGGTCGTCCTGCTGGCCGCCATCACCACCATCTGCGTGCTCGCCGCACCGGTGTTCATCACGATGATGTCGCCGAAGATCGCCTCCGACCCGGACCAGATGGACGTCGCGGTCGCGTTCGCCCGCTACTGCCTGCCCACCATGTTCTTCATGGGTGTGCACGTGGTGCTCGGTCAGATCCTCAACGCGCGCGGCCGGTTCGGCGCGATGATGTGGACCCCGGTCCTCAACAACATCGTCGTCATCGCCACGTTCGGGGCGTTCATCTGGGCCTTCGGCGGCTTCACCACCTCCGGTGTCAGCGCCGCCACCGTCACCCCGGAGGGCGTGCGCCTGCTCGGCCTCGGCACCCTCCTCGGCCTCACCGTGCAGGCCCTGGCGATGCTGCCGTACCTGCGCGACGCCGGATTCTCCCCGCGCCTGCGCTTCGACTGGAAGGGCCACGGCCTCGGCAAGGCCGCCCGCCTCGCCAAGTGGACGTTCTTCTTCGTCCTCGCCAACCAGGTCGGCCTCGTCGTCGTGACCCAGCTCGCGACCTGGGCCGGCTCGGTCGCCGAGAAGCAGGGCCACCCCGGCACCGGCATCACCGCCTACAACTACGCGCTGCTGCTGTGGCAGATGCCGCAGGCCATCATCACCGTCTCCGTCATGACGGCCGTCCTGCCCCGCATCTCCCGCTCCGCCCACGACGGCGACGCGGCCGCCGTCCGCGACGACATCTCCTACGGCCTGCGCACCTCGGCCGTCGCCATCGTGCCCTGCGCCTTCGCCTTCCTCGCGCTCGGCGTCCCGATGGCCATGCTGCTGTACGCGGGTTCCGGCGACGGCGCCCGCAACATCGGCTACGTGCTGATGGCGTTCGGCCTCGGCCTCATCCCCTACTCGGTCCAGTACGTGGTCCTGCGCGGCTTCTACGCCTACGAGGACACGCGCACGCCCTTCTACAACACGGTCATCGTGGCCGCCGTCAACGCAGCCGTCTCCACAGCCGCGTTCTTCGTGCTCCCGGCCCGCTGGGCCGTCGTCGGCATGGCCGCCGCCTACGGACTCGGCTACGCGGTCGGCGTCGGCGTCGCCTGGAAGCGGCTGCGCAAGCGGCTCGGCGGCGACCTCGACGGCGCCCACGTGCGGCGCACCTACGCACGCCTCACCGGCGCCTGCATCCCCGCGGCCGCCGTCGCCGGCGGCGTCGCGTACGCGGTCACCCGCTGGCTGGGCAGCGGAGTCGCCGGCTCCCTCGCGTCGCTGACCACGGGTCTCATCGCGCTGGCCGCCGTCTTCCTCCTGGCCGCCAAGCGCATGCGCATCGAGGAGCTCAACGCCATGGTCGGGATGGTTCGCGGACGCATGGGGCGCTGATGCGCACAACCGTCGCACTCCTTCGCGTGTCGTGCATAGCGCGGGACTGTGGGCACAATTGGCATGGCTTCGCAGACTGGCCGACAGCGCGTAACGGATGGGGAGGCAGGAACGACGGTGGCGGAACGTAGCACGGCTGCCGTCGACGTGGCCGACAACGGCGGCGACCAGCCGCCGGCCGCTGGTGCGGCCAAGGCCACGGCCGACGGGGTGGAGACCCAGAACGGACGAGCCGCGGACAAACCCGTCCCCGAGGAAAAGGACGGCGAACACAGGACCGCGGCACCGGCCGCAACCCCCGAACTCCACAGCGGCCACAAGCTCGCCAGGCGCTACCGCCTGGAGGAGTGCGTCACCCGTCTGGACGGATTCAGCAGCTGGCGCGCGGTGGACGAGAAGCTGCGCCGCGCCGTCGGCGTCCACCTGCTGCCCGCCGACCACCCCCGCGCCCGGTCCGTCCTCGCCGCGGCCCGCTCCTCCGCCCTGCTCGGCGACCCCCGGTTCGTCCAGGTCCTCGACGCCGTGGAGGAGAACGACCTCGTCTACGTCGTCCACGAGTGGCTGCCCGACGCCACCGAGCTGACCTCCCTCCTCGCCGCCGGACCGCTGGAGCCCCACGAGGCCTACCAGCTCGTCAGCCAGGTCTCCCAGGCCATGGCCGCCGCCCACCGCGAAGGCCTCTCCCACCTCCGGCTCACACCCGGCGCGATACTGCGGACCTCCACCGGGCAGTACCGCATCCGCGGTCTCGCCGTGAACGCCGCCCTGCGCGGCATCACCAGCGACACCCCCCAGCGCACCGACACCGAAGCGATCGGTGCGCTGCTGTACGCCTCCCTCACGCAGCGCTGGCCCTACGAGAACGACGCCTACGGGCTCGCCGGCCTCCCCAAGGACCTCGGCCTGATCCCCCCGGACCAGGTGCGCGCCGGCGTCCACCGCGGCCTGGGCCAGCTCGCGATGCGCGCCCTCGTCAACGACGGGGCGACCGCCTCGCGGCAGGAGCCCCCCTGCACCACGCCGGAGGAGCTGGCCAAGGCCGTCGCGGCCATGCCGCGGATCAGACCGCCGGAGCCCGCCTTCACGGCGCCGCCCGAGTACCAGCACACCACCTACCAGCAGGGCAGCTACGGCCGCCCGCCGGCGCACCCCGGGACGCCCGCCACCCAGGTCATCGTGCCCCCGCCGCCCCCACTGCAAAGCCGCGCGGGCCGCGTCCTGAAGTGGGCGGTGTCCGCGCTGCTCATCACCGCGCTCGGCCTGGGCAGCTGGCAGCTGGCCGACACCCTCCTGGACCACGGCAAGGGCGACAGCGGCAACGGCGGCTCACAGCAGACCGCCCCCACCGGCGAGCCGCCGAAGGTACGGGAGCCCAAGCAGCTGAAGGTGAGCTCCGCGAGCGTCTTCGGCAGGGAGCAGATCGAGAAGGAAGACGTCCACAAGGCCGTGGACGGCGACCGCTCCGCGGGGTGGGTCACCAACCACTTCAAGGGGCAGCCGAACTTCGGCAACCTCCCCTCCTACGAGGACGGGAGCGGCGTCATCGTCGACCTCGGCAGCGTGCAGGAGGTGACCAAGCTCGAAGCGGACATGTACCTCGCGGGCCACAAGGCCCAGGTCCGCGCCGCCGCGGCCGACGCCTCCTCGCCGGTCACCCTCTCCGACTTCCCCCAGGAGCTCACGAAGCCGCAGACCACGGGGAAGACCCTGGAGACCAGGCTCGAGGCGCCGGTGAAGACCCGGTTCCTGCTGGTGCACATCACCGAGCTGCCCGCCGAGGGCGGCGTTTACCGGGGCGGCATCAACGAGATCAAGGTCATGGGCCTGGTCGACTGACGGCCGCGGCCGGGTCGCACGGCACTGGGGCCGCGGTGCACGGGACGGGCGTCCCAGGGCACCGCGGCCCTCGCCGTCTGCGGGTCGGGACGCGGGGGGCCGCCCCCTCGTGCTCGGGCCGTACAGGCCCTAGTCTCCATGCCGGGAGAAGCGAGGTGTGATGCACGAAGCAACGGCGGACGGCCGCAGCGACCGGGAGCTGCTCGCGTCGCACGCCGTCGGCGACCCCGACGCCTTCGCGGAGATCGTGCGCCGCCACCGCGACCGGCTCTGGGCCGTGGCCCTGCGCACCCTCGGAGACCGCGAGGAGGCCGCCGACGCCGTGCAGGACGCGCTCGTCTCCGCCTACCGGGCCGCCCACACCTTCCGAGGCGAGTCTGCCGTCACCACCTGGCTGCACCGGATCACCGTGAACGCCTGCCTCGACCGCGCCCGCAAGGCCGCCGTACGCAGAACCTCCCCGCTCGACGACACCGAGCGGCTCGAGCGCCTGCTGGAGCCCCACGAGTCCGCCGAGGCCCCGGCCGAACGGGAGGACCTGCACCGACAGCTCCTCGCCGCCCTGGGCACCCTGCCGGCCGACCAGCGCGCCGCCCTGGTCCTCGTCGACATGCAGGGGTACTCCGTGGCGGAAGCCGCCGACGTGCTCGGCGTCCCCTCCGGCACCGTGAAGAGCCGGTGTGCGCGCGGCCGGGCCAAGCTGGTCCCGATGCTCACTCATCTGCGCTCGAATGCCGGGGATAACACCGCCGCGGAGCGGGGAAGGAACCGGACGCCGGGGACACCCGTCCCACCAGCGGCAGACCCCGGTCATCCAGCCCCGGGCGCAGACACGGTGAAGGGCGGAGGTGGACGAACGTGACTCCCGCAGCCGGCACGATCCGGCACCCGGACGTCTCGGAGATCTCCGACCTGGCCGAGGGGCTGCTCCCCCCGGCCCGGACCGCGCAGGTGCGCCGCCACCTGGCCGAATGCCCCCTGTGCGCGGACGTGCTCGCCTCTCTGGAGGAGATCCGCTCCCTGCTCGGCACACTGCCCGGGCCGCCGCGCATGCCCGCGGACGTCGCCGGACGCATCGACGCGGCCCTCGCCGCCGAGGCGCTGCTGGACTCCACCACGCCGAGGACCGACGAAGCCGCCGCCGGCCCGGAGGCGGATGACGCTGCTCAGCCGGCTGCCTCCGGTGCTTCCGCCGCCCCGGTGCCCCGTCCGGGCGGACGGCGGCCCGCGGGCCACCCGGACGGAGCAACCGGCCCGGGCCGGCGCCGCGCCCGGCGCCGGATCGCCGTCGCCGCCGGACTGGCGGGCGCCGCGGCGTGCACCTTCGGCATCCTCTTCGCCGGGGGCCTGTTCGGATCGGGCTCGCCCGACACCGCTGCCCGCACCTCCGACCCCCGTACGACGGCCCAGCCGCCGGCCGGCGGCAGCTACACCGCCCAGGGCCTGCAGGACAGCGTGCGGCGGCTCCTCGGCCCGGCCGACGGCGCGAAGAAGGCGACCCCTCCCGAGGCGAACAGCACCTTCGGAGCGGAGAACGCCCCGCAGAGCCAGGGCCTCGCCCCCGGCGACCGGGCAGTCGGCACGGACGCGGCCGACGTGCCCGCCTGCGTACTCGGCGCCACCCGCCGTACCGAGGCCCCGCTCGCCACCGAACGCGGCAGCTACCAGGGCAGGGAGGCCTTCCTCCTCGTCCTCCCGCACCCCGGAGACGCCGGCCGCGTCGATGCGTACGTCGTCGGCACCGGGTGTACCGCCACCCCTTCGGGCGGTGCCGGAGAGCCCCTGCTGACCAGGACCTACCCGCGGAGCTGACAGCTTGGCACCCGGACGGGGAGGGCCAGGGAATGGACGCGCCTTAGGATCCGTTGGGTGGGGTGAGGCTCCACACCGGCCCCCGGCCAGCAGCGCGCAGTCCACAGAGACGAGGAAGAGACCCGTGAGCGACGTCCGAAACGTGATCATCATCGGTTCCGGGCCGGCCGGATACACGGCCGCCCTCTACACCGCACGCGCTTCGCTCAAGCCGCTCGTCTTCGAAGGCGCCGTCACCGCCGGCGGTGCGCTGATGAACACGACCGAGGTCGAGAACTTCCCCGGCTTCCGCGACGGCATCATGGGCCCCGACCTGATGGACAACATGCGCGGCCAGGCCGAGCGCTTCGGCGCCGAGCTCGTCGCGGACGACATCGTGTCCGTCGACCTGACCGGTGAGATCAAGACCGTCACCGACACGGCCGGCACCGTCCACCGCGCCAAGGCCGTCATCGTGGCCACCGGCTCGCAGCACCGCAAGCTCGGCCTGCCCAACGAGGACGCCCTCTCCGGCCGCGGCGTCTCCTGGTGCGCCACCTGCGACGGCTTCTTCTTCAAGGACCAGGACATCGCCGTCGTCGGCGGCGGCGACACCGCGATCGAAGAGGCCACGTTCCTCTCCCGGTTCGCCAAGTCCGTCACCGTCGTCCACCGCCGCGATGCGCTGCGCGCCTCGAAGGCCATGCAGGACCGCGCCTTCGCGGACCCGAAGATCCGGTTCGCCTGGGACAGCGAGGTCGCCGTGATCCACGGCGAGCAGAAGCTCTCCGGTCTGACGCTGCGCAACACCAAGACCGGCGAGACCTCCGAGCTGCCCGTGACCGGCCTGTTCATCGCCGTCGGCCACGACCCGCGGACCGAGCTCTTCAAGGACCAGCTGGAGCTCGACGACGAGGGCTACCTCAAGGTGGAGGCCCCTTCGACCCGCACCAACGTCACCGGCGTGTTCGGCGCGGGCGACGTGGTCGACCACACATACCGTCAGGCCATCACCGCCGCGGGCACCGGCTGCTCGGCCGCCCTCGACGCCGAGCGCTTCCTCGCGGCCCTCTCGCACGCCGAGAAGGCCCACGCGACGGTCTGACTCCCAGACTCCCCCCACTCAACACCCCGCAGGAAGAAATAGGAGGCCGCTGTGGCCGGCACCCTCAAGAACGTGACCGACGCCGACTTCGAGACCGAGGTCCTGAAGAGCACCAAGCCCGTCCTGGTGGACTTCTGGGCCGAGTGGTGCGGCCCGTGCCGCCAGATCGCGCCGTCCCTGGAGGCCATCGCGGCCGAGTACGGCGACCAGATCGAGATCGTCAAGCTCAACATCGACCAGAACCCGGGCACGGCGGCCAAGTACGGCGTCATGTCCATCCCGACCCTGAACGTCTACCAGGGCGGTGAGGTCGTCAAGACCATCGTCGGTGCCAAGCCCAAGGCGGCCATCCTGCGCGACCTGAGCGACTTCGTCGGCGGCCCGACCGCCTGACGGCAGTCGCCTCGGCAATGTTTCACGTGAAACGGGGCCGCCCCTGAGGGGCGGCCCCGTTTCGCACGTTTCCGGCTCCGATCGGAGCCGCGGGCGTTCACAGGGGGCGCAGTGCCGGCTCCTTGCGGGCGGCTCCGAGGAGCCGGTCCAGTGCCAACTCCACGTCCTCCTTCCAGGAGAGCGTGGAGCGCAGCTCCAACCGCAGTCGCGGGTGCGTGGCGTGCGGCCGCACGGTCTTGAAGCCCACGGCCAGCAGGTGGTCGGCGGGGAGCAGGCAGGCGGGGCCCTCCCAGCGGGCGTCGCCGAACGCCTCGATGGCGCGGAACCCGCGCCGCAGGAGGTCCTTGGCCACCGTCTGCACCATCACCCGCCCCAGGCCCTGCCCCTGGTACCCGGGACTGATCCATGCGGTGATCAGCTGCACCGCATCCGGTGAGACCGGGCTCGTGGGGAAGGCCGTCGAACGGGGGACATAGGCAGGCGGCGCGTACATCACGAAGCCGACGGGGACGTCGTCGACGTAGACGACGCGGCCGCACGAACCCCACTCCAGCAGGACGGCGGAGATCCACCCCTCTTTTTCGAGTTCGGACGTCCCGGCCTTCACAGCGGCCTCGCCGCTGACCGGGTCCAGCTCCCAGAACACACAGGACCGGCAACGCCGAGGCAGGTCCTGCAGGTTGTCCAGTGTGAGTGGTACCAACCGACGCCCCATGAGCGCATCGTATCCAGAGCCCGAATCAGGAGAAACCGCTCCAAGCCAAAGGGGCGGACCGCTCCGGCAGCACCGGCGCGATCCGCCCCTCGGCGGGCGGGAGACTCACTCCGCGGACTGACCCTGCTCCAGTACCCGGCCCTCGCCGGGAGCCAGGGTCGCCAGGATCCGCTCCAGGTCCTCCATCGAGGCGAACTCGACGGTGATCTTGCCCTTCTTCTGCCCGAGGTCGACCTTCACCCGGGTCTCGAAGCGGTCGGACAGCCGCGTCGCCAGCTCACTGAGAGCAGGGGACACCCGGCCGCCCGCGCGGGGGCCCTTCGGCTTGACCGCGGCCTCCGGCTCCGAGCCCATGAGCGAGACGATCTCCTCGACCGACCGCACGGAGAGCCCTTCGGCCACGATGCGGGCGGCGAGCTGGTCCTGGGCCTCCGGGTCGTCCACCCCGAGCAGGGCGCGGGCGTGGCCGGCCAGCAGGACACCGGCCGCCACCCGGCGCTGCACCTTCGGCGACAGCTTGAGGAGCCGGAGGGTGTTCGTCACCTGCGGACGGGAGCGGCCGATCCGGTCCGCCAGCTCGTCGTGGGTGCAGTTGAAGTCCCGCAGCAGCTGGTCGTATGCGGCGGCCTCTTCCAGCGGATTCAGCTGAGCCCGGTGGAGGTTCTCCAGCAGGGCGTCTAGCAGCATCTTGTCGTCTTCGGTGGCCCGGATGATCGCCGGAATGCGCTGGAGCCCGGCTTCCTTGCAGGCCCGCAGCCGCCGCTCGCCCATGATGAGCTCGTAGCCGCCGGCCGAAGCCCGCCGCACGACGATCGGCTGGAGCAGTCCGACCTCCCGGATGGAGGTGACCAGCTCGGCCAAGGCCGCTCCGTCGAAGACCTCACGGGGCTGCCACGGGTTCGCCTCGATCTCCTCCACGGCGATTTCCGCGAAGGTGGCTCCCGCCACCGCACCGGCCGCGGGCCCGACAGCAACCGTGTCGATCGGCTCGGCGACCGCGACCGATGTTTCACGTGAAACATCGACCTGGGCGAGGGAGGTCAGCTTCGCCGCGGCGATCCCCCGCTCGGAACCGGGCCCCGGCAGGGAGGCCGCGGCCGTAGGCCCCGTGCCTGCCGCCGCCGGCGTCCTCTCCTGGGGAGCTGCGGGGATCAGCGCGCCGAGCCCCCGCCCCAGACCCCTACGTCGCTCACTCATTGGATCCCCTCCGCCATGCTCTGCGTGCTGTTCATGCCCGCGCCCACGTGGGCGTTGCGGCCGTCGTAATGGAGTCCGGCCCCCCGCAGCGCCATCTCCCGCGCCGCTTCCATGTAGGAGAGGGCGCCGCTGGAGCCCGGGTCGTAGGTAAGCACCGTCTGCCCGTAGCTCGGTGCCTCGGAGATGCGCACCGACCGGGGGATGCTCGTCCGCAGCACCTCGCTGCCGAAGTGGGTGCGGACCTCCTCCGCCACCTGGGAGGCCAGCCGCGTCCTGCCGTCGTACATCGTCAGCAGGATCGTGGACACGTGCAGCGCCGGGTTCAGGTGCGCCCGCACCAGGTCGACGTTGCGCAGCAGCTGGCCCAGTCCCTCCAGAGCGTAGTACTCGCACTGGATCGGGATCAGTACCTCTGCGCCGGCGACCAGCGCGTTCACCGTCAGCAGACCCAGGGAGGGCGGGCAGTCGATGAGGATGTAATCCAGCGGCTGCTCGTACGCCTGGATGGCCCGCTGGAGGCGGCTCTCACGCGCCACGAGCGAGACGAGCTCGATCTCCGCACCGGCCAGATCGATGGTGGCCGGGGCACAGAAGAGCCCCTCCACGTCCACGACCGGCTGGACGACTTCGAGCAGCGGGCGGCTGTCCACCAGGACGTCGTAGATCGACGGCACCTCCGCGTGGTGGTCGATGCCGAGCGCGGTGGAGGCGTTGCCCTGCGGGTCGAGGTCGATGACCAGGACCCGTGCACCGTGCAGGGCCAGGGAGGCCGCGAGGTTGACGGTCGTCGTGGTCTTGCCCACGCCGCCCTTCTGGTTGGCGACCACGATGACGCGGGTCTGCGCCGGCCGCGGCAGCCCCTCGCCCGACCGGGCCAGCGGCTCGGCAGCGAAGGACGCGGCTGCGCCGATCGGCGCGTCGTTGTCGACAAGAGGCGGGGGCGGTGTTTCACGTGAAACATCGCCGCCCGCCGATTCAGAGCGGGGACCGGGGACCGGATCGGCCATCGGCCCCGCGAGGTTGGCGTCGGACCGCACGGTGTCACTCTCCTCGACATCAGGCTCGGGCTGAACAGAGCCTGCCATGTCACCGGGGTCGCGAACCAGCGGGGCCCGTGCACCTGTGGATGAATCCACACCTGTGGACAAGTCCGTCCCCCCTGCCTCCTTGCGTGAGCGGGGGGCCGCGGCCGCACGGCCGCGACTGATGATTCCGTGCAGCAGAGAGCGACGTTTCACGTGAAACACGATGCCGAAACGGAGTCTTCAGACCCCTCCGACACTCCGAAATCCGTACCTATCGGGCGCAACGGGTCCGATCCCGAACCCGCCGCACCCGAGGAGCGCCGTCTTCAGCGGCGGCGGCGTGTGCGGCCCACCCGGGCCGCCTTGGCCCGCTTGGCGGCGAACCTCACCCCGCCGGGGCTCTCGCCGACCTCCACACGGACCACCGTCGACATGGGATCCACCACACCCTCGCCGACATGGAGCACCGAAGTCTTCACCACACCGAGCTTGGCCAGCGCGGTCTTCGCCGCCACCAGCTCCTCCTCAGCGGTGTCGCCCTTGAGGGCCAGCATCTCGCCGTACGGGCGCAGCAGCGGCACGCCCCAGCCCGCGAGCCGGTCCAGCGGGGCCACCGCCCGCGCGGTCACCACGTGCACCGGCGGCACCTTGCCGAGCATCTCCTCGGCGCGGCCGCGGACCACCGTCACGTGGTCCAGCCCCAGCAGCTCCACCGCTTCCTGGAGGAAGGTGGTGCGCCGCAGCAGGGGCTCCAGCAGCGTGATCTTCAGGTCCCGCCGCACGAGGGCCAGCGGGATGCCGGGGAGGCCCGCGCCGGAACCCACGTCGCAGACGGTGACGCCCTCGGGCACGACCTCCGACAGGACGGCGCAGTTCAGCAGGTGCCGCTCCCACAGGCGCGGGACCTCGCGCGGGCCGATCAGGCCGCGCTTGACCCCCGCGTCGGCCAGCAGCTCCGCATACCGCACAGCTTCCGGGAAAAACTCGCCGAACACCGCGCGCGCCTGCTCGGGTGCCGGGGGAAGCTCCGCTGCCTCCGTCACGGGGACCGTCCTTCCGTATCGCGTACCGCGTGGATCAAGGGGGTGTCGAGGGGGTGCACCGCTCGGGCGGGTCCGGCCCGCTCGGCAATGCCAGGCTGACAAACATCGGCCCCGTCTGCGACACAGACGGGGCCGAGGACTCGGGCTCGGGGTCAGGCCGGGAGCACGACGACGAAGCGCTGCGGCTCCTCGCCCTCCGACTCGCTCCGCAGGCCGGCGGCCGCCACGGCGTCGTGGACGACCTTGCGCTCGAACGGCGTCATGGGGGCGAGCTTGAGGGGCTCGCCGGAGGCCTTGACGTCGGCCGCGGCCTTGGCTCCGATGGCCGCCAGCTCCTCGCGCTTCTTCGCCCGGAAGCCGGCGATGTCCAGCATCAGGCGGCTGCGGTCGCCGGTCTCGCGGTGGACGGCGAGGCGGGTGAGCTCCTGCAGGGCCTCCAGGACCTCACCGTCACGGCCGACGAGCTTCTGCAGGTCGCGGCTGCCCGAGTCGCTGACGATCGACACCGAGGCGCGGTCGGCCTCGACGTCCATGTCGATGTCGCCGTCGAGGTCGGCGATGTCCAGCAGACCCTCGAGGTAGTCGGCCGCGATCTCACCCTCCTGCTCGAGGCGGGTGAGGGTGTCGCCACTCTGGGCGGCGGCGGTGGTGGTGCCTTCCGTCACGGGAGGGACTCCTTCTTACTTCTTGGGAGAGGACTTGGAGGGCGTCTGGCGCTGCGACTTCGACTGGCGCTTGGGCTGCTGCCGCTTGGGGGCGCCGCCGCTCGCCGCGTCGGCGTCCGCCGTGGCCACGGCGCTCTTGACCACCGAGCCGTCGGCCTGGGCCGCCAGGCCCTGCTTCGTCAGCGCCGCGATGAACCTGCGCTCGTTCTCGTTGCGGTCCGGGCCCTTGGCCACGATCCCTGCGACGATCTTCTTCCGGCCCCGCCCCTTGACGCCCTCGTGGGAGGAGACGTGCTTGAGGAGGCGTGCCAGGTACTGGTCCTGGGCCTTGCTGCCCGGGGTCGGGTTCTGGTTGATCACGTACATCTGCTGGCCCATGGTCCAGACGTTGGTGGTCAGCCAGTAGACGAGGACACCGACGGGGAAGTTGACGCCCATGACGGCGAAGATCACCGGGAAGATGTACATGAGCATCTTCTGCTGCTGCATGAACGGCGTCTTGACCGTGAGGTCGACGTTCTTCTGCATCAGCTGGCGCTGGGTGTAGAACTGCGACAGCGACATCAGGATGATCATGACTGCGGTCACGATGCGGACGTCGGTCAAGGAGGCGCCGAGGGCGGCGACCTTCTCCTCGCTGTCCATGAACTTCGCCGCGATCGGGGCGCCGAAGATGCGGGCGGACCGGGCGCTGTCGACGAGCTGCTCGTCCAGGACGCCGATGGTCTTGCCGTCGGCGATGGTCGCGAGGACGTGGTACAGGGCGAAGAAGAACGGGGACTGCGCCAGGATGGGCAGGCACGAGGAGAGCGGGTTGGTACCCGTCTCCTTGTACAGCTTCATCATCTCTTCGGACTGGCGCTGCTTGTCGTTCTTGTAGCGCTCCTGGATCGCCTTCATCTTCGGCTGGAGCGCCTGCATGCCGCGCGTCGCCTTGATCTGCTTCACGAAGAGCGGGATCAGGCAGATGCGGATCAGGACCACGAGGGACACGATGGACAGGCCCCAGGCCCACCCACTGTCCGCACCGAAGATCGCACCGTACAGCGAGTGGAACTGCACGATGATCCACGAGACGGGCGTGGTGATAAAGCTGAACAGACTGGCAATCGTGTCCACTAATCAGGCTCCTTGAGCATTGCGAGATCTACGCAACGCACTGCGCAGCTGCTCGTGCCAACGCGGGCGTTTACGAGGTGGGACGTGGTCCACGCCGCCTGCGGTCCACGGATTGCACCGCAGGATCCGCCAGACGGTCAGGACCGTCCCCTTCACCGCACCATGCCGGTCGATGGCCGTGAACCCGTAGCGCGAGCACGAGGGGTAATAGCGGCACACCGGGCCGAGCAGCGGACTGATCGTCCACTGGTACAGCTTGATCAGAGCGAGCAGCGGGTACTTCATCGAGCTGCGCCTCCCAGGAGCCGCAGCAGGGCGGCATCCAGGTCCCGGGCCAGATCCTCGGGGCCGGCATCGCCCGATCCGGGCAGTGCCCGCACCACCACCAGGCTACCGGCGGGCAGCCGGGTCAGCCGTTCGCGCACGAGATGGCGCAGTCGGCGCTTGACCCGGTTGCGGACCACGGCACCGCCCACGGCCTTGCTGACGACGAAACCCGCACGCGTCGGGGGAACAGTCTCCCCCGGCTCGTGCGGGTCCGTTGCACCGCTTGTACGTAGGTGGACGACGAGGAGCGGGCGACCGGCCCTGCGGCCCCGTCGTACCGCGCTCGCGAAGTCCTCGCGCCGCCTCAGCCGATTGTCGGGAGACAGCACGACGTCACTACCTGCGTGTGGTTACGCGGAGAGGGCAGAGCGGCCCTTGCTGCGGCGGTTCGCCAGGATGGCGCGGCCGGCACGCGTACGCATCCGCAGGCGGAAGCCGTGGGTCTTGGCGCGGCGGCGGTTGTTCGGCTGGAAGGTGCGCTTGCTCACTCGGGGGCTCCAGAGAATGAATCGTTGTGGCGGGACATCGCCTGGCTGTCACCGTGCGCCCACGAGGAAGCTCGCGTGTTCGCCCGAGTGGCACCGCTCAACGATCACGACTAGTGATCCTCGCCCATCGGTAGGCAGGCGGCAGCAGCCATCGACAACTCGACCTCGTTACGGTACGCGCGGCTACGCCATCCGGTCAAACCGAGGCGATGCCACCCCGCGCTGTGCACAGGCTGTGGACAACGACTTGAACCGTACCGGCTGCGCTGACTACCGTTGCCTGACCCTGGATTTTTTGTCCCGACCGTCCCAAAGAACCACACATTCGTGGGACCCCTGTGAGAGAGCGTGCCCTGTGGCTGACGTACCTGCCGATCTTGCCGCAGTGTGGCCACGGGTGCTCGACAAGCTCCTGGGGGAGGGGCAGCAGGCCATCGAGCCCAAGGACCAGCAGTGGATCGAGCGCTGCCAGCCCCTGGCCCTGGTCGCCGACACCGCGCTTCTCGCCGTGCCCAACGAGTACGGCAAGCGTGTCCTGGAGGGCCGCCTCGCCCCGCTGATCAGCGATGCGCTCAGCCGCGAGTGCGGCCGCCCGATCCGCATCGCCATCACCGTCGACGACTCGGCCGGCGAGCCCGCTCCCATGGCGCCGCCGGCCCCGCAGCGCGGTGACGCGTACGAGCCGTACGGGGGCCAGCGCCCCGGCGGGCACACCGGGCCGGCCGACGACCAGCTGCCGACGGCCCGCCCCGCCTACCCGGACTACCAGCAGCCGCGCCCCGAGCCGGGCGCCTGGCCCCGCGGCGGCCAGCAGGACGACTACGGCTGGCAGCAGCCGCGCCTCGGCGGCTTCCCCGAGCGCGACCCCTACGCCTCCCCGCAGCCCGGCTACCTCCAGCAGCCGGAATCCGGCGGCTACGAGCAGAACCCGTACGACCAGAACGGCTACGAGCAGGGCTCCTACGAGCAGAAGCCGTACGACTCCTACGACCCGCAGCCGCTCCCCTACGAGCAGCAGCAGTACGAGCAGTCCGCGCCGCGCCCGGCGCCGGGCCGGACCGCGCCGCCGGCGCCTTCCTCCGGGTCGACCTCGGGCCCGCTGGAGCCGACGGCCCGGCTGAACCCGAAGTACCTCTTCGACACGTTCGTGATCGGCGCGTCGAACCGCTTCGCGCACGCGGCCGCGGTGGCGGTCGCCGAGGCGCCCGCCAAGGCGTACAACCCGCTCTTCATCTACGGCGAGTCCGGGCTGGGCAAGACGCACCTGCTGCACGCCATCGGGCACTACGCGCGCAGCCTGTACCCGGGGACGCGGGTGCGCTACGTGAGCTCGGAGGAGTTCACCAACGAGTTCATCAACTCCATCCGCGACGGCAAGGGCGACGCCTTCCGCAAGCGCTACCGCGAGATGGACATCCTGCTGGTCGACGACATCCAGTTCCTCGCGAGCAAGGAGTCGACGCAGGAGGAGTTCTTCCACACCTTCAATACGCTGCACAACGCGAACAAGCAGATCGTGCTGTCCTCCGACCGGCCGCCCAAGCAGCTGGTCACCCTGGAGGACCGGCTCCGCAACCGCTTCGAGTGGGGCCTGATCACGGACGTGCAGCCGCCCGAGCTGGAGACGCGCATCGCGATCCTGCGCAAGAAGGCGGTGCAGGAGCAGCTCAACGCCCCGCCGGAGGTGCTGGAGTTCATCGCCTCCCGCATCTCGCGCAACATCCGCGAGCTGGAGGGGGCCCTGATCCGGGTCACGGCCTTCGCGAGCCTGAACCGGCAGCCGGTCGACCTGGGCCTGACCGAGGACGTCCTCAAGAACCTGATCCCCGGCGGCGAGGACTCGGCTCCCGAGATCACGGCCGGGGACATCATGGCGGCCACCGCCGACTACTTCGGCCTGACGGTGGACGACCTGTGCGGCTCCTCGCGCAGCCGGGTGCTGGTCACGGCGCGGCAGATCGCGATGTACCTGTGCCGGGAGCTGACCGACCTCTCCCTGCCGAAGATCGGTGCGCACTTCGGCGGCCGCGACCACACCACCGTCATGCACGCGGACCGCAAGATCCGCGCCCTGATGGCGGAGCGGCGCTCCATCTACAACCAGGTCACCGAGCTCACGAACCGCATCAAGAACGCCTGACCGGCGCTCCGTCCACGGCATCCACAGGCCGGCCCGCGGCTCCCGCGGGCCGGCCTGTGCGCTTCCTCCCGACGGCCCGTCAAAGCACCTTCCGCAGGCTCTCGGTGCTCAGCCAAACGCATCCACAGGGCGCTTCCGGATCACTCCGGGGGCGCCCTTCTTCATGGGCGCGCCCCCGATCTGTTCGAATACGCCCCCTGGAGAGCAACTTATCCACAGATTGCGGGACTTTCTTGGGTCCACAGGGTGGGGACGGGTTTCGCCACCCACAATCTGTCCACAGGGCTGCCTGGTGAGGGACCATCAGACCAGGTCAGAAGCCTGTGGAATTGTGCACCGAAGATATCCACAGTCTGTGGACACCCGATCCGTCCACAGACCCGTCCACGGCGTTGTCCACCGCTCACCCACAGGTTGCCGCATCCTGTGCACAGGTTCCGATGACTTACCCACACCGCTGTCCACTGTTCGGCAACCGAGTGACCCCGCTCACCGGCCGGAGTGAAAGCCGTCACACCGAAGTCGACGTTTGGGCTGTGGAGTACCGGGGGAAAACTGGGGACGCAGCTGTGGAGTACTCCGGGTCATCTGGGGATGGCCTGTGCAGAACTTTCTGTTCTCCACAGCGACACCGTGTTGTCCACGGCTCCGCCCACAGGGCATGGGGATAAAAACTGGGGCTTGACCTGCGGAAACGGGCTTATCCACGGTTTCCACAACCCCTACTACTACCCCCATGGACAGTTAGCTCGGAATCGGTTTTCAAGCAGGCCCTGTGCACAACCCGGCTCGGAGGCCTCCCCGACACCTCGCTCCCGATTTGACGGGCGGCAGCACGCGCTGTCGGTGCCGTACGTCAGACTGGTTCCCGGCACCGACGGGCCGCAGCCCCCGGGGCACGGCAGCGGCGGGCCGACGACGAAGGCCGGCAGACGGACGAGCGAGCAACAGCAGGAGGCGGTTCCGGTGAAGATCCGGGTGGAGCGCGACGTACTCGCGGAGGCGGTGGCCTGGGCTGCCCGCAGCCTCCCGGCCCGGCCGCCGGTGCCCGTCCTCGCGGGCCTGCTGCTGAAGGCCGAGGACGGGACGCTGTCCCTCTCCGGCTTCGACTACGAGGTCTCGGCCCGCGTCTCCGTCGAGGCGGACGTCGAGGAGGACGGCACCGTCCTCGTCTCCGGCCGGCTCCTCGCCGACATCTGCCGCGCCCTCCCCAACCGGCCGGTGGAGATCTCCACAGACGGTGTACGGGCGACCGTGGTCTGCGGCTCCTCCCGCTTCACCCTCCACACCCTGCCGGTGGAGGAGTACCCGGCCCTGCCGCAGATGCCGACCGCGACCGGCACCGTCTCCGGCGAGGTCTTCGCCGCCGCCGCGGCCCAGGTCGCCATCGCCGCCGGCCGCGACGACACGCTTCCCGTCCTGACCGGCGTCCGCATCGAGATCGAGGGCGACCGCGTCACCCTCGCCTCCACCGACCGCTACCGCTTCGCCGTCCGCGAGTTCCTGTGGAAGCCGGAGAACCCGGACGCCTCCGCCGTCGCCCTCGTCCCGGCCAAGACGCTCCTCGACACCGCGAAGTCCCTGACCAGCGGCGACACCGTCACTCTGGCGCTGTCCGGCTCCGGTGCCGGCGAGGGCCTCATCGGCTTCGAGGGCGCCGGCCGCCGCACCACCACCCGCCTCCTCGAAGGCGACCTGCCCAAGTACCGCACGCTCTTCCCGACCGAGTTCAACTCCGTCGCCGTGATCGAGACCGCCCCCTTCGTGGAGGCCGTCAAGCGCGTCGCGCTGGTCGCCGAGCGCAACACCCCGGTCCGCCTGAGCTTCGAGCAGGGCGTGCTCATCCTGGAGGCGGGCTCCTCCGACGACGCACAGGCTGTGGAAAGGGTCGACGCGGTCCTGGAGGGCGACGACATCTCGATCGCCTTCAACCCGACCTTCCTGCTCGACGGCCTCAGCGCGATCGACTCGCCCGCCGCCCAGCTCAGCTTCACCACGTCCACCAAGCCGGCACTGCTCAGCGGCCGCCCCGCCGTGGACGCCGAGGCGGACGAGGCCTACAAGTACCTGATCATGCCGGTGCGCCTCTCCGGCTGACACCGCCCGCCACCGGGGTCCGCTCCCGCCGCCCGCGCGGGACCGGGCCCCGACGGCTGCCGCACCGCCCCGTCACCCGCGGTCCGCGGTCCCGTACGGCGGAGCCCGGAGCGCCCGTGGCGCCGTGTGCGACGGCCCGGCGTAGGCTCGGAGCCGGGTACTCCCGGGCACCGGGGGCATCCGGCACACACGGCCACAACGCTAAAGGAACCACCTGATGGAGCTCGGTCTCGTCGGTCTCGGCAAGATGGGCGGCAACATGCGCGAGCGCATCCGCCGCGCAGGCCACACCGTCATCGGATACGACCGCAACCCTGACCTCGCCGACGTCCACAGCCTCTCGGAGCTCGTGGACGGCCTCCAGGCCCCCCGCGTGGTGTGGGTGATGGTCCCGGCCGGTGCCGCGACCCAGTCCACCATCGACGAGCTCGGCGAACTGCTCTCCCCCGGCGACATCGTCGTCGACGGCGGCAACTCGCGCTGGACCGACGACGAGAAGCACGCCGAGGAGCTCGCCGCCAAGGGCATCGGCTTCGTCGACTGCGGCGTCTCCGGCGGCGTGTGGGGCCTGGAGAACGGCTACGCGCTCATGTACGGCGGCGACAAGGAGCACGTCGCGGCCGTCCAGCCGGTCTTCGACGCGCTCAAGCCCGAGGGCGACTTCGGCGCCGTCCACGCGGGCAAGGTCGGCGCCGGCCACTTCGCGAAGATGGTCCACAACGGCATCGAGTACGCCATGATGCAGGCCTACGCCGAGGGCTGGGAGCTGCTGGAGAAGGTCGACTCCGTCACCGACGTCCGCGAGGTGTTCCGGTCCTGGCAGGAGGGCACGGTCATCCGCTCCTGGCTGCTCGACCTGGCCGTCAACGCCCTCGATGAGGACGAGCACCTGGAGCGGCTGCGCGGCTACGCGCAGGACTCCGGCGAGGGCCGCTGGACCGTGGAGGCGGCGATCGACAACGCCGTCCCGCTGCCGGCGATCACCGCGTCGCTCTTCGCCCGCTTCGCCTCGCGCCAGGACGACTCGCCGCAGATGAAGATGATCGCCGCGCTGCGCAACCAGTTCGGCGGCCACGCGGTGGAGAAGAAGTAGCCCGCCGCACCACCGCACACCGCACCACACAGCAGAGCAGAGCAAGCCGGGGGAGGTCGGCGCCGCATGCACGTCACGCACCTCTCGCTGGCCGACTTCCGCTCGTACGCCCGGGCCGAGGTACCCCTCGACCCGGGCGTCACCGCCTTCGTGGGCCCCAACGGCCAGGGCAAGACGAACCTCGTCGAGGCCGTCGGCTACCTGGCCACCCTGGGCAGCCACCGGGTGTCCTCGGACGCCCCCCTCGTCCGGATGGGCGCCGAGCGGGCCGTGGTCCGCGCCGCCGTCCGGCAGGGCGACCGGCAGCAGCTGGTCGAACTGGAACTCAACCCGGGCCGTGCCAACCGCGCCCGCATCAACAGGTCCTCCCAGGTCAGGCCGCGGGACGTGCTCGGCATCGTGCGGACGGTGCTGTTCGCACCGGAGGACCTCGCCCTCGTCAAGGGCGACCCGGGGGAGCGCCGCCGCTTCCTCGACGAGCTGGTCACGGCGCGCTCCCCGCGGATGGCCGGGGTCCGCTCCGACTACGAGCGGGTCCTCAAGCAGCGCAACACCCTGCTGAAATCCGCGGCCATGGCACGCAGGCACGGCGGCCGCTCCATGGACCTGTCCACCCTGGACGTGTGGGACCAGCACCTGGCCCGGGCCGGCGCCGAGCTGCTCGCCCAGCGCCTCGACCTGATCGCGACGCTGCTCCCGCTGGCCGACAAGGCGTACGAGCAGCTCGCCCCCGGCGGCGGCCCGCTCGGCCTGGCCTACCGCTGCTCCGCCGGCGAGCCCGTCGACAGCGGCGCGGCCCGCTCCCGCGAGGAGCTGTACGAGGTGCTGCTCCAGGCGCTGGCCCAGGTCCGCAAGCAGGAGATCGAGCGGGGCGTCACCCTCGTCGGCCCGCACCGCGACGACGTGCTGCTGCGGCTCGGCGAGCTGCCGGCCAAGGGGTACGCCAGCCACGGCGAGTCCTGGAGCTACGCGCTCGCGCTGCGGCTCGCCTCGTACGAGCTGCTCCGCGCGGAGGGCTCCGAGCCGGTGCTGATCCTCGACGACGTCTTCGCGGAGCTGGACGCGCGGCGCCGGGAGCGGCTGGCCGAGCTGGTGGCCCCGGGCGAGCAGGTGCTGGTGACGGCCGCGGTGGACGACGACGTCCCCGGGGTCCTCGCGGGGGCGAGGTTCGGGGTGTCCGGCGGTGAGGTGACCCGGCTGTGAACGACCACGGGCAGGGCGGAAACGGAACCGGAAGCGGAAGCAGTGGTCCGGGCGAGCGGCCCAGGACCCCGGAGCCTTCCGGCGTCGACCTGGCGCGGCAGGCCCTGGCGGCGGCCCGCGAGCAGGCGCGCGCACGCGGCCAGGCCGCCGGCGGCCGCGGGGCCCGCCGTACCCAGCCGGGCCTGCGTTCGGGCGCCCGAGCCGACGGCCGGGACCCCATGCCGCTGATGGCGGCGCTGGACCGGCTGCGCACCGAGCGCGGCTGGGAGATGCCGATGGCGGTGGCCGGCGTGATGGAGCGCTGGCCGGAGATCGTCGGTCCCGAGATCGCCGCGCACTGCGAACCGGAACGCTATGAGGAACGCGAGCTCTTCGTCCGGTGCGACTCCTCGGCCTGGGCGGCGCAGCTGAAGCTGCTCGCCCCGCAACTGGTCGCGCGGCTGAATGCCGACCTCGGCCAGGGCACGGTCCGGCTGATCAAGGTCCGCGGGCCGGGCGGCCGCCCCAAGCCGTACGGGCCCTGGCGGGCCCCCGGCAGCTCGGGCCCGGGCGACACCTACGGCTGACGGCCCGCCCGCGTACGGCTGACGGCCCTCCCCCCGGCGGTCCCGCCGGCCGCGCCGCGGGCCCGGGGCATCACGGCCCCCGCCCCGAGCCGGGCGACAGCACGGCCGCGTCCTCGCGTCCCCTCTCCTCCCTCCCCCTCCCCACCTGCGCCTCCGGCCGAAGGCGCCCCCTTCCGCCGCGCCTTCCCCACGGGTGCGCAGGCGCCTCCGCGCGGCCGCCGGACCCGCCCGTCCCCGTGGCATCCCTCACGGTGATGAGAGGTTGACAGCCCGAAGCGCTGGACGCCCGCGTGAGCCTCTTTGGGCCCCGGTCCGGATATGGGGAGTCGGAGAGAGGAGGTTCAGGGCGGCACATGCGTACTCAGGTACCGGCAAACCCCCATCGATGTCCGTGGTACCGGTAGACTGAAGCAAATCCCGCCCGGTTGCGGGAACACGCTGACAAACGCTGACAACGCAGATCGACGCAGCCGCTCCCCCGCCGGCACGCACGCCGGCCCGGAGTCCGGCCTGTGCTGTGCCAGAAAGGGCGCTTCGTGGCCGATTCCGGCAACCTCAACGACAACCAGTCCACAGCCGGCGAGAACGGGGAGGTCACCTCCTCGTACGACGCCTCCGCGATCCAGGTCCTGGAGGGCCTGGACGCCGTGCGCAAGCGGCCCGGCATGTACATCGGCTCGACCGGCGAGCGCGGTCTGCACCACCTCGTGTACGAGGTCGTCGACAACTCCGTCGACGAGGCCCTCGCGGGCCACGCGGACACCATCGACGTGACGATCCTCGCCGACGGCGGCGTGCGCGTGGTCGACAACGGCCGCGGCATCCCCGTCGACATCGTCCCGTCCGAGGGCAAGCCGGCCGTCGAGGTCGTGCTGACCGTCCTGCACGCGGGCGGCAAGTTCGGCGGCGGGGGCTACGCGGTCTCCGGCGGTCTGCACGGCGTCGGCGTGTCCGTCGTCAACGCCCTGTCGACGAAGGTCGCGGTCGAGGTCAAGCGCGACGGCCACCGCTTCACGCAGGACTACAAGCTGGGCGTCCCCACGGCCCCCCTCGCGAAGAACGAGGAGACCGACGAGCACGGCACCTCGGTCACGTTCTGGGCCGACGGCGACATCTTCGAGACGACCGAGTACTCCTTCGAGACGCTCTCGCGCCGCTTCCAGGAGATGGCCTTCCTCAACAAGGGCCTGACGATCAGCCTGACCGACGAGCGCGAGTCGGCGAAGGCCACCGTCGGCGCCGAGACGGCCGAGGAGACCGAGGAGCCGCAGGCCCGCACGGTCAAGTACTACTACGAGGGCGGCATCGTCGACTTCGTGAAGTACCTGAACTCGCGCAAGGGCGAGCTCATCCACCCGACGGTCATCTCCGTCGAGTCGGAGGACAAGGAGCGCATGCTCTCGGTCGAGATCGCGATGCAGTGGAACTCGCAGTACACCGAGGGTGTGTACTCCTTCGCGAACACGATCCACACGCACGAGGGCGGCACCCACGAGGAGGGCTTCCGCGCGGCCCTCACCGGCCTGGTCAACCGCTACGCGCGTGACAGGAAGCTGCTGCGGGAGAAGGACGACAACCTCGCCGGCGAGGACATCCGCGAGGGCCTGACCGCGATCATCTCGGTCAAGCTGGGCGAGCCGCAGTTCGAGGGCCAGACGAAGACCAAGCTGGGCAACACCGAGGCGAAGACCTTCGTGCAGAAGGTCGTCCACGAGCACCTCAGCGACTGGTTCGACCGCAACCCCAACGAGGCCGCGGACATCATCCGCAAGGCGATCCAGGCCGCCACGGCCCGCGTCGCCGCCCGCAAGGCCCGCGACCTGACCCGCCGCAAGGGCCTGCTGGAGAGCGCCTCGCTGCCCGGCAAGCTCTCCGACTGCCAGTCCAACGACCCGACGAAGTGCGAGATCTTCATCGTCGAGGGCGACTCCGCCGGCGGCTCGGCGAAGTCCGGCCGCAACCCGATGTACCAGGCCATCCTGCCGATCCGCGGCAAGATCCTGAACGTCGAGAAGGCCCGCATCGACAAGATCCTCCAGAACACCGAGGTCCAGGCGCTCATCAGCGCCTTCGGCACCGGCGTCCACGAGGACTTCGACATCGAGAAGCTCCGCTACCACAAGATCATCCTGATGGCGGACGCCGACGTCGACGGCCAGCACATCAACACCCTGCTGCTGACCTTCCTCTTCCGCTTCATGCGCCCGCTGGTCGAGGCCGGCCACGTGTACCTCTCCCGCCCCCCGCTCTACAAGATCAAGTGGGGCCGGGACGACTTCGAGTACGCCTACTCCGACAAGGAGCGCGACGCGCTCGTCGAGCTCGGCAAGCAGAACGGCAAGCGGATCAGGGAGGACTCGATCCAGCGCTTCAAGGGTCTGGGCGAGATGAACGCCGAGGAACTGCGCGTCACCACCATGGACGTCGACCACCGCGTGCTCGGCCAGGTCACCCTGGACGACGCCGCCCAGGCCGACGACCTGTTCTCCGTGCTCATGGGCGAGGACGTCGAGGCCCGGCGCTCCTTCATCCAGCGCAACGCCAAGGACGTCCGCTTCCTCGACATCTGAGTCGGCTCTCAACGGCCGCCCGAAAGGATTTCTGACCAGCAATGGCCGACGAAACCACCCCCACCGCCGAGAACCCCGCGGAGGACGAGCCGCAGCTGCGCATCGAGCCCGTCGGGCTCGAGACGGAGATGCAGCGCTCCTACCTCGACTACGCGATGTCCGTCATCGTCTCGCGCGCCCTGCCGGACGTGCGCGACGGCCTCAAGCCGGTGCACCGCCGCGTGCTGTACGCGATGTACGACGGCGGCTACCGGCCCGAGAAGGGCTTCTACAAGTGCGCCCGCGTCGTCGGCGACGTCATGGGCACCTACCACCCGCACGGCGACTCCTCGATCTACGACGCCCTGGTCCGCCTGGCCCAGCCGTGGTCGATGCGCATGCCGCTCGTCGACTCGAACGGCAACTTCGGCTCCCCGGGCAACGACCCGGCCGCCGCCATGCGGTACACCGAGTGCAAGATGGCGCCGCTGTCGATGGAGATGGTCCGCGACATCGACGAGGAGACCGTCGACTTCACGGACAACTACGACGGCCGCAACCAGGAGCCGAAAGTCCTGCCGGCGCGCTTCCCGAACCTCCTGGTCAACGGTTCCGCCGGCATCGCGGTCGGCATGGCGACCAACATCCCGCCGCACAACCTGCGCGAGGTCGCCGAAGGCGCCCAGTGGTACCTGGCCAACCCGGAGGCCCCGCACGAGGAGCTGCTCGACGCGCTCATGGAGCGCATCAAGGGCCCCGACTTCCCGACCGGCGCGCTCGTCGTGGGCCGCAAGGGCATCGAGGAGGCGTACCGCACGGGCCGCGGCTCCGTCACCATGCGGGCCGTCGTGGAGGTCGAGGAGATCCAGAACCGCCAGTGCCTGGTGGTCACCGAGCTCCCGTACCAGGTGAACCCGGACAACCTGGCGCAGAAGATCGCCGACCTCGTCAAGGACGGCAGGATCGGCGGCATCGCCGACGTCCGCGACGAGACGTCCTCCCGGACCGGCCAGCGCCTCGTCATCGTGCTCAAGCGCGACGCCGTCGCCAAGGTCGTCCTGAACAACCTGTACAAGCACACCGACCTGCAGACCAACTTCGGCGCGAACATGCTGGCGCTGGTCGACGGCGTGCCGCGGACCCTGTCGCTGGACGCGTTCATCCGCCACTGGGTGCACCACCAGGTCGAGGTCATCGTCCGGCGGACCCGCTTCCGCCTGCGCAAGGCGGAGGAGCGGGCGCACATCCTGCGCGGCCTGCTCGCCGCGCTCGACGCCATCGACGAGGTCATCGCCCTCATCCGGCGCAGCGAGACGGTCGAGGTCGCCCGCGAGGGCCTCATGGGCCTCCTCTCGATCGACGAGATCCAGGCCAACGCCATCCTGGAGATGCAGCTGCGCCGCCTGGCCGCCCTGGAGCGCCAGAAGATCGTCGCCGAGCACGACGAGCTCCAGGCGAAGATCAACGAGTACAACGCGATCCTCGCCTCCCCGGAGAAGCAGCGCGCGATCGTCAGCGAGGAGCTGGCCGCGATCGTCGACAAGTTCGGCGACGACCGCCGCTCGAAGCTGGTGCCGTTCGACGGCGACATGTCCATCGAGGACCTGATCGCCGAAGAGGACATCGTCGTCACCATCACCAACGGCGGCTACGTCAAGCGGACCAAGACCGAGGACTACCGCTCGCAGAAGCGCGGCGGCAAGGGCGTGCGCGGCACGAAGCTGAAGCAGGACGACATCGTCGACCACTTCTTCGTGTCCACCACGCACCACTGGCTGCTCTTCTTCACGAACAAGGGCCGCGTCTACCGCGCCAAGGCGTACGAGCTGCCGGACGCCGGACGCGACGCCCGCGGCCAGCACGTGGCCAACCTGCTGGCCTTCCAGCCGGACGAGCAGATCGCGGAGATCCTCGCGATCCGCGACTACGAGGCCGCGCCCTACCTGATCCTGGCCACCAAGGCCGGCCTGGTGAAGAAGACCCCGCTGAAGGACTACGACTCGCCCCGCTCGGGCGGCGTCATCGCCATCAACCTCCGTGCGCGCGAGGACGGCAGCGACGACGAGCTGATCGGCGCCGAGCTGGTCTCCGCCGAGGACGACCTGCTGCTGATCAGCAAGAAGGCGCAGTCGATCCGCTTCACGGCGACCGACGACGCGCTGCGCCCGATGGGCCGCGCCACCTCCGGCGTGAAGGGCATGAGCTTCCGCGAGGGCGACGAGCTCCTCTCGATGAGCGTGGTCCGGCCCGGTACGTTCGTCTTCACCGCGACCGACGGCGGCTATGCCAAGCGGACCCCGGTGGACGAATACCGCGTCCAGGGGCGTGGCGGTCTCGGCATCAAGGCTGCGAAGATCGTGGAAGACCGCGGTTCGCTCGTCGGGGCGCTCGTGGTCGACGAGACGGACGAGATCCTCGCCATCACGCTCGGCGGTGGTGTGATCCGTACGCGAGTCAGCGAAGTCCGGGAGACGGGCCGTGACACCATGGGCGTCCAGCTGATCAACCTGGGCAAGCGGGATGCCGTGGTCGGTATCGCGCGGAACGCCGAGGCGGGTCAGGATGCTGACGAGGTCGAGGAGACCGAGGCCGCCGAATCAGAGGCCGCCGAGGCAGCCGGGGGCGAACAGCCTCCGGCCGGGGAGCACGAGGAGTAAGTCGTGAGTGGAGCCACGGGCGCCGGACCGGCCAGGACTGGGGAGGACGGTGCACGTGGCCCCGCCGCGGACTCCCGGGCCGGGGCCGCGGACGCCGAGGGCGGGGCGACGACCGTGACGGACAGCGCGCGCGGATCGAAGTCCAAGGCCAAGCCGCAGCCGAAGCAGGAGAAGGCCGGCAAGCAGCCGCAGCAGAAGCCCCAGCAGCAGAAGCCGCAGCCGTACCACCCGCCGCAGGCGTACGAGGCCCCCTCGGGCGCCGGTGCGCCCCGCGGCGGCGCCCCGGGCGCCTCGCAGCGCGCGCCGCGCCCGGCGGTGCGTACGACGCCGAGGACGCGCAAGGCGAGGCTGCGGGTGGCCAAGGCCGACCCGTGGTCGGTGATGAAGGTCAGCTTCCTGCTGTCGATCGCGCTCGGCGTGTGCACGGTCGTCGCGGCGGCGGTGCTGTGGATGGTCATGGACGCCATGGGCGTCTTCTCGACCGTGGGCAGCACCATCAGCGAGGCGACCGGCTCCAGCGAGAGCAACGGCTTCGACCTCCAGGCGTTCATGTCGCTGCCGCGGGTGCTCGTCTTCACCTCGGTCATCGCCGTGATCGACGTCGTGCTCGCGACGGCGCTCGCGACGCTGGGCGCGTTCATCTACAACCTGTCGGCGGGCTTCGTCGGCGGTGTGGAGCTCACGCTCGCCGAGGACGAGTAGGGCCCTGATCAGCGATTTGGGAACTCCAGCGTCTGTGCGCTAATCTTCAGGAGTCAGCGCGCAGCGCGGAGGGGCTATAGCTCAGTTGGTTAGAGCGCATCCCTGATAAGGATGAGGCCACAGGTTCAAATCCTGTTAGCCCCACAGATGGCGAAGACCCCCAGGCCGGAAGGCCCGGGGGTCTTCGTCGTTCGGCCGTCCGGGGCCTCCCAGGTCACCGAACGGTATCGATCGGTGTGTATTGTTGGCGGCCAGAGGTACCCCAACGACGACGAAAGACGAGGTCGCGCGGTGAAGAAGCTGCTCCTGGTCGCACTGGCCGCCATCGGCGGTCTCCTCGTGTACCGCCAGATCCAGGCGGACCGCGCCGAGCAGGACCTGTGGACGGAGGCAACCGACTCCGTGCCCTCCGGTTCCGGCGTGTGAGACCCGAAGGCCGATCCACGAAGCCCCGGCTGCCCTTGCGGCCGGGGCTTCGTGCTGTTCTGTGACGAATTATTCCGTTATGCAAAGAATCTGCTTGCTTTGGCAAAAACGGGGGTGGGCGTGATGGGTGGGCTGCGCAGGACGCTGCCGGCGGCGGCCGCGGCCCTGGGTCTGGCGGCGGGGCTGCCGGGCACCGCGTACGCGGCCGGGGAGCCGCTGCCGACGTACCGGACGGCCGACGGGGCGCGCCCGGTGCAGGGCGCGGAGTCCTCGGCCGACGCCCCGGCCCTGGAGCCGGGCGCGGTGTACGGCGACAGCCTCGCTCCCGGCAGCCGCTTCTACCGGCTGAACCTCGACGGCACCTCCAGCGTGTACGTCTCCGCGGTCCTGGTGCCGGGGCCCGGGGCCAGGATCGACTCCGGCGGCGACGGCCTGGAGGTCACGCTGATGACCACCGGAGGCCGCTCCTGCCCGGGCAGCCCCGGCCGGACGACCTTCGGCTACGGCCTCGGCGCCCGGCCGATCGGCGCCGCGGCGGTGCGCCGGCTCCAGGAGGACGGCGACTGCCAGCAGGCCGGCGTCTACTACGTGAAGGTCACCCGGGAGGCCTCGAAGAACTCCGACCGGTCCCCGTGGCCCGTGGAGCTCACCGTCTCCCGCGAACCCGGCCTGAAGACCGGCAGCGCCCCCGCGGCCGCCCCCAGCGGATGGCCGTCCACCCCGCCGCAGCCCCCGGCGTCCGAGCCGGTGGCCCGCGAGGGCGGCACCGGCTTCAACGACGCCCGCGCCCTGGGCACGGGGGTGTGGCGGGACGGCCTGAGGCCCGGTCAGACGCGCTTCTACCGGGTGCCGCTGGACTGGGGCCAGCAGCTGTCGGTCGGCGCGGAGCTGGCCGCGGCCAAGCTGACGAAGGACTTCGCCTCCGCCTCCACCGGGCTCGGCGTCACCCTGTACACGCCCTACCGCAGCGTGCTCGACGACAAGGACACCGGCTACGACGGCAAGCAGGCGGGCCTCACCCTGCCGCCCACCGCGCCGGTCGCCTACGAGAACCGGTTCGCGAGCAGCTCCGAGGCGGGCGGGGCCCGGGTCGCCGGCTGGTACTACCTGGCCGTCACGCTCGGCGAGAAGGTCGGGGAGTTCACGGAGGACGCCGTCCCCGTACCGCTGACGCTGCGGCTGACCGTGCAGGGCAAGGCGGCGGCCCCGCCCCCGTATGCGGAGGGGCTGGCCCGCTCCGGCTTCGGCATCGGCGACGCGGACCGCGCGGCGGCCCGGGAGGGCCTGACGGAGCCGGAGGCGGCCCTGGCCGCCGACCGGCGGGCGACCATGGGCACCGTCGCGGCGGGCGGCTTCGGCACCGGGACGCTGCTCCTGCTCGTCCTGGGCGGCTGGCTGCTGCTGGCCCGGCGGGGGCGCACCGGCTGACGGGCCCGCGCCCCGGCGCGGCTCGCCCTCAGGTCTGGGCCAGTGCCCACACGCCGACGGCGAAGCACAGCAGCGCTGCCGCCAGGAGCGCCGCGGCGGCCGCCTTCGACGGCGGGGCGACGCGCCCGCGGCCGGCCGGGGCGGGCACCGCGGCCGCGCCCCCGTCCGGGGCAGGCTCCGGCGCCGGCGGGGCGGGCTGCGGCACGGCGTGGGCCGGCGGGGCCAGGTGGAAGCCGCCCGTCGCGGAGGAGTCCTGGTACGCGGGCGCCTGCACGGCCGCCCGGGCGGGTACGGCGCCCCGGACGGGTGCGGGAGCCGCATGCGCAGGGGGAGCGGGGGGTGCCGGTGCGGCCGCGGCCGCGCGGGGGTCCGTACGGGTCGGCTCGCCGGCCCCCGCGCGGGCCGTCGGCACACCGCCCGGCGGCGAAGGGGCCGCCGGGGTGCCCGCGGCGGCCGCAGCCGCCGCGGTGGCGGCTCCCGCAGCGCTCCGGGGGTCCGGGCCGGCGCCCGCGGCGCGTTCGGGGCCCTGCGGGCCGAAGCCCGGCGGCAGCGGGCCGAGTTGGTCGAAGACCTCCACGTCGGCCGATTCGGGCGGGTCCGCCGGCAGTAGCTCCACGGCCTCGGCGAGGGCCCTGCGGACGCCCGTGGCGGTCTTGAAACGGCTCTGCGGGTCGGGCTGGAGGAGGTTCGCGACGACGTCCCACAGCGGCGCGGGCACGCCCTCGGGGGCGTCCGGGGTGCCGTGGGCGCGGAAGTGCTCCACCAGGGCGCGGGAGTCGGGCCTGGTGCCCTGGAGGAGGTACAGCGCGACCAGTCCGACCGCGAACAGGTCCGCGGGGAAGTCGGGTTCGGCGCCGAGGAGCTGCTCGGGCGCGAAGTAGCCGGGGGTGCCCACCACGTAGTCGGTCTCGGTGAGGCGGGGCTCGCCCTTGCGCATCGAGATGCCGAAGTCGGACAGCCGAAGGTGCGGCCGGCCGGTCCCGGTCGCCTCCAGCAGGATGTTGGCGGGCTTGATGTCGCGGTGGACGACGCCCTCCGCGTGCACCGCGGCCAGCCCCGCGAGGAGCTGGTCGAGGAGCGTGCACACGAAGCGCGGCGGCAGCGGCCCGTAGTCGCCGATCAGGTGGGCGAGCGAGCCGCCTCCGACCAGGTCCATCGTGAAGAGGACCTTGTCGTCGTCCGCCGCCCAGCTGGCCGGTGCCAGGACGTTCGGGTGGTCGATCCGCAGGGCCTGCTCGCGCACGAAGCGCAGCAGGGTGTGGGCGTCGCCCTGCTGGAGGACCTTGGCGGCGACGTACCGCCGCCGCCGCTGGTCCCAGGCCCGCCAGACGGCGCCCATGCCGCCCCGGCCGATCGGGTCGACCAGCTCGTAGCGGCCGGCGAAGACCTCACCCATGGCTGTGCATCCCCCGTTGTGGTGTCCGTCCGCGCCCGGAGGCGTCAGTTCTGATGCGCCTCGTAGTGCGCGACGGCGTCCGCCGTGCGGCCGGCGCCGTACACCCGGAGGAACTCGGCGAGCTCCGGGTGGCTGGGCGCGAGACTGTTCGCGGCGTCGAGTATGTCGCCGGCGGCGGAGACCGACCGCAGCAGGGACTGGATCTCGCGGACGACGCGCTTGACCGTCGGGGCGCCCGAACCGGTGCTGTTCTGGGTGCTGCTGCTGAGGACGGAGCCGCCCTGGGTCCGCTTGATCTCGTCCATGCGGTCGGTGGCCTCGGCGGCGCTGACGCTGCCGTCCGCCACCTGGCTCGCAAGGTCCTGGAGCGCCTGCACCCGCTGCACCACCGCGGGGTTGCCGATCTTCGCCCGCTGGCCGCTCATCAGCTGCGACAGCATGGGCGCCGACAGGCCGAGGACGGCAGCGAGGCGGGCCTGGTTCAGGCCGAGGTCGTCTATGAGCCGGCGGAAGAGGGCACCGAGGGGCTCGCCGTACCAGCTGCGCTGGAGCTCCCTGGCTCTGGCCGTGGCCTCTTGCTGTACTGCGTCCACTCTTCCTACTCCCCTTCGCTGGTGCGAACCTCGCCGAGCATCTTACGGAGAGTGGTCGCACGAGGGGAGTCCCCATCATTTTGCGGGATGCGGCCGAGAACCCGGTACTCTGTTGTGCGGAACGGCCACTCCTCTGCCGGGGGATTGGTCGCGTCCGCGTTCCGGGGCTTTAGCTCAGTTGGTAGAGCGCTGCCTTTGCAAGGCAGATGTCAGGAGTTCGAATCTCCTAAGCTCCACCGGAAGAGAGGCCCCTGGCCTGCGAACACGCAGGCCAGGGGCCTTTTTCGCGTGTGCGCGGCCAGGCCTGCGGGCCTACGCTGGGCGGGGGGCGTTCCCCTGCGGAGGTGACGAGATGGCCCGGTTCCGGAAGGCGGCCGCCGCACTGGCCGCCGGCTGCTCGGCCGCACTGCTGACGGGCCTCGCCCCGGCCGGCAACGGCATCGAGGACGAGAGCCCCCGCGCGATCGTCGACAAGGCCCGGACGGAGCTGACGCAGGCCCGCTCCGTGCACATGGTGGCGCACGCCGACGGGGAGAAGGGGGCGACCACCCTCGACCTCCGCTTCGACGTGGACGGCAACTGCGCCGGGTCGGTGTCCCTTCCGCGCGGCGGGGGCCGCGCCGAGATCGTCAAGCGCGGCCAGGACATCTGGGTGAAGCCGGACGGGGCCTTCCTCCGGTCGCAGGTGCCCGCGCCGGCCGCGGACGGCGCCGCCGCCCTGATCGGCGACCGCTGGCTGCACGGCACGTCCGACAACGTCCTGCTGCGCAAGCTCACCGACGTCTGCGACCTGAAGGACTTCCAGCGCGCCTACGCCTCCCGGCTGACCACCGGACAGCTGCGCAAGGGCGGCCCCGCGACCGTCGGCGGCACCCCGGCGGTCACCGTCACCGGGACCCGCGGCGGCGACACGGCCACCTTCTACGTCGCCACCGAGGGCGAACCCCGCCTGCTGCGCCTCGAAGGCCGCGAGGACGGGCGGAGCGCGCGGGCGGACTTCCTGGAGTACGGCGCCCCGGTGCCGGCCCGCACCCCGCCGCCGGGGGAGTCGGTGGACATCTCCGAGCTCCGGTAGCGGCCGGTCCGGGGCGCCGGACGTCCCCCGGACGGGTCGGCCGCGGGGCCCGCGGCAGGGACCTGTCCGACAGTGGAGTGGCAGGCACGGAGCCGGGGGGCGAGACCACGCCGGAGGCGCATGACATGGGACTCTTCGACTTCCTGAAGTCCGAGAAGAAGAAGCAGGCTGCTGCCCGGAAGGCCGCCGGTACGGCGCCCGCCGACTATGCGGCGACCTACACCGACGCGGTCAACGCGACGCGCGCCGCCGCCGAGCGGATGGCCGCCGCGGCCCCGCCGAAGGCCGCTCCGGGACCGCCGAAGGCCGCGGCCCCGCAGCGCCCCGCCGCGGCGGGCCGGCCGCCGCACACGCCGACGCCGTCCTCGGCGGCGCACAAGGCCGTCCCGGCGGCCCCCGCGCCGGAGCCCGGGCCCGCGGCGGGCGCCGCCAAGCGCACGTACACGGTGCGCAAGGGCGACACGCTGATGCTGATCGCCCGCCGGGAGCTCGGCAACGAGGCCCGCTGGCGGGAGCTGTACGCCGTGAACCGCGCGGTCATCGGATCCGACCCGCACCTGGTCCACCCCGGACAGGTGCTCACCCTGCCGGGCTGAGGCCGCAGGGCGACGCGCGGGGCCCGGATCCACCGGATCCGGGCCCCGCGCACGCACCGCCCACGGCGGCCGCTCACTCCTCCTCGGTGGCCTCGCGCTCCTTCTCGGCGAGCTCGTCGTCGAAGCTCGCCGCGGCGTCCTGGCGGGAGGACAGCTCGGTCGCGGCGGGCGGCTCGACCAGCCAGTCCGGGCTCGACTGCCGGTCCCACCAGCGCCAGGCGGCGTACGCGGCGCCGGCCGCGGCCGCGGCCACCGCCAGCCCCTTGAGCACGCGCCCGGTGCGGGCCCGCCGCTCGTGCCGCCTGATCAGCCGCTGCACCTCCTGCGCCGACACCTGGCCGCGCAGCGCCGCGATCGCCGCCACGGACCGGGAGGCGGCCTCCTCGGCCACGGGGCGGCCCGCCGCGATGGCGTGCTCCAGCCTCGGGCCCGCGTAGTCGGCGGCCTGCCGGGCCACTCGGCGCGTCTCGTGCACGGCCTGGACGGCGGCACGGTCGACGTTCGGCGGCACATGCGTGCGCGCGGCCTTCAGCCGCGGATGCAGATGGCACTCGTACGCCGTGCGCGCCTGCCGCGACGCCTGGTGGGCCGTCTGGGCCACCAGCGGCGCGAGCCGGTCGTTCGCCTCGTGCGCGTAGTGGACCGCCGCCTCCTTGGCGGTCTCTGCGTACGGCGCCACCACTTCCGCTGCGTGCCTCATGGTGTCCCGGGCGCTGTCGGCGCACAGGCGCACGCTGTCCTTGCGGGTCACGTGATCCTCCTCATCGGTGGCGGACACAGTTCACCTTTCCACCCTTTGTCGGATCATGCCTGGGTTGGCGGCGGGCGGCATGCACGACAGGGCATCCGGGTGGGCGATTTCCGTTCCGTACCGCTCTCCGTGGGAGGATCGGGAACCGACAGTGCCGACTAGGAAGGCGGACCCGTGGCCGACAAGCTCTACGCCACCCTGAAGACCAGCCACGGCGACATCGAGGTCGAGCTGCTGGAGAACTTCGCCCCGAAGACCGTGCGGAACTTCGTGGAGCTCGCCACCGGCGCGCGCGAGTGGACCCGCCCCACCGACGGCCAGAAGACGACGGACCCGCTGTACGACGGCACGGTCTTCCACCGCGTCATCAGCGGCTTCATGATCCAGGGCGGCGACCCGCTGGGGAACGGCACCGGCGGCCCCGGCTACCAGTTCGCCGACGAGTTCCACCCCGACCTGGCCTTCACCAAGCCGTACCTGCTGGCCATGGCCAACGCCGGGCCGGGCACCAACGGCTCGCAGTTCTTCATCACCGTCGCCCCCACCGCGTGGCTCACGCGCAAGCACACGATCTTCGGCGAGGTGACGGGCGCGGCCGGCCGGAAGGTCGTCGACACCATCGCCGGGCTGCCGACGAACCCCCGCACCGAGCGGCCGCTGGAGGACGTCGTCATCCAGTCCGTGACGGTCGAGCGGCGCTGACGCCGGGCCGGGAACCTTCCGCCCCGCCCGTCCGTCCTGAGGGCATACCGGACCGGCGGGGCGCGCCGTGCCCCGCCGCTGATCGAGGGGACCGATGGACAGCGACCGCCTGCCGGGCTGCTACCGCCACCCGGACCGCGACACGGCCATCCGCTGCACCCGCTGCGAGCGGCCCGTCTGCCCGGACTGCATGATCAGCGCAGCCGTGGGCTTCCAGTGCCCCGACTGCGTCCGCGGGGGCTCCGGCACGGGGCACCGGCCGGGGGCGAACGCGCCGCGGACGCTGGCGGGCGGCCGGGTCGAGTCCGACCCCCACCTCGTCGCCAAGGTCCTCATCGGGGTGAACGCCGCCGTGTTCCTCGCGGCCCTGGCCGTGCCCGGCCTGGCGGTGCAGCTGGAGCTGCTCGGGCTGTACGTGCAGTTCTGGGGCGGCCCCGTGCAGGGCGTGGCCACCGGGGAGTACCACCGGCTGCTGACGTCGGTGTTCCTGCACGTGGAGTGGTGGCACATCGCGGGCAACATGCTCGCCCTGTGGTTCCTCGGCGCTCCGCTGGAGGCCGCGCTCGGCCGGGCCCGCTTCCTCGCCCTCTACGTGCTGTCCGGGCTCGGCGGGAGCGCCGTGGTGTACCTGCTGACGCCGCCGAACGCGCCGACGCTCGGCGCCTCGGGCGCGGTGTTCGGGCTGCTGGGGGCGACCGTGGTGCTGGTGCGGCGCACGCGCCAGGACATGCGCCCGGTCGTGGTCATGCTCGTGCTGATGCTGGTGCTGACCTTCGCGCCGTACGGGGGCCGGCTGGAGGTGTCCTGGCAGGCGCACGTGGGAGGCCTGGTCACGGGCCTGCTGCTCGGGGCGGCCATGATCCGGCCCGCCGGCGGGGGAAAGCGCCCGCTCATCCAGTGGGGTGCCTGTGCGGCGGTGTTCCTGCTGGTCGCGGCGCTGGTGCTGGTCCGGACGGCGGCACTCACCTGATCACACCGGCGTCAACCCTCCACAAGGTTATCCACAGATCTTCTGCCTTTTCCTCAGGTGTGGATGACGCTGTGGATAACTCATGGGGAGAACTTGCGGGCCGGGCGGCCGGTGTGCTCCGAGCCGCCCGGGCCCCGCGACCTGCCTACTTCCACTGCGTGGAGACGCCGAACCCGGCCGCGATGAATCCGAACCCGACCACGATGTTCCAGTTGCCGATGGACTCGATCGGCAGCTGGGTCTCGCTCACGTAGAAGACGACGATCCAGGCCAGGCCGATCAGGAAGAACGCCAGCATGACCGGGGCGACCCAGCTCCGGTTCGTCAGCTTGATCGGCTGCGCCTTCACGGGCGGCGGGGTGAACTCGTCCTTCTTGCGGATACGTGACTTCGGCACGAGGGGCTCTCCTGTCGATGCGCTGGGGACCTGCCTGCCCCGGGCGTCCGTTAGCGTAGTGGACCTGTGGCGTTGAAGGAGAAGGGTACGTTGAGCGATTCCGACGACTCCTCCGCGGGTCCCCGTCGCCGGTTCCGGGCGGTCCGGCTGCTCACGGCCGCCGTCTTCGCCCTGGCCGGACTCATCTTCGTCACCAGCTTCAACACCTCCAAGGGTACGAACATCCGCACGGACGCCTCGCTCCTGCGGCTCACCGACCTCATCCACGAGCGCAGCCAGGACAACGCGCTGCTGGAGCAGTCCACCGCGGCCGCCCGCGGCCGCGTGGAGGCCCTCGCCGACCGCGACGACGGCAGCACCCGCGCCGAGGACGCCAGGCTGGCCGCCCTGCGCGCCACCGCCGGACTGGAGCCGCTGTCCGGCAAGGGCCTCACCGTCACCCTCAACGACGCCCCGCCGAACGCCACCGCCCGCATCCCGAACGTCCCCGAGCCGCAGCCCAACGACCTGGTCATCCACCAGCAGGACCTCCAGGCCGTCGTGAACGCCCTGTGGCAGGGCGGCGCCCAGGGCATCCAGGTCATGGACCAGCGGCTGATCTCGACCAGCGCGGTGCGCTGCGTCGGCAACACCCTGATCCTCCAGGGCCGCGTCTACTCGCCGCCCTACAAGGTGAGCGCCGTCGGCGACCCCGCCGCGCTGCGCCGGGCGCTCGCGGCCTCCCCTGCACTGCAGAACTACCAGATGTACGTCGCCGCGTACGGGCTCGGCTGGAAGGTCGACGAGCCCAGGGAGCTGAAGCTCCCCGGCTACTCCGGCACCGTCGACCTCCACCACGCCAAGCCGGCCGACGCCCCCTCCGCGCCCGCCACGCCCTGACCCGCCGGCGGCCCGCGCCCCCCGGGCCCGTCCGGGGTTCGGGCAGGAGCCCCTCCCCGGTGCGCCGCTGGCTTTACCCTGTGTGCGTACCGCCCCCGCGGTGCGAGAGCGAAAGGGACGCGGACGGGATGTACGGCTGGATCTGGCGGCATCTGCCGGGCAACGCGTGGGTGCGCGCGCTGATCTCCCTCGTACTCGTCCTCGCGGTGGTCTACGTGCTGTTCCAGTACGTCTTCCCGTGGGCCGAGCCGCTCCTTCCGTTCAACGACGTAACGGTGGACGAGGGATCGGGAGCCACTCCGTGAGCGCGCGCATTCTGGTCGTGGACAACTACGACAGCTTTGTCTTCAACCTGGTCCAGTACCTGTACCAGCTCGGCGCCGAGTGCGAGGTGCTGCGCAACGACGAGGTCGCCCTCGCCCACGCCCAGGACGGCTTCGACGGCGTGCTCCTCTCCCCTGGGCCGGGCACCCCCGAGGAGGCGGGCGTCTGCGTCGACATGGTCCGCCACTGCGCCGCCACCGGCGTCCCCGTCTTCGGCGTCTGCCTCGGCATGCAGTCCATGGCCGTCGCGTACGGCGGCGTCGTCGGCCGCGCGCCCGAGCTGCTGCACGGCAAGACCTCCCCGGTGGTCCACGAGGGGCTCGGGGTCTTCCGCGGGCTCCCCTCGCCCTTCACCGCGACCCGCTACCACTCGCTCGCGGCCGAGCCGCAGACCCTGCCGGACGCGCTGGAGGTCACGGCGCGGACCGAGGACGGCATCATCATGGGCCTGCGGCACCGCGAGCACGACGTCGAGGGCGTGCAGTTCCACCCCGAGTCGGTGCTCACCGAGTGGGGCCACCGGATGCTCGCCAACTGGCTCGTCCGCTGCGGCGACGAGGGCGCGGTCGAGCGCTCCGCGGGGCTGGCCCCGGTGGTGGGCAAGGCCGTCGCGTGACCTCGCTCGCGCCGTCCGCCCCCACGGAGGGCCGGGCCGCGCGGCGCAGGGCCGCCCAGCAGGCCGCCAGACGGGCCCGCAGGCGCGGGGGCGGGCGGAGGCGCAAGCGGCCGGCCTCGGGCGGCCCTGCGGTCGTCCTGAGCCGTCTGGCGGGCGAACTGCTGATCACCACGGGGCTGGTGATGCTGCTGTTCGTCGCCTACCAGCTCTGGTACACCAACGTGCTCGCGCAGCGCACGGCCGACGGGGCCGCCGGCTCGCTGCGCCAGACCTGGGAGCGGCAGCCCGAGCGGGACGCCGCCCCGCCGCCGGCCGCCTTCGAGCCGGGCCAGGGCTTCGCCATCCTCCACATCCCGAAACTGGACGTGAAGGTGCCCGTCGCCGAAGGCACCAGCAAGGCCAAGGTGCTGGACCGCGGCATGGTCGGGCACTACGCGGACGGGGCGCTGAAGACGGCGATGCCCTCGGACAGGCAGGGCAACTTCGCGGTCGCGGGCCACCGCAACACGCACGGCGAGCCGTTCCGCTTCATCAACCGGCTGGTGCCGGGCGACCCCATCGTGGTCGAGACCCGGGACGCGTACTACACGTACGAGATGGCCTCGGTGCTGCCGCAGACGCCGCCGACCAACGTGTCCGTGCTCCAACCGGTGCCGAAGGGCTCGGGGTTCACCGAGCCGGGCCGCTACATCACGCTGACGACCTGCACGCCCGAGTTCACCAGCACCTACCGCCTGATCGTATGGGGCAGGATGGTCGACGAACGCCCCCGCGGCCAGGGCGCTCCGCCCGCGCTGGCCGCCCGCTGAGCCCGCAGCGGCTCTCCCGCCCGAAGGACGAACCGCAGTGCCCCCTACCGCGCCGCCCCGGAACCGCAGTCTGCTCGCCGGGTTCCTGAGCCTGCTGGGCGAGTTCCTGATCACGGTCGGCCTGGTGCTCGGCCTGTTCGTGGCGTACTCGCTGTGGTGGACCAACGTGCTCGCCGACCGGCAGGCCTCCTCCCGCGGCGACGAGATCCGCCGCCAGTGGCTGAGCGCCCCCGCGGCCGGCGCCCCCGCCGAGCCGGGCGCGCTGGACACGCAGGGCGGCGTCGGCTTCCTGCACGTGCCGGCGATGGGCGGCGGCGAGGTGCTCGTCAAGCGGGGCACGTCGCCCGAGGTGCTGAACCACGGCGTCGCCGGCTACTACACGGACCCGGTGAAGTCGGCGCTGCCCTGGGAGGCCGCCGGGAACTTCGCGCTGGCGGCGCACCGCGACGGGCACGGCGCCAAGTTCCACGACATCCACAAGGTCCGCAGGGGCGACGCGATCGTCTTCGAGACGCGGGACACCTGGTACGTCTACAAGGCCTTCGCGGAACTGCGGCAGACCTCCAAGTACAACACCGACGTCATCTCCCCCGTGCCCAAGGAGTCGGGCAGGACGGCCCCGGGCCGCTACATCACCCTGACGACCTGCACCCCCGTCTACACCTCGAAGTACCGCTACGTGGTGTGGGGCGAGCTGGTGCGCACGGAGAAGGTCGACGCGAAGCGGACGCCGCCGGCCGAGCTGCGCTGAGGCGCCGCCGGCCCCGGCCGGCAGGCACGCAAGGGGCCCGGCTCCTCCCGCGGGGGAGTGGCCGGGCCCCTTCGGGTTCCCGAGGCCGGTCAGCGGCCGCCGGTCAGGCCTCCGAAGAAGCCGCCGTTGTTGCCGCCCTGCTGGTTGCCGCCGCCGGGAACGGTGAAGACGTTCACCGCGCTGCCGGTCTGGACGGGCGAGCCCGCGTTCGGGTCGGAGCGCACGATCACCGCGTTGTCGTCGGTCGGGCCCGACAGGACCTGGCCGAAGGTCAGTCCCCGCGACGCGAGGAACTGCTTGGCCTGTCCGACGGTCTGTCCGGCGAGGTTCGGGACCTGGGTCGGCTGTGCTCCTTTGCTGATCTGCACGTTGACCGTCGTCCCCGGGGCCAGCTGCTCGCCGGCCGGGTACTGCTGCTGGACGATGGTCTTCGGCGTTGCGCCCGGCGAGTCGACCTCGGTCGTGCTGCCCAGCTTCAGCTTCGCGGCGTTGAGGAGTTTGATCGCCTCCTCGCGGGTCTTGCCCATGATGTCCGGCATCGCCGTCTTGGCCGGCTCCTTGGCCACCGTCAGCGTGACCGTCGAGCCCTGCTGGGCCTGCGCGCCGGGCTTCGGACTCTGCTCCAGGACCGTGCCGGGGGTCCGCTCGGAGTCCTGGAGCTTCTTCTCGACCTGGAACTTCTTGTCCCTGAGCGCCTTCTCCGCCTCCTCGAACGGCATGTTGAGAACGTCGGGCAGGGACTGCATCGGCGCGCCGGCGGAGATCGTGAGCTTGATCACGGTGCCCTCGTCGACGCGGGTGTCGGCAGCCGGATCCTGCTTGCAGACGCTGCCCTTGGGCTGGTCCGCGCAGGGCTCGTCGCCCGCCTTCTCCACCTTGAGCCCGACGTTGTCGGCGCTCCGCTGCGCCGCGTCGAAGGTCTGGCCGACCAGCTTCGGCACGGCGGGCCGGTTGTCGGCCGTGCTGCTGAAGAGCGAGCGGCCGATCAGGATCGCCCCGACCAGCACCAGTATTCCCGCCGTGACGAGCAGGATCGTCGAGGCCCGGCTCTTCTTCTGCTGCCGGCCGCGGCCGTGGCCCTGGTCGTAGCCGGGGCCCTGGTCCGGGTAGTAGCCGCCGTCGCCGCCCGGCGGCATCGGCGGCATCATCGACGTCTGGCCGGCGTCGGCCGGGCGCATGGCGGTGGTCGGCTGGTCGTAGCCCTGCGACCCGTACGCGTGGTTCGGGTCGGGGTAGCCGTAGCCGGCCGTGCCCATCGTCGCGGCCGCGGCGACCGGCTGGCCCTCCAGGCAGGCCTCGATGTCGGCGCGCATCTCGTCGGCCGACTGGTAGCGGTAGTCGGGGTCCTTGACGAGCGCCTTCAGCACGATCGCGTCCATCTCGGGCGTGATCTCGGGGTCGAAGTTCGACGGCGGCTGGGGCTCTTCGCGGACGTGCTGGTAGGCGACCGCCACGGGGGAGTCGCCGATGAACGGGGGCCGCACGCACAGCAGCTCGTACAGCAGGCAGCCCGCGGAGTAGAGGTCGGAGCGCGCGTCGACCTGCTCGCCCTTGGCCTGCTCCGGGGAGAGGTACTGGGCGGTGCCGATGACGGCCGCGGTCTGGGTCATGGTCATGCCCGAATCGCCCATGGCGCGGGCGATGCCGAAGTCCATGACCTTGACCTGGCCGGTCCGGGTGAGCATGACGTTGGCGGGCTTGATGTCGCGGTGGACGATGCCGGCGCGGTGCGAGTACTCCAGCGCCTGGAGGATGCCGATCGTCATCTCCAGCGTGCGCTCGGGCAGCAGCTTGCGGCCGGAGTGCAGGAGCTCGCGCAGGGTCGAGCCGTCGACGTACTCCATCACGATGTACGGGATGGAGATGTTGTCGACGTAGTCCTCGCCGGTGTCGTAGACCGCGACGATCGCCGGGTGGTTGAGCGAGGCTGCCGACTGGGCCTCGCGCCGGAACCGGGCCTGGAAGGACGGGTCTCGGGCCAGGTCGGCGCGCAGGGTCTTGACGGCGACGGTACGGCCGAGCCGGGTGTCGTGGGCGAGGTACACCTCGGCCATGCCACCGCGGCCGAGCACGTGGCTCAGCTCGTACCGGCCGCCGAGGCGACGCGGCTCTTCCATAACGTTCCAGCCCTCTCCGTCAGTCCCGACCGCACCCGTGTGTGGTCCGGCGGTGTGCTGTTCGCGCAAAGGCTACCGGCCGATCGTCGGTGATCGGTTGGCGGCCACAGCCTGATACCGGACCGGTACAGTGCGCTCGCTCGGCGGTGCCGCCGGCGGTCCGGTCCCCCGCGGCGGCGGCCCTCGCGCCCCGCTGCGGTCGTCCCATTGTCCGTCCCGTCCGCCGGTCCACCGCGCCCGTCAGATCTTGCTCTTCAGGACGGCTTCCATGACGGCCTTGGCGACCGGGGCGGCCAGGCCGCCGCCGCTGATGTCCTCGCGGTCGGCACTGCTGTCCTCGATGACGACGGCGACGGCGACCGGGGAGGTTCCGTCCGGGTTCTGGACGTAGGAGATGAACCAGGCGTAGGGGCGCTTCTTGTTGCCCTCGCCGTGCTGCGCGGTGCCGGTCTTGCCGCCGACCGTGACGCCCTTGATCTTCGCGGGCTTTCCGGTGCCGTTCTCCACGACGTCGACCATCGTCTGCTGGATCTTCTGCGCGTTCGCGGCGGAGACCGGGCGGCTCATCTCCTCCGGCTCGTGCTTCTCGACCACGTCGAGGTTGGGCGCCGTCAGCTCGTCGACCATGTACGGCTTCATCAGCTTGCCGTCGTTGGCGATGGCGGCGGTCACCATGGCCATCTGCAGCGGGGTGGCCGCCGTGTTGAACTGGCCGATGGAGCTCTGGGCGTTGCCGTCGCGGTTCATCGTCTTGTCGTAGACGCTCGCGAAGGCGCGCACCGGGGTGTCGATCTTGTCGTTGTTGAAGCCGAACTTCTCGGCCGTCTCGACCATCTTGTCCCGGCCGACCTTGTCGCCGAGGTTGGCGAAGACCGAGTTGCAGGAGACGCGCATCGCCGCGAGGAGGCTGGCCTTCTCGCAGCCCTGGGCGTGGTTGACCATCGGCGTCCGGGTGCCGGGCAGGATGTACGGCTCCGGGGTGTCCGTCGGCTCGTTGACGTCCTTGACGACGCCGTGCTCCAGCGCGGCGGCCGCGGTGACGACCTTGAAGGTGGAGCCGGGCGGGTACGTCTCGCGCAGGGCGCGGTTGACGAGCTTCTTGTCCTCGCCGTCCTTCAGCTCGACCCAGGCCTTCTCGTCCGCCTTGGAGTTGCCCGCGAAGCTGCCGGGGTCGTACGAGGGGGTGCTGACCAGGGCCAGGATCGCGCCCGTGCGCGGGTCGATGGCCGCCACCGCGCCCTTGTTGTTGCGGAGCGCGTCGAAGGCGGCCTTCTGCACGTCCGGCATGAGCGTGGTGACGACGTTGCCGCCGGCCTTCTTCTCGCCGGTGAACATGCCGATGGTGCGGTCGAAGAACAGCCGGTCGTCGTTGCCGGTGAGGATCTTGTCCTCCAGGGCCTCCAGCTGCGTGGACCCGAAGGCCTGCGAGGCGTAGCCGGTGACCGGCGCCCACAGGGCGCCGTCGACGTAGGTCCGCTTGTACTTGTAGTCGCTGCCGTCGGTGGCCGTCGAGCCGGTGATGGCCTGGCCGCCCTTGACGATGATGTTGCCGCGCTGGATCGCGTACTGGGCGATCTGGACCCGGCGGTTCTCCTTGCGGGTGCTGAGCTCCTCGGCCTGCACGTACTGCAGCCAGTTCGTGCGCACGAGCAGGGCGAGGACCAGCAGCCCGCAGAAGATCGAGATGCGGCGCAGCGGCTTGTTCATGACGGGCGGACCACCTGGGTCATCTCGGAGTCGGGGGACGGCGCGGGGGCGGGCGCGGGGCGGCGCGCGGTGTCGCTGATCCGGATGAGGATGCCGATCAGGGCCCAGTTGGCGAGGACGGACGAACCGCCGGACGCGAGGAAGGGCATGGTCATGCCGGTCAGCGGGATGAGTCCCATGACGCCGCCGGCGACCACGAAGATCTGGAGCGAGAACGCTCCGGACAGGCCGATGGCGAAGAGCTTGCCGAACGGGTCGCGGGCGGCCAGCGCGGTGCGCACACCCCGCTCGATGATCAGGCCGTACAGCAGGAGGAAGGCCATCACACCGGAGAGCCCGAGCTCCTCGCCGACCGTGGAGAAGATGAAGTCGGAGTTCGCGGCGAAGCCGATGAGGTCCGAGTTGCCCTGGCCCCAGCCGGTGCCGAGGACGCCGCCCGAGCCGAAGCTCATGATCGACTGGCCGACCTGCTCGCAGGCGCCCGAGGTGGTGTAGCAGCCGAAGGGGTCGAGCCAGGCGTTGACGCGGGCCTGGACGTGGCTGGCGAAGGTGCCGACGACGACGGCGCCGCCGACGCTCATGAGCAGGCCGATCACGATCCAGCTGGTCCGCTCGGTCGCCACGTACAGCATGATCACGAACATGCCGAAGAAGAGCAGCGAGGTGCCGAGGTCGTTCTCGAAGACGAGGATGAGCAGGCTCATCGCCCAGATCATCAGGATCGGGCCGAGGTCGCGGCCGCGCGGCAGGTACAGGCCCATGAAGCGGCGGGAGGCGAGCGCCAGGGCGTCGCGCTTGACCATGAGGTAGCCGGCGAAGAAGACCGCGATGACGATCTTGGCGAACTCGCCCGGCTGGATGGAGAAGCCGGCGACGCTGATCCAGATCTTCGCGCCGAAGACGTCCGCGCCGAGGCCCGGGATGACCGGCAGGATCAGCAGGACGAGCGCGGCGGCCATCGAGATGTACGTGAACCGCTGGAGCGTGCGGTGGTCCTTCAGGAGCAGCAGCACCGCGGCGAACAGGGCGATGGCCACCGCGGTGTACATCATCTGGCGCGGCGCCGACTCCGAGAACGCGCCGAAGCTCCGCTTGGCCAGGTTCTGGAGCCGCTCCGACTGGTCGAGCCGCCAGATCAGCACGCAGCCGAGGCCGTTGAGCAGGGTGGCGATCGGCAGCAGCAGCGGGTCGGCGTACTTGGCGTAGCGGCGTACGACGAAGTGGGCGAGGCCCGCCAGGACGGCGAGGCCGCCCCCGTAGGCGAGCATGCCCGGGGGCAGCTCCCCGTGGATCGCGAGACCCACGTTGGCGTAGGCGAAGATCGGGATGACCACGGCGAACACGAGCAGCATGAGCTCGGTGTTCCGCCGGCTCGGCAGCTCGATGGCACCGATGGTGGTCGTGTTGGTGACAACGCTCATGGTGTGGCAGGCCCCCTGTGCCCGCGTGGGTCTACTGCTTCTGGCACTGGCCGACCAGCTGCTGCTCCTCGGGAGTCAGGCTGGGGCCGGGTGTCGGGCTGTTCTGCGCCTCGGCCTTGCGGCGCTCCTCTTCCTTCTTGCACGCGGCGACCTGGGTGCCGAGTTCATCGACCTTCTTGCGGGCCCCGTCGAGGCTGGTCTCGCCGATGGTGTCCTCCACCAGCTTCCGCTTGAAGGGCGGCAGGTACTTCAGTTCGATGTCGGGGCGGTCGTTCTCCACCTTGGAGAGCTGGATCGGCCCCAGATTCTGGCTGATGCCGCGGAAGAGCGCCACGTGGTCGCCCTTGACGCCGATGTAGTACTGCGTCTGCGTCCAGCGGTGGGCCGCGTAGAGGCCGCCGCCGACGACGCCGGCGACGAGCAGCAGGAGCAGGGTGCGGGTGGTCCACTTGCGCCCTTTGCCGCGGCGCCTGCGGGGGTTGTCGTACCCGTCGTCGAAGGCCGCGCCGTCGTCGTACGGCTCGGGGTCGCCGAAGCTGCCGTACGCGCCGCCGCCCTGGCCCTGGTCGGGGTAGCCGTAGCCGGGGACGTCGCCGCTGCCGGGCGGCCCGAAGGCGCCGGCGGGCGGGGGCGCCTGCCGGCCGAGGCCGGCGGCGCGGCCCGCGGGGGTCTGCATGGCGCCGCCGTCGAAGAGCTGGTGCTGGTTCTCGGCGACCGCGCCGACGACGACCGGGGTGTCGTTCAGCTGGGCGGCGAGCGTGTCGCCGCTGTCGGTGTCGAGGACGTCCGCGACGATGCAGGTGATGTTGTCCGGGCCGCCGCCGCGCAGGGCGAGCTGGATCAGGGACTGCACCGTCTCGTGCGGGCCGTGGTAGTCGGCGAGGGTCTCCTCCAGGGTCTGGTGGGAGACGACGCCGGAGAGGCCGTCCGAGCAGATCAGGTAGCGGTCGCCGGCCCGGACCTCGCGGATCGACAGGTCGGGCTCGACGGTGTCGCCGCTGCCCAGCGCCCGCATGAGCAGCGAGCGCTGCGGGTGGGTGGTGGCTTCCTCTTCCGTGATGCGGCCCTCGTCGACGAGGCGCTGCACCCAGGTGTGGTCCTGCGTGATCTGCGTCAGGACGCCGTCGCGCAGCAGGTACGCGCGGGAGTCGCCGACGTGGACCAGGCCGAGCCGCTGGCCCGTCCACAGCAGGGCGGTCAGCGTGGTGCCCATGCCTTCGAGCTGGGAGTCCTCCTCGACCATGATGCGCAGCTGCTCGTTGGCGCGCTGCACGGCGGTGCCGAGGGAGGTGAGGATGTCGGAGCCCGGGACGTCGTCGTCGAGCTGCACGAGGGAGGAGATCACCTCGGAGCTGGCGACCTCGCCGGCGGCCTGGCCGCCCATGCCGTCGGCGACCGCGAGGAGGCGCGGGCCGGCGTACCCGGAGTCCTCGTTGCCCTCCCGGATCATGCCCTTGTGGGATCCGGCGGCGAACCGCAGGGACAGACTCATGTGCACCTGCCCTGTCGACGCCTCGTCGGGGTACAGCCGGTCTCGAGCCACACTGCCCACCCTCCGGTCGGGAGCGCGCTCGGGTCCGTGCCCCGGGCGGGACGGACTGCCGCGGCTCGCTCGCTCCGCTCGCTCATTCTCGTACTACTTCCGCAGCTCGATGACGGTCTTGCCGATGCGGATCGGGGCGCCCGGCGGGATGGGCGTCGGGGTGGTCAGCCGGGTCCGGTCGAGGTACGTGCCGTTCGTGGACCCGAGATCCTCGACGATCCACTGGCCGTCACGGTCGGGGTAGATCCTGGCATGGCGGCTGGAGGCGTAGTCGTCGTCCAGCACGATGGTGGAGTCGTGGGCCCGGCCCAGCGTGATCGTCTGGCCTGCCAGGGCGACCGTGGTGCCGGTCAGGGTGCCCTCGGAGACGACGAGCTTGGTGGGCGCGCCCCGGCGCTGGCGCTGCTGCGGGGGCCCGGCGGCCTGGCGGCCGGCCGCTTGCGGCGCCGCGGCGCCGCTGCCGCGGCGCGAGCCGCGCTGCGTGACGCGCGTACCGAAGAGGTCGCTGCGGATGACCTGGACGGCCACGATGACGAACAGCCACAGAACGGCCAGGAAACCCAACCGCATGACCGTCAGGGTCAGCTCTGACATTGCCCCCGCTTCACCCTTCGGCTTGCCGGTAAATGATGGTGGTGCTGCCCACGACGATCCGCGAGCCGTCGCGGAGCGTAGCGCGGGTGGTGTGCTGCCCGTCCACCACGATGCCGTTGGTGGATCCGAGATCCTGGATCGTCGAGGGCGTTCCGGTCCGGATCTCGCAGTGCCGGCGCGAGACGCCGGGGTCGTCGATCCGCACGTCGGCCTCGGTGCTTCGGCCGAGTACGAGCGTCGGGCGGGAAATCTGGTGGCGGGTGCCGTTGATCTCGATCCAGTGTCGCCGCGGGCCGCCGCCGGGGGCGGCGGGTCCGGCGGCCCCGGCCGGGGCTCCGGGCCGGTGGCCGGGGGCGCCCGGGGGCGGCCCGGCCGGCATGGGAGGCGCGGCGACCGGCGGGTAGCCGTAGCCGCCCTGCGGGGCCTGGGGCTGGGAGGTGCTGGCGGCCAGGGTACGGCTGCGGACCCGGTAGAGGCCGGTGTCCAGGTCCTCGGCCTTCTCCAGGTGGACCTTGATCGGGCCCATGAAGCTGTAGCGCTGCTGCTTGGCGTAGTCGCGGACCAGGCCCGCGAGCTCGTCGCCGAGCTGGCCCGAGTACGGGCTCAGGCGCTCGTAGTCGCCGGTGCTCAGCTCCACGATGAAGTCGTTGGGGACGACCGTCCGCTCACGGTTCCAGATCGTGGCGTTGTTGTCGCACTCCCGCTGGAGGGCGCCGGCGATCTCGACGGGCTGGACCTCGGACTTGAAGACCTTGGCGAAGGTGCCGTTCACCAGACCTTCGAGTCGCTGCTCGAACCGCTTCAGAACTCCCATGGGGCACCTCCTCCGTCGCTGTCGCCCTGTACTGCTTACTGATCGTATCCACGCGTGGCGGATTCGGGTGGTTCCCCCTGGGACCTGTGCGGACGAGTGTTGGTCCTCACAAGGGATCGTAGGGGTGTGCAAGGGACAGTGTCCCGCACCCGGAGCGCTGTGCGGGAGGGGCGTTCCCGGTCGGCTCCCGGGTGCCCGCGGAAAGCGATGTGAATCCACCCCCGATGACGTGCTAATGTTTCGACGTCGCCAGGGGGACGGACCGAAAGGGAAGAACCACTGGGACGCTGCTCGGGCGAGTGGCGGAACGGCAGACGCGCTGGCTTCAGGTGCCAGTGTCCTTCGGGACGTGGGGGTTCAAATCCCCCCTCGCCCACTGACAGAACCCCTGGTTCGGAGAAATCCGAGCCGGGGGTTCTTTCGTCGTACCCCCAACTTCGTGTGACCCGGCCGACTTTCGTCGGCCGGAACGCGACGAAAGAGGGCGGCCCCGCGCCCGCGCGGGTGTTTAGGGTCGTCGCGTGGATGTGACGGCGAAGACACGTGCGGGCCTGCGGTGGCTGCGGGGCCCCGAGCCATGGACCGGCCGGATGCTCGCGGCCGACCTGGCGCTGGCCGCGGCCGTCGCCCTGCTCGGCCTCGGCGTGGAGGAGCTCGACAGCGGCGGCCCGGTGCGGATGGCGCTCGGCGCCGCGGCCGTGTTCCCGCTGGTCCTGCTGCGCCGCCGGCTGCCCGCGGCGACCCTCGTCGCCGCCGCGGCCGTCGGCCCGTTCCTGCCGGGCACGGTGCTGGTCACCCTCCCGCTCGGCTGGTCCGCGGGCCGGCGGATCGTCGGGGCGGGGCGGGCGCTCGCGGCGTTCGTCCTGGCCTTCCTCGCCTCCGTGGGCTTCGGCGTCCTCGAACAGTGGGCGGGGATGCGGCCGCTGCTGGTCGTGGTCTTCACCACGCTGATGTTCCTGGTGACGACCGTGATGCCGGGCCTCGCCAGCCGGTACTGGTCGCAGCGCCGGACCCTGCTGCAAGCCCTGCAGGAGCGCAACGGGCAGCTCCTGCGGGAGCGGGCCATGGTCGCCGGCCAGGCACGGCTGCGCGAACGCCAGCGGATCGCCCAGGACATGCACGACAGCCTGGGCCACCAGCTCGCCCTGATCTCGGTGCACACCGGAGCCCTGGAGGTCGACCCGGAGCTCACGGACCGCCAGCGCGAGGCCGTCGGCGTGCTGCGGCAGGCCTCGGTGTCGGCCATGCACGAACTGCGCGAGGCCGTCGGCATCCTGCGCGACGGCGTGGAGGCGCCCGCCCCGGTCGAGGAGGCGCAGCCCGCCGCCCGCGGGGTCGCCGGCATCGCCGGGATCGTCGAGGCGGCGCGCAGCGCGGGCACCGACGTGCGGCTGGGCACGGCGGGTAGGCCCCGGCCGCTGGCCGCGGCATGCGACCACGCCGCGTACCGCATCGTGCAGGAGGCGCTGACGAACGCGTACAAGCACGCGCCGGGCGCGGCGATCGCGGTCGAGCTGCGCTACGAGGACGACTCCCTGGTCGTTGAGGTCGCCAACGGGCCGGCTCCCGCGGCGGCCGCCGGGGCGGTGGTCTCCGGCGGGCAGGGGCTCACCGGCCTGCGGGAGCGGGCCCGGCTCGTCGGCGGGATGGTGCACGCCGGGGCGACCGGGGACGGCGGCTTCCGGATCGCCGGCGTGCTGCCGTACGGCGCCGAGCCGGCCGGGGCCGAGGACGCCGCCGACGACTTCGGCCAGCAGGAGCGGGGGTTCGCCGGAGCGCCGCCGATGGACTGGGCTGCCGTCGACCGGGAGCTGGCGGCCGGGGGGCGCAGCCGGCTCGGGGGGCTCGCGCTGGGCTGCGGCATAGCGGTGGCGTCCCTGGTGGCGCTCCTCATCGTGTTCGCCGCCATGGTCGCCCTGTTCATAGGGTCGGCGAACAACGCCATGATCAGCCGCGCGGACTACGACCGGGTGCGCGTCGGCGATTCCGAGCAGGCCGTGCGGGACCGGCTGCCCGACGGGGACAGCTTCCTGACGGACGGCCTGGACCGGAAGGGGCCGCCGCGGCCCGAGGGATCGGAGTGCCTGGCCCTGATGTCGGTCGACGACTCGGACTTCGGCACCGATACGGTTTTCCGGTTCTGCTTCAAGGACGGCAAGCTCGTCGACAAGCAGTCGTACGAGGCCGAGCAGTAGGAGCACGGGTGACAGCCAAGGTGATCCGCGTGGTGATCGCTGACGACGAGCCGCTGATCCGGGCGGGGATCAGGATGATCCTGACCTCGGACCCGGCGATCGAGGTCGTCGCGGAGGCGTCCGACGGCCGGCAGGCCGTCGATCTCGCCCGCGCCCACACCCCCGACGTGGTGCTGCTGGACATCCAGATGCCGGTGATGGACGGCCTGACCGCGCTCGGCGAGCTGCGCCGGGCCGTCCCGGAGGTGCGGGCGCTGGTCCTGACGACCTTCGGGGAGAAGGAGAACGTGCTGCGGGCGCTCGGCCAGGGCAGCGCCGGGTTCCTGCTGAAGGACTCGGCGCCGGGCGAGCTGATCGGCGCGGTCCGGGCGGCCGCCGCGGGCGACGCCTACCTCTCGCCGGGGGCGACCCGGCACGTCGTGGACCAGCTGGCCACGGGCCGGGCCGCCGCCCGCAGCGAGGAGGCGCGGCGGCGGATCGCCGAGCTGAGCGAGCGGGAGTGCGGGGTGCTGGCGCTGCTCGGCGAGGGGCTGTCCAACGCGGACGCCGGCCGGCGGCTCCACATGAGCGAGGCGACGGTCAAGACGTACGTCAGCCGGATCCTGTCGAAGCTGGGCTGCGAGAACCGGGTCCAGGCGGCCCTGCTGGCCAGGGACGCCGGGCTGTAGGTAGGTTCGCCCGCATCGGAAGGCAATTCGGACCGCAGCGCTCGGCGGCGGTCGGGGCGGGGGCACGGATGACGGTGGCGGAGCAGTACGCGGCGGGCGCGGGCCTGGCCGCATCGGTGCTGGGGGCGGCGGACGGCGGCCGGATCCCGGCGGTGCGCGGCTTCGCGCCGCGGCACGAGGCGGGCTCGCCGAAGGAGACCGGCAAGGCGCTGCGCGAGCGCGTCCCGCGGTCCGCGCACGCCCGGTTCGAGCCGCCCGCCGGACGGCCCGACGCCGTGCAGGCCGTGGAGGAGTCCAACGCCGGGCGGGTGGCCGCGCTGACGCCGATAAGAGTCGGCCGGATGGCCGCGAACCCGTTCGCGTTCCTGCGCGGTGCGGCCGGGCTGATGGCGCACGACCTGTCCGCCGGGCCGGTGACCGGGATCGGCGCCCAGATCTGCGGCGACGCGCACGCGGCGAACTTCGGCCTGTACGGTGACGCCCGCGGCGGGCTCGTCATGGACCTCAACGACTTCGACGAGACCGTCTTCGGCCCGTGGGAGTGGGACCTGAAGCGGCTGGCGACCTCGCTCGTCCTGGCGGGCCGCGTGGCCGGCGCGGACGAGGACGCCTGCCGGGCGGCCGCCCTCGACGCGGTCGGCGCCTACCGGCGCACCCTGCGGCTGCTGGCGAAGCTGCCCGCGCTGGACGCGTGGAACGCCATCGCGGACGAGGAGCTCGTCTCCCACACCGACGCCCGCGACCTGCTGGGCACGCTCCAGCGCGTCATGGAGAAGGCCCGCAACAACACCTCCGCCCGGTTCGCCGCCAAGTCGACCGAGCAGGGCCCCGACGGCGGGCGGCGCTTCGTCGACGCCCTCCCGGTGCTGCGCCGGGTCGGGGACGCCGAGGCGGCCGCCGTGGCGTCGTCGCTGGACCCGTACCTGCACACCCTCCAGGGCGACCGGCTGCCGCTGCTGGCCCGGTACGCGATCCACGACGTGGCCTTCCGGGTCGTGGGCACCGGGAGCGTCGGCACCCGGTCGTACGTGGTGCTGCTGGTGGACCACCGGGGCGAGGCGCTGGTGCTCCAGGTGAAGGAGGCGCGGCCGTCGGTGCTGCTGCCGCACCTGCCGGAGGTGGGCTTCGCCGCCCGCGCCGAGGAGCACGAGGGACGGCGCGTGGTGTCCGGGCAGAAGCGGATGCAGGTGGTGTCCGACATCCTGCTGGGCTGGACCACCGTGGAGGGGCGCCCGTACCAGGTGCGGCAGTTCCGCAACCGCAAGGGGAGCGTGGACCCGGCGGCGCTGACCGCGGCCCAGCTCGACGACTACGGCCGGATGACCGGCGCCCTGCTGGCCCGGGCGCACACGCACACCGCGGATCCGCGGCTGCTGGCCGGCTACTGCGGCAAGAACGGCGAGCTGGACGAGGCGGTCGCCGCGTTCGCGGTGGCGTACGCGGACCGCAGCGAGGCCGACCACGCCGACCTGGTGGCGGCGGTGCGGTCGGGGCGGATCGCCGCCGAGTCCGGCGTCTGAGGCCGGCGCCGCGCCGGTGGCGGCCGGCGGCGGCCGGTGGCGGCCGGTGCGCCGCGTCCGTCCGGGTCACGGTCGCGGACCGATGTTCCACGTGAAACATCGGTCCGGGCGCACCGGCCTTAGGCTGGCCGGGTGAGCGAGCAGCAGACTGAGGAAACCGCCGCCGGGGCGCCCGGCGGCGCCGGCGGCGGTGCGGCCGGCGGCGAGCGGCCCGAGGCCCGCTTGGAGCGGGCCGTGCGGGCGGCCGAGCAGGCGCTGATCGAGTTCGAGATCGCGGTCGAGACCTTCCGGGTGGAGGTGGAGAACTTCTCCCGGCTGCACCACCAGAAGCTCGGCCCGATGTACACCCGCCTCGACGAGCTGGACGCGCTGATCGCGGAGGCCCGCGCGGCCCGCACCGGCGACGAGGAGGACCTGCGGCTGGCCCGTGAGGCCCGGTCGCTGGTGATGCCGATGCCGGGCGTCGACGAGCTCTTCCACGACTGGATGGACTCCGACGGCATCTCCGACGACGCCGCCGCGATGCTCACCGACCGGCCGGTGCGCCCGCCGCAGCGGGTGCGGCCCACGGAGGAGGTCCGCCGCCTCTACCGCGACCTGGTCCGCCGGGCGCACCCCGACCTCGCGCAGGACGACGCCGAGCGCGAGCGCCGCGACGCCTTCATCGCGCGGGTCAACGCCGCGTACGGGCGCGGCGAGGAGCAGCAGCTGCGCGAGCTGGCCGCCGAGTGGGAGGCCGGCCCGGCCGCCGCGGAGGCGCAGGGGTACGGCGAGAGCGAGGAGCTGTACGCCCGCCTGGAGTGGCTGGCGCAGCGCAAGGAGCTGCTGTCGGTGGTGGCCCGGGAGCTGGAGGACAGTGCGATCGGCGCCATGCTGCGGATGGCGCCCGAGGACCCGGACGGACTGCTCGACGAGATCGCGGAGCAGCTGCTCGCGCAGGTCTCCGAGAAGGAGGCCCTGCTGGCGGAACTGACCGACCGGGCTTAGCGGGGCTGCGCGGTCCGCCGGCTCGGCTAAGTTGGGGGGTCGGACCTGTGACGAGAGAGGGCGACGTATGAACTTCGGGCCGCTTCCCTCGGTGGACGCCGCCGCGGTGCCCGCCGAAGGGTTTGTCCTGGACGTCCGCGAGGACGACGAGTGGGCCGCGGGCCACGTCGAGGGCGCGCTGCACATCCCCATGAGCGATTTCGTGGCCCGCTTCGGCGAGCTGACGGAGGCGGTCGAGGACGGCCGCCGGGTGCACGTGGTGTGCCGGGTCGGCGGGCGCTCCGCCCAGGTGACGCAGTACCTGGTCCGCCAGGGCATCGACGCGGTCAACGTCGACGGCGGCATGCAGGCCTGGCAGGGCGCCGGCCGCGCGATGGTGACGGAGTCCGGCGCGGACGCCTTCGTCCTCTAGGCAGGGGCCCTCAGGAGAGCGGGTGGGCGGCCAACAGGTCGCCCAGTTCCTCTTCGTGGGCGGCGGCCGGGCCGAGCTGGAGCTCCAGCTGCTTGGCCCAGGCGTGGTAGCGGTGCAGCGGGTAGCCGGTGTCGGCGCCGAAGCCGCCGTGCAGGTGCTGGGCGGTCTGGACGATGCGGCGCACGCCCTCCGACGCCCAGACCTTCGCGACGGCGAGGTCTGCGGCCGCGGGCAGCGGGCCTCCGGCCCCGTCGGCGTCGAGGCGCCAGGCCGCCTGCCAGAGGACGGCCTCCATCGCGCGCAGGTCGACGTAGCGGTCGGCGGCCTGCACGGCGACCGCCTGGAACGTGGCGACCGGGAATCCGAACTGCTCGCGCTGCGAGGTGTACCGGCTGGTCATGCCGAGGACGGCCGAGCCGACGCCGACCGCGAGCGCGCACGTCCCGAGGGTGAGGAGCCTGCGCAGCCGGTGCCAGGCCTGCGGGGCCCGCAGGAGGTGCGCCTCGGGGACGCGGACACCGTTCAGGGTGAGCTCCGCGAGCTTCTCCCCGCTGGTGGAGAACTGGTCGGCGAGGACGAGGCCGGGCGCGCCGCGCGGTACCAGGGCGAGTACGGCCGCCCCGCCGCCGGTGTGCGCCGGTACGGCGGTCCAGTCCGCGCCGTGCGCCCAAGGGACGGCGGTCTGCATGCCGTCCAGGACCCAGTCGGAGCCGTCGCGGCGGGCGGTCACGGCCAGCTCGGCCGGGTCGTGGCCGGTGCGGCCGTGCGCGGCGGCGGTCAGGACGATCCGGCCCGTGCCGGCGCCGGGCAGCAGGGCGGCGGCCAGCTCGGGGCCGGCGTGGGCCTGGAGCGCCGCGGCGGTGGCGCAGTGCTCCAGCAGCGGCACTCGGGCGAGCACCCTGCCCGCCTCGCGCAGCACCAGGCACAGGGCGGTGGCGCCGAGGCCCGCGCCGCCGTGCTCCTCGGCCAGCACCAGGCCGAGGAGGTCCGCGCCGGCGAGGCGGGACCACAGGGCGCGGTCGAAGTCGTCCGCGACGGCGCCGGGGACCAGGGCCGGGCTCGGCACCCCGTCCGGTGCGGTGTCCGCGAAGACGGCCGCGGCCGCCTCCGCGGCGGCCTGCTGCTCCTCGGTGAAGGTGAAGTCCACTGCCCGTCCTCCCGATGCGCCGGAACCCGCCCCGTTGTCTGACGGAGCGTCAAGATAGGGCAGGTTCCGGCAATTGGACAGGCCGCGGTCGGCGGTGGGGCGTCAGCGGTCGAAGTCGATCTCGACTTCCTCGGTCAGCGCGTGCGACTGGCAGGCCAGCACGAACCCGGCCTCCGTCTCCTCGGCCTCCAGGGCGAAGTTCCGGTCCATCCGGACCTCGCCCGAGACGACGAACGCGCGGCAGGTGCCGCAGACGCCGCCCTTGCAGGCGTACGGCGCGTCCGCCCGGTTCCGCAGGACCGTGTCGAGCAGCGACTCGCCGGCCTGCACGGGCCAGGTGCCGGCGCGGCCGTCCAGGCGGGCGGTGACCCGGCCGTGGGCAGGCGCCGCGGCGGCGCCTGCCGCGGGCGCGGCGGGGGCGGCGGTGTCCTCGACGTGGAAGACCTCCTCGTGGATCCGGGTGCGGACCACGCCCAGCGAGCCGAGGGCCCGCTCCGCCTCGACGACCAGGCCGTACGGGCCGCACAGGTACCAGCCCGTCACGTCGGCGACGGGCAGCAGCGCGGGCAGCAGGCCCGTCAGGCGCTCCTCGTCGAGCCGGCCCGACGGCAGGCCCGCCTCCTGCTCCTCGCGGGAGAGCACCGTCACCAGCTGGAAGCGGTCCGGGTAGCGGTCCTTGAGGTCGGCGACCTCCTCCAGGAACATCGTCGAGGCCGCCGTGCGGTCGCTGCGCACCAGGCAGAACCGGGCGTCGGGCCGGGCCGCGAGCAGCGTCGCCGCGATGGACAGCACCGGGGTGATGCCGCTGCCGCCGACGACGGCCGCGTAGTGGGCGCCCGCGGGGGCGGCCGCCGCGTCGAGGACGAAGCGCCCGGCCGGGACCATCACCTCCAGGACGTCGCCGGCGGCGGCCTCCTTGTGCGCGAAGGTGGAGAACTCGCCGCCCTCCACCAGGCGGACGCCGACCTGGAGCGACGCCGGGCCGGGGCCGGCCGGGTCGGGGGCGGGGGAGCAGATCGAGTACGTGCGCCGCACCTCGGCGCCGCCGGGGGCGGTGCGGCGCAGCGTCAGGTGCTGGCCCGGAGCGTGCCGGTAGGCGTCGCGCAGCTCCTCGGGGACCGACAGCGTCAGTGCCACGGAGTCGTCGGTGAGCCGGTCGACCGCCGCGACCGCCAGCCGGTGGAAGGCGCCGTGGCGCGCGGGTCGCGCGGGGCTCGGCGCGGGCGCCGGCGTCGTCGCGGCCATCTACAGCTCCTTGAAGTGGTCGAACGGTTCGCGGCAGGCGGTGCAGCGGCGCAGCGCCTTGCACGCGGTGGAGGAGAAGCGGCTGAGCAGCTCGGTCTCGGTGGACCCGCAGTGCGGGCAGCGCACCGACAGGGCGACCGGCACCGGTCCGCCCGCCGCGTGCGGGCGGGGCGGGGCGATGCCGAACTCGGCCAGCTTGCGGCGGCCTTCGGCCGTGATGTCGTCGGTCGACCAGGCCGGCGAGAGCACGGTGCGCACCCGCACGTCGGGGATGCCGTGGCCGGCGAGGACGCGCTCGATGTCGGCGGACATCGCCTCCACCGCCGGGCAGCCGGTGTAGGTGGGGGTCAGGGTGACCTCGGCGTGGCCGTCCTCGTGCATCCGCACGCCGCGCAGGACACCGAGGTCGGCGAGGGTGAGCACGGGCAGCTCCGGGTCCGGGACGGAGCCGGCGAGGGCCGCCAGCTCCTCCTCCAGGCGGGTCGCGGTCGCGGTGCCGGATCCGGAGCCGGCCGGGCCGGTCACCACGACGCCCCCGGGTGGCTGCGGTGCAGGTGCTGCATCTCGGCGAGCATCCTGCCGAACGGCTCGGTGTGCAGGCCCTGCCTGCCCGCCCCGGCTGCCCAGGCGCCGGTGCGCGGCCCCTCGGGGACGGCGAGGCCGGCCTGTTCCAGGACCCCGGTCAGGGCGGTGAGCCAGCGGCCTTCCAGGACCGCCCAGTCGATCCCGTCGAGCCCCTCGACCGGCTGGAACATCTCTCCGGTGAACTTCCACAGGGCGTCCAGGGCGGCCCGCATCCGGCGCCGGCTCTCCTCGGTGCCGTCGCCCAGGCGGAGGGTCCACTGCACGGCGTGGTCGCGGTGGTAGGCGGTCTCCTTGACGGCCTTCGCGGCGAGCCCGGCGAAGGGGCCGTCCCCGGCGGCGAGGTCCGTGTGCAGCTCGTGCTGGTACAGGCTGAAGTACAGCTGCCGGGCGATGGTGTGCGCGAAGTCGCCGTTCGGCTGCTCCACGAGCTGGAGGTTGCGGAAGGACCGCTCCTCGCGGAGGAAGGCCATCTCGTCCTCGTCGCCCGCCATGGACAGCAGGAAGCGGGCCTGCCCGAGCAGGTCGAGCGCGATGTTGGCGAGGGCGACCTCCTCCTCCAGCTCGGGGGCGTGGCCGGCCCATTCCCCGAGGCGGTGCGAGAGGATCAGCGCGTCGTCGCCGAGGGCGAGTGCGGCGTTGACGGTCGGCGTGTCGGTGGCCGTCACAGGTGGCTCACCCCCTCCGGGATGTCGTAGAAGGTCGGGTGCCGGTACGGCTTGTCGGCGGCGGGCGCGAAGAAGGGGTCGCGCTCGTCCGGCGAGGAGGCGGTGACCTCGGCGGAGGGCACCACCCAGATCGAGACGCCCTCGCTGCGCCGGGTGTACAGGTCGCGGGCGTTGCGCAGGGCCATCTCGGCGTCCGGCGCGTGGAGGCTGCCCGCGTGCGTGTGCGACAGGCCTCGCCGCGAGCGCACGAACACCTCCCACAGCGGCCAGTTCTGCGTCATACCCGTGCCTCCTCGTTCCGTGCCGCCGCGGCCGGTGCCGCCGCGTGCTTGCGTGCGTAGGCCGCGGCGGCCTCGCGGACCCACGCGCCCTCCTCGTGCGCCCGGCGGCGCTGGCTCAGCCGCTGCTCGTTGCAGGGGCCGTTGCCCTTGAGGACGTCCCAGAACTCCGCCCAGTCGATCGGGCCGAAGTCGTAGTGCCCGCGCTCCTCGTTCCACTTCAGGTCCGGGTCGGGCAGGGTGAGGCCGAGGGTCTCGGCCTGGGGGACGGCGATGTCCACGAACCGCTGGCGCAGCTCGTCGTTGGAGTGGCGCTTGATCCGCCAGGCCATGGACTGCGCCGAGTGCGCCGACTCGTCGTCCGGCGGGCCGAACATCATCAGCGAGGGCCACCACCAGCGGTCGACCGCGTCCTGCGCCATCGCGTGCTGCTCCGGGGTGCCCTTCGAGAGGGCGAGGAGGAGCTCGAAGCCCTGCCGCTGGTGGAAGGACTCCTCCTTGCAGATGCGGACCATCGCGCGGGCGTACGGCCCGTAGGAGCAGCGGCACAGCGGCACCTGGTTGGTGATCGCCGCGCCGTCCACGAGCCAGCCGATCGCGCCGACGTCCGCCCACGTCAGCGTGGGGTAGTTGAAGATCGACGAATACTTCTGCCGGCCGGAGTGCAGCTTGTCGAGCAGCTCGTCCCGGCTGGTGCCGAGGGTCTCGGCCGCGCTGTACAGGTACAGGCCGTGCCCGGCCTCGTCCTGCACCTTGGCCATGAGGATCGCCTTGCGCCGCAGTGAGGGCGCGCGCGTGATCCAGTTGGCCTCGGGCTGCATGCCGATGATCTCGGAGTGGGCGTGCTGCGCCATCTGGCGGACGAGCGAGGCCCGGTACTCCTCGGGCATCCAGTCGCGCGGCTCGACGCGCTCGTCGGCCGCGACCGCGGCGTCGAACGCCGCCGCGAGCTGCGCCCCGAGGTCAGCCCCGAGGCCCGAGTCCTGCCCCGATTCCGGGGTCACTGCCACCATCCCGGCCCCCTGCCAGAGTCCTTTGACCGCCCGACCGACCGATCGTTCGGTTCATGCCCTTCAATGGTGAGTCGGCGCCCCGTAGGGTGTCAACCTCTGAGGTCACCCTGTGGACGGCGAAACGATCGGGGCGGGATGGAAGCGAACGGGCGCGAGGCCGTGGAGGAGCCCCTTCCACCCGGTGCCCCGCCCCCCGCCCGGGCGCCCGGCATCGCGGGCCTCTCCGCCCCCGGCCGCGTCACGGCCTCGGCGGCCCTGGCCGCCGTCGCCCTCACCGCCTGCGCGCACCTCGCGGCCGTCTTCCTGCACGTCGCCCCGGCCAACACGCTCAGCAAGCGGCACGCCGGGGCCGTGGACGCCTGGATCTACCCCGAGTTCGAGCAGAACTGGAAGCTCTTCGCCCCCAACCCCCTCCAGCAGAACATCGCCGTCGAGGCGCGCGCCCAGGTCCGCACCCGCGACGGCGGCCTTGTCACCGAGGCGTGGCGCGACCTCTCCGCCGAGGACGGCGCGGCCATCCGGCACAGCCTGCTCCCCAGCCACACCCGCCAGAACGAGCTGCGGCGCGCCTGGGACTTCTTCACCGCCTCGCACGACGAGGAGGACCGGCCCGTCGGCGAGCGCGGCGGGCTGTCGGAGCAGTACCTGAAGCGGATCGCGCTGAACCGGCTGCGGGCCGCCCGCCCCGGCGACGGCGGCGAGATCGTCCGCATCCAGCTCCGCTCCGCCACCCGCGCCGTCGCGGCCCCCGTGTGGAGCGACGAGGAGACCGACACCCGCACCTACCACCGGGAGCTGTCGTGGTGGACGGTGTGAGACGGGCCCGGGCCGCCGCCGGCCGCGCCCTGGCCCGCGCCACGGGGGAGGCGCTCGGCCCGTACCAGAGCGCCGTCGTCCGCATCGGCTTCGCGACGACCTGGCTCTGCTTCCTGCTGCGCGAGTTCCCCCACCGGCACGAGCTGTACGGGCCCGACGGCCCGTGGAGCTGGGAGCTGGCGCAGAAGCTCGTCGGCTCCAACCACGCCTTCACCGTCCTGCTGTGGTCCGACTCCGCCCTCTGGTTCGAGGCCGTGTACGCGCTGTCGGTGGCGGCGAGCGCCCTGCTCGCCCTGGGATGGCGGACCCGGGCGGTTTCCGTCGTGTTCGCGGCCGGGGTGCTGTCGCTTCAGAACCGCAGCGTGTTCATGGGAGACGGCGGGGACAACGTCATCCACCTGATGGCGATGTACCTGGTCCTGACGCGGTGCGCGCAGGTGTGGTCGCTGGACGCGCGCCGGGCCCGGCGGCACGGCTCGGCCTCGGCCGGGGCGGCCGGGCCGGTGCTGTGGGGCGCCCTCGGCGCGGTGTTCGCCTTCGGGACGGTGACCGGGCGGCTCGGCCACGGCTGGGTCGCCGCCTTCGCCGCCCTGTGGGTCGTCTGCGCCGTGTGGTGGATGGTCGACCGGTACGAGCCGCGCAGCGAGGCCCGGGCCGTCCTCGACGTCCTGGCGAACACGGTGCACAACGCGGGCATGCTCGTCATCGCGGCCGAGGTGTGCCTGATCTACGCCACCGCCGGGTGGTACAAGGTCCAGGGGTCGCGGTGGCAGGACGGGACCGCCCTGTACTACCCGCTCGGCCTCGACTACTTCAGCCCCTGGCCGGAGCTGTCGTCGCTGCTGGCGGGCAGCGGCACGCTGGTGATGCTGCTGACGTACGGCACGGTCGCGGTGCAGGTGGCGTTCCCGTTCACGGTCTTCCAGCGGCGCGTGAAGAACGTCCTGCTCGCCGTGATGGTGCTGGAGCACGCGGGCATCGCGGTGCTGCTGGGACTGCCGTTCTTCTCCATGGCCATGATCGCCGCCGACGCGGTGTTCCTGCCGACCGCCTTCCTGCTGTGGCTCGGGGCACGGGCCGCAGGAGCGCGCAGCGGGCTCGCACGGCGGCTCGGCCGGTCGCGGCCGGACGGGCCGGCGGGCGCCGGGCTCCCGCCGCAGCGGGCCCCCGGCGGCACGGCGGGGCCCGGCCCCGGTCCCCCGCCGTCGGATGCGCGGGCCGCGGGCTGAGCGCGGCGCCGTAGGGTCGGGGCATGAGCGACGAGACGGTGCGGGAGTGGCAGGCGGGGCTGGAGCAGGACGGGCTCGTGCTGCTCGACGGGTTCCACGCCCTCAAGCACGCCCTGCGGTTCGGCGCCGACGTGCGGATCGCGGTGGCCCGGGACCCCGACGCCGCCCTCGCCCTGGCCGCGCAGCTCGCCCCGGACGTCCTCGGCGACGTACGGCGGCTGCTGCGCCCCGCCGACCTGCGCGGGCTCGTCGCCCGCGTGCACCCGACCGGGGTCGCCGCCCTCGCCGTACGGCCGGACGCGGCGCGGGGGCGGGCCCTGCTGGACCGGCGCCCGCGGAGCGCGCCCGTGGTGGTCCTGGACAACCCGCGCAACCTCGGCAACGTCGGAGCCGTGGTGCGGCTGGCCGCCGGCTTCGGCGCCACGGGCGTGGTGACCCGCGGCGACCTCGATCCCTGGCACCCGAACGTGGTCCGGGCCGGCGCCGGGCTGCACTATGCGACGACCGTGGACCGGGTCACCCTCGACACCCTGCCCGAGGGCCCCCTGTACGCGCTCGACCCGGAGGGGGAGGACATCCGCGCCCTCACCCTCCCGGACGACGCCCTGCTGGCCTTCGGCTCCGAGCGCCACGGCATCTCGCCCGAGCTGCGGGCCCGCGCCGACCACCTGGTGTCGCTGCCGATGCGGCCCCAGGTGTCCAGCTACAACCTGGCCACCAGCGTGGCCATGTCCCTCTTCCACTGGGGCGGGCCCAAGGCCGGCTGAGCCGCCGGCCGTGCCCCGCTGCTGTCCGCGGCCGTCAGGCCTGGCGGCGGACCTCCACCATGCGGAACCGGTTCGCGACGAACGCCCCGTCGCACAGCGCCGCGTTCGCCGCGGGGTTGCCGCCCGAGCCGTGGAAGTCGGAGAAGGCGGCCGTCTGGTTGACGTACACCCCGCCGGTCAGGTTCAGCGACAGCTGCGCCGACTCCTCCAGGCAGACCTCCTCGACGGCCCGCTCGGTGTCCGCCGAGGTGGTGTACGCGCCCACCGTCATGGCGCCCTTCTCGCGGACCGTGCGCCGCAGCAGCTCCAGGGCGTCCGCCGTGGAGTCCACGGCGACCGCGAAGGAGACCGGGCCGAAGCACTCGGAGAAGTAGGGCGCCGCGTCGTCCGGCTTGGCCGCGTCCAGCTTCACCATGACCGGGGTGCGGACCACGGCGTCCGGGAAGTCGGGGTTCGCGACCTCGCGGGAGGCGAGCGCCACCTCGCCGAGCTCGGCGGCCGCCTCCAAGCGGGCCTTGACGTCCGGGTTGACCAGGGCGCCGAGCAGGGCGTTGGCCCGGGCGTCGTCCCCGAGGAGGCCGCCGACCGAGGCCGCGATGTCCGCGACGACCTCGTCGTAGGTCTTGCGGCCGGCGTCGGTGTCGATGCCGTCGCGCGGGATCAGCAGGTTCTGCGGGGTCGTGCACATCTGGCCGCTGTACAGGGACAGCGAGAAGGCCAGGTTCGCCAGCATGCCCTTGTAGTCGTCGGTGGAGTCGACGACGACCGTGTTGACGCCGGCCTTCTCCGTGTAGACCTGTGCCTGGCGGGCGTTGGCCTCCAGCCAGTCGCCGAACTCCGTGGAGCCCGTGTAGTCGATCACCTTGACCTCGGGGCGGACCGCGAGGGCCTTGGCGATGCCCTCGCCGGGGCGCTCGGCCGCCAGCGCCACCAGGTTCGGGTCGAAGCCCGCCTCCGCCAGGACGGTGCGGGCGACCTGCACGGTCAGGGCGAGCGGGAGCACCGCGCGCGGGTGCGGCTTGACCAGCACCGGGTTGCCGGTGGCGAGGGAGGCGAAGAGGCCCGGGTAGCCGTTCCACGTGGGGAAGGTGTTGCAGCCGATGACCAGGGCGATGCCGCGCGGGACGGCCTTGAAGGTCTTGTCCAGCCGGAGCGGGTCCTTCTTGCCCTGCGGCTTGGACCAGGCGGCCTCGCCGGGCACGCGGGTCTGCTCCGCGTACGCGTACGCCACGGCCTCCAGGCCGCGGTCCTGCGCGTGCGGGCCGCCCGCCTGGAACGCCATCATGAAGGCCTGGCCGCTGGTGTGCATCACCGCGTGCGCGAACTCGTGCGTCCGGGCGCTGATCCGGGCCAGGATCTCGATGCAGACCAGGGCGCGCGCCTCCGGGCCGGCGTCCCGCCAGGCGGCCATGCCCGCCTTCATCGCGGGCAGCAGCACGTCGATGTCGGCGTGCGGGTACTCCACGCCCAGCTCCGGGCCGTACGGGGAGACCTCGCCGCCGGTCCAGCCGTCCGTCCCCGGCTGGTCCAGCTCCAGGCGCGTGCCGCGCAGCGCCTCGAAGGCCGCCAGGCCGTCGGCCGGGGCGGTCTCGCCGTAGGCCTTGGGGTGCTCCGGGTGCGGGGACCAGTACGCGCGGCTGCGGATGGCCTCCAGCGCCTGGTCGAGGGTGGGCCGGTGCCGGGCGGAGAGCTCCGACAGGGCGGTCGTCTGGGGGCGGGTGGGCTCGGCGGCCATCAGGGACCAACTCCTCGTTGAGCCGGGCGGGATCGGACTGGATCGCGGGCTGGAATCAGGCAAGGGCGGGTGAAGACGAGCAGACTGGAGTTAGAGTAACCGAACGATCGGTCGGGACAAGAGGGCCCGACCGGCCTGTGGACAACCCGGTGCGGGAGGATCAGGACATGACAGCAATCGAGCGGTCCCGCACCGTGGCGGTCGTCGGCGCCGGCACCATGGGCCAGGGAATCGCCCAGGTCGCCCTGATGGCGGGCCACCGCGTCCTGGTCCACGACGTCAACGCCGGCCTCGCCGCCGACGCCGTCGGCATCGTCCAGGACCGCGTGGAGCGGATGGCCGCCAAGGGCCGCATCGAGCGCGCCGAGGCCGCGGACGCGGTCGGCCGGATCGGATCGGCGGCCACCCTCGCCGACCTCGCGGACGCCGCCCTGGTCATCGAGGCCGTCGTCGAGGACACCGCCGTCAAGCGGGCGCTGTTCGCCGCGCTCGAGGAGGTCGTCGCACCGGACGCCCTGCTCGCCACGAACACCTCCTCCCTCTCCGTCACCGAGCTCGCGGGCGGCCTCGCCCACCCGGGCCGCTTCCTCGGCCTGCACTTCTTCAACCCGGCCCCGCTGCTCCCGCTCGTCGAGGTGGTCAGCGGCTTCGCGACCGACCCGGCCGCCGCCGAGTCCGCGTACCGCACCGTCCTCGGCTGGGGCAAGACGCCGGTGCGCTGCGCCGACACCCCCGGCTTCATCGTCAACCGGATCGCCCGGCCCTTCTACGCCGAGGCCTTCGCCGTGTACGAGGAGCAGGGCGCGGACCCGGCCACGATCGACGCGGTGCTCCGCGAGTGCGGCGGCTTCCGGATGGGCCCCTTCGCGCTGACCGACCTGATCGGACAGGACGTCAACGAGGCCGTCACCCGCTCCGTGTGGGAGTCCTTCCACCGCAGCCCGAAGTTCAACCCCTCGCTCGCGCAGCGCCGCCTGGTCCAGTCGGGCCGCCTCGGCCGCAAGTCGGGGCACGGCTGGTTCCCGTACGGGCCGGACGCCGAGCTCCCGCAGCCGCACACCGCCGCGCCCGAGGAGGCGCCGGAGAAGGTGGCCGTCGTCGGCGACCTCGGGCCGGCCGCGGAGCTCGTGGACCTGATCGAGGAGGCGGGCGTGGCCGTCACGGCCGCCGGCAGCGGCGGCCCGTACATCCAGCTGCCCGGCGAGGGCCAGCTGGTCCTCGCCGACGGCAGGACGTCCGTCGAGTTCACCGACGTCGTCTACTTCGACCTCTCGCCCGACTACCGCGGCGCCACCCGGATCGCCCTGTCCGCCTCGGCGGACACGAGCGAGCGCACCCTCGCCGAGGCCGTCGGCCTCTTCCAGCGGCTCGGCAAGCAGGTCTCCGTCATCGGCGACGTGCCCGGAATGATCGTGGCCCGCACGGTCGCGATGCTGATCGACCTCACCGCGGACGCCGTCGCCCGGGGCGTCGCCACCGCCGAGGACGTCGACACCGCGATGAAGCTGGGCGTGAACTACCCGCTCGGCCCCTCCGAATGGCAGCGCCGCCTCGGCCGCGACTGGGCCTACGACCTGCTGCACCACCTGGACGAGCGCTGCCCGGGCGGCCGGTACGCGCCCTCCCTGGCGCTGTTCAAGCTCGGCTACGCAGAGGACGCGGCGGATGCCGAAGAGGCCGGGGACGGCGCGGACGGGCAGGACGGGGACGGCGCATGACGACCGCCAGGCGCGACACCTACACCCCGGAGAGCCTGCTCTCCGTCGCGGTCCAGGTCTTCAACGAGCGCGGCTACGACGGCACCTCCATGGAGCACCTCTCCAAGGCGGCGGGCATCTCGAAGTCCTCGATCTACCACCACGTCGCGGGCAAGGAGGAGCTCCTGCAGCGCGCCGTCAGCCGGGCCCTGGACGGGCTGTTCTCCGTCCTCGACGAACCCGGCGCGGTACGCGGCCGCGCGGTGGAGCGCGTGGAGTACGTGACCCGGCGCACCGTCGAGGTGCTGGTCGACGAGCTGCCGTACGTGACGCTGCTGCTGCGGGTGCGGGGCAACACCCGGACCGAGCGGTGGGCGCTGGAGCGGCGCCGCGAGTTCGACCACCAGGTCGCGGAGCTGCTGAAGGCCGCCGCGGCGGACGGCGACCTGCGCGCGGACGTGGACATCAGGCTGGCCACGCGCCTGCTGTTCGGCATGGTGAACTCGCTGGTCGAGTGGTACCGGCCGCACCCGGGGACCACGCCCGGCCAGCTGGCCGACGCGGTCGTCCACATGGCCTTCGACGGGCTGCGCACCGCCCGGCCGTAGCGGACGGCCTCCTTCCGTCCGGCCTGCGGTTTTTGGCCGAAAAATTGTGCGATCAAGAGGGCCCGGCGGCATGTACGCTGGGCCCGACTCGATCCTGAGCGTGTTCAAAAATCAACATGGGGGGCCGGTGCGCAACCGCCGTCTTGTCATATCCGCCGCCGTCGCCGTGGCGGCCAGCTTCGGAACGGTCCTGGTGCCGGCAGCGGCACAGGCCGCTCCCGCCCGACCCGCGGCCAAGGGGGCGCCCGCCGGGGGCGTGGACGCGGGCCCGCTGGCCAAGCCCGAGGCGAAGACCTTCCACAGCCCGGCCGAGCGGTCGGTCCGCAAGGCACTGCCCGGTACGAAGGGCAAGGCGGGCGCCGACGCGAAGGCGGGCGCCACCGCGCAGTCCGACGCCACGGCGCAGGCGGAGCCCGCCCCGGCCGCGAACGAGGAGCTGGCCGTCGTCCTGAACGGCCGCACCACCACCGCCCACGGCGTCGAGCTGCAGGCGGCGATCGTGAGCGCCCCCGGCACCACCCTCAAGGTCACCTTCGACTGGGGCGACGGCAGCACCGAGACCGCCGACGGCCTGCCCGGCTTGGAGGTCAAGCGCCAGCACCGCTACGCCGAGCTGGGCGAGTACAACGTCAAGGTCACCGTGACCGACGCCGCGAACAACGCCCAGGTCGTCAACGAGGTCCCGCTCTCGACCAGCGGCTCGGACTTCACGCCGCACACCCCGACCCGCCTGCTGGACACCCGTACCGGCGGCGGCAAGGTCGCGCCCTACACCTCCACCCGGGTGAAGATCGCCGGGAACGCGAAGATCCCGGCCGGTGCCACCGCGGTCGCACTGAACGTCACCGTCACCAACACCGCCACGGGCGGCCACGTCACCGCCTTCCCCGGCGGCGGCCAGCGCCCGGCCACCTCGAACCTCAACTTCGAGGCCGGCCAGACCGTCCCCAACATGGTGATCGTGCCGGTCGGCAAGGACGGCACCGTCGAGCTGTACAACGGCGGCTGGGAGGCGGTGGACCTCATCGCCGACGTCACCGGCTACTTCAGCCGCAGTGCCTCCAGCGGCTACACGCCGATGACGCCGGTCCGCACCGTCGACACCCGCTCCGGCCTCGGCGCGCCCCGCGGCCAGGTCCCCGGCCGGGGCAGCTTCTCGACCCAGCTCGGCGGCCTGTACGTGCCCTCGAACGCCACCGCCGTGGCGCTGAACGTGACGGCGACCGGCCCGCGCGAGGCCGGCCACCTGACCGTCTACCCGAGCGGCCAGGCGGCCCCGAACACCTCGAACGTGAACTTCACGGCCGGGCAGACCATCGCCAACTCGGTGATCGTCCCGGTCGGCTCCGACGGCCGGATCAGCGTCATGAACGGCGCCTGGGCGGGCGTCGACGTCATCGTCGACGTGGTCGGCTACTACAGCCCCGACAGCTCGGGCGCCTTCATGGCCGTCGCCCCGCACCGCCGCCTGGACACCCGCGAGTGGGGCAGCGGCCCGCTGGCCGGCCAGGACTACATCTGGATGGCCATCTCCCACAAGGAGGAGGGCATCGCCGGGTACGTGCTGAACACGACGGTGACCAACACCCGCGACAGCGGCTTCCTCTCCGTCGCCCCCGACGTCAACGCGCCGGCGTCCTACTTCGACGGCACGGCCGTCTGGCAGGACCCCCCGCGGTCCTCGTCGCTCAACTTCACGCCGGGCAAGACGGTCCCGAACCTGGTGCAGGCGAGCTCCGGCGGCACCAACGGCACCATCGACCTGTGGAACCAGAGCTTCGGCGACATCGACCTGATCGTCGACATGTTCGGGTACTACGAGACGAAGTGACCCCGTGACCGGCGCCCCGGAGGCAGGCCCGCAAGGCCGCCTCCGGGGCGCCGCCGCGTCCGGCGCGGGGCCGGCGGGGCCGGCGGGGCCGGCAGGGCGCGGCTACTCCTCTGCGATGGCCCGGGCGCCGCCGCCGGGGCCCGCGTCGAGCAGGTCGGTCTCCTCGAAGACCAGCAGGGTGCGCGTCGAGAGCACCTCCGGGATCGCCTGGAGGCGGGTGAGGACCAGTTCGCGCAGCGTGCGGTTGTCGGGCGTGTGAACCAGCAGCAGGACGTCGAAATCGCCGCTGACCAGCGCGATGTGGGCCGCGCCGGGCAGCTCGCGGAGCTTCTCGCGGACCGTCCGCCAAGAGTTCTGCACGATCTTCAGCGTGATGTAGGCGGAGGCGCCCTGGCCCGCCCGCTCGTGGTTGACGCGCGCCGTGAACCCGCGGATCACGCCGTCGTCGATGAGCCGGTTGATACGGGCGTAGGCGTTGGCCCGGGACACGTGCACCTGCTCGGCGACCGACCGTATGGACGCCCGTCCGTCCGCCTGGAGCAGCCGCATGATCGAACGGTCGATGGGGTCCAGTGGGCGGGGAGGGGCCTGAGGGGCGGGAGCGGCACCTCCTGCCGGGTCGGGTGCGGATCCCGCTGCGGAGCCCGCCGCGGCCATTTGTTCATCCGGCATTGCCCACTGCCTCCCTGTCCTGGACGTCCTGCATCCATCCCAGGGCCCCGGCGCCACTTTGTCCACAGCCTGCACCCGCCTGTAGCCAAATTGCGCCATCGACCGAACAATCGGTTGGTGAGGCGCCTCACACCCGTGGCCGCGTCCCTCCCCCCAGCCCACCCGCTGGGCGGTACCCCAGCCCGCTTCCCAAGAGGAGGTGTACGCCGCCATGACGGTCCAAGAGCTGCCCGGCGCAGGTGCGTCCCACCGGTCGACCCCGCCGCCCGCCTGGAGGCCCCGTACGGACGCCGCTCCGCTGCTCCCGGACCCCGAGCCGTACCGGGTGCTGGGCACGCCGGCCGCGGAGGAGCTCGACGCCGACCTGATGCGCCGCTTCCACGCGGAACTGGTCCGCGGCCGCCGCTACAACGCGCAGGCCACCGCGCTGACCCGGCAGGGCCGGCTCGCCGTCTACCCCTCCACCGTCGGCCAGGAGGCCTGCGAGATCGCGGCCGCCCTGGTCCTCCAGGAGCAGGACTGGCTCTTCCCGAGCTACCGCGACACCCTGGCGGCCGTGGCGCGCGGCCTGGACCCCGTCCAGGCGCTGACCCTGCTGCGCGGCGACTGGCACACCGGCTACGACCCGCGCGAGCACCGCATCGCCCCCCTCAGCACCCCGCTGGCCACCCAGCTGCCGCACGCGGTCGGCCTGGCCCACGCGGCCAGGCTGCGCGGCGACGACGTGGTGGCGCTCGCCATGGTCGGCGACGGCGGAACCAGCGAGGGCGACTTCCACGAGGCCCTGAACTTCGCGGCCGTCTGGAAGGCCCCGGTGGTCTTCCTCGTCCAGAACAACGGCTTCGCGATCTCCGTCCCGCTGTCCAAGCAGACGGCCGCCCCGACCCTTGCGCACAAGGCCGTCGGCTACGGCATGCCCGGCCGCCTGGTCGACGGCAACGACGTCGCCGCCGTCCACGAGGTGCTGTCGGAGGCCGTGCGACGGGCCCGCTCGGGCGGCGGACCGACCCTGGTCGAGGCCGTCACCTACCGCATCGAAGCCCACACGAACGCCGACGACGCGACCCGCTACCGCGGGGACGCCGAGGTCGAGGCATGGAAGGCGCACGACCCCGTGGCACTGCTGGAGCGCGAGCTGACCGCCCGCGGGATCCTGGACGAGCAGGCCGTCCAGGCGGCCAAGGACGCCGCCGAGGAGATGGCCGCCGACCTGCGCGAGCGGATGAACGCCGACCCGGTCCTGAACCCGATGGACATCTTCGCGCACGTCTACGCGGAGCAGACCGGCCGGCTGCGCGAGCAGGCGGACATGCTGCGCGCCGAGCTCGACGCGGAGGAGCAGTCGTGACGACGGTGGCGGCGAAGCCCGCGACGATGGCGCAGGCCCTGAACCGGGCCATGCGCGACGCGATGGCCGCGGACCCGGCCGTGCACGTGATGGGCGAGGACGTCGGCACCCTCGGCGGCGTCTTCCGCATCACCGACGGGCTGGCGAAGGAGTTCGGCGAGGACCGCTGCACGGACACCCCGCTCGCCGAGGCCGGCATCCTGGGCACGGCGGTCGGCATGGCCATGTACGGCCTGCGGCCGGTCGTGGAGATGCAGTTCGACGCGTTCGCCTACCCGGCGTTCGAGCAGCTCATCTCGCACGTGGCGCGGATGCGCAACCGCACCCGCGGCGCGATGCCCCTGCCGATCACCATCCGCGTGCCCTACGGCGGCGGCATCGGCGGCGTCGAGCACCACAGCGACTCCTCCGAGGCGTACTACACGGCCACCCCCGGGCTGCACGTGGTGACCCCGGCGACCGTCGAGGACGCCTACGGGCTGCTGCGCGCGTCCATCGCCAGCGACGACCCGGTCGTCTTCATGGAGCCGAAGCGGCTCTACTGGTCGAAGGCCGACTGGAACCCCGAGGCCCCGGCCGGCGTGCCGGGCATCGGCAAGGCGCTCGTCCGCCGCGCCGGCACCGGCGCCACGCTGATCACATACGGGCCGTCGCTGCCCGTGTGCCTGGAGGCGGCCGAGGCGGCACGCGAGGAGGGCTGGGACCTGGAGGTCCTGGACCTGCGCTCGCTGGTGCCGTTCGACGAGGAGGCGGTCGTCGCCTCGGTGCGCCGCACCGGGCGCGCCGTGATCGTCCACGAGGCGAACGGCTTCGGCGGACCCGGCGCGGAGATCGCCGCCCGCATCCAGGAGAAGTGCTTCCACCACCTGGAGGCGCCGGTGCTGCGCGTGACGGGCTTCGACATCCCGTACCCGCCGCCGATGCTGGAGAAGCACCACCTGCCCGGTGTGGACCGGATCCTGGACACCGTGGCCCGCCTCCAGTGGGAGAACTGATGGCGCAGGTAATGGAGTTCAAGCTCCCCGACCTCGGGGAGGGACTGACCGAGGCCGAGATCGTCCGCTGGCTGGTCGCGGTCGGCGACGTCGTCGCCGTCGACCAGCCGGTGGTCGAGGTCGAAACGGCCAAGGCGATGGTGGAAGTGCCGTGCCCCTACGGCGGTGTCGTCACCGCCCGCTTCGGGGAGGAGGGCACGGAACTCCCCGTCGGAGCACCGCTGATCACGGTGGCGGTGGGTGCGGGCGCGGGTGACGCGGCCGGCGCGGGCACGGTGCAGGAGCCGGAGGAGTCCGGTTCGGGCAACGTCCTGGTCGGCTACGGCACGGACCACTCGCGCACGGCGCGTCGGAGGCGGGTGCGACCCGCCTCCGCGGCTCCGGCCCCCGCTCCCGCCGCCCCCGCGGCCGTGGCCGCCCCGGCCGCGCCTCCCGCTCCGGCCTTCCGGCCCGCCGGGCCGGTGCCGGTCATCTCGCCGCTGGTGCGCAAGCTGGCCCGCGACAACGGAATCGACCTGCGGGCCCTGACCGGGTCCGGGCCCGACGGCCTGATCCTGCGCGCGGACGTCGAGGCGGCGCTCCGTGTGCCGGCCGCCGCCCCTGCCGCTCCCGCTGCCGCTCCGGCCGCCGCCGCGGCGCCGGCCGGCGCCGAGCGGATCCCGCTCAAGGGGCTGCGCGGCGCGGTCGCCGACAAGCTCTCGCGCAGCCGGCGCGAGATCCCGGACGCCACCTGCTGGGTGGACGCCGATGCGACCGAGCTGATGGCGGCGCGCGCGGCGATGAACGCCGCAGGCGGCCCGAAGGTCTCGGTGCTGGGCATGCTGGCCCGGATCTGCACGGCGGCGCTGGCCCGGTACCCGGAGCTCAACTCCACGGTGGACCTGGCGGCGAACGAGATCGTCCGCCTGCCCTCCGTGCACCTGGGCTTCGCCGCCCAGACGGAGCGCGGCCTGGTCGTCCCGGTCGTCCGCGACGCCCACGAGCGCAACGCCGAGTCGCTGACGGCGGAGTTCGCGCGGCTGACCGAGCTGACGCGCACCGGGAAGCTCGCCCCGTCCGACCTGACGGGCGGCACCTTCACCCTGAACAACTACGGGGTGTTCGGGGTGGACGGCTCCACGCCGATCATCAACCACCCGGAGGCCGCCATGCTCGGGGTCGGCCGGATCACCCCCAAGCCGTGGGTGCACCGGGGCGAGCTCGCCGTCCGCCAGGTCGTGCAGCTGTCCTTCACCTTCGACCACCGGGTGTGCGACGGCGGCACGGCGGGCGGCTTCCTCCGGTACGTCGCCGACTGCGTGGAGAACCCGGCGGTGCTGCTGCGCACCCTGTAGGCCCGCCCGCGGGCGGGGCAGCCGGTCCGGGCGGGGGTCAGACCGCCCGGACCGGCGCGCCGACGCGCCCGGCCGTCCGGCTCCGCCGCGGTGCGCGGCGGGGTCACACGGCCAGCAGCACCTTGCCGACGTGGGCGCCGGACTCCACCAGCCGGTGCGCCTCGGCGGCCTCGCGCATCGGCAGCACGGTGTGGACGACGGGCCGTACGCGGCCCGCCTCCACCAGCGGCCAAACGTGCTCCCGTACGGCCGCGACGATCGCGGCCTTCTCCTCCCGCGGACGCGCGCGCAGCGTCGTCCCGGCGACCGCGGCCCGCTTGGCGAGCAGTGCGCCCAGGTTCAGCTCGGCCTTCACGCCGCCCTGGAGGCCGATCACGACGAGCCGCCCGCTCACGGCGAGGGCGTCGACGTTCCGCGCGAGGTACTTGGCACCGATGATGTCCAGGACGACGTCGGCCCCGGCGCCGCCGGTCGCGGCCTTCACCTCCGCCGCGAAGTCCTGCGTCCGGTAGTCGATCAGGACGTCGGCGCCGAGCTCCTTGCATCGGGCGAGCTTCTCGGGGCTGCCCGCCGTGACCGCCACCGTCGCCCCGGCGGCCTTCGCCAGCTGGATCGCCATGGTGCCGATGCCGCTCGCGCCGCCGTGCACCAGCACGGTCTCGCCGGGGCGCAGGTGGGCGACCATGAAGAGGTTCGACCAGACGGTGCAGGCTGCCTCGGGCAGGGCTGCGGCCGTCGCCAGGTCGGTCCCCGCCGGGACCGGCAGCAGCTGGCCCGCGGGGACGGCGACCCGCTCCGCGTAGCCGCCGCCGCTGAGGAGGGCGCACACCTCGTCGCCGACGGCCCAGCCGGACACGCCGGGCCCGACGGCGGCGATCCGCCCCGAGCACTCCAGTCCGGGGTGCGGGGAGGTGCCGGGCGGCGGGTCGTAGAAGCCCTGCCGCTGGAGGAGGTCGGCGCGGTTCACCGCGCTCGCGGCGACGTCGACGAGGACCTCTCCCTCGCCCGCCACCGGGTCGGGTGCCCGGTCCCAGACGAGGGCCTCGGGACCGCCGGGCTGCTCGATCGTGATCGCATGCATGGCCCGGAGCGTACGCCAAGGCGCCGCCCCGGGCCGGTCCGTGCAGCGGTGCGCTCAGTCGGCCGGGCCGAGGCTGATCGGGGGCTGGGCCGCCGGGGCGGCGCGCACGATGGTGATCAGGCGGTCGGTCAGCTGGAGGGGGCTGGCATGCGGGTCGGTGTACGGCAGCAGCCGGTGCCCGCGCAGCACGCTGACCACGAGGTCCTCGGTCTCCCGCACCCCCTTGCCGACCTCGGACTTCTTCACGGGCCGCTCGACCAGGTCCAGGCCGCTGCCCTGCTGGATGAGGTCCTCCATCACCTCGCCGGAGCTGGGGCTCAGCACCGACAGCCCGAGCAGCCGGCCGGCCGCGCTCGCGCTGGTGATGACCGCGTCGGCGCCCGACTGGCGCAGCAGGGGGGCGTTCTCCTCCTCGCGGACCGCGGCGACGATCTTGGCGCCGCGGTTCAGCTGGCGGGCCGTCAGCGCGACCAGGACAGCGGTGTCGTCGCGCTGGGTGGCGATGACGACCTGGCGCGCCTTCTGGAGCTCCGCGCGCCGCAGGACGTCCGAGCGGGTCGCGTCGCCCACGACGCCCGTGAGGCCTTCGGAGTTGGCGATGTCGATGACCTTGGAGCTGGGGTCGACGATGACGACCTGCTCCTTCTGGAGGCCGGTGGCCAGCAGCGTCTGCAGGGCCGAGCGGCCCTTCGTGCCGAAGCCGACCACGACCGTGTGATCGCGCAAGTTCTTCCTCCAGCGGCTCAGCCGCCACTCTTCCCTGGTGCGCTCCGTGAGCACTTCCAGGGTGGTTCCCACCAGGATGATCAGGAACAGCACCCGCAGCGGCGTGATCAGCAGGATGTTGACCAGGCGGGCGCTGTCGCTGTACGGGACGATGTCGCCGTAGCCCGTCGTCGACAGGGTCACCGTCGCGTAGTAGAAGCAGTCGAGCAGGTCGACCGTCTCGTTGGCGTTGTCGTGGTAGCCCGCACGGTCGAGCCAGACGATCAGCACCGTCAGGAGGAGCACGAACAGCGCCATCAGCAGCCGCTTGGCGACCTGGCGAATCGGTTTGTCCACCACGGGGCGCGGCAGTTTGATCCGGCGTGAGACGAGCTTCTCGTCCGCCGCGCGCGCCATGGCGTCATGGCCGGGCAGTTTCACGTGAAACATCCTCCCGAGACCCACGGCAGGTCGAGGATCTCCAGCTCCTGGCCCGACCGCGCACCGTGCGGCGGGACGACGGCCAGCGCGTCGGCGGCGGCGATGCCGCGCAGCATCGCGGGCCCGTTGTAGCGCAGCGGCACGGCGTGCTCGTCGGTCAGCCGGACCGGGACGAGCCGGGTGTCGTACGGGTGGCCCGGCACGTCGCCCTGGACGGGCGCCCCGTAGCGGGGCCGCCGGCGGCGGCCCGCCAGGGCCCGCAGCAGGGGGTCGGCGAGGGTCAGCAGGCCGGAGACGGCGGCGAGCGGGTTGCCGGGCAGGCCCACCACGTGCCGGCCGTCGGCGGGGCCGCCGAGGCGGGCCAGCAGCATGGGGTGCCCGGGCCGTACGGCCACCCCGTCGACGAGCAGCTCGGCGCCGGCCCGGCGCAGGACCGGGTGGACGTGGTCGACGGGGCCGGAGGCGGTGCCGCCGGTGGTGACGACGACATCGGCCTCCGAGCCGGTGACGGCCTCCAGCAGTGCCTCGGCGCCGGCGTCGTCGTCCCCGATCCGGCGGGTACCGGTGACCTCGGCGCCGAGCCGCTCCAGCCAGGGGCCGAGCATGGGGCCGAGGGCGTCGCGGATCAGGCCGTCGTGCGGGAGCCCCTCCGTCAGCAGCTCGTCGCCGAGGACCAGCACCTCGACGCGGGGCCGGGGCCGGGTGGCGAGCTCGTCGTACCCGGCGGCCGCGGCGAGTCCCAGGACGGCCGGGGTGACCAGTGAGCCGGCAGGCAGCAGCAGATCGCCGGAGCGGCACTCCTGGCCGCGGGGGCGGATGTCCTGGCCGGTGGTGACGGGCCGGTCGGCGTAGAGCTGCCCGCCGGCCTCGCGGGAGTGCTCGCTGCGCAGGACGGCGGTGGTGTCGGCGGGGATCCGGGCGCCGGTGGCGATCCGCACGGCCTCGCCGTCGGCCAGGGGCTCGGGCCGCCCGGAGCCCGCGAGCACGCCGCCGTCGGCGCGGACGGCCCAGGGTCCGGGGCCGGCGACAGCCCACCCGTCCATGGCGGAGGTGTCGAAGGACGGCAGGTCGGTGAGGGCGTCCAGGGGTGCGGCGAGGACCTCGCCGAGGGCGTCCGCGAGGGGGACGCGGCGGGTGCGCGGCCGGACGCCGGAGCCGGCGCGGGCGGCGGCGTCGCGGGCCTGGGGCCAGGCGGCTGCCCGGTGCCGGCCGCCGCCGGAGCCGCCCGATCCTGCGGGGCCGCTCCCGCCGGCTCCGGCGGGGGCGGGGTTGACCAGGGCGAGCGCCTCGTCGAGGGCCCGCATGGCGTGGTCGGAGTCCGTGGGCGTCATTGCGGGGCCGCCCCGTTCTCCCCGGTCCCGGCCTCGGCGGCCCACTGCTGCGCGAGCGCGGCGGCCTTGCCGAGGGCCTCGGCCAGGGCGGCGGCCGGGTCCGCCCCCGCGGCCTCGGCGCGCGCCGCCGCATAGCCGACGAGGAAGGTCGTCAGGGGGGCGGCGGGCCGGGCGACGCCGTGGGCGGCGTCCCGGGCGAGGTCGAGCAGGGCCTTGGTGTCGACGTCGATGTCGATGCCGAGCTCGGCCTTGGCAGCGGTGATCCATTGGTCCAGCACGTTCCCATGCTCCCTGATCGTGGCGCGGGCGGATGCGAGATCGTCCCAGGTGTCGCAGTCGAACGAGGCGAGTGGCCCAGTATCCGTCACGTGGGCCAGTTCCAGTTCGGCGGTCAGCGCGCGCAGCGGCAGCCCGGTGAGGGTGCCGTGCTCGGCGGCCAGCAGGGCGATCTCGCGGCGCAGCGGCTCCGCCCGGTACGCGGCGACGAGCGGCTGGTCCCGCCCGGCGCGGTCGCGCAGCAGGGCGCCCTCCGCGTCCGCGGGCGGGGCGAGCCGGCCGAGGAGGGCGCGGACCGTGCCCCGGTCGAGGAAGGGCAGGTCGGCGGAGAGGACGAGGACGGTGTCTGCGGTGGTGCGCCGCAGCCCGGCGTCGAGCGCGGCGACGGGGCCCGCGCCGGGCGGGCTCTCCAAGGCCCAGGAGACGGGCCGGGCCGTGGGCCGGCGGCCGCCGACCACCACGGTGGCCGCGGCGTCGGGGCAGGCGTCGAGGACGCGGTCGAGCAGCGTGCGGCCGCCCACGCGCAGCCCGGGCTTGTCCGCTCCGCCGAGGCGCCGCGCGGCGCCGCCGGCGAGGACGATCGCGTCGTAGCTCATGCCCACGAGTATGCGCGGACCATGTTCCGCGGCGGGAGCCGCACTTGCCGGACCCGGCGATGCGGCCGGTCCGCCCACCCGGGGCCGACCGCGCTCCGGCCGTCCCGGCCGCCCGGCCCCGGACACTCGCCCGCGCCGGGCGGGATGCCGGCGGACGGGCCGGCACCGTCCGGCGCGGGCCGGCACGGCGGGGCTGCGGCGCGGCGCCGCCGCCCGGCTACAGGTAGGGGCCGGAGCGGACCGCGCCGTGCGGTCCGTCCTCTTCGCCGTCGTGCTGGCCGCCGGCCGGCAGCGCGCGGCGCATCTGCTCCAACTGCGCGCGCGCGGCCATCTGCTGCGCGAACAGGGCGGTCTGGATGCCGTGGAACAGGCCCTCCAGCCAGCCCACCAACTGCGCCTGCGCAATGCGCAGTTCCGCTTCGGAGGGCACGGCCTCCTCGGTGAACGGCAGGGAGAGGCGCTCCAGTTCCTCGACGAGCTCCGGAGCCAGGCCGTCCTCCAGCTCCTTCACCGACGCCGCGTGGATGTCCTTCAGACGGACCCGGCTGGCCTCGTCCAGAGGTGCTGCGCGCACTTCTTCCAGAAGTTGCTTGATCATGCTGCCGATCCGCATGACCTTGGCGGGCTGTTCGACCATCTCCGTCACCGGGACCTCGCGCGACTCGTCATCGGCGCCGCCGACCGCCATCCCGTCCTGTCCCACGATCAGGACGTGCGGGGGACTGTCCTGCGACCGTTCACTCCTCGGCATCTCCATGCCGGCCATTCTCTCGCACACCTGCGTGTACACACGGTGTGCCCCCGTACGGGCGTGATCCACCCTGTACGGGGGCACCGGCCGTGCGGCGCGGGCCGGCGGGGGTCAGCCGGCGGCGCGCCGGGCGATGCCGCCCGCGGACCGGGTCACCGCGGCGGCGAGCAGGGCCGCGCCCAGCGGGACCAGGAGGAGGAGCGCCGCGAAGGTGTCCCACGGCAGCACGATCGGCACGAACGGCACCTCGTCCCCGATCCCGGAGGCCTCCGCCATGTCGGCGATCTCGCGCCGCTGTGCGAGCCGCAGCGCGACCGCGGGGAGGATGCCGGAGGCGGTGCCCAGGACGACGCCCATGAGGGCCACCACGCCGCACTGGAAGCCGCTGAGGGTGCGCCGCACCCGCGGGGGTGCGCCGACTGCGGAGAGGGTCTTCAGGTCGGCTTCGGCGTCGGTCTGCGCGAGGCCCGTGGCGATGCCGGCGGCGCCGACGGTGACGAGGGCGGCGAAGACGGTCAGCGCGAGCATGGCCGTGGTGTCCTCGGGTTCGTAGCCGGACTCGATGTCGACGGGCGCCTCCACGCCGATCCGGTCGATCTCGGCGGCCAGCTGCTGCCGCTGCCGCTGCGTCGGCTTCCCGTCCAGCGTGAAGTACGAGGCGGACGGCTGGGTGGCGAGGCCGGCGGCATGCACGGCGGAGGGCGGCAGGACCAGGGAGATGCCGTAGCCGTTGGTGCCCGCGGGCGCCTGGTGCACGGGGAACACCCTGTCCTCGCCGGGCGGCTCGCCCTCCCCGGTGAACGCGCGCTCGGCCTCGGAGGTGATGAGCCGGACGGTGGCCTTGCCGTCCTTGACGTCGCGCGGTTCGAAGGAGACGGCCTTGCCGGACTTCAGCGCGGCAACCGTGCCCGGGTCGGTCACGGCGAGCGCGGTCAGCAGCTTCTCGTCGGCGACGACCAACTCGTACATGCCGCCGTGCCGCGACGTGATGCACCGCCAGTCCCGGCGCAGCTCCTTGGTTTGCGCCGGGGTGAAGTCGCGGTCCCCGTCCTCCCAGAGGGGGCAGCGCTGGTCCTTCGGCCGGACGATCTGGGCCCGGCCGCAGGCGCCCGGTCCCGTGATCCGCTCGCAGCCGGGCGCACCGACCTGCACGCGGTCCACGTCCGCCCGCAGGGCGACGGGGAGTTCCCGGCTGACGGCCTGGCGGACGGCGCCCATGGACTTCTGGTGCCCTGAATCGTGCAGCTCCACCTTGCCGGAGCCGGCCGGCAGCCGCGCGACGTATGCGGCGCGCTGCTGCGCCTCGCTGCTCTGCTGGTACGTGGCCAGCGCGACGGTGCCGGCGACGGCGGCGAGCACGGCGGCCACGGCGGGCGCGGTGCGGCCCCGGTTGCGGACGGCGTCGCGCAGGGCGAGCCGGGGCGAGAGCGGCAGCCAGCGTCCCGTCCGGCCGAACAGTCCGACGAGGACGGGGGTGAGGGCGACGACGCCGAGCTCGGCGAGCGCGCTTCCTCCGGCGACGACGGTGGCGCCCGCGTCGGCGGTCGTGCCGTAGAGGGCGATGGCCGCGCCGAGGGCGACGGCCGCGAGCCCGGCGAAGGGCAGTACGCGGTTGGCCCGGCGGATGCCGCGCCGCCCGGTCAGCGAGGACAGGACCGTCTCCCGGGAGGCGGTGAACGCGGGGACCACGGCCGCGAGCAGGCCGGTGAGGACGGCGAGCACGGCGATGCCGAGGAGTTCCAGGGGCCGGAGGTCGAAGCTGCCGAAGCGGACGCCGATGTGCTCTTCCAGCAGCGGCTGCAGCGCGACCGTGAGGAGGATGCCGGCCGTGGTGCCGACGACGGCGGCCGCGGCGCCGATGACGAGGCCCCCGGAGAGGACGATGGCCCGGATGTGGCGCCGGTCGCCCCCGTTGGCGCCGACGAGGCCGAGCTGGCGGCGCGAGCGGCGGGCGCCGACCGCGAAGGCGGGGCCGGCGAGCAGGCAGATCTCCAGCATGGCGAGGCCGACGACGGTGGCGAGGATGGCCGTCTCACTGGCCGGCAGCGACCCGAAGTCGCGTTCGCCCCTGCTGTCCATCTGCGCGAACAGGGGGACGTCGGACCGCGCGGGCGGGTCGAGGGCGACGGCCCGGGAGTGGACGACGACGCCCTTGGTGTTGGCCTCCTTGACCATGTTCCACGTGAAACCACCGGGCCCGGTCTTCACGAGGTAGGAGTCGTCGGCGACCACTCCGGGCACCCCGGCGGCCCGCAGCTCCTTGTCGAGCGGGGCGAGCAGGGTGCCGGGCGGGGCGGTGATCTCGACCTTCTTCAGGTCGGAGGGGAGCTCGTACGCGCCGACGATCCGGTACCACGTGGCAGAGCCGCGGGGGGTGAACTGCGAGCCCACGAAGAGCCCGGAGGCCTCCAGGAAGGCGTTGGTGGCGACGACCTCGCCGGCCTCCTCGGGCGTCCGCCCGCGGTCCATGACGATCATGCCCTTGACCAGGGGGTCGGCGGTGTCGACCTCGCGCAGCTCGGTCTGCAGCAGCCCGTACCGGCTGCGGATCTTGGTGTGGCCGGTGCTGATCTTCAGTATCTCGGCTCCGGCGGGTACCGCGGACTTCGCGCGGTCGGTCCCGGGCTCCGGGGGAGGCTGGACCGCGTGGTCGGCCGCGGCCGTGTAGCCGTCCCCGTCGGGCCGTTGGTGGATGGCCGCGCCGATGCCGGAGGAGGTCAGCAGGGCGTCGGCAGCGCCGATCTTGCGGCTGACCGCCTCGGCGGGCGAGAGCTCCGAGCTGCGCAGGGTGACGTCCGCGGCGCTGACACCGATGATCGGCAGGGCGATCATCGCGAGGACGAGGAAGCTGCGGCCCTTGGCGCGCCAGGCGTCGCGCCGGGCTATGCGGAGGGCCGCGACCCAGGAGTGGTACGCCTTCACCGGCCGCCCGCCTGCCCCGGCAGCAGCGATTCGGCGTGGCTGCGCAGTGTGGAGTCGACGACGTTGCCGTCGCGCAGGAAGACCACGCGGTCCGCCCAGGCGGCGAACCGCGGTTCGTGGGTGACGAGGATGCCGGCGGCGCCCGCGTCGCAGCGCGACCGGAGCAGGGCGAGGACGGATTCGCCGGTCTCGGAGTCGAGGGCGCCGGTGGGCTCGTCGGCGAGGACCAGGCGGCGGTCGCCGACCAGGGCGCGGGCGATGGCCACGCGCTGCTGCTGGCCGCCGGACATCTCGTCCGGGAACCGGTCGGCGGTCGCCCGCAGCCCCATCTCGTCGAGGGCGGCCAGCGCGCTGGTGCGCGCCTTGCGGGCCGCGACCCCGTCGAGTTCGAGGGGCAGGGCGATGTTCTCGGCGGCGGTGAGGGCCGGGATCAGGTTGTAGTCCTGGAAGACGTATCCGATGCTGCGGCGGCGCAGGGCCGCGAGTCGGCTGCGGCTCGCGGTGGTGATGTCGGTGCCCTCGACGAGGACGCGGCCGCTGGTCGGCATGTCGAGGCCGCCGGCGAGGGTGAGCAGCGTGGACTTGCCGGAGCCCGAGGGGCCCATGACGGCGACGAGTTCGCCGGGGTACACGGACAGGTCGACGCCGCGCAGGGCGTGCACCTCGGTGGCGCCGGTGCCGT
>NZ_BMTY01000002.1:65761-116201 GCF_014649915.1 Streptomyces toxytricini | reverse complement strand
GCGTGCGGACCAGGTCCTGGAGCTGGAGTACGGGTCGTTCGGTGTGCGGGTGCGGGTCGGGCATGGTCCCCCCTGGGACGGTGGTGGCGTCAGCGCGGCGGGGCGTGGGACGCGCGGGGTTTCGGGGCGGTGGCGGTGGCGGTGTCTGCGGCCTGCGGCGGATCCCCCTCGGCTCTCCGGTCGGCCGTCAGGGAGAGCCGCACGAGCCTGGATTCGCTGTGGTCGAGCCAGCGGGCCTCCGCCTCGGTCTGGAAGATGAGCTGTTCGAGGACCAGCAGCCAGGCCACGTCGTCGCGTTCGCGGGCCGCGCCCGACTCCAAGGCGGCCAGGGCCTGCGCCTTGAGGCGGGTGTAGTCCTGCATCGCCTTGACCGTGGCGTGCCGCTGCGCCTGGATGACCGCGCGGATGTCCACGCCCGGGGAGCCGACGGCCATGGCGAGCTTGATGGCCAGCTCGTCGCGGGGCGGGCTGGTGCGGTCGACGGGGCGCTCGTACCAGAGGCGCAGCTCGGCGCGGCCCGCCTCGGTGATGGCGTACAGGGTGTGGCCGGCCGGGTCCTCGCCGCCGGGGGCGACGAGGCCGTCGCGCTCCAGGCGGGCGAGGGTCGTGTACACCTGCCCGACGTTGAGGGGCCAGGTGGAGCCGGTGCGCGATTCGAACTCGGTACGGAGCCGGGAGCCGTACCGGGGTCCGTCATCCAGTAGGGCGAGGAGTCCGTGGCGGATTGACATACCGAGTATGTATACCGAGTATGCAGCACGCCGCAACCATCCTCCGGCGTAGTCCCCGAGGGGGAGGCGGGCTCCGGTGCGGCGCCCGCGGCGCCTTCACAGCCCGCGCCGCAGCCGCGCCCCGAGGTAGCCGAGGCCGATGCCCATCAGGGCGCATCCGGTGCCGAGCGGCAGGAGGTGGGCGGCCAGGTCCGCGGCGCGCTCGTTCGGACCGGTGCCGAGGGCCGTGACCGGTGCGGGCGGTACGGGCGCGACGGGCGCGACCGGTGCATCGGGCGCGACGGGCGCGTCGGGCGGGCGGGCCGGGTGGTGCGGGACGGGACGCGCGGGCGCGGGAGGCAGGGGGCGGGAGGCGGGCACGGTCCGCGGGTTCGGCGGCTCGCCCGCGGGGCGCCCGGGCCGCTGCCTGCCCACGCCGGCGGGGGTGCCGGCCAGCTGGGCGCGCATGCCGGCGTCCTCGCCGTTGCGGTCGCCGCCGGGCTCGGTCCCCTCCTGCTCCGCCGTTCCGTCCCGTGCGGTGGGCTCGCCGCGGTCGGCCGGCTGCCCCCGGTCGGCGGGCTGCCGGCGGTCGGCCGGCTCGTCCGGTTCGGTCGTCCCCCGCGGTTCCGTCGGCTCGTCCCGTTCGGCCGGCTCGCCGGGGCCGGCCGGCTCCCGGCGGGCGCCCGGCTGCGTCCGCAGGCCCCGGTCCGGCCCGGCCAGGCCGTCCTCCCGGCCGCCTCCCCGGTCCTCCGGGCCCCCGCGCCCCTCCCGCAGGTCCTCGGCGCCGGCCTCCGGGGCGCCGTCCGCGCCGTCCGCCTCCCGTCCGGCCCCCTCCCCGGACCCCTGCCTCACCGCGGCGGAGCCCGGCCCCGCCGCTTCCGCGCCCGGGGCGCCGGGGAGGGCGCAGACGGCGGCCGCGGCGGCCAGGACCGCCCCGGCCGCCCAGTGCCGTGTGCGGCGTCGGTGCACGGCGAGCGCCTCCCGTCCGCATGGGGTCCCCCCGGGACGGAGTCCGGGAGGAGGCCGAGATGTCCCGCCCAGAGTCACATGGTGGTGCAAAAGCGGCATCCCGGGCGCCCCGTACGGGTGGCCCGGGATGCCGGTGTCGCCAAAGGGCCCCGTACGGGCCCGTCCGGCCGCGGCGGAGGCGCTACTGCGGGTCGCCGGTGGAGACGACCAGCGTGAACTCGGTCCCCTCCTTGTCGACCTTGCCGCCCGCCTCGGGCAGCTGCTGCAGGACGGTGTCCTCGCCGTACACCGCCTCGTCGCGCTTCTCGATCTTGTACTTCCAGCCCGCCGCCTGGATGCACTCCTTCACCGAGCGCAGGTGCTTGTACCGGAAGTCCGGCGCGATCACCTTCGTCGCGTCGCTGTAGTGCTTGGTCGGCTCCTTGCACTTCTGCGGGTCGATCGTGCGCGTGGTGTCCGGGCCCTTGTGCCCGGCCTTGGCGGAGCCGGAGGGGCTGGCCTGGCCGCCGGTGGTCTGCGCGCTGGTCTGGTCGTCCTTCTTGCCGTCCTCGCCGTTGCCCGAGACCGCGTAGACGAGCCCGCCCACCGCGAGCAGCGCCACGGTGATGGCGCCCACGACGACCGGCATGTTCTTCCGGCCGCCCGCTCCGGAAGCGGCCGGTGCGACCTGCCCGGAGGCGGCGAACGGCGGCGGCGTCTGCGGGGCGTAGCCCTGGGCCGTCTGCGGCTGCGGCGGGTAGGCGTAGCCGCCCTGGCCCATCGCCGCCGCCGGCGGCGGCGTCGGCGCGTACGGGGCGGGCGCCGGAGTCGGCGCGTACGGCTGCTGCACCGCGTGCCCGGGCGGGCCCTGGAGGCCCGAGTCGAGCGGCGGGAACACGGCCGAGCCGACACCGGCGCCGCTGCCGCCCGTGTGGGCGCCGGGGACGATGGCCGGGGCGCCGGTCTGCCCGGCCGCCAGCACGCGCGCGATCTCGTCGCGCATCGCAGCGGCGGTGGGGAAGCGCTCGTTCGGGTTCTTCTTCAGCGCCCGCGCCACGAGCGCGTCCATCGCCGGGCTGATGGACCGGTTGACGGAGGACGGGGCGACCGGCTCCTCCTGGACGTGCGCGTACGCGATCGCCAGCGGCGAGTCGGCGTCGAACGGCAGGCGGCCCGTCAGCAGCTGGAAGAGCATGATGCCGACCGAGTACAGGTCGGAGCGGGCGTCGACGCCGCGGCCGAGGGCCTGCTCCGGCGACAGGTACTGCGGGGTGCCGACCACCATGCCGGTCTGCGTCATCGACGTGACGCCCGACTGCATGGCGCGGGCGATGCCGAAGTCCATCACCTTGACCACGCCGCGCTTGGTCATCATGACGTTGCCGGGCTTGATGTCGCGGTGGACCAGGCCCATCTCGTGGCTGGTGTCCAGCGCGGCCAGCACGTCGGCCGTCACCTTCAGCGCCTTGTCGGCGGGCATCGCCCCGTACTGGCGGATGTCCTCCTCCAGTACGGAGCCCAGCGGACGGCCCTCCACGTACTCCATGACGATGTACGGCATGACCGCCGCGTCGGCCCGGCCGTCGGGGAAGACGACCTCGCCCTCGCCCGTGTCGAAGACCGAGACGATGTTGGTGTGCGACAGTTTCGCAACAGCCTGCGCTTCACGGCGGAACCGCTCGCGGAACGACTGCTCGCGGCCCAGGTCGCTGTGCAGGGTCTTGATGGCGACCTGCCGGTCCAGCGCCGAGTCGTACGCCAGGTACACGGAGGCCATGCCGCCCGCGCCGAGCAAATCCCTTAGCTGGTAACGGCCACCGGCCAGAGAGCCGCCCGCGTACTGGGCCTGATTGCCGTCCTGGCTCATGACTGTTGCTTCCCCTCGGGGTGTGTCCTGACGCGTCTGGCTGAGCGCATGTCGGGCCCAGTCTGCCGGAGGGCAAGCCCACGTCAAGCCAGGTGCCCGTTCCGTGACCGCGGGGCAACGGCGAGCCATTGTCCGAACGGCGACCTGTTCCGAGGCTGTAGCGTTCATCGGAGCACCCGAAAAAGGACCTACCGCTGAGCGCGGCGGCCGAGAGAGACGACGGCGAGGATTCATGGCACCCGAACCCGAGGAACGCGGCGCCGGGATGGCAGATGGTCCTGAGCACTGGGGCGCCGGCGGCCTGGTCGGCGACGGCCGCTACCGGCTGACGCACCGCCTGGGCCGCGGCGGCATGGCCGAGGTGTTCGCCGCCGAGGACGTCCGGCTCGGCCGGACCGTCGCGGTGAAGCTGCTGCGGGCCGACCTCGCGGAGGACCCGGTCTCCAAGGCCCGCTTCACGCGCGAGGCGCAGTCGGTCGCCGGGCTCAACCACCACGCGGTCGTCGCCGTGTACGACTCCGGCGAGGACAAGGTCGGCGCCAACACGGTGCCGTACATCGTCATGGAGCTGGTCGAGGGCCGCACCATCCGCGACCTCCTCCTCAGCAGCGGCGAGCCGCCCGGCCCCGAGCAGGCCCTCATCATCGTCTCCGGGGTGCTGGAGGCGCTGGCCTACTCGCACCAGCACGGCATCGTGCACCGCGACATCAAGCCCGCCAACGTCATCATCACCGGCGCCGGCGCCGTCAAGGTGATGGACTTCGGCATCGCCCGCGCCCTGCACGGCGCCCAGTCGACGATGACGCAGACCGGCATGGTCATGGGCACGCCCCAGTACCTGTCGCCGGAGCAGGCCCTCGGCAAGGCCGTCGACCACCGCTCCGACCTCTACGCCACCGGCTGCCTCCTCTACGAACTGCTCGCGCTGCGGCCCCCCTTCACGGGCGAGACCCCGCTGTCGGTGGTCTACCAGCACGTCCAGGACGCGCCGGTGCCGCCCTCGCAGCTGCCCGACGGCCCCGACATCCCGCAGGAACTCGACGGGCTCGTCATGCGCGCCCTCGCCAAGGACCCGGACGACCGGTTCCAGAGCGCCGAGGAGATGCGCGGACTCGTCCAGTACGCCCTCCAGATGCTCCAGGACCAGGGGGCGGGCTCCGGCACCTGGAACACCGGCCCGGTCACCATGGCCCTGCCCCACGGCCGGGGCGGCGCCGCGCCGACCACGGCCATGCCGGTCGCCCAGGGCGGCCCGCAGGGCTACCCCGCGCACGCCAACACCTCGCAGTTCCAGCAGCCGATGGTGCCGCCGCTGAACCCGGACGACGGCGCGGCCTTTCCCGGCGGCTACGACGCCCACGGCCGCGGCGGCCAGGGCGCGGGCGGCGGCCGCGACGGGTACGACGGGTACGACCGGTACGACGAACGCGGGGGCGGCCGCTGGAAGCTGTGGCTGTTCGCGGTCCTCGCCGTCGTCGCCATCGCCGGCGGCGTCGCGTACGCCGTGAAGTCGGGCGGCGGGCAGGGCAGCGGGGACGGCGGCAAGCCGGCGACCGTGCAGAGCTCCTCCGGCGGCGCGCAGAGCAGCCCGTCGTCCTCGCAGGACACCCCTTCGACGGACACCTCGGGCAACTCCCGGCCCTCGGACGACTTCTCGCCGCCGCCGAGCCGGCCCAGGAACTCCCAGAGCGCCAGCCCCTCGCAGTCGGCGTCGTCCAGCCCGTCGCCCTCAGCGTCGAAGTCCGCCTCGTCCTCGCCGTCGCCGACGAAGTCGGCGCCGTCGACCAAGAACCCGCCGTCGCCGTCGGTGGAACCGCCGAAGCCGCAGGTGGAGGACGCCGGCTGAACACCCGCCGGCCGCACGCAAAGCCGGCCCGGAAACGGTTCGAATAGTTCCGTTTCCGGGCCTGCGGACCCGCTCATTGCGCCGTTCCGGTGATTACCGGTCGGAAACTTCTCAGGCGCGCCGCTCGGCCTGGAGCCGCGCCACGTACGCGGCGGCCTGCGACCGGCGCGCCATGCCGAGTTTCGACAGCAGGCCGGACACGTAGTTTTTGATCGTCTTCTCGGCAAGGTGCAGCCGCTCGCCGATCTCCCGGTTGGTCAGGCCCTCGCCGATCAGGTCGAGGATCCTGCGCTCCTGCCCCGTCAGGTTCGCCAGCCGGTCGCCGCCCCGGCCGCCCCCGCCGTCCCGCAGCCGCTCCAGCACGCGCGCCGTCGCCACCGGGTCGAGCAGCGACCGGCCCGCCGCCACGTCCCGCACGGCGCCCAGCAGCTCACTGCCGCGGATGGCCTTCAGGACGTACCCCGAGGCACCCGCCATGATCGCGTCGAAGAGGGCCTCGTCGTCGGCGAAGGACGTCAGCATCAGGCACTTGACGTGCTCGTCCTGCGAGCGGACCTCCCGGCAGACCTCCACCCCGCTGCCGTCCGGCAGGCGCACGTCGAGGACGGCCACGTCCGGACGGGTTGCGGGGATGCGCACGAGGGCGTCGGCTGCGCTGCCGGCCTCTCCGACGATCTCGATGTCCCCCTCGCCCGACAGGAGCTCGTGCACTCCGCGCCGTACCACTTCGTGGTCGTCCAGGAGGAATACCTTGATTTTTCCGTCTTCGCGCACGAACTCAGTTTCACACACTCACCCCTTCCCCCAGGTCGTTACCCGGGATAACGTGCCGTTGTTCCGGCCCCCTGCAAGGCTGTGACCAGTGGTTGTTCCCGCGACCTCGGATTTGCTTGGAAATCCAAGTAAAAACGCAGGTCAGCGGGGTTTCGCAGTTATGCGGCGCACTGGGTAACGTGCATTGCGCAGGGCAGTCGCCGGGGCACCTGTCACGCTCGGATCCCGTACACGACGCGCACCCACCCCGTGCGCGGACACGGAGCCGGGTGAGCCGCACTGGACCCCGGAGAACCCGGGAGCCGGACCGACGGAGGAGCAACACGTGACCGTGGAGAGCACTGCCGCGCGCAAGCCGCGACGCAGCAGCGGCACCAAGCGGGCGGCAGGCGCCGCGAGCGCCGCCAAGGCCCCCGCATCCAAGGCAGCCGCCACCCCGCAGAACGCCGAGCCGCAGCTCGTGCAGCTGCTGACGCCCGAAGGCGAGCGCATCGGCGCGGCGGAGAACCCCGACAACGCGGAGTTCGCGGCCTTCGTCGAGGACATCACCACCGAGGACCTGCGCGGGCTCTACCGCGACATGGTCCTCACCCGCCGCTTCGACGCCGAGGCCACCGCCCTCCAGCGCCAGGGCGAGCTGGGCCTGTGGGCCTCGCTGCTCGGCCAGGAGGCCGCCCAGATCGGCTCGGGCCGCGCCCTGCGCGACGACGACTACGTCTTCCCGACCTACCGCGAGCACGGGGTCGCCTGGTGCCGCGGGGTCGACCCGACGAACCTCCTCGGCATGTTCCGCGGCGTGAACCACGGCGGCTGGGACCCCAACGGCAACAACTTCCACCTGTACACGATCGTCATCGGCTCCCAGACGCTCCACGCGACCGGGTACGCGATGGGCGTGGCCAAGGACGGCGCCGACTCGGCCGTCATCGCCTACTTCGGCGACGGCGCGTCCAGCCAGGGCGACGTCGCCGAGGCCTTCACCTTCTCGGCCGTCTACAACGCCCCCGTGGTGTTCTTCTGCCAGAACAACCAGTGGGCGATCTCCGAGCCGACCGAGCGCCAGATGCGCGTGCCGCTCTACCGCCGCGCCGAGGGCTTCGGCTTCCCCGGCGTCCGCGTCGACGGCAACGACGTCCTCGCCTGCCTCGCGGTCACCCGCTGGGCCCTGGACCGCGCCCGCCGCGGCGAGGGCCCGACGCTCGTCGAGGCGTACACCTACCGCATGGGCGCCCACACCACCTCCGACGACCCGACGCGCTACCGGCGCGACGAGGAGCGGCAGGCCTGGGAGGCCAAGGACCCGATCCTGCGCCTGAAGGCCCACCTGCTCGCCTCCGGAGGCGCCGACGAGGCCTTCTTCGAGGAGCTGGAGACCGAGAGCGAGGCCCTCGGCAAGCGCGTCCGCGAGGTGGTCCGCGCCATGCCCGACCCCGACACCATGGCGATCTTCGAGAACGTCTACGCGGACGGGCACGCGCTCGTCGACGAGGAGCGCGCCCAGTTCGCCGCCTACCTCGCGTCCTTCGAGGAGGGTCACTGATGGCTGTCGAGAAGATGTCGGTCGCGAAGGCGCTCAACGAGTCGCTGCGCAAGGCCCTGGAGACGGACCCGAAGGTCCTGATCATGGGCGAGGACGTCGGCAAGCTGGGCGGCGTCTTCCGGATCACCGACGGGCTCCAGAAGGACTTCGGCGAGGACCGGGTCATCGACACCCCGCTCGCCGAGTCCGGCATCGTCGGCACGGCGGTCGGCCTGGCCCTGCGCGGCTACCGGCCCGTCGTGGAGATCCAGTTCGACGGGTTCGTCTTCCCCGCGTACGACCAGATCGTCACGCAGCTCGCCAAGATGCACGCCCGCGCGCTCGGCAAGGTCAAGCTGCCGGTCGTCGTCCGCATCCCGTACGGCGGCGCGATCGGCGCCGTCGAGCACCACTCGGAGTCCCCCGAGGCGCTGTTCGCGCACGTCGCGGGCCTGAAGGTGGTCTCCCCGTCGAACGCGAGCGACGCCTACTGGATGCTCCAGCAGGCCATTCTCAGCGACGACCCGGTGATCTTCTTCGAGCCGAAGCGCCGCTACTGGGACAAGGGCGAGGTCGACACGGAGGCCATCCCGGACTCCCTTCACACCGCCCGCACCGCCCGCGAGGGCAGCGACATCACGCTGGCCGCCTACGGCCCGATGGTGAAGCTGTGCCTGGAGGCGGCCGCCGCCGCGGCCGAGGAGGGCAAGTCGGTGGAGGTCGTCGACCTGCGCTCGATGTCCCCGATCGACTTCGACGGGCTGCAGGCCTCCGTCGAGAAGACCCGCCGGCTCGTGGTCGTCCACGAGGCGCCGGTGTTCCTCGGCGTCGGCTCGGAGATCGCCGCCCGCATCACCGAGCGCTGCTTCTACCACCTGGAGGCGCCGGTGCTGCGCGTGGGCGGCTTCCACGCGCCGTACCCGCCGGCCCGCCTGGAGGAGGAGTACCTGCCGGGCCTGGACAGGGTGCTCGACGCCGTCGACCGCTCGCTGGCGTACTGAGGAGAGCACCCCGTGACCATCCGCGAATTCAAGATGCCCGACGTGGGCGAGGGCCTCACCGAGGCAGAGATCCTCAAGTGGTACGTCCAGCCCGGTGACACCGTCACCGACGGCCAGGTCGTCTGCGAGGTCGAGACGGCGAAGGCGGCCGTCGAGCTGCCGATCCCGTTCGACGGCACCGTGCACGCGCTCCTCTTCGAGGAGGGCACCACGGTCGACGTCGGCCAGGTCATCATCTCGGTGCAGACCGGGCCCGGCGGCGAGCCCGAGCCCGCCGCCCCCGGCGTTGCGGCCCCGGCCGCCGCGCCGGAGGCCGCCGAGGAGCCGGCGCCCGAGGGCCGCCAGCCCGTCCTCGTCGGCTACGGCGTCTCCCAGTCCTCCACCAAGCGCCGCCCGCGCAAGGCCGCCCCGGCCGCGCAGAACGGCACCGCCGCGCCGGCCGCCGTCCCGGCCCCGGCTCCGGCACCCGCCGCCGCGCCCGCGCTCAACGGCAGCGGGCACGCGGCCGGCGGCGACCGGCCGCTCGCCAAGCCGCCCGTCCGCAAGCTCGCCAAGGACCTCGGGATCGACCTCGCCTCCGTGGTGCCCACCGGCGAGGGCGGCGTCGTGACCCGCGAGGACGTGCACGCCGCCGCCGCGGCCGCGCTCGCCCCGCAGGCCGCCGCCCCCGCGCCGGCCGCCGCGCCCGCCGCCCCGGCGGCCGTGCCCGCCCAGGCCGCCCCGGCGGCCGAACCGGGCGCCCGGGAGACCCGTATCCCGATCAAGGGCGTCCGCAAGGCCACCGCCCAGGCCATGGTCGGCTCCGCCTTCACCGCGCCTCACGTCACCGAGTTCATCACCCTCGACGTGACCCGCACGATGAAGCTGGTCCAGGAGCTCAAGGCCGACCCGGACCTGGCGGGGCTGCGCATCAACCCACTCCTGCTCATCGCCAAGGCGGTCCTCATCGCCGTACGCCGCAACCCGGACGTCAACGCGTCCTGGGACGAGGCGGCCCAGGAGATCGTGCTCAAGCACTACGTCAACCTGGGCATCGCGGCGGCCACCCCGCGCGGCCTGATCGTCCCCAACATCAAGGACGCGCACACCAAGACGCTGCCCGAGCTCTCCGAGGCCCTGTCAGCGCTGGTCGCAACGGCCCGCGACGGCAAGACCTCCCCGGCGGACATGCAGGGCGGCACCCTCACCATCACCAACGTCGGCGTCTTCGGCGTGGACACCGGCACGCCCATCCTGAACCCCGGCGAGTCCGCGATCCTCGCGGTCGGCGCGATCAGGCTCCAGCCGTGGGTCCACAAGGGCAAGGTGAAGCCGCGCCACGTCACGACGCTGGCGCTGTCCTTCGACCACCGCCTCGTCGACGGCGAGCTCGGCTCGAAGTTCCTGGCGGACATCGCGGCCGTGCTGGAGCAGCCGCGCCGCCTGGTCACCTGGTCGTAGCGGACGCACCGCACCGGCCGGCGGCCGGCTCCCCGCGCGGGGGGCCGGCCGCTTCGGCGTTCCCGCCCGCCGGGGCGGACGGCCGGACGGGTGACCGGGTAGCCTCCCCGCCGTGAGAGGAGGTCCGGTGCCCATCGCCGCGTTGCAGGTGTACTCCGTCGAGGAGGCGGACGGCTCGGGAGGGGTGTGCCGGGTGCGGTGCATCGGCGGCGCCGCCCGCACCGGCCAGGTGTACGCCGCCGGCGACGCCCGGCTCGGGCTGCGCTGGATCGAGCGGCAGGGCCGCCGGGAGTCCACGCTCGGCGCCGGCCGGGCGGCCCGCGTCCACCTGGCGGGCCCCGCCGCCGCCCTGCTCGCCGGCGGCCAGGTGCTGACCGCCGTACCGCCCGGCGGGCACGCGCTGGAGGAGCTGGAGGCCTGGCTGGCCACGGAGCCGCCGCTCGGAGACGAACCGCACCCGATGACGCTGAGCAGCCTGGCCGCCGCCGGGATGCAGGACGGGGCGCTGCCCGAGGAGCGGCGGCTGCGCTGGGGCCGGGTGGCGCTGGCCGCGGTCGAGCGCCGGGCCGACTGGGCGGGGCTGCACCCGCTGGACCGCGCCGCCGACAGGGCGGGCGTACGGGCGTACCTGATCCGCGAGTTCGGGCCCGGCCGCGGCGGGGACCCGGCCGGGCTGTGCCGCGAGCTGCTGGCCCTGATCGACCTGGCGCCCGCGGAGGCGGTCGCGCAGGCCCGGGCCTGGCGGGAGCTGCCCCGGCGGCGCATCCGGCACCTGCGGCGGATCAAGGTGCTGCTGGACCGGATGGCCGCGGTGGGCCCGCAGCTGGCCGAGTCGGACGACCCGGTGGTACAGGCCGTAGGCGAGTGGGCGGGGGTACGGGCCCTGCTGCCCTGAGCCGCGGGCGCGATCCGCGGCGCGGCGGCCCATCCGGTGCGCCGTCATGGGCCGTTGGCCGGAAGACGAGGGGGATCGGGCGGCGCTGCAGGACGGGCCGGGCGACGGCGGCAGCACGGTGATCGGCGGGCGCTACCGCCTGGGCGGCCGGCTCGGCAGCGGCGGCACGGGCGTGGTGTGAGGGCCGTCGCCGCCTGTGCGGGAGCGGTGACGGCCGTGGCGCTGCTCGACGGCCGGACCCAGTCGCCGCCCGCGTCCGCCGCGAGCACCGCGGCGGCGGCGCCGGCCGCGCCCGGCCCGTCCGCGTCGCCCTCGGCCGGGGCGACGGCCGCCTCCCCCGGCCCGTCCGCGACGACCGCCCCGGCCCCGGCCCCGGCCACGACCACTGCGGCGCCGCCGCCGTCCACGCCCGCGGAAGCCGGGCCGGTGCCCCGCGGCTACGTCCTCGTCACGGACGAACGCGGCTTCACCCTGGCCGTGCCCCAGGGCGCCCGGCGCTCGACGGACGGCGAGCGGCGGACGGGGCCGTCCGCGTCGGGATCCGGACCAGGCCCGTCCCGTCCGGCGGGGCGTTCGGCTCGATGCGCGCCGCCGACGCCCGCGGCCCGGCCGGCAACCCGGGCTACCGCGACAACACCCTCATCCCGACCACGCACGACGGCCTGCCCGCCGCGCTGTGGGAGTTCAGCTGGAACGGCTTCACCGCCGCCGAGGGGCCCCGGCACACGTACGACATCTGCTGGGAGCAGGACGGCACGCTGCACGACGTGTGGGTGTCGCCGCCGACGGGCCGCACGAAGGAGGCCCGCGCCGTCTTCGACACGGCCGTGGACTCGTACGTGCCCGCCGGCGCGGCTGACCGGTCGCTGCGGGGGCTTCCAGCGCTTGCCAGGCGGCGCGGGCGGCCGGAGACTGGTGGTATCGGCGTGCCCCGCTCCCCGATGCGTGCCGGGCGGCGCCGACACACCTCACTTCTCCCGCTGCCGCCCCCGCCGGTGCCTGCCGTTCCCCCGCAGGGCCGTGCCCGCCGCGCAGCAGCCCCCGTCGTCCAGCGGCCGGGGAGTTCCGGTGCGTTCCCGCACGTCCGGCCGTCGGTCCCCCCGCCCAGGAGGTGTCCCATGAGCACGTGCCGACCCAACTGTGTCATGCCCCCGTACATCCTCGAGAAGCTGCTGGAGAGCGGGGACGGCGACGTGCGCCGCGCCGCCCTGCGCACGATGCTGACCACCGCCCGCCTGACCGGCGAGCGGGAGGTGCGGGCGGCCTTCGCCGGCGCCGCATCGGCCCCCGGCAGCGGCCGGCGCACCGTCTTCGACGCCGGGAACGGCACCTTCCTCCCCCTCGCCGAGGTGGCCAGGACGGAGGACGGGCCCGAGTCCGCGGACGCGTCCGTGAACGAGGTCTTCGACAACTTCGGCCTGACCCGCGACTTCCTGAAGGAGGTCCTCGGGCGGAACTCGCTCGACGACCGGGGGATGCGCCTGGACGGCTACGTCCACTTCGACACCCGTTTCAACAACGCGTTCTGGGACGGACGGCGCATGGTGTTCGGCGACGGCGACGGCCGGCTGTTCACCAACCTGGCCGGATCCCGCACCGTCGCCGTCCACGAGCTGGGGCACGGCATCACCGAGCACACCTCGGGGTTCGAGTACCACAACCAGTCCGGGGCGCTCAACGAGTCGATGTCGGACGTCATGGCGGCGATGGTCGCCCAGTGGGCGCTCAAGCAGCCCGCGGACGAGGCCGACTGGCTGATCGGGGCGGAGGTCTTCACCCCGGACATCGAGGCCGACGCCCTGCGCTCGATGAAGGCTCCGGGGACGGCCTATGACAATCCGCTGTTCGGACGGGACCCCCAGCCGGACCGGATGAGCCGGTTCGTCCACCTGCCCGACACGGCGGAAGGGGACTGGGGCGGCGTGCACTTCAACTCCGGCATCCCGAACAGGGCGTTCCACCTGACGGCGGTGGGGATCGGCGGATTCTCCTGGGAGGCCGCCGGGGCCGTCTGGTACGAGGCGCTGAAGGCGTCCGCCCGGGACGCGGGCTTCCAGGACTTCGCGGACACCACCTTCCGCAAGGCCGGGGAGCTGTTCGGTGCGGACAGCCCCGAGCAGATGGCGGTCCTCGCGGCCTGGCAGGAAGTGGAGGTCGAGGTCAGGGGCGTCCCGCGGGGGATGGTGCGGACCCGGTCGTCAGGCCCTGCCGGCGCGGGTGCGGGCCGGCAGGACGGCCTGGCGGCCCTGACCCGGCAGGTCGGCGAGCTGAACGCCACGGTGAAGGCCCTGGCCAGGGACGTGGCCGCGCTGAAGGCGGCCCGATGAAGGTGAGCCTGGCGGTACGCGGCGGGCTGGTGGCGGCGACGCACCGCGGCCCGCCCGAGGCGGTCGACACGGCCGACCTGCCGACCGCCGACGCGGCGGAGCTGGCCCGGCTCGTGGCGGCGCTCACCCCGGAGCCCCGGTCGGACGGGCCCGGCCGGGCCAGGGATGCGATGAGCTACACGATCACGGTCGAGGACGGCGGCCGCTCGACGGCCTTCACCGCGTCGGACGCCGCCATGACCCCCTCCTTCGCGGCGCTGCTGGCCTGGCTCCGCGACCACTTCGCCCGCAGGACGACACCCTGAGGCGTGCCCGGGGGAGCGGGGTGGCGGGCCCGTGGCCGCCGGGCGTATCCGGACCCGGCTCCGGGCCGAGCCGAGCCGAGGGGAAAGGCCTCCGGGAGCGGGTCGGCGACGGTGCCCGTCCGGCCGTCCGGAAGAGGCGCCGGACAGACGCTAGTTCCAGGGGATGTTCCGCCAGGGGCTGCCCGGGTCGGTGGTGAGGGCCTCGTGGGTGGCGGCCATGCCGGTGTACCAGTGTCCGTACTCCTCCTCGTCGAACTGGAGGCAGCGGCCGAGGATGAAGCCGGCGGAGAGGTCCTCCCAGGAGCGGTACGCCAGCCGGCACACCCGCCCGGCCCGTACCACGAAGCCCTCGGCCTCCTCGACGGTCCCGAAGCGGGCGCCGACGCCCCAGCGGGCCATCTGGGAGGCGCGGCCGTAGTCCCAGGCCTCGACGGAGCGGACCCAGCGGCCCTCGCCGAGGATCCCGTCGGCGCGGAAGCGCTGCTCGTAGCGGGCGATCCGGCCGATGACGCGCTGCACGCCCGCGACCTCGCCCTCGATCTCCGCCGTGGAGCGGGGCCGGGAGACGGTCACGCCGTCCGCGGTGAGGCGGGGTTCGGAGGCGCGCTCGGCGTTGGCCCGCAGGGTGGCCTCGGTGGCGTGCCGCCAGTGTTCGATGTCGACGGGGCCGGCGAACTCGCGGGCGAGCGCCGTGCGGACGCGCAGCGCGAACTCCCACACCGAGCTCACCATGTCGGCGGCCAGCAGCCGCTCCACCGTGGACAGCCACCCCTCGCGGGTGGTGACCCCCCACCACTCGCGGAGCTTCTCGCGCTCCTTCAGGTAGCCCTCGCCGTGGTAGCCGAGGGCGTTCCAGAACAGCCCGTTGTGGACGGAGAGATGGGCGCCGCAGGCCAGCCCGAACGCGACCGGCCCGTGCAGCGGGCCGCCGACGTGCAGGGCGTGCACCGCGTCCTGCTCCAGGCCGTACCGGTCGGCGCGCTCCCAGTGGCCCTTCCACACCTCGCGGTCGGCGGGCGAGGCCGGGAGGAAGGCCTCGCAGGGCGTGCCGGGGTTCACGGCGAGGTACGGGGGGTCACCGGGGTCGATGCGGTGCGCGAACCAACTGAGGCTGTGGCGGGAGAACACCTGGTCGGGAGTGGGCGGGGGCAGCATGCCGGCGGTGTAGGCGACAAAGCACTGGGAGCGGGCCTGCGGGAACCAGACGGGCTGCATCCACACGGCGCGGGGGTTGGCGTCCTGGAACCGCCGGTCCTGCGGGACGAACAGCTCGGCGCGGGCCAGTGCATCGAAGTAGCCGTTCCAGTCCCCCGCCGCCTTGGCCCCGTACAGCTCTCGTTCTATGACGCTCGGCGCGATCCAGTTGCCCATGTGGCAGAACCCTAACGGCGCATGGCGGGAGGCCGATCCGACGGTCCCGGCGGGCGGCCGGGCCGGTGAGAGGTCCACCCGCGATGGTGGCCGGACCACCGCCGGCGGCTTTCGCGATGGTGGTGTGGGCACCGTTCCGTGCTGTCAGGGGGGTCGTGGGGCGGGCGGGATCGGTGGTCCACCGGCGGTCCGGCGGCGCTCCAGCCGGGGCCCGGCGGTTCCCGAGCAGGCCACGGGCCCGGCGGGCGTTCCGCCGCCCGGTCGGCCGCCCCGTGTGGTCCGTCCGGGGCTGATGACCGGCCGTGCACCGCCGGGCGAATGTGTGTGACGGCTCCACCTGGTTCCCGAACCGCCCCCAGGCGCAGGGTTGAAGCGCTGGAGGAGAAGCCGGGGGAAGGGATGGATCCATCATGAGCGCACCGAGTCTCGAACGACTGGAGACCCTGAGCAGCCGGTTCGTGCCGGATCTGGTCGTGGACGAGCTCTGCGCCGAGTTGTTCGCCTCGCTGCCGCGCAGCGACCAGCGCCGCAAGGGCGAGGTGTACCTGCGCGGCCTGCTCAAGGCCGAGGGCCGCAAGTCGATAAGGAACATCGCCGCGCACGTCGGCGACCGGGCCGCCGAGCAGAGCCTCCACCACTTCGTCGTGTCCTCCACCTGGGACTGGGGCCCGGTCAGGGCCGCGCTCGCCCGGTACCTGGAGCGGGCGCTGCGGCCGCGCGCCTGGGTCGTGCAGCCGGTGGTGATCTCCAAGGCCGGCACGGAGTCGGTCGGGGTGGCCCGCCGCTTCGTGCCCGAGCGGGGCCAGATGGTCAACAGCCAGGTCGCGTTCGGCGTGTGGGCCGTGGGCGAGGAGCAGAGCAGCCCCGTGAACTGGCGGCTGGCGCTGACCGAGCGGTGGCGGGAGAGCGTCGGCCCGCTGTCGCCGAACGTGCACCGCTCGGAGCTGGCGACGAGCCCGCTGGAGTGCGCCACCGGGGCGGTCGAGGAGCTGCGCGACTGGGTCGGGCAGCCCCACCGCCCCGTCGTCTTCGACCTGCCCGACGTCGACCCGGCGGCGGTGGCCCGCCGGTTCGGGCCGGCCGGGCTGCACTTCACGGCGACGGCCCGCGGCTCGATGCGGGTGCGGTGCGCCGACCCGGTGCTCCCCGGCAGCGGCAACCGGGAGCTCGCCGCGCACCAGTTGCTGCTGATGGCGCGGACCCTGCGCCGGCCGGTGACCTGGCTCGACCCGGTGACGCTGCGGCCGCGGACCTCGCTCGTCGTGGGGGTGCGGGTGGAGCTGCCCCAGGTGGCGGAGCCGCTGGTGCTGTTCGGCGAGTGGACCGACCCGCGGGGCTGGCCCGAGCGGTGCTGGATCAGCGACATGACGCAGGCTCCCGCCGGGGCGCTGCTGCGCCTGGCGAAGCGGGCCCAGAACGTCGAGCACGACTTCGCGACGGTCTCGCAGAAGGTCGGCATCACCGACTTCGGCGGCCGCTCCTTCGGAGGCTGGCACCGGCACACCACGCTGGCGTCGGCCGCACACGCGGTCCGCGTCCTCACCGAGCGGGCCGGGGAGCGGTAGTGCCGCCGGACCGGGGCCGGGCGTCCGGCCGTTCCCGTCCCGCGACCCGGGCCACTTCGCGGCCCTCCCGCACGACGGCGACTTCTGGGACCGGCCTCCCCGGCCGCCCCGGCCCCTCCCGCCCCGCGGTCAGCCGATGGTGTGCCGGGGTGCGCTGCGCCGGTTCTGGCGGAGCGCCTGGCGGGTGCGCTGGAGCTGGAGGGCGAGCTGCACCTGGAGGGCCTGGGTCGGCTTCTGCCAGTCCTCGCCGAGGATCTCGGTGATCCGCTCCAGCCGGCGGGAGACGGTGTTGGGGTGGACGTGCAGCGACTCCGCTGCCCGGGAGGGGCTGTTGGCGGAGGCGAAGTAGGCCTCCATGGTGCGGACCAGCTCGGTGTACTGCTGGTCGTCGTAGTCGAGGACGGGCCCGATGGTGTCGGCGATGAACCGGTCTATGTTCGGCTTCTCGGAGAGGAGGACGCCGAGGAAGCCCAGTTCGTCGGGCGAGGCTGTGCTGCCGGCGCCGGTGAGCGCGGCGACGGCGTCGAGGCAGCGCCGCGCCTCCTGGTGGACGTGGACGATGGCCGCCGGGTTCTCGACGGGGCCCGCCGAACCGGCGGTGACGGGTCTGCCGAGCACCTCGGACAGCTCCTTCGAGGCGGTCCGGGCGATGGCGCCGGCCTCGGTGCCGGGCAGGAGCAGCACGACGCTGTCGCCGTCGACGCTCTTGAGCCCCTGGTGGCGGTTGGCGTACGAGGCGGCCCAGGCGGCGACCCGCCCCTGCACGCCGCCCTCGGGCCGGGCGATGACGACGACGTGCGGCTCGTCGAGGTCGAGGGCGAGGCGGCGGCTCTGCTCGGCGATCTGCACCGGGGAGAGGGAGGTGCCGCGCAGCAGGTCCTGGAAGAACTCGTCCCGCATGTGGCCCTCCGCGGCCGCCATGCCCTGCTCCATCAGCAGGACGACGGCGGTCACCTGGGCGGTGAGCGCGAGGAGCTGCACCTGGAGGTAGGTGGCCGGCTCCTCGGAGACGAGGATCAGGGTGCCCAGCATCTCGTCGCCCGCGGCGATGGAGGCGACCCAGACGCCGCCGGCGGTGCTGCGGGGCTGGCGGTCGGTGTGGGCGTCGAGGAGGGCGGTGCGGACCTCCGCCTCGTCCAGTTCGGGGACCGCGCCGACGGGGCAGGCCAGGGTGCGGCCGGCGGCGTCGCGGACGACGAGGGTGCCGTCGAGTCCCTTGACGGCCTCGGCGGCCAGGGTGGAGAGGCCCGCGCCCTGGAGGACGAGGTCGAGGAGGCGGCCGTGGGTCTCGCGGAGCTGGCGGGCGGTGGAGGAGGAGTCGAGGGCGCGGGAGGTGTCCTGCTCCAGCTCGACGACCTCGTACCGGGTCTGCTCCAGCAGCCGCGCCTTTTCGATCGCAACGGTTGCGAGGTCGGCGAGCGAACTCATCAGGGAGACCTCGTCCGGGGTGAAGTGCCGGACGTGGCGATCGGCGACGTACAGCGCGCCGAGGCTGGCGCCGGCGTGCCGCAGCGGGACGGCCATGACCGCGTGCAGCCCCTCCGCCTGGACGACCTCGTCGATGACGGCGCTGTGCGTGAAGCTGGTGTCGTTCATGTAGTCGGCCGACCAGAACGGCGCGGACCCCTCGGCGGCGCGGCGCCCGACGCCGCCCCCGCTCATCGGGATCGCGAAGCCGATGGTGAGGGCGGAGGCGTGCCCGTCGGCGGAGCGGACGCGGGAGACGCCCTCCTCCGGGTCGTCGAAGCTGACCCAGGCCATGTCGAGGCCCAGCAGCAGGCGGGCCCGGCGGGTGATGACCTTCAGCAGCTCGTCGAGGTCGTAGGGGAGGGTGAGGTCGCGGGCGGTGTCGACGAGCGCGGCGAGGCCGGCCTCGCGCTGCTGGCGGCGCACGAAGAGCGCGCGGATGCCGAGGCTCTGGTCCCGGGCCCTGGTCAGCTGGGCGAGGGCGTCCCCGGACAGGCCGGACTCCCGGGCTTTTCGGACCACGTCGTCGAAGGCAGCGGCGGGCGCCTCTCTGTTCAGCAGTTCCAGCATTTCGTAAGCGTGGTCAACCACGACGCTTCCCCCGACCCCCCATAAAGCCGTTGAGGATCGCACCAACGCGGTAACGCAATCCATGGCCAGCCTGAAAGTATCCCTTGTGGCAAGAAGTGGTCAAGAATCGCTCGAGCCCCGCTCCAGGTCAGCGGTGCGGAGGGTGATCGGGCCACCACGCGCCCGGAGTGATGCTGTCATCTGGACACCTTCTGGTCGAGGACCACTCGAGGGCAGGCTGATCACCGGTCGAGCCGGTGGCGTCCCCACCGCTGGGCCGCCAGCCACGCAGCTTCCTCGAGGAGTACGCATGTCCCAGGCGGTACAGGTTTCCCAACTCCAGAGCTACGAGCGGTCGCTGCTTCGCAGCAGGCTGTCCCTGACCAGGGCGGACCGGCCGCGGGTGTTCTCCCTCGGCGGTCGCGAGTGGGACCTCTTCGACGAGGTCTTCGCACCGGTCTACTCGCCGTCCACGAGCGTGGCGCTGGAGCTGCTCGGTCTCAACAGCCCACAGGAGCACGGCCGTTCGGGCTCGTTCCTGGAGATCGGCTGCGGCACCGGGGTGATAGCCGTCACGGCCGCGCTGGCCGGGTGCGAGCGGGTCGTCGCGGCGGACATCAGCCCCGCGGCGGTGGAGAACGCCGCCGTGAACGCCGACCGGCACGGGGTGACCCGCCGGGTCCGGGCCGTGCACAGCGACCTGTTCTCCGGACTGCGCGAGCAGGAACGGTTCGACACGGTCTTCTGGAGCTCCAACTACGTGATGGGCCCGGCGGGTTACGAGTACAAGACGGTCCACGAGCGGGCGTACGTCGACACCGGCTACCAGGCCCACCGCAGGTTCGTCGAGCAGGCGGTGCACTGGACGGCGCCCGGGGGGCGGGTGCTGCTCCACTTCAGCGACCGCGGGGACCTGCCGGCGCTGTACGACATCGCCGACGACTGCGGCCGGGAGCTCGTCACGGTGGCCGGCCGCCGGGTCCGCGAGGGGGAGTACGGAGAAGACATGGTCGAGCACATGCTGATCGAAATCAGGCCAGTCGCGGCTTGATTTGAACTGGGGGGATTTTTCGCCGTGCGTACGCTTCTTGTCGACAATTACGACTCGTTTACGTATAACCTCTTCCACTATCTGGCCGAGGTGAATGGCCGGGAGCCGGAAGTAGTCCGAAATGACGACCCGGACTGGAAGATCGCACAACTGGACGCGTTCGACAACGTCGTGGTGTCACCCGGTCCCGGAACGCCCCGCCGCGCCGCCGACTTCGGCATCTGCACCGAGCTCGTGCACCGCTCCCACCTGCCGCTCCTCGGGATCTGCCTCGGCCACCAGGGCATCGGCCACGTCCACGGCGCGACGGTCGACCGGGCGCCCGAACCCCGCCACGGCCGCACCTCGCCCGTCCTGCACGACGGCACCGGCCTGTTCGCCGGACTGCCCTCCCCGCTGGAGGTGGTCCGCTACCACTCGCTCACGGTGACCGGGCTGCCGGACTCCCTGGAGGCCACCGCCTGGACGCCCGACGGCATCCTGATGGGCCTGCGGCACCGCACCCGGCCGCAGTGGGGCGTGCAGTTCCACCCCGAGTCGATTTGCAGTCAGTACGGGATGCAGCTGCTTGCAAACTTCGCCGGGCTGACCCGCGCTCACCAGGCGGCCCGCGGGCCCGCCCGACGCTCCCCGGCCCGCCGCCCCGCCCGCGCCGCCGCTCCGGCGGCCCCCACCGCCCCGGCGGCCCCGGCCGCAGCGCCGGCCCCCGCCCCGGTGCGCAGGCTGCGGGTCACCGCGCACCGCCTGCCCACCCGCTGGGACCCCGAGACCGTCTACGACCAGCTCTTCCGCGGCAACGACCACGCCTACTGGCTGGACAGCAGCCTGCCCGGCGGCGACCGCGGCCGGTTCTCGGCCATGGGCGACGCCACCGGCCCGCTGGCGCGCACCGCCTCGGCCGACGTGTGGAGCAGGACCGTCACCGTCGGCTCGGCCGGCGGCGGCAGCCGGCTCGTCGCCGCGCCGTTCCTCGAGTGGATCGACAGCGACCTGCGCTCCCTGCACACCGAAGTGCCGGAGCTGCCCTTCGACTTCGCCCTCGGCTGGGTCGGATACCTCGGATACGAGCTGAAGGCCGAGTGCGGCGGCGACCTGGTGCACCGCTCGCCCAACGCCGACGCCACCATGGTCTTCGCCGACCGCGCCGTCGTCTTCGACCACGCCGAGCGCACCACGTACCTGCTGGCCCTCGCCGAGGACGGCGACCCGGCGTCCGCGGCCGCGGCCGAGGAGTGGCAGGCCGCCACCGCCGCCCGCCTCGCCCGGCTCGCCGGCTACAAGCTGCCGGCGCCCCGCCCGCAGGAGGGCGGGGGCGAGATCCGGCTGCGCCACGACCGCGGCTCCTACCTGCACCTGATCGACCGCTGCCTGGAGGAGATCGCGGCCGGCGAGAGCTACGAGGTCTGCCTCACCAACATGGCCGAGGCCGACACCTCCCTCGACCCGTGGACGGCGTACCGCACGCTGCGCCGCACCAGCCCGGCGCCCTTCGCCGCGCTCCTGCAGTTCGGCGGGCTCTCGGTCCTCAGCACCTCGCCGGAGCGCTTCCTGCGGGTCGGCCCCGACGGCCTGATCGAGTCCTCGCCGATCAAGGGCACCCGGCCGCGCGGCGCCACTCCGCAGGAGGAGGCCGCCCTCATCGCCGACCTCCTCGGCGACGAGAAGGACCGCTCGGAGAACCTGATGATCGTCGACCTGGTCCGCAACGACCTCGGCCGCTGCGCCGTCCCGGGCACCGTCGAGGCCGAGGAGCTCTTCCGCGTCGAGAGCTACGCCACCGTCCACCAGCTGGTGAGCACCGTACGGGCGCGGCTGCGCCCCGGGCTGACCGCCGTGGACTGCGTGCGCGCCGCCTTCCCGGGCGGATCGATGACCGGAGCCCCGAAGATCCGCACCATGCAGATCATCGACCGGCTGGAGGCCGGCCCGCGCGGGGTGTACTCCGGGGCCATCGGCTACTTCTCGCTCACCGGGGCCGCGGACCTCAGCATCGTCATCCGCACCGCCACCGTCACCGCCGACAAGGTGTCCTACGGGGTCGGGGGCGCGGTCGTCGCCCTGTCCGACCCGGACGCCGAGTACGAGGAGACCGCCGTCAAGGCTGCTCCGCTGCTGGCGCTGACGAGGACCCGCTTCCCGGAGAGGCAGCCGGCACGGATCCCCTCCTGACCGGCCGGCCGTGCCGGAGGCGGTGCTGCTCCGCCGCCTCCAGCACGGCCGCCACCTCCGGGGCGCTGACCCCCAGCCGCTCCAGGGCGCGCAGGGCGCACGCGGCCTCGGCGTCCGCGTTCAGCAGCGTGTCACCGGTGAGCGCCGGCGCGAGGGCGGCGGCCTCCAGCGTCTCCACGGACAGCGCGAGCGCCGTGTTCCACCCGACGAGCGCGCCCACGCCGCCGTCCGCACCGGGCCCCCACAGCAGCCGCGGCTGGAGGGCCCCGTTGGCGCGCAGTACGCGCCACCAGTCGCCCGACAGCCGCTCCTCGCGCACCCGGTACATGCGGCGCGCGACCGCGAGGCCGGCGGCGCCGCGCACCTCGGCGTCGGCCGGTACGCCCAGGGCGTCCAGCCTGGCCGCCACCTCGCGGTCGAAGCGGCCCACGGGGAACGACACGACCAGCGGCGCGGCGGCGAGCGGCCGGCCCGCGGCCAGGGCCCGCTCCAGGCCGGCCACGTAGGCGTCGAGCACCTCCGCGCACCGCCGGCCGGAGAAGACGAGCGAGGCGTGCACGCCGATGCCCTCCGCCAGCAGGTCGGCCAGCGCCCGGATCCCGTCCGGGTTCGCGGGCAGGCGCACCACCGCGTTGCGGCGGCCGACCCTCCCGTGCACCGCGCGGGCGGTCGCGACCAGTGCGGTCGCACCGCCGGCCCGGCGGTCCGGCACGGGCAGGGAGACGAGGCCGGCGGTGCCGCCGCTGTCCTCGAACACCGGCAGCAGGGCGTCACAGGCGCGCGCGGCCTGCGCGGGCGACGTGCCCGCGGGCGCGCAGGCGTTGTGGAAGTGGCCGCCCAGTACCGGATCCCCGATGCCGGTGTCGAACTCCGCGGGGTCCTGCACGCTCAACCACGGCGAGACCCCCTCGGACACCAGTTGCCTCAGCAGTGCCCCAGCTCCTTGACTAACCACGCACAGCACCCTAGGGCGCCGCCCGCATCCGCCGGAAACCGTCCGGTGAGGGTGTGTCAAGTACCCCCGGAATCCCGTCGTTTTCCGGCCTTTTTCAACGGCCGTCGCGAAGGGCGGGCGCGGACTTTAAGGTATTTCCGGACGTGCCGCGTTTTTCCGTCCGCCAATGCGTCAGGTTTATTTCGGATTACCTCTTTCGACCTGACCGAAATCCACTCCACTTGACGGAGTGCGGAATGTCTGGTGGTTCACCGGATTCACCGTTCCAGAGACTTCTCGATGCATCTGATGTCACGGCAGGTACAGCACTGGGAGGTGCCGCATGCACGGTGTTGCACGCTGGAAATCATTGCCCGCGGGCCAGCAGCCCGTATGGCCGGACGAAGAGGCCCTGGAGAGCGCCAGGGCCGAGCTCGCGGGCTCGCCCGCGCTGGTACGCCGTGAGGACGTCGACGCCCTGCGCACCCTGCTCGCCGCGGCGGCCGCGGGCGAGCTGCAGATCGTGCAGGGCGGTGACTGCGCCGAGGACCCCGCCGAGTGCACCCCCGGCTACGTGGCCCGCAAGGCGGCGCTCCTGGACGTGCTGGCCGGCGTGATGAAGGCCCGCTCGCTGAAGCCCGTCATACGCGTCGGCCGGCTCGCCGGCCAGTTCGGCAAGCCGCGCTCCAATCCCACCGAGACCGTCGCGGGCGTCGAGCTGCCGGTGTACCGCGGGCACATGGTCAACAGCCCGGAGCCCGACCCGGACCTGCGCCGGCCCGACCCGCAGCGGCTGGTCGCGGGCTACCGGGCGGCGGCCGGCGCCATGGCCGTCCTCGGCTGGCACGGCACGGCCCGCCCGTCCGCGGCCGAGGCCCCGGTGTGGACCAGCCACGAGGCCCTGCTGCTCGACTACGAGGGCCCGATGGTCCGCACCCAGGACGACGGCTCGCAGCTGCTGACCTCCACCCACTGGCCGTGGATGGGCGAGCGGACCCGCGAACTGGACGGCGCGCACGTCGCGTTCTTCGCGTCCATCTCCAACCCGGTCGCGACGAAGGTCGGACCCGGCATGGAGCCCGAGGCGCTGGTGGAGCTCTGCGGGAGGCTCGACCCGGGGCGGGAGCCGGGCCGGCTCACGCTGATCTCCCGGATGGGCCAGGGCAAGGCGGCCGAGAGGCTGCCGGCGCTGGTGCGCGCCGTCCGCGCCGCGGGCCACCCCGTGCTGTGGATGTGCGACCCGATGCACGGCAACACCGTCAGCGCGCCCGGCGGTGTCAAGACCCGTTTCGTCGAAACCGTGGTGCGCGAGGTCGAGGAATTCCAGAAGGCCGTGGTGGAAAACGGCGGAGTCGCGGCCGGACTCCACCTGGAGACGACCCCCGACCAGGTGCACGAATGCGTCACCGATGAATACCACGTGGACGAGCTGGGAGAGAAGTACACCTCGTTCTGCGACCCGCGCCTCAATTCCGACCAGGCCGTCGAGGTCGTCTCGGCCTGGCGCGGCTGAGGCCACGAAAAAGGGGGTTTCTCCATCATGGAAGGAAAGATCGCTCTCGTCACAGGGGCGGCCGGCGGCATAGGCGAGGCCATCGTCCGCGCCCTGGCCTCCCGGGACGTGCGGGTGGTGGCGGTCGACCGGGACGCCGACCGGCTGCGGAAGGTGGCGAAGGCCGTCGAGGAGGACACCGGCGGCCGCGTCGAGCCGTTCCCCGCGGACGTCACCGCCAGCGCCGACGTCGAGGCCCTCGTCGACGACGTCGAGACGCTGGTGGGCCCGCTCGACTTCCTCGTCAACGCCGCCGGCGTGCTCCGGCTCGCCGAGGCGCGCAAGCTGACCGACCAGGAGTGGAGCACGACGTTCGCGGTCAACACCACGGGGGTCTTCTTCGTCTCCCGGGCCGTCGTCAACCGGATGGTGCCGCGCCGCCGGGGCGCCATCGTCACCATCGCCTCCAACGCGGCGGGCACCGCCCGCACCGAGATGTCCGCCTACGCCGCCTCCAAGGCGGCCGCGACCATGTTCACCAAGTGCCTGGGCCTGGAGGTCGCCAAGTACGGGATCCGCGCGAACCTGGTCGCCCCCGGCTCCACGGACACCCCGATGCTCAACTCGATGTGGCAGGACGAGAGCAGCGCGCGGGCCTCCATCGACGGGGTTCCGGACGCGTACCGCGTCGGCATCCCGCTGGGGAAGCTGGCGCGCCCCGAGGACGTCGCCGAGGCGGTCGTCTTCCTGCTCTCCGACAAGGCGTCCCACATCACCATGCACGACCTCACCGTGGACGGCGGTGCGGCGCTCGGTGTCTGAGACAACCGTGAACGAGAGGGAAACCCGCATGGCAGGGATACCTGCGATCAGCCCCTACCCGATGCCGGCGGCGGCCGACCTGCCGGCCTCCGCCGTCGACTGGGAGGTCGACCCCGACCGCGCCGTCCTGCTGGTGCACGACCTCCAGAAGTACTTCCTGGCCGCGTTCCCGCAGGGCGAGCAGCCCGTCGTGGACCTGGCCGCCAACGCGGGGGAGCTGCGCGCCCGCGCCGCCGACCTCGGCATCCCCGTCGCCTACACCGCCCAGCCGGGCGGCATGACGCCCGAGGAGCGCGGCCTGCTGAAGGACTTCTGGGGTCCGGGAATGCGGCCGAGCGAGGACCACCGCCGGGTCGTCGACCCGGTGGCTCCCGCCGAGGGCGACTGGATGCTCACCAAGTGGCGCTACAGCGCCTTCTTCAAGACCGACCTGCTGGAGCGGATGCGGGCGTCGGGCCGCGACCAGCTGATCATCTGCGGGGTGTACGCCCACGTCGGCGTGCTGATGACCGCCGTCGACGCGTTCACCAACGACATCCAGCCCTTCCTCGTCGCCGACGCCGTCGCCGACTTCTCCTGGGAGGAGCACCGGATGGCCCTGGAGTACGCCGCCGGCCGCTGCGCCCGCCTCACCACGACCAAGGAGCTGCTGACGGCCCTCCCCGACCGGGTGGCCGCGTACGCCGGAAGGGAAACCGCATGACCGAGGACCTGCTGGACCGGATCCTGGTGCCCCGGCCGCCGGCCTTCGCGCTGGTCCACCGCCCCGAGACCACCGTCGGCCGCACCCTCGACCTGTTCACGGGGGAGTTCACCGAGGCCGCGGCCCTCGCCGACATCCCCCTCGGGGACGTCGCGGAGGGCGCCGGCGCCCGCCAGGACGTCCTCGCCCTGGTCCCCTACCGCCAGCTCGCCGAGCGCGGCTTCGAGGCGCCCGACGACGGCACCCCGCTGCTCGCCATGGCGATCGCCGAGCAGGCGCAGGTGCCGCTCTCCGACGTCCTGGAGCGCATCCCGGACGATCCGGTGCAGCTGGTGCCGGGCGGCGACTTCGACATCGACGACGACACCTATGCCGAAACGGTTCGCCGCGTCATCCGGCACGAGATCGGCACCGGCGAGGGCGCGAACTTCGTGATGAAGCGCTCCTTCGTCGCCGACATCGGCGACTACTCCGTCTCCGCCGCCCTGCGGATCTTCCGCCGGCTGCTGGAGCGCGAGACCGGCGCGTACTGGACGTTCATCGTCCACACCGGCGAACGCACGCTCATCGGTGCCTCCCCCGAGCGCCACGTCAGCGTCAGCGGCGGCCGCGCGGTGATGAACCCGATCAGCGGCACCTACCGGTTCCCGGCCTCCGGCCCGGAGCTGCCCGGCGTCATGGACTTCCTCGCCGACCGCAAGGAGGCCGACGAGCTGTACATGGTCGTCGACGAGGAACTGAAGATGATGGCCCGGATCTGCGAGTCCGGCGGCCGGGTCGTCGGCCCCTACCTCAAGGAGATGGCCCGCCTCGCACACACCGAGTACTTCATCGAGGGCCGCACCGACCGGGACCCCCGCGAGATCCTGCACGAGACGCTGTTCGCCCCGACGGTCACCGGCTCCCCGCTGGAGAGCGCGGGCCGCGTCATCAAGCGGTACGAGCCGCAGGGCCGCGGCTACTACAGCGGCGTCCTCGCCCTCATCGGGCAGGACGAGCGCAGCGAGCGGACCCTGGACTCGGCGATCCTCATCCGCACCGCCGACGTCGACGCGGCGGGCCGGATGAGCATCGGCGTCGGCGCGACCCTCGTGCGCCACTCGGACCCCCTGTCCGAGGTCGCCGAGACCCGCGCCAAGGCGTCCGGCCTGCTCGCCGTGTTCGAGCAGCCGGGACCGCGCCGCTTCGGCGACCACCCGGAGGTCCGGGAGGCCCTGAGCCGGCGCAACGCGACCATCGCCGGCTTCTGGCTGGACGACGACTCCGCCCGGGCCCGGCCGGTGCCGCTGCTGGTGGGCCGCAAGGTCCTCGTGGTCGACGCGGAGGACACCTTCACCGCGATGATCGAGCACCAGCTGCGCGCGATGGAGGCCGACGTCACGGTCACCCGCTTCGACGAGCCGTACAGCTTCGCCCCGTACGACCTCGTCGTGATGGGCCCCGGGCCCGGCGACCCGCGCGACGCGCACCACCCGAAGATCGCGCACCTGCGGGCCGCGGTCGACACGCTCCTCGCGGAGCACCGGCCGTTCCTCGCGGTCTGCCTGAGCCACCAGGTGCTCAGCACCCGCCTCGGCTTCCCGCTGCGGCGCCGCGAGCAGCCCAACCAGGGCGTGCAGCGGGAGATCGAGCTGTTCGGGCGGCGCGAACGCGTCGGCTTCTACAACACCTTCGCCGCGCAGAGCGCAGCCGACGCCGTCGAGGTGCCCGGCATCGGCACGGTCGAGGTGTGCCGGGAGGCGGAGACCGGCGAGGTGCACGCGCTGCGCGGGCCCGGCTTCCGCTCGATGCAGTTCCACGCCGAGTCGGTGCTCACCGAGGACGGCGTCCGCATCGTCGCCGACGCCCTGTCCGGACTGCTCAGCGAGCAGCTCGTATGAGGGCGACCGTCGCCTGGTGGGACCTGGCCGGGTCCGGGCACAGCATCGCCTCGCTGCGGGAGTACCTGCGCGACGAGGCGGTCGACCGGTTCGCCGGGGTCGAGGGGCTGCGGCTGAAGTTCTGGATCGCCGACCCGGCGACGGAGCGCTGGGGCGCGGTGATGCTGTGGGAGTCCGCGGAGGCGGCGGCCCGGCCGCTGGCCCCGCGGGCCGCCGAGCTGATCGGGCGCACCCCGGTGCAGTACACCGTCTTCGACGTGGAGGCGGTGGTCGAGGGCGTGCACACGCTGCCCGCGCTGCCCGGCCCCGGCCTGCTCCGGCAGGCCGCGGAGGCCGCCGCCCCGGCGGGCCGGGACTGAGCCGCCGCCGGCACGGCGTACGCGTGCGGCCCCTCACGGCCCGTCCGGGCCGTGGGGGGCCGCCTTCGCGCGCATCATGACCCGGTTGAGGCCCTCCGTCATGGCGTCCAGGGTGGCGTGGAAGTCGGCGTCCAGGTCCCGCAGATAGGTGTTCTGGGCGAGCACCGCCGCCACCGGGCGCTCGGTCAGGGTGATGCTCAGCGTCAGGGTGAGGCGGCCGTCGGCGTCCTCGCCGATCTCGTTGCGTATCTCCGCGATGTCGGTGTCGTCCAGGTGCCGGTAGGTAATGCGGCCGGCGCTCTCCTGGGGGATGACCCGCTGCAGGAACGTCGCGTTCCCGCGCCGGATTTCCCGTAGGAATCCATCGGGGTAGCGCTCGTTGATCCGGCATTGCGTAATGGCGGGAACATATCCGGTGGGAAACTCCGCCTTGTGCAGCAGAGCCTGCCAGAGGCTCTCCCGCGTGGGGCCCGAAGACCCGTCCTGACCTGCGCAGACAACCGGTCGAGTCCATGAAAGCGTCAGCATTGGTCTCCCTTTTCCGCCGGTGGCCCGGCGTGCAGCATCGACCGCCCGGCCGGAGCTGTCAAAGACGGTCGGGGGATTACGTCACCTGCTCCCGGAACCTGACGAAGTGAACCGGCCGGACTGCCCAGGAGACCCCGCCGCCTTGCAGGGTGACGGTCGGTCGGCGGCGTTCGCCCGAGCGCCTTCCCGAGAATCCGACGCGGAGAATCAGGAGCACGCTGATGTCTGAACGCTTCGACGGCAAGGTCGTCCTCGTCACCGGCGGGGGCGAGGGAATCGGCCGTGCCGCGGCGCTCGCCTTCGCCCGGCTCGGCGGACTCGTGGTGGTGGCCGGCCGCCACCCCGAGACCCTGGAGGGAACGGTCAAGCTGATCCGCGACGCCGGCGGCCTCGCCGACTGCGTCGTCGCCGACGTCTCCGACGCCACCGCCGGGTTCGGGGCGGGCGCTGCCCACGCCGTCGCCGAGACGGTCCGCCGCCACGGCGGACTGCACGTCGCCTTCAACAACACCACGGAACTGGGCCCCGCCCAGCCGGTCGCCGACATCGACGAAGCCGCCTGGGCGCAGAACCTGACCGCGAACCTGACCGGCGTGTGGCTGTCGATGAAGCACGAGATCGCCCACATGGAGGGCGCCGGCGGCGGCGTCATCGTCAACACCGCCAGCAACATCGGCGCCCAGGGCATGCTGCCCGGGCTCGGCGCGTACGCGGCCTCCACGGCCGCCGTCAGCGCCGTCACGCGGACCGCCGCCCGCGAGTACGCCTCCCGGGGCGTCCGCATCAACGCCATCAGCCCCTGCCCGCTCGGCCGGGGCGCCAGCGTCGAGGAGATCGCCGACACCGTCGTCTGGCTCTGCTCCGACGCCGCCGCGTACATCGTCGGGCACGACCTGGTGCTCGACCGCAAGACCGGCGAGTGACCGGCGAGCGACGCGACCGGCCGGACCGGCACACCCCCGCACCGGCCGAGCAGAGGAGCCCTGAGGAAGCGGTGAGCAGCCCCCGACCCCGATCCACCCCGACCACCCCCGCGGCCCCCGGCGGCGGCGCCCCCGGAAACCGTCCCGCCCACCGCCGTGCGGGCGACCCGGGCTGGTCCCGCCCCGCCGGCCGGACCCCGTTCCGCGCCGGCCGCGGCGCCGGACACCGACACCGGGAGCACCCGTGAACCCCGTACTGACCGCCCGTATCCCGGGCTCCAAGAGCATCACCAACCGCGCGCTGCTCCTCGCGGCCGCCGCCGACGGGGTCTCGCTGCTGCGGGCCCCCCTCGTCAGCGACGACACCCTCGCCTTCCGGGAGGCGCTCGCCGGGCTCGGCGTGCACATCGGGGCCGAGGACGGCGACGCGGCCTGGAAGGTCGCCGGGACGGGCGGCGCACCGGCCGCCGGAGGCTCGGTGTGGTGCGAGGACGCCGGAACCGCCGCCCGCTTCCTGCCGCCCTTCGCGGCCGCCGGCCGCGGCACGTTCACCTTCGACGGCACCGGCCAGCTGCGCGCCCGCCCCCTGCGCCCGCTCGCGGAGGCGCTCGGCCGGCTCGGCGCGTCCGCCGAGGTGTCGGAGCCGGTCGGCGGGCTGCCGATGACCGTCCGCGCCGCCGGGCTGCCGGGCGGGGACCTCACCGTGGACGCCTCGCTGAGCAGCCAGTACCTGACGGGCCTGCTGATGGCGGGGCCGCTGATGCGCGAGCCGCTGACCGTGCGCGGCGCCGGGCTGGTCAGCCGCCCGTACATCGACATGACGATGGCGCTGATGCGCCGCTTCGGCGCGTACGTCGACGAGTTCGACGACGGCGTGATCCAGGTGCTGCCCGGCGGCTACCGGGCAGCGCAGCTCGACGTCGAGCCCGACGCCTCCACCGCCTCGTACTTCTTCGCGGCTGCGGCCGTCACCGGCACCGCCGTGGCCGTGCCGGGCCTCGGGCGCTCCAGCGTCCAGGGCGACCTCGGCTTCACCGAGGTGCTGCGGCGGGCCGGGGCCCGCGTCGAGATCGGCGAGGACACGACCACCGTCACCGGGACGGGCGCGCTCCGCGGCGGCTTCGACGTCGACATGGGCGACATCTCCGACACGTTCATGACGCTGGGCGCGATCGCCCCGCTCGCCGACGCCCCGATCACCGTCCGCGGCATCGGGCACGCCCGGCTGAAGGAGTCCGACCGGATCGCCGCCGTCGAGGAGAACCTGCGCGCCTGCGGCATCCGCACCGAGTCCGGGCGGGACTGGATCACCGTCCACCCGGGGGCGCCGGCGCCCGCCCGGATCGCCTGCCGCCGGGACCACCGGATCGCGATGGCGTTCTCGGTGCTGGGCCTGCGCACCGCCGGCATCACGCTCGACGACCCCGCCTGCGTCGCCAAGACCTTCCCCGGCTTCCACGCCGAACTGGGCCGGCTCTTCCCGGCCCACGCGAGCACGGTCCGCCACTGACAACGAGAGGGGAGTGAGATCCCATGGCCGAGATACTCATCGCCGGCGGCGGCATCGGCGGCCTCGCCGCGGCGCTCGGGCTGGCCCGGCGCGGGCACCGGGTCACGGTCCTGGAGCGCCGGGAGGTCTTCACCGAGGTCGGCGCCGGCATCCAGCTCGGCCCGAACGCCTTCCGCGCGCTGGACCTGCTCGGCGTGGGCCGGGAGGTCCGCGACCGGGCGGTCGTCGTCGACGAGCTGCGGTTCATGGACGGCACGACCGGCGAGCGGGTCGCCGCGATGCCGGTGGGGCAGGAGTACCGCGCCCGCTTCGGGAACCCGTACGCCGTGGTGCACCGCGTGGACCTGTACCTGCCGCTGCTGGAGGCCGTCCGCCGGCACCCCGGCGTGGAGCTGCTGGGCCGCCACCACGTCGTCGGCTACGAGCAGCGGGCCGGGACGGCCGCCGCGGTCCTGGCCGACGGCCGCCGCGTCACCGGCGACGCCCTGATCGGCGCGGACGGCCTGCACTCGGCGGTGCGGCGGCAGCTCGTCGGGGACGGCGCGCCGCGGGTGTCGGGGCACACGATCTACCGCACGGTGATCCCGGCGGAGGAGGTTCCGCAGGAGCTCCGGCCGAATGCCGTGACGCTGTGGGCCGGCCCGAAGTGGCACTTCGTCCACTACCCGGTCTCCTCGGGCCGGTACGTGAACCTCGCCGCGACCCGTGACGACGGCGCCGCAGAGGCGGTGGCGGGCGTCCCGACCGGTGACGGCGACGTGCTGGCGGCCTTCCCGGAGCTTTCGGGCGCCGCCCGCCGGCTGCTGGAGCTGGGCCGGGACTGGAAGGCGTGGGTGCTGTGCGACCGGGACCCGGTCGACCGGTGGACCGAGGGCCGCGTCGCCCTCCTCGGCGACGCCGCGCACCCGATGCTCCAGTACGCCGCCCAGGGGGCCTGCCAGGCGGTCGAGGACGCGGTGGTGCTGTCGGGGCTGCTGGACGGCTGCCCGGCCGATTTCGAGCAGCGCCTGGAGAAGTACGGCGCGGCCCGCCGCGAACGCACCGCCCGCGTCCAGCTGGTGGCCCGCGAGATGGGCCGCCGCCTCTACCACGCGGCGGGCCCGGCCCGGGCGGAGCGCAACGCGATGCTGTCCTCCCTGACGCCCGGGGCCATGTACGACGAGGTGGCCTGGCTGCACGGCCGCGAGGGCCTCGACCCGGCCGCCCCGGAGGCCGGCTGACCGCCGGACGGCGCACGCAGGAGGGGCGGCGGGGACACTTTCCGTGTCCCCGCCGCCCCTTCGGCGGTTTCCGGCCCGGGCGGGTCAGAAGGTGAGGACGATCTTGCCGGTGGCGCGCTGGGACTGGCTCAGTTCGTGCGCCTCGCGGACGTCCTGGAGCGGGAAGGTGCCGGCGACGAGCGGGCGCAGCCGGCCCTCTTCGGCGAGGGCCGCCACCTGCTCCAGGACCGCGTGGTCGGGTGCCACGTTGACCGTGATGCCGCGCAGGCCCAGGGCCTGCGCCTTGGCCCTGATCTCGTCCAGGGCCAGCGGGTTGATCACGCCGATGTAGGTGCCGCCCGGGCGCAGGGTGCGCAGGGAGCGGTCCTCGTACTCGCCGCCGATCAGGTCGAGGACGACGTCGACGTCCTTGACGGCCTCGGTGAAGTCCACCGCGGTGTAGTCGACGACCTCGTCGGCGCCGAGCTCGCGCAGCACGTCGTGCTTGGCGGCGCTGGCGGTGCCGATGACGTACGCCCCGCGGGCCTTGGCGATCTGCACGGCGAGGTGGCCGACGCCGCCGGCCGCCGCGTGGACCAGGACGCGCTGGCCCGGCTGGATGTCCGCGCCGTCGACGAGCGCCTGCCAGGCCGTCAGCGCGGCCATCGGGAGGGCGGCCGCCTGCACGTGGTCGAGGGCGGACGGCTTGCGGGCGAAGTGGCGGGCCGGCCCGGCGACGTACTCGGAGTACCCGGCGGCCTCGTTCGGGAAGGCGGGCAGGCCGAAGACCTCGTCGCCGACCTTGAAGCGGTTCTCGCCGGGCGAGACGGCCACGACCGTGCCGGACACGTCCCAGCCGACGCCGAACGGCGGGGTGAGCCACAAACCGTATTCGCGGATCTTCCAGTCGATCGGATTCACGCCGGCGGCGTGCGTCTTTACCAGGATTTCGGTGGCATTGGGAGCGGGGATCGGAGAATCCGTCAGGTTGAGGACTTCGGCGCCGCCGAGGGCTTCCTGACGCACCGTGCGCATGGTTTCTGTCATGCATTCCATGATCTGCGCGCGCGTGTCCCGTTGTAAAGCCGGGCACCCGTCGATATCCGGCCATTCGTGTTTTCCCGCGACCTGACACAGCGGCCGGAAATTGTTTCTGCTTCGCAGAAGGGCGGCGCAATGCTCTGCGATATGACTCAGCTTCGATCGCTTGGTTCGGCCGGCCCCGAGGTTTCCGCTCTCGGCCTCGGCCTGATGTCCATGTCCGACTTCTACGGCCCCGCCGACCGGGCCGAGGGGGTCGCCACCGCGCACGCCGCCATCGAGGCGGGCATCACCCTCCTCGACACCGGCGACTTCTACGGGAGCGGCCACAACGAGCTCCTGGTGCGCGAGGTGCTGCAGAGCCACGACCGCGAGCAGCTCACCCTCAGCGTCAAGTTCGGCGTCCTGCGCGACCCGGCGGGCGGCATCCTCGGCGTGGACAACCGCCCGGAGGCGGTCAAGAACTCCCTGGCGCAGACCCTCCAGCGGCTCGGCACCGACTACGTCGACGTCTACCGCCCGGCCCGCCTGGACCCGGCGGTGCCGATCGAGGAGACCATCGGCGCGATCAAGGATATGGTCGAGGCCGGCTACGTCCGCCACATCGGCCTGTCCGAGATCGGCGCGGAGACCCTGCGCCGCGCCTCCGCCGTGCACCCGATCGCGGACCTCCAGATCGAGTACTCGCTGCTGTCCCGCTCGATCGAGGACGAGATCCTGCCGACCGCCCGCGAGCTGGGCACGGCCGTCACCGCGTACGGCGTCCTCGCCCGCGGCCTGCTGTCGGGCCGCTGGAACCACCAGCGCGCCACCGCCAAGGACGACGGCCGCAGCAACTTCCCGCGCTTCAGCGGCGAGAACCTCGACCGCAACCTCCAGCTGGTCGCCGCGCTCGGCAAGGTCGCCGAGGCCAAGGGCGTCACCACCTCGCAGCTGGCGATCGGCTGGGCGATGGCCCAGGGCAGGGACATCGTCCCCGTCGTCGGCTCCCGCCGCCGCGACCAGCTGGCCGAGGCCCTCGGCGCGCTGTCGCTGGAGCTGACCGCCGAGGACGTCGCCGAGATCGAGCGGGCCGTGCCCGCCGAGGAGGTCGCCGGCACCCGCTTCGACGCCGAGGGCATGGCCATGCTCGACAGCGAGAAGAAGTCCGGCGCCGCGGGTCGGGCGGGCTGACCGGTGGTGCAGATCGGCAGCGCCGCCCAGTGGCAGGCCGACAAGCTCGACGTCCGGGCGTACCTCGACCGCCTGGGCGTCGAGGGCCCGCTGGAGCCGACCGCGGAGACCCTGCGCAGGCTGCACCGGGCGCACGCCCTGGCCATCCCGTTCGAGAACCTCGACATCCTGCTGGGCCGCGGCATCGACATCGACATCGAGGCCGTCCAGGACAAGCTGGTGCGCCGGCGGCGCGGCGGCTACTGCTACGAGCACAACATGCTCTTCGCGGTGCTGCTGGAGCGCCTCGGCTTCGAGGTGACCCGCCTGTACGCCCGCCCGGTCCTGGACGCGCCGAAGCCGCTGCCGCGGACGCACCTGATGCTGAGCGTGGCCGTCGGCGGGGAGACCTGGCTCGCCGACGTCGGCTTCGGCGACGAGGGCCCGCTGGAGCCGGTCCTCGTCCGCGACGGCACCGTCTCGGAGCAGGGCGGCTGGACGTACCGGCTCGCCCGCGCCGAGGGCTCCGACAAGGAGTGGGTGCTCTGGCTGCAGCGGGGGGACGGCTGGTTCCCGCTGTACTGGTACGCCACGGAGGGCCACCACCACATCGACTGCGTGGTCGCCAACTACTTCATCTCGACGCACTCCAGCTCGCCCTTCACCGGGCGGGTCTTCCTGGAGCGCATCGCGGAGGACTGGCGGCTCAACCTCAACCACCGCAAGCTCACGCTGACCCGGGCCGACGGCGGCAGCGAGGTCCGGTACATCGCGGACGACGAGGTCCGCTCGCTGCTGGACGAGCGGTTCGACATCGAGCTGACGGAGGACGAGGCCAAGGTCGTCGTCGCGGCGCTGCCCGCGCCGCCGGCCGGGGACGCCTGACCCGTCCCCACCGCCCGCGGGGCCCGCGGCGCACACCTTCCCGGTGCGCGCCGCGGGCCCCGTTTCGTCGTGCCCCGGCGGGCCGGGGCCGGCGCCGCGGGCGCGAGGGCGCCCGGACATGCCGAACGGGCCCGGCGGGGGGATTCGCCGGGCCCGTTCGGGCGCCACAGGGGGAAGGGGCGTGGAGGGGGGTCAGCGCGTTCAGCGGGGCTGGACGCCGATGCGGCTGCCCTTGCCGGTGGAGGCGCCGCCGGTGACGAAGGAGCCGTCCAGGCCGTGGATCTTGTACACGAAGTCGAAGTTGGCCGTGTTGCGGCCGGTGACGGTGATGTTGGCCTGGAACGTGATGGTGGAGTTGGCCTTGCCGTCCGCACCGAGCAGCAGGGCGGTGTCGGTGTCGGAGTAGGTGCCGCAGCCGGTCTGCTTCCACTCGCCGTGCGAGGCGGTCGTGGTGTTGTTCGGCGAGGTGAAGTTGACCGTGCCGGCCGTCGCGTAGGCGCTGCCGTGGTAGCTGCCGAGGAAGGTCTCGCCGGTGTTGTCGTCCACGACCTTCCAGCTGCCCGGGAGGGTCAGGCAGCCGTTGGCGCCGTCGGCGGCGGCGTTCGCCGAGCCCGTGACGGCCGTCGCGGTGGCGAGCGCGGCGACGCCCGCGAGTACGCCGACCTTGATACGGGTGCTCTTGCGCATGTGGATCTCTCCCATGGATTGGAAAACGGATGGATTACCGGCGCCGGCGGTGAACGCGGCGGCTTCGATTTCCATGATGGGCCGTCGAATTCGCGTGCGGTATGGACCAGGCGGCGATTCGTCAAGTCTGCGTAAAGGGCATTCCGGCGTGCGGGGGCGCCGCCGAAACGGCCTTCCCCCGGGCCCGGAAACGCCCCTGAAAGGCCCTTCAGGACCCCTGTGGAGTCCCCGGGAAGGGCCCGTGCAGAGTCCCTGGAAAAGGCTCCTGGCGGGCCGGTGGGGCGGTGCACGGAAAAGGCCCTGCGCCGCATCCGGTCCGGGTGCGGCGCAGGGCCCGAAGGCAGGGGAGGGGTGTCAGTCGATCTGCATGACGATGCGGACGGCGGGGTCCACGTCCGGCTGCTTCGGCACCGTGTCGAGGACGATCCCGAAGTGCTCCTCGTACGCCGCCAGCAGGGCCGCGTCGTCGGGCAGTTCGACGGTCTCCCGGCCGGCCGCGGTGGTGCGGGTGAGCTCCCGGCCGTTGACGGTGACGCGGCCGTCCTCCTTCTGGTGGGAGACGATCAGGTTGTGCAGGAAGACCGAGTCGGGCGCGGTCCGGTACCACCACAGCGTCGGGTGGAAGTCCTCGATGCGGACGGGCCGCTCGTCGAGCCGGTACTGGATGCCGCCGTTCAGCTCGACCTGGATGCCGCCGTCCTCGGGCCGCACCACGCGGTAGTCGCCGTGCGGGTCCTTCTGCACCTCGGAGGTGCCGATGGGGAGCGGGAAGCGGCTGTTCTTGCCGAAGCCGACGTCGACGAGCCACTCCTCCCCGTCCAGGTCGACCCGCAGCGCGAGGTGGCACAGCGGGGCGCCGAACGCGCCGCCGAGGAAGACCTGCCCGGAGAGGATCTCCACCCGGTAGCCGAGGGCCTCCAGGAGGTGCCCGAAGGAGGGGTTCAGCTCGTAGCAGCCGCCGCCGCGCCGCCGGGTGACGATCTTGTCGTAGAGGAACTCGCGGTCCAGGCCGAGCTCGGCGCCCTCGACGTGGTAGTCGATGTTCTCGAAGGGCACCGACAGCACGTGGCGCTCCTGGAGGTGCCGCAGCCCGTGGATGTCGGCGCGCTCGGGCCGGCGGGCGCCGATCCGCTCCAGGTAGGCGTCCACCATCGCGTCGCTGAGCATGCCTGTCGTCTCCTTCGTCATCGGGTCCCCCTCATCGGGCACGCCACCCGGTCGGCGGGATGTTGTGGTTCACGCGGAACACGTTCTGCGGGTCGTAGGCGTCCTTGGCGGCGACGAGCCGCTCGTACGTCTGCGGGTCGTACGCGGAGCGCAGGTGCTCGGGAGAGCTCTCCAGCGCGCTGATGAAGCTGAGGAACGGGCCGCCGATCCGCCAGGGCTCCATCTCCTCCATCAGCCGCTCCTGGAACTCCCGTACGTCCTGCACGTGTTCGGGCCATACCGGCGCGCCCGCGAACAGGGTGTACGCGGTGTCCCGGTGCGGGACGGCGTTGGGGTGCTCGGGCTGCCGGCCCAGGGCGCCGCCGAGGTGGCGGAGCTCGATGCCGGGCCGGACGGCGTCCGCGCCCTCCTTGATCAGGGGGATCAGGGTGGCGATGGCGGCGTCGTCGAGTTCGCGGATGCGGGTGGAGCGCTCGAAGTACACGGCGGGGACCGTGGGGTCCATGTTGATGTCGGCGACGTCCGTGTACGGCATGTCCGCGACCGTGTCGAGGACCGGCTCGACCAGTTCGCGCAGCGGGCGCACCAGTTCGGCGCCCTCCTCGTTCGAGCCGTTGAACGCGATCCGGACGTGGGCGAGGAAGCGGCCCCGCACCGGCTCCGGCAGGACGTCGATGTCGGGGAAGCGCATCACGGCGATCGAGGACTGCATCGCGTCCGGGACGGCCTGCGTCCAGTCGCGCCACGCCGGCAGGATCCGCTCGATGTGCTCGCCGGGCAGGAACAGGCCGCCGCCGTACAGCCGGGAGACCGGGAAGAGGCCGATCTCGATCGAGGTGATCACGCCGAAGTTGCCCTTGCCGCCGCGCTGCGCCCAGAACAGGTCGGGGTGGTCGTCGGGGGAGACGTGAAGCAGTTCGCCGTCCGCGGTGACCAGGTCGAAGTTCCTGACGTGGTCGGCGGCGTAGCCGTAGGAGCGGCCGAGCGGGCCGAGGCCGCCGCCGAGGTGGTACGAGACCACGCCGACGCCGGGGGAGGCGCCGTTGAGGGGGGCCAGCCCGAAGGGGGCGGCCTCCTGGATGACGCGGCTCCACTGGGCGCCGGGCTCGATGCGGGCGGTGCGGGCGCGCGGGTCGACGCGTACGCCGGTGAGGTTGCGGGTGTTGATCAGCAGGGCGCCGTCGGCGGGCACGGACACGCCGTGGCCGGTCGCCTGGACGGCGACGGCGAGGCCGCTGCGGGAGGCGGAGCGGACGGCGGCGATGATGTCGGCGGTGCCGTCGGCGACGACCACGGCGGCGGGCCGGGTCTGCGGCAGGATCCGGTTGAAGCCGAGGGTCTCCTCCTCGTACCCGTCGGTGCCGGGCAGCAGCAGCGGGCCGCGCAGCTCGGCGCCGAGTGCGGACAGGTCGGTGGTGGACACGGAGGTTCCCTTCTGTAACGGGTGGTTCACTGCGCCGCCTTGCCGGAGATGCGCAGGGTGGGGAGGGTGAGGGCGGTCAGCAGGACCACGCCGCCGCCGATCCAGGCGACCGTGGTGAGCTCGATGTTGTCGACGACGAGGCCGCCGACGAGCGCGCCGAGCGCGATGGAAAGGTTGAAGACGGACACCCACAGGGCGGAGGCGGCCTCCATCGAGTCGGGCGCGTACTTCAGCATCCAGGTCTGCAGGCTGACGGAGACGCCGCCGAAGGCCAGGCCCCACAGGACGAGCAGGGCGATGCCGCCGGCCTGGCTCTCGCCGAGGACGGGGAAGAGCAGCATCGCGGCGGCGAGCGCGACGATGATGACCGTCATGGTCCGGCCGAGGTTCTTGGAGACGGCCGCGCCGGCGACGAAGTTGCCGATGATGCCGGCGACGCCGAAGCCGAGCAGCAGGAGGCTGATCAGGTCCTCGTCGATGCCGGAGACCTGCTGGAGCATGGGGCTGACGTAGGTGTACGCCGCCAGGTGGCCGGTGACGATCAGCGCGGTGGCGATGATGCCGGCGCGGACGCCGCGGTTGCCGAACTGGGCGATGAGCTCGGGGACGCTGACGGGCCTGGTGGCGGGCAGCTTCGGCAGCAGCACGAGCAGGGCGACGAGGACCGCGAAGGCGAGGACGCCGAGCGTGGCGAACGCGGTGCGCCAGCCGGCGAGGCCGCCGATGAGGGTGCCGGTGGGCACGCCGAGGACGTTCGCGGCGGCGACGCCGCCGAAGATCAGCGCGGTGGCGCGGGGGATCGCCGCGGGCTGCACCAGGCGGAAGGCGAGGCCGCCCGCGATGGCCCAGAAGCCGCCGATGGTGACGCCGACGAGCACGCGGGAGGCGAGCAGGATGCCGAAGTTCGGGGCGAGGACGGTGACCAGGTTGGCGACGGCCATGACGGTCATCAGGCCCACGAGCAGGTACCGGCGGTCCATGCGGCCGACGACGACCGGGACGAGCGGCGCCGACAGCGCGGCGACCAGGCCGGGCACGGTCACCATGAGGCCGGCGGTGCCCTCGGAGACCTGGAGGGCGGAGCCGACGGAGGTGAGCAGGCCGATCGGCAGCTGCTCGGCGGTGACCAGGGTGAAGATGCCGACCGCGACGGAGACGACCGCGAACCAGGCCTTCAGCGTGGTGCGCTCCTCCGCCTGCGGCGGTGCTGCGGTGTCGGCGGGTGTGTCGAGTGTTGCCATGGCAAGAACCTCATTCGTGTCTGACGGGGGCGGGGGCCGCCCTGCGGGGAGGCGGCGGGCGGCCGCGTGTCGGGTCTCGGGTGCGGGGCGGCGCCCGGTCAGGTGCGCGGGACCCAGCCGGCGTCGTCCCAGAACCGCAGCTGCCGCGCCTTCGGCGTGGCCTCGATCCGGGCGACCGGCTCGCCGCCGAGGACCAGCGTGCTGGGGGCCTCCGGGTCGAAGACCGGCCACTGCGGAGCCGCGGGCGCGGCGGGGACGCCGTCCCGGGCGAACGCGGCGACCAGGTCCATGAAGGTCTCGGAGACGGCGCGCTCGCCCGGCCCGTCGTGGAACAGCGGGATCTCCGGCGGCACCGGGTAGGTGGCGGCGATCGCCGCGGTGTCGGCGTACGTGCCGAACAGGAACGGCGAGGTCGCCTCGTGCGGCGTGCCGTGGTGCGGGGCGCGCACGGGGTGCGCGAACTCCATCACGTACTGCGGCGAGGTGCCGTGCCGGGCGTGCCGCTCGGACAGCCGCACGATCTGGTAGCGGAAGAGGGCGTCGCCCCAGATCTCCGTCCACAGCGACAGCGGGTCCTGCGGCAGCCCCTCGGCCTCGGCCGCCTCCCGGTACGCGGCGATGCAGGAGTCGACGAGCTCGTCGGTGACCTTGGCGGAGCCCTTGTCGAGGACGCCGCGGACGGCCTCGCGCAGCTCGGCCGCGTCGGTGGGCGGCGGCGTCGGGGTCGGCTGCGGCGGGCAGGGGCCGGTGTAGAAGGAGCCCTCGGTCCGGGTGTGCACCGCCATGATCGGCACGTCGGGGGTGGGCAGCTCCCAGTCGAAGGCGCTCATCCAGCGGCCGTCGACGACCGGGCCGCGGAACTCGCGGGCGGAGGCGACCTCCCGGCCGCCGGGCAGGCCCCCGAAGACGTCCTCCCAGGCGTTCATGAGGGCGGCGGCGGGCACCTCGCGCAGGCCGGCGACGGTGGTGCCGAGGCGGCGGGCGACGCCCTCGTAGGCGAGGCGGGCGTCGGCCGGGGTCAGCGAGGTGGACGGCTCCCACACGTGGCAGGCGCTGATCGGGACGATCCGGCGGATGACGCCGCGCAGTTCGGGCAGCAGGGCCAGCTGCCAGGCGCTGGCGCCGCCCGCGGAGGTGCCGGCGAGGGTGATGTTGCCCGGGTCGCCGCCGAACGCGGCGGCGTTGGCGTGCACCCAGCGCAGCAGGGCCGCCTGGTCCTGGAGGCCCCAGTCGGCGCAGTCGCCGGTCTCCGGGTCGGTGAACTCCTCGTGCAGCCCGAAGCCCAGGGCGCCGAGGCGGTAGTTGAAGGTGACGACGACCAGGTCGCCGCGGTCGGCGAGGCGCGCGCCGTCGTACACGGGCAGGCTGCCGCCGCCGACCATCCAGCCGCCGCCGTGGATGTAGACGAGCACCGGGCGGGGCCGCTCCGGGTCGGTGCCGGGCGTCCACACGTTGGCGTACAGGGAGTCCTCGGAGCTGCCGGGGATGATCGGCTGGAGGGACTCGGGGGCGAAGGAGCGGGCGTCGCGGACGCCGGTCCACGGGACGGGCGGGCGCGGCGAGGCGAAGCGCAGGGCGCCGACCGGGGGCTGGGCGTAGGGCACGCCGCGGAAGACGGACAGCCGTCCGGCGCGCTCTCCGGCGACCGTGCCGGCGGTGGTGCGGACCAGCACGTCCCCGTCTTCCGGCGAGGGGCTGTGGGCGGCGGAAGGTGCCATGGCCGTGATTTCTCCATCGTCATCGGCGGGCGGGCAGTCACACCGACTCATCGAAAACGCCGCGTCGGATGACTCTGGACCACCCGATGCTGGTAAGCGCGCGCGGGGAGGGCAACGCGCGGCGGGGCACTTTGTCAGGTGCCGTCTTGTCCGTCAGATCGGCGGGGCGCCCGCGGGCGCGCGTGTATTTTCGTTCGTCGTACGCTGCCGGGTTCGAATGGTCAAGGAGACAGCAATGCTGGACGACGCGGGAGTGGCCGAATACCTCGGGCGGATCGGTGCGGAAAAGCCGCGGAAGGCGGATCTGGAAGGGCTGCGGCACCTCCAGGAGCGGCACGTCCTGACGGTTCCCTTCGAGAACATCGACTACCACCTCGGGCGGGAGATACACCTCGGCGAGCGGGCCGTCGACAAGATCGTCCGGCAGCGCCGCGGCGGCGGCTGCTACGAGGTGAACTCCGCCTTCGCCGAGCTGCTCCGGGCACTCGGGTACCGGGTGGAGATCCTGCCGGGCCGGGTCCACCGGCCGGACGGGCTCGGCCCCGCGATGTGTCACCTCGCGCTGCGGGTGACGCTGGACGGCGAGCCCTGGCTGGTGGACGCCGGCTTCGGCCGCAACAGCCGCCACCCGCTCCGCCTCACCAGCTCTGACGTGCAGAAAGACCCGCACGGCGAGTACCTCGTCCTCCCCGTGGAGGGCGGCGGCGCCGACGTGCTGCTCGACGGCAGGCCGCTGTACCGGCTCGACGGCCGGCCGTGCCGGCTCGGTGATTTCACGCCGACCCTGTGGTGGTGGCGCAGCTGCCCCGACTCGCCGTTCCTCCAGGAGCTGTTCTGCTCGATGCCGCTGGCCGACGGCCGCGTCACGCTGAAGAACAGGCGCCTGGTCAGGGTGGACGGCGGACAGCGCACGATCGAGCCGCTCGACACGGACGCGGCCGTCCTCGCCGCCTACCGCACGCACTTCGGAATCGACCTCGACGAACTCCCCGAAGGCGATGGCGTGAAGCGGACGGTCGGGATCCAGCTGACCTGACACAGACAGTTGACGGACTCAGCGGAATAACGTGGACCGCCTCCCCGGCACCGGCGCACGATGCGAAGAGTACGGCGGTACTCCGTACCCGGAAGGAGCATTTGTGTCCACCGTTGATCCCCTGCTGGAATTTCCTCTCGACACCCAGCCGGACCCCGACGAATTCCTGCGCGCCGCCCTGCGGTGGCATTTCTCCCCGGAAACGGGTTCGCCGTTCTGGCTCGAGCGCGCGGGAACTCTCGGTTTCGACCCGCTGACGGACATCGGCGGATTCGCCGACCTCGGCCGTTTCCCGAACCTCGCCAACGAGCTGCGCGACGTCCGCGCCGAGGACCTCATACCCCGCGGCTACGGCGACCGCCCGGACGTGGTGGGCGTGTACGAGAGCGGAGGCACCACCGGCGCCCCCAAGCGCATCGTCCTGCTCCAGGAGTGGCTGGACCGCCTGCTCGCCTGGAGCAGCGGCCAGCTCGACCGCCACGGCGTTCCGCAGGGCGTGAACTGGCTGGTCGTCGCCCCGACCGGCCCGCACATGGTCGGCGACGTGATCAAGCGGCAGACCGCCTACCGCGGCGGCCTGGCGTTCACGGTCGACCTGGACCCGCGCTGGGTGAAGAAGCTCATCGCCGACGGCAAGACCGCCGAGGCGGGCGCCTACGCCGAGCACATCGTCGACCAGGTGGCCTTCCTGCTCCAGACCCAGGACATCGGCGTCCTGATGTGCACCCCGCCGGTCCTGGAGCGCCTGGCCCGCCGCGACGACCTGGCCAAGCTCATCGACGAGAAGGTCAAGGCCATCAACTGGGTCGGCACCCAGATGGACGCCGACACCCGCTACCTGTACCGCACCGAGGTCTTCCCGAAGGCCCACCTGTACAGCGGCTACGGCTCGACGATGATCCTCGGCAACGCCAGCGAGCGCCCAGGCCTCACGGACGACGACCCGTGCGTCTACGACCCGTTCGCCCCGCACATGGTCTTCGACGTCGTCGACCCCGGGACCCGCGAGACCGTCGCGTACGGCGAGCGCGGCCAGGTGGTCATGCACCACGTCAGCAAGAGCCTGTTCATGCCGAACAACCTGGAGCGCGACTACGCGACCCGGGTGCCGGGCCCGGAGGGCGTCTGGCAGATCGGCGACTCCGTCGCCGACATCGCGCCGGTCCAGGAGTTCGACAACGAGACCGTCATCGAGGGGGTCTACTAGTGGACGCCGGCCTGATCACGCTCGACGCGCTCGGGCCCTCCGGACCCTTCCGCGCCCGCAAGCGCATGACCGTCACCGACGTGGCGGGCGCGCCGGTCGCCGAACTGAGCCTGGTGCCGAAGCTGTTCGTCACCCGTGCCATGGACGCCCTGCGCAAGGCCCGCACCCTGCCGGCCGCCGAGCGGACGGCGGCGCTGGCGCGGGCGGGCCGGATCTTCGCCGAGGAGACCGTCGACGGGCTGGACTTCGAGGAGTACCAGCGCACCGTCGCCCGCGTCTCCGGCGTGCCCATGGGCGTGGTGCGGGCGGCGACCGCCGCCATCATCGAGGCCACCGAGGTGGCCCCGGTCGCCGCGTACCAGGCGCGCCCCGTCGGCGCCGTGGACGACTGGCGGGCGGAGGAGACCCGCCGCGGCAGCGCCGTGTGGACCCGCAAGGGCGATGTCTTCGCGGTGCACGCGGCCGGCAACCACCCCGGCCCGCACTCGCTGTGGGTGGAGGCCCTCGCCATGGGCTACCGGGTCGCGGTCCGGCCCTCGCGGCGCGAGCCGTTCACCCCGCACCGCCTGATCTCCGCCCTGCGGGCCGCGGGCTTCGGCACCGACCAGGTCGTGCTGCTGCCCACGGACTACGACGCGGCGGACGAGATCCTGCGCAGCGCCGACTACGGCCTGGTGTACGGCGGCGACGAGGTCGTCCGCAAGTACGAGGGCACCCGTGTGCTGCCGCAGGGCCCGGGCCGTTCGAAGATGCTCGTCCCGGCGGGCGCCGACTGGCGCGACCACCTCGACACCATCGTCGACTCCATCGCCCACCAGGGCGGGGTGGCCTGCATCAACGCCACCACCGTGCTGGTCGAGGGCGACCCGGCGCCGCTCGCACAGGCGATCGCCGAGCGGCTCGCCACCATCCCGAGCCTGCCGCCGGAGGACGAGAAGGCCGTCCTGGCGGTGCAGCCGGCGGAGGGCGCCCGCAAGCTGGAGGCGTTCCTCCTGGCCCGCGCCGCGGGCACGACCGCGCACCTGGGCGGCGACGGCATCGTGGAGGAGCTGGGCGACGGGAGCGCCGTACTGCGCCCGGCGGTGCACCAGCTGGACCGGCCGGACGCCGAGCAAGCCGGCATCGAACTGCCCTTCCCCTGCGTGTGGGTGGCCCCGTGGTCGCCCGCCGACGGGATCGGCCCGCTGCGCAACTCGCTGGTGCTGACCGCGTTCACGGACGACGAGGCGCTGATCGACGAGCTGCTGGCGGAGCCGACCATCAGCAACCTCTACCTGGGCGACCACCCGACCTACTGGATCCGGCCGGGCGTCCCGCACGACAGCTACCTGGGTGAGTTCCTCATGCGGACCAAGACGGTCATCCGCGACTGACGCACCCACGGGTCCGGGCCGCGGCCTGCAGGGGCCGCAGGCCCGGACCCGCGCACTTCCGCCGCAGTTCCCGCCTCCCGAGAAAGGGCCGCATTTGTCATGTCCATGAACGGAATGGACGGTTCAAGACCTGTGAGACTCCCCAGACTCGACTCGCTCACCGGGCTCCGCTTCCCCGCGGCCCTGCTGGTCTTCCTCTACCACGCCTCCCTCGGCGTGCCGTGGATCCGCCTCTTCGAGTCCGACGCCGCCAACGACGGCTTCGCCAAGGCCGTCTCCCAGGCGGGCGCCCTCGGCGTCACCTTCTTCTTCGTCCTCAGCGGCTTCGTCCTGACCTGGTCGGCCCGCGAGAAGGACACCTTCCGCGCCTTCTGGCGCCGCCGCTTCGTCAAGATCTACCCGAACTACGTGGTCACCTGGGGCCTCGCCCTGATCACCTTCGCGGCCGTCATGACCGAGCCCTGGCAGGCCGTCCTCAACCTGTTCATGCTCCAGGTGTGGGTGCCCGACTTCGCCACCAACTTCAGCGTCGACCCGCCCAGCTGGTCCCTCGGCGCCGAGGCGATCTTCTACCTCGCCTTCCCGCTGCTCTACCTGGGCATCAAGAAGATCGACGCCGCCAAGCTGAAGTTCTGGATCGCCGGCACCGTCGCCGCCATCATGCTCACGCCGACCCTGACCTACGCGGTCATCCCCGGCGGCGGCATGCAGATGCCCGGCGCCGACGGCACCTCCACCGTCCAGTACTGGTTCGCGTACGTCCTGCCGCCGGTCCGCCTCCTCGACTTCGCGCTCGGCATCCTCGTCGCCCGCGCGGTCATGTCCGGCCGCTGGCGCGACATCGGCACCGTCTGGTCGACGCTGCTGCTGGCCGCGAGCTACGGCGTCGCGCTCAACGTGGAGCACCTGTACGCGCAGCGCTCCGTCACCCTCATCCCGATCGTGCTCGTCATCGCCGCGTTCGCAGCCCGCGACGCGGAGAGCAAGCCGACCCTCTTCAACAACCGGCCCATGGTCTGGCTCGGCGAGATCTCCTTCGCCTTCTACCTGGTCCACTACATCGTCCTCGCCTACTCCCGCGAGCTCCTCGGCGACGGTCTCTTCTCGACCCCGGTCGGCATCGCCCTGATCGCCGCCCAGGCCGTCGTCTCGGTGCTGCTCTCCTGGGCGCTGTACGCCTGGGTCGAGGCGCCGGTCACCCGCCGCTTCTCCAGCTCCCGCAAGGCGAAGGCCGCCAAGGCCGCCGCGGCAGCGGCAGCAGCGGCCGCCGCACCCGCCGGCCGCTCCGACACCTCCGGCCCCGAGGACCGCAAGGTCGCCGAGACCGTCTGAGGCCTCCGCCCGACACCGCTGCAACGACACGCCCCGCACGGCACCGCCGCCCCACCGGCACGCTCCGCCCCACCGGCGCCCCGCGCCGCCCCACCGGAGCGACGCCGTGCCCCACCGGCCGGATTCAGGACCGGCCGCCCTCCGTCCACCACCGCCCTTCGGGTTCCCACAACCCGAAGGGCGCCGTTGTGCCCGGGGGCGGGCGCGGGCCGGAGCCGGGGCCGGGGACCGGGCCGCCGGCTCATCCTGCCGCCGCCAGCAGCCGGTGTCCCGCCGAGGGCAGCGCCCGCCCCACGAAGGGCTGCAGCTCCCCGTACGCCGCGGCGTCGCCGACCAGGATCCCGCCCAGCAGGGTGCGGCAGTCAGAGCCCAGCACGAGCTTCGCGTACGTGCCCCGCGCCTCGTCGAGGCGGCTCAGCTCCAAGGCGCCGTCCGTGCCCGCGTGCGCGTCGCCGAAGCTCGCGACCTCGACGCCGAGCAGCTTCAGCCGCGTCGACATGTCCGCCTCGCCGAACGGATCCCCGCCGAGGCCGCACAGCTGCCGGGCCACCGACTCCGCCATCCGGTAGCCCGGCGCGGCCAGCCCGTAGCAGCGCCCGGAGACCGCCGCGCACTCCCCGACCGCCCAGATCCGCTCGTCGGCGGTCCGGCACAGCCCGTCCACCAGGAACCCGCCGCGCTCCCCGCGGTCCAGGCCCGCGGGGCCGGCCAGCTCGTCCCGCGGCCGCACACCGGCCGAGAAGACCACCACGGCCGCCTCAAGCTCCGTCCCGTCGGCCAGGACCACCGCGCGGGCGCGGCCGTCCGGGCCCGCCTGGACTGATGCGGTCGCGACCCCGCAGTGCACCCGCAGCCCGCGGTCCTCCACCCGCCGCCCGAGGACGCCGCCGCCGGCCGCGTCCACCTGCACCGGCATCAGGCGCGGGGCGAGTTCCACGACGTGCGGCTCCATGCCGAGCAGCCGCAGGGCGTTGGCCGCTTCCAGGCCGAGCAGGCCGCCGCCGATGACCACGCCGGGCCGGCCGGGGACGGCCGCCTCGCGGATCGCGTCGAGGTCGGTGAGGGTGCGGTACGTGAAGCAGCCGGTCAGCTCGTGGCCCGGTACGGGAGGGACGAACGGCTTCGAGCCGGTGGCCAGGACCAGGGCGTCGTAGCCGACGGTGTCGCCCGCGGTGGTGGTCACCGTACGGGCGGCGCGGTCGATCGAGGCGGCGGCCGTGGCGAGCCGGAGCTCCACCCGCGGGTCCGACGCGAGGCCGGGGGCGGGCAGGCCGAGTTCGGCGGCGCTGCGCCCGTCCAGGTACGAGGAGAGGGCCACCCGGTCGTACGCGGCGTGCGGCTCCTCCGCGAGGACCACCACCCGCCAGGCGCCGGCGGTGTCCAGCGTGCGGAGCTCCTCGACCAGGCGGTGGCCGGCCATGCCGTGTCCGGCCACCACGAGCGTGCGGGTCTTCCCTGTCATGACGTGCTCCCTCCGGTCCGGGCCATCCCGCACAGCTTGCGGACGGTGCTCGTGCAGCCGCCGCAGCCGGTGGTGGCGCGGGTCGCGGCGGCGACCTGCTCCACGTCGGCGGCGCCGGCCCGGCAGGCCTCGGTGATGGCGTGCTTGGTGACGTTGTTGCAGCGGCAGACGACGGCGTCGCCGGGAAGTTCGTCGGCGCCGGGCGGCGCCGGTTCGATGCCGAGCAGGAATTCCAGGCGGCCGGCCGGGACCGGCAGCCCGTGCTCGTGCAGCCGGGTCAGGGCGGCGATGGCCCGGGGCAGGCCCAGGAGCACCGCGTCGGTGACGCGCTGCCCGTGGAGGGTCAGCCGGGCGTACCGGCCGCGCGCCGGGTCGGCGACGGTGACCACCTCGGCGGATCCCTCGGCGGATCCCTCGGCGGATCCCTCGGCGGATCCCGCGCCGGCCCCCGCGCCGGCGCCGGAACCGCTGCCGCCGCCCGGCCCGGCGGCGCCGGCCGGCCGTCCGCCGAGGCGGACCAGGTCGATGCCGGGCACCCGCAGCCGGGTGACGCACCGGGTGCCCCGGTAGCCGGCCCCGCGCGGCCCGGCCCCGGTCAGCTGCCGGGCCAGCGACTCCGCCTGCTCCCAGGCGGGTTCGAGGTGCCCGGCCGCGGCGCCCGGGTGTTCGGCGCAGTCGCCGATGGCGTGGATGCGCGGGTCGTCGGTGCTCAGCCGCCCGTCGACGAGCACCCCGGTGCCGACGGCGAGGCCCGCCCGGCGGGCCAGGGCCGTCTCGGGCACGGCGCCGGTGCACAGCAGCAGGGTGTCGGCGGCCAGGACGGCGCCGTCGTCCAGGGTGAGCTTGCCGGCGCAGTACGCGGCGGCCTCCCGCCCGCAGTGGACGTCCACGCCGAGGCCGGCCAGGCGGCCGGCGAGCAGCTTCCCGGCGTCGGCGTCCAGGTGCCGGTCCAGGGGGTGGGGCCCGCGGTGGACGAGCGCCACCTCGTGCCCCGCCCGGGCCAGTGCGGCGGCGGCCTCCACTCCGAGGAGCCCGCCGCCGAGGACGACGGTGCGCCGGGCGTCCGGGGAGGCGCGCAGGACGCGTTCGGCGTCGGCGAGCGTGCGCAGGGCGGTGACCGCGTCCGAGGTGCCGGGGCGGGGCAGGCCGGGGATCCGGGGGAGGACCGGGCGGGCACCCGTGGCCAGGACGAGGGTGTCGTAGCGGTGGACGGAGCCGTCGTCGGCGTGGACGAGGCGGCGGGCGCGGTCGATGCGGACGGCGGTGGTCCCGGCGCGCATCCGGACCCCGTCCGGCAGGGCGGGCAGCTCCAGCGCGGCGGGCGGCAGCGTGCCGTCGAGGACGGAGGTGAGCAGCACCCGGTGGTAGGGGGCGGCCGGTTCGGCGCCGAGCAGGGTCACCCCGCCGCTGTGGCCGTGGTGGTGGAGCCGCTCGGCGAACCGGTGCGCGGCGCTGCCGCCGCCGACGACGAGGACCTCGCCGGCGCTCACAGCAGGGCCCCTGCCGCCTCGGCGGGCTCGACGCGTACGGCGCACACCTTGAACTCCGGCATCCGGCTGCGCGGGTCCAGCGCGTCCGAGGTGATCAGGTTGGCCCGGCCGGCGCCGGCGAAGTGGAACGGCAGGAACACGGTGTCGGTGCGCAGCGAGGGGACGAGGCGGACGGTGGCGAGGGTGCTGCCGCGGGCCGAGGAGACCCGGGCGGGGCGGCCGTCGCGCAGGCCGAGGCGGGCCGCGGTGTCGGGGTGGACCTCGACGAACGCCCCGGGGGCGGCGGCGTTCAACGCGTCGACGCGGCGGGTCTGCGCCCCGGACTGGTACTGGGCGAGGACCCGGCCGGTCGTGGCGTACAGCGGGTAGCCGGCGCCGGGGGTCTCGGCGGCGTCGCGGTGCTCGACCTCGGCGAAGCGGGCGAGTCCGTCGGGGTGGGCGAAGGCGTCGAGGAAGAGCCGAGGGGTGCCCGGGTGGGGGGCGGTGCCGGCGGGGGTCTCGGGGCAGGGCCAGTGCAGGGCCTCGCCGGCGTCGAGGCGTTCCCAGCTGATGCCGGAGTAGTCGGCGCGGCCGCCGGCGGAGGCGCGGCGCAGCTCCTCGAAGACGGCGCGGGGGTCGGTGGGGAAGCGGGCGGGGTCCTGGCCGAGGCGGACGGCGATGCCGTGGAGGACGTCGAGGTCGCTGCGGGCCTCCCCGGGCGGGGGCAGGAGCCTGCGGCGGCGCAGGACGCGGCCCTCCAGGTTGGTCATGGTTCCCTCCTCCTCCGCCCACTGGGTGACGGGGAGGACGACGTCGGCGAGTTCGGCGGTCTCGGAGGGCACGAAGTCGGCGACGACGAGCAGGTCGAGGGAGGCGAGCCGGTCGGCGATGCGGGCGGCGCGGGGTGCGGAGACGGCGGGGTTGGAGCCGAAGACGAGGAGCGCGCGGGGTCCGCCGGCGGTGCCGAGGGCGTCGAGGAGTTCGTAGGCGCTGCGGCCGGGGCCGGGCAGGGTGTCGGGGTCGACGCCCCACACGGAGGCGACGTGGGCGCGGGCGGCCGGGTCGGCGAGCA
>NZ_BMTY01000002.1:0-65727 GCF_014649915.1 Streptomyces toxytricini | reverse complement strand
TAGCCGGGGAGCTGGTCGGCCTTCTGGCCGTGCTCGCGGCCGCCCTGGCCGTTGCCCTGGCCGGTGAGGCAGCCGTACCCGCTGCCCTCGCGGCCGGGCAGGCCCAGGGTGAGGGCGAGGTTGATGAACGCGGCGACGGTGTCGGTGCCCTTGCTGTGCTGTTCGGCTCCGCGGCCGGTGAGGACGTACGCCCGCTCGGCGCCGGCGAGGAGGTCGACGGCCTCGCGCATCTCGGCGACGGGGACCCCGGTGACGCGTTCGACGCGCTCGGGCCACCAGGCGGCGGCCCGCCGCCAGGCGGCGTCGAAGCCGGCGGTGCGCTTGTCGAGGTACTCCCGGTCGGCGCGGCCCTCGGTGACGGCGAGGTGGAGCAGGCCGAGGGCGAGGGCGAGGTCGGTGCCGGGGGCGGGCTGGAGGTGGAGGGCGGCCGCCTCGGCGGTGGGGGTGCGGCGCGGGTCGATGACGATGAGCCGCGGGCCGGCGAGGTGGCGCATCAGCGGGGGCATCGTCTCGGCGGGGTTGGCGCCGGCGAGGAGGACCACGTCGGCGGCGGCGAGGTCGGTGACGGGGAAGGGCAGTCCGCGGTCGAGGCCGAACGCGGCGGAGCCGGCGGCGGCCGCGGAGGACATGCAGAACCGGCCGTTGTAGTCGATCTGGCTGGTGCCGAGGGCGATGCGGGCGAACTTGCCGAGCTGGTAGGCCTTTTCGTTGGTGAGGCCGCCGCCGCCGAAGACGCCGACCGCGTCGGCGCCGTGCTCGGCGCGGATGCGCTCCAGCCGGCCGGCGATCAGGTCGAGGGCCTCGTCCCAGCCTGCGGGGGCGAGCCGGCCGTCCGCGCCGCGGACCAGGGGCCGGGTGAGGCGGCCGGGGGTGTCGAGGAGGGCGGGGGCGGTCCAGCCCTTCTGGCACAGGCCGCCCTGGTTGACGGGGAACGCGGCGTCGGGGCGGACGGTGGTGCGGCCGGCGTCGTGGGAGAGGCGGGTGCCGCACTGGAGGGCGCAGTAGGGGCAGTGGGTGGCGGTCTCAGACACGGGAGGCCTCCGTGCGGGCGGAGCCGGCGGCGGCCGCGGCGGCGTCCCGGCCCTCTGCGGCGGGGGCGGCGGGGCGGCGGCGCAGGTAGACCGCCCAGGTGGTGAGGATGCAGACGGCGTAGAAGGCGAGGAAGGCGGTGAAGGCCGGCTCGCCGGACTTCACGGGGCCGCTGTAGGCGCTGCGGAAGACGAGGTTCACCCCGACTCCGCCGAGGGCGCCGACGGCTCCGGCGATCCCGACGACGGCGCCGGAGAGGCGCCGGGCCCGGGCGAAGGCCTGCTCGGCGTCGCGGCCGGAGGTGACGGCGTCCTGGGCCTGCCGGGCGAAGACCGCCGGGATCAGCTTGTACGTCGAGCCGTTGCCTATGCCGGTCAGGACGAACAGCAGGGTGAAGCCGCCGAGGAACAGGGCGTACGAGGACTGCGCGGAGGCCAGCAGCAGGAGGCCGGTCCCGGCGGCCATGGCGCAGAAGGTGGCCAGGGTGACGCGCGCCCCGCCGAACCGGTCGGAGAGCAGGCCGCCGACGGGCCGGAAGAAGGAGCCGAGGAGCGGCCCGAGGAAGGTGTACTGGGCGGCCTCGAAGGGGGTGGCGCCGAACTGGCTCTGCAGGACGAGGCCGAAGGCGAAGCCGTAGCCGATGAAGGAGCCGAAGGTGCCGACGTAGAGGAGGGAGATGATCCAGGTGTGCGGGTTGCGGGCGGCCTCGCGCTGGGCGCCGGGCGCGCTGCGCACGGCGGCGAAGTTGTCCATCTTCCAGGCCGCGAGGAGCGAGGAGAGCACGATCAGCGGCAGGTAGGCGGCGATGACGTACGAGGGGTGGGCGCTGCCGGCGGTGGTGATGACCAGCAGGCCGGTCAGCTGGACGGCGGCGACGCCGAGGTTGCCGCCGCCGGCGTTGATGCCGAGGGCCCAGCCCTGGAGGCGCTGCGGGAAGAGGGCGGTGATGTTCGTCATCGAGGAGGCGAAGTTGCCGCCGCCGAGCCCGCACAGCGCCCCGATGAGGAGGAAGACCCACAGGTCGGTGCCGGGCTGTCTGATGAACCAGAAGGCGGCGGCGGCGGGGACGAGGAGGACGGCCGAGGCGAAGACGGTCCAGTTGCGGCCGCCGAAGCGGGTGACGGCGTAGCTGTAGGGGAGCCGCAGGGCCGCGCCGACCAGGGTGGGGACGACCACGAGGAGGAACTTCTCGGAGGGGGTGAAGGCGAAGCCGATCTCGGGCGACATGAAGAGCACGAGGACGGACCACATGCTCCACACCGAGAAGCCGATGTGCTCGGCGAGGACCGACAGGACGAGGTTGCGGCGGGCGGTGCGCCGGCCGCTGCGCTGCCAGAACTCCTCGTCCTCGGGGTCCCAGTCCTCGATCCAGCGTCCGGTTGCGGGACGTGCGGGCGGCGGCGTCATGGCTCCTCGGCTTTCTGCTCGGTGCGCGGCGTCTGACTTACTGAACTATACAGTTCAGTTCATTTAAAACTCAAGCGTCGGCGCGGACCGTTCCAGCGCCCGGTCCACCAGCACGCCCGCCGCGCCCGTGTACGCCACCGGATCGCACAGCTCCGCCAACTCGCCCGCGCCCCGGCGCCCTTGGAGCGCCGGCTCCGCCGCCAGCACCTCGTGCAGCGGCAGGCCGCACTCCTCCGCCGCCGCGGACGCCCGCGACAGCAGCTGCTTGGCCGCCGCCTTCCCCAGTTCCGGCGCCAGCACGGCCGCGATCCGCTCCGAGACGACCTGGCTGCCCGTCAGCAGCAGGTTGGCGCGCATCCGTTCGGGCCGCGCCGTCAGGCCCTCCGCCAGCTCGGCCGCCGTGTGCGCGGCGCCGCCGACCAGCCGCAGGCACTCGCGCAGCAGCTGCCACTCCGCGTGCCAGGCGCCGCCGGAGCGCTCGTCCTCCGAGACCAGGCACTGCACCAGCCCGGCCGCCAGCACCGGCACCTGGAGGGCGGCGCTGCGCAGCAGCGTGCTGAGCACCGGGTTGCGCTTGTGAGGCATGGCGGAAGAGGCGCCCCGCCCCGCCACGGCCGGTTCGGCGACCTCGCCGACCTCCGTCCGGGAGAGGTTCAGCACGTCCACGGCGATCTTCCCGAGCGCCCCCGCGGCGAAGCCCAGCGCCGCGGCGAGGTCCGCGACCGGCGTGCGCAGCGCGTGCCACGGCAGCGCGGGCCGCGCCAGGCCCGTCTCGGCGGCGAACGCCTCCGCCAGCCGCTCCCCGTAGGCGCCGTCCTCCGGCTGCTCCCCGGCGCCGCCGTCGATGCGGGCGTACTCCAGGTAGCCGGCCAGCGTCCCGGCCGCCCCGCCGAGGGAGACCGGCAGCCCGCCGTCCGCGACGCGGGCCAGCCGCTCCTCGGCGTCGAGGACCAGCTGCCGCCAGCCCGCCGCCTTCAGCCCGAAGGTCGTCGGCACCGCCTGCAGGGCCAGCGTCCGGCCCGGCATCGCCGTGTCCCGGTGCTCCGCGGCCAGCCTCCCCAGCGCCTCGGCCGTGCGGGCCAGGTCGGCGCGGACCAGGCGCAGCGTGCGGGCGGCGACCAGCATGGCCCCGGTGTCGAGGACGTCCTGGCTGGTGGAGCCGCGGTGGACGTACTCGGCGGCGGCGGGATCCTCGGCGGCGACCACCCGGGTCAGCGCCTGCACCAGGCCGACCACCGGGTTCGCGGTCTCCCGCGCCGCCAGGGCCAGTGCGCGCAGGTCCAGCCGATCGGCGCGGGCGCAGCCGGTGATGGTCTTCGCGGCGGCCTCCGGGAGCGTGCCGAGCCGGGCCTGCGCCCGGGCGAGGGCCGCCTCGGCGTCCAGCATCGCCTGGAGCCAGGCGAGGTCGGAGACGGCCTCCTCCGCGGGGGTGCCGGCGCGGACCGGGGACAGCAGTCCCGCGTCGGTCAGCGCGTCGCGGCGCGCGGTGCTCATACGAGGATCCCGGTCAGGTCGGTCTCGGCGGGCAGCGACACCCCGGCCGGGACGGCCGCGGCGGGCGGCAGCGCGAGCACGGAGCGGGCGATGGCGTCCGAGTCGCCGAGGGTGACGGAGTCGACGCCCGGGCGGATGCCGGCCGCGGTGACCCAGTGCACGGACTCGGTGGGCACGCCGTACGCGAACCGGCGGGGGTGGGCGTGGCCGCGGGCGTCGAGCAGCCGGTACGGGCGCTCGGTCACGGCGAGGCCGCCGGACTCGTACCCCGCGCCGCCCGGTCCGGAGATCCGGTAGGTGGTGCACTGCTCGGTGTCGAGCAGGTGGCGCAGCAGCGGGTCGTCGGTGCGCCGCAGGTCGGGCTCGGGCAGCCGGGCCTCGATCAGCACCCCGGCGCGGACCGGCGGGCCCGGGACGGTGCGGGAGGCGGCGGTGAAGGCGGCCTGGGCGGAGGAGGTGTCCACGCGGATCTCGGTCCCGGGACCGGTCAGGACGAGCACCCCGGCCTCGATCAGGGCGATCATCTCCTCGATCCGGGAGGCCGGCGGGCCGATGGAGAGGAAGGCGTTGAGCGGGGTGTACCAGCCCTCCAGGTCGTCGCGGTGCGAGTCGGCGGTCAGGCCGCCGTGGTCGACGGCGAGGCGGATCTCGTTGCGCAGGTCGCGCAGGACGTCCAGGGCCGCCTTGAGCGGTCCGCTGAGGTTGCCGGCGCGGGCCTCGGCGACGTCGCGCTCCAGGTAGGCGGTGAGCCACTGCCGGAAGTCCTCGCGGTCGGCGAACTCGCGGTCCCCGTACGGCCGGGAGAGCGCCTCCCAGCTCCAGCGGTCGGCCGCGTCGATGCCGTACACGTCCAGCAGGGCGTCCCGGTCCGCGGCGTCCTCCAGGGACAGGAAGCGGCGGGTGAATCCCTCCCGCTCGGCGCCGCGGCCGCGGGCCTGGAGCAGGGTGGCGTAGTAGACGCTCTCGGTCTCGCGGGAGATCAGCGGCCACAGGTCGGCGGTGAAGCCGATGCCCTCGCCGTCCGCGGAGCGGGCGCGCAGCTCCTCGATCCGCTGCGGGGTCAGCAGCCGCGGCAGGTAGCGGCCGTAGGCGCCCTTCTCGTTCTCGCCGCGGGCGTGGTAGGGGATGCCCCGGCGCGAACTGGCGTACAGGACGGGCTCCTTGCCCGAAGGGTGGTAGGTGAGGCGGCCGTCCTCGCCGCGGGTGAAGATGCCGCCGCGGCCGGCGGTGAAGAGGGCCATGTGGTCGAAGAAGTTCAGGCCGAGGCCGCGCAGCAGGACGTTCTCGCCGGGCAGGACGCTGTCCAGGTCGAGGTCGGCCGGGTTGGCGGGGGTGAAGTAGCGCAGGTGGTGGATCCGGGCGAGGCTCGCGGTCTTCGCCTCGCGCGGGGTGAGCCGGGCGGGGACGTGGCCCTGGGCCAGGACGATCGCGTCGAGGGCGTCGAGACGGGTGCCGTCCTCGAGCCGGACGCCCTGCGGGCCGCCGGGGATGCCGTGGGTGTCGGCCATGGCCACGGCCCGCGAGCGGTGCACCCGCACGGTGACGTGGGCGGGGGCGCCGGCGACGACCCGCTCGAACGCGGCTCGCAGGTAGCCGCCGTAGAAGGCGCGGCTGGGGTAGGTGTTCGGGCCCAGGCGGCGGGCCTCGGCGAGGACGGCCGGGTCGGCGCCGTCGGCTCCGTCTTCCGCGGCGAGGCCTTTCGCCCACTCGTACAGGCTCGGGCCGGGCTCGATGGGGCCCTCCGTGTGGACGCTGTCGTCGGTGTAGACGGTGATCTGGGAGGCGACCGTGTTCATCAGCAGGTGCTGGGACTGGTCGGAGCGCCAGACCTGGCCGGCGCCGGGCGCCGAGGGGTCGACGACGTGGACGGTGACCGCGTCGTGCGAGGGGGTGTGCCGCTCGTTGGCGCACAGCCGCTCCAGGACGGACAGGCCGCGGGGGCCGACTCCGATGAGGGCCACCTGCACGTGGTTCGGGGTCGAGTTCATCGCTGGTCTCCGTTCGGGGTGGCGGTGGTGGCGGTGGTGGCGGTGGTGGCGGTGGTGCCGTCGGTGCGGTGCCCGTGCATCCAGGCGACGTAGTCGTGGAGCTCGTCCCGGCTGAAGCCGGCAAGGACGGCGTTGCGGTCGGAGGCGGCCGCCCCGGAGGTGTGCCAGAGCTTGATGCTCTCGCGGGCCAGGAGCTGGATCCGGCCGGTGCGCTCGCGCCGCTCGGCGTTGAACTTCTCGAAGCGCTGCGGCAGTTCGTCGGTCCCGCAGTCGAGGAGGTCGCCGAGGACGACGGCGTCCTCCAGGCCCTGGCAGGCGCCCTGGGCGACGTAGTGGAGCATCGGGTGGGCGGCGTCGCCGAGCAGGGCGACCCGGCCGTCGGTCCAGGTGTCGACGGGGTCGCGGTCGACCAGGACCCAGGACTTCCAGCCCTCGCCGAGGGCGAGCAGGCGCTGGGCGTCCTCGCCGAGCGAGGCGAACTCGCGGCGGATGTCGCCCTCGGTCGCGGGGACCCCCGCGACGGCCTCGACGGCCTTGTTGTCGCTGCTCGCGGCGAGGTTCAGGTACTTGCCGCCGGCGATCGGGTAGTGCACGAAGTGGCAGCCGGGCCCGGTCCACCAGGTGACGGAGGTCAGGTGGCGCAGCTCCTCGGGAACCTGCTCCATCGGGATGATCGCCCGGTAGACGGTGATCCCGGAGTTGCGGGGGGCGCCGTCGCCGACGAGCTGGCCGCGGATCGCGGAGTGGATGCCGTCGGCGCCGATCAGGGCGTCGGCGGTGAGGCGCTCGCCGTCCTCCAGGACGACGGTGGCGCCCGCGGCGTCCTGCTCGTAGCCGGTCGCGGTGGCGGCGCTGCGCAGTTCGATGCCCTCGGTGGCCTGGCAGGCGTCCAGCAGCTTGGTGTGCAGCTCGGCGCGGTGGACGACCGCGTACGGGTTCCCGAACCGCTCCCGGTAGGCCTCGGTCAGGTCGAGGCTGGCGACGTGCTCGCCGGTGACGCCGTCCATGAAGCGGAGTTCGTCCATCTGGACGGCGGTGGAGCGGACGGCGTCGCCGAGGCCGAGCCGGTCGAGGGCGTGCAGGCCGTTCGGGGCGAGCTGGATGCCGGCGCCTATCTCGGCGAACTGCGGGGCGCGTTCCAGGACCAGGACCTCGTGGCCCTGCCGGGCGACGGCCAGGGCCGCCGCGAGTCCGCCGATGCCGCCGCCGATGATGATGAGCTTCGACATGTCAGATCTTCTCCTCGACGAGCTGGGACGCGGTGCCGGCGGCGATCAGGCGGGCGAGTTCCAGCCGCTTGATCTTGGTGGTGGCCGTCTGCGGGAGGTCGGACTGGCGCCACTGGACGGGCTCGGCCATCGGGGGGAGCCCGGCGGTGGCGGCCTTCCAGGCGGCGGGGTCGATCGGCTTGTCGTCGCGGGTGCAGACGATCGGGACGGCCCGGCCGGACTCGTCGGGGATGATGATGACCTCGGAGAGCTCTTCGAGCCGGGTGAAGAGGGTGTCCTCGGCGGCGAGGGTCGAGCCGAAGCCCTCGATCATGTCGACCTCGCGGTCCAGCAGGTGCACGCAGCCCCACTTGGTGCGGTAGCCGACGTCGCCCATCCGCCACCAGCCGTCGTTGACCTGCTTGTCGTACCGCTCCTGTTCGCCGAGGTAGGTGACGATCCGGCCGTCGCTCTTGACCTCGATGAAGCCCGGGTTGGTCTCGGACACCGGCAGGCCGTTGCGGCTGACGACGCGTACGTCGGTCATGCCGGGGAAGGGCATGCCCACGCAGCGGCCGTCGGCGTCGAGCCCGCGGCGGCGGGAGAAGGAGCGGGCGACGGCCGGGCCGATCTCGCTCTGCCCGTACAGCTGGCCGAAGACGGGGGCGGTGCGCTCGGTGGCGGCCAGCAGCCGCTGCACGGTGCGCGGGTGGATGGCGTCGAAGGTGCTGGAGAACAGCTTGACGTTGGCGAGCGGCTTGCGGGGGTCGTCGGCCAGCTCCTCCCACTCCATGAAGGAGTTGGGGTGGGCCTCCAGGATGCCGGGACGCAGCTGCGCGAAGAGGTCGGCGGCCTTGCGGGGGTCGGAGTCGGCGAGGACGACGATCGGGTAGCCGCGGAAGAGGGAGATGGCGAGCGCGGTGATCAGCCGGGAGTGGACGAAGGAGACGTGCATCGCGATGGTCTCGCGGCCCGGGAGCAGCGGCTTGGTGATGGCGGCCTGCGGGCGGTAGCGCGCCTGGAGGGTGGCCCCGGTGTGGACGGCGAGCTTGGGGGTGCCGGTGGTGCCGGAGGTGTGGGTGATCAGGGTGGGGTGCTCGGGCGGCATGGTGACGGCCGGTACGCGGGGGGAGCCGGCGAGGGAGGCGAGCTCGACGGCCTCCTTGTAGCTGCCGGAGGTGAGCAGGACCTGCTCGGCCTCCTCGAAGACCGATGCCGGCAGCTCCGTCTCCAGCTTGTTCTGGTCGGTGAGGAGGTAGGGCTGGTCGGTGCGGCGGACCAGCTCGGCGACCGTCTCGCCGTCCAGCTTCGGCGACAGCAGCACCGGGACGGCGCCGATGCGGACGGCGGCGCAGGCCAGGAGGGTGATGTCGAAGCCGTCCGACTTGTAGATCACCACGCGGCGGCTGGGGCGGACGTCGGCGGCCCAGAGCCGGGAGGCCATGTCGTCGATGAGGTCGGCGACCTCCGCCACCGTCGCCCGGCGCCCCAGCTGCGGGGCTATGTCCAGGTCGTGGTCGAGGATCACGACGTTCGTCGGGTGCTTCCGGGCGGCCCGCTCGAAGAGCGTGCCGAGTCGGATGCCCTTGTTGCCGATGCGCTGGAGAATCATCGCCTTGCCTTTCTCACGTGACGTGCGGATGGGGGCCGGGGGCGGCGGGGGCGGGCGCGGCCGGTGCGGCGGGTGGTGCGCGTGGTGCGAGTGGTGCGGCCGGAGTGGCGGCGTGCAGCCGGTGCGGCCGGGATGCGGGGCGGCTGCGGGGCTCAGGCCGGCTGCTGCGAGGCCGCTTCCTTCTCGATGACGACCTTGATGCGGCCGAGGGTCTCGGCGAGGTCGCCGGCGACCTTGTCGCCCCACTCGGCGAAGAACTGCTGCTTGCGGGCGTCGTCCATCTCGGCGGTGATGCCCTGGATGCCCTCGGTGGCGGCGCCCATCCGGAAGTGGTGGACCAGCAGGGTGCCCTCGCCGTCGGGCTCGATGGTGAAGCCCCAGACGCTGTCCTGCTTCTCGCCCTTGCTGTTGTGCATGGCCCACTGGAAGGTGCGGCCCGGCTCGGCGGCGACGACCTCGGCGTAGGTGGTCCACCGGCCGCGGACCACCGGCGCCCAGGCGACGACGTCCTCGGCGCGCTCGTTGTCGCCGCGGAAGACGGAGCCGACGGCGCCGGGCTCCCCGGTCGTCCACTCGCCGCCGAGGCACTCGGGGCTCCACTCGCCCATCCGGGCCAGGTCGCTGACCGCGGCGTAGACCTCGGCGGGGGTGGCGGCGACGTGGACCTGGGCCCGCGACCTGAAGAGGGGGTTCTGGGTGCCGCTCATGTCTGCTTCCTCCTGCGGTGGGACGTCTCAACTGCCTGCCGCGGGCCCCTTCTTGGCGGCCCGGCTAGATGAACCATACAGTTCAGTTCAACTGAACGCAACGGTACAGTTCAGTTCGGTTCTAGACTGGGCCCGCAGCCGCAGAGAGTTGGGATGAGCGCCATGAACGCACACAGCACCGCCGAGACCGCGCGGGCCGCCGCAACCCCCGCGGGGGCGCCCACCGGCGCGCGGGCCGCACGCAAGCGGCAGGCGATCCTGGCCGCCGCCCGCACGGTCTTCCTGCGCGAGGGCTTCGGGGCGGGCGTGGACCAGCTCGCCGCCGAGGCAGGCGTCTCCAAGGTCACCGTCTACAACCACTTCGGCAGCAAGGAGAACCTCTTCAACGCCGTCATCGGGCAGACCCTCGACGAGGCCCTGGAAGTCGCCCAGTCGGTGATACAGGCCCGCCTCGCCGAGTCCGACGACGTCCGCGCCGACCTCGTGGAGGCCTGCCGGACCTGGGTGGCCGGCCTGACCACGCCGGACGTCCTCGCGCTCCGCAACGTCATCGCCGGCGAGCGGCACCGCTTCCCGGAGCTCGGCCGCACCTGGCAGGAGGAGGGCCCGGGCCGTCAGCACGCCGCCCTCGCCGCCGCACTGGGCCGGCTGGACGAGCGCGGCCTGCTGCGCATCCCGGACATGGAACTGGCGGTGCTCCAGCTGTCCGGGCTGGTGCTCTCCCCGCACCTGGTCTACGGGGTGTACGGAACCCACCTCGGCGAGGACCTCGCCGGACGCCTGATCGAGGGCGGGGTGGACATGTTCCTCAACCAGTACGGCACCGGCGCCTGAGCGCAGCCTCCCGTACGGCCGTGGCGGCGGCTGCCGCGGCGGCCGCGGCAGCGCCCATACGGCAGCGCGCATACGGCAGCGCGCGAAACCCCCCGGTCGGTGCACCGGGGGGTTTGCGTGTACGAAAGGGCGGGCTCGGGCGTCAGTCGTCGTAGCGGCCGAGGCGGTCGCAGGCGTAGTCGTCGAAGGCCTGCTCGATCTCCTCGGCGGTGTTCATCACGAACGGCCCGCTGCGGACGACCGGTTCGCCGATCGGCCTGCCGCTCAGGAAGAGCAGGTCGGCGCCGACGGGCCCGCCCGCGAGCCGTACGGCCCCGCCGTCGTCCGCGAGGACCGCCAGGTCGCCGTCGACGACCTCGGCCGTGCCCACGGCGCCGCTGCCGGAGAGCACGTACACCGCCGTGTTCCATCCCGCGGGCGCGGGCAGCCGGGCGCTCTCGCCCGGCGCGAGGCAGGCGTGGACGACCGTCACGGGGGCCGGCGTCCCGACCGGTCCGGTCACGCCCAGCGCCGTGCCCGCGATGACCTTGAACCAGGAGCCGTCGAGCCTGCGCACCACGGGGATCCGGTCCGCCGGCAGGTGCTCGGCGCGCGGCCGTGCCCCCTTGTGTGCGGCGGGCAGGTTCACCCACAGCTGGAGGTGGTGTCGGAGGCCGCCCGCCTCCAGGAGCGCCGGCGCCGGCTCGGCGGAGTGGACGACGCCCGCCGCGGCGGTCAGCCGGTGCACGTCCCCCGGCCCGAGGGCGGCGCGGGAGCCGGTCGAGTCGGCGCAGTCCAGGGCGCCCTCCAGGACGTACGTGAGCGCCTCGAAGCCGCGGTACGGGCGGTCGGGCGCGCCCTTGGCCTCGCCTGGCCCGAGATGCTCCGGGCCGGCCTGGTCGACCGTCAGGAAGGGGTCGAGGAAGGGGATCTGCGGCGTCGGAAGGGCGCGGCGGACCGGGTACCCCTCGCCCTCCGTCGTGTGGAGCGGCTGCAGGACGTCGGCCACCGAGCGGATCGCGGTGGCCGCGGTGACGGCGGTTCCCAGGGTGGTCATGATGCCTTCTCTCGTCGTGTGTGAGGGGTCGTCCTCCCCATATCACTGAACTATACAGTTCAGTTCAGTTGAGGCAAGCCCCCGCCAACTGACAGATACCGCCGGCCCCCGTTGTCGCGCGGGCGCGCACCCGCCCACACTCCTGCCATCCCCACCGACGCCCACCACGCACTCGCAGGGGCATGCGGACGGCTGCGGCCGCCCCCGCCGTGCGCTGCGCATGCCCCTGCGGAAGGACAGCCCATGACCGATCTCAAGATCCTCGCCATCTCCGGCAGCCTGCGCGCGGCCTCGTACAACAGCGCCCTCGTGCGCGCCGCGAAGAAGTTCGCCCCGGGCGGCCTGGACATCGAGGTCTACGAGGGCCTGCGCGACATCCCGCCGTACGACGGCGACGTGGAGGCCGAGGCGCTGCCGGAGTCCGTCGCCGACCTGCGGCGCCGCATCACCGAGGCCGACGGCCTGTTCATCGCCACCCCCGAGTACAACTACGGCATCCCCGGCGTGCTCAAGAACGCCCTCGACTGGGCGAGCCGCCCCGCCCTCGACTCCTCCCTGACCGGCAAGCCCATCGCCATCGCCGGCGCCGCCCCGACGAACTTCGGCACCGTCCGCGCGCAGCTCGCCCTGCGCCAGATGTTCCTGTGGACGGACTCCCGCGTCGTCGTGAAGCCGGAGCTGCAGATCTTCCGCGCCCACGAGCGCTTCGACCAGGCCGGCAACCTCACCGACGACACCACCGTCGAGATCCTCCACGAGCTGCTGGCCGCGCTCGCCACGAAGATCCGCGAAACCCGCGCCCTCGCCGCCGGCACGGTCTGACCCCGACCCGCTGACCCTCCCCGGGCGGACCGGCGACACCCCACCCCACCCGCCGGTCCGCCCCCCCCCAAGCCGGAGACCGCCGCTCCGCTGCTCCACACCCCCCTCTCCGAAGGGCCGCCCCCCAACCCCCGCGGGCGGCCCTTCGGCGCCCCCGGCCCCCGCAACGGGCCCGCTGCCGGGGGAGTTGACGAAGCCTCGTCGGGGTGCTGCCCCGACTCCCCCCGGTCTTGCGAGGATCGGGCCATGCGTGCAGCCTTCATCCGAGAACTGGGCCCCGCCGAGAACATCCGCTACGGCGAGATCGACCCGCCGGTGCCCGGCCCGACCGACGTCCTCGTCGACGTCGAGGCGGTCTCCGTCAACCCGGTCGACACCTTCGTGCGGTCCGGGCTCTTCCGCACCCCCGTCGACTTCCCGTTCGCAGTGAGCCGCGACCTCGTCGGCACCGTCGTCTCCGCGGGGCCCGGCGCCCCCGGGTTCGCCCCCGGCGACCGCGTCTGGTGCAACAGCCTGGGCCACGGCGGACGCCAGGGTGCCGCCGCCGAGCAGGCCGTCGTCCCCGTCGACCGGCTCTACCACCTGCCGCCCGGCGTCGACGCGGCCGAGGCCGTGGCCGTCGTGCATCCCGCGGGCACCGCCTACCTGGCGCTGTTCACCCACGGCCGGGTGCGCCCCGGCGAGACCGTGCTCGTCGCCGGCGCCGGAGGGAACGTGGGCAGCGCCCTGGTGACCATGGCCGTCGAGGCCGGCGCCCGGGTCGTCGCCACCGCCGCCGCCCGCGACGCGGAGCACTGCCGGTCCCTGGGCGCCGCCGAGGTGCTCGACTACCGCGACCCGGACCTGGCCGCGCGGATCCGCGAGTGCAGCCCCGGCGGGATCGACGTCCACATCGACACCTCCGGCGCGAACGACCTGGCCGCCGCCGTGGACGTGCTCGCCCCGCGCGGGCGCATCGTGCTCCTCGCCGGGGCCCGTTCGCAGCCCGTCCTGCCCGCCGGACCGCTCTACATGAAGGACGGCTCCGTCGTCGGCTTCGTCATCTCCCACGCCACCACCGCCGAACTCGCCGAGGCCGCCGTCGCGATCAACCGCCTGATGGGCAGCGGCAGGCTGCGCGCCCGCTCCGTCGAGCGCGTCCCGCTGTCCGAGGCGGCCCGCACCCACCGGCGCCTCGAGGACGGCGAACTCCACGGCAGCCGCGTCGTCCTGCTGCCCAAGGAGTCCTGACGCCCCGGGAGTACGCGCCAACCCGGCCCGGCAGGGGCGCGCGCCCGCACGCACCGCGCCCCCAGGGCCCGCCCCGTACGCCCGCCGGGCCGACCTGACGCACTGACCCGCGGCACGGCGCCGCCCCCGCCGCCCGCTGCGAGACTCGCCGCATGGACCACCCCCCGCAGCCCGCGCCCGCGGCCGCGCCGCAGCGGACCGGCTGGGCGCCCTTCGCGCTGCTGGCCTCCGTGCAACTGCTGCTCAACGCCTCGGTGTCGGTGACGTTCGCCGCCGGGCCGGCCATGGCGCGGGAGCTCGGCCTCGGCCGCATCGACCTGGTCCTCGACAGCTCCGCCTACGGGCTCGCCTTCAGCGGGCTCCTCCTGCTGGGCGGGCGCCTGGCCGACCGGACCGGCCCGCGCCGCCTGTTCTGCCGGGGCACCGCCCTGTTCGCCGCCGCCTCGCTGGCCGCGGCCCTCGCCCCCGCCCCGCCGTTCGTCCTCGGTGCCCGCTTCCTCCAGGGCTGCGGCGCCGCCATGGCCGCCCCCGCCGCCATGGCCCTGCTGCGGGCCGTCCACCCCGAGGGCCCCGCCCGATCCGCGGCCCTGGCCCGGTGGGGGCTGCTGAGCAGCCTGGGCGCCGCCGCCGGCATCGTCCTCAGCGGGCTCCTCACCTCCTGGCCGGGCTGGCGGTGGAGCTTCGGCGTGCTCGGGGCCGTCGCCGCCGCGGCCCTGGCCCTCGCGCCGCGCTTCCTGCCGGCGGGGCCCGCGCCCGTACGGGTCCCCCCGGACCTGCCGGGCGCCGTCCTCGGCACGCTCGCCCTGTGCTCCCTCGGGTACGGCCTCGTCATGGCAGGCCCGCACGGCTGGACCGCCGCCGCCGTCCTCGGCCCGCTCGCCCTCGGGGCCGTCCTGCTCGCCGCGTTCGCCGCCGCGCAGCGGCGGTCCCCGGCCCCGCTGCTGCCTCCCGGCTTCCTCGCCTCCCGCCGCAGGGCGACGGCCCTGGTGTGCGCACTGCTCGGCCCGGCGATCGGCGCGAGCACCGCCTTCCTCCTCGCCCTGTGGTTCCAGCAGGAGCGCGGCTGGACCGGGCTGCAGAACGCCCTCGCGTTCGTCCCGTACAGCGCGGTGCTGCTCGGCGTCGGCTTCACCGCGGGGCGCACCGTCGCCCGCCTCGGGGTGCGCACCGTCGCGGCGGGCGCTCTCGCCGCCGTCGCCGCCGGGCTGGGCCTGATCGGCGCCGCCGGGCTGCGCACGGGCTCCGAGGCCGCGGTCCTCGCCGGGCTGGCGGTCCTCGCCGCCGGCAGCGGAACCCTCGTCTCCGCGGCCGTCGTCGGCGCCGTCGGCGGGGTCCCCGACGGGCAGTCCGCCCTGGCCGGGGCGGTCGTCAACACGGCCATCCTGGCCGGCCCCACCGCCAGCCTCGCGCTGACCACCTCCGCCGCCGAGGCCCGCACCGCCGCCCTGCTCGCCACGGGGGACCCGCACGCCGCGACCGGCGGGTACGCCTTCGCCTTCGAGGCGGCCTGCGCGGTGTTCCTCCTGGCCGTCCCCTGGGCCCTGTACGGCCTGCGCCCCGACCGCCGCCCGCGGCCGGCCGGCCCCGCCCCCGACGCCACTGCCGCCCCCGCTCCCGCGGAGGCCCCCGTACGCCCCACCACCCCGGCCTGACCGGGGGCGCGCGCCGGGCGCCCGGTGTACGACCCCCGTGCGTCCGCGCGACCGCGCGGGCTCCCTTGACGCGGCCCGGCCGCGGGGGGACGCTCCCGGGTCTTGTATGCAGCGCAGCAGCCGGGGGGCCGCCATGCCGGAGCAGTCGAACGGGTCCGCCCGCACCGCGGGGGAGCTGCGGGCGAGGCTCGCCTCGCTCGGGGCCCGCTGGTCGGTGCTGGAGCACCTCGCCGACGGCGAACCGCTGCCGCGGCCGCCGCTCGGCCTGGACGCCGGGGCGAAGCCGACGACCGCCGCCGAGGCCGGCACCGTCGACCTGCGCGCCCTCGCCGGCCGGCCGAGCGCGAACCCGCACCTGACCCGGCGCCGCGCCGCGCACGGCCTGCTCGGCCCCGGCCGCGGCCCGCTGCCGGGGGCGCGCCCGGCAGCGGTCGACTGGCGCGGCCGCTGGGGCCGGCCGTGGCTGACGAAGGTCAAGGACCAGGCGCCGTGCAGCTCCTGCGGGGCGTTCGGCGCCGCCGGCCTGGTCGAGTCGATGGCGCGGATCGAGCACTGCGTGTGGGCGGAGCGCTCCCCGGGCGACGTCCACGACGGGCTGCGCCTGGCCTGCGGGCAGGGCTCCGGCCCGGAGACGGCCCTCGACTGGATCCGGGAGAACGGCGGCATCGCCGACCCGGACTGCTGGCACTGGTCCCCGCCCCCGCCGTCCGTGCCCGCCGACCGGCAGGGCGGCTGGCGCGCCGAGTACACGCCCAGCTGGGACCGGTCGGGCCGGACCGTCCGCATCGGCGGGTACGTCCGCCTCGGCGACACCGAGCAGCAGAAGGTCTGGCTCGACACCGTCGGCCCGCTCACCGCCTGCCTCGACGTGGACGACGACTTCCCCGCGCTCGGCGCGGGCGTCTACCACCGCACCGGCGGGCGCCCCGCCGGCGGGCACTGCGTCCTGGTCGTCGGCTACGACGACGCCGCGGGCTGCTGGCTGTTCAAGAACTCGTGGGGGCCGCTCCACCACGTCGGCGGCTACGGCCGGATCGCGTACGGGGAGTCCGGCGTCGACCACTGGGCCAAGTGCGGGCTGACCGGCACCGACGTCGACCCCTGGTCCAGGCGCCGCCTGCACTCCGGCAACGTCTACGAGAGCGGCAACGGGCGCGCCCACCGCAACTTCGAGATGGTCGCCACCGCCGGCGGCGGCCGCCTGCGGCACTGGTGGCGCGAGGGCGACGCCCCCTTCCCCTGGGCCCGCGCCGCCGTCTTCGCGGGGGACGCCTCCGGCCAGCCGGCCTTCACCGGCTCCACCTACAACCGCAACATGGAGACGCTGCACGTCACGACCGGCGGCCGGCTGCGCCACTGGTACTTCGAGCAGTCCGCCGGATCCTGGCGCGACGGCGGCGCGTTCGGCCCCGGCGACGCCGCGGTCGGCTCCACGCCGGCGTTCATCCAGAGCGACTACGGCAAGCCCGGCAACTTCGAGGTGGTCGTCCGCACCGCCGACGGCCGCCTGAACCACTGGTGGCGGATCAACGGCGCCCCCTGGACGTGGAACGACGGCGGCCGCTTCGCCTCCGGCATCGCCCACTGCGGGCCCGCCCTCGTCCAGACCCGCAGCCGCTGCCTCGACCTCGTCGCCGCGCGCGCGGACGGCCGGATGCAGCGGTGGTGGCGCGACGACCCGAACGGCTTCGCCTGGCGGCCCGGCGAGGTCTTCGGCAGCGGCGCCGCCTCCGCCCCCTGCATGATCGAGGGCCAGGACGGGGCCGCAGACGAGGACGCCGCCGGCACGTACGAGCTGTGCGTCGCCGTCGCCGGCGGCCGCGTCGAGCACTGGCGGCGCAGCGCCGCCGCAGGGTCCGCCTGGAGCCGCAGCGCCGTCTTCGGGCAGGGCGTGCAGGCCGTCACCGGCATGCTCCAGGGCAGCTTCGGCTTCAACCTGGAGGCCGTCGTCCTGCGCACCGACCGCCGCCTCCAGCACTACTGGCGGGACGGGGCGGGCTGGCACGAGGGGCGGGTGATCGGCTCCGCCTGAGCGGATGCGGCCCCCGTACGAGGACCCCGTCCGCCCGGGCAGGCCGGGGGGTCAGGACCGGCGCCGGCCGATCAGCCGGTGCTGCACCGCCTCCAGCGGGCCGCGGTCGAAGCGCCGCAGCCACAGCACGGACCCGGCGGCCAGCGCCGCCGACACCGCCGCCCACAGCCCCATCACCCACCACGGGCCGGACCCGGCGAGCCGGCCGGCGAGGCCCAGCCCGAAGCCGTAGCAGGCCAGCATGCACAGCACGTTCTGGCCGACGTACGCGGACAGCGCGGTCCGGCCGATCGCGCCGAGCGCGGCCGCACCGGGGACGGAGAAGCGGTCGAGGACCCAGCCGATGAGGCCGATGTAGCCGACCGCGACGAGCGGCGCGACGGCGTACCGCCCGAGGAAGAAGAAGTCGTCCCCGCCGAGCCAGGCCGCCGCCCCGAGCGGCAGGCCCGCGCCGAGGCCCCAGCGGGCCATCCGGCTGCGGATGCGGCGCCCGGCGCCGGTGGGCGCGAACGCGCCGGCCCGGTAGAGGCGTACGCCCAGCAGGAAGAGGAAGACGAGCAGGCCGAAGGTGGCGACGGGCTCGATGCGCAGGGCGAGGGCGTTGTCGAGGCGGAAGCGGATCTGGTCGGCCCAGCTTCCGTCGGCGTACAGGCCGACGGCCTCCGGGTCGGGCCGGCGGTCCGCCCCGTCGGGCGAGGCCGCGAGGGCGAGGGTCAGCAGCCCGACGAGGAGGAGGTGCAGGCCGCCCGCCGTCCACATCACCGCGCTGCGCACCCGCTCGGAGCGGGCCAGCAGCCAGGCGACCAGGAGCGCGGTGACCGCGTACCCCATCAGCACGTCCCAGGCGAAGACGAGCACGAAGTGGACCGTGCCCTCCAGGAACAGGAACGCCGCCCGCCGCGGGTACCGGCCCGGCCACGGCTCGCCGCGGCGGGCGGCTGAGTCGTACTGGATGGCCAGCCCCACGCCGAACAGGACGGTCAGGAGGGCGAGGAACTTGCCGTCGGCCAGGAAGCGGAACACGGACTCGGCGATGTTCGCGGCGGACGGGTCCGCAAGCGGATCGGGGACGTCCAGACCGCCCTGGAGCACGCCCCACTCGGAGCCGGGCGAGGTGAAGATCCAGACGTTGGTCATGAGCGTGCCGAGGATGGCGGCGCCGCGCAGGACGTCCAGCAGCGGAAGCCGGGTCGCGGTCACACGGCTCCCGGGGAGGGTGGTGGTGTGTGCCATGGCTCAAGCGTCCCGGCGGGCCCGGCCCCGTACGTCGTGCGGGTGGACGAAGCGGGACTACACCCTTCGATGCAGCGGGCCGGGTCCCGTCTCGTCCGCATCATGGAACGCCATACACATGTATGACACATGTATCTATGCTGTGCGCATGCCCGCCTCCGCCCCCGCTACCGCCGCCGCCGACCCCTCCGCGGGCGCCGCGCCCGGCCCCAGCGCCGCCGACCGCGTCTACCGGCACGTCAAGGAGCACGTCCTGGGCCGCCGCTACGAGGGCGGCACCCTGCTCACCGAGGGCGGACTCGCCGCCGCCGTGGGCGTCTCCCGCACCCCCGTGCGCGAGGCGCTGCTCCGGCTCCAGGCGGAGGGGCTGCTCCGGCTGTACCCGAAGAAGGGCGCGCTGGTCCTGCCGGTCTCCGCACAGGAGATCGCCGACGTCGTCGAAACCCGGCTGCTCGTCGAGGAGTTCACCGTCCGCCGCGCCGTCCCCGCGCCGCCCGCGCTGCTGGACCGCCTGGAGGCGCTCCTCGGCGAGCAGCGCCGGCACGCCGCCGCCGGCGACGCGGCCGCGTTCTCCGCCGCCGACCGCGCCTTCCACGCGGAGATCGTCCGCGGCTCCGGCAACGCCATCCTCAGCGGGCTCTACGACCAACTGCGCGACCGGCAGCTGCGGATGGGCACCGCCCTGCTGCACGACCGGCCCGACCGCGCGGAGCGCTCGCTGGCCGAGCACGCGGGCATCCTGGCCGCCCTGCGCGCCGGGGACGCGGACGCGGCGGCCGCCGCCGTACGGGCCCACGCGGGCCGCGTCGGGGAACTGGTGCGGGGGACCGGCCGGTGACCGGACCCGCCGCCTCCGGCTCCGCTGCCTCCGAACCCGCCGCCTCCGGCTCCGCTGCCTCCGAACCCGCCGCCGGGCCGTCCCCCGCGCCCGCCGCCGGACCCGCCCCCGTCCCCGCGGAGCCCCCGGGCGGCCGGCGGGCGCTGGCCGTCTGGTCCATCGGCGTCGCCGTCTACTTCACCGCCGTCATCTTCCGGACCAGCCTCGGCGTCGCCGGCCTGGAGGCCGCGGACCGCTTCCACGTCTCGGCGTCCGCCCTGTCGACGTTCTCCCTCCTCCAACTCCTCGTCTACGCCGGCATGCAGGTCCCCGTCGGCCTGATGGTGGACCGGCTCGGCACCAAGCGGGTGCTGACCCTGGGCGCGGTCCTCTTCACCGCCGGCCAGCTCGGCTTCGCGCTCGCACCCTCGTACGAGACGGCGCTCGCCGCCCGCGCCCTCCTGGGCTGCGGCGACGCCATGGCCTTCATCTCCGTCCTGCGGCTGGGCACCCGCTGGTTCCCCGTCCGCCGCGCCCCGCTGATGGCGCAGCTCGCCGGGCTCGTCGGCATGGCCGGCAACCTCGTGTCCACCCTCGTCCTCGCGCCCGTCCTGCACGGGCTGGGCTGGGCGGCGGCGTTCGCGGGCAGCGCCGCCGCCGGCCTGGTGGTGCTCGTCCCGCTGGTGCTGTTCCTGCGGGACGGCCCGGAGGGCACCGGGGCGTGCCCGGCGGCCGCCGCCGTGCCGGGCACCGGCCGGGCCGGGTTCGTCCGCAGCCGGATCCGGGACTCCTGGCGCGAGCCCGGCACCCGCCTCGGCCTGTGGGTGCACTTCACCACCCAGTTCCCCGCGATGGTGTTCCTGCTGTTGTGGGGCATGCCGTTCCTGGTCGAGGCACAGGGGCTGCCGCGGACGACCGCCGCCGGGCTGCTCACCCTCATCGTCGCCTCGAACATGCTCTTCGGGCTGGTCTACGGCCAGCTCATAGGCCGCCGCCAGAGCGCCCGCGCGCCGCTCGCCCTGGGCACGGTCGCGCTCACCGCCGCCCTGTGGGCCGCCGTCCTCGCCGTGCCGGGCGGCCGCGCGCCGATGTGGCTGCTGGTCGCGCTGTGCACGGTGCTCGGGACGTGCGGGCCCGCCTCGATGATCGGCTTCGACTTCGCCCGCCCCGCGAACCCGGCCGAACGGCAGGGCACCGCCTCCGGCCTCACCAACATGGGCGGCTTCCTCGCCTCGATGACCACCCTGCTCGCGATCGGCGTCCTGCTCGACGCGACCGGCGGCGACTACCGGGCCGCCTTCTCCTCGGTCTTCGCCGTGCAGCTCCTCGGCATCTCGCAAATCCTGCGGCTCCGCGGCCGCGCACTGGCCCGCGAACGCGAACGCGCAAGCGAGGGCGAGCGCGGGCACACGGCGGCCGCGCCGCAACCGGCCGCTACGGCGTGACGGCGAAGTTCGCGAGGATCGCGTCCGCGAGCTCCTGGTCGCCCTCGACCTTCAGCCGGTCGCCGACCGTGTGCGGCCGGACCCGGCCCGCCGCGAGCCGCACGTACGTCTCCCAGTCCGTCGCCAGCGTGACCGCCGGGCCGAGCGAGGGCGTCGAGTCGATGCTGCCGCGCCCGCCGCCGTCGACGCGCACCGTCCGCAGGAACTCCACCGGCCCGTGGACGTCCACCACGACCGCCGAATGCGCGGGCGCGCCCGCCTCCTTCGCGACGACCTTCGGCAGCTGCGCCAGCATCAGGTCCCGCGCCACGTACGCGCCCGGTGAGTCCCAGTTGCCCGGCACGCCGAGCGCCGCCCGCAGGTCCTGCTCGTGGATCCACACGTCGAACGCCCGCAGCCGCAGCGCCGTCTCCAGGGTGACCTGGTCGCCGAGCGGCCCCCGCACGATGGTGGCCGGATCCCGCTTCTCGTTCCGCAGCTGCCGGGCGCGCCGGATGATCGTGTACTCCAGCTCCGAGGTCATCTCCGGCGCGGTGTGGTGCCGCCGGACGTCGACCTGGACCTCCATGTAGCGGGTGAACTCGTCCACCACGTGCCGCAGGTCCCGCGGCAGCGTGTGGATCGGCCGCGGGTCGCCGAGCATCTCGGTCTCGATGCCGATGACGTGCGAGACGATGTCCCGCACCGACCACCCGGGGCACGGTGTCGCCCGGTTCCACTCGCCCTCCGTCAGCGGGAGGACCAGCTCGGATATCGCCTCGACGGAGTGGGTCCACGCGTCGGCATAGGGCTGGAGGCTGGGATGCGGATGGACGGTCAAGGGGACCCCTCGCGAGCTGTTCGGCGGCGCATTTTCCGGAAGCGGTGGACTGAATCCCAAACTACGCTGCCGGTGAGCACCCCGGCAGTGCTTTCGTGTGACGATCGTAGGCCCGAATCGGCGGCTTGAACGCCAGAACGGTGGTAGTGTGCGCGCCTCGCTGATCCAAATCGCGGTGTCCGACGGGGAGTCGGTGGCCCGCCGCCGGGCCCGCGTGGCCGAACTCGTACGGGAGCAGGCCGGCTCGGACCTCGTCGTGCTGCCGGAGCTGTGGACCGTCGGGGCCTTCGCCTACGAGCTGTTCGAGACCGAGGCCGAGCCGCTCGACGGCCCCACCCTCGAGGCGGTGTCCAAGGCCGCGGCCGACGCGGGCGTCTGGCTGCACGCCGGCTCGATCGTCGAGCGCGCCGGCGACGGCTCCCTCTACAACACCGCCCTCACGATCTCCCCGGCGGGCGAGCTGGCCGCCACGTACCGCAAGATCCACCGCTTCGGGTTCGACCAGGGCGAGGCCGTGATGATGGCGGCCGGCGACTCCCTGACGACCGTGGCCCTGCCGGAGCAGACCCTCGGCATCGCCACCTGCTACGACCTGCGCTTCCCGGAGCTCTTCCGCGGCCTGGTCGACGCCGGGGCGACGACCCTGGTCGTCGCCGCGGGCTGGCCGGCCCGCCGCCGCGCCCACTGGACCCTGCTGAACCGGGCCCGCGCCGTGGAGGACCAGTCGTACGTCCTGGCCTGCGCCCTGGCCGGCACCCACGCGGGCGTCGAACAGGCCGGCCACAGCCTGGCGGTGGACCCGTGGGGCGAGGTCCTGGCCGAGGCGGGCCCGGAGGAGACGGTCCTCCACGTCGACCTGGACCCGGCGAAGGTCGCGGAGACCCGCGACCAGTTCCCGGCCCTGAAGGACCGCCGCCTGTAGAGGCGGCCGCGGCGGCGGCCGGAGCCCCGATCCGACCGGGGACTAGGTTGGGGCCATGGCCCTGCTCTACGTAACAGACCTGGCGTACCCGGCGCGCGGACGCCGCTACGGCGACGAGGACGTCCACCTCACCTCCCGCCTGCGCGAGCACTTCGACCTGGCCCTGTGCCACCCCGACGACGCCGCGGCCCTCCTCGGCCACGGCTTCGACGCGGCGATCGTCCGCAACAGCGGCCCGGTGATCCACCACCGCGAGCAGTGGGACGCGTTCCGCGCCGCGGCCCGCACCACCGGAACCCGGGTCTACAACCCGCTCACGGGCCGCGGCGACATGGCGGGCAAGCAGTACCTCCTGGACCTGACCGCAGCGGGCCTCCCGGTCATCCCGACGATCGACGACCCGGCCGACCTGCACCTCCTGCCCGCAGCCGCGGAATACGCGGTCAAGCCGAAGGAGGGCGCGGACTCGATAGGCCTGCTCTACACCCCCACGCCCGCCACCCCGCCCGGCACGCACCTGATCCAGCCCCGCATCGACTTCGCGTACGAGGTCTCCTTCTACTTCGTGGACGACACGTTCCAGTACGCCCTCCACGCCCCCGACCCGGACCGCCGCTGGGAGCTCACCCCCTACGACCCGACCCCCGCGGACCTGGCCTTCGCCCGCACCTTCATCGAGTGGAACACCCTCGACCACGGCATCCAGCGCGTGGACGCCTGCCGCACCCCCGAGGGCGGCCTCCTCCTGGTCGAACTGGAAGACCTCAACCCCTACCTCTCCCTCGACCGCCTCCCCACCCCCACCCGCACCGCCTTCACCACAGCCCTCGTCCACTCCCTCCGGACCTTCCTGAAGGCCTGAGCCGGGGAGCGGGGCGCGCGCGTTGATCCGCCGTTCACACGCGGATGGCAAGCTTGAAGGATGAACGATGCCGCCCCGGCGCCCACCCCCGCGCCCCGCCGTGCCCGCCTCCGTGCCCCCGAGCTGGTCGGGAAGGGGGGCTGGCGCAACACCGGAGGCAAGGAGCTCACCCTCGCCGACCTGCGCGGACGCGTTGTGATTCTCGACTTTTGAAAATAGACAACAGAGCACCGATCTCTTCGCCACACTGAATGTGTGCACCAAGACACGATCTGTGATCTCTACCTCCGCCTGTCCCTCGACCGGGACGGCAAGACCGCAATCGAACGGCAGGAAGCCGACTGCCGTGCCTGGGCCGAACGCAACGGACTGACCGTCCGCAAGGTCCACATAGACAGAGGGCGCTCCGGCTACAAGACCGTTGAGCGCAAGGGCTTCGACGCCGCGTTGGCGGCTGTGACGGCGGGTGTCGTCGGCACGCTGATCGTCTGGAAACTGGACCGCCTGTCCCGCAAGGGCATTGGCCAGGTGGGCAAGGTGCTGGACGACATCGAGAAGGCCGGCGGTCGCCTCGTCTCAGTCCTGGACGGTCTCGATACTTCGAACGACTCGGCGCGCATGGTCGTCGCGATGCTGGCTGAACTCGCCCGGTCCGAGTCGAAGAACCTCGGCACGCGTGTAGGTCATGCGAAGCGCTATCTCCGCAGCAAAGGGCAGTGGATCGGCGGACAGCCCCCGTACGGATTGCTCATCGACGCGCAGACCAAGAAACTGGTCCACGACTCGGAGCACGTCGTCTACGCTCGCCTGATCGCGGATGAAGCACTCGCCGGGACATCGTTGGTCAAGATCGCCCGACTCCTCAACGAGTACGAGATCCTGTCGCCCAGGGGTGGTCAGTGGAACGCGGCCAGCATCATGCAGCTCCTGCGCTCCCCAGCGTTCGCCGGCCTGATGCCTGAGACCGAGAGCGTCGAGACGGATGACGGCGAGCGGAAGTACACCGGCAGGGTCTTCCCGTACCGCGATCCCGAGACGCTGGACACCGTCGAGATCGGCGAGGGGATCATCACGGTCGGAGAGCGGGAACAGATCATCCGCACGCTGGAATCCAGAACGTTCGTGCACGCAGGAAAGCGGCGGCCGAAGCCCGAGGGAACGGCCCTGCTCACGGGACTCGTCTTCTGCGCGGTTCCCGGATGTGGTCGCCGTATGCACCGAGTGGGCGGGAGCTATCAGTGCATGGCCCGCCGCGCGGGCAACCAGTGCATCGGAGCGTCGGCGTTGGCTGAGGCGGTTGACCAGTACGTGACGGAACAGTTCCTCACCAAGCTCCCGGCGCTCGAACCGGACGACCCGCTGCTTGTCGCGATCGCAGATCGCTGGGTGCATCGTGTGGATCCGGAGACCTTCGCGAAACGTGATGCCCTCACTGCGGAGATCCAGGACGAGGAAGCCCGCCTGGCTGATCTGGAGGACGCACGCTATGTGCGTGGCGAGTTCAGCGGCGCCGCAGCCGTGGAGCGCTACAACCGGCTTTCAGAGCGCCTGAGGGGGCGCATCGAGGGGCTTCGCGCCGATCTGTACAAGCTCCCCATGCCGTCCGTGGACGTGTCACCGATGCTCGACGGCCTCACCTTGCGTGAGGCATGGGCTGATGCGACGAACGAAGACCGGCGCAGTCGGTTGTCGCTCGCCATAGACCGGGTTGAGGTGAGCAAGGGAGTGCGCGGCCAGCGGATCATCCCCGAGCAACGCATTGAGATCCATTGGGCGAGGCTGGCGGAAACCGACACCGCCGCAGCACCCGTCGGCAGCGCGCCGGCGTGACGAAGTGACGGACTGACGCTCTCGCCCGGTTACCCCTTATAGAAGTGTTGTTGCTTCTATGAGTGGATCAGAAGTAATCGTCATTCCGTCACTTCGTCACTCGGGATGTGCAAAGTTCAGGCGAAGCCCTCGCGGCGGCCCCGGCCCCAGCTCGAAAAACGCGCCCTGGGTGTGACGCATTTTTTTGGGGCCGTATGCGCCTTGGCCTGGGGAACACGTGCCACGAAAGGTTCGTGAACGACCCCGGTTAACGCCCTCTAGGGCCGCTGAAGGCCCTGTGAAACCGCCCGGCGGGCCTTCAACGTCCCTGAGCCCCCGCGCTCGTCACCCTCACCAGGGCGGCGGGTCGGAGGCCTTCTTGCATCCCGAGTCAGTTCAACCACCTTGTCTGAAGGCCCGCTTGCGCAGCTCAGCCGCAAGGGTGAGGCTCGTGCACGCTGGTGCAACCCACTCGACGGCGGGAGCGACCATGACCCTAAAGTTCCTCGGCATCATCCCGAACACGCCGACTGACGAGTCTCCGACGATCTGGCTCCACGAGGAGACCGGCGACCTTCTGATTCAGTCGTACAAGGCGACGAAGGACGAGGTGAAGGCGTGCCAGGAGATCGGTTCGATCCAGGGTCACTCCACGGACGTTCCGGACCACGAGACGATCATCCGGCTTCCCGCGGTGATGCTGAAGTACATCCCGCGCCCGGACGACAACTGAGAGGCAGGCCGTGCAGCCACCCGCCCGTCATGCACTGGCACGAGCACAGCACTCAGCGGTGCACCTTGAGTTGCGTGACAGCTACATGCTCGATGACCCCGAGTTCATCGCGTGGCAGCAGGGGAAGCGGCTTGACCCCGCCGACCGGTCCTCGTGGTGGGGCGGCTGGCACGACGCGGTGAGAGAGGCAACCGCCCGGGGGGTCGTGGTCCGGCGGCTTCGGATCGTGTCCGAGCCGATCAGCGACTACGTCCGGTACGAGTACGACTGCACGTTCACGAACCTCGCTGCGGGCGAGCTGGTCCGGTGGATGCCCCGACGTCAGACGACGGACCTGGCCTTGCCAGGTACGGACTTCTGGGTTTTCGACGGTACGCAGGCACTCTTCCACCACTTCACCGGGGACGGGCAGTTGGACGAGGACGGCCGCGAGTACACCGACGACCCCACGAAGGTGAGCCTGTGCACCACGGCCTTTGAGGCGGTGTGGCAGCGGGCCATTCCCCATGGGGAGTACAAGCCGCGCTGACCGGTCACGATCATGGCTATCTCTCCCTCTTCGAGTGCCCAGCAAGCCCGCCAGGCTCTGGCGAACCGACTCGCTGAGATCTGCCGGGACGCCGGGCTGAACGGGCGCGATCTCGCCCGGCTGTGCGGATGGCACCCGTCGAAGTCCTCGCGGATCATGAACGCCCGCACGCCCCCGTCCGCCGACGACATCCGGGCGTGGTGCAAGGCGTGCGGTGTCGAGGGACAGACGGACGATCTGATCGCCTCGCTGCGGACCGTCGAGGACATGTGGATCGGCTGGCGGCGCATGGAGCGCGCCGGCCTCAAGCAGGCCCAGGAAGCCCGCCTCCCACTCTTCGAGCGCACCCGCCGGTTTCGTTCCTACTCCTCGTGGTTCGTCCCGGGCCTGATCCAGACCTACGGATACACCGAAGCGGTCTTGCGGGCCGTCCAGCGCAGGCGCGTGGAGGTGGACGACGTGGCCGATGCCGTGGCCGTGCGCATGGAGCGTCAGCGCGTCCTCCACGAGGGCGACCGGCGGTTTGCGTTCCTGGTTGAGGAATCGGTCTTGCGGAACGGGCTCGGTGGGACGGACGTGCAGGAGGAACAGCTCAGCCACCTCCTCACCGTCGGCTCCCTGCCCAGCGTCAGCTTGGGTGTCGTGCCCACCCGGACCGATCGGTCCCGGATGCCGGTGGAAGGGTTCTGGATCTTCGAGACCGGACAGGTCAACGTTGAGCTGGTCTCCGGCTACCTCACGCTGACCCAGCCGAGCGAGGTTGCCGCATACGCGGACACCTTCACCGAACTGGCCGACATGGCCGTCTACGGAGTGAAGGCCCGCGCGCTGATCACAAGCGCCATTCAGTCGCTCAGGTGACGGCAGTGCAACCTCGTGCAATCTCCCGGGAGTTGCAGCTCCGGCGTTCGTAGCGTGGTCGCTACACGGACGACACGAGGAGCTGGGCCGTGAAGGCGATCACGTATGCGCAATGCCCGGTAGAGCTGCCGTTGCGAACAGACCCGGAGCCCGTACCGGTGGTCGGCTGCGGGGTCTGCGCCGCTCTGGCCGCACAGCGCCGGGAAGCCCGTCTCCAGGGCGACCACTCCACGGTCAGCGATTGCAACGTGGAGCTTCGGAACCACCCACACCCCAAGGAAGCGGCATGACCGTGAAAGCCGTGCTCCGGTACGTCAGCTATGTCATGCACCGCCACCCCTCGGCGGAGACGACGGCCACGGCGCGGTGCCTGAACCCGGACTGCCAGTGGACTGCCGAGCCGACCGGGAACGCGGACGTCTGCACCGACATGTGCATCCAGCACACTGGCCGGACCGGCCACATGACCTTCCTCCGAGAGTTCTCGGAGGTCGCCGTGGTGGAGCGTGTGCCCTGAGCAGCCGCTTCGTACGGGCGTGATCCTGCGTTCACGCGCGGATGGCAAGCTTGAAGGATGAACGATGCTGCCCCGGCGCCCACCCCCGCGCCCGCACCCCGCAAGCGTGCCCGTGTCCGTGCTCCTGAGCTGATCGGCAAGGGGGGCTGGCTGAACACCGGCGGCAAAGAGCTGACCCTCGCCGACCTGCGAGGTAAGTGCGTTGTTGTTGATTTTTGGACGTTTTGCTGCATCAACTGCCTCCACGTCCTCGACGAGCTGCGCGAGCTGGAGGAGAAGCACCGCGACACCGTCGTCGTCATCGGGGTGCACTCGCCGAAGTTCGTGCACGAGGCCGAGCACGCCGCCGTCGTCGATGCCGTCGAGCGGTACGAGGTGCACCACCCCGTCCTCGACGACCCCGAGCTCGCCACCTGGAAGCAGTACGCCGTGCGGGCCTGGCCCACGCTCGTCGTGATCGACCCCGAGGGGTACATCGTCGCCCAGCACGCCGGCGAGGGGCATGCGCACGCCATCGAGCGGCTCGTAGAGGAGCTGGAGGCCGAGCACGCCGCCAAGGGCACGCTGCGGCGCGGGGACGGCCCGTACGTGGCGCCCGAGCCGGTCGCGGGCGACCTGCGGTTCCCCGGGAAGGCGCTCGTGCTGCCGTCGGGGAACCTGCTGGTGTCCGACTCGACGCGGCACCGGCTCGTCGAGCTGGCCCCGGACGGCGAGACCGTCGTCCGGCGCATCGGCAGCGGCGAGCGCGGCTTCGGGCCGGACGCCTTCAGCGAGCCGCAGGGCCTGGCGCTGCTGCCCGACGGGAGGGTCGTCGTCGCCGACACCGTCAACCACGCGCTGCGCACGTACGACCCGGCCACCGGGGCCGTGGAGACCGTCGCCGGCACCGGCCGCCAGTGGTGGCAGGGCTCGCCCAGCTCCGGCCCGGCCCTGGAGGTGGACCTGTCCTCGCCGTGGGACGTGGCCTGGTGGCAGGACCGGGTGTGGATCGCGATGGCGGGCGTCCACCAGCTGTGGACGTGGGACCCGGCCGCCGGGACCGTGGCCGTCGCCGCGGGCACGACCAGCGAGGGGCTCCTCGACGGCCCGGCCGCCGAGGCCTGGCTCGCGCAGCCGTCGGGCCTGGCCGCGGCGGGGGACCGGCTGTGGGTGGCCGACTCCGAGAACAGCGCCCTCCGCTACGTCGAGCGCGCCGAGGACGGCGACGGGTACGTGCTGCGGACCGCGGTCGGCACCGGCCTGTTCGACTTCGGCCACCGCGACGGCGACGCCGCGCAGGCCCTGCTCCAGCACCCCCTCGGCGTGACGGCCCTGCCCGACGGGTCGGTCGCCGTGTGCGACACGTACAACCACGCGCTGCGCCGCTTCGACCCGGCGACCGGCCAGGTCACCACGCTCGCGACCGACCTGCGCGAGCCCAGCGGCGCGGTGCTCGCAGGCGAGGACATCGTGGTCGTGGAGTCGGCCCGGCACCGGCTGACGCGGCTGCGCCTGCCGGAGGAGGCCGTGCGCGTGGAGGCGGTCGCGCACCGGACTCAGCGGGCGGCGACCGAGGTCGCGCCGGGCACGCTGCGGCTGGACGTCGTCTTCCAGGCGCCGAGCGGGCAGAAGCTCGACACCCGGTACGGGCCGTCGACCCGGCTGCTGGTGTCCTCGACCCCGCCGGAGCTGCTGCTGTCGGGCGAGGGCGCGGGGACGGACCTGTTCCGCGAGCTGGCCCTGAACCCGGAGGTCGCCGGGGGCGTGCTGCACGTGTCGGCGATGGCGGCGTCCTGCGACGACGACCCGGCGAACGAGTACCCCGCCTGCCACGTGCACCAGCAGGACTGGGGCGTCCCGCTGAAGGTGGCGGAGGGCGGGGCGGCCCGGCTGCCGCTGGTCCTCGCCGGCATGGACGACGGGGCGGTGGCCGGAGCCTGATCCCGCGCCGGGGGCGGCGGTCGGAGCCTGGTCCCGCGCGGGGGCCGCGGCCGGGGCTTGGTCCCGCGTTGGGGCGGCGGCCGGGGCCTGGTCCCGTGCCGGGGCGGCGGCTGGGGCCTGGCCCCGCGTTGGGGCGGTGGCCGGGGCCTGGTCCCGTGTCGGGGCGGTGGCCGGGGCCTGGTCCCGTGCGGGGGCGTCGGTCGGAGCTTGGCCCCGCGTTGGGGCGGTGGCCGGGGCCTGATCCCGCGTCGGGACCGGGGCCGGCGCCGCCCCGGACCGCTACTTCGCGTCGGCCTCGTCGGTGCCCGCCGCGGCCGCCCCGCTGTGCGCCGCGCCGGGGCCGGCGGTGGCCGGTTCGGTGCGTCCGGCGCCCTCGATGGCGGCGACCAGCAGGTTCGGGTCCTTGTCGGCGGCGAGGGCGGACGCGCTCGCCACGTACACCCGGCCGTCCCGGACCGCGACGGACGTCGGGCCGGAGATGCCGTCCCGCCGCGTCAGCAGGGTGCTGCGGGTGCCGTCGGCCCGTACGAGGACGACCTCGTCGGAGGCGGGCAGCGCGGCGACGACCGTCTTGCCGTCCCCGGCGAACGCGAAGTCGTCGATCCCGGCCAGTCCGGTGGCGTGGGTCTCGACGGCGCCTGCCGTGCCGTCCTCCCGGACGGGGATCCGCAGCAGGGTGCCGCGGTCGGAGTTGGAGACCCACACGGCGCCGTGGTGCACCTTGATGCCGTTGGCGCCGGCCGAGGTGAGCGGCTGCAGCGGGGCGCCCGCGGCCCAGGCGGTGACGGAGGCGTCGTGCAGGGAGATCCGCCAGACGGTGCCGAGGCGGGAGTCGGCCGCGTAGAGGAGGCCGTGGCGCCTGTCGAGGGCGAGGCCGTTGGCGTGGCCGTCGGCGGGAAGGCGGGCGAAGAGCCCGACGGTGCCGTCGGGGCGGATCCGGTGGATGCCGGTCCGGTCGGTGCCGGTGACGTACGGGACGTACAGGCTGCCGTCGTGCGTGCGCACGATGCCGGTGACGGCCGCGGCGCCCGCGCCCGGCGTCCGCGCGGGCGCCGCCTCGGGGAGGGTGGCGATGACGCGGGTGTGCCCGCCGGTGTCGGCGTGGGCGACCTGCCGGGCGAGTGCGAAGGTCAGGTATGCGGAGCCGTCGGGATCGAGCGTGATGTTCTCGGGGGTCTGCCCGTCCTCGTGGCTGTAGTGCGCGATGACTTGCGGGTTGGACAGCCGGAACGCGGACGGCCCCGCCGGTGCGGGATCCGCCGCCGGGGCCGCGGCGGCGGGTGGCGGCGGCGGGATCGCGGAGGCGGGGGCGGGCGCGGCGGCGAGCAGGGCGAGCGCGGCGGCGGCGAGGGCGGGCGCGGCGGCGCCGGAGCCGCCGAGCCGGGTCCGGGACGTGCGCGGGGTGCGGGGGGAACGGGGCACGGGACTCTCCTTGTCGGCCGGAGCCGAAGGGGTGGCGGGGGAGAGCCCCAGAACAGCATGGCGTGCCCTCACCGCCCGTGCTCCGCGCGGTGGTTCACGGCCACATCCCCCCGCCCGGCCCACGCCCCACCCGCCACCCGGCCCACGTGCGGGGCCCGCGGGACGGGTTCGCATGGCTACGCTGGATCGGCGAGCCGGAGGAGGGCGCGATCTGCATGGGTGACGGGCACGGTTCGGCGGGGTCCGGGCAGGAGGACCCGCTCGGAGCCGGATGGCAGCGTCACCGGCCCGCGGTCTTCGGTGTGGCGTACCGGCTGCTGGGGAGCGTGGCCGATGCCGAGGACGTGACCCAGGACGTGTGGCTGCGGGCGGCCGGAGCGGATCTGCGGGAGGTCGGTGACCTGCGGGCTTGGCTGGTGACGGTGGCCGCGCGGCGGGCGTACGACATTCTGCGCAGTGCCCGTGTCCGCCGGGAGAGCTATGTCGGGCCGTGGCTGCCGGAGCCGCTGCTGACGGGGCCGGACGCCTCGCAGCCGGTACTCGTCGACGAGTCCGTCGGCTCGGCGATGCTGCTGATCATGGAGGAGCTGAGCCCGCCCGAGCGGGTGGCTTTCGTCCTGCACGACGTCTTCGGTCTCGCGTTCGGCAGGATCGCCGAAGTGCTGGACGTCTCCGTGCCGGCCGCCCGGCAGCTGGCTTCGCGGGCGCGACGGCGGGTGGCCGGGGCGAAGGAGTCCGTGCCGCAGGCGTCGAGGGCGGAGCGCGAACGGGTCCTCGGGGTGTTCCGCGCCGCGTACGAGGCGGGGGACCTGGCAGGCCTGGTCAGGCTCCTGCACCCGGACGCCGTCTTCGTCACCGACGGCGGCGGCAACGTGTCCGCGGCGCGCAAGCCCGTCCACGGCGGTGAGCGCATCGCCGGGGTCATGGTGCGCGTGGGGCGCCGGTGGCGCCCGGACCGTATCGGCATGGCGGAGGTCGGCGGCGAGCCCGCCCTGGTGTTCCACCGCGAAGGCCGGGTGTACTCCGTGGACACGGTCCAGATCGCCGACGGCCTGATCACCGAGTACCGCCGGGTCCTCAATCCCGACAAACTCGTGCGCCTCTGAGTCGTCACACCCGCGGGGGCTGTCTCGTCTCCCTGGTGACAGCACACGTGCGACGAATCGAAGGAACCATGAGCGACCTCCAGCGAGTCAACATCGGCAAGCGGCACCCGGCCGCCTACAAGACCCTCATCGCCCTGTCGTCCGAGGTCGAGGCGGCCGCTGCCGCAGCGGGTCTCGACCCGCTCCTGGTCGAGCTGGTGAAGATCCGCATCTCCCAGGTCAACGGCTGCGCGTTCTGCCTGCGCATGCACACCCGAGACGCCTTGGCGAAGGGCGAGGACCCCGACCGGATCGCCGTCCTGCCCGGATGGGAGGAGACCGGCTACTTCTCCGAGACCGACCGCGGCGCCCTCCGCCTGGCCGAGGCGGTGACCCGCGTGGCGGACGGGCACGTCGGCGACGAGGACTACGCGGCTGCCGCGGCCGTGCTCACCGACGACCAGGTCTCGGCCGTCGCCTGGCTCGCCACGCTGATGAACGCCTTCAACCGCGTCGCGATCACCAGCCGGTACACGGTCGAGAGCTGAGCACAGGCGGGGCGGAGGGGGCGGGCCCGCCCCCTCCGCCCCGGAGCCGGCTCAGCCCTCCAGGAACGCCGTCAGGGCGTTCGCCAGCAGGTACGGGTCGTCGGCGCCGCACAGTTCGCGCGCGCTGTGCATCGACAGGATCGCGACGCCGATGTCCACGGTCTGGATGCCGTGCCGGGCCGCGGTGATCGGGCCGATCGTCGTCCCGCAGGGCATCGAGTTGTTGGACACGAACGTCTGCCACGGCACGCCGGCCCGCTCGCAGGCCGCCGCGAACACCGCACGGCCGGTGCCGTCGGTGGCGTACCGCTGGTTGACGTTGACCTTGAGGATGGGGCCGCCGTTCGCGCGCGGGTGGTGCGTCGGGTCGTGCCGCTCGGCGTAGTTGGGGTGGACGGCGTGCCCGGTGTCGGAGGAGACGCAGAAGCTGCCGGCGAAGGCGCGGGCGCGGTCCTCGTAGCTGCCGCCGCGCGCGAAGACGGAACGTTCCAGCACGTTCCCCAGCAGCGGGCCGTCGGCCCCGGTGTCGGACTGGGAGCCGTTCTCCTCGTGGTCGAACGCCGCCAGCACCGGGATGTGGTCCAGGGCCTTCCCGGAGGAGGCGACGGCGGCCAGCGCCGCGACGCCGGCGTGCACGGAGATCAGGTTGTCCATGCGCGGCCCGGCGACGAGCTCCCGGTCCCGCCCGAGGTACGCGGCCGGCTCGATCGAGTGGACCATCAGGTCCCATCCGGCGACCGAGCCCTGCTCCAGGCCCTCCTCGTCCTCCAGGAAGGAGATCAGGTCGCCCTCGTGGACGTCGCCGAGGCCCCAGATCGGCTGCATGTGGCGCTGCTTGTCGAGCTTGAGCCCGTCGGAGTTGACCGCCCGGTCGAGGTGGACGGCCAGCTGTGGGACGCGCATCAGCGGCCGGTCGACGTTGACGAGGCGCTCGCTGCCGTCCCGCAGCGTCAGCCGCCCGGCAAGGCCCAGGTCGCGGTCGAGCCAGGTGTTGAGCAGGGTGCCGCCGTAGATCTCGACGGCGATCTGCCGCCAGCCGGCCGACCCGGTGTCAGGAAGCGGTTTGACGCGGAGGTTGGGCGAGTCGGTGTGTGCGCCGACGATGCGGAACGGGGCGTGCGCGGCGGCGCCCTCCGGGACGAACCACGCGATGAGGGCGCCGCCGCGGAGCACGAAGCGGCCCCCGCTGCCCGAGTCCCAGGCGTCCGTCTCCGACACCTGGCGGAACCCGGCCTTCTCCAGCCGCTCGGCCGCGTTGGCCACGGCGTGGTACGGCGACGGACTGGCCGTCAGGAAGGTCATCAGATCGTCGGTGTGGCCGCGGTCGAAGCGGGCGGGAGAGCTCATGTGGTTCACCTTAACGACGGTCGTGTTCGCCTAGGCCGGACTGCGGCGGATAGCCGGCAGGACCGGTGGGCGGACGGTGTGCTCCGCGGTTCCGGCGGCTTCTCAGCCCGGCGGCCGCTCGAACCGGCGCTGCAGCTGCCGGCGCTCGCCCCGGCGGATGCGCGGGAGCATCTCGGGGGCCGCCGCGGAGCGCTGCGCGCGTCTCTTGCGTCCGGCGCAGAAGATACAGGCCTCGCCGGGGGGCGCGTCCGGGTCGACGGGCGCCCCCGGGTGTTCGGAGCAGCCGGAGGCGTTCCGCGGCCGGGACAGCTCGCGGGCCACGATGAACGCCCGGTGCAGGTCGTCGGCCAGCAGGACGAAGTCGTCGGAGGGGGAGGAGAGGGTGAGGTGGAAGCGGCGCTCCTCGACGCTCCGCAGGTGCGCGTGGAGTGCCTGGAGGGTGTACGGCGGGTCGGGCACGGGGTAGCCGAGCCGGCGCTGCTCCCCGGCCGGCGGGGCGGCGAGGCGCGCAGCCGCATCCCGCCCGGCGCGGCCGCCGCGCTCGCGCAGCCCGCGGCGGCGGCGGTCGTTGCAGATCAGGCAGCGGCCCCAGCCGTCGGGCGCCTCGGGGTCGAGGGCGCCGTCGGGGTGCTCGGGGCAGCCGGTGTGGCTCTTGGCGGGCGCGAGCCCGGCGGCGGTCCGGAAGGCGGTGTAGAGGGCGTCGGCGACGGCCTCGTACTCCGTGGGGTGTGCGCCTTCGTACAGGTCCCGCAGGTGGTCGCCGAGGCTGCCGAGGGCGGCCTGGAGCTCCCTGAGGGCGTACGGGCGCCCGGTGGGGACGGAGTACCCCCTGCCGGCGGCGTGCTGCTCCTGTGAACTCATGTCTACGAGCGTCGCACGAAGCACCGGCATCCCGGGAATCGCCGGCCGCCGCGGGGCCGGGGGAACGGCAGCGGCCGGACCCCCGTGAGGGGATCCGGCCGCTGTACGGACCGCGGGGCGGGCGGGCGCCTTAGAAGACGGCCTCGTCGAGCTCCATCAGGGAGTTGTCGACGGCCTCGGCGAGGCTGCGCTGCACCGAGACGCCCGGGAGGACCTGGGACGCGAAGAACTTCGCGGCCGCGATCTTGCCCGTGTAGAAGGGGACGTCCTTCGCGGAGGCCGTCGCGAGCTTCTCGGCGGCCACGGCCGCGCCGCGGAGGAGCAGGTAGCCGACGACGACGTCGCCGGACGCCATCAGCAGGCGGGTGGTGTTCTGGCCGACCTTGTAGATGTTCTTGACGTCCTCGCCGGTGGCGGTGAGGTCGGTGATCATCTGGCCGACGATGCCCTCGAGGTCGACGGCGGCCTTGGCGAGCGCGTCGCGGGCCGGGGCCAGCTCCTCGCCGCCCTCGGCGCCGGCGAGGAACTTCTTGATCTCCTCAGAGAGGCGGTTCAGGGAGGCGCCCTGGTCGCGGACGATCTTCCGGAAGAAGAAGTCCTGGCCCTGGATCGCGGTGGTGCCCTCGTACAGGGTGTCGATCTTGGCGTCGCGGATGTACTGCTCGACCGGGTACTCCTGGAGGTAGCCGGAGCCGCCGAAGATCTGGAGGGACTCGGAGAGCAGCGCGTAGGAGCGCTCGGAGCCGTAGCCCTTGACGATCGGCAGGAGCAGGTCGTTCAGGCCGACCTCGGCGGAGGCGTCCTCGCCGGCGGCCTGCTTGACCGCGATCGAGTCCTGGACGGCCGCGGTGTAGAGCACCAGGGCGCGCATGCCCTCGGCGTACGCCTTCTGCGTCATCAGCGAGCGGCGGACGTCGGGGTGGTGCGTGATGGTGACCTTGGGCGCGGTCTTGTCCATGAAGTTCGCCAGGTCGGGGCCCTGGACGCGCTCCTTGGCGTACTCCAGCGCGTTCAGGTAGCCCGTCGAGAGGGTGGCGATGGCCTTCGTGCCGACCATCATGCGGGCGAACTCGATGATCATGAACATCTGGCGGATGCCGTCGTGCTTGTCGCCGATCAGCCAGCCCTTGGCGGGGTGCTTGTCGCCGAAGGTCATCTCGCACGTGTTGGAGGCCTTGAGGCCCATCTTGTGCTCGACGTTCGTGGCGTACACGCCGTTGCGCTCGCCCAGCTCGCCGGTCTCCCAGTCGAAGTGGAACTTCGGGACGAGGAAGAGGGACAGGCCCTTGGTGCCGGGGCCGTGGCCCTCGGGGCGGGCGAGGACGTAGTGGAGGATGTTCTCCTCCATGTCGTGCTCACCGGAGGTGATGAAGCGCTTCACGCCCTCGATGTGCCAGGAGCCGTCCTCCTGCTGGATCGCCTTGGTGCGGCCCGCGCCGACGTCCGAGCCCGCGTCGGGCTCGGTCAGCACCATGGTGGAGCCCCAGCGCTTCTCGACGGCGATCTGCGCGATGCGCTTCTGCGCCTCGTTGCCCTCCTCGTGGAGGACGCCGGCGAACGCCGGACCGGAGGAGTACATCCACACGGCCGGGTTCGAGCCGAGCAGCAGCTCCGCGTAGGCCCAGATCAGGGAGCGGGGCGAGGTGGTGCCGCCGATCTCCTCCGGCAGGCCGAGGCGCCAGTACTCCGACTCCATGAAGGCCTCGTAGCTCTTCTTGAAGGAGGCGGGGACCGGAGCCGTGTTGGTGGCGGGGTCGAAGACCGGCGGGTTGCGGTCGGCGTCGGCGAAGGACTCGGCCAGCTCGTTCTCGGCGAGGCGGGCGATCTCCGACAGGATGCTCTTCGCGGTCTCGGCGTCCATCTCGGCGAACGGGCCGGTGCCGTACAGCTTGTCGCGGCCGAGGACCTCGAAGAGGTTGAACTCGATGTCTCGGAGATTCGACTTGTAGTGCCCCATGGCGACGGCTCCGTTGTGGCTCGGGAAGGACGGTTCCTCGTACGTACCAATCGGTAACGTCATGATGCTACCCGCCGGTAATAAGAAGCAACCCCCGCCCGCCCACTGTGACCAGGGTCAAAGCTCGCACCACACCGTCTTGGTGCCGTCCTCCCCCCGGACGACGCCCCACCGCAGCGCCAGGGCGTCCAGCAGGGCCAGCCCGCGCCCGGACTCGTCGGTGCCGGCCGCGCGGCGGAGGACGGGCCGCGCCTGCGGATCGGGATCGGTGAGCTCGACCCGCACGCGGGCTGCCCTTCCGGTGATCCGCAGGGTGACGGGAGTGCCCTCCCCGACGTGGGTGATCACGTTGGCCAGCAGCTCCGTCACGCAGAGCTGGAGCTCCGGACACGGCCTGCCCAGGTGCTCGCGCACGGCGAGGCGGACCTCCGGAACCGCCTTCGGCACGGCGATCAGCCCCACCGCGAACGGCCTCACCGGCGTCCCGCCCGGAGCGCGACGGCGAGCCGGGACGCGGTGCCGGCGTTGCAGTTGCCGAGGGCGATGAGCGGCGGGGTGTCGTACGTCCCCGCGTAGGAGGGGAGGTGCAGGTCGAGCGAGGGCAGCGTGATCCCGTGCGCGGCGAGCGCGGCGCGCAGCTCGATGAGGGCGTCGATGGCCTGGGCGTCGGCGGCGGGGTTGCTCATGGGGCCTTCCTTGCGTGCCGTGTGGCGGACTGTGACGAAACGCTCACAGCGTGCGGCCGGTCGGCGTAGCGTGGGAAGGGTTTCGGATTGCGCTGGCCAATTGGCAAATGGCGGTGGTGTGCTGTGCCTCCTCGTAAGACCCCTGACGCTTCTGCGAACGTGCCGTCGTTCTACGGCGCCGAGCTGCGCTACCAGCGGGAGCTGGCCGGTCTCACGCTGGAGCAGCTGGCGGCCGGCAGCTTCCGGGGCGTCCCCTTCCTCAGTCAGATCGAGCGAGGCGAGCGGCGTATGCCGCTCGATCTGGCACGGCACGTGGACGCGAAGCTGGGGACGGACGGCTTTTTCGAGCGCCGCTGTGAAGACGCGCGCAAGGCGAAGCAGTCCGGGCACGCGGAGTACTTCGCGAACGTCGCGGAGATGGAGGGGTACGCCGAGACGATCGAGGAATGGGCGCCGTCGCTGGTCCCCGGCCTGCTGCAAACAGCGGCGTACGCCACGGCGGTCGTGCACACCTCGCTTCCCTGGCTGCGCCCCGAGGCGGTCGAGAAGCAGGTCAGCGCCCGTATGGAGCGCGCGCGACTCTGGGACCGCGAGGAACGCCCCGCGTTCTGGGCGATTTTGCACGAATCGCTGATCCGTAAGCCGCTCCTCGGGAACGCGGATATGGCAGACCAGCTAGACCACGTCGTGCGTGTGGTCCGGTGCTCGCAGAGCGTTCTGCAGATCGTTCCGGAAACGGCGTCTGCCCACCCGATGATGATGGGCATGATCAAGGTGATGACGTTCCCGGACGCGCCACCAGTGGTGTACACGGAGGGCCTGCACAGCGGCCAACTCATCGACTATCCGGCCCTCGTGAAGGACTACCGCAGGTCGTACGATCTGCTCAGGGCAGCGGCCCTGCCACCAGAGGCTTCCCTGGCCATGGTTGAGCAAGCAGCAGAGGACTACCGCGATGGCAACCACACGGCTTGACGTGAGCTCTGCCCTTTGGCGCAAGAGCAGCTACAGCAACGGCAGCGGCGGTGACTGCGTGGAAGTCGCTGACGGCATCAACGGGGTCGTCCCGGTCCGGGACTCGAAGCGGCCCTCCGGCCCCGTGATCACGGTGACGGCGGCGGCGTGGGCGCCCTTCCTGGACGGGATCAAGGGGACTCCTTGACCGGATCCGGGCGCCTGGCGGCCGCCCACCCTCGGTAGGCTGACGGCCATGTACGGCTACGACCAGAATCCGGGCGCCCAGCAGCAGTACGCCCCGCCCCAGCAGCCGATGCCCGGGGCCGGGTACGAGCAGCCGCTGTACCCCGAGCCGTCCCCGCCCTCCCTCGCGGACGCGGTGCGCGCCTTCACCACCGGCTCGCTGTCGGCCGAGGACTTCCAGCAGATCTTCGCGACGTCCAAGGTCTACTGCCCACGCGGCGACACCCCCGGCTTCCTGGCGCTGCACAACACGCAGCAGCCGGTGATCCCGATGTTCACGACGCTGAAGGAGCTCCGCCGGTACGCCGGCAAGGAGTCCAAGTACTTCGTCATCACCGGCGCCGAGGTGATCGACCTGCTGCCCACCGGGTACGGCTTCGTCCTCGACATGGAGGGCGACCACCGGATGGTCTTCGACGCGAAGGCGGTCGAGCAGATGGTCGACTACGCCATGCGCCGCATGTACGGCTGAGCATTCCGATATCCCCACCGCCCACAGGGCGGCAGGGGCATCGGAATACGGTCAGGGAATTCGCGGGAATTCCGGACGGGTCTGCTACTCCTTCAGGTACCCGCCGACGAACCCGCGGTAGTCGCCCCACACGCGCTCGCGCATGGTCCAGGAGCTGCCCCAGCACTCCGCCGTCCAGACGGTCTCGCTCTGGGCGTTGTCGGCCGGCGGCGAGGAGATCCACTCCTTCACCGGGCTGTGGGAGAAGTCGCAGCCCGGCACGTAGAGGTAGTGGGAGGCGCTGCCCGGGTACACCTTCGTGGTGTCCTTGCCCTTGACCTGGTAGTTGGTCCGCACGGTGACCTTCGAGACCTTCACGCCGAGGAACTTGTCGACGTACGAGTACGAGGCCCACATGTCGCGGTAGCCCGACGCCCTCAGCGCCGAGGTGGAGAAGGGAGACGTCGTGTCCTCACCGCCGGTGGTCTCGCGCTCCTGGACGACGTCGCCGCCCGCGAACGCCTGGCGGGTGGTGCCTGCGGCGGCCGGGGCCTCGCCGGCGATCAGGAGCTGCTTGATCAGGGCGCGGTCCTCGATCAGGTCGAGGAACCGCTTCTTGTCGGCGGCCGAAAGCGCCGCGAACCCGTCGGCGGTCTCCTTCGCCTGCTCGTCGCCCTTGGCCGCCTTCGCCGCGAGGTAGGCCTGGTACTTCGCGACGCGGAGGACCTGCGTGGCCGGGGTGTCGTCGGCCTGGGCCGAGCCGGGCAGCAGCGCCAGGGTCAGACCCGCGAGCGCGGCAGTGGAGACGAGGCTTTTCCTGATTGCGGAACGCATGCTGAGTTTTTTCCCCTTGACTTTCATGCCGCCTGGTCGAATTCGGGCAGAAAGGGAGGAGTGCGCGCGCATGCGCACTCCTGTCCCCCGTCCCCCGTACCGCGCGTCCGGCTTTTGCTCCCCTGCCGGCCGCGCAAAACAAGGATTGCCGGGTCGATCGGGGGGCGTCAATCAAACCCCGATTATTTGAGGATCATCTGAGTCAAGGCGATCCGATGTCCGATTTCTGCGCCGGAATGAAAGAATCCGCCTGTGCGGAATTTGAGAATCCGCGAAATTGGGGCGGCTTGGTGCTCTGAATAACCGCTTCTCCCGAGCCGCCCCCTGCGCCCCGATGTGCCCCGTACGGCCCGAAGGCGCCCCGGCTGCCGGGCAGCCGCGGCGTCGTCCGAACGGCCCCGGGTGCGGCAGCGCGTCGGCCTTCGCCTGCTTCCCGGGGGTCGCCCGGCGCCCGGATCGCCTCACGGAGCGTGCGCCGCGGCGGCGGGTTGCCGGTGCGGGAATGGGGGGCGGGGGGTCCGCTGTTCTGGTGGGTGGCAGAAAGTTCTGGATTCAACTAAACTCGGTGTAGAAGGAGGTTCCGACCATGCCTGCAGTGACTGTGGAGAACCCGCTGACGCTCCCCCGCGTCGCCGAGCCGGGCCCGGAGGCCGCCGCCCGCAAGGTGCTGGCCGTCACGACCGCTCCCGGCGGCTTCGAGGGCGAGGGATTCCCGGTGCGCCGCGCGTTCGCCGGGATCGACTACCGCCACCTCGACCCGTTCATCATGATGGACCAGATGGGCGAGGTGGAGTACGCGCCGGGCGAGCCGAAGGGCACCCCCTGGCACCCCCACCGCGGCTTCGAGACGGTCACCTACCTGATCGACGGCACGTTCGTCCACCAGGACAGCAACGGCGGCGGCGGTGTCATCAACGGCGGCGACACCCAGTGGATGACCGCCGGATCCGGCCTCCTGCACATCGAGGCCCCGCCGGAGTCCCTCGTCGTCAGCGGCGGGCTCTTCCACGGCCTCCAGCTGTGGGTGAACCTCCCGGCCTCCGACAAGATGATGCCCCCGCGCTACCAGGACATCGGCGGCGGCAAGGTCACCCTGCTGACCACCCCCGACGGCGGCGCCCTGCTCCGCGTCATCGCCGGCGAGCTCGACGGCCACAGCGGGCCCGGCATCACCCACACCCCCATCACGATGATCCACGCGACGGTCGCACCCGGCGCGCAGCTGACCCTGCCGTGGCGCGAGGACTTCAACGCCCTCGCCTACGTCCTGGCGGGCCGGGGCGGCGTCGGCACCGACCGGCGCCCCGTCCACACCGGGCAGACCGCCGTCTTCGGCGGCGGCGGCTCGCTGACGCTGCACGCCGAGGCGTCCCAGGACTCCCGTACGCCGGCCCTGGAGGTCGTCCTCCTGGGCGGGCGCCCCATCCGCGAGCCGATGGCGCACTACGGGCCGTTCGTCATGAACAGCCGGCAGGAACTCCAGCAGGCCTTCGACGACTTCCAGGCCGGACGGCTGGGGACCATCCCCACCACGGCCCGGGAGCGCACCAAGACGGCGGAGCAGCACTCCTGACCCGTCCTGGTCCCCGATCCGGCCCGGCCCCCGTCCCCCGAGGGCCGGGCCGCTCCCGGCCGGCCCGGTCCCGCCCCCCTGGACCGGGCCGGCCGGCCCTGCACGCCGACCTAGCGTCGCAGCGCCTCCGCCGGCTGGGTGCGCGAGGCGCGCCACGCCGGGTACAGGCCGGCCAGGACCCCCGTCACCAGCCCGATCAGCGGCGCCGCCGCCACCGTCAGCGGTGACATCACCGGGGTCCAGTCGCGCAGCGCCGACACCCCGACCACGGTCAGCGTGCCCAGTGTCGTCCCGACCAGCCCGCCCACCGCGCCCTGCGCGGCGGACTCGGCGAGGAACTGGGCGGTGATGTGCCGCCCCCGCGCCCCGAGCGCCCGCCGCAGGCCGATCTCCCCGGTCCGCTCCAGCACCGCGACGAGCGTGGTGTTCGCGATCCCCACCGCGCCGATGACCAGGCAGATCGCCGCCAGCAGCAGGAACAGCTGGTCCAGGTCGGAGGTCACCCCCGACCGCAGCCCCCGGGGGTCGGGCGGCGGCTCCGCCGCCATCCACTCCGGGTGGTCGGGGCGCAGCGCGAGCGGCAGCTCCGCGGCGACCTGCCGGGCCGCGCCGAGCTGCGTCACCACCAGCATCCGGGCGCGCTGGGCGTTGTCCGGGGGGCCCCACAGCCGCTCGGCGGCTCCGCGCGGAACCATCACCGACAGCAGCAGGTCCGGTTTGCGCTCTGCGCCGTCCGCGATCCCGACCACGGTGAACGGGTGCCCGCCGACGAACACCGCGGGCCGGCTCTCCAGTGTCGTGATGCCCAGGCGGGCCGCGACCGCCCGCCCGACCACCGCGACCTGCTCCGCGCGCCCGTCGTGGAAGGAGTCGTACGCCCGCCCCGAGCCCAAAGTGAGCCCGGCCGCCCGCAGCATCCCCGGGGACGCGGCGACCACCGGGATGCGCTCGCCGTCCGCACCCGCGACGGGGGCCGAGCGGACCGCCGCCGCCTCGCCGAGCGGCACCGGCCAGAACACCCCCGCCGCCGTCACCCCGTTGAGGGCGCCCGCCCGGTCGTCCGCGTCGCGCGGGAACGCGTTGGGGACCTGCCTGGCGAGCTGCGGGTCGGCTCCGCCCGCCGTGTCGCGGACGCCGACCTCGGTGGCCGTCAGCGCGTTGAACCGGCTGTCGATCTGCGAGGACGCGGTGGCCGTCAGCCCCAGGATCGCCACGAACGTCCCGACCCCGAGGACCGTGCCCAGGCCGGTCAGCGCGGAGCGGGCCGGCCGCTGGAGCATCCCGGCGAGTGCCTCCGAGACCAGGTCACGGGCCGACAGCCGGGACGGCGGGATGTCCGGAGCACCCCCGGCCCTGCGGCGCCGAAGGGATCTCACGGCGCCGCCTCCTCGGTCAGGACCCCGTCGCGGATGGCGACGGTCCGCGCGCCGCGCGCCGCCACCTGCGGGTCGTGCGTGATGACCAGCAGGGTCAGCCCGTCCGCGTGCAGCTCGTCCAGCAGTTCCAGGACGGATGCGGCGGTCGCCGTGTCCAGGTTCCCGGTGGGCTCGTCGCACAGCAGCAGCGAGGGCTCCGCGACCAGCGCGCGGGCGACGGCGACGCGCTGCCGCTCCCCGCCCGACATGCGGGTGGGCAGGTGCCCGGTGCGGTGGCCGAGGCCGACGCGCTCCAGCGCCGTACGTGCCCGGGCCGCGCGCTGCCCGCGGGGGACGCCGTTGTAGACCATCGCGAGCAGGACGTTCTCCAGGGCGCTGCGGTGCGGCAGCAGGTGGAAGGACTGGAAGACGAAGCCGATGCGCTGCCCGCGCAGGGCGGTGCGGTCCCGGTCGCGGAGCGCGCCGGTGTCGATGCCGTCGAGGAGATAGCGGCCGGCGGTCGGCGCGTCGATGAGCCCGGCGACGTTCAGGAACGTCGACTTGCCCGAGCCGGAGGGGCCGACGACGGTGACGTACTCGCCGCGCCGCACCGTCAGCCGGCACGGCCGCAGCGCCTCGACGGGCGGCGGGCCCGGGTAGGTGAGCCCGACGTCCTCGAAGCGGACGACCGGCGGTGCTCCGGCCGGTCCGGCCGTACGGGTTCCGGTCACGGGGTGGCCCGCGCGACCAGGACCCGGTCTCCGTCGGCGAGCGCGCCGCCGCCGACCGGCTCGACCTGCACCATGCCGTCGGCGGACATCCCGGCCCGGACCTCGACGCGGCGCCGCGCCGCCGTGTCGGCAGGGTCCGCGCCGAGCACCGTGACCGTGGTCCGGCCGTCCGCACCCGCCGACACCGCCGACAGCGGGACGACGAGGACCGGCTCGCCGGAGGACGCCGCCGTCACCGTCAGCCGGACTCCCTGTCCGGCGAGACGGGGGTCGAGCGCCTTGTCCGGGGTGACCGTCAGGGCGTACCCGCCGGGATCCGCGGCACCGCCCGGCGCGCCGTCCGGGCCGCCGCCCTGCTGGGGCGTCCCCGGGCCCGCGCCGCCGGAGCCGCCGGCCGCCGGGGCGGGGGCGTCGGCGACGGAGGCGACCGTGCCGGCGGCGGCCAGCCCGGTGGCCTCGGACAGCACCTCCACCTTCATGCCCGGCTTGACCAGCTCCCGCTGGTGCGCCGGGAGCGCGGAGCGGATCACCGGGGCGCCGGCCGACAGGACCAGCAGCCCGTCGGGGACGGGCTCGCCGACCCCGGCCCGCACCGCGTCGACCCGTGCGGGGAAGCCCTTGAGGAAGACCAGTTCGTCGGCCGGGACCATCGGGCCCGCCGCCGCGCGGGCCGCCTCCAGCCGCCCGGCGGCCTTGGCGAGGTCGGCCTGCGTGAACGCGAGCTGCTGCTGCGCCTCGGCGGTGTCCGCACCACCGGCCTCCTTCGCCTTCGCCAGGGCCGTCTTCGCCGTCATGACCTGCCGTTTCGCGGCGTCGGCGGCGTCCTCCGCCGCCTGGAGCCGCTCTGCGTCGCCGGGGTCGGCCGGCCGGGGCGCGTAACCGAGCGCGGTGTAGAGGCGGGTGACGGCGGCCTTGGTGCCGGGGCCGTAGGTACCCGACGGGTCCTTGCCGGTGGGATGGCCGAGCGCCCTGAGCCCGGCCTGGAGCTGGCCCACGTCCTTGCCGGTGGCGCCCGGCTTGAGGTCCCGGTACACGGGCAGGGCCCCGGCCAGCGCGAACACCGGCCGCCCCGACACCTCGACCAGCACCTCTCCGGCCTGTACGGCGGCCCCCGGCTGCTTGGCGATCCGCGTGACCACGGGTTTGCCGCCCCCGCCCGCGGCCGCCGCCCCCGCCCCCGGGGAGACCGTCAGTACCTGCTCGGCGGCGACCGTGCCGCGGACGACGACGGAGGAGGTGAGCACACGGCGCTCCACCCGGTCGGACAGGACGGACGCCGGCGGCGGTGCCGCGTCGGCGGCGACCTGGGCGGGAGAGCGGATGGACGCGCCGAGCGCGACCCCGGCCCCGGTCAGCAGGACGGCCCCGGCGACGACCCACGCCAGCATCCGCCGACGACGCCGCAGGGATCCGCCGTCGTCGGAGCCGCCAGCGGGGGAGGAGCCGTCGTGGGGCTCCGCCGCCGCGGCCCCCGCGGCGGCCTCCGTCTCGGCCCCCGCGTCCCGCTCTGCGTCCGCCTCCTGCTCCACGCCCGCGTCGGCCGTCGGCGGCTGGTGATGTTTCACGTGAAACCCGGTCCCCCGCTCAGCAGTTCTCGCCGATCACCCGGAGCGAAGCCACCCGCCACGGGCCGCCCTCCCCCTCCCGCTTGAGGGTGAAGGAGCCCAGCTGCGTCGGCTTGTCCTCCAACTGGTCGACCGGCCGGCCGGTCCGCGCGTCGTGGATCAGCCAGCGGTCGAGGTCGATGCAGTCGTGCAGCACCAGCTGCCCCGGACCGGCCTCGGAGACGCCCTCGACGCGGTGCCCCACCTCGCCCAGCAGCACCTGCCCGGCCGAACGGGAGTGCGCCAGGTTCTCCCGCAGCTCCGCCAGCTGGGTGCCCGTGGCGACCCGTTCGAGCGCCGGATCCGCGGGGTCGGGCGTGCGGTTCGCCGCGAGCCAGGCCGCCCAGTAGGCGTCGTACGCCTGCCGCACCTCCGCGCTCGGGCTCCGCAGCCCCGTCTCCGCGGACGGGCGGCCGTCCGCGGAGGCGGAGGACGCGGGGGAGGCGCAGCCGGTCGCGGCGGCCAAGGCCAATGCAGCCCCGGCGGCGGCCCGGGCCGCGGCGCGGAGCCTCACGCCCCACCGCCCGCGAGGACCTTCTCCGCGAACCGGACCTGCTCGCCGAGGTGCTTCTTCTCCTGGTCCAGATCCTGCTTCCGCTTCTCGACGAGCTGCGTCTGGTAGGCGGCCAGGACAGCGGTCCAGGTGTCCGACAGCTTCGTCCGCTGCTTGCACGACACGTCCGTGGTCGCCGCCGTGATCTCCTCGGAGGTGACCGGCCCGGTCCAGCGGGTGCCCTCCATCTGCTGGAGCTCCCACGGCGTCTTCACCTGGAACCCGGCCTCGCGCATGCAGGCGCTCCACTCGGTGACGGCCGCCGTGACCCGGCTGTCGCCGCGGGCCCGGTCGGCGGCCTGCTGGGCGAGCTCGTCGACCAGGCCGTTCCCGGCCGGGGCACCCGCGGGCCCCGTGGTGCTGCGCGGGTACAGCTTGCGGGCCGCCTCGCCCGCGCAGCCGCCCTCCGGGGCACCCGGGTGCGCCGGGGCGCCGTCCTGCGAGCCGAACAGGGCGGCCGTCTCGCTCGGATCGCGCTTCTGCGCCGCGCCCGCCTCCCGGTCGGGCAGCCCGCCGGACCGGTACCCGTACTTCTTCGCCGCCTCGGCGTCGACCAGCCCGATCCCGCTGGTGGTCCGGCGGGCGCCCGCGCCGGCCGTGACGTAGGTGCTCGTGTTCTTGAACGAGGCGAAACCGACGCGGTGCATGCACGCTTCGGTCAGGATGTCCTGCGCCTGCTGGAGGACCTTCTGCTGGCTCGTGTCGAACCCGTACGCGTCCAGCGGGAGCGGCGCGTTCGCCGGGTCGGGCTGTGGGGTGATCTTCACCGCGGGTTCGCCCCGGTCCCCGGCGGCGCCGCCGGGCCGCGCGGGTTCGGAGGTGCAGCCGCCCAGTGCCGCGGCCGCCGCCAGGGCGGCGGCCGTCAGCAGGAGCGGCCGTCGACGTGCGTGGAGCACGATCAGCCTTTCGGTGGTGGGCCGGTGGTCGTACACTGCGCGGCACACCCGGGGCCGGGACCGATTCCAGCGGCCCCGGCCCCGGGTGGATCCGCGTACCGGTCAGCAGTGGCCGGAGGCCCACTTCGTCAGCAGGGTCATGGAGCTGAAGCCGGTGACCCCGGTGTTGTTGTTGCGGTGCTTGTCCCACCACTTGTTGCCGTTGATCACGGTGCCGGCCTGGTAGCAGATCGGCGTGATCGTGTGGCTGGTGTAGCCGAGGCCGAGAACCGCCGCGCTGGTGTTCGAGTTGGAGCGGATCCGCACCCCGTTCTCGGTGTAGTCGCCGGCGTGGGCGGCGGTGACCGTTCCCAGGGCGATCGTGGCGGCGGAGAGCGCCACCGCGGTGAACCTTGCTGCCTTGCGCACGCTGTCTCCTCTTCTGAGCGGACACGTCGTGGTGCAGCCGAGAGGAGAAGTCGGCACCGCCCGCAACGGCAAGCGCCGTGCTGGTCCCCCCGGTCCGGTCAACGACGATGGCACGAAGAGGAACCGCATACCAGGGGGTTAAGGGCGAGACGGCCGGAGCGGCTCGAATCCTCCCTTTACCAGACGGGTCCGGCCTCCACGGGCCCTACAGATCATTCCGGGCGTTTGCGCAGGACGGCACGGCAGTGCGCAACCGGTGCCCTCGGGTCCGCCGCTTTCGGACGATCAGGGACCGGTTCGGGGTTGTCCGGAAAGCGCCACTACTCCAATGGCCTAATCCGCATCCGGCACCGGGGGACCCGCCGGCTCCGCGGCGGCCGGGGCAGCGAGTGCGTACCGGGCCCGCAGCTCGGAGAGGACGCCGAACGCCGCCGCCGTCAGCGGCACGGCCAGCAGCATGCCGAGGATCCCCGCGACGCCCGCGCCGGCCGTGATGGCGAGCATGACCACGGCGGGGTGCATCTGCACGGTCCGGCTCTGGATCACCGGCTGCAGGACGTGCCCCTCCAGCACCTGCACGGCGAGGACGACGCCCACCGCCCACAGCCCGACGATCCAGCCGCGCTCGGCGAACGCGACGAGGACCGCGACCGCGCCGGAGATGAACGCCCCCAGGTAGGGGATGTACGCGCCGACGAACACGAGCGCGCCGAGCCCGACCGCGCCGGGGACCTGGAGCACCAGCAGGCCCGCGGTGATGCACAGGGCGTCGATGAGCGCGATGAACGTGGTTCCGCGCATGAAGCCCTCGACCGCCCCGTAGGCGCGGCGGGCCATCGCCTCGACGGTGTCGCCGGAGGCGCTCGGCGCGAGTGAGCGCAGCGTCCCGACGGCCCGGTCGGAGTCCTTCAGGAAGAAGAAGATCAGCAGCAGGGCGAGGACGGCGGTGGCGAGCATCGAGGTGACGGCGCCGATGCCGGCGATCACGCCGGACGCGGCGGTCCCGCCGAACTTGGCCAGGAGCCCCTTGGCGTTCGCGGCCAGGTCCTCCAGCGAGGTGCCGGCGGCCCCGAAGTGCGGGGCGAGGTCCTGCCCGGCGCGCCGCAGCGAGCCGACGATCTGGTCGCCGGTGTCGATCAGGGCGGCGACCACCACGTACGTCGCCCCGCCGACCACCGCGGTCACGGCGAGGCAGGTCACCGCCGCGGCGAGGGAGCGGTTGGCCCCCATCGCGACGAGCCGCCGGTGCATGGGGCCCAGCAGGGCCGTGCCGAGCAGGGCGAGCAGGACGGGGGTGACGGCCGTCTTGAAGACGATGCACAGCCACACGCCGACCGCGGCCACACCGGTGACCAGCAGGACGACGACGCACCACGCGGCGAGGCGGCGCACGGGCTCGGGCAGCAGCGAAGGGGAGGGGCTCAGCACCCGGTCATCCAACCACGCGCCCGCCGCGATCGTCTTTGCCGCTCATCGGGCCCGGTGCGCCCGTCCGGCGGGGCGGGCGGGCGCGCCAGCGCGGGTCCCGGCCCGGACGGTAACCTTGTAAAGGTTGAATCCACCCTGGTATCGCGAAGAACTGGATGACTGATGCATCGGTACAGGTCCCACACCTGCGGCGAGCTCCGCGCCTCTGACGTCAACACCGACGTCCGGCTCAGTGGCTGGCTGCACAATCGTCGAGACCTGGGCGGCATCCTCTTCATCGATCTGCGCGACCACTACGGCATCACGCAGCTCGTCGCCCGCCCCGGCACCCCGGCCGCCGAGGCGCTGGACAAGCTCTCCAAGGAGACCGTCGTCCGCGTCGACGGCAAGGTCGTCTCCCGCGGCGCCGAGAACGTCAACCCCGACCTGCCCACCGGCGAGATCGAGATCGAGGCCGCGGAGGTCGAGGTGCTGGGCGCCGCCGGCCCGCTGCCCTTCACCATCAACACCGACGACGGTGTGAACGAGGAGCGGCGCCTGGAGTACCGCTTCCTCGACCTGCGCCGCGAGCGCATGCACCGCAACATCATGCTGCGCTCCGCGGTGATCGCCGCGATGCGGCAGAAGATGACCGCGCTCGGCTTCAACGAGATGGCCACCCCGATCCTGACCGCGACGTCTCCCGAGGGCGCGCGCGACTTCGTGGTGCCGTCCCGCCTGAACCCCGGCAAGTTCTACGCGCTGCCGCAGGCGCCGCAGCAGTTCAAGCAGCTGCTGATGATCTCGGGCTTCGACCGCTACTTCCAGATCGCGCCCTGCTTCCGCGACGAGGACGCCCGCGCCGACCGCTCGCCGGGCGAGTTCTACCAGCTCGACGTGGAGATGTCCTTCGTCGAGCAGGAGGACGTCTTCCAGCCGATCGAGAAGCTGATGACCGAGCTCTTCACCGAGTTCGGCGGCGGCCGCGAGGTCACCTCGCCGTTCCCGCGGATCCCGTTCCGCGAGTCGATGCTCAAGTACGGCAACGACAAGCCGGACCTGCGGGCGAAGCTGGAGCTCGTCGACATCACCGACGTCTTCGCGAACTCCGAGTTCAAGGCGTTCGCCGGGAAGCACGTCCGCGCCCTGCCGGTCCCGGACACCGCCGCGCAGCCCCGCAAGTTCTTCGACGGCCTCGGCGACTTCGCCGTCTCTCTCGGCGCGAAGGGCCTGGCCTGGGTCCGCGTCGGCGAGGACGGCTCGCTCACCGGCCCGATCGCCAAGTTCCTCACCGAGGAGAACGTCAAGGTCCTCACCGAGCGCCTGGGCCTGGCCCCCGGCCACGCCGTGTTCTTCGGCGCGGGCGAGTTCGACGAGGTCTCCAAGATCATGGGCCCGGTCCGCGTCGAGGCCGCCAAGCGCGCCGGCCAGTTCGAGGAGAACGTCTTCCGGTTCTGCTGGATCGTCGACTTCCCGATGTACGAGCGGGACGAGGAGACCGGCCGGATCGACTTCTCGCACAACCCGTTCTCCATGCCGCAGGGCGGCATGAAGGACCTGGAGGAGAAGGACCCGCTCGACATCCTGGCCTGGCAGTACGACATCGTCTGCAACGGCATCGAGCTGTCCTCCGGCGCCATCCGCAACCACGAGCCCGAGGTCATGCTGAAGGCCTTCGAGATCGCGGGCTACGACGCGGAGACCGTAGAGCGCGAGTTCGCCGGCATGCTGCGCGCGTTCCGCCTCGGCGCCCCGCCGCACGGCGGCATCGCCCCGGGCGTCGACCGCATCGTCATGCTCCTCGCGGACGAGCCGAACATCCGCGAGACCATCGCGTTCCCGCTGAACGGCAACGCGCAGGACCTGATGATGGGCGCTCCGACGGTGCTGGAGGAGTCCCGCCTGCGCGAGCTGAACATCGCACTGCGCAAGCCGGTGGAGACGAAGACCTCCGAGCCGGTCGAGAAGGCCGTCAAGCAGCACCAGTAGCCCGACGCACGGCGAAGGCGCCCCCGATCCGGATCTCTCCGGGGCGGGGGCGCCTTCGTGTCGGTCGCGGTAGGGGCGGGGCCGCTCAGAAGTGCTCCAGGACGCCCTTGAGCAGGGCCGCGGAGGTCAGCTCGCGGGGGGCCGGGCCGGCGTGGAAGAAGCCGGTGTGCGCGCCGTCCAGCTTGCGCAGGAAGTCGAAGGCCTTGTTGTCGTGGTCGCCGAACGCGACGAACTGCCAGTGGACCTCCGGTGCCGCCTCGGCCGCGTCGGCGAGCGCCTGCTTCGCGGGCTGGCGGCTGTCGGGGGCGCCGTCCGTCTGGAACACGACGAGGGCCGGGCCCGCGCCGCCGTCCTCGCGATACCGCTTCAGGACCTGCTCCACGGCGACGTGGTAGCTGGTGCGGCCCATGCGGCCCAGCTCGCCGTTGCGGGCCTCCGCCCAGGAGGCGTCGTGGGTGTCGAGGGTGAGGTCGGCGGTGCCGTCCACCTCCGTGGAGAAGAACACGCTGTGCACGGTCGCGTCGGCGTCGAGGTGCGCGGCGAGCGCCAGCGCGTGGTCGGCGAGGTGCTGGGCGCTGCCGTCCTTGTAGAACGGGCGCATGGAGCCGGAGCGGTCCAGGACCAGGTACACCTTGGCGCGCGCCCCGGTACGGCCCTTGGCGCGGAGCACCTGCCCGGCGGCCTTGTAGGCGGCGGCCACCTCGGGTGCCCGCTTCCGCACGACGGCCGCCGTGACGGCGGGCCCCTCGGCGACGGGCTCGACCGCGGGCCCGGGTTCCGCGGCGGCCTCGGCTTCGGCAGCGGCCGCCGGCTCGGCCTCAGGCTCCGCCTCGGCGGCGGGCGCGGGCTCGGCGTCCGCAACGGGGGCGGTCTCGGCGGCGGGCGCGGGCTCGGGCTGGGCCTCGGCCACGGTGTCGGCCTCGGCGGCCGGGGCGGCTTCGCCAGCGGCGGGCTCGGGCTCCGCCTCGGCGGCGGCTTCGGCAGCGGCGGGTGCGGGCTCGGGCTCCGCTTCCGCGTCCGGAGCGGTTTCGGCGGCCGGGGCGGACTCGGCCGCAGCGGCGGGGGCTTCGGCGGGGGCTTCGGCGTTGGTCTCGTCGGCGGCTGCCTCGGCCGAAGGTGCGGCCTCTGCCTCGGCTACCGGCTCCGCCTCGGCGGCGGCTTCGGCAGCGGCGGGTGCGGTCTCGGGCTCCGCTTCCGCCGGAGCGGTTTCGGCGGCCGGGGCGGACTCGGCCGCCGCGGCGAGGGCTTCGGCCGCTGCGGGCGCGGGCTCCGCTTCGGCCTGCGGCTCCGGGGCGCCGGCTCCGGCGGCCGGCTCTGCGGCTTCGGCCTCCGGCTGCGCGGGGGTGGCGTCAGCGGCGGCGGGCTCCGCCGCCTCGGGGGCCGGTGCGGCCGCGGCTTCGGGGGCCGGTGCGGGCTCCGCGGGAGCGGCAGCGGTGTCGGAGTGCGGCGGCTGGGACGGGGAGAGGGGGCGGCGGGCCTCGGGGACGGTCGGGTCCGCGGCCGTCGCGGTCAGTACGGTGGCGCCCGCTTCGCGGTCGCGCGGTGCGGACTGCGGCGGGACGGTCGGATTGTCGAAGGACGCCGCGACGAGCTCGGCCGCCGCGTCCAGCGGGTGGCGGTCCGCCTGGTTCGGCACGGCAGGCGAAGAGGTGGTCGAGGTGGCCTCGGTCGTCTCCGGAACCGGCTCGGCGGACCGTCCGAAAACCTTGCGCAACAAGCTCCGAATACCCATGGGCCAGGCCTTTCGCATGAGTGCGTGCGTCTTTTGTCCGTGCTGCGCGGTTGATCCCTGCCCAGAGTGGACACGTAAGGTTATCGGCCCCTCGGCTGGAACGTCGGCAGGGTCACCCTTCGTGGCGCCCAGCCCGTTCCGTCCGTTTTCGGCCGTCTCCCACATCTCCCGTTTGTTCCGGCCCCCGCGGGGAATTGCCCCAGCGGACCGCGCTGACCGGCACCGTATCGCGTCCCTCCGTTTCACTGAAGCGGCACCGTACGAACCGAATTGGGCGTTTTTGCGTCAAGTGTCGGGTGGCTGTCACCCGCCGCCGGATGTGGCCGAAAGACGGAGGCCGCCACCCGGCACGCCCGCTCCGGCCGTGAACTCCCGCTCCGACGCGCCCGGTTCACCGCGCGTTCATCCGGCGGCCGCCGTACCGGTGCGGGCCCGCCCTAGCGTCACGGCTGGATCCGGCCGGCCTCCCCGTCGGCCCGTGCAGCTACGGAGGATTTCTCGTGCGCAAGCTCCTGCCGCTCATCGGCACCCCGCACGGGGGCGGCCGTTCCGCCCTCACCTGCCGCTACCGCTGTGGGGACGCCTGCTTCCACGAGGTTCCCAACACGAGCGGCAACGAGTACGTCGGCGACGTCATAGCCCGCGCCTACTCGCGCCGTTCCATGCTGCGCACTGCCGCCGTCGTCACGGTCGCCACCGCCGCGGGCACCGCGACGGCGGTCGGCGGCAGCGCGTCCCCCGCGAGCGCCGCCCCCGTGGCGGACGCCCTCGCCGCCGACGGCGGCGCAGACGCCGCGGGAGCCCGCGGCCTGCGCTTCACGCCCGTCGCGCCCAACACGCACGACCGGGTCACCGTCCCCGCCGGCTACGAGCAGAACGTCGTCATCCGCTGGGGGGACCCCATCGTCAAGGGCGCCCCCGGCTTCCACCCGGACCGGCAGAGCGCCGCCGCCCAGGCGGGCCAGTTCGGCTACAACAACGACTTCCTCGCCCTGCTCCCGCTCGGCAGCGGTTACGAGCGCCAGCAGCTCCTCGTCGCCAACCACGAGTACACCGACGAGCAGCTGATGTTCCGCGGCTACGACCCGGAGAACCCGACCCGCGAGCAGGTCGAGATCGCGTGGGCCGCGCACGGCCTCGGAGTGGTCGTCGTCCAGGAGGACCACCGCAGCGGCCGGCTGACCGCCGTGAACCGCCATCCGCTCAACCGCCGCCTCACCGCGACCAGCGAGTTCCGCCTCTCCGGGCCCGTCGCCGGCAGCGACCTGGTGAAGACCTCGGCCGACCCCTCCGGCACCCGGGTCCTCGGCACGCTGAACAACTGCTCCGGCGGCACCACCCCCTGGGGCACGACCCTGCACGGCGAGGAGAACTTCAACCAGTACTTCGCCAACGCCGGCAAGGTCACCGACCCCGTCCAGGCGGCCCGCCTGAAGCGCTACGGACTGAGCGGCGGCGCGTCCGAGCGCAAGTGGGAGCGGTTCGACCAGCGCTTCGACGTGCTCCGGGAGCCCAACGAGCCCAACCGCTTCGGCTACGTCGTCGAGCTCGACCCGTACGACCCGCACTCCGTGCCTCGCAAGCGCACCGCCCTGGGCCGCTTCAAGCACGAGGGCGCGCAGCCCCGGCTGACCGAGGACGGCCGCCCGGTCGTCTACAGCGGCGACGACGAGCGCTTCGACTACTTCTACAAGTTCGTCTCCTCGAAGCGGATGAAGAAGGGCAACTCGCGGGCGGCGAAGGAGCACAACCTGACCCTGCTCGACGAGGGCACCCTGTACGTGGCCAAGCTGACCGGCGACTCCCCTGCCGCCGAGGTCGACGGCACCGGCAGGCTCCCCGGGGACGGCGCCTTCGACGGGTCCGGCACCTGGATCAAGCTGGCGACCGCCTCGCCGTCGGGGAACGTCTCGCACGTCGAGGGCATGACCGCGGAGGAGGTGTTCGTCTTCACGAGGCAGGCCGCCGACAAGGCGGGCGCCACCAAGATGGACCGGCCCGAGGACATCGAGCCCTCGCCGCGCACCGGGCGCGTGTACGTGGCGCTGACCAACAACTCCGACCGCGGCAAGGCCGGCAAGCCGGGTGCGGACGAGGCCAACCCGCGCAACGCGAACAAGCACGGCCAGATCCTGGAGCTCGCCGAGAACTTCGACGACCCGGCCGGCGACGGGTTCGCCTGGCGGCTGTTCCTCGTCGCAGGCGACCCGAACGACCCCTCGACGTACTTCGCGGGCTTCCCCAAGGACCAGGTCAGCCCGATCTCGTGCCCGGACAACGTGGCCTTCGACCCGCACGGCAACCTGTGGATCTCCACGGACGGCAACCAGCTCGGCTCCCACGACGGCCTGTTCGGCGTCGCGACGGCCGGCCCGCGCCGCGGTGAGCTGAAGCAGTTCCTGACCGTGCCGCGCGGCGCCGAGACCTGCGGCCCGCTGGTGCAGGACAAGCGGGTGCTCGTCGCGGTGCAGCACCCGGGCGAGGTCGACGGCGCGTCCGTGGAGAAGCCGGCGTCGGCGTGGCCCGACGGGCCCGGCAAGCTGGTCCGCCCCGCCGTGGTGGCCGTGTGGCGCAAGGACGGCCGGAACATCGGCGTCTGATCCGGCCGGCTCGGCCGGACGGGTGGTCGCCGGCGGCGGGGGTGTGTTTCACGTGAAACACGCCCGCACACCCCCGCATGCCGTCGTCCGTCACTCGCCGGTCAGCCGTCCGACGGGCAGCCGGAGCGTGGTGGCGGCGCCCCCGTCGGGAGCGTTGGAGAACGCGATGCCGATCCCCAGGACGGCCGCCTGACCGGCGGCGATGGTCAGCCCCAGCCCGTGCCCGCGCCCGCGGCCCGGGTCGCCCGTGCGGAACCGCTGCGGCCCGTGCTCGATGAGCTGGTCCGGGTAGCCGGGCCCGTGGTCCCGTACGGTCACGACCGGGCCCTCCACGCTCACCTCGATCGGCGGCGCCCCGTGCTTGTCGGCGTTGGCGAGCAGGTTGGCCAGGATCCGGTCCAGGCGCCGGCGGTCGGTGACCACCTCCGCGTCCCGCACGACGCGGACCGAGGCGTCGACCCGGGTGGCGGCGACGGCCCGGCGCACCGCGTGGCCCAGCTCGACGCGGGCCAGGTCGGCCTGTTCGACGCCCGAGTCCAGGCGGGAGACCTCCAGCAGGTCCTCGGTGAGCCGGTGCAGCGCGTTCAGCCGGTCGTTGATCATCTCCTTGGGGCGGCCGTCCGGCAGCAGGGAGGCCGCGGCGATCGAGCCGGTCAGCGGGGTGCGCAGGTCGTGGGCGACATCGGCGGTGAACCGCCGCTCGGCCTCCAGCCGGTCCTGCAGGGACTGCGCCATCGAGTTCAGCGCCTGGGCGACGTCCCGGACCTCGTCGCGGTGGCGGGGCCGCTGCTCCGCCGCGTCATCCCCGGCCGTCGGGAAGTCGACGCGGGCGTCCAGGTCACCGGCGCTGATCCGGCGGGCGACGGCCGCGGTGGCCGTCAGCCTCCGGCTGATCCGGTCCGCCAGGAACAACCCCGCCAGGGCCACCACGCCGGCGGCCACCGCGGAGGCGGCCAGGATCGCGGTGTCCAGGTCGCGCAGCCGGGAGCGCGTGCCGCCGTACGGGACCCAGACGGCGAGGGCCTTGCCGTCGGCGGGCCCGGCGGCCCACATGACGGGCTTCCCGGCGTGCGCGCCGACCATGCTGCCCGTCCTGCCGCGGGCCACGAGCCGGCGCAGCGGAGGCGGCAGCCCGGGCGGGTCCAGGGCGACGTTCACGTCGCCGTGCGCGGTGCCGTACTGGTACAGGACGAGCGCGTGGTCCAAGGCCAGCTCGGCCTCCTTGCGGACCTCGCCGACGACCTGCCGGGCGACCACGTCGTGCACGAGGATGCCGAGCGCGGCGGATACCGCGCAGCACACCGCGGTGGTCGTCAGGGCGATCTTCCAGCGCAGGCTGCCCGCCCTCCGCATGCCGGCCCGGCCCCTCAGCCCCGGACCGCCGCGCACGGGACGGAGCCGGTCTTCAGCGTGGGGCACTCGTCGAGGGTCAGCTCGGACAGGTTCATGATCCCCGCCTCGGGGTCCCACACGTAGTCGGAGACGGACACCTTCTCGGGGTTGGAGGTGGGTTCGCGGACCGCGAGGTGCTCGGCCGCCACCTCGACGCCCTCAAGGACGCCGCGCCGGGACAGGATCCGGGTGATCGAGCCGTCGTCGCGGACGGTGTAGACGCGCAGTTCGCTGACCCGGCCGTCGACGTCCAGGGCGGTGATCAGCTCGTCGCGGCCGTTTCCGGTCACGTCGTGCAGCACGGGCGGCCGCACCGGGCAGAACGGTCCGCCGTCCACAGCCTGTGTACAGAGTGCGAGCCGCTGCACGGCCCGCGGGTCGACGAGGCGGCCGGTGCCGCCGTCCTGTTCGGCGGCGGCCGTGATGTCGGCCCGCACGATGGCCAGCGGGTCCACGGACCGGATGTCCAGGTCGGCGGCCTTGGGCAGGCCGGGGACGACGGCCGCGGCGCCGGGCTGCCGGCCGGGGTCGGGCGGGTCCGGGTGGATGTCCTTCCACAGGGTCTGCGGGGCGTGGACGGTGCCCAGGTCGCCGTCGTCCCGCAGCCCCTCCACGTCGGCGCAGCCCGCCGCGGCCGCCGGAGCGGCGGCGAGCAGCAGGACGGCCGCGGCGCGGCGGCGCCGGCCGCGACGGGCGAGGAGGGGCCTCATGCCCCGATGCTCCCCCGGCCCGGGCCCGGCGGCCCGGCCTCAGGCCCGTTCGGGGGAGGCGAAGCCGTGCGCGGAGGCCACCTCGTGGCGTACCGGGGCCAGGACGGACTCCTCGTCCCAGGAGCGCTCCGGCGGCGGCTCCAGCCGGTCCGGGGTCCGCGCGGTCCGTACGCCCGCGGCCAGGGAGCGCAGGTCGGCGCTGAGGGCCTCCACCTCGTCCGGCGCGGGCGGCGGGGCCCCGTGGTTGACGCGGACCCGGGCGGCGGTGGTGGCGTCCACGACCCGCTCGACGGCGACGACGAGCGGCCACCAGGCGGCCGCCCGCGTCCCGGCCGGCGGCGGCTCGGTCAGCGCCCGCTGGAACTCGCTGCGCACGCCCGACAGGTCGCGGTAGATCCGCCGCCGTGCCTGGAGGCGTGCGGTCCGCGCGGCCCGCAGCCCGGCCTCCGTGGCCGGGCGGGGCCCGAAGGCGCGCTCCACGTACCGGGCGGCGTCGTCGACCGCGTCGGCGAGCCGGTCCCCGATCCGGCTGCGCCAGCTCTCCGGCCACAGCAGGTAGCCGGCGACCAGCGCGATGGCGCAGCCGATCAGGCTGTCCACCAGGCGCGGCCGGATCAGGTCGAAGCCCTGGTGGTTCAGCAGGTCCGACAGCAGCAGGATCACCGGGGTGATCGCCGCCGTCTGGAAGGCGTACCCCTTCGCCGAGAACGCCGGGATGAGAGCGGCGAGCACCGCCATGACGGGCACGTCCCACCAGCCGCGGGGCACCTCGGCGAGGACCGCGGCGGCGACGACGAGCCCGCCCGCGGTGCCCACGGCCCGCAGCACGGCCCGCGAGAACACCGAGCCGAAGTCCGGCTTCAGGACGAACGTGACGGTCAGCGCCACCCAGTACGAGCGCTCGACGGGTACGAGCGAGACGAGCGACTGGGCGATCCCTATGCACAGGGCGAGCCGCAACCCGTACCGCCAGGAGGCCGGGGACAGCGCCATGTCGCGCACGGCGCGCCGGGCCCGGACCGTCAGCGCGGCGGGCCGGCCCAGCTTGTCGTCGACGCTGTGCGGGAGGGGCTCGGCGAGGTGGACGACCGGCGCCGCGTGCCGCAGCGCCGCGTCCAGGGCCCGTTCGGCGCGGGTGGCGGGTGCGGGCAGGTCCAGGACGGGGGTGCCGGTGCGGCCCTCCTCCACGGCCCGCGCCAGTTCCCGTACGGCCGCCGGGTAGGCGGGCGGCAGTGGGCGGCCGCGCAGGTGGGCGGCGGGCGCCGCCTCGACCAGCGGGATCACGACATTCAGCTGGGCGAGCATCCGCACCAGGCCGGGGCTGCGGCCGTGGACGCGGGCGCGGCGGCCCAGGACCAGGTCGTACGCCTGGTTGAGGGTCTGGGTGAGCCGGCGGCGGCGCTCGTCGTAGCCGGGCCCGCCTGCCGCCTCCAGGGCGTCGGCGAGCGCCCGGTACGTGGCGGCGACGGCGGCCCGCTCCGGTTGGCGCCCGCGCAGCGGCCAGCCCAGCAGGGTGAGGGCGAGGACGAACAGGCCGCCGGCGGCGAGCAGCAGCGGGGCCGCCCACCACGGCCGGGGCAGCGGCAGGCCGGCCCCGACGACGGCGTTGAGCAGGAGCAGCAGCCCGGACACGGACGCCACCGTGCCGATCGAGGAGATCATTCCGGAGACGAGGGCGATGAGGGTGAGGGCCCCGACGGCGACCCAGCCGTGCCCGAAGACCAGCGTGCCCAGGGCGACGCCGACCGCGCCGAAGAACTGCGGCACGGCGATGTTGAGGATCCGCATCCGGTAGGCGTCGGCGGTGTCGCCGATGACGCCGCTGAGGGCGCCCATCGACACCAGCGCCCCGTACTCGGGCTCGTCGAGGGCGAAGCCGACGGCGAGCGGCGCGGACAGGGCGACGGCGGCGCGTGCCACGGCGGCCCAGGGGATCGGGGCCGCCTCCGGGCGGAGGCCGGAGAGCAGCCACGCCGGGGGCGCGGGCGGGTGCGGGCGGGTCCGGCGCCCGGACGGTATGCGGTGCGCGCGTTCGGTGCGCTCCCTGTGCTCGGTGCTCATGTCCGCCTCGGTGCCCCCGCCGCTCGCGAGTCGTCTGCCGGTCTCGGATCTGCCGTGGTGCCGCGCCCCGCACGGTTGTGCATCCACTGGGGCGTTCTGCGCAGTTGGTACCTTCCGAGCTTATGGGGTGCCCGGTTCACGGCGTGCGGCGCACCCGGCCCGACAGCCACGCGGCCAGTGCGGCCGCCAGCCCGACCGCCAGGACCACCCAGGCGGTGGTGCGCAGGAATGCGGTCAGTGCGTCGTAGACCGCGCCGGCGGCCGCCCGGTCGATGTCCGGCGGCAGGTCGTCGAGGGTGATCCGGCGGCCGACGGCGACCGCGATCCACAGCAGGGCGGCCCCGAGGGCCAGCCCCAGGCCGGTCGCGGCCACGGCCCGGCGGCGCCGGACGGCGACCGCGATGGCCGCGGCGGCCAGGACGACGGTCAGGGCGGGGAGCCAGACACCGGCGATCTGCAGCATGCGGAAGCCCTCCCGGAGCGCGCCCAGGTTGTCGTACTCCATGACCTTCACCGTCACCCGGGTCTCCGGGATGAGCTCCGCCAGCGGTACGCCGTCCGTGACGAGCTCCTGCCGGATCCGGGCGACGACCGGCGCGAGGTCGATGGTGACGGCCTTGCCCTCCCCGGTGGTCAGGGCCTCCAGGAAGGCGGCGTGCGCGGCCCGGTTGGCCGCGTCCCAGGCGGTCCGGTAGGCGGGGGTGCCGGCGAAGGAGCCGACGGCCTCGCGCAGCAGCGCCTCGATCCCGCCCTGGAAGGGCCCGGCGTCGATCTGCCCGGACAGGGCGCGCGCCGTCTGCGTGACCACCACCCCCTGCACGGCCGGGTCCGAGGCCAGGGGCGACATCGCAGCGGTGTAGCGGTCGGCGTCGCCCAGCTCGCGGTCGGCCCAGTACCCCACGGCGCTCGCGGGCACGAGGAGGGTCACGAGCGCGATGAGGACCGCCGAGATGAAGGTGCGCACGTCACCAGGGAACGCATCCGGGGAGGGGGCCGCGAGCGGGGCTGCTGCGGTCGGGTGGCGGTGCGTCCGTTCAGGCAAATGCCCTTGCCCCCGGGATCCCGGACATCTAGTGTCCCGGTTATGAGGATGGGTGAGGGCGTCGAGTGGGCCCTGCACAGCTGCATCAACCTGGCCTGGCTGGGGCCGGAGCGGGCGGTCCCGGCGGCCCGTCTGGCCGCCTGGCACGATCTTCCGCCCGCGTACCTGAACAAGCAGCTCCAGGCGCTCGCACGGGCGGGCCTCCTCGTCTCCACCCCGGGGGCGCGGGGCGGCTTCCGGCTGGCCCGGCCGCTCGCCGAGATCACGCTCATGGACGTGGTCGCGGCGGTCGAGGGGCCCGAGGAGGCCTTCCGCTGCACCGAGATCCGCCGCCGGGGGCCCGGCGGCGGCCCGGCGGCCGACGGCGGACCCGAGTGCGCGATCGCCCGCGGCATGGCCCGCGCCGAACTGGCCTGGCGGCACGCCCTGGCCGGGCAGAGCCTCGACGACATCCGACGTGAGGCCGAGCGGCAGGCCCCCGAGGCCCCCGAACGGCTGCGGGCCTGGTTCACCGCCCCGGCGGCAAGCCCGACGGCACCCGGCCCGGCCCCCGATCCGGCGCCCACCGATCCGGCGCAGGCCAGGCCGGCACCGGCCGACCCGACTGCGCCCTCCGATCCCACAGGACCCTCCGACCCGACAGAATCCGGAGCTTGGCAATGACGCGCAGCACCACCAACCCCGCGGAACTCCACGACCCGACCGGTTTCGGCTACAGCCACGTCGTCTCAGCCCCGGGCGAGCAGGTTTTCATCGCCGGTCAGTACGGCTCCGACGAGACGGGGCACGTCGTCTCCGACGACTTCGAGGAGCAGGTGGCCCGGGCCTTCGCCAACCTGCGCACGGCCCTGGCGGCCGTCGGCCTGGGCCCCGCCGACGTCGTCCGCATCGGCACCTACATCGTGGGGCACGACCAGCAGAAGCTGGAGGTCCTCCTGAAGCACCTGCACGACACCTGGGGGACCGGGCTGCCCGCCCAGACCCTGATCGGGGTCGCCTCGCTGGCCCTGCCCCGGATGCTCTTCGAGATCGACGCCGTTGCGGTCCGCACCCGCTGATCCACTTGCCGGGCGCAGGTGCCGGGTGTGCCCTGGATGGGGGAAGAGAGGAGCCCTGTCATGGCACACGCGGCACCCGCCACCCGACGGCACCACCGGCGGTCGGAGCCCCTGCACTTGAGCCCGGGCATGCTGGCCGGACCCCTGCTCCTCGGGCTCGTCTACGGCATCTACGCGGCCTTCATGAACCGCCAGACGGGCCCCGTCACCGTGGCGAACGTCTTCTACGGCATCCTGTGCGGCGCCCTCTTCGCGGCGATCATGTTCACCCTCGCCCGGGTCGGCCCCCGCATGGCCAAGGAGGCCCGCGCCGCGGCGTACGCGGCGTTCGGCGGCATCGCGGTGGGCTACCTGTACAGCCTGACCGGCGACTCCTTCCTGCGCTCCGCCTGGGTCGGCCTCGCCACCGGCATCGGCGTCGGCGTGGTGGCGTACTACCGGTACTACCAGCGCGAGAGCTGAAAACGGCCCCGGCACGCGCCGGCTCCCGTACCCGTAGGCGGGGTGCGGGAGCCGGCGCGTGTGCGTCAGTCGCGAGCCGCTGCCCGAGAGGCGGCCGCGGTCTCACGACCGGCCGCCGTGTCGGGGACGGACTGCGCCGACGGAGCGGCATCGGTTTCGTCCGGTGCGGGCCGCCGGGCAGCGGGCGCCGGTCCCGACGGAGGTGAGAAGCGGGCGGCCTCGGCGCGGAGCAGGGCGTTCAGAGCGGCGAAGGGGTCGATGGGCATGGTGAAGACCTCACGGTGCTGGGGGGTGTGGGGGGTGGTGCGCTGCCGCTTGGCCCGCTCAGCAGCGCAGCACCACGCTCCGTGCCGCCCGGCCGGACGACACCGGGCCGGCCGTCTCGCACCGCCCGGTGACCTCCCGCCGGCCGGAGTGTTCCACGTGAAACATCGGCGGTTGCGCCCATTGCCGCACCCCGGCCTGTCCGCGGACCGGCTGCCGCACGACCCGGGCCTCCGGCTCGGCCGAGGGGTCGCCCTCGCGTTCGGCAGGAATGCCCGGTCCGCCCGGCAGCCCCGTGGCATAGCGGGCGGCTTCCTCCCCGCAGATTGCCGACGCGGCGGCAGGGGACGCGGCCAGCAGGCACATCAGGGCGAGACAGGCCGCCGCAAGGGCCCTCGTCACCGCCGTCCGCGCCCGCCGTGTTCCGGTCATGCCGGGGATGTGCCCCGACACGCCGGAGAACCCGCCGCCCAGCCCGGGGAAAGCCCCCGACCGGCGGACGAAGACACCCCCTCTCGGCCGACAACCGGCGCGGCACCGGCCGCCTCAGCCTGCGCGCCGGTGGCCCGTCAGCCGCGCCACAACCGTGGTCTCCCCGCTCACCAGACGCAGTTGGGCCCGGCCGGGCCGCTGCCCGCGCCGGGCCACCCCGGCAGGTGAGACCGCGTCGACGGTGAACACGGCCGTACGGCCGTCCTCGCGCACGACCTCGACGGTCACGCCCCGCCGCAGCTCGGCCAGGCGCAGGTCCGGCGCGGAGACCACGGACACGCCGGCCGCACCGGGCGCCGGCGTCCCGGCCTCCCAGTACGCCTCCTCCACCTCGCCGCCCCGCCTCGGCCGGCCCGCTGACGGCCCGTCCGTCCCCGGCGGCCCCGCCTCGGCGGCGCGGAAGGGCAGGTCCGCCCCCAGGGCGGGGACGAGCAGCCGCAGTGGCAGCGAAGCCCGCAACGGGGTGAGGGCGGAGGCCCGCGACGGCCGCGACCCCTTGCCCGAGGTCCGCTGCCCGGCATGCTCCAGCTGCTCGACGAGCCGGCGGTGCCCGGACAGGCCCAGCGCCCGCGACGGCAGCGCGTCGGCCGAGGTGGGCGCAGGCCGCGCCCCGTCAGTGCTGCGCAACAGCCCTATGCCGGTCCCCAGCAGAGCCACCGTCAGCACGCCGACCACCCACTTGGCGCGGGCCATGGAATGTCCTCCCGGTCCGATGCACCGGCTCCGGCAGCCGGTCCCACAGAGAGCAGTGGAACCCCTGGCCGTCCACCGCCACTGCGGACAACGCGACCGGTTGACGGTGCGTCACTCCCGGCCCGATCCGGTCTGCCCGCATCAGCCCAGCTGGGACCCGGTGCACCGGGCCGTGCGCGCCCCGGCGCACGTACCCCCGAACGGGCGAGGGGCCGCGGCGCCGTCGACGCCCCGGCCCGGTGGGTCACACCACCACGAACGCGACCGCCGCCGCCCCCATCAGGGCTGCGGCGAGGTGCACCGCTCCGTGTCCGTAGTCCCCGTACCACAGCTGCCGGGCCAGGCCGCCGAGTGCGGCGAAGGCCGCGATCACACCGATCTGCGCGAGCAGCGTCACCGCCGTGAACGGGACCAGCAGCAGGACGACGGAATTCAGCCAGAGCGGGCCCGTGCCCGTCCAGCCGCGCCATCGGCGGATCGCCGTCTGCCTGCGCATGACCACCGGCTCCCTCGGTCGTCGACTCGTCAGCTGCACAGCCTCCTTGCAGGCGGCGGCGGGGACAAGGGACCGTTCGGCAAGAAAACCGGAAGCCGCGGCCGAAAGTCGCCGCGGCCGCGTCAGGCGGTGATCCAGTCGCCGGTGGCGATCACCGGCTGGACGCCGTCGCGGTGGACGGTGCCCTCGATCAGGCCGTACATGCGGTCCGCCGCGAAGTAGACCTCGTTGTCGTTCTTGAGACCGAACGGCTCCAGATCCACCAGGAAGTGGTGCTTGTTCGGCAGGTTCAGCCGCACCTCGTTGACCCGGGGGCAGTGGTCGAGGACCCGCTCGGCCATCTGGTGCAGCGTCTGCTGCAGGGAGTACGAGTACGTCTGCGCGAACGCCTCCAACAGGTGCCCCCGGACCTTCTTGTACGAGCGGTCCCAGTCGTGCCCGGCGTCGTCGGCGGCGAGCGCCGAGTGCGCCCAGCGGGCCGTGACCTTGGTCGCGAGGATCCGGTCGTACGCCTCCTGCAGCGTCGTGTACTCGTCCTTGATGTAGCCGTGGAACTCGGAGTCCGTCGAGTTCATGACGGTCAGCTCCTTCAGGCCGGAGACGACCTGCAGGCCGGTGGTCTCGCTGTAGGTGACCTGCGCGGTCCGCACCTCCTGCCCCTTGCGGACGAAGGAGTGCTGCTCCTTGCGGGTCGGGACGGGGATCCGCTCCCAGGCGAACTCCTCGATCCGGATCTGCGCCTCCCGGATGGGCGCCTGGGAGGAGACGAAGTGCCTGGCGAGCAGGATGCCGAAGGCCTCAGGGGACTCGATGCCGTGCTCCTTGCCGAAGGCGTACACCGTGTTCTTGGTGGTGTCGGTCGGCAGGCAGTTGGCGTTGTCGCCGGTCAGGTGGACGTCGCGGAACTCGCCGCGGAGGGCGACGGAGACGTTGAGGTCGCGGATCTCGTGCCAGGAGCCGTCGCCGCCCTTGCGGGTGACCTTGACGATGCGGTTCTCGGCCTTGCCGTACTGGTTCTGCGCCAGGACGTGCTTGCTCATGGTGTCTTCCTTCGGGTCCTCGGGAACACGGAGTCCGGTGGTCTGGATCCCGTACGCCCGGCGTCCAGCGGTCTCCCGCTCCCCGCCGTCCGGTCCCCGCGGGACCGCCCCGGGACTGACGTGCATCCCGGTCCGTAAGGTGCCGGCCCTGCTGCACGGCCGGTTAACGGATTGCAACACGCCGGGGCCCCGTTCTCCCCCGTACGGATCGTCCGAATCCCGGCCACCCGCCCTTGGGCGACCCCACAGCCGCGCCGCGCGGGGCCGCGGTCAGCCCGCCGTGTGCGCGTCCGCGACGGCCAGGGCCGTGTCGAGGGCCTCCAGGCCGGCGGCCACGTCATGCGGGGCGATGGTGCAGGGCGGGGCGATGTGGATGCGGTTCCCGGCGGTCAGCGGCCACAGCCCGGCCTTGCGGCAGGCGGCCGCGAACTCCGCCATCGGCGCGTTGTCGGCGCCGGAGGCGTTGTACGGGACGAGCGGCTCGCGCGTCTCCCGGTTCCGGACGAGCTCCAGCGCCCAGAACGTGCCCAGCCCGCGCACCTCCCCGACGGACGGGTGCCGCTGGGCGAGCGCCCGCAGTCCCGGCCCCAGCAGCTCCGCGCCGGTCCGCGCGGACTGCTCGACGACGCCCTCCTCCTCCATCACGCCGATCGTCGCGACCGCCGCGGCGCAGGCCAGCACGTGCCCGGAGTACGTCAGCCCGCCCGGGTAGGGGCGGCGCGCGAAGGAGGCAGCGATCGCCCCGGAGACCGCGACCCCGCCGAGCGGCACGTATCCGCTGGTCACGCCCTTGGCGAAGCACAGCAGGTCGGGGGTGACGCCCCAGTGCTCGGCGGCGAACCACCGGCCGGTGCGGCCGAAGCCGACCATCACCTCGTCCAGGACGAAGACGATGCCGTACCGGTCGCACAGCTCGCGGACGCCCGCCAGGTAGCCGTCGGGGTGGACGAGCACGCCCGGCGCGCCGCCGACGGTCTCCAGGACGATCGCGGCGATCGAGGCCGGCCCCTCGAAGACGACGGTGTCCTCCAGGTGGCGCAGCGCCCGCTCGCACTCCTCGGCCGGCGTGGCGGAGTAGAACGGCGACCGGTAGGCGAACGGCCCCCAGAAGTGGACGACGCCTGCGGTCGCGCTGTCGTTGCCGAAGCGGCGGGCGTCGCCGGTCAGGTTGATCGCCGTGCTGGTGGCGCCGTGGTAGGAGCGGTAGGCGGACAGCACCTTCGGCCGCCCGGTGTGCAGGCGGGCCATGCGGACGGCGT
>NZ_BMTY01000001.1:508469-509232 GCF_014649915.1 Streptomyces toxytricini | reverse complement strand
AGGCAAGGACTGTCGGGAAGCCCGGGGGGAACGGGAGGGGGGCAGGAGTCCCCCTCGGGCAAGGCGAACCGCCGCCCCGAAGCCCCACCGACGTGCCCTGCCTTGGCCCACGGAAGCGCCCTGCCCGGGGGACCTTGCCGCCCCCGATCGCCACGTGCGCACCCGACGACGGCGGGTGCGGGTGCCGGTGGGCTGGGGACGCCCCCGATCGCTACGTGCGCACCCGACGACGGCGGGTGCGGGTGCCGGTGGGCTCGGGCCGCCCCCGATCGCTACGTGCGCACCCCACGACGGCGGGTGCGGGTGCCGGTGGGCTGGGGACGCCCCCGATCGCTACGCGTGGACCCGACGACGGCGACTGTGGGCTGGCACTGGGAGCACGCGGGTGGTCGCTTCGTGCGCACTCGCCGTCGGCAAGGGCGGGTATGCAGGAGATGATGCGCAGGCGGTCATTTCGTGCGCGTTGAGCCACGGCGACCGGCGGACGGGGGAGTTGACGGCCGCCCGGCGTGGCGGGCGCCGACGCCCCGCGGAAGCACGTAGCGATCAGAGGCGGCCCGGGGCACGGGCGGCGGGCAGCCGCCACGCAACGGGAGCACGTAGCGGTCGGCAGCGCTCCGGCCGGCAGACCCGGACGGCGGTAGGGCGCCACTCGGCCGGGACCACGTAGCGATCAGTGGCGGCAGGGCGGCAGGGGCTGAGGGCTGTGATGCAGACGGGTGGTGGAGGTCCCTCCAGGCCGCTCCCCCTCCTGGGGGCTTCC
>NZ_BMTY01000001.1:467193-508418 GCF_014649915.1 Streptomyces toxytricini | reverse complement strand
TTCCGGTGTGGGTCGGCCTGTCAAGGGTGGCCGTCAGGCCATCGCGGAGCGACGCGACCGCAGGGAGCGCCCTTGACAGGCCGGCCCGCGCCGGAAGGACGATGGGCAGCCGGGAAGCCCCCAGTCACGACACCGACACCGTGTCGTCGGCTCCCGCCCCACCCGCGCCCCGCTCCCCCGTCCCCTTTCGCCGCGGCCGAGCCGCCGAAACACCCCTACGTGTCCCCCGGCGTCTCCTCGTCGCTGGCCTTGCGGGCGCGGGCGCCCGAGCGGGTGCGGGAGGCCGTTTGGGCGCGTTGCGGATGGCGGCGTACGTATTCGTGTTCCAGTTCGTTCATGCGCTGCGTGTGGGTGACCAGCGCGTCGTCCGAGCCGTGCAGCAGTGTTTCGTGGCGGGTGCGGTGGATCGCCTCCAGTTCCTTCAGGAGCCTGCCCTCCTCCAGCTCTCGCGCCGACGGGCCGCCGTCGTGTGCCGCCATGGCCGCACCACCTCCTGAATCGGCCGGTCCTTCCATCATCGCCCGTGGTGCCGTATTCGGCTGTGTGGGCGCGCTACCGCCCGCGCACGGCCCTCGCGCGGCACGTGCGGGCCACGTCGTCGGCGAAGAGGCGGGCCGGCGGGGACAGGGCCGACCAGCGGCGGACCGCCCAGCCGACCGGCAGTGGCGGCAGGCCCGGGATGGGGACCAGGCGCAGCGGGCCGTCCGTGCCGGGGACCTGCCAGCCGGGCAGGGCGGGGACGACGGCGTGGCCGAGGCCGAGCTCCGCGAGGAGCAGGGCCGTGTCCCAGTCGGCGACGCTGGTGTCCGAGCGGATGGTGACGGCGGCCCGGGCCAGCGCGGTGTCGAGGTGGGCGCGGGAGGTCGAGTTGTCCGGCAGCCGGATGTGGCGGATGCCCGCGAGGTCGGCGGGGGTGAGGTGGGGGCGGGCGGCGAGGGGGTCGTCGGCGCAGACGGCGAGCACCCACGGCAGCTCCATGACGGGCCGCTGCTCGACGCCGCGGACCGGGTCGCCGATCGTGATCCAGGCGAGGTCGAGGTCGTCGGCGGCGAGGGCGTCGAAGCAGCTGCGGCTGGAGTCGGCGGTCCGGAACTCCAGGGTGATGTGCGGGTGGCGGCGGCGGAAGCCGACGACCGCTTCCGACATGAAGTGCCGGACGGTCGTGGCGCCGGTGGTGATGCGCACCGAGCCGGCCTCCCCGCGGACGAGGTCGTCCAGGCGGCGCAGGGCGCCGTCGAGGCCGGCGATGCCGTCGGCGGCTGCCGCCAGGAGGATGCGGCCGGCTTCCGTGGGGGCGACTCCGCGGGCGTGGCGTTCCAGCAGGCTGGTGCCGGTCTCCCGTTCCAGGCGGCGGACGTGCTGGCTGACGGCGGACTGGGTGCGGTCGAGGTCGCGGGCGACGGCGCTGAGGCTGCCGGCCCGGCACACGGCGACGAAGACGCGGAGGTCGTCGAGGGTCATGCGGGGAGGGTAGCCGCTGCCCTTAGGTTGAGCTTGGGGGTGGGAAGGAATGTGGAGGATTGACTTGGGTCCGGGCGGGCGAGCAAGATCCTTCGTGGGGGGATTCAAGGGCGGCAACCCTGCCTCTGCATCCGGGGCAGGGGCGGGTGCCGACCCGTGAGGGAGGGGAGTCGGGGATGGGTGATCCGCGGGAAGAGCGGGCGCTGGTGCTGTTGCGCGGGCTCGGCGCGGAGCGGGTCGCGCATCCCGGGGGGACGCTGTTGGCGCACCTGGGGCGGGTCCGCGATCTGCTCGGCGCGTGGGGTGCGCGGCCCGAGCTGCGGCTCGTGGGCCTGTGCCACGCGGTGTACGGGACGGACGGCTTTCCGGCGGCGCTGCTGCCGCTCGGGCGGCGGGCCGTGGTGGCCGAGGCCGTCGGCCCGGAGGCGGAGCGCCTTGCGTACGTGTACGCGAGCTGCGACCGGGGGGTGTCGTATCCGGGGTTGGGCGCGGGGGGTGTCTTCCGGGACCGGTTCACCGGGGAGGAGCGCCGGCCGGGAGCGCAGGAGGTGCGGGATTTCGCCGAGCTGACCGCGGCCAACGAGCTGGACCTGGCGCGGACCGATCCGGTGTTCCGGGAAGCGTGGGGCGGGGAGCTGGCGGCGCTGTTCCGGCGGTGGGAGGGGCTGTTGAGCGAGCCGGCCCGGCGGGAGTGCCGGGCCGTGCTCGGCGGTTGAGCGGCGTCAGCGGGCGGGTGGAGCCGGGCGGCCGGTGAGGGTGATCTCGGCGGCGCTCGTCCACGGTCCGCGGCCGCCCGCTTCGGTCAGGGCCCGCAGCCGTACGTAGCGTCCCGTCGTGGCGGGGACGGCCGCGGTGTGGGCTGCGGGGGTGTCGGGGAAGGTGCCGGTCGCGACCGGTGGGCCCCAGGTCGCGGGGTCGTCGGAGACGTACAGCTCGTAGCGACCGATGCGGCCGTTGACGCCGCCGTCTTGGCGGGGCAACACGCCCAGGCCGTCCACGGTGTGGCGGGCGCCGAGGTCGACGGCGATGTCGTGCGGGAGCGGGGCGGATGCGGAGCCGGACCAGGCGGTGTGCCACATCGTGGCCGGGTCGCCGTCGAACGCGTTGGCGGCGGCGCCGTTCTCGGCGGCGGTCTCCTGGCTGTCCGCGGACAGCAGGCGCCAGTCGGCCTGCGGGAGCGGCGCGGAGGCCGCGGGGACCGGTTCGGCGGCCGGGACGGACGTGCCGGTCGCGGTGACGGTGAACGCGCCCGCCTTCCGGCCGGCCTTCACCCACAGGATGCCGCCGCGGTCGGCGGGGTCGTGGAACCAGCCCGTCGCGGCGGCGTCGTAGGCGGCCTTGGAGGCGTGGCGGGCCAGCGGGGCGCCGTCGAGGTCCACCCGGGCGGGCGCGGTCGGCACGTGGAGGGTGAACTCGTACCCCCGGGAGGCCGGCTTGCCCGTGTAGCTGCCGATCGGGGCGCCGACGGAGACGGTGACCGTCCCGGCGCCGGAGGCGGGGGCGGAGACGTCGACGCGCTGGCGGGCGTAGGCGCCGGACTGGTGGGCGCGGGTCAGGCCGTCGTCCTCGTACAGGTTGAACGACGAGGACCCGCGGGGGTGGATGTCGTAGGTGAGGACGGAGACGGGCTTCTCGCCCGTGTGGTTCATCTGCGGCCACATCGGCACGATCGCGCCGCCCTTGACGAACAGCGGGAGCGTGTCGAGCGGCGCCCGGTGGCCGTTCAGCCGGCCGGGGCCGGCGTACGTCTTCCCCGTCCAGTAGTCCGTCCACGTCCCGGCGGGCAGGTAGATCCCGTCACGGACGGCGGTGTCGGAGACGACGGGCGCGACGAGGAAGGAGTCGCCCGCCATGAACTGGCCGCTGGTGAGGTTGCCGCGGGCGACGGGGTCGTCGGGGTACTCCAGGACCATCGCGCGGGTGGCGGGGACGCCCGTCTCGTGGGCGGTGCGGCTCATCGTGTAGTGGTACGGCATCAGCCGCATCTTCAGTTGCAGGTAGCGGCGGTTGATCGACCGGTACGGCTCCTCGAACCGCCAGGGCTGCTTGTCCCGGTAGCCGGGCTCCGGATGGGTGGCGCCCCATCCCGACATGGTCATGAAGGCCGGGGTGAAGGACTTCCACTGCAGGTCGCGCACGTACGTCTGCGGGCTGCCGCCGAAGATGCCGTCGACGTCGCCGGCGGCGTAGTTGAGGGCCGACAGACCGGCGCCGGCGATGGCGGGGACGTGCCAGCGCATGTCGTCCCAGGTGCCGTGCGTGTCTCCGGTCCAGACGACGGCGTTGCGCTGGGTGCCGGCCCAGCCGTCCACGGTCCACACGAAGCGGCGGGCGTCGGAGTTCTTCTCGATGCCGTCGACGGCCTGCTGGACGCCCGCGAACGCGCTCTTGTAGCCGCCGCCGATCCAGGCCACGTCCGTCTTCACCGCGCGGGAGCCGGCGGCGACCTCCTCGGCGATGCGGGCCAACCCCGTCGATGTCCACAGGCCGGTGCGGAAGCCCTTCGCGGCGAGCGCGTCGACCGTCGCCTTCAGGGGTTCGGTGTAGCCGCAGCCGTAGCCGTCGTTGGGGAGGAACCAGCCGGAGGGCATGTCGGCGGCGCGGGCGTCCGCGGCGTAGCCGGCCACGTCCGGGGTGGTCTGGTGGCGCGGGCGGTCGTGGTCGCCCTGGTAGTCGGGGTTGGAGGCGTTGAAGCAGTCGGCGTTGCCCAGTTCCAGGCCCCAGATCGGGGCGAGGAACGGTTTGCCGCTGACGTCGGTGTAGCCGCCGAGGACCGCCTTGAGGGAGTCCCCGGTGAAGTACCAGGCGTCGAACCGCTTCTCGTCGTGCGCGAGGGCCGCCGGCGCGTGGAAGCCGTACGAGCCGGGGGCCCAGGTGTTGCGCATGGCGCCGTAGCCGTTGGTGGACATGTAGAACGGGGCCGGGCTCGCGTTGTCGTTCTCCCGCCACCGGTTGTCGACGGCCACCGGGACGGTCTTGCCGCGCAGCGCCCACTCGCCGAGGCGGAGCCCGGTGCCGTAGAACTGCTCGTCGGCGCCGCGGGAGAGGTACTGGGTGGTGCGGGTGGCGGTCCAGGAGGTGGGCCGGCTCTCCTCCCAGACGAGGGTGCGGTCGTCGGCCCGGTAGACGGAGAACTTCAGCGGCGACTTGTTGACGCGGATGTTCAGGGCGGGTGTGGTGATGCGGTAGTGGCCGCCCGCGTCGGTGACGGCGGCCTGGACGGGGCCGAAGTCGGTGGTCCGGGCCAGGTCCGAGCCGGCCGGGTCGTCGGTGAAGCGGCCGTCGGGCGAGAGCCAGAGGCGGAAGATGTCGGCGCGGGCCACGACCACCCTGGCTTTGGCACCGCTGGAGGAGGTGACGGTGAACGTGTTGCCGGAACGGGTGATGCCGGTGGCGTTGCCGGCCGTCGCGGGGGCCGGGGCGGCGGCTGCCGCGGCGGCCTGGCCGGCGACCGGCCCGGCGCCGGCGAGGCCCGCCACGGCGAGGAGTCCGGCGAGCAGCGCGGCCCGGGGGCTGCGCCGTCGCCTGCGCGGAATGGTGCGGACGCTGATCACTGTCATCGGGCAGCTCCTCGTGCGGTCCGTGTGGGCGGACACACCGATGTGGCATGCGCATGGCAACATAGCGCCCGGGCGAGATCACTTGAAGGAAGTTGCTCGAAGACGGCTGCATTCACGCAGCTTTGCGCACGGCGCGGACTCAATCCCGCCGTTCGCGGCTCATGTGAACGTGTGGACGACCTCGATGCGTCCGACGATGTGCGCGTTGAACTCCTCCAGCTCCTCGGCCGGAACCCACAGCTCCAGAATGGTGCGGCCGCCGGCCTGGCGGACGGGGTACCGGCTCAGGAAGGCGGAGCCGACCTCGAAGCGGGTGACGAAGCCGGCGCCGGAGTGCGGCACGTTCCAGTCGCGGGCGATCCGCACCGCGTACTCCTCGTTGAGCACGGGGTAGAAGAGGGGCTGGTCGGGCAGCCGGGGCGGCCAGCCGCGCCAGTCGAGCGCGCGGACCAGCTCCAGCTCCTCGGGGCCGGTGGGGCGCCAGAGGGTCGTCGTGGCCTGCCGCTCGGTCATGGAGCCGCTCTTTCCGTACGGGACGCGCCGCCCCGTGGCGGCCTGCCGGGACCCCGGACGCTACCGCCGCCGCACCCACGCTGACCAAGGGTTTTCCGGGTCCGGGGGGACGAGTGCCGCAGCCAGGGCGGCGTACAGCGGGGCCGCGTGGGCGGGGACCTCGCGGGCCGCCCAGTCCCGCACGAGGGCGAGGAAGGCGTGCAGCCGGTGTTCGACGTCGTCGAGCAGGCGGTGCAGTTCGGGCAGGGGCAGCTCGATGACGGGGCTCGCCGCGGAGTCGGTGTCGGCGGTGAGGCGGACGATGTCGCCGACGAGGCGGGCCCCCGGGGTCGGGGAGTGGCCGAACCAGACGGAGCAGGAATCGGATCCGGCGGCGAACTCCCGCCAGGTGCCCCATTCCTGGAGGCCGTGGCAGCAGCCCGGGTCCACGACCGCACCGGTCGTCGTGTCTGTGATCCGGACGCCTCCGGCGAGGTGGAGGTCCTCGCCGCCGGCGAGCAGGCCGCGCAGGAACGATCCGGCCGGGTCCCGGTCCGGGCTCGGGACCGGGGCCGCCTGCGTGCCGGCAAGGGGTTCCCCACCGGCTTCGGAGGCCTCCGCGTGGGCGTCGGCCAGGCAGGCCACCACGGCGCCGACCTCCGCGGGCGTGAGGCCCGCGCCGAGCGGCAGGAGGACGTACGGCTCCTCGGGGAAGGCGGCGGGCCAGAGGGAGAAGCCGTCGAGGCGGTGGAGTTCGAGGACGGGCCGGGCGGTGATCACCGCACCAGTCTGCGGCACGCCGGCGGCCGCCGGGCGGCGTCAGGGGCGGCGCGGTGCCGGCGGGCGGGGCGGCGTGACGGCCAGGACGGGCGCGGCCGGTGAAGTGTGCCGGTGGCCGCACGGGTCGAAGGCGAGCACCACCGGGCGGCCGGGCTGCTGCCGCCAGGAGATACGTTCCGGCAGGTGCGCGCACACGGGGCAGCGCGGCAGCGGGCCCGGCTCGGGCCCGCTCTCCGGGGCGCGCTCCGGGACCGCCGCGAGCGGCGGCACGGGGTGCGGATCGGGCATGGCGGCTCCTGGTCCCGGCGGACGTCGTGCAGGCACTGTGCCACGGACCGGCCCGCCGTGCACGGGCGGGTCCCCTGCCGCACCGGTCGGCGCGCGGCGCCCGCGCCCCCGGCCCCCGCCGGCCCCGGCTCGCACGCCGCGACGAGGGCATGGGCCCGGTCGTGGACCGCGAGCTCGGCGAAGACGCCGGTGACGTGGTTCCCCACGGTCGCCGGGCCCCGGCCCCCGCCGCGATCCCCGCGTCGTCCGGGCGGGCCGCGACCAGCCGGCAGATGTCCCGCTCGCGCGGCGTCAGCCCGGCGGCGTCCGCGGGCGCGGACGGGGCGGCTCCCGCGGCCCGCCCCGGAGGCGGGGGCGGGCGCAGGCGGCGACGAGCCGCATCGGCAGCCGCGGCGCGGCCGCCGCCTCCCCGGCGTGCAGGACGCGAACGGCCGGGAGCGGCGCCTCCGCGGGACGTCCTCGGGCAGGAAGCCGCACGCCTCGGAGCGGAGCGCGGCGACGACGTACTCGTCCGCGTCGGAGGTACCCAGGGCCGCCGTGGCGGCGCTGCCCGACCGTTCCCCCCGGCGGCCCTTGCGCCCGCGGCCGCGCACCGCTGCGCGCCCCGTCGCCGGCACGGGCCCTTCGGCGCGTCCCCGTGCCCGGGTGCCCGTACCCGCCGGCGTCGGCGGCGGCCCGGCGTCCCGAGGACGCGCCCGCGGCCCCGCACGAGAAGGGGGGCCGCGGGCGGTCGCGGGGTGGGCGGGCGGGGCGGCGTCAGGCGGTCGTGGTCGCCGCCTCGGCGACCTCCGGGTGTTCGGCGAGCCAGGCGCGGACCGCCTCCTGCTCCTTGCCCTTGCCGCCCGCCTGGATCTTCGCCTCCAGGCCGGTCAGCTGCTTCTCGTCCAGCTTGAACGAGCGCAGCCAGGCCGCCACTTCGGGTTCGTCCTCGGCGAAGCCCTTCCGGGCGAGGGTGTGGATGCCGTCGCCCCGGCCCCAGGCCTTGCGGGGGTCCTCCAGCTTGCGCAGGTCGTACGAGGCGTACGCCCAGTGCGGGGACCACAGGGTGACGACGACGGGCTCCTGCTTGGCCTGGGCGCGCTGGAGTTCGGCGAGCATGCCGGGCGTCGAGCCGTCGACGACCTCGTACTCGCCCTCCAGTCCGTACTCCTTCAGGACCCGCTCCTTGAGGATGCCCATCGCGCCCGCGCTGGGCTCGATGCCGATGATGCGGCCCTTGAACCGGTCGCCCTTGCCCTTGAGGTCGGCGAGGGAGCGGACGTCCTTCATGTAGGAGGGGACGGTCAGCTCGACGGAGGTCGGCCCGTACCAGGCGCCGAGGTCGTCGATCCGGTTCCCGTACTTCTCCCAGTACGAGGCCTGCGTCACGGGCAGCCAGGCGTCGGTCTGGAAGTCGACGCGTCCGCCGGCGAGGCCGGTGAAGAGCGCGCCGAGCTCCAGTTGGCGGGCTTCGACGCGGAAGCCGCGGCGCTCCAGCAGCTCCTTCCACAGGTAGGTGGAGGCGATGCCCTCGTCCCACGGGATGTAGCCGATGGTGAGGGTGCGGCCCTTGCCGGGGCCTGCGGCGGCCGCGGTGCCGGTCCCGGCTCCGCCGAAGGTGTGGAGTCCGCCGGCGAGGAGGGCCAGTACGGTCGCTGCGGTGACCGCGTACGCGGGCTGGGGGCGGTGCTGCCACAGGCGGGCGGCGCCGGTGGCGGCGGAGCGGGCGCGGGCGAGGGTGCGGCGGCCGGTCGGGGAGACCTGGCGGCCGAGGGCGGCGGTCATCCGGTCCAGGTACATGGCGAGGATGACGATGGAGAGGCCGGCCTCGAAGCCGAGGCCGATGTCGACGTTGCCGATGGCCTTGTAGACGGCGCCGCCGAGGCCGCCGCCGCCGACCATGCCGGCGATGACCACCATGGACAGGCCGAGCATGATGACCTGGTTGACGCCGGCCATGACGGTGGGCAGGGCGAGCGGCAGCTGGACCCGCAGGAGCGTCTTCCGCGGGGTGGTGCCGAAGGCGTCGGCGGCTTCGACGAGTTCGGGGTCGACCTGGCGGATGCCGAGTTCGGTCATGCGGACGCCGGGCGGCAGCGCGAAGACGATGGTGGCGATGATGCCGGGGACCACGCCGATGCCGAAGAAGACCACGCCCGGAATGAGGTAGACCATCGCGGGCATGGTCTGCATGAAGTCCAGGACGGGCCGCAGGGCGGCGCCGAGCCGCGGGGAGCGGGCCGCCTGGATGCCGATCGGGACGGCGATGACGAGGGTGGCCAGGGTGGCGACGAGGACCAGGGACAGGGTGGCCATGGCGTCGCCCCACAGGCCGACGGAGTCGACGAGGGCGAGGCCGGCGAAGGCGAGCACGGCGGCGAGGAGGCCGCGCAGCCACCAGGCGGCCACGGCGAGGAGGCCGGCGAGCAGCAGCGGGGCCGGGGCGGACAGGACGGCGTGGATGCCGTCGTAGAGGCCGGTGACGACGGCGCTGACGGCGTCGAAGAGCCAGGACAGGTGCCGCTGGAGGAAGTCGACGGCGGAGTCGGCCCAGGCGCCGGGGTTCAGACGGGGCATCAGGCGGCCGCCTCCTCACAGCGCACGGGGGCCCGGTGTTCGTCGCCGATGAAGGCGACGAGCCGGTCCTGCGCGACGGTGCCGACGACGACGCCGTCGGTGCCGGTCACGGCGACGGGGTGCGGGACGCGGGCGCTGACGGCGCACAGGTCGGCGAGCGGGGTGTCGGCGGTGACGGTCGGGCAGCCGCAGGAGCAGCCGGCGCCGGTGTCGGGGCCGGTCATGACGGCGTCGGCGGTCAGCACGCGGGAGCGGTCGACGTCCTGGACGAACGAGGCGACGTAGTCGTCGGCGGGGCGGGTGAGGATGTCCTCGGCGGTGCCCTGCTGGACGATGCGGCCGTCGCGCATGACGGCGATGCCGTCGCCGAGGCGCATGGCCTCGTTGAGGTCGTGCGTGATGAAGACGATGGTCTTGCCGAGGGTCTTCTGCAGTTCGAGCAGCTGGTCCTGCATGTCGCGGCGGATCAGCGGGTCGAGGGCGCTGAAGGACTCGTCCATCAGCAGCAGGTCGGCGTCGGTGGCGAGGGCGCGGGCGAGGCCGACGCGCTGCTGCATGCCGCCGGACAGCTCGTCCGGCCAGGAGTCCTGCCAGCCGGAGAGCCCGCAGAGTTCCAGGGCTTCGGCGGCGCGGCGCTCGCGGTCGGCGCGGTCGACTCCCTGGACCTCCAGGCCGTAGGCGGCGTTCTCCAGGACGCTGCGGTGCGGGAAGAGCGCGAAGTGCTGGAAGACCATGCTGATCTTCGTGGAGCGGACGTGGCGCAGCTCCCGGCGGGAGAGCGCGGTGAGGTCGCGGCCGTCGAAGAGGATGCGCCCCTCGGTGGGTTCGAGCAGTCCGTTGAGCATGCGGAGCAGGGTGGACTTGCCCGATCCCGACAGGCCCATGATGACGAAGATCTCGCCGGGCTCGACGCGGAAGGAGGCGTCGATCACGGCGGCCGTCACTCCGTCGGCGCGCAGCTCCTCGCGGCTCGCGCCGTCTCGGAGCGCGCGGACCGCCGCGCCGGGTCGTCTTCCGAACACCTTGTAGACGTGTTCGGCCTGCAGCGTGGACACATGCACCTCACGGGTCGTACGGGTACGGCCCGTGCCGGCGCGGGGGTGGGTGCGGGGCGGGCCGTGGAGCGGTGCGGGATCCGCCCGCCCCCTGCCGCCGGCCGTGCCGCGGCCGGCGGAGGGGTGCGCTCCGGTAGCCCCGCTGCCCGGCGCGAACCAGGGCAAACGCCCTGGTGACCCACCTCACGCGGACGGGCGGCGCACGGTGTGGCGAAGATCACCAACGGTCCGTGCCGATGTGATCCCGGCCACATTCCGGACGGTGCAGCGGTGGCGTCAGCCGCGGGCGGCGCCGTCCTCTGCGGGGTCGGCCAGCATGGAGGCGCGCAGGTGGGCGAGGACGCGCGTCAGCAGCCGCGACACCTGCATCTGGGAGATGCCGAGGGCGGCGCCGATCTGCGCCTGCGTGAGCTCGTCACCGAAGCGGAGCTGGAGCATGCGGCGCTCGCGGGCGCTGAGCCGCTCCAGCAGGGGCGCGAGGGTCTGGATGTCCTCGACGCGCTCCAGGGCGGGCTCCTCGGCACCGATGACGTCGGCGAGGGTCTGGCCCTCGGCGGGGTCGCCGCCGGATTCGCTGAAGGCGGGCTGCGGGGCGTCGAGGGAGCCGCTGGTGTGGCCGTTGGCGGCGAAGAGGCCCTCGACCACCTCCTCCTCGGTGAGGTCGAGGTGCGCGGCGAGGTCGGCGACGGTGGGCGAGCGGTCGAGGGTGCCGGTCAGCTCCTCCTTCGCCTTGGCGATGTCGATGCGCAGCTCCTGGAGGCGGCGCGGGACGCGCACGGCCCAGGTGGTGTCGCGGAAGTGCCGCTTGATCTCGCCGGTGATGTACGGCATGGCGAGGGTGGCGAACTCGTTCTCGCGGGAGGGGTCGTAGCGGTCGATCGCCTTGATGAGGCCGATCGTGCCCACCTGGACGAGGTCCTCGATGTCGTCCGCCTCGGCCCGGCCGCGGAAGCGGCGGACGGCGTACTGCACGAGGGAGGCGTTCATCTCGATGAGCGTGTTGCGGACGTACCGCCGCTCCGGCGTGCCCTCTTCGAGCTCTTGGAGCCGCCTGAAGAAGACCCGGGACAGCTCGCGCGCGTCGGCCGGTGCCACCTCCCTCGGCTCCTCGATCCACGGCAGGTCCGCGATCCCGGACGCCGCGGAGGCGGGGCGGGGGCGGGGCACTGCGGCGGTTTCGGCGGCGGGCGTGTGGGCAGGGGCTCGCATGGGGTTGCGCTCCTTGGGCTTGTCGGCTTGCGGCGCGTGACCTTGACTTTCGACCCGATGTTTGTCGCTCCACCTGGGGTACGTCAAGATTTGCCGGTTATGCACGGCCGGGTTATACACGCGCGTGCGTTCGGGCGCGGACCCGCCGGCGGATGCGGGCCGGGCGCGGATGCGGCGTGTGCCGACAGGTGCGTGCCGACGGGTGGGGCGCGTCGGCATGCGGCGGTACGGGTCGCGGGGGCCGGGGATCCGGCGGGTGCCGGGGCCTCGCGTACGGTGCGGCGGCCCTCCGGCGGCGGCGGCCGGCGGGCGGCGTGTCAGCTGACCTGGAAGCCGCTGACCGCCCGGTCGCGGTGGAAGGTCAGCCGGTCCCAGGTGGGGAAGGAGAGGTCGGTCACGGCGAGGAGCCGGCCGGCGTCGTCGTGCAGGGTGCGGCGCACGGACAGGCCGCCGGCGGCGGCCGCGGACACGGGGCGGCTGCTGCGGGTCATGGTGATGGTCTCGGCGACGCGCCCCTCCCGGGCGGCGCGGTCGAGCCAGCGGTCGAGGGGTCCGGGGTCCTCGTCCCGCACGGCCGCGGCGCGGCGGTAGGCGGCCAGCTCGGGTGCCTCGGCCACGGCGCGGGGGCAGATGTAGGTGACGGCGTGCTGGAGGGTCTGCCCGGCGGGGCCGCGCTCGCGGCGGTGGTGGACCAGGGTCCGTTCGCCGCCGCGCATGCCGAGCAGCGCGGCCAGGGAGGGTGGGACGGTGACGCGGGCGAGCCAGCTCTGCACCAGTACGGCGTCGGGCGGCCCGCCGGCGTCGGGCGCCACCGCGGGCGGGGCCGGGGCGGGTGCCGCGGCCGGGGCCGGGCCGGGGCCGGCCGAGCGGGTGCCGCGGCGCTCGGTGACGATCAGGCCGTCGTCGCGCAGCTGCTGCAGCGCGGCGCGGACGGTCTGCCGGTTGACGCGGTACCGGGCGGCCAGGGTGCGCTCGGAGGGGAGTCTGCCTCCGGGGCCGTGGGCGGCGTCCCGGAGCTCCTGCCGCAGCGCCGCGGCGATCCGCTGGTACTTGGGTACGGCGGCCGGGCCGCCGACCCGCGGGGACGAGGACATGGCTTCTCCTCTGACGGTCGGTCAAGGATTGCGCGGTCTCCACCAACGTAGCATTGGTCTATACCTCTCGGTGAGACAGGAGGGTGGCCCTCCCTCCACCTTGGCCGGATTCTTTCCCGCCGCCCGGGGCCGTCCTACTCCTCCGCGTCCGCCAGCAGGGGGTTCGGCAGCGGGATGTACCGCGCGTCCGCGCCGTCGGCTCGGGTCCACCGCAGCAGCAGGTTCGTCTTCGCCGGCAGGGACGGCGCCGTCAGCAGCTCCGCCGCCTCGGGCAGGTCCCGTTCGGCCGCGTGCCGCCGGAACTCCTCGCGCACCGCCGGCCACACCGCCCCGGCGGCCCGGGGGTGGGCTTCGGCGAGCGCCGCCCCCACGCCGCCAAGGTGGTTGACGACCAGGCAGTACACCAGCCGCTGCCAGGCCGCCGCGCGGTCACCGTGCGCCGGCAGCTTCACGCCCTCCGCGTCGCGGAACAGTGCCTGGACGGGCGTGCCCCGGACGTCGAACGCCACCACGGTGTTCTGCGCGTGTGCCTCCAGCACGACGCCGTGCCGGGCGAACAGCTCGAGCGCCGGCGGCACGACATGGCGCAGATACGCCCGCCACCAGGCCTCCGGGTCGGCCGCGGCGGCCAGCGGGCTGCCCTCGTACCCCTCGGCGAGTGCCGCCGCCAGCACCGGCGTGGCGCCCGGCACGAGGTGCTGCCGCAGCCCGTCGCGGACCAGCACCGCCAGCTCCTCGAAGGCGAACGCCGCGGTGCGGTAGCCGCGGTCGGACAGCCAGGCCGCCGGCGAACCGGCCCGGCGCAGCGCCTCGAAGCCGGCCCGGGCGGCCTCGTCCGTACGGCGCAGCTTCACCAGGTCGTGCCGCCACAGCCGGCGGACGTCGTTGGTGATCCGCACGTCGAGGCTGAACTTCACGAACAGGTCGCCGCGCCCGCCGCCGGACCCGCCGCCCCCGGGCACGTACAGGGTGCGGACCGAGGCGGTCGGCCAGGCCGGCAGGCGGCTCTCGCCCAGCCGCAGCAGCCGCCCGTCGGCGAACGCCGCCCGTACCGCCGGGGACCCCGAGACCAGCTCCAGCTGCCACGGATGGGCGGGCAGCAGCCGGTAGCCGGCGGGCGGGCGCGGTCCGTCCAGGAGGCCGGCCAGCGCATCGACCGCGTCGGCCGCGGCCGCCCCGCCCTCCTCGGCGGCCTGGTCCTCGCGCAGTCCGAGGAAGGCCAGCGGGAACCGGCCGTGCGCCTCCGGCGCGTACGCCAGCCAGCGCGCCGCGGGCGCCCCGCCGCGGGCCTTGGGAGCCGGGTGGTGGGGGTGGCCCATCACGAGGGCCTGCTCGGAGCGGACGTACGCGTCCTGCGGCGGCTCGGCGGCCCGGCGGGCGGCCAGCAGCGCGGCCACGGCGGCCCGGCTGTCCGCGATCTCGACGGGCAGCTCGTCGTTCGGAACGCCCGTGTACCGGTACAGCTCGTCGGCGGTGAGCTTCACCAGCTCGCTGTGGGTGAGGGGGCGCCACCCGTCCGGGGTGCGCAGCTCGGGCCGCTCGGGCCGGCGTCCGCCGCGGACCCGCAGCAGCCGCCCGGTGGCCCGCAGCCGGTGGACGCCTCCGCCCTCGGGGTCGGCCGCCTCCCTGAGCAGGCAGTTGAGCAGGGGTGCGGCGGCGAGTTCGTCGGCTGCGGCGTTGAGGTCCACGGATTCCATTCGGGTCCATCCTGTGTGCCGGAGGTCCGCTGCGCGCGTCCCCGGCCGTGATCTTCAGTATCCGCGATGATGACGTGATCACCACAACGTCCCGTGAGAGGAACAGGGTGTCGCACCCCAGCATGAACCTCCCCGACTCCCCGGCCGAGGAGGCCGTCTCCGCCGAACTGGCCGAGGTGCGCCCTGCACTGGCAGCCGCGTACGGGGCGGCGCTCGGCGGCGCCCGGGCCGCCGTGCTGACCCGGCTCTGGCGGGCACTGGCGTTCGAGCCGCTGCCGTGGGTGGTGCGCCGCGAGCGGGGCCCCGGCGGCACGTCCGTCCTCCTGGTCGACGGGCGGCGCCTGGAGGGGCCGCCGGCCGACCCGTACGCCACCGCACCGCACGTCACCGGGCTCCGCCTCGACGGGACGGTGTTCTCGCAGGCGGGACGGCTCGTGAGGGCGCTGGGCGTGCCGCACGGCGAGGCGTTCGCCGCGGAGCTGGACGACAGCACGGCCTCGCTGGCGCTGTCCCTGGCCGGCCGGCCCGAAGGGCCCGAGGAGGCGCCGGCGTCCGCCTGGGAGTGGGAGCAGCGGATCGTCGACGGCCACCCCTACCACCCCAACTGCCGCTCCCGACCCGGTTTCACGGTGGCCGAGCAGCTGGCGTACGCGCCGGAGCACCGGCCGGTGGTCGAGCTCGCAGGGGTGTCCGTGCCGGCTTCGGAATGCCTGGTCACGGGCGCGTGGCCGGCGGAGTTGCGCCAGGGCGGCCGGATCCTGCTGCCCGTGCACCCGTGGCAGGCCGAGCACGTCCTGAAGCAGGCGGACCGGGTCCCGCTGCCCGGAGCCGCGGCGCACCCGCTGATGGCCCTGCGCACCCTGAGCCCGGTCGGCGGCGGGGCGCACGTCAAGACCGCGCTGAGCACCCGCCTCACCTCCTCCGTCCGGGACATCTCCCGCTACTCGGTGGAGACGGCCGCCGCGGTGTCGGCGTTCGCCCAGGAGCTCGCCGGGCGGCTGGACGGGCGGCTGCACTTCACCCGGACGCTCGCCGCAGCCACCGCCCACGGCCCGGACCTGGCCGCGGTGCTGCGCGAGCCCCCGGAGGCGTACGCGGACGCCGCGGCCGGCGAGCAGGTCGTGCCGGTCGCGGCGCTGACCCTCGCCCCGTTCGCCCGATCGGCGGACTGGCAGGCCGGGTTCGCGCGCCTCGCGCTGCCGGTGTGCCTGCGGGTGCTGGAGCTGGGGGTGGCCCTGGAGGCGCACGGGCAGAACCTGCTCGTCGTCCTCTCCCCCGGCGGGGAGCCGCTGCGGCTGGTCTACCGGGACCTCGCCGACGTGCGGATCAGCCCGGCCCGGCTCGCCCGGCACGGCCTCGCGGCGCCGCCGGTCACGGGCCGGCTGGTCACCGACGACCCGGTGGCGCTGCGCCGGAAACTGTTCGGCTCCCTCGTCGCGGGCGCCCTGGCGGCGACCGCCGGCTCGGCGGAGGCCCTCGGCCGGCTTCTGGCCGCGGCGGCACCGGAGCTGCCCGCCACGGACGACACGGCGGCGCTGCTGGCGGACCCCCTGCCGGCGAAGGCCCTCACCCTGATGCGGCTGAGCCCGGAAGTCCCGGGCGACCAGTGGACGGCCCTCGACAACCCCCTTGAGGGGGGTGAGCGCGCAGTCCGGGCGGGCTAGTCTCCGGGGGCATGAGCGAGACCGCGTACCTGAGCTCCGTACGGGCGTCCTACGACGCCGTCGCCGTCGACTGCGCCCGGCTGCTCGGGACGGCCCTGGAAGGCAGACCGCTCGACCGGGCCCTGCTCGCGGCGTTCGCAGAATCGGTACGGTCCGGGGCGCCGCGGGGGGCGGCGGGCCCGGCCGTCGCGGACCTCGGCTGCGGGCCGGGCCGGATCACGGCGCACCTCAACCGGCTCGGCGTACGGGCGTTCGGCGTGGACCTCTCGCCCGCCATGGTGGCGGTGGCCCGGCGGAGCCACCCGGGGCTGCGGTTCGAGGTGGGCGCCATGGGCGCCCTGGACGTGGCGGACGGCGCCCTCGGCGGAGCCGTGGCCTGGAACTCCACCATGCACACTCCGCCGGATGAACTCCCGCCCCTGTTCGAGGAGTTCGCGCGGGTCCTGGCGCCCGGCGGGCACCTGCTGATCGCCTTCGAGGCGGGCGAGGGCCGGGTGCGCCTCGACCGCGCCTACGGGCACGCCGTCGACCTGACCGTCCACCGGATGCCGCCGGACCGGGTCGCCGAACTGCTGTCCGGGGCCGGGCTCGCGGAGTCGGCCCGCCTCGTCCGGCAGCCCGAGGCCGGCGAGGACTGCCCCCAGGGCTTCCTCCTGACCCGCAAGGCCTACCCCGCCGCTTGAGGAGCCCCGCCGGGAGGTGCCGGCACACGTGCGCCGTCCCGCGCCGCGCCTCGCCGCGCTGTCGGGCCGCCCGCACGCCCCCGTACGCGGACGACGCTCAGCCCTGCCGCGGGGCAGGCACCGGACGGCGCGGGCTTGACCGGCAGGATCAGCAGGAGACGACACGGCCGGCGGGCCGCCTTGCGCCCGGCCGGCAGCGGCGTGGGCCGTTCGGGGGGCTGTGCGGCGGGCCAGGGGGCCGCCTGCGCCGGGATCGGCGCAGGCGATGGCAGGAAGGAGGAATGGCCCTCCACCGACGCCGGCTCCTCGGCAGCGCGCCCGCCGCGGTCCTCGCGGCCGTCGGAGCGGGCCGGCCGGCGGCGGCCGGCTCCTCCCGCGGCCCCGACTGCGCGGCCCTCGCCCGCGGGCTGGACGGGCGCGTGGTCCTCCCGGACGACCCGGACTACCCGGAGGCCCGGCAGCTCTTCCAGCCTCGCTACGACGGCATCGCCCCGGCCGCGGTCGCGTACCCGGCGCACGCCGGCGACGTCGCCGCCTGCCTGGAGTTCGCCCGCCGCTCCGGCGTGCCCGTCGTCCCCCGCGGCGGCGGGCACAGCTACGCCGGCTGGTCGACGCGCGCCGGCGGGCTCGTCGTCGACCTCGGCGCCCTCGACAGGACCGCCGTCGACGGGACGGCCGTCCGCGTCGGGGCGGGCGCCCGCATCGGCGACGTCCACAACGCCCTGGCCGCCCGCGGCCTCGGCATCCCCACCGGGCTGTGCCCCACCGTCGGCATCGCCGGGCTGACCCTCGGCGGCGGCCTCGGGCCCGCCTCCCGCGCGTACGGGGCCACCTGCGACCGCCTCACCGGCGCCACCGCCGTCACGCCGGACGGCCGTGTCCGGGACGTCGACGACGGCGCCGACCCGGACCTGTTCTGGGCCCTCCGCGGCGGCGGGGGCGGCAACTTCGCCGTCGTCACCGAGTTCCGCTTCGCGCCCCACCCGGCCCCCGACTGCGCCCTCGCCGAGCTGCGCTGGGCGGACAACGACAGCGCGGCGCTGCTGCACGGCTGGCAGCGCTGGCTGCCGGACCTGCCCGAACCGTTCTGGAGCCGCATCGAGTTCCTCCTCGACGGCGGCCCGCCCGCACCCCCGGCCGTCCGCGTCCTGTGCCTGGACGGCCCCGCCGAGCTCGACGGCCAGCTGGACCGGCTCGCCGCCCTCGTCGGCCGCCCCCCGCAGGACGTCCGCACGACCGTGCGCGGCTACGGGGACACCCTGCGGGAGATGTCCGGCTGCGGGCAGGACACCGCCGGGCAGTGCCGGCTGCCCGGCAGGCTGCCGGGCCGCTCTCCCGCGGGCCGGGTCGCCCGCGAGTCGTACGGGGCCCGCTCCGACTTCTGGACCGCGGCCGGGCTGCCCGCCGCCGGCATCGACACCGTGCTGGCCGCCGTGCGGTCGTACGCGGAGCGGGTGCCGGCCGGCGGCACCGGGGTCGTGCAGTTCACCGGCGAGTGCGGCGGCGCCCTGAACCGGCCGGCGCCGGCCGCCACCGCGTTCGTGCACCGCGACAGCGCCTTCCTCGCCCAGTACCTCGCCTACTGGCCGGCCACCGCCGCCCCGGCCGTGACGGCCCGCCACCTGGCGTGGCTCGACCGCCTCTGGCAGGACCTGCGCCCCTGGGCGAGCGGGCGCGCGTACCAGAACTACCCCGACCCGGGGCTGCCCGACTGGCGCGCGGCCTACTACGGGCCGAACCTCGCCCGGCTTGAGGCGGTGCGGCGCGCCCGCGACCCCGGCCGGCTGTTCCGCTTCCCCCAGGCCGTGTGAACGAGGAGCACCGAGGAGTCCTGCATGCGACGAACGCTGACGGTGGCGGCGCTGGTGGCCGCCCTGCTGCTGCCCGGCGGACCGACGCCCGTGGCCGAGGCCGGCAGCGGCCGGCCGGCCTCGACCGGCCGCTGGTCCGCCGAGGAGGCGGAACGGTTCTGGACGGCCGACCGCATGGCGTCGGCGGCCCCCGTCAACCCGGCCGGGCCCGCCGCGGCCGCCGCGGCGGCCGAACCGGGAACGGGCAAGGACTTCGACGGGATCCCGTCGGTCGGCCGGATGTTCGTCATGAAGGGCGGCGGCGCCTACTTCTGCACGGCGAGCGTCGTCTCCTCCCCCGGCCGGAACCTGGTGCTGAGCGCAGCCCACTGCCTGCTCGGCACGGACGCCCGCCAGGTGGCCTTCGTCCCCCGGTACACGGCCGAGAACCCGCAGCCGTACGGCATGTTCCCGGTGCTGCGCGACGCCCGGGGCCGGTCGAAGGTGTGGATCGACCCGCGCTACCGGAGCAGGGGCGCGGACCTGGCGGCGACGCTGGACGTGGCGTTCGCGCAGGTCGGGCCGGACGCGGACGGCTTCACGGTGGAGGACGTCGTCGGCGGCAACCGCCTCGTCACGGGCGGGCCGTTCGCGCACCCGCAGGTGACGCTGGTCGGTTATCCGGCCTCCGCGGCACGCCCTCGGCTGTGCGTGAACCGCACGACGCGGTTCACCAGCTCCGATCCGGGCATCCCCGGATCGTTCCTGCGGATCGACTGCACCGGCTACCCGGGCGGGACGAGCGGCGGCCCGTTCCTGACGCGCTTCGACAAGCGGACCGAGACCGGCGACGTGGTGGGCGTGATCGGCGGCTGGAAGACCGGCGGGGACACCGCCGACACCTCCTACAGCCCGTACTTCGGCGCGGAGGTCAGGACGTTGTACCGACAGGCGGCTGCCGGGGCAGCGTCGGGGTGACCACCCGCACCCACCGGGTCCGCCGCGGGTTTCCGACGGAGCGGGGAAGGGCCGGTGCCTCCTCCGCCGTCAGCGGGTCGGCGGGCGGCAGGGCGAGCTGCCGGCGCAGGTCGGCGAGGGCGGCGTGGACGGGCGCCAGGATGACCTCGGCGCGCGGGTGGACGCGCGCCAGCGCGTGCGCGGTCGTCTCGATGGTCTCGGCGGCGTCCTCGGCGGCCGTACGGCTCCACCCGCCGGCCCCGGAGCCGCTCCAGGGCGCGACGGCGTCGTAGAGGTGGCACGCGGCATCGGCCGCGGCGTCGGCCCGCTCCCCGACGCCCGGCGCCGCGGTGATCGGCAACTGCTCCATGCCGCCTCAACGAGCGCCCCCCGCCCCGGGGAACGACCCACGGCCCCGGATCGCCCGGCGGTGCACCTGGTCCCGCTGACCGCGGCGGTCTCGACCAGCCCCGCGTTCGTCCGGATGGCCGGACGGGACGGCGCCCGGACCATTCCCGACGAGGACTGACCCGCCGTGCTCAGCGGGTGCCGCGGAGTCTGCGCAGCAGGAGGCGGCCCGCTGCGTTGGCGCCTGCTGCGGCGGCGCCCGCGAGTGCGAGGCCCTGCAGCGCGTCCCGGGGCCGGGTGGGGCGGAGTACGCCTGCGCGCCGCAGTCGGTTGCGGGCCCACAGGCTGAACGGGATGACGATCAGCGGCGAGGTCACCACGCCCGGCGTGTAGCCGCGGACGGCGGCGGCCTGCCCCATGTGGACGAGGCCGTGCAGGCCGAAGCCGGTCAGCGAGGCCTGGTAGAAGGCGGACCGGCCGCCCGTGCGGTGGCCGTCGACCGCTGCCGCGCCGACGACCAGGGCCATCATTCCGACCGCCGCCGCGAACTCGCGGCCGTCGACGGAGCCGAGGCGGTCCCAGACGCGGTCGGGCAGCAGGCCGGGGCGGCGCCCGCGCAGGACGGGCACCTGCTCGCGGGACCAGCGGCCCATCGTCGCGACCTCTTCGGCGTCGTGGAGGGCCCACGCGGCGAGCAGTCCGAGCGTGACGGACGCCGTCACCTTGTTCGATTCCTTCACCGGGCCAGTCTGCCGGGGCGAGGGCTGGGACGGGTGGTTTTTCGGACAACTGGCATGTCTCCAGGGGCTGGTGTGACCCACCCGGGGCGCGTGCGGCGGCGCATAGGCTGGTCGGACCATGAGCGATCGCGACGACGAGCCACGCACGAGCCCCCGCCCCTCCCGCCGCCTCATCCGGCCCGCCGCCGCGGCTGGCTCCGGGCCGGGCTCCGGGCCGCCGCGCGGGGCGAGCCCCTTCGCGGCGGTGCTGCGTGCACCGGCCCGCCCCGGCGAGCCGCTGTTCGCGCAGGCCCCGAAGGCGTGGCAGCGGATGCTGCCGTACGCCGTCGCCGCCGTGTTCGTCGCGACGCTGCTGCCGGTGACCATCACGGTCCTCGCCGGCGACTACGGGCTGGACGGCGGTTGGGCGGGTGCGCTCGGCGTGGCCCAGACGGTGCCGCTGCTGCTGGCCGTGGCCCGGCCGCTTCCCGCGTGGGCGCTGGTCCTGGGCGCCGACACCGTCGGGGCGCTGGTGCTGACGGGCGCCGACCGGGTCGCGGGCCACTCCTGGCCGTGGCCGCCGATGACCGTGGTCGGCTACTTGGCGCTCATGGTGTTCCTGGGGCTGCGCGAGCCGGCGCGGACCATGGTCGGGGTGTGGCTGGCGACCGGGGCCGTCGGGGTCGTGCTGGGGTTCATGGCGCCGGAGGGGGTGTCCCAGACCGCCGCCCTGCTGTTCGTGTTGGCCGGGTGCCTGCTCGCGCTGGCCGGCGTGCTGCGCGGGCTCGGCGACGCCCAGCGGCGGATCGCCGAGCAGGAGAGCATCAGCGAGGCGGAGCGGGCGCGGCGGACGCTGCTGGAGGAGCGGGCGCGCATCGCCCGCGAGCTGCACGACGTGGTCGCGCACCACATGTCCGTGATCACGGTGCAGGCGGAGTCGGCGCCGTACCGGCTGCCGGGCATGGCGGAGCCGGTGCAGGAGGAGTTCGCGGCGATCGCGGCCGGTGCGCGCGAGTCGCTGGGCGAGATGCGGCGGCTGCTGTCGGTGCTGCGCAGCGACGGGGCGGGCAGCGGCGGGGCGGACGGGGAGCGTGCCCCGCAGCCGGGGATCGGCCGGATCCGGCAGCTGGTGGAGGCGACGGTGCGGGCCGGGCAGCCGGTGGAGCTGTCGCTGGCGGCCGGGGCCGAGCGGGCGGCGCCGCCGGCCGTGGACCTGTCGGCGTACAGGATCGTGCAGGAGGCCCTCGCGAACGTGGTGCGGCACGCTCCGGGGGCGCGGACCCGGGTGTCTGTGACGCACGATGCCCGGGAGGTGCTCGTCGTCGTCGCCAACGGGCCGTCGGAGGACGGCACTCCGGTGGTGGAGGGCTCGGGCGGCGGGACGGGGCACGGGCTGGTGGGGATGCGGGAGCGCGTACGGTTGACGGGCGGCACGCTGGACACCGGTCCGCTGCCCGGCGGCGGCTTCCGGGTCGCCGCCCGCCTGCCCCTTGACGCGCCCATTGAGGAAGCCAGTTGACCATCCGAGTGATCATCGTCGACGACCAGGCCATGGTGCGCGCCGGGTTCGCCGCCCTGCTGTCCGCGCAGTCCGACATCGACGTGGTGGGCGAGGCGGCGGACGGGCGCCGGGGCATCGAGGTGGCCCGTGCGACGCGGCCCGACGTGGTGCTGATGGACGTGCGGATGCCGGAGCTGGACGGGCTGGGCGCGGCGCGGGAGATCCTCGATCCGCCGCCGGGGGTGGTGCACCGGCCGAAGGTGCTGATGCTGACCACCTTCGACATCGACGACTACGTGTACGAGGCCCTGCGGGCCGGGGCGTCCGGGTTCCTGCTGAAGGACGCGCCGCCCGCCGATCTGATCTCGGCGGTGCGGGTGGTGGCGGCGGGCGAGGCGCTGCTGGCGCCGTCCGTGACGCGGCGGCTCATCGCGGACTTCGTGCAGCAGCGGCCGGCGCCGCGGAAGGACCCCGCCCTGCGGTTGAACGGGCTGACGCCCCGTGAGACGGAGGTGTTGGAGCTGATCGCCCGGGGCCTGTCGAACCAGGAGATCGCGGGCAGCCTGGTGGTGGCCGAGCAGACGGTGAAGACGCACATCGGGCGGGTCCTGGCCAAGCTGGACCTGCGGGACCGGGCGCAGGCGGTGGTCTTCGCGTACGAGGCGGGGCTGGTGCGGCCGGGCGACACGCACTGAGCCCTCCGGAGCCTCCCCGGCACCGCTCCGCGCCTCCTCCACCCCCTACCGGGGTATGACATGCGGGTTGGCTCCCCGGTCTGACGTGCCCGCCGGCACCTCCTTCCTACCTTCCTCGGCACCACGAGGAAAGGGGATGGGGACATGGGCCGCTTCGCGAGGACCCTGGCCGCGGCCGCACTGGCGTCGGCCGTGGTGGCGGGCAGCGCCGGCTGGGCAGCGGGCGGGGACCGGCAGGCCGTGGTCGCCGGCCCGCCGCCGGGTTCGTCCGCCTGGCGGGCCGACTCGGTGTCGGGGCGTGCGCTGCCGGATCCGGCGACGGCCTCGCCGCAGGAGGTGGCCCGGTTCTTCGCCGGGCTGGACGGGGCGGGCCGGCAGGAGCTGCTGCGCCGCCACCCGCTGGTGCTCGGCAATCTGGACGGCGCCCCCGTCGCCCTGAGGTACGAGGCGAACCGGCGGGCCGCGCTCGCGACGGGCGAGGCCCGGTGGGCGCCGTTCGCGTCGCCGCAGCGGCAGGTGCTGGCCTTCGACCCGCGCGGGCGCGGCCTCGTCGCCGAGGTGTTCGGGGACCTGGAGCGGGCGCGGCACCTCGCCGTGGTGGTACCGGGGTCCGACAGCGACGCCGCCACGTTCGACGACGCGGGCCGGGCTCCGCACACCGGCCCGGCCGGCATGGCCCGTTCGCTGCGGGCCGCGGCCGGGGAGGACACGGCGGTGGTGGCCTGGGCCGGGTACACCACGCCTGTCGGGGTGGGCCTGGACGCGGCGACGGGCCGGCTCGCGGAGGCGGGCGCGGCGCGGCTGGTGCGGTTCGCACGGGGGCTGGACGCGGTCGGCGCACCCGACCCGGCGCTGTTCTGCCACAGTTACGGCTCCGTGGTGTGCGCCCTGGCGGTGCGGGACACGGACGCCGCGGACGTGGTCGTCTTCGGCTCGCCCGGGCTGCGCGCCGGGTCGGCGGCGGAGCTGCGCACCGGCGCCCGCGTGTGGGCGGCGCGGGGGCCGTCCGACTGGATCGCGGACGTGCCGAACGTCCGCTTCGCCGGGCTGGGCCACGGAGCCGACCCGGTCGCGGCCGGATTCGGTGCCCGGCGGGTGCCCGCCGGCGACGTCCGCGGCCACACCGGCTACCTCGCACCGGGTACGGGCACGCTGGCGGCGTTCGCCTCGATCGCGCGGGGCGGTGCCCGGTGAGCGCCGCGGCCGGGCTGCGGCGGGCGGCCGAGCGGATCGACCGGTGTACGCCGGCGCACCGGGACCGGGCGGTGGACGGGCTGCGGGCGCTGGCCCTGCTGGCGGTGCCCGTCGGGCACTGGATGCTCGGCGGGTTCACCGTCGACGCGGACGGCGGCCTGCACAACGCCAGCCCCCTCTCGGCGGTCGGGGCGCTCGCGCCGGCGAGCTGGGTGCTGCAGATGCTCGGCGTCTTCTTCCTGGTCGGCGGCTACGCGTCGGTGCTGTCCTACCACCGGCGCCGGGGGTCGGCCGGGGCGTGGCTGCGCGGCAGGTGCGCCCGGCTGGGACGGCCGGTGCTCGGGGTCGCCGCCGTGTGGGCGCTGGCCGCGCCGGTCCTGTACGCCGCCGGGGTTCCGGAGGCGACGCTGCGGACCGCGGCGACGCTCGTGGTGCAGCCGCTGTGGTTCGTCGGCGTGTACCTGGTCGTGACGGCGCTGACCCCGTACTGCGTGCGGGCGGCGCGGCGCCTCGGCGGGTGGGCGGCGGCCCCGCTGTTCGCGTCGGTGGCCGTGGTGGACTTCCTGCGGTACGGGCCGTTCGCCGCGTCCGTGCCCGGCTGGGTGGCGGTGCTGAACGTGCTGCCGGGCTGGCTGTTCGCCTATCAGCTGGGCGTCGCGTGGGGCGAGGGGCGGATCGGGCGGCGGGGCGCCCGGCTGCTGCTGGCCGGCGGGGCCGTGCTGTTCGCAGTGCTGCTGCTGGTCTTCCACTATCCGGCGTCGATGGTCGGCGTGCCGGGGGCGGCGCGGACGAACTCGCACCCGCCGTCGCTGCTCGTGCTCGCCCTGGCCGCGGCGCAGTCCGGTGCGGCGGTGCTGCTGCGGGAGCGGCTGGCGCGGCTGCTGGCCCGGCCCGCCCTGTGGGCGCCGGTGGTGGTGGTCAACCTGTGCGCGATGACGGTGCTGTGCTGGCACCAGACGGCGATGCTGGCGGCGGCCGTGCCCGGCGCCGCGTTCGCGGGCGGGGTGGCGGGGCTGACGACGGCCCCCGACGGCGCGGCCTGGATCGCGGCGCGGGCCGCGTGGCTGCCGGTGTTCGCGCTGCTGCTGGTGGGGATCGCCCGGTACGCGCGGCGGTTCGAGGAACCGTGGACGCGGGTGTCGGCGGCGTGGCGGGCGGCCGCCGGTCTGCTGGCGGCGGGCTTCGGGGCGTTCGCGCTGGGCCTGGCCTGACCGGGCCGCTCGAGCGGCGGCCGGGCCCGTACGTGCGAGAGCGCCGCTCCCCTGCCGGGGGGCGGCGCTCTGCGGGTGCGGCCCGTCGGGCCGTCAGGCGATGGACGCGGCGACGATCGCGGCGACCGACAGGTTGCAGCAGGCCGTCACCCACACCGCCGGGTGCGGCTCCGGGTCGACCACTATGGCGCCGAGCTTGCCCGGGGTGACCCAGTCCAGGACGACGAAGGCGATCGCCATCAGGACCAGGCCGAGCAGGCCGAACGCGGCCGTGGACATCAGGCCCTTGCCGAAGTCGTCGTACGTCGTCCAGATCGAGGTGAAGACGATGCCGCCGATGCCGAGGAGCGCCGAGCTGAGCGTGATCGCCGCGTTGCGGTTGCGCTCCTCCCAGATCTGCTTCGGCAGCTTCCCGGGCGTCAGCACGTCCACCAGCACGATGCCGAGGATCAGCAGGACCAGGCCGAGCGCGCCGTAGGCGCTGGTGCGGCCGAGTCCGTCGATGATGTCGCTCATTGAGAAGCCTGTCTTCGCGGGGGTCGGGGGATCGTCGGTACCGGTGGCGGGCGCCGGAGCAGTGGCCGAATCTATCGCACGCGCCCGCCCCGGACCATGGGCAGGTCGGTAACGGTCGGGAGCGGCCGGGGTCCGTCTCCGGGCACCCCCGGTCGCACTGCCGCAAAAAGGGCTGCCACAGGGAGAGTTGAGGCACGGCGTTGACCTCGAGTTAGATCGAGGTTCTACCGTTCGGGACATGGACATGGAAGTCACCGCCTGGACCTCGATGCACGGCATGGTCAACGCCCGGCAGGAGCGCCGCCGGATCTCCCGGGCGAGCCTGCGCCGCATCGCCGCCTTCGCCCGCCCCCACCGCCGCGGGCTCGCCCTGTTCCTCGTCCTCAGCAGCGTGACCGCCCTGCTGGCGGTGGCCTCCCCGGTCCTCGCCAGCAGGGTCGTCAGCGCCGTCGTCGACGGTCGGGAAGCCTCCGGCGTGGTCCGGCCGGCCCTGCTCATCGCCGCCGTCGCCGTCGCGGAGGCGGGGCTCGGGCTGCTCGCCCGCAGGCTGTCGGCCGCGCTCGGCGAAGGCCTGATCCTCGACCTGCGCACCGCCGTCTTCGACCACGTGCAGCGGATGCCGGTCGCCTTCTTCACCCGGACCCGGACGGGCGCGCTCGTCAGCCGCCTCGGCAACGACGTGATCGGCGCGCAGCGGGCGTTCAGCAACACCCTCTCCGGAGTCGTGGGCAACACGGTGACGCTGCTGGTGGCCCTGGCCGTCATGCTGGGCATCTCCTGGCGGATCACCCTGCTTGCGCTGCTCCTGCTGCCCGTGTTCGTCGTGCCGGCGCGGCGGATGGGAACGCGGATGGCGGCCATGCAGCGCGAGGCGGCCGCGCTCAACGCCGCCATGAACACGCAGATGACGGAGCGTTTCTCCGCCCCGGGCGCCACCCTCGTCAAGCTGTTCGGGCGGCCCGCCGACGAGTCGGCGGAGTTCGCGGCCCGCGCCGGCCGGGTCCGCGACATCGGCATCCGCACCGCGATGGCCCAGTCGGTGTTCGTCACCGCGCTCACGCTGGTCTCGGCGCTGGCCCTGGCCCTCGTGTACGGGCTCGGCGGCTACCACGCCCTGCGCGGCAGCCTCGACGCCGGCAGCGTCGTCGCCCTCGCGCTGCTCCTGACCAGGCTGTACGCCCCGCTTACCGCGCTGGCCGGGGCGCGCGTCGAGGTGATGAGCGCCCTCGTCAGCTTCGAGCGGGTATTCGAGATCCTCGACCTCGAACCGCTCATCGCGCAGAAGCCGGACGCCGTGGCCGTCCCTGACGGGCCGGTCTCCGTCGAGTTCGACCGGGTCTCCTTCGGCTACCCCTCCGCCGACAAGGTCTCCCTCGCCTCGCTGGAGGAGGTCGCCTCCCTCGACGCCCGCGGCGGCACACGGGTACTGCACGAGGTGTCGTTCCGTGCCGAACCCGGCCGCATGGTCGCCCTCGTCGGCTCCTCCGGTGCCGGCAAGTCGACCATCGCCCAGCTCCTGCCGCGGCTGTACGACACCGACGAGGGTGCCGTCCGCATCGGCGGCCTCGACGTCCGGGACCTGACCGCCGAGTCGATCCGCGACACCGTCGGCATGGTGACGCAGGACGGCCACCTCTTCCACGAGTCCGTCCGCTCGAACCTGCTGCTGGCCCGGCCGGACGCGACCGAGGAGGAGGTGTGGGAGGCGCTGCGGCGCTCCCGGCTCGACGACCTGGTCGCGGCGCTGCCGGACGGCCTGGACACGATCGTCGGGGAGCGCGGGTACCGGCTGTCGGGCGGCGAGCGGCAGCGGCTGACGATCGCCCGCCTGCTGCTGGCCCGGCAGCGGGTGGTCATCCTCGACGAGGCCACCGCGCACCTGGACTCCACCTCGGAGGCCGCCGTGCAGGACGCTCTCGCCGAGGCGCTGGCCGGGCGGACCGCCGTCGTCATCGCGCACCGGCTCTCGACGGTGCAGGCGGCGGACCTGATCCTGGTCGTCGAGGACGGCCGGATCGTCGAGCGCGGCACACACGCCGAACTGCTCGCCGCAGGCGGCCGGTACGAGGAGTTGTACCGGACGCAGTTCGCGGCGGGCGAGGGCGCCCCGGCCGCCGTGTGACCGCCGGACCTCCCCCGAGGCCCCCGGCCGGCGTGCCGCCGAGCGGCGGCACACCGGCCGGGGGCGCATGATGCCGCAAGGACCCGAATCCCCACGCATGGAGCGAGCGATGGACATCAAGCTGGAACTGGTCGCCGTCCCCGTCACCGACGTCGACCGGGCGAAGGCCTTCTACGAGCAGGTCGGCTTCCACGCCGACCACGACGTCACGGTCAGCGACGACATCCGGTTCGTGCAGCTGACCCCGCCCGGGTCGGCCTGCTCGATCGCCGTGGGGCGGGGACTCACCCGGATGGCCCCGGGGTCACTCGACAACCTGCAAGTCGTCGTCAAGGACATCGAAGAGGCCCACGCCGACCTCAGGGGACGCGGGGTGGAGACGACCGCGATCCAGGACATGCCCTGGGGCTCGTTCGTCTACTTCACCGACCCGGACGGAAACCGCTGGTCCGTCCAGCAGACCACCCCGCGCAACGCAGGAGCGCAGGCGTGAGCGCCTGACACGGATGCGCTTCGGGCGCCGGCCCTCCGGCAGGGCCGGCGCCCCGGACTCCTCCGGCGGAGCACGGCGCCGTACGCTCGGGCGCGTGCACACCACCCTGACAGAACACGCCCGCTGCCTCTTCGGGGACGAGTACCGGCCGACACCGCCGTGCGACCGCGAGCACGACGAGGCCTCCTTCCTGGAGGAGCTGACGTTCGCCGACGCCGAGGCGATCCTGGACATGCTGAGGCAGCTCTCCCCGCACCTGGTCGACGGGTACCTGCCCGTGCGGATCCGCAACCTCGCGTACCGGCTCGTCCTCCTCCAGAGGCCGGACGAACCGGCGCTGATGCGGGAGGCGGCGGACAGTCTCCACCTGCACGGACCCGACTGGGACGACCTCGCCGCCGACCTCCGGCGACGGGCCGACGCCCTGGACGCGGCCGCCCTGTGAGTACGGCGGGCGGCGGGCGCGTCGTGGTGGTGATGGGTGTGGCCGGGACGGGGAAGACGACCGTGGGGCGGCTCCTCGCGAAGGCGCTCGGCCTGCCGTTCACGGAGGGCGACGACCACCACCCGCCGGCGAACGTCGCGAAGATGACCGCCGGGATCCCCTTGGACGACGACGACCGCCGGCCGTGGCTCGACGCCGTCGCCGCCCGGCTGGGCGGGCGGCCCCCCGGCACCGGCGCCGTGGTGTCCTGCTCGGCGCTCAGGCGCGCCTACCGCGACCGGCTGCGTGCGGCCGTTCCCGAGGCCGTCTTCGTGCACCTCGCGGGCGACCGACAGCTGATCGAGGGCCGGATTGCGGCGCGCACCGGGCACTTCATGCCCCCCGCCCTGCTGGACTCGCAGTTCGCGGTGCTGGAGCCGCTCGGTCCGGACGAGCCCGGTGCCGTCGTCGACGTCTCCGGCACCCCCGAGGAGACCGCGGCCGGTGCCCTGGCGGCGCTCGCCGCCGTGTGGACCGACCGTCCCCGGTCTTCCTGACGTCCTGCTGCCGCCGTCAGCGGTCCTGGAGCCGTGCCGCGGCCAGGGCCAGCCCGTCCGCCGCGGTCGAGCAGCGCTCGGCGAGGGCCGCGACCTCGGCGCGGAACGGCGCCGCGGGCGGCCCCTGCCGCTCCAGTTCCCCGGCGGCTGCCCGCAGCCGGTCCGCGTGCACGCGCAGCGCCTCGCAGTGGGCGCGCAGGCCGTCGGCGGGGTCCGGTGCGGCCGCCCGGAGCCGGGGCGCGGCCGTCACCGGGCCCGCCAGGGCTGGACGAGGAGCAGGCCGCCCGTGCCGAGGAGGCCGAGGGTGTGCACGCACCCGCGGTGGTCCGACCGCGGTCGCGCCGAGGCGGCACCGGCCGGCGTGCGGCGGCGCCGCGCCCTCCCCCGCCGGCGGCCGTGCCCGCGCCCGCCGTCCCGGTCGAAGAAGGCGCGTACGGCCGCCCCGAGCCCCTGGAGCGGTTCGGCGGTCACCGCGCGGCCTGTCGCGACCTGCCAGCCGGCGTGGTCGTTGAACGGGTTCGCGTCGGTCAGCGCGTTCCAGGCGAACAGGTCGGCGAACGAGGGCGTGAGCAGGGCGAACGCCCGCTCCGCGCCCTGCTCGCGCATGACGCGGCGGAAGCCGCGCACGGCGGCCGCCTGCCGGTCCTCGTCCACGGCGCGCAGGATGGCCGCCCCGTCCGGGTCGGCGAGCAGCCCGGCGCGGTCGAGGCCGGCGGCCCGGATCCGGGCTTTCAGCCCGCAGACCGCGAGGCTCACGGCGAGGCTCTCCCGGCCGGTGAGGACGCCCGCGAGCCAGCCGGCCCGGGCGACGCCGCGGCCGCGCGGGGCCCAGCCCAGACCGGCGGGGTCGGTGAGGGTGCGCAGCAGGGCGCGGCGGGCGCGCCTGCGGCGGCGGTGCCCGCCGGGCCTGCGGGGGCCGGCGCCGCCGGTGCGGGGCCGGCCGGGCCGGTGGGCGGGGAAGCGGGGGCTCAGGGCGAGTTCGGTGGCGAAGCGGGCGGCCTCGGCGACGGCGTCGGCGGCCTCGGCGAGTTCGCGGCACACGGCACCCAGCAGCTCGGCGTCCGGTGCGGTGGACGCGGAGGAGGTCACGGCGTCGGACATGGGATCCTCGCGGGGAAGTCGGTGGTGGGGAGGGCGTCGCCGGTGGTGCGTCAGCGACGGGTGAGGGTGAGCCGGACGGCGCGCGGGTCGAGGACCGCGGGCAGCGGCCCGTGCGGGTCGAGCACCGGCCTGATGCCGGTGATGCGGCTGCGGCGCAGCACCTCGGCGCACAGTGCGGTGGTGAGCAGCAGGCCCAGGCGGTTGCCGGGGCAGCGGCCGGGTCCGTGGCCGAAGGGGGCCATCCGGAGGTCCTCCTCAGCCCCGGGGGTCTTCCACCTCCCGGGGACGAAGACGTGTGCGGCGGGGACGTGTTCCGCGTCGCGCTGGTGGAAGTGGGCGGGGAGCAGGACGCGCGTTCCCGCCGGGTGGCGCACGCCCCGCCACACGGTCTCGGTGGTGGTGGTGCGGACGAGGTCGGGCACCGCCGGGTAGAGGCGCAGCGCCTCCTGTACGCAGCCTTGGAGCCGGGCCAGTTCGTGGGGGTCCGTGCGGGCGGCGGCCTCGGCGGCGGCGGCCGCCTGCTCGGCCGGGTGGGCGCCGAGCAGGAGCAGGGTGCGCAAGGCGGTTGCGGGGACGCTGTCGAGGACGGGCGCCCAAGGGTGCGCGGGGCATCCGGGGCCGGGGTGCGGGTGGCGTTCCGGGCGGGTGTCGCGGGCGGGCCCGGACTGGTGCGGCCCGCGGCGGCGCAGCAGTCGGCCGAGCAGGCCGGCGGCTCCGGCCCGGCCCTCGGCGGGGGCTGCGGCCGCGGCGCCGGCGGTGGGGTCGAGCCTCCGGGCGGCCCTGGCGACGGCCTGCCGGAGGCGGACGAGTTCGAGGGTCGCGGCGGAGGCCGGCGCGCGTACCTCTTCGGCGAGTACGGTCCGCAGCACCTCCGCGGACGGCAGCGCGGGGGCCGGCCCTCCGGGGGCGCCGGCGCCCGGGCGGTCGTAGAACTGCCGCATCTCGCGGCGGTCCAGCAGGACGAGGACGGGCCCGGAGATGCCGTGCACCAGGACGGGCGCGCCGCCGTGGCGGTCGCGCAGCTCCCGCAGCACCTCCGCCGGGAAGGCGGGGCGGGTGCCGGGGACGCCGCGGACGAAGAAGGGGAGCGCGCGGGTGGCGGCGAACCGGACGGATTCGGCCCGCCCGGCCCGCGGCGACGTCCCGCGCTGCCCGCGGGCGACGACCGCTCGGGTCGTTCCGGGACCGGTCACGGCCGCACCGCCTCCCCCGGGTCGGCCCGCCGGCCGCCGCGGCGGCGGCCCTGTCCCCTGCGGGCCCTGTGGCCCGCACGGAGCGGGTTCGGGAAGGTCGCGCAGGGGGTGCCTCCGCGCGGTGGGGAACCAGCGGTGGGTGACATGGGGCTCACCGTACGTCGATCTTGGAGGGGGCGCGCTCCGAGCGCGCGCCCGTACGGCCGCCCCGGTCGCGGTGCGGGGCCGTGCGGGACGGGAGCCGGGCCGTTCCCGGTACCGGTGCGGGCGGCAGCCGTCCGGGCGACGCGCCGCCCGGTACGGGGGCGGGGCGGGTCAGGGGGCGGTCGGCGGGGCGAACACGGCCTCGCGGAACGCGGCCCGCGGCCGGCCGTCCCCGTCGGCGGGCAGCAGCACGGCCCAGCGACGGTGGCGCGGGCTGACCCAGACCGCGGCGGTGTCCCCGTACGACCAGGTGCCGTGGGGGGCCGGGTGCCACAGCAGGCCGCGGGCGGGGGTGAGTTCGCCGGTGCGCAGGCGCAGGGAGCCGTCGGTCCAGGAGCGGGCGACGGGGTGGTCGGAAGGGGAGACGAGGTGGGTGAGGAAGCGGCCGAGGTCGGTGGGGGTGGTGTGGAGGGCGCCGTCGGCGAGGCGGGTGCGGGCCATGGCGAGGGGCTGCCAGACCAGGGTGGCGGCGAGTTCTCCGAGCGGGGCGCCGCCGAGGTGTTCGGCGAGGCGGGTGAGGGCGGTGTCGCCGGCGCCGTCGTGGGCGGGGCCCCGGTGGGTGAGGAGCTGGTGGGCCGTGGTCCCCGGGGGGAGCCCGGCCGCGGCGCGGTCTCCGTAGGCGGCGAGCGGGGTGTGCAGGCCCAGCGTCTCCCCGGCGACGAGGGCGCCGAGGACGGGCCATAGCGCGAGGACGCCGGCCAGGCCGCCGGCGTCGTACGGGGCCTCTTCGGGCGGGGCGGCCGACCGGGCGGCATCGTCCGCGGGCCGGCGGGGGGTGGAGCCGGCGAGGGTGCCGTGCGGGCCGCCGACCGCCCAGGCGGCCCGGGAGCCGGCCCGGTGCAGGGCCTCCCGCACCCGGGCGGCCAGCACGTCCGCCTCCCGCGGGGGCGGGGCTTCCGGTTCCGCGGGCGACGGTGCCGGCCGCCCCGACGGGTCCCCCGGCCGCTCGGCGGCGTCGCTCTGGAGCGTCATGGTCCCCCACGCTAACGACCGGCGGCCCGCCCGCCCGGACGCGCCGCTGCGCGGTGCCCTCCGGCCACCCGAATGCCCGCGCGGCATGCGGAAGGGGCGGGGCGCCGTGCGGCGCCCCGCCCCGGGGTGCGTGCCTCGCCTCACCAGAAACCGGGGTTCCGGTCAGCGGGCGCGGCCCGGTGCGGCCGGTGTGCTCGCGGTCACCGGGCCCGGCCGGCCTGCGGGGCCTGGTCGGGGCGGTCCGTCACCCGCAGCGTGTTCACCAGCGGCTTGCCGAAGCCGGAGTGCGTCACGAAGCGGACGTTCAGCACGCCGTCCGTGACGGTCACCGTGTAGCTCCGCGTCAGGGCGGTGTAGGTGCCCGCCTCCAGTGCGATGTCCAGGGAGGGCAGCACCTCCCTGCCCTCGACGAGGACGTCGAAGACGCGCCGGTCCGGCTTGGTGGACGACAGCTCCGCGAAGCCGAGCTCCACCGTGTACGTGCCGTTCGGGACGTTGTCGAAGCGGTACTCGTACATCCCCTCGCGGGCGTTGCGGAACATCCGCTGGTCGTCCGTGCCGGCGATGGTGCGGCCGGTGCTGCGCACCGCCGAGCTGCCCTGGTATCCGTACGAGCCGGCGGTGTACTTGCGGTCCGGGGACCAGCCGTCGCCGAGGGCGTCGGTGGAGGCGTAGTCGGAGCCCGTGTCCAGGGCGGCCTGGTAGCGCGGGACGACGACCTTGACCGGGACCGTCAGGACGGGGCTGCGCCCGCTCACCGAGGTGATCTTCAGGTCGGCGGTGAGGACGGTGCCGGCGGCGAGGCCGGCGCTGTCCACGGCCAGGGAGACCGTGGCCCGGCCGCCCGTGGGCAGGGTGCCGGCCGACGGGGTGGCCGTCAGCCAGGGCGCGTCCTCGGCCACCGCGAAGTCCGTGCCGAGGCCCGGGTTGGTGAGGTCGAGGGTGCGGGTCCGCTTCTGGTCGGCCGGGAGGACGACCTCCACCGCGGGCTTGGCCGCGGTGACGCGCCCGGTGCGCAGCGACTGGGTGACCCGGGTGACGTCGGCGGCCTTCACGTCGACCGTGGCGGTGGCCGCCTCGTAGGCGGGGGCGGTGATGGAGACGGCCCGGTTGCCGGACGGGCTCTGGACGACGTACCCGCCGTCCGGGGCGGTCGTCGCCGAGACGGCGGTGTCGCCGGTGCCGACGGTGACGGTGGCCCCGGCGACGCCGTTGCCGTCGTTGGCGTCGAGGACGCGGCCGGTGACGACTCCGCTCTTGGTGGTGCGGAAGGAGACGGTCAGGCCGTCGCTGATGACGGGCGTGTTGAAGGAGTAGGCGAAGGCATCGGTGCCGGTCGCGTTCTCCACGCCGACCGTGGCCGTGGAGCCCCCCTTGATGCCGGTGCCGCCGGTGCCGCGGTAGGAGTAGGTGACGGTTCCGTCCTCGCCGACGGCCGCGGAGAAGGAGAACTTGTCCGCCTGGGCCGACCAGTGGGAGACGTTGCGCCACTCGATGACGAACTGCCGGTGCGGGGCGGTGCCCCTGACGGCGGTGAAGACGCCGGAGCCGCTGCCGGCCGCGCCGACGACGAGGTCGTCCCAGAACGGGTAGAGCGCGGCGTTGGGGGTGGCGGTGCTCGGCAGGTCGCCGTTGATGTCGCCGGTGTGGGCGCCGCCGAAGCTGACGGTGCCGTTGGTGCCGATCCAGGCCTGCCCGTACGTCTTGCCGTACAGCGGCAGCGGGAAGGGCAGGTCGACGCGCTCGGTGGTGTTGTCGCCGGTCAGGGCGAGCTGCCGGTCCCCGGCGGGCTGGTCTGTGCCGGTGGAGGCGGCGCAGGCGTGGCCGTAGGCGTCGGTGCGCTCGGGCAGGGCGACCTCGATCGCGGTGTCGCCGGCGACGGTGGCGCGGGCGGTGCCGGGGCTCACACAGCGGGAGGAGTGGGTCGCCCGCAGGTCGTAGCTGCCGTGCGGCAGGGTGACCTCGAAGCGGCCCCGGTCGTCGGCGGTCGCCGTGACGGGCGTGTCGGCGATGGTGACGGTGGCGCCCGCGGCGGGTCCGGACGGCGCGGTGACGGTGCCGGTGAGCCTGGCGGAGGGGGCCTGGGTGAGGGTGAGGTCGCCGGTGGCGGTGGTGTTCTCGGCCACCGTCGCGGTCGCGGTCTCCTGGCCGTAGCCGAACTTCGCGGCGGTCACGGTGTACGTGCCGACGGAGAGGGAGCGGAAGGCGTAGGTGCCGTCGGCGGCGGTGGTCGTCGTACGGCTGATCGGGCCGGTGGCGGTGACCTTGGCGCCGGCGACGGGGGCTCCGCCGGAGGTCACGGTTCCGCCGAGGGCGCCGGTCGGGCCGCGGGGGGCCTGGGAGACGGCGGCGAGCGCGTCGAGCTTGCCCTCGCCGAACACGTTGTTGTTGGCGGCGGTCCCTCCGCACTGGCCGTTGTCGGTGTCCTGGGCGGTGGTGCCGAGAAGCTGCTCCGTTTGGGCGATGTCGCCCGTCAGCGCGGGGGCGGCGGACCAGAGCAGGGCCACCGTGGCCGCGGTGTGCGGTGAGGCCATCGAGGTGCCGGAGAAGGCCTCGTAGGCGCCGCCGGGCACGGAGGAGCGGACGTTCACGCCCGGGGCGGCGATGTTCGGCTTGACGATGCCGCCGGGGCCCGCGCCGCGGGAGGAGAAGGAGGCGATGGTGCCGTTGACGTCGAAGGCGCCGGAGCTGTAGGAGGCGGCGTAGTCGCCGGGCGAGCCGCTGGTGGAGCAGCCGGGGCCGGCGTTGCCGTTGGAGAAGGCCGGGAAGATGCCGGCGGCCCGCCAGGTGTCGACGACCTGCCGGTACCAGTCGTCGTGCGCCGAGCTGCCCCAGGAGTTGTTGACGACGTGCGGGGCGAGGTCGGGCCGCGGGTTCTGGCCGTTCAGGTCGGTCGGGGCGACGATCCACTGGCCGGCGGCGAGCAGCGAGGCCTCGGAGCAGGAGTTGGTCTCGCAGCCCTTGGCGGCGATCCACTTGGCGCCGGGGGCGACGCCGATCTTGTTGGCGCCGCCGTCGTCGCCGACCATCGTGCCCATGGTGTGGGTGCCGTGGTCGTTGTTGTCGCAGGGCGCGGCGGTGGGGCAGACGCCGGCGGGGTCGAACCAGTTGTAGTGGTGGTCGAGGCTGCCGTCGGCGCTCCGGCCGCGGTACTGGCCGGCGACGGCCGGGTGGGTGTGGTCGACGCCGCTGTCGATGTTGGCGACGACGATGCCCTCGCCGCGCACGCCGAGCTGCTCCCACACCTGCGGGGCCTTCACGCGGTCGACGTTCCACTCGACGGCGTCGGCCGCGGCCTTCTCCCGCTTGCCCTCGGCGGGGGTGGGCAGGGTGATCCGGTCGTCGGCGTCGATCCGGGACACCTCGGGGCGCTGGGCGAGGGTGCCCGCGAGCTTCTCGGTGCCGACGACGCGGACGGCGTTGACGATCCAGAAGGAGGTGTACTCGGCCTTGGCGTTGTCGAGGGCCTTGCGGACCTCGGCCTGGGTGCGCGCGGCGTGGTCGCGCTTGGTGCGCAGAACCGTTTCCGCTTTGGCGGTCCGGGTGGTCTGGCGCTGGGCGGCGGTCAGGTCGGCCGCGCTGTCCAGGTAGACCCAGAAGGCCGCCTTGGCGGAGTCGCCGAGCTGGGCGCGGAGCTTGGGCTCGATCTTGCGCTCGGCCGCGCCCGGGGAGGGGGCGGGGTCCGGTGCGGCGGCGGCGGCTCCGGCGCCGAGCGGCAGGAGCAGTGCTGCGGTGAGGGCGGCCAGTGCCGCGCGTAAGGATCGTCGTGTGTTGCGTTGGGCCACGTGTGGTCTCCTCGTACGCCGTGTGCAGGTTGTGCGGATAAGGCGTGCGTGACGTGCGCGGTCATGGTGAAGGAGAGTCATGCTCATTACAAGAGCGCCTAATGCGCCGTATGTGCGCCCGCCCCGGCGCCGGCCCTTGCCCGCCGGGTGGCCCTTGCCCGCCGGGCGCGCGAGCCTGGGGAAGTGACCGGTTCCGCACCCTCCGGGCCCGCGTCGGCGGGCGGGTCCGCCGTGCCGTCGGCCGCCGGCGCGGCCGCGGGCGGCGTCCCCCTCGGGACCGCGCGCGGGCGGTGGATCGTTTTCGTCACCGTGCTGGGCTCGACGATGGCCCTGCTCGACTCGACCGTCGTCAACGTGGCCCTGCCCCGGATCGGGCAGGACCTCGGCGCCGACCTGGCCGTCCTGCAGTGGACCGTCAACGCGTACCTGCTCACCCTGGCCGGCCTGATCCTCGTCGGCGGCGCCCTCGGCGACCGGTTCGGGCGGCGGCGGATCTTCGTGCTCGGCGTCGTGTGGTTCGCGGCCGGCTCCCTGCTGTGCGGGCTCGCCCCGAACGCGGGCGTCCTGATCGCCGCCCGGGCCCTCCAGGGGGTCGGCGGGGCCCTGCTGACACCCGGTTCACTGGCCCTGATCCAGGGCTCGATCGCCCCCGGCGACCGCGCCCGCGCCGTGGGCCTGTGGTCCGGGTTCGGCGGGGTGGGCGCGGCCGTCGGGCCGTTCCTGGGCGGCTGGCTGGTGGACGGGCCCGGCTGGCGCTGGGTGTTCCTGCTGAACGTGCCGCTGGCCGCCGTGTGCGTGCCGGCCGCCCTGCGGCACGTGCCCGAATCACGCGACCCGGCGGCGCACGGCCGGTTCGACGTGCTCGGCGCCTTCCTCGGCGCGACCGCCCTCGCCCTGCTGACGTACGCGCTGATCGAGGCCCGCTCCGGGGCCGCGCTCGTGACCGCCTCCGCCGTCGGCGCGGTGCTGCTCGGGGCCGCGTTCGTGTACGTCGAGCGGAAGCGGGCCCACCCGATGGTGCCGCCGGACGTCTTCGCGTCCCGGCTGTTCACCGCGGTCAACCTGGTCACCCTGTGCGTGTACGCGGCCTTCGGCGGCTTCTTCTTCCTGGTGGTGCTCCAGCTCCAGGTCGTCTGCGGGTACTCCGCCCTCGCCTCCGGGGCCGCGCTGCTACCGCCGACCGTGCTGATGCTGCTGCTGTCGGCGCGGTCGGGCGCCCTCGGGGAGCGGATCGGGCCGCGGATCCCGCTCACCGTCGGCCCGCTGCTGTGCGCCGGCGGGATGCTGCTGATGCTGCGGGCCGGGCCCGGCGCCCCGTACGCGACGGACGTGCTGCCCGCCATGGTCGTCCTGGGCCTGGGCATGGTGACGCTGGTCGCGCCGCTGACGGAGGCGGTACTGGCCTCGGTGGACCCGGGCCGGGCGGGCCTGGCCAGCGGCATCAACAACGCGGTCGCGCGGGCGGCCGGGCTCCTGGCGGTGGCCGCCCTCCCCCTGCTGGCCGGGATGGGCCCGGAGGCGTACCGCTCGCCGGACCTCTTCGACGAGGCGTTCGCGCGCTCCATGGTGTGGTGCGCGGCGGTGCTGGTGGCGGGCGCCGCCCTGGCCTGGACGACCGTGCGCCGTCCGCGGCCGGCCGCCTCGTGCCACCCGCAGTGCCGCACCCACTGCTCTCTGTCCGCTCCTCCGCTGGAACCGCCGGCCGGGGGTGCGGGCTCCGCTCCCCCGCCCGCCGCCTGACCCGCGCGCCTTCAAGACGGCCCGGAAGTTACCGGGACGCGTGTCGTGACTTCACTCGCAGCTGGCAGTAGAACTCGTTGCACCGCCAGAGAGTGAGGAACGTCACATGAACGACCATCCCCTGCACGGAAAAGGATCGCCGGGGATCTCCCGGCGCGGATTCATCGCTGGAACAGGTTCTCTTCTCGGTGCCATGGCGCTGTCCGGCGCCGCCACCGCCCGCGCCGCGGCGCGCCCCGCCTCGGCGGCCGGCCCCCTCGTGTCCGGGGCGCACGTGCCGGTGCTCGTCATCGGCACCGGCTACGGCGGCTCCGTGGCCGCGCTGCGGCTCGCCCAGGCCGGCGTCCCCGTCCACATGGTGGAGATGGGCATGGCGTGGGACACGCCCGGACCGGACGGCAAGGTGTTCTGCCACACCACCAGCCCCGACCGGCGCGCATACTGGCTGCGCACGCGCACCAAGCAGCCCCTCAGCAGCTTCCTCGGCTTCCCCCTCGACAAGGACATCCCCCGCTACACCGGGATCCTCGACGCCGAGGAGCTGGGCGGGATCACCGTCTACCAGGGCCGCGGCGTCGGCGGCGGCTCCCTCGTCAACGGCGGGATGGCCGTCACCCCCAGGCGTCCGAACTTCGCCGCCGTCCTGCCCACGGTCGACGCCGGGGAGATGTACGCGACCTACTACCCGCGGGCCAACGCCGAGCTGGGCGTCGGCCTCGTCGACCCGGACTGGTTCGACACCGCGGCCTGCTACCAGTACGCCCGCGTCGGCCGCAGGCACGCCCAGCGCGCCGGATTCCCCTTCGTGTTCGTGCCCGACGTGTACGACTGGGACTACATGGAGCAGGAGGCCGCCGGGACCGTCCCGAAGTCGGCGGTCGCCGGCGAGATCCTCTACGGCAACAACCACGGCAAGAAGTCCCTCCAGCAGACCTACCTGGCCCGAGCCGCGGCCACCGGCCGGGTCACCGTCTCGGCGCTCCACCGGGTCACCTCCGTCACGCCGGCGCCGGGCGGCGGCTACACCGTCGCCGTCGACCAGCTCGACACCGGCGGCGCGACCACCGCCGCCAAGACCGTGACCGCGGACCGCGTCTTCTTCGCCGCGGGCAGCGTCGGCACCAGCAAGCTCCTCGTCCGGCTCAAGGCCACCGGCGCCCTGCCCGGCCTGAACGGCGAGATCGGCCGGCACTGGGGCGAGAACGGCAACGTCATGTGCGGCCGCGCCAACCACCTGTGGGACCCCACGGGCAAGGTGCAGGCCGCCATCCCCTGCGGCGGCATCGACAACTGGGACGCCGGAGGCGCCTTCGCCGAAGTGGCACCGCTGCCGACCGGCATCGAGACGTACGCCTCCTTCTACCTGTCCATCACCCGCAACCCGCACCGCGGCCGCTTCACGTACAACGCGGCGACGGGCGCCGTCGAGCTCGACTGGCAGCGGGCATGGAAGCAGCCGTCCATCGACATGGCAAAGACGATCTTCGACCGGATCAACGCGAAGGAGGGCACGATCTACCGCTCCGACCTGTTCGGCGCCGGCAAGGTCTGGGGCGACCACCTCACCTACCACCCGCTCGGCGGCGCGGTCCTCGACAAGGCCACCGACAACCACGGCCGCCTCCACGGCCACGCGGGCCTCTACGTGATCGACGGCGCGCTGATCCCGGGGAACACCAGCGTCAACCCGTTCGTCACCATCACCGCGCTCGCCGAGCGCAACATCGAGCACATCATCGCCCACGACCTGTAGCGCGGCCCGTCCGCGCGGACGACCGGGGCCGCCCGACCGGCCGGCCCCGCACCGCCGCCGCGCCGCCGTCAGTGCCCGGGCAGCACGCACACGCCGTCGAGGCCCAGCACGCGGTTGAGCCGGCCGAACGCCAGCCACGAGCCGATGCTCATGGTCAGCTCCACGACCTCCACCTGGCTGTAGTGCGCGCCCATCCGCCCCCAGAACTCGTCGTCCAGGCCGTGGTGGTCGAGGACGTACCGCTCCGCGTACTCGGCGGCCAGCCGCGTCCGCTCGTCGAAGCGGTCGGTGGTGCGCCACTCGGCGACCGCGTCCGCGAACTCCTCCTCGACCTTCCGCCCGTCGCGCTCGGTGCGCCAGTCGAGGCAGAACATGCAGCCGTTGATCTGCGCCACGCGCAGCCGCGCCGCCTCGAACTCCCGCAGCCCCAGCGTCGTGTGCGCGTACACCGCGAGGGAGAGGTTCGCGGCGGCCGGCCCGATCCCGGGGACCATGTCGCCCCACACGTACTCGATCGGGTGCTGCCCGTCGGGGACGTCGATCCTCATGTCCGTCATGCCCGTTCCCTTCCGAGTCGGCCGACGGCGGGGCGAAGCGGCACGTCGAGGGCGTCGTAGAGGCCGGGTTCGGCGTCCGCGAGCCAGTCGATCGCGCCGACCAGGCGGCCGACGGCGGTGGCGTTCCCTCCCGCGGACCGGTTCTCGCCGTCGTCCTCCGCCTCGACGGTGACCTCGATGCGCGGCCGGCCCTCGATGACCACGCGGTGCGCGCCGTCCCCGCCGCCCGGCGGCAGCGGCCAGTCCGGGGCGCAGGACGCGTGGATGCGGGTGACGTGCTCGATGACGAGGCGCGGCTCGCCCGCGACGACGCCCTGCACCTCGAAGCGGACGGCGCCCTGGGTACCGGCCTCGAAGACGCCCATGGAGCGGGTGGTGACGGTCTCATCCAGGGGGCGGCGCTCCACCGTCTCGCGGATCGCGTCGAGTTCGACGCCGAGGGCGCGGGCCATCATGCGGATCTGCCCGCCCCACACCATGGTGGGGACGGACGGCAGGAGCATCATCGGCTGGTGGTCCATGGGGCGGCCCATGCCGACGAGGTCGCGGACGGATTCGGGCTGGTCGTACGTCGAGTAGTCGAAGATCTCCTGGCATCGTATGGCGTCGACGGCGGTGCCGAGGCCGCTGAGCAGCACCGGCAGCACGTCGTTGCCCCAGCCCGGGTCGACCCCCGAGGCGAACAGGGAGCCCCCGCCCTCCGCGACGGCGGCGGCCACCGGGTCGCGGAACTCGGGCGGGGCGTTGCGGTGGTCGTAGAGGGGGTAGAGGGCCGGGGTGACGACGACGGCGCCGGCGCGGATCGCGCGGGTGACGTCGGCGAGGGCGGCGTCCGGGCGGGTGTCGCCGGTCGC
>NZ_BMTY01000001.1:380581-467171 GCF_014649915.1 Streptomyces toxytricini | reverse complement strand
CGCGTAGACCACGGCCCGAGGCCGTGCGGCCAGGACCGCCGCGACGTCGTCGGTGGCCGTGATGCCGGTGTCGCGGTCGAGCCCGGACAACCGCCCCGCGTCGCGGCCGACCTTGTCGGGATGGTGGACGATGACGCCGGCCAGGCGCAGCGCCGGATGGGCCTCGACGGCGCGGATGGCCAGACGGCCGACGTTGCCGGTGCCCCAGACAACCGTGGGAATCATGCGCGGAGGGTAGCGGCGCGGCCCGGAGGTTCCCAGAGCCGTGCGCGGACGGCCGCGCGGGGTCCTACTGGTTCTGCCCGCCGAGCAGGAAGAGGAGGTAGACGAAGAAGGCGAAGAGGTGGCCGACGAAGAGGTACGCGATCAGCCGGATCAGCAGGCCGCGCGGGAACTTGAACTGCTGGCGCATGGGTCGGGGGGCTCCTTGGCTCTGGCTCTGGCTTTGCATGGGCTTTGGTCAGGGGTGGTTGGTCGCGCCGCCGCCCAGGCACATCCCGGCGAGGCTGCTCTGCAGCAGGGTGTGGACGAAGAGCAGCTCGGCGCCGCCGGCGGTGGCGGCCGCGATGCGGTGCGGGGTCAGTGAGTCGAAGTGAGCGCTGTCGCCCGGGTCCAGCAGGTACTCGGCCTCGCCCAGGTGCAGCCGCAGCCGGCCCCCGAGGACGTACAGCCACTCCTCGCCGGGGTGGACGCGGACCAGCTCGCCCTGGCTGCGGCCGTGCGGGACGTGCACGCGCAGCGCCTGCATGCCGCGGCCGGAGCCGCCGGCCCGCCAGTACGTCCACCCGTCGGCCTCGCGGGCGCCCGGACCGCCCGCGCGTACGATGGGGTCGGGCACGGCCGCGGTCTCGCCGAGCAGTTCCGAGACCGTCGTACCGTACGTGCGGGCGAGGCCCAGCAGCAGCGGCAGCGAGGGCCGGCGGCGGCCCGTCTCCAGGCGGGACAGGTGGGCGGGCGAGAGCCGCGCCCGCGCGGCGGCGGCCTCCAGGGTCAGCCCGGAGCGGCGGCGCAGTTCGCGCAGCTGCGGGGCTACCGCGGGGAGCTCGTCGGCTTCCGGGTCGGCGGGACCAGGTGTCATGTGCCGATTGAGCCAGAAACTTACCCCTGCGGCAATTCCTCTTGCCTCTGAGGTAAAAGTGCCTGGTGGCGGCCGTCAGGCGTCCTCCGAAACCGGGCTGCCTCCCGGGGTGCCGAGCACGGTCTCCACCGTGTCGGCCTCGTCGGCGCTCTTGTCGGGCCGGTGCCGCAGGACGCGGGCGAAGCGGAGCGCGACGCCGGCCGGGTAGCGCGGGGAGCGCTGGAGGCCGTCGTAGGCGATCTCGACGACCAGCTCGGGCCGCACCCGCACGGTGTGCCCGTCGTCCGCCACGGCCAGCTCGCGCAGCCGGTCGGTCTGCCAGCGCAGCATCTCGTCGGTGAGCCCCTTGAACGTCTTGCCGAGCATGGCGTACCCGCCCTCGTCGGCCCGCGCGCCGAGGTGCAGGTTCGACAGCAGGCCGGTGCGGCGGCCGTGGCCCCATTCCGCGGCGAGGACGACGAGGTCCAGGGTGTGGACGGGTTTCACCTTCAGCCAGTTGCGGCCGCGGCGCCCGGCCGCGTACGCCGAGTCCAGGGCCTTCGCCATGACCCCCTCGTGGCCACGGCGCAGCGTCTGCGACCAGAACTCCTCGGCCGCGCCCGCCTGCGCCTGCGGATCCTCGACGGCGAGCCGGCGGACCCGGAACCGCTCGGGGACGAGCTCGGCGAGCACCGCGTACCGCTCGCGGACCGGCAGGTCGAGGAGGACGTCGCCGCCGGCGGCCAGCACGTCGAAGAAGTACGGGACGACGGGAAGGGCGCGGCGGGCGGTCTCCACGTCCAGCCGCGACCCGACCCGGCTCGCCACCTCCTGGAAGGGCACGGGGCGGCCGTCCGCGCCCAGCCCGATCACCTCGCCGTCGAGGATGAACCGGTCCCCCGCGAACCGGCGGGCCGCCTCGACCACCTCCGGCAGCCGGCCGGTGATCTCGTCCAGGGAGCGCGTGTACACCTGGACGGCCTCGCCGTCCCGGTGCACCTGGACGCGGATCCCGTCCAGCTTCTCCTCCACGGCGCACGGCCCGAGCGCGGAGAGGGCCTCCGCGACCGATCCCGCGGTAGCGGCGAGCATGGGCTGTACGGGCCGCCCGACCTGCAGTGCGACCTCGCGCAGCGCCGCCGCGCCCGCGGTCAGGACCGCCGCCCCCACCCGGGGCAGCGAGCCGTCGAGCATCACGGCCCGGCGCAGCTCGGCGGCCGGGACGCCGGCGGCCGCGGCCACCCCGTCAAGGGCGACCGCGTCCAGGGCGCCCTGGCGGACCTCCCCGGAGAGCAGGCTGCGCAGGAACCGCTGCTCCGGCTCGGTGGCGGCGGCGAGCAGGCGCGCCACGATCCGCTGCCGGGCGTCGCGGGAGCCGGGGCCCGAGAGCAGGGCGAGCTCGGTGATCGCGGCGTCGACCTCGGCGACGCCGAGGGAGGGGTGGTCGGCCGGCTCGACGTGCCGGCCGAGGGTGCTCCACCCGAGGCCCGGCCGCCCCTGCGGGAGGCGCCCGGCGAGGTAGGAGATGACGAGGGCCGCCTCCTCCGGCGGCGCGGCGGCGAACAGCTCCGCGAGCAGGGCGGTCTTCCGGGACCGGGCGGAGGCCCCGGCGACCTCGCGGGACACGCGGGCGACGTCGGCGAGCAGCATGCGGCCATCCTGCCGCCGCCGAGCCCAGGCCGCAGCCCGGCCGGGGCGGCCCCGGCTGGCGGTGCGCGGCCCGGGCCCGCGGCAACCCGGGCGGGGCCCCTCCCTCGGCGCGGCCCCGGCGCAACCAGGGGCGGGCAACCGCGCACGGCCCGAGGGCGGACAAGGCCTCCGCGACGGATCCCGCCGTCGCGGCGAGCCTCGACTGTACGGGCCGCCCAACCTGCACTGCGACCTCGCGCAGCGCCGCCGCCCGCGGTCAGGACCGCCGCCCCCACCCGGGGCAGCGAGCCGTCGAGCATCACGGCCCGGCGCAGCTCGGCGCTCCTGCGGGCGCGGTGCGGGCCCCGACCGTGCGGCGCCGGCGCCCGCCCGGGCCGGGAGGGCCACCCGGCGCGCCGCGGGCACGGCTCCCGTGCGCGACCCGCGGAACAGGCAAAGCCTGTACGGCACCGGCCACCGCTCCGAAGGCAGCGGCGCCGCCCGACGCGCAAGCCGGGTGGGCCGGCTGCTGCCGGCGGCCCGCGAGGCCGTCGGCCGTACGGCACCGGCGGCTGCACCGGGGGCCGACAGCGCAGCCCCGGTCAGCCGACCCCGGCTCCCGCAGGCGGACCGTGAGGCCTGCCGGGGACATACGGCACCAGGTACCGCTCCGCGGCCCGCCGCAGCTCAGGGCGGGCCGCCCCCGGCCCCGGCGGGCGGGACGCGGGGCCGGGCCACCGCCGTACGGCACCGGCCGCCGCCCGGCGGGCCTGCCGGGCGGGCGGCGTGCGGGGCGGCCGCGGGCGTGCCGGGGCGGCGGCGTACCGCGGTTGCGGTATGCCGGCGGGGCCGGTGTAGTCCTCAAGGAGGCCGCCGGGTCCGACCGGGGGCGGCTCGGCGGGGTCCGCCGCTGCGTCTAGGGTTCCGGTATGACGCTCCGACTGCCGAAGCTCCCGCTGCCCCGGCGCCGCCGCGGCCGCCTGCTGGCGGGCGCGGCCGCGCTGGCCGTCGTCGCCGGGGCGGGCACCTGGTCCGCCGCCGCGCCCCGCGGGGAACGGGCCGTGCACCGCGAGGACAGGGTGCTGGAGATGCCCGGCGCCGCGATCGACACCTCGTTCTTCACGGCGGGCGGTGCGGGCCGGCGCCCCGCCGTGCTGCTCGGGCACGGATTCGGCGGCAGCAAGGACGACGCACGGGCGCAGGCCGAGCGGCTCGCCCGCGACGGGTACGCCGTACTCACCTGGTCGGCCCGCGGCTTCGGCCGCTCCGGCGGGCACATCGGGCTCAACGACCCCGCGTACGAGGTGAAGGACGTCTCCCGCCTGCTGGACTGGCTGGCGGCGCGCCCGGAGGTGCAGCTCGACGGCTCCGGCGACCCGCGCGTCGGCATAGCCGGGGCCTCGTACGGCGGGGCCGTCTCGCTGCTCGCCGCCGGCCACGACCGGCGCGTCGACGCGATCGCCCCGCAGATCACGTACTGGAACCTCGCGGACGCCCTCTTCCCGCAGGGCGTCTTCAAGAAGCTGTGGGCGGGCCTGTTCTTCACCACCGGCTCGGCCGGCGGCGTCCGGCCGGCCGGACCGGCCGAGGCGGCGCCGGACGCGGGCGGCGGCACGGCCCCCGGGGGCGCTGCCCCGGGCGGGCCCGCGGCGGCCGGGCCGGGCGCCGAAGCGGCGGACGGCACCGGGAGGCCGCCCGGCGCCGGCGCGTGCGGCCGGTTCCGGCCCGAGCTGTGCGCCATGTACGAGCGCGTCGCCGCGGCCGGGGCGCCCGACGCCGAAGCCCGGGCCCTGCTGGAGGCACGCAGCCCGTCCGCGGTCGCGGACCGCATCCGGGTGCCGGCCCTCATCGTGCAGGGCCAGGCGGACTCGCTCTTCCCCCTCGACCAGGCCGACGCCACGGCCCGCGCGATCACCGCGAACGGTGCTCCCGTCGCCGTGGACTGGGCCGCCGGCGGCCACGACGGCGGCGAGCGCGAGACCCGGCGCATCGAGGACCGGGTCGCCGCCTGGTTCGACCGCCACCTCAAGGGCGACGAGTCGGCCGCGACCGGCCCGGTCTTCCGGGTCTCCCGCTCCGGCGGCATGGACTCCACCGACGGCGCCGTCCGCCTGCGCGGCGCGAGCGGCGACGCCTACCCGGGCCTCACCGCGGGGCGCCGGGAGTTCGCGCTCGCAGGCCGGCCCGCGGAGCAGGTGTTCGCCAACCCGGCAGGCGGCACCCCCGCCGCGCTGTCGTCCGTCCCGGGCGTCGGCGGGCAGCTCGCCGCCTTCGGGACCGGCCTTGCGATGGACTTCCCCGGGCAGCACGCCCGGTTCGAGTCGGAGCCGCTGCCGCAGGACGTGCGGATCACCGGGACGCCGACCGTGTCGCTGCGCGTGCGGTCGACGGCCCCCGACGGATCGGCCGTCCTGTTCGGCAAGGTGTACGACGTCGGCCCCGACGGCCGGCAGCAGGTGCTGCCGCAGCAGCTGGTCGCCCCGCTGCGGGTGGCGGACGCGCAGCAGGGCCGGACCGTCGAGCTGCGGCTGCCCGCCGTGGACCACGCCGTGCGGGCCGGGCACCGGCTGCGCCTCGTCGTGTCGGCCACCGACCTCGGCTACGCCTCCCCGGCGGCCCCCGCCTCGTACGCCGTCTCCGTGCAGGGGCCGCTGGCCGTGCCCGTCGCCGACGGGGTGCGCGCGGCCGCGGCCGGGCTGCCCGCCTGGACGTGGGGGATGCCGCTCGGCGCGGCGCTCCTGGCCGCCCTGCTGCTGGGAGTCCGGCGCCGGCCCCGGCATGCGGGGGCCCCGGGCCCCGCCGGGCCGGATCCGGCACTGGCCCGCGTACCGCTCGCGATCACCGGCCTGACGAAGCGGTACGCCGGGTCCCGTGACCGGTACGCGGTGCGGGACCTGTCGTTCCGGGTGGATCAGGGCCAGGTCCTCGGCCTGCTCGGGCCGAACGGCGCGGGCAAGACCACGACGCTGCGGATGCTGATGGGCCTCATCTCGCCCGACGCCGGGGAGATCCGCGTCTTCGGGCACCCGGTGCGGGCCGGGGCGCCGGTCCTGTCGCGGGTGGGCGCCTTCGTCGAGGGGGCCGGCTTCCTGCCGCACCTGTCCGGGCGGGCGAACCTCGAACTGTACTGGCAGGCCACCGGCCGCCCGGCCGCCGACGCGCACATGGCGGAGGCCCTGGAGATCGCCGGGCTCGGCGACGCACTGGAGCGCGCCGTGCGCACGTACTCGCAGGGCATGCGGCAGCGGCTCGCCATCGCCCAGGCGATGCTCGGGCTGCCGGACCTGCTGATCCTCGACGAGCCGACCAACGGCCTGGACCCGCCGCAGATCCGGGAGATGCGGGAGGTCATGGTCCGCTACGCGGCGGGCGGCAGGACGGTGATCGTCTCCAGCCACCTCCTGTCCGAGGTGGAGCAGACCTGCACCCACCTGGTCGTCATGGACCGCGGCCGCCTCGTGCAGGCGGGCGAGGTCGCCGAGATCACCGGCGGCGGGGACACCCTGCTGGTCCGTGTCGACGGGCCGGTGGACGAGGTGACCGTCGCGAAGGTGGCGGCCCTGGAAGGCGTGGAGTCGGCGGCGCCCTGCGACGACGGGCTCCTCGTCCGGCTCGGCGGCGGCACGGCCGCAGAGCTGGTCGCCGAACTGGTGCGGCTGGAAGTGCCGGTGAGCGCGGTGGGGCCGCACCGGCGGCTGGAGGACGCGTTCCTGACCCTGATCGGAGGTACGGCGTGAGCGCCATGGCGGAAGTCGCCGCGGGATACCGGCCCGGCCGGACGCTGCCGCTGCGCGTGGAGGCGCTGCGGCAGTGGCGCCGGCGGCGGACGCTGGTGATGGGCGCGGTGCTGGCCGCACTGCCGTTCGTGATGATGATCGCGTTCGCGGTGGGCGGCGACCGGGACGGCGGCCGCGGCGACACCCGGATCACCCTGATCGACACGGCGACGGCGTCCGGCGCGAACTTCGCCGCCACCTGCCTGTTCGTGTCGGCCGGGTTCCTGCTGGTGGTGCCGGTGGCGCTGTTCTGCGGCGACACGGTCGCCTCGGAGGCGTCCTGGTCCTCGCTGCGCTACCTGCTGGCGGCGCCGGTGCCGCGGGCGCGCCTGCTGTGGAGCAAGCTGGTCGTGGCGCTCGGCTTCAGCCTGGCGGCGATCGTGCTCCTGCCGGCGGTGGCGCTGGTTGCGGGCACGGCCGCGTACGGCTGGGGGCCGCTGCAACTCCCGGCGGGCGGCGCCCTGCCCGCCGGGGACACGCTGCCGCGGCTGGCGCTGGCGGTGGCGTACGTGTTCGTCTCCCAGCTGGTCACCGCCGGGCTCGCGTTCTGGCTGTCCACGCGGACGGACGCCCCGCTGGGCGCCGTCGGCGGCGCGGTCGGGCTCACCATCGCGGGCAACGTGCTGGACGCGGTGACCGCGCTCGGGTCCTGGCGGGACTTCCTGCCCGCGCACTGGCAGTTCGCCTGGGCGGACGCCCTCCAGCCGCACCTGGAGTGGGGCGGCATGGCGAAGGGCTCGGCGGTGTCCGTCTCGTACGCCCTCGTCCTCGCGGCCCTCGCCTTCAGGGGCTTCGCCCGCAAGGACATCGTCTCCTGAACCGCCCCGCCGAGGGCGGGGCAGGCCGGATGGGCGGGGCTGGCTAGACTCCCCGGCAAGGGCGGGGCCCGTAGCGCAGAGGTCGTCGCGCGCGGTCTCCAAAACCGTGAGGACGCCGGTTCGAATCCGGCCGGCTCCGCCCCCTCCCCGACCGGCGTCAGGCCGCGGTGCCCGGTGCGGGGGCCACGGCGTCGATGTCCGCCAGGAGTTCCGGGTCGAGCGGGGCCGTTCCGGCCGCGGCGTTGGCCCGCACCTGCTCGGGCGAGGTGGCGCCCGCGATGACGGACGCGCAGCCCGGCTGCGCCGACAGCCAGCCGACGGCCAGTTCCAGCACGCTGCGTCCGTGCTTCTCCGCGATGGCGGCGAGCGCCTCGACCGTGTCCAGCCGCCGCTCGGTCAGGTACGCGTCGCGGCCTTCGAGGCGGGACCCCGTCGGCACCGGCGCGCCCCGCCGGATCTTCCCGGTGAGCAGGCCGTTGGCCAAGGGGAAGTACGGGAGCACGCCGACGCCGTAGTGCAGCGCGGCCGGGACCAGCTCGGCCTCCGCGGAGCGCTGGAGCAGCGACCACTCGTTCTGCGCAGACACGAACGGCACCGCGCCCGTCTCCCGCGCCACGTGCGCGGCTTCGGCGAGCTGCCAGCCGCTCAGGTTCGAGTGCCCGATGTAGCGGATCTTGCCTTCGGCGACGAGTTCCGTCAGCGCGGCCAGCGTCTCGGCGATCGGGGTGGCCGGGTCTGGGCTGTGCAGCTGGTAGAGGTCGATGTGGTCGGTGTCCAGGCGGCGCAGCGACTCCTCGACGGCGCGCCGGATGTAGCCGCGTCCGCCGCGCGACCCGGCCGCGGGCCCGTACCCCATGTCGACGCCGTCGTAGCCGAACTTGGTGGCGAGGACGACCTGGTCGCGGCGGCCCTTGAGGGCCTGCCCGAGGTGGGTTTCGGAGCCGCCGCGGCCGCCGTAGATGTCGGCGGTGTCGAGGAGCGTGATCCCCGCGTCGATGGCGGCGTCGACGACGGCCCGGGTCTCCTTGGCGTCGAGCCGCCCGCCGAAGTTGTTGCAGCCGAGCCCGACCGCCGACACCTGAAGACCTGAACTGCCCAGGGAAACATGGCGCATGGGGTTCCTCCACCCTGATCCGCATCAAGATCGCTCTACAGACCGGCCAGTCTAGGCACCGACGCCGGCCGCTCCTGCGGCCGGCATTGGCTTGCTGCCGTTGTCCGTGACGACCGAGGCGCTCGTCCGGGCCGTTTCTTTCGGATCGTGCCTTGCCGCACGCCGGCCGTATTGCGGGAGACTGCGCGGTCGCCTGATGTGCCGGGCTGGCTAGAGTGGTTGCCGTGAGCGATCGCCGCGACACCCGGACCATGTCGCCGCTGCTGCTCGGCGTGGATGACGGCGGCTGGTTGCCGGTCACCGCGGGCGAGTCGGGAGCAACCGTCTTCCGCAGCGCGGACGCCGCCCGGTACGCCAAGTGCGTGCCCGCTGCGGACGCGGCCGGCCTGGAAGCCGAGCGCGACCGGGTCGCATGGCTGGGCGGTCGGGACGTACCCGGCCCTCGCGTGCTCGACTGGCAGTCCGATGACGCCGGCGCCTGTCTGGTGACGAGTGCTGTCCCCGGCATACCCGCCGATCAGGTACCCGCTGAAGATCTGCGGGGCGCTTGGGAACGCATCGCGGACGCGGTCCGTCGGCTGCACGAGGCGCCTGTGTCCCAGTGCCCGTTCCGCAGGGGTCTGGACGCCATGCTCACCCTGGCGCGCGATGTCGTGGCGCGCGATGCCGTCAACCCCGAGTTCCTCCCGGTTGAGCAGCAGCTGACGCCCGGTGCGGAGCTGCTGGACCGCCTCGCCCGGCAGGCCTCACACCGCCGGGAGCAGGAAGCCGCCGACTTGGTCGTGTGCCACGGGGACCTGTGTCTGCCCAACATCATTCTCGATCCGCAGACCCTGGACGTGTCGGGCTTCATCGACCTGGGCCGCCTCGGACTTGCCGACCGCCACGCCGACCTGGCACTGCTGCTCGCCAGCGCACGGGAGACTTGGGCGGAGGAGGAGCAGGCCCGGGCTGCCGACACGGTTTTCGCCGAGAGGTACGGCATCGGCCTGGACCACGACCGCCTGCGTTTCTACCTCCACCTCGACCCCCTCACCTGGGGGTGACCTGATCCGAGGCGCAAGCCGTTGGGGGGTTTTGGGGGGCGGAGATCGAGCCCCCACCGCGGGAGCCGGTGGGCGGCGACATGTCCCGCTGCATGCCGAAGGCCCAGGCAGACCATGTCTGACCTGGGCCTTCGGCGGTGACCGAGCAGGTCACACGAGCAGGGGCGACAGGATTCGAACCTGCGGCATTCGGTTTTGGAGACCGACGCTCTGGCCAGCTGAGCTACACCCCTTCGGCGAGACCAACCATGCCATGGCCGGGGCCGGAGATCCAATTCATTTCGCGGGTTGCGTCGCGCGTGGGCGGGCGGTGGGGGATCGTGGGCTCCCCACCGCCTCCGCGCATCTGCTGAACGGCGGCCGGGCGAAGGCCGTCGGCCACGGGAGCCTGTCGTGAGCGGCCTGCCGGACCGGCCCGTTCACGTGCGCGGCGCGGGGACGCGTTCGAGGACCCCGCCCGCGAAGACGTCGTACAGCGGCAGCGTCTCCAGGTGGACGTACCCGATGTGGCAGTCGCAGACGGCCAGCGGGCAGGGCCTCGGCCGCAGGGCGGCCCGGTAGGAGCCGTCGTACAGGTTCCCGAGCTCCGCCTTGACGAAGTGGCAGCGGCGCACCGTGCCGGCCCCGTCGACCGAGACCACCGAGGAGCCGGTGCGGCATGGCAGCCCCGCGGAGCGGTGCGGGTGGCGGCTGTAGGGGAAGAGCGGGTCGATCGCGGTCCACCGGTCGGCCTCGGCGTCGGTGTAGGTGCGCCCTTCGGCGGCGTTGACCCACAGGTAGACCCGTTCGGGCAGGTCCTCCCGCAGCCGCCGGGCCTCCTCCAGGTGCTCCGGCATCCCGACGATGCCGACGCTGTGGCGGATGCCGGCCGCGGCCAGCTCGCGGCACTTGTCGAGGAACCGGTCGTACGGGGTCTGTCCCGGGTGGTACGTGCACCACAGGGCGAGCCGGTCCGGGTCGGCCTCCGCCGTCCAGCCGGTCCGTCCCGACAGGTTGGTCTGGATGGCGACCCGGCGCACGTGCGGCAGGTGCGACAGCTCGACGAGGGCCCTCCGGTACCAGGACCGTACGAGGCCCTCCCCCCAGGGGGTGAACAGCACCGAAAGCCGGTCGCCGGTGTTGCCGGCCGCCCAGGCGGTGAACCGCTCCAGGGCCTCCCGGTCGGCCGCCAGGGCGGCCCGGCTGTCGCGCCGCTTGGCGAACGGGCAGTAGGGGCAGTCGTAGTCGCAGGATGCGAGCGGCCCCCGGTACAGCAGCGTCAGGTCCATCGCGGCCTCACTTGCGGTCGTACGCGGCCATGGCGGCGCGTACGGCCGGGGAGAACAGGGCGGGCCCGACGGCGTCGGAGTGGGCGAGGCCCTCCGGGCTGAGCCGCAGCCGCTCCCCCGTGCCGGCGTCGCCGGCGAGCCAGCCGCGCGCGGCGAACGAGGCGAGCTCGGCGGGGAAGTCGTCCTGCGGGACGGTCCCGAAGCGGGCCCGGTACTCGGACAGGGAGAGGCCCTCGGCCTGGAGGAGGGATTGCAGCAGGTGCCGGCGTCGGGCCTCGTCGCCGTCGACGTGCCGGCCGATCTCGGCCCGCTCGAAGTCCCGGGCGGGGCGGTCGACGTAGTCGTCGATGATGCGGCGTATCTCGCCCATGTCCACCGCGTAGTCGAACGAGTAGTGCAGCGTGCTCGTGTAGGAGCGGGCTCCGCAGCCGAGGCCGACCATGCCGTCGGTCTGGCAGGCGTGGTCGTCGGCGGCGGAGGCGGGGGCGTCGGGCCGGCGGAACATCCGCATGGACACCTGCCGGTAGCCGGCGGCGAGGAGCAGGTCCCGCCCGTGGCGGTACAGCCGCAGCCGCTGCTCGTCCCAGGCCGGGTCGGGGGCGTCGGCGGCGCCGCGGCGGCCCAGCCCGGTCAGCGGGCGCACGTACAGGGGGTAGAGGTACAGCTCCTCGGGGCTCCAGGCGAGCGCCGCCTCCAGGGAGTGGCGCCAGGTGTCCTCGGTCTGGCCGTCGATGCCGTAGATGAGGTCGATGTTGAGGACGGGGATCCCGGCATCCCGGATGCGGCCGAGGGCGGCTTCCACGTCGGCCCGCCGCTGGGGGCGCACCGCGGAGCGGGCCTCGCGGTCGACGAAGCTCTGCACGCCGAGGCTCAGGCGGGTGGTGCCGCGTTCCGCGAGGACGGCGAGCCGGTCGGCGGTGGCGGTCGGCGGTGAGGCCTCCACGGACAGCGGGACGGCCCGCAGGTCGGCGCCCGCCGCCTGCTCGGCGATGTCGCAGAGCCGCTCCAGTTCGCGGGCCGTGAGGAAGGTGGGGGTGCCGCCGCCGAACGCGGCCGCGGCGAAGCGGGGCTCGGTCCCGTCGGCGGCGAGGGCCTCGCGGACGGTGCGGGCCTGGCGTTCCAGGGCGTCGAGGTAGGCGGTGGTGAGGCCGTCGGGGGCGCCGATGCGGGTGAAGAGGTTGCAGAAGCCGCAGCGGACCTCGCAGAACGGGACGTGCAGGTAGAGCGAGAGCGCGTCCTTCGGTTGGCCCGCCCACAGGTCGCGCAGGGCGGGCCGGTCGGGCAGCCGCCGGTAGGCCGTCTTGTGCGGGTAGGCGTACACGTACGCCTCGTACGGGCGCACGGGCGCGGGCGCGGTGCCGGCGGGCGCGGCTTCGGGGGTGGCGGTGGCGGTCATCGGCCGGACTCCCCGCGGTCGTCCCCGGCGGCGGGCCGCGTATCCGGTTCGAGGAAGAAGTGCGCGTACGGCACGGTCCAGACGGCCTCGTGGGCGAGGCGGTGGCCGGTATAGCCGCCGTCGCCGTAGGCGGTGCCGTGGTCGGAGCACACGACGGCGAAGCAGCGGCGGCGGCTGCGGGCGGCGTCGAAGAGGCGGCCGATGTGCCGGTCGACGTACTCCAGGGCGGCGGCGTGGGTGTCGGCGCAGTCGCCGTCCTCGGCGCGGGCGCCGGACCGGTGGAACCAGTTGGGCTGGTGCATCGCGGAGACGTTGACGAACAGGAACAGCCGCTGCTCGGCGGGCAGTGCGGCGACGACGCGCTCGGCGCAGGCCACCTGCTGCTCGAAGGAGGTCGGGGAGGCCACCCCGAACCCGGGCTCCCAGTGGGACTCGGCGAACATCCCGGGCAGGACGGAGCCGAGCGCCGCCTGCTTGTTGAAGAAGCCGACGCCGCCCACGCACACCGTGTGGTAGCCGGCCGCGGCCAGTCCCGAGACGAGGTCGGGCGTGTCGAAGACCCAGGTGCGGCCGGCGGTGGTCTCGCTGCCCGCGAACCGGGCGGCGAAGAGCCGCGGGTGCGGGCCGGGGGCGGCGGGGGTCGGCAGGAACCCGGCGAACATCGCCTGGTGGGAGGCGTAGGTGAAGCTTCCGGGGGCGTGGCGGCGCTCCCAGCGGCCGCCGGGCAGGACGGCCGTGAGGTGCGGGATGCGTCCCTCGGCTGCGAGGCGTTCGGCGACGTCGAAGCGGAGCGTGTCGAGGGTGACCAGCAGGAGGTCGTCGCGGCCGACGACCTCGTTCATGTCGGGTTCCGCGGCGGGCGCAGGCGCGGGCGGGGTGGCGTGCATGGTGTTCCTGTCGTACGGGTCAGGGGTGCGGGAGGGCGGCGACCTGGGCGCCGTAGGTGTCGGTGCCCTCGGCGGGGCCGCCGGGAAGGCCGGTCAGCCCGGGCAGGAGGTCCCCGAAGGCGTTGACCTCGCCGACGGCGAACCGCCGCCAGCCGGCAGCCGGCAGCAGGTCGACGCCGACGCACGGCGTGCCGGGGAAGACGGCCGCGGCGCGCTCGCACACCTCCAGCGCCTGCCGCCAACTGCCGCCGGCGGCGGCGACGGCGGCCTGTACGGCGGCCAGGTCGCCGCGGGACCCGCCCAGGTGCAGGTTGGTCAGCGGGCCGGCGGCCGTGCGGACCACGGCGTGCGTGGCGCGGCCGGCGACCACGACGACGCGCAGGTCGGCGGAGCGGCCGTGCTGGGAGGCCTTGGGCAGCCAGCGCTCGACGTGGAGGCCGTCGGGGGCGAGGGCGTCGACGATGGCGGCGATGGCGGCCTCGTCCTCGTAGCGGTGCAGCCGCAGCGAGTTGTACAGGGCGCCGGAAGGGGTCAGTTCGACCGAGGTGGTGGCGCGGACACGGCCGCCGGAGGCGGTTTCGACGGCGAGCACGCCCGAGGCGGAGGAGCCGTGGGCCGGTTTGGCGAAGACCCGGCGCAGGCCCGGCCTGGCGAGGATTTCGCGCAGGTCCTGCCAGCCGCGCAGCGGCGGGGCGGCGGCCCCGGAGGTGGGGGACGGCGGGACGGGGATCCCGGCCCGGTCCAGGGCGGCGTGGCAGAGCCGCTTGTCGAAGAGGACGGCCAGTTCGGCGGGGTCGGCCAGGAGGTGCCCGCCCGCCGCCCGCACGTCGTGCGCGATCCGCTCCACGGCGGCGCGGAACGCCCGGTACCAGCGGACGCCGCCCTCCACCCGGGTCGGCTCGGCGGCGCCGCGCATGATCCGGTCGACCTGCGGGTCCTCGCCCGGGGAGTCGATGCGGACGGTCTCGCCGGGGTGGAAGCGGGCGGTGCCCGCGAGGACGTCGAGCCAGGGCACGACGCGGGCCGCGGGCAGCCCGGCGGCCCGCAGGGCGGCCTGGAAGAAGGCCGTCCTGCGGTTGTCCGGATTGCCGACGACGGCGTACCGCGCGGCCCCGGCCGCAGTCACTCGGCCACCGCGGTGTAGCGCCCGTCCCGCCGGCTGCGGGTGCTCTGGCGCTCGCCGAGGTCGACCTCGACGCCGTGCGGGGTGAGCGTCTCCTCGATGCGGCGTTCCACCGGCTCGCTGATGAAGTGGTGGTGGAGGTCCAGCTTGCGCAGGTGGGTTAGGGGCTGCCCGTCGAGGAGGGCGAGGGCGCCCTCGTCGCCCAGGGTGCCCATGGACAGGTCGAGTTCGCGGAGCCGGGCGACGACGGGCGCTCCGGCGAGGGCGGTGGCGATCTCGTTCTGGATGTCGCTGTTGCGCAGCGCGAGGCGGCGCAGGGCGGGCAGCCGGGCGCCCGTCATGAAGGGTTCCAGGTCTGCCGGCTGGGTGTCCGCGCCGTACCAGGAGGTGCCGAGCCAGATGTCGAGGTCCTCCAGGGCCGGGAAGTCGCAGGCGCCGACGGTGCGCACGACCTCCCGGGACAGGCCCCCGGTCTCGATGCGCAGCCGGCGCAGCGCGGCGTGTCGCAGCGGCGGGAAGACGAGGCCGCTGCCGCCCCGGACGCCGAACTCCTCCAGCAGCGGGAACGTCTCCAAAACCGGCCTGATGTCGGCCTGCTCGATCCAGGAGATCTCGCTCTCCTCGCAGGTCATGTCGCCGAGGAAGAGGGCGCGGAGCTCGGGCATCCGGTCCGCGGCGGGGAGGAGGACGTCGAGGACGTACTCCTGGATGCCCTCGGCGCATTCGCTCCAGGTGCCGACGATCAGCGAGCGGACGCGGGTGAGGTCGACGGCTGCGGCGAACCGGGCGAAGGCCGCGGGCCATTCCTCGTCGGACTCCCAGTAGTCGGCGCTGACGCGCCAGGCGACGCTGCCGGGTTCGGGAAGCGGCCCGGCGGGCTCTTCGCCGGGGCCCGGAAAGGCGTACACGGGCAGGCCTCCCCACTCCTTCATGTGGCCGCTGATGCTCATGTGCGCTGCTCCTGGGGTGGGTGGCCGGTGGGGCGGACGTGCGACACCAGTTCTACCAAGCGGCACCGACAGTCCCGACCAGGCGTTCGAGGGGCCGTTGTCAGACCGGCGGCCTAGCGTTGGGGAAGATCGAGCGGGTCCGAGGGGGCCCGCGGGAGGGAGAGCCGTGTACCGGCAGGGGGACGTCCTGATCGCGCCGGTCCCGAAGGGGGCCGTTCCGGAGTGGGCGGTGCGGGCGCCGGGCGAGGCGCGGGACGCGCGGGGCCGGCTGGTGCTGGCGCGCGGAGAGGTGACGGGGCACGCGCACGCCGTGCCGGGGCCGGGCCGGCTGGTGCGCGAGGGCGGGGAGTTCGGGCCGCTGCTGCTGCACCTGCCGGAGGGCGGGCGCGTGGTGCACGAGGAGCATGCGGCGATACCCCTGCCGAAGGGCTGGTTCCGGGTGGTTCGGCAGCGGGAGTACGTGCCGGGCGCGGTCCGGTACGTCGCCGACTGACCGCCCGCCACGCACCCGCCAGCCCGCCCGTACCCCGGGCCGCACGGCGCCCACCGGCCGCCGCGGTCCTCCCCCACCCGGCCGACCGCTGCCGCGGCCGGCCCCGCACGAGACCGAGGACGACGTGACCACGCACCACACCCCTGACACCCCTGCCGGCGGCGCAGCCGGAGCCGCCGGTGCCGCGGCCGAACGGCTGGAGGAGTGGCGTGCCGTGGCCGCCGCCACCGGCCCCGCCGACCGGGCCGCCGCCGAGGCCGCCGTCCGGCTCGCCTACCGCTCGGCCGGGCTGGCCGGGCCCGACCGCGTCCTGTGGGCGCGGTCACCGCGAGAGGCCGTGGAACTGCTGCTGGAGCTCGGCGAGAGGACCGGGCGCAGCGTCCGCGACGAGGTGCGGACCGGGCCCTGGGAGGCGGAGCGGTCCCGGGCGCACGCCGAACTGGGCGTGTCCGGGTACACGGCGCTGTGGGCGGCGACCGGCGCCCGCCTCTGGGACGTCACGTGGGCGCTGGCCGAGCGGATCCGCGACGGGGTGGCGGAGGAGTTGGAGGACACGCCGCAGATCCGCCTGCTGCTGCTCGACGCGGTGCCGGGGCAGCACGACGCGGCCTGGCTGGCCGCCCTCGCGGACCGGGGGCCCGCACTGGCCGGTCTGGCGGATGCCGCGCGCCACGCCGGCTGGTGGTGGCCGTACGAGGACGTCGCCGTGGTGTGCGACCGGCCCGCGGAACTGCACCGGGACGAGGCGGGGCGCCTGGACCGGCGGGACGGCCCGGCGCTGGCGTTCTCCGACGGCTTCGTGCTGCACGCGTGGCGGGGCATGCCGGTGCCGGCGGACTTCCTGTCGGGGCTGGCCGGGCTCACCCCGGAGCGGATCCGGGAGGAGGAGAACGCGGAGCTGCGCCGGGTGATGCTGGAGTTCTACGGCTACGAGCGCTACCTCGGCGATTCGGGCGCGGAACCGGTGCACCGGGACGAGACGGGCGTGCTGTGGCGGATCGGGCTGGACGACGACGAGGACGTCGCCATGGTCGAGGTCGTGAACTCCACCGCCGAGCCCGACGGCACGTTCCGCACGTACTGGCTGCGCGTCCCGCCGCAGACGCGGACCGCCCGCGAGGGGGTGGCCTGGACGTTCGGCCTGTCGGCGGAGGAGTACGTACCGCTCCGGCAGACCTGACGCGGATCCCGGGATTTTTTTCGAAGAAGTCCCCCGATAGGTGTTATCCGCGCTCCGGTCGACGGTCTCCCAGGTATCGGGCATCATCGACCGCCGGGACGGACAGGGAACCTCACATGACTTCAGAGCACACGGCAGAGCTGGTCGCGGCGGCCCGCGCGGGAGACCTCCACGCGCAGGACGAGCTGGTCAGCGCGTATCTGCCGCTGGTCTACAACATCGTCGGGCGCGCCATGAACGGCTCCGTCGACGTGGACGACGTCGTGCAGGACACGATGCTGCGGGCCCTCGACGGCCTCGGCACCCTCCGTTCGGACGACAGCTTCCGCTCGTGGTTGGTGGCCATCGCGATGAACCGGGTGCGGGCGTACTGGCAGGCCCGGCGCACCGCTCCCGGTGAGAGCGGTCTGGAGGCCGCCTGGGAGCTCGCCGACCCGGGGGCGGACTTCGTCGACCTGACCGTCGTCCGGCTGGCCCTGGAGGGGCAGCGCCGCGAGACGGCGCGCGCGACCCGCTGGCTGGAGCCGGACGACCGGGCGCTGCTGTCGCTGTGGTGGCTGGAGTGCGCGGGGGAGCTGACCCGGGGCGAGGTGGCCGCGGCGCTGGAGCTGACGCCGCAGCACACGGCCGTGCGGGTGCAGCGGATGAAGGCGCAGCTGGAGTCCGCGCGCGTGGTGGAGGGGGCGCTGGCGGCGCAGCCGCCGTGCGAGGCGCTGGCCGCGGTGACGGCCTCCTGGGACGGGCAGCCGTCCACTCTGTGGCGCAAGCGAATAGCCCGGCACGCCCGCGAGTGCCTGCGGTGCGCCGGGCTGTGGAACGGTCTGCTCCCGGCGGAGGGGCTGCTGGCGGGCCTGGCGCTCGTCCCGGTGTCGGCGGCGCTGCTGGCCGGGGTGCGGTCGGCCGCCGCGGGCGGTTTCGCCCCCGCGGGCGCGGCGTACGCGGCGGGCGTGCCCGCAGACGGCCAGGCGGTGTCCGCCGGCTGGGCGCCCGCCGACGGCCAGGCGGCATCCGGCGGCTGGACGCCCGCGTACGAAGCACCGCCCGGCGGCACGGGCGGCGGCGGCCACGGCTTCGCCGGCGGTACCGGTACGGACGACGGCAACGGCTTGGCTTCCGGTGCAAGTGCGGATGACGGCGGCAGCGGCCTCGGCGCCGGTACGCGCAGTGGCGACGACGGTTTCGGCGCCGGGGCGCACGGGGGCGGCAGCGGCTTCGGCGGCGGTGACGGCGGTCCGGGTGGCGGCGAGGCCGTGGCCCGGCTTGTGCCGGCCGGTTCCGCGGAGGGAGGTGCCGATGGCGCGGCGGGCGGCGGCCGGAGCGCGTTGCGCAAGCGGCGGCGCAGTCGGCGGCGGGCCGTCGGGGGTGCCGTGCTCGCCGCCTGCGTCGCGGGCGGCGGCCTCGCCTACCTGGGCGGCTTCCCCGGCTCCGCCGGCGAGGACGGCGGAGCCGCCCCGGCAGCTCCGCTGAACGCGCTGTCCGCAGGCGAGTCCGCCGGCCCGTCGCCGAGCGGCCCGGCCCAGCCATCCGCGTCCGCTTCGGCCTCGCCGTCCCCGTCGGCCACCGCGTCGCCCTCGGTGTCGGCGTCGGCGAGCCCTTCCGGCGCGGGCAAGGCGTCCAGTGGCGCGCCGACCCCGTCCCCGTCCGCGCCGCGCCCCGCGTCGCCGGCCCCGGTGCCCGCCCCGCAGGGACCGGTGGGCCAGGTCGTCGCCCTCGTCAACGCCGAGCGGGCGAAGGCGGGCTGCGGCCCGCTGAAGGACGACGCGCAGCTGCGGAAGGCCGCGCAGCGGCACTCCGAGGACATGGCGAGCCGGAACTTCTTCTCGCACACGGCCCCGGACGGCTCCGACCCGGGCGAGCGGACGACGGCCGCCGGCTACCGGTGGGCGACGTACGGCGAGAACATAGCGCGCGGGCAGAGCACCGCCGAGTCGGTCATGAACTCGTGGATGAACAGCGACGGCCACCGCGCGAACATCCTGAACTGCTCCTTCAAGGACATAGGCGTCGGACTCCACCAGGGCCCCGGCGGCCCGTGGTGGACGCAGAACTTCGGCGCCCGCATGTGACGTGGCGCCGGGGCTACGCGCCGCGGGCCCGCGTCGGCGGGCCACAGGACGCCGACCGGGACGAACGTCAGCGGCATGCCCAGGCCCGCAAGGACTGGCGCGGGGCGGCTGTGGTTCGGCCGCTCCGCGGGCGGTTCCCCCGCGCCGGGGCCGTCAGTGGTGGAAGCCGGAGCGGGGAGCCGTCGGGGGCTGGGTCGGGGGCGCCGCGCGGAGGTGGTCCAGGGCGCGGCGCATGTCCTCCGCCAGGAGGGCGATCTGGTCCAGGGTCACGCCGTGGCGGATCAGGACGCGCTGGATGACGGTGTCGTCGCGGCGGGCGGGCAGCGGGTACGCGGGGACCTGCCAGCCGCGCATCCGCAGCCGGTCGGAGAGGTCGTAGAGGGTGAAGCCGGCGGCCGCGGGGTCGGTGAGCCGGTAGGAGACGGCAGGGAGGGCGCCCTGGCCGTCGTACAGCAGGGTGAAGGGGCCCATCGCGGCGATCTCGCCGGCGAGGAACCGGGCGGTGTCCGCGCAGGACTGGTGGACGCTCCGGTAGCCGCTGCGGCCGAGCCGGAGGAAGAGGTAGTACTGGGCGATGGCCTCGCCGCCGGGCCGGGAGAAGTTCAGGGCGAAGGTCGGCATGTCGCCGCCCAGGTAGTCCACGTCGAAGACGAGCTCGGGGGGCAGGAGGTCCGCGGTGCGCCAGACGACCCAGCCGACGCCGAGGGGTGCGAGCCCGTACTTGTGCCCGGAGGTGTTGATGGAGGCGACGCGGGGGAGGGCGAAGTCCCACACCACGTCGGGGTGGAGGAAGGGGGCGACGAGCCCGCCGCTGGCGCCGTCGACGTGGATCGGGACGTCCCAGCCGTGCTCCTGCTGGATCGCGTCGAGGGCGGCCGCGATGTCGGCGACGGGCTCGTAGTCGCAGGTGTAGGTGACGCCGAGGATGGCGACGACGCCGATGGTGTTCTCGTCGACGTACTCCGCGAGCTGGTGGGGCCGCAGGCCGGTGGCGTCCTCCTCCAGGGGGATCTGGCGCAGTTCGACGTCGAAGTAGCGGGCGAACTTCTCCCAGCAGACCTGGACGGGCCCGCACACCAGGTTGGGCCGGTCGGCCGGCAGGCCCTGGGCGCGGCGGCGGGCCCGCCAGCGCCATTTGAGGGCGAGGCCGCCGAGCATGGCGGCCTCGCTGGAGCCGGTGGTGGAGCAGCCGGTGGCGGGGCCGTCCTCGGCCGGGGCGTGCCACAGGTGGGCCAGGATGTTGACGCAGCGGGCCTCGATCTCCGCGGTCTGCGGGTACTCGTCCTTGTCGACCATGTTCTTGTCGAGGCACTCGTTCATGAGGCGGTGGACGCCGTCGTCGGACCAGGTGGTGCAGAAGGTGGCCAGGTTCTGGGCGGCGTTGCCGTCGAGGAGGAGCTCGTTGCGGAGCAGGGCGTAGACCGCCTCCGACGGTGAATGCTCCTCCGGCATCCGGTACTTGGGGAGGACGCGGCCGCTCAGGGCGGTGGTGAAGACGTCCGTCCCGGTGTCGCCGCCGGTGACGTCCTTCGTCTTGTGGAGAGCCATGTTCGGACTATAGGTGACAGACCATCATTTATCCGGCTTCGAGTTCCGGTCGTCTCGACGGTGTGAGCCCCTCCATAGGACACGGGGCGCAACCGAAGAAATTACTGTCCAGTAAGATGATTTCCATAGAATTTTTCGCACCGGAACGGATCCGCCCCGACCCGGACGGGAAGATCGGCCAAATGGTTCTATAGGCAACTTATCCGCTCATGTCCTGATAACAGCGAGTGGTCGTTCGGACACTGGTACCTCTTCGGCCCATGAACAAGATCACTCGCCGGCAGGCCATGGGCACCGCCGCCGGCGCCCTCGCCGCCCTCGGCATAGCCGGCGCCACCGCGCACGCGGCCGCCACCGACTCCCGCGCCGCCACCACCCCTTCGGGCACGGTCGACGAGGTGTACCAGGGCCGTCGCATCCGCATCACCCCCGCCTCCGGCGGCCACCACGGCGGGCACCACGGGGGCGGCCACTCCGGCCTGCCCACCGTCCGCATAGACGGCCGCGAGCTGCACGTCATGCGCAACGCCGACGGCACCTGGATCAGCGTGGTCAACCACTACGAGACCTTCGCCGACCCGCTGTCGCTCGCCCGCGCCGCCGTGCGCGAACTCCAGGGCGCCACCCTCGCCCCCTTCTCGCCCATGGGAGGCACGGCATGACCGTCCGCAAGAACCAGGCCTCGCTGACCTCCGAGGAGAAGCGCGCGTTCACCAACGCGGTGCTGGAGCTGAAGCGCACCGGCGTCTACGACCGGTTCGTCACCACGCACAACGGCTTCATCATGAGCGACACCGACTCGGGCGACCGCGTCGGCCACCGCTCCCCCTCCTTCCTGCCCTGGCACCGCCGGTTCCTGCTGGAGTTCGAAGCCGAGCTGCAGAAGGTCGACGCCTCGGTGGCGCTCCCCTACTGGGACTGGACCGCCGACCGGACCTCCCGCTCCTCCCTCTGGGCCGCCGACTTCCTGGGCGGCACCGGCCGCGCCCGCGACGGCCAGGTCATGGACGGCCCGTTCGCGTACTCCGCCGGGAAGTTCCCGGTCAACGTGCGCGTCGACGGCCGCGCCTACCTGCGGCGCTCCCTCGGCGCGAGCGTCGCCGAGCTGCCGACCAAGGCCGAGGTGGACGCGGTCCTGGCCATGCCGGTATACGACATGGCCCCGTGGAACAGCGCCTCGAACGGCTTCCGCAACCACCTGGAGGGCTGGCGCGGCGCCAACCTGCACAACCGGGTGCACGTCTGGGTCGGCGGGCAGATGGCCACCGGCGTCTCCCCCAACGACCCCGTGTTCTGGATGCACCACGCGTTCGTCGACAAGCTGTGGGCCGAATGGCAGGCGCGCCACCCGCAGTCGACGTACCTGCCCGCCGCCGGCACGGCCAACGTGGTCGATCTGAACGGCACCATGCGGCCCTGGAACGACGTCACCCCGGCCGACATGCTGGACCACCGGAAGTTCTACGCCTTCGACACCGAGCCGGCCGCCGCGGCGAGCCAGCGGTAGTGCAGTTCGGGGCGGCCCACCTGGCCGTACCGGGGGGTGCGGTCGGCGCGGCCGGTGTCCACCAGGTGCTCCAGGTAGCGGCGGGCAGTGATCCGCGAGATCCCCGCCGCCCCCGCCGCCCCGGCCGCGGTCAGCCCCTCCGGGGTCGCCCGCAGCAGCGCGGCGACCCGGTCCAGGGTCGGCGCGCTGAGCCCCTTGGGCAGCTCGGCGGGGAGCGGGGTGCGCAGCGCGGCGAGCGCCCGGTCCACGTCGTCCTGGCCGGCCGCCTCCCCCGCCGTCGAGCGGAACTCCGCGTAGCGCAGGAGCCGTTCGCGCAGCGTCGGGAAGGCGAAGGGCTTCAGCACGTACTGGACGACGCCCAGCGAGACGCTCTCGCGGACCACGGCCAGGTCCCGCGCCGAGGTCACCGCGATGACGTCGACCGGATGCCCGGCGGCGCGGAGTCCGCGCGCGAAGCGCAGTCCGTGGCCGTCGGGCAGGCCCAGGTCGAGCAGCAGCAGGTCGACGCGGGTCCGCTCCAGGACCCGGGTGGCCTCCGCCAGGGAGTGGGCGGTGCCGACGGCGGTGAAACCGGGCACCCTGCCGACGTACAGCGCGTGCGCGTCGGCGGCGACGGGGTCGTCCTCGACCACCAGGACGCGCACCTCGGCCGGGCGCCCCGCCTCCGCCGGCGCCCCGGCGCGGGGGCCCTGGGCCGGTCCGCTCGCGGTCATGCCGGCTGCTCCTTCCGCATGGGCAGTCGTACGGTGAACCGGGCTCCGCCGCCCGGGGACCCGGCGGCCTCGGCGGTTCCGCCGTGCCGGTGGGCGACCTGCCGGACCAGGGCGAGGCCGAGGCCCCGCCCCTCCCCCTTGCCCGACCAGCCGTGCCGGAACACGTCGGCGGCGGCGCCCTCCGGGAGCCCGGGACCGTTGTCGGCGACGCTGAGCAGGAGCGAGTCGCCGTCGGGGCGCACGGTGACCTCGACGCGGGCGCCGGGTATGCCGGTGAGGGCGTCGACGGCGTTGTCGACGAGGTTGCCGAGGACGGTGACGAGGTCGCGGGCCGGGACGGCGGGCGGCCCGCCCGCCGGGCGCACACCGCCGTCGGGGGCCCCGGCTGCCGCCCCGCCGCAGCCGCCGCCGTCCTGCGTACGGGCGCCGAAGGCGCGGCTGTCGGGGGTGACCACCAGCTCCACCCCGCGCTCGTGCGCCTGCGCCGCCTTGCCGAGCAGCAGCGCCACCAGGACCGGTTCGCCGACCGCGGTGACGACCTCGTCGGTGAGGGCCTGCGCCAGCTCCAGCTCGGCGGTGGCGAACTCCACCGCCTCGTCCGCGCGGCCCAGCTCGATCAGGGAGACGACCGTGTGAAGGCGGTTGGCCGCCTCGTGCGCCTGGCCGCGCAGGGCCTGGGTGAACCCGCGCTCCCGATCCAACTCGCCCGTCAGTGACTGCAGTTCGGTGTGGTCGCGCAGGGTCACCACGGTGCCGCGGCGCCCGCCGCCGGCGACGGGCGAGCTGTTGACGACCAGCACCCGCTCCGCGGTCAGGTGGACCTCGTCCACGCGCGGCCGGTCCGCGAGCAGGGCGCCCGTCAGCGGCGGGGGCAGTCCCAGGTCGGCGACAGCGGTGCCGCGGACGTCCCCGGACAGGCCGAGCAGGTCCCGGGCGGCGTCGTTGATCAGCGTGATCCGGCGCCGCCCGTCGAGCATCAGCAGCCCTTCCCGGACGGCGTGCAGCGCCGCCTGGTGGTAGTCGTAGACGCGGCTGAGCTCGGCGGCGTTCATGCCGTGCGTGTGCCGGCGCAGCCGGGCGTTGACGACGTACGTGCCGACCGCGCCGAGGCCGAGCGCGCCGGCGGCGACCCACGCCAGGGCGGAGAGCTGGGCGGCGAGCCGGTCGCTGACGGCGCGGACCGTGATCCCCGCGGCGACCAGGCCGACGATCCGGCCCTCGTCCGCGAGCGGGGTGACCACGCGGATCGAGGGGCCCAGCGTGCCGGTGTACGTCTCGCTGAAGGTCTCGCCGCGCAGGGCGGGCTCGGTGTTGCCCATGAACGGCTCGCCGATGCGCTGCGGGTTGCGGTGGGTCCAGCGGCGCCCGTCGGGAGCCATGATCGTCACGAAGTCGACGCCGGAGTCGGCGCGCACCCGCTCCGCGTACGGCTGGAGCGCGGCCGAGGGGTCGGTGCCGCGGCCGGCCCGGCGCACCGCCTCCAGCACGGACGGCGAGTCGGCGACGGCGCGGGCGACGGCCCCGGCCTGGCGCCGCGCGGCGTCCTCCGCCTGGCCGTGGGCCGTGGCGTAGGCGAAGACCGCACAGCCCGCGACGACGACGGCGACCAGCAGCACCTGCATGGCGAAGAGCTGGCCGGCGAGGCTGCGCGGCGGGCGGGGGAACCGGAACATGGCGCTCAGTGTGCACCGGCCCGTGAACTCAATGAACGCAAGGGTGACCGGGGTCACAGGGGTGGGCGATGGTCTGGCGGGACGATTTTCACCACCGGGAGGCGAACGTGGCCGCCAGACGCGACAAGACCCACTACCTGTACATCGCCGTGATAGCGGCGGTGCTCCTCGGCATCGCCGTCGGCTTCGCCGCTCCGGGCGCCGCCGTCGAGCTGAAACCGCTGGGCACCGGCTTCGTGAACCTCATCAAGATGATGATCTCACCGGTGATCTTCTGCACGATCGTGCTGGGCATCGGGTCGGTGCGCAAGGCGGCGAAGGTGGGGGCCGTGGGCGGCCTCGCCCTCGGCTACTTCATGGTGATGTCGACGGTCGCGCTGGCGATCGGGCTCGTCGTCGGCAACCTGCTGGAGCCCGGCAGCGGCCTGCACCTGACGGAGGCCGTCCGGCACGCCGGCGAGGCGCAGGCGAAGGCGGGCGGAGCCGAGAGCACCCAGGAGTTCCTGCTCGGCATCATCCCGACGACCCTGGTGTCCGCCTTCACCGGCGGCGAGGTGCTCCAGACGCTGCTGGTGGCCCTGCTGTGCGGGTTCGCGCTCCAGGCCATGGGCGCGGCGGGCGAGCCGGTGCTGCGCGGCATCGGCCATGTCCAGAAGCTGGTGTTCCGGATCCTGGCGATGATCATGTGGGTGGCGCCGGTCGGCGCGTTCGGCGCAATCGCCGCCGTGGTCGGGGCGACCGGCATCGACGCGCTGAAGTCGCTGGCCGTCATCATGATCGGCTTCTACACGACCTGCCTGCTGTTCGTCTTCCTCGTGCTCGGCGGACTGCTGCGGCTGTGCACCGGCATCAGCGTCTTCCGGCTGCTGGGGTACCTCGGCCGGGAGTTCCTGCTCATCCTGTCGACTTCCTCCTCGGAGTCGGCGCTGCCCCGGCTGATCGCGAAGATGGAGCACCTGGGCGTGTCGAAGCCGGTCGTCGGCATCACCGTGCCCACGGGCTACTCCTTCAACCTGGACGGGACCGCGATCTACCTGACGATGGCTTCGCTGTTCGTCGCCGAGGCGATGGGCGAGCCGCTCGCCCTCGGCGAGCAGGTGTCGCTGCTGCTGTTCATGATCGTGGCCTCCAAGGGCGCGGCCGGCGTGACCGGAGCCGGGCTGGCGACGCTGGCGGGCGGACTGCAGTCGCACCGGCCGGAACTGGTCGACGGCGTGGGCCTGATCGTGGGGATCGACCGCTTCATGAGCGAGGCGCGGGCCCTGACCAACTTCGCGGGCAACGCGGTGGCGACCGTGCTGATCGGCACCTGGACCAAGGAGTTCGACCGCGAGCGGGCCCGCGAAGTACTCGCCGGGCACCTCGCCTTCGACGAGACCACGCTGACCGACGACGGCCACGGCACGGAGGCCCCCGCCGTGCCCGCCCCCTCGGCCGGCGACAAGACGGGCGTACCGGCATAAGCGGTGCGCCGGCCGCGAGCCGGCCGGGCAGGGCTCGCCCCCACGGTGCCCAGCCCGGCCGGCTCGACCGGTTCCTCACCGATCGTTTTCGGCCACCAGTCGAACAAGTCGGCTGTGCTGAAACTTACTTCCGCCCGGGGGCACGCGTCTGACATCTTGCGTCCACCACTCGTTTCGTACGGCCCGGTAACTGCGATCCGCACCACCGGGTCCTCGGAGGACGCATTGATACCCCACATATCCAGCCGACCCCGACGTACCCTCGTTCTGGCGGCCACCCTCGGCGCGGCGCTCGCCTTCGGAGCTCCCTCGGCCCTCGCCGGCACCCTGCCGGTCGTGCCGGCCGCCCCGTTCGCCGCCGCCAAGGCCCCTTCCGCGGCCCCGGCTTCCCAGAGTGCGACCTGGGCTGCCGGCACCCGCGCCTACCTCGTGATCACCGCTCCCGGTGACAACCCGTCCGTCCGCGCGGCGGTCGCCGCCAACGGCGGCACGGTCTTCTCGAACTTCGACGCCATCGGCGTGATCGTCGCCCACTCGGCGTCGGCGAACTTCGCCACCGCGATGCGCGGCGTCAGCGGCGTCCAGCAGGTCGGCGCGACCCGCACCTCGGACGTCCCGGCGGACGCCTACAACCCGGCGCTGCCCGCCAACCCCTCGCAGTCGACCACCCCGACGGGCGAGCCGGTCCGCGCCGACATGAGCCAGATCAAGGCGGACCAGGCCTGGGCCGTCACCACCGGCTCCGCCTCCGTCAAGGTCGGCATCCTCGACACCGGCGTCGACGACCAGCACCAGGACCTGGCGCCGAACTTCAACGCCGCCGACTCGGTCTCCTGCGCCTACGGCAAGCCCGACACCCGGGCCGGCGCCTGGCGGGACGTCGGCGAACACGGCACGCACGTCGCCGGCACGGTCGCCGCCGCCAAGAACGGCAAGGGCGTCGTCGGCGTGGCCCCGGGCGTGAAGATCTCCTCGGTCCGCATCGCGGAGCCGGGCTCCTCGCTGTTCTTCCCGGAGAACACGATCTGCGGCTTCATGTGGTCCGGCGACCACGGCTTCAAGGTCACCAACAACAGCTATTACACGGACCCGTGGCAGTTCAACTGCCCGGACAACGCCGACCAGGCCGCCATCATCGAGGGCGTCCGGCGCGCCCAGGAGTACGCCGAGCGCAAGGGCTCGCTCCAGGTCGCCGCGGCGGGCAACGAGAACTACGACCTCGCCAACAAGACGACCGACACGGCGAGCCCGAACGACTCCACCCCGGTCACGCGCACCATCACCAACGCCTGCCTCGACATCCCGACCGAGCTGCCGGGCGTCGTGACGGTCGCCGCCAACGGCGAGGGCACCACCAAGGCGTCCTTCTCCAACTTCGGCCGCGGCATCATCGACGTCTCCGCCCCGGGCAGCAACGTCTACTCGACGGTCCCCGGCGGCAAGTACTCCTCCATGAGCGGCACCTCGATGGCCTCGCCGCACGTGGCCGGCGTCGCCGCGCTGATCGCCAGCACCAACCCCGGCATCACCCCGGCCCAGATCCGCGAGAAGCTGGCCCTCCAGGCCAACGACATCGCCTGCCCGTCGGACAGCCGCTGCACCGGCACCACCGCCAACAACGGCTTCTTCGGCGAGGGCCAGGTCGACGCGCTGAAGGCGGTCGGCGCCACCCCGCCGCCCGGCAAGTTCTTCGAGAACCCCGGTGACGTCGCGATCGGCGACAACACCACCGTCGAGAGCCCGATCACGGTCACCGGTGTCACCGGCAACGCCCCCGCCACCCTCAAGGTGGGCGTGAAGATCGTCCACACCTACATCGGCGACCTGAAGGTCGACCTGATCGCCCCGGACGGCAGCATCTACACGCTGCACAACCGCGCCGGCGGCAGCGCCGACAACATCGACCAGGTGTACACCGTCAACGCCTCCTCCGAGGCGGCCGCCGGTACCTGGAAGCTGCGGGTGAACGACAACTACCGCGGCGACACCGGCCGGATCGACGCCTGGAACCTCACCTTCTGAGCCTTCCGGACCGTACGGCAACGCCGGTGCGGGCCACCGGGGAGCGGGCGACCGCCCCCCGGTGGCCCGCACCCGTTTCCGCGGCCGGCCGCGCCTACCGGGTCCGCAGGACGCAGTCCCCGCACAGCCCGCCGCCCGGCGTCCGGTAGTACAGGCAGCAGCTGCGCCGCACGAAGGCCACCCCGAGGCCCTCCTCGTGCACGAAGGCGCCCGTGCCGCCGAGCGCGCCGCCGTCCGCCAGGAGCCCTGCCGCCAGTGCCGTGGCCGGACCGCCGTCCGGCAGCCGGCCGAGCAGCACCCGCAGCGCCCCGACGAGCCCGGACGCCGTGTTCCCGCGCAGCACCTGCGGCGAGACTCCGTACCGCTCCCGCAGCGCCGTGTCCAGTACTTCCAGGTGCGCGAGGACGGCCGCCCCGAGGTCCGCGGCCGGCCGGGCCCCCTCGCCGGGCGCGGGCAGCCACAGCTCCAGCGATCCGCCCCCGGGCGGCATCCGCCACCACAGCCGGTCCGGCCCCAGGTCCGGCACCGGGCCTCCCAGCGCGGCGCACCCCAGGCCCAGGGACCACAGCCGCGACGCGATCCCGAACTGGGCGGTCGAGGCGGCCACGCGGCCGGGCCCGCTGCCGATGCGCCGGCCGACCTCGGCCACGTACGGGCCGAGCCGCTCCCCGTACAGCTCGGCCAGTGGCCGGAACCCCTCCGCCGGCGGCCGCGCCCCGCCGGACACCGTGAAGAACGGCCCCACGGCCGCCAGCCGGCCCAGTACGTCGTCCATCTCCATGCCGGAGATGATCTCAGGGCGCGACCGGCGCGGCGGCGGGGCCCGTCGCTGCGGCCACCGGCGCACTCGCACCGCCCGCCGCCCGCCCCGCGCCCGGGCGGTTGCGCTCCGCCCACCGGACCGCCGGGCCCATCGCGTACGAGGCCGCCAGGAGCAGCCCGCCCAGCAGGAACCAGCCGGGAACGCCCCACAGCAGGACCAGGGAGGTCACGACCACGGGGCCCGCGGACCGGGCCAGGGGCACCCCGGTCCCGAAGAACCCCTGGTACTGGCCGATCCGGTCGGCGGGCGCGAGGGAGAAGCCGATCTGCCAGGACCCGGCGGACTGCCGCATCTCCGCGTCGGCCTGGAGCGCGGCGCCCGCCACGAGCAGCGCCGCGGCCGCCCACGCCGGCCCGGCCCACCCCGACAGGGCGAACACGGCGCAGGAGGCGGCCGTGCCCAGGCCGGACAGCCGCACGGCCCTGGCCGCGGCGGCCAGGTCGGTCACCGGTTCGGCCCGGCGCACCTGGAACAGCATGACGGCGCCGGTGTTGAGCACGAACAGCGCCGACACCAGCCAGCCGGGGGCGCTGGTCCGCTCGACGGTCCACAGCGGGACCGCGAGGCTCAGCAGCGGCATCCGCAGCAGCAGGACCGCGTTCAGCAGGGCGGCCAGCGCGTACGGCCGGTCCCGCAGCACCGCCGGCCGCGGCTCCCCCGCCCTGCGGCGCGGCCCCGCCGCCGGCGCGGGCAGCCGCAGCAGCACCGCGGCGCACACGAGGAAGCCCAGCGCGTCCAGGGCGAACACCGCCAGGTGGGCCTGCTCCGTGCCGGCGGCCAGGGCGATCCCGCCGAGTGCGGCCCCGACCGCGAGCCCGGCGTTGAGGACCGACTGGAGGTGCGCCATCACCCGGGTCCGCTCCCCGGCGGGGACGAGCCCGGCGAGCAGCGCCTGCCGGGCGGCCGCCAGCCCGCACTGCGCGGTCGCGTAGCAGACGGCGGCGACCAGGAAGGCGCCGTACGAGCGGACGAAGAGGAAGGAGGCGACGCCGGCGGCGGTGGCCGCGGCCAGCAGCACGGAGACGCCGCGCGGCCCCCGCCGGTCGGCGAGCGCCCCCAGCGGGATGCCGGCGACGGAGCCGACCGCCCAGGCGAGCGTCAGGCCGAGGCCGATCAGGCCGGGCGGCAGACCGACCACGCGGGTGAAGAACAGGGCCGAGCACACGTAGTAGGCGCCGTCTCCGACGGAGTTGGCCAGCTGGGCGGCCGCGAGGCGGCGCGGGGTCCCGGGCGGGGGCAGTAGGCGTGTCGTCACCGCTCCATTGCACCAGCGGGATGGCCCGCCCCAGGGGGCCAATCGACCTTGGTTTCGGTGGGCCAATCGTGCGTCCGGGCCGCCGTTCCCCAGGCCGGCGCGGGCTGCCGGCGCGACGGCTCGCGGGAGCCGCCGGGAGCCCCTGCGGACGTGCGGCCGGCGCGGTCGGGGAGCACGGCCCGGCCGGCCGGGCGGGCAGCGAGGGAAATCACACCCGGCCGCCCTCGATCTTCGCGCATCGCCGCAGGTCAGAGCGTTGTCGGCGCGCGGGGCGGGCGCGCCGGAAAACATGGCCGCGGCGTTGCCATTTTGGGGGTTCATGAGAGCTCTCCGAGGGGCTACATTGAGGCACTCGCGCTTCACCTGACAGCCCGTTGCCTTTCACCCGCGTTTTGCGCGGGGGGTGACTCCAGGCGCGCAGACTGTGCAACCACCCCACCGCCCAGAAGGACCGAAGGCTCCGTGCCCGTACCCGTACTCCTCGCCGGCCGCACCGTGCGGCTCGAGCCCCTCGCCCCGCACCACACCGAGGCCCTGGCCCTCGCCGGGGCCGAGGATCGTACGACTTACGCCTTCACCCCCGTACCCCACGGGGTGCAGGCGTCCCACGAGTACATCGACCGCGCCCTCGCCGATCAGGCGGCCGGCCGATCGCTCCCGTTCGCGGTGGTCAGAGCCTCGGACGGCCTCGTCGTCGGCTCCACCCGGTTCCTGGAGCTGGACTACTGGCAGGGGCCGCTGGTGTGGCCTGCGGTGCCGGGCGTCCCCTTCGGCGATCCGCTGACGGCGATCCCGGACGCCGCGGAGATCGGCAACACCTGGCTGTCCCCCGGCGCCCAGGGCACGGGCATCAACACCGAGGCGAAGCTGCTCATGCTGCGGCACGCCTTCGAGACGTGGGGCGTACGGCGGATCTCGCTGCGCGCGGACGCCCGCAACGTGCGCTCGCGGGCGGCGATGGAACGGCTCGGGTTCACGCCCGAGGGCGTCCGCCGGGCGCATTCGCGGGGCTTGGACGGGGCGGTGCGGAGCACCGCGTTCTACTCGATCCTCGACGAGGAGTGGCCGGCCGTGCGGGCGGTCATCGAGCTGCGGCTCTCGGCACGGGCCCCGCGGCGGCGCCGGCGCAAGGCGCTCGTCCCGGCGTAACGCTCCTGCAGGACACTGCCCGCCCCCGGCCGCCCGCGCGGCCGGGGGCGCTTCGTTCGGCAACGGCCGGCCCCAAGGCAGCCCAAGAGCTGGAAAAAACCGGAACTGGACGCCCCGTACGATCATCCTTCGATCAGAACGTGATGACCGACCCCCGACGGGGCAGCACCAGCCGGAGAGCCACCGCACATGTCGTACTCACCCGACGGCCAGTACCCGCAGTACGCGGACCCCGCACCGGAACCGGAATCCGGCCGGCGGCCGCGCCGCGGCCGGCGGTGGCTCGCCGTCGGTGCCGCCGTCCTCGCCCTCGCCGGCATAGCCTCCGGCGCGATGTACCACTTCGAGATACCCCCCTTCACCGACAAGGGGAAGAGCGTCTCCTTCGGCGCCCCCGCCAAGGGCGGCGGCCAGGCGGGCGCCGCGCAGAACGCCGGCTCGAAGGCCCTGATGCCGACCGGCCCGGCGGCCGACTTCAAGAACTCGATGACCCTGCCCGACGGCACGCACGTCGCCGTGACCACCCTGGAGGGCAAGAAGTCGGGCTTCAAGGGCAAGGTCTGGGTGTGGGCGCCCAAGGAGTACGACGACCCGAAGTACGCCAAGAGCGGCTTCCCCGTGCTGATCGCCCTCCCCGGCGGCGCCGGCTACCCGAACAACTACTGGATGGGCACCGACCTCGGCCTCCAGACGAGCATCGCCAAGTGGTACGCCGAGGGCAAGAGCAAGCCGTTCCTGCTGGCCATGCCGGTGCTCAACCCCGCCGGGGACGACAAGGGCATCTACTGGGACGGCTCGGACATCCCCGGCCAGCCCAAGATGGGCACGTGGCTCACCGAGGACGTCCCGGACCTGATGAAGGCGAATTTCCGAACGGTCAAGTCCCGTGACGGCTGGGCGTTCATGGGCTCCTCCACGGGCGGCTTCGCGAGCCTGAAGGCCGTGCTGAAGCACCCGGACAAGTTCAAGGCCGCGATCTGCTCCGGCCCGGACGTGGTGCCCGACTCCCCGCTGTGGAAGGGACACGACAAGGAGAAGGCCGCGAACGACCCCGGCGCGCTGGCCAAGGGCCTGATCGACAAGAAGGGCCCGGACGTCTACCTGGCCTTCCAGGTGGGCGACAGCGAGAACAACAAGAAGACGCTGCCGGACGTCGAGAAGTGGATCGCCACCTACGGCAAGGGCCCCGTCCACACCAGCATGCGGGTGATCCCGGGCGGGAAGCACAACGCGAAGACCTACGTCCCGAGCATGGGCGAGGGCCCGATCCAGTTCATCAGCAAGGTCATGGAAGGGCCGGTGGAATAGGCGCCGGCTCCCCCTCCCGCTCCCGCCGCGGCCCGCCGAACACCATCGGCGGGCCGCCGCCGTCCCAGGCGGGCCAGCCCGGGTCGCCGGTGCGGGCGAAGCGCACCCAGGCGGCGTGCATCCGGTCGGCGAGCTCCTGCGGGGCGCCGGGTCCGGCCAGCCAGGACGCCTCCGGCACGGCGAGGGTGTCGAAGACGAAGCCCAGTTCGAGGGCGTGGCAGGCGCCGAGCCCGGGGATCTGGGACGGCCAGGCGAACTCGTACACGTACGACGGGGCCGGCCGGGGCGCCCCGGCGAGCCGGCGCAGCGGGTCCCGGAGCCGGTGGTCGGTCAGCAGCTGGCCGGCGTAGGCGGCGGGGCTCGCGCCGGGCAGGGCGGTGCGCAGCGTGCGCAGGGCGTCGCGGTCCTTGCCGCTGCGGGCCCGGGCCAGCGCGACGGCGAGCGGGCCCAGGCGGTCCAGCAGCCGCACGGCGCCGGTGGGCGCCAGCCACAGCCGGTACTCGTCGCTGGTCCAGCCGAGCAGGAGGGGGACGCCGGAGCGGGCCGCGGCGGGCAGGGGGTCCTCGGGCAGCGTGGCCGGGTCGGCGACGAGGCCGAGGGCGGGGCCGCCGGCGAGCGGACCGGAGCGGCGGGAGGCTGCCTCCTGCGCGGCGAGCAGCCGGGGCAGGGGTACGGCGGCGAAGGCGGCGGCCGTCGCGGGCACCTTGAGCAGGGCGGCCATGCGCCGCACGTGGGCCCGGACGCGCTCGCGAGGAAGGACCTCGGGGGCGCCGCTCTGCAGGGCGGCCTGCGCGAACAGTCCGGCGGCCGGGGGCGCGGCGAGCAGGGCGCCGGTGCTGATGGCGCCGGCGGACTGGCCGAAGACGGTGACGCGGGCCGGGTCGCCGCCGAAGGCCTCGATGTTCTGCGCGACCCAGGCGAGGGCGGCGATCTGGTCGAGGAGGCCGCGGTTGGCGGGGGCGTCGGGGAACAGCCCGTAGCCGAGGACGCCCAGCCGGTAGTTCGCGGAGACGAGGACGACGCCGTCGCGGGCGAAGGCCGTGCCGTCGTAGACGGGGACGGCGGAGGAGCCGCGGGTCAGGGCCCCGCCGTGGAGCCACACCATGACCGGAAGCTTCGCCCCGGGGTCCGGGGAGGGCGTCCAGACGTTGAGGTTGAGGCAGTCGTCGCCGGGGACGACCGGATCGGCGAGGAGCGCGGCGAAGGTCGGCGAGTAAGGGGCCTTCGGAGCGGTCGGCCCGTACGCGCCGGCATCGCGGACGCCCTCCCAGGGCCGCGGCGGCCGGGGCGCGGCGAACCGCAGGGGTCCGACGGGCGGCGCGGCGTAGGGGATGCCGAGGAAGGCGGCGGTGCCGCCGGGCCCCGGGCGGCCTTCGACGGCGCCCCAGGCGGTGGCGGCCCGGGGGCGGGTGGTGGCGCCCGCAGTGCTCATGGCGTCCCTCTCCTCGTACCGGCGCGGGCGCGGTCCCGGACCGGCCGTTGCGCGTCCGGGCGTCGGCCGTGCGCCCTCCGGGGCACGGTCGCACACGCGTGCAACGGGTGACAAGGCGTGACCCGGCCGGGGCCGGGCCGGGTTGGACCGGCATGCCATTCATGCCCTTCCCGCGCGGGCCGGTCACCGTCCGCCCCGCCCGCTCCCTCGTCCGGGCCTGCGCCCCGGCCCCCCTGCTGCTGCTCGCCGCCGCGGGCCCGGCCCTGGCCGCCGCCGGGCAGCCGGACTTCCAGTACGTCGGCCGGGACGACCGGGTCCACGGCCTGACCGCTCCCGAGGGCTGTGTGGAGGCCCGGGGCGGCGGGGCCCGCGGCGTCACCAACAACACCTCGGGTACCGCGTACCTCTACTCCCGGCCGGGCTGTGCGGGCACGCCGGTCGAGGTCCTGCGGCCCGGAGCGGGGGGCCGGATCACGCCGTATTTCGACTCCGTCCGCTTCGATGTCACCGCGTCGGCCCAGCGGCCGTGACCAGGCGGCCCCGGCCGCGTTGTACGCCATGTCGAATGCCGCAGCCCACTGCGGCGCCCACACCTCACGAGGAGATCTTGATGTCGCGTATCGCGAAGGCAGTCGCCGTCACCGCTGCCGCCGGTAGCGCCCTGGCCGCCGGTGCCGGTCTGGCCGTCGCCGATGCCGGAGCGCACGGTGCGGCGGTCGGCTCCCCCGGTGTCCTGTCCGGCAACCTCGTCCAGGTTCCGGTGCACGTCCCGATCAACGTGTGCGGAAACACGGTGAACGTCATCGCCCTGCTGAACCCGGCGTTCGGCAACACCTGCGTCAACGCGTCCGGTGGCGAGCAGCACACCGAGGGCTACGGCCACTGACCGGCCGTCAGGCCGGGTGATCCGGCCGCAGGAGGCCCCCGCCGTGCGGCGGGGGCCTCCTCGCGTATCCGGGGCGGTCACTCGTAGCGGTAGAGGTTCCTGTGGTCCAGCATGTCGCGCGGTGTGACGTTCCAGGGGGGCATGGGCTCATCCCGGGAGATCACCCGGCCCCGCTGGAGGTCGCCCGGCTGCAGCGGCGCGGCGGGCAGGTAGCCGGAGCGCGGGTGCTGCCGCTGCCAGCGGTCCCAGAGCAGGTCGACGAAGGCGTGGTGGAGCCAGAACGCCGGGTCGTTGGGGGCGGTGCCGCCCGTCATGTGCCCGCCGATCCACTGGTGCACCTTGTTGTGGTTGCGCCAGCGCTCGGACTTGGGAGCGGCCCAGCCCTCCAGCTTGTTGCGGAACCCGCCGTCGCGGGCCGTGGAGTTCCAGGGCGCGGTGTCGTACACCGGGTCGTCCAGGGCCCATTGGAGTTCCGCCCGGGTGGGCAGGGTGATCGGGTTCTGCGGCCGGCCCAGGTTGCGGGTGAGGAAGCGGGCCTCGGTGAAGCCGACCGTGATCTCCCAGTTCCCCGACCGGTGCGCGTACGGGCCGGTCATGACCTGGCGGTCGCCCTCGCGGCCGGTGCCGCCGAGGAAGTCCTCCGCCCACAGGGAGGAGGCGGGGCTGTTGTCCGTGGTCCAGTCCCAGTACGGGATGCTCACCCCCGGGTCGACGCCCCGCAGGAGCCCCTCGAACTCCAGCAGGTAGCGCCGGTGCCAGGGGAAGAAGGAAGGGGACATGTGGCCGACGCGGAGCTTGCTGCCGCGGTCGGGCACGAAGTACTTGTCGTGCATGCGCACCAGCTCGTCGTACGCGCCGGTCCGCTTGAGCTCCAGCACGGCGGCGGTGAACCGCCGCTTCTGGCTGCTGGTCAGGTTCCGCTGGTTCTGCCGGGTGTACAACGCGGGCTCCTCGCCTTCCGTGCGTCAGCCGTGGTGAGGGGCGGCGAGGGCGAGTTGCGTCGTGCCGAGCTCGTCTACGGCGGCGCGCGCGAGCTCCAGGGGGGTCCCGTACGACTCGAAGTGGTTGATCCCGCTCAGATAGCTGCCGTCGGCGCGGCGCATCACGTGCAGGGGGCGGCCGTCGATGCGGACCCCGGCCGCGGAGACCTCGATGTGCCGGCCGCGGTAGGTCTCCTCGGCCAGCGGGGCGGGGCTGACGGTCTGCCGGGGGCGGCGGGCGCGCAGGACGGGCGCCAGGGCCGCGGCGGTCCCGGCGAGGACCGCCGCGGTGAAGGCGGCGCGCAGGACCGCGCGACGGGTCGGTGGTGCGCCGGCGGATGCGGCGTGCATGCGTTCTCTCCCTCGCTCGGTGGTGGGGCTACGGGGTCTAACGCCGCGCGGCGGGGGAGGTCACCTGGGCCGGAGGGACGGGTGCTTGTAGTAGAGGGTCGTCGGGTGGAGGCGGCCGGCGGGGTCGGCGGCGTAGTCGGGGATGGTCCCGGCCTCGGTCCAGCCTGCGGCCCGGTAGAGGCGCTCGGCGCCGCTGCCCGTCTCCGTGTCGAGGAAGAGCAGCCTGACGCCGGCCCGGGCGGCGGCGCACTCGGCCTCGGCGAGCAGGGCCCGGGCGGTGCCGCGGCCGCGGGCGGCGGGGTGGACCATCAGCTTGCGCAGTTCGGCGCGGTGGCGGCCGTTCGGTTTGGTCTCGCGGGCCCAGGCGACGGTGCCGTCGACCGGTGCGCCCTCCGCGGGGCGGGACACCCACAGGGCGAGGGTGCCGTCGCGGAGGGAGGGCAGGAGGGTCTCCCACCAGGCGGCTGCGGCGGCCTGGTCGAGGTCGGCGAGGAAGCCGAGGGAGGAGCCTTCGCGGACCACCGCGACGAGCAGGTCGGCCAGTTCGTCGCGGTGGGCAGCCAACTGGGCGGCGGTGACGGGTGAGACGAGTGCGGTCATGGCCCGAGGATAGGAACCCGGCCGCACGGGCCGGGGGGCGGGGCGGTCCCGGGCCCGGGCCGGGCGGCCGCCCCGGTCAGGGGGCGGGCAGGTCGGCGAGGGCGGCGACGGTGGTGTGGTGGTGGCCCGCCGTGCCGAGGGCCAGCGAGTCGGCCTTGGCGCGTTTGAGGTAGAGGTGCGCCGGGTGCTCCCACGTCATGCCGATGCCGCCGTGCAGTTGTACGCACTCCTCGGCGGCCCGCACGGCGACGCCCGAGCAGTACGCCTGCGCCACGGCGACGGTGAGCGGTGCGTCGGGCGCGTCCGCCGCCAGCGCGTCCGCGGCGGCCCGGGCGGCGGCGCGGGCCGCCGCGGTGTCGAGCCACAGCCGGGCCAGCCGGTGCTTGACGGCCTGGAAGGAGCCGACGGGCCGGTTGAACTGGTGGCGCGTCCGCAGGTACGCCACCGTCCGGTCGAGGCACCACTCGGCGAGCCCGACCTGCTCGGAGGCGAGCAGGCCCGCCCCGCACAGCAGGGCCTTCTGCACGGCGGCGCGGGCGGTTTCGGGGTCGGCGAGGCGGGTGGCGGCGGCCCCGTCGAAGACCGCGTCGGCGAGGGGGCGGGTCAGGTCGAGCGGGGTCCGGGGCGCGAGCCGCACCTCGGAGGCCTCGACGGCGTACAGGCCGGTGTCCGCGAGGACCAGCAGCACGTCGGCGGCGACCGCGTCCGCGATCGAGGTGGCGCGCCCGGCGAGGGCCCCGCCCCCGGTGTCGCGGACCGGCGGCGGGAGCGGCGCCCCGGGGGCCTGCGTCAGCGGCAGGGCGGGCACGTACACGCGGCGGCCTGCGGCCAGTTCCGCCAGGTGCGGGGCCGCCGCGGCCGGGTCGCAGCCGAGGAGGATGACGGCGGAGAGCACGGCGTGCGCCAGGTAGGGGGCGGGGGCGACGGCCCGTCCGAGCTCCTCCAGGACGACGGCGGCCTCGCGGGGGCCGGCGCCCTGGCCGCCGAGCTCCTCCGGGACGATCAGGCCGGCCGTGCCGATCCCGGCGGCGAGGGTGTCCCAGAGGGCGGGGTCGTGGGGGCGGCCGCCCTCGGCGCGGGCGAGGACACCGGCGGGGGTGCAGCGGGCGGCGAGGAGGGAGCGCACGGCGGAGCGCAGCTCCTCCTCGGTGTCGGAGTACCGCAGGTCGAGGGCGGCACCGGGAGCGGTCATCGGGCCAGGTCCTTCCAGGGGACGTCCTTGTCGTCGCGCGGTTCGGCGGGCAGGCCGAGGACGCGTTCGGCGACGATGTTCAGCAGGATCTCGCTGGTGCCGCCCTCGATGCTGTTGCCCTTGGCGCGCAGGTAGCGGTAGCCGGCGTCGCGGCCGGTGAAGTCGACGGTGTCGGGGCGGGTCATCTCCCAGTCCCCGTAGTACAGGCCGTCCTCGCCGAGGAACTCCACCTCCAGGCCGCTGATCTCCTGGTTGAGGCGGGCGAAGGTCAGCTTCATCCCGGAGCCCTCGGGCCCGGGCTGTCCGGCGGCGAGCTGCTGCCGCAGCCGCTCGGCGGCCAGTCGGGCGACTTCCGCCTCGACCCACAGGCCGAGGAGGCGCTGGTGGTGGGCGTGGGTGCGCAGGGCGGGCCGCTCGCGCCAGGCCGCGGCCAGGCGGCCGATCATGCCGCCCTCCCGGGGGATGCGCATGCCGCCGATCGAGACCCTCTCGTTCATCAGGGTGGTCCGGGCGACCTCCCAGCCCCGGCCCGCGGCGCCGATCCGGTGGGCGTCGGGGATGCGGACGCCGGTGAGGAACACCTCGTTGAACTCGGCTTCACCGGTGATCTGGCGCAGCGGCCGGACCTCGACGCCGGGGGCGTGCATGTCGCACACGAAGAAGCTGATGCCCCGGTGCTTGGGCAGGCCGGGGTCGGTGCGGGCGAGGAGGATGCCCCAGCGGGCCGCGTGGGCGCTGGACGTCCACACCTTCTGCCCGTCGACGACCCACTCGCCGGCGGCCTCGTCGAGGACGGCGCGGGTGCCGAGGGCGGCGAGGTCGGAGCCGGCGCCCGGTTCGCTGAACAGCTGGCACCAGACCTCCTCGCCGGTCCACAGGGGGCGCAGGAAGCGCTGCTTCTGCTCCCCAGTGCCGTGCGCGAGGATCGTCGGCGCGGCCATGCCGAGGCCGATCCCGATGCGGCGCGGGTCGTTGTCCGGGGCTCCTGCGGCGGCGAGTTCGGCGTCGACGGCGGCCTGGAGGGAGCGGGGCGCGCCCAGCCCGCCGAGGCCCTCGGGGTAGTGGACCCAGGCGAGTCCGGCGTCGAAGCGGGCCTGCAGGAAGGCGGTGCGGCCGGTGGTGGCGGGCGGGTGCGCGGCGAGCAGGTCGCGGACCCGGGCGCGCAGGGCGTCGGCGGTGGTCACGGCCGGGTGCCCCCGTCCCGGGCGGGGAGGACGACGAGCCGGCCGGTGGTCGTGCCGTCGGCGACGCGCTGGACCGCGTCGGCGGCGGCCGCGAGCGGGAGGCGTTCGCTGACCAGGGGTTTGACGGCTCCGGTGGCGGCGAGGCGGGTGAGTTCGGCGTGGCAGTCGCGGACGGCCGCCGGGTCCCGGAGGGCGTAGAGGCCCCAGTGCAGGCCCAGGACGGAGTAGTTCTTGACGAGGACGTGGTTCAGGGCGGGGGTGGGGACGGTGCCGCCGGCGAAGCCGACGACGACGATCCGGCCCTCGAAGGCGATGCACTTGGTGGAGGCGGTGTAGGCGTCCCCGCCGACCGGGTCGTAGACGACGTCGGCGCCGCGGCCTCCGGTGAATTCCTTGACCCGGGCCGCGACGTCCTCGGCGGTGCGGTCGACCACCAGGTCGCAGCCGAGTTCCTCGGCGGTGCGCGCCTTGGCCTTGCCGCCGACGACGCCGATGACGGTGGCGCCGGCGGCCCTGCCGAGTTGGACGGCGGCGCTGCCGACGCCTCCGGCGGCGGCGTGGACGAGCAGCGTCTCGCCGGCCTGGAGGCGGGCCCGGCGGTGGAGGCCGAACCAGCCGGTCTGGTAGCCGATGTGGAGGGCGGCGGCCTCGGCGTCGTCGAGGCTGTCCGGGGCGGGCAGCAGGGCCGCGGCGGGGGCGGTGGCGTACTCGGCCAGGCCGCCGTGCGGGAGGGCGGGGTTGGCGATGACGCGGCGGCCGTCCTCGGTCTCCGCGCAGACCTCGACGCCGGGGGTGAAGGGCAGCGGGGGGCGGATCTGGTACTGGCCCCGTACGAGCAGGGCGTCGGGGAAGTTGACGGCGGCCGCGAGGACGCGCAGCCGCACCTCCCCCTCACCGGGCACCGGTTCCGGGACGTCCTCGAGGCGCATGGCCTCGCGGGGTTCGCCGGTGGTGTGCACTCGCCATGCCTGCATCCGGGGCCTCCAGCCGCCGTCGGGGAGAACGCGTCCCGCGGCATACTAAGCGGTTGCTTGGCACTCTGGGAACCATGCGTTCCCACCCGGGGCGCCGCCCCGGGCGGGCGCGGCGACGCCCCGGACCGGGAGGGTCAGCGGGAGAAGAGCTCGAACGTGACGGCCGGGCGGCCGCCGAAGCGGGCCGCGGCCTGCTCGGCGAAGCCGGTGAGGAACCCTCGGCAGTACTCCTCCGGGTCCTGGTCGGTGAGGGCCTCGATGTACGCCTTGTGCTCCATCAGCGAGGCGATGGACCGCTCCATGCCGGCCGTGGCGTCGGCGGCGTGGGTCGCCTGCGGGGATCCGGCCACGGCGATCCAGCGCACCCCGTTCCAAGGCTCCAGGCCCTGCTCGATGAGCTCGGGGAAGATCCACCGGTTGCCGGCGTCGGCGGCGGCGTCCAGGGTGGCGCGGCCCACCGCCTTGTGGTCGGGGGTGTTCCAGAAGCCGCCGCCGCCCTGGCCTCCCCAGGTGTCGCGGTGGTTGAGCGTGATCAGCAGTTCGGGTCGGTGGCGGCGGATGGCGGCGGCGATGTCCCGGCGCAGGTCCAGGCCGTACTCGATGACGCCGTCGCGGTAGTCGAGGAACTCGACGGTGGAGACGCCGACCACCGCCGCGCTCGCCCGCTGCTCCGCCTCGCGCAGCGGGGCGCACTCCGCGGGCGCGAGGGTGTCGATGCCCGCCTCGCCGCGCGAGGCCAGCAGGTAGGCGACCTCGCGGCCGCCGTCCGTCCAGTCGGCGACGGCCGCGGCGCCGCCGTACTCCAGGTCGTCCGGGTGGGCGACGACCGCGAGGGCGCGCGTCCAGTCGGTGGGCATGGGCTCCAGCGGTGCGGGCTGTCCGGTCTGCGTGTCCATGCTGCGCACCCTATGCGAACGGCCCGGCGGGGAAACGGAGTCGGGGCGGACTGACGTCAGGTGCGGCGCCGGGCACGCGCCCCCGGCCAGCGCAGGACACCCCCGCGGGGCGGAGCTAGCCTGAAAGAGGGACCCCTCCTGCGGAAAGGTGGCGGGCTCATGAAGGTGCGGTGCAGCGGCCCCGTGCTGGCCGCCGCGGTGCTGGCCCTGGGAACGGCGGCCTTGCCGCCGGCGTACGCGGACGACATGGATCCGCGGGAGATCTACGAGAAGGCGGCCCCGGCCACGGTGCTCGTGGCGGGCGAGGTGGGCAGCGGCAGCGGCTTCGTCTACGACGCCGAGAAGGGGCTCGTCGCCACCAACGCCCACGTGGTGGAGGGGCAGGCGTCCCTGAAGGTCGTGGTCGGCGAGAGTACGCAGCCGGCCCGGCTCGTCGGCATCGACCCCTGCGAGGACCTCGCCGTCCTGCAGCTCACCTCCGTGCCACCCGATCTGAAGGCGCTGGAGTTCGGGAAGAGCAAGGACGTGCAGACCGCAGACACCGTCACCGTCCTCGGCTATCCGGCGTCGATCGGCGGCGTGGGCCAGAAGGCCGTGTACACGGCCGGCTCGGTCCAGAACCCGGAGGTGGCGGACGCGGAGCCGTCGACGTCCCTGCCGCGCTATCCGGCCCTCATCCAGCACTCGGCCGCCGTCAACGCCGGCAACTCCGGCGGTCCGCTGCTCAACGGGCAGGGTCAAGTCGTCGGGATCAACACGCTCGGCAGCGGCGGGGACGTGCAGGGCCAGTTCTTCTCCATCAGCGGCGACCACGCCCGGCCGCTGCTGGACGGCCTCGCCGAGGGGGTCAGGAAGAACGACCCGGGGTGGATCCTGGCGGGTCTTGACGACCCCGGCCTGCCGACGTACCTGGAGCAGTACGGCGTCGACCCGGCCGCGGCGGAGAAGGCACAGAAACAGCTCGTCGACTCCGGGGTGACCGGGGTCTTCGTGGTCAACGCCCGGAGCAACACACCCGCGGCGAAGGCGAAACTGGGCCTGGGGGACGTGGTGACCGCTGTCAAGGACACCAAGGTGGAATCCGTCGGCGGGATCTGCGACATCCTCCAGTCCGCCTCCCCGGGCGAGGTGCTCCCGGTCCAGGGGGTGTACTCCATCAACGCCGACGGCAAGGAAATGAAGTTCGGCGCGGAGTGGGCGACCGACCTCACCCTGGACAAGGCGTCCACGACCACAGGCCAGTGAGGATCCCGGCCGTCGGCAGAGTGGTGAAGGGATGGGGCCGCCGACCGTTCCCGGTTCGCGGCCCCGGCCCCCCGACCGGCGTCAGAACTCGACGACGGACCGCAGGACTTCGCCGCGCTCCATCCGGGCGAAGGCGTCCTCGACCCCGTCGAGCGGGATGGTCTCCGAGACGAACGCGTCCAGGTCGAGCCGGCCCTGCAGGTACAGGTCGATCAGGACGGGGAAGTCCCGTTCGGGCAGGCAGTCCCCGTACCAGGAGGACTTGAGGGCGCCGCCGCGGCCGAAGACGTCCAGCAGGGGCAGCTCCAGTTGCATCTCGGGGGTCGGCACGCCGACGAGGACCACGGTGCCGGCGAGGTCGCGGGCGTAGAAGGCCTGCCGGTAGGTCTCGGGGCGGCCGACGGCGTCGATGACGACGTCCGCGCCGTGGCCGCCGGTCAGTTCCTGCACGGCCTTGACAACGTCCTCGGTACGCCCGTTTACGGTGTGCGTGGCGCCCAGCCCGCGGGCCAGTTCGAGCTTGCGGTCGTCCAGGTCCACGGCGATGATCCGGCCCGCTCCCGCGAGCCGGGCCCCGGCCACGGCCGCGCTGCCCACTCCCCCGCAGCCGATGACGGCCACCGAGTCGCCGCGGCCGACGCCGCCGGTGTTCAGGGCCGCCCCGAGGCCGGCCATCACCCCGCAGCCCAGCAGCCCGGCGGCGGCCGGCGAGGCCGCCGGGTCGACCTTGGTGCACTGGCCCGCGGCGACCAACGTCTTCTCGGCGAAGGCGCCGATGCCGAGCGCCGGGGACAGCGGGGTGCCGTCCTCCAGCGTCATGGGCTGGGCCGCGTTGTGCGTGGCGAAGCAGTACCAGGGGCGGCCGCGCCGGCAGGCCCGGCAGGTGCCGCACACGGCACGCCAGTTGAGGACGACGAAGTCCCCGGGGGCGACCGAGGTGACGTCGGGGCCGACCGCCTCGACCACGCCCGCCGCCTCGTGGCCGAGGAGGAAGGGGAACTCGTCGTTGATGCCGCCCTCGCGGTAGTGCAGGTCGGTGTGGCACACCCCGCACGCCTGGACCTTGACCAGGGCCTCGCCCGGCCCCGGGTCCGGTACGAGGATCGTCGCCGACTCCACCGGTGCGCCCTTGCTCCGCGCGATGATCCCTCGTACGCGATGCGTCACGTCATACCCCGCTCTGCTCGGATCCGTCTGGATCACCGAACGTACACGGGCCGGAGCCCGGAGGGGAGTTGCATCACGGGCCGCCGTCCGCCCCCGTGGCCGGTTCCGGCGGCAGCGCGGCGCGGAGCGCCTCCCCGAAGGCGGCCACGGCCGGGTGGCCGGCGGATCCGCTGCGGAACGCCAGCTTCGTACGGCGCTCCATGCGCAGCCGGGTGAGGGCGACGGCCGGGTCCGCGTGCCCGTGCAGGCCGAGCCCGGGTACGACGGCCACCCCCTGCCCGGCGGCGACGAGTGCGAGGACGGTGGGGAACTCGTCCACCAGGTGGCGCACGCGCGGGGTGAACCCGGCGGCCTCGCAGGCCCGTACGGCCATGGTGTGGCAGAGGGTGCCGGGGGTGGCGGTGATCCAGGGGGCGTCGGCGTGGGCCCGCAGCGCGGCGCGCTGCTCCGCCGGGCCGGGGCCGTCGGCCGCGGCGGGCTCCTCCGCTTCCCGCGGCCGGGCGTCCGGGGGCGGCTCCCGTCCGGCGGCGGGCGCGGCCAGGTACATCGCCTCCCGGTAGAGGGGCTCGGTGGCGATCCCGGGCTCGCGGGGCGCGGGGACGAAGTCGTACTCGTGGACGAGGGCGACGTCGAGGTCGCCGGCGCGCAGGGCGTGCGCGACGGCCGCCGGGTCCGTCTCGGTCACCATCGCCTCCAGGCGCGGGTGGCGCCGGGCCAGGGCGGTGAGGGCGGCGGGGACGATGGCCCGGGTCGCCGTCGGGAAGGCGCCGATGCGCAGGGCTCCCGCGAGGCCGCTGCGCGCCTCCGCCAGGTCGGCGGCTGCTTCCTCCAGCCGCTCGAGGACGGCTTCGGCGTGCCGGACGAGGTTCTGGCCGGCCGGTGTGAGGCGGACGGTGCGGCCGGTGCGTTCGAGCAGTGGCAGGCCGGCCTCGCGTTCGAGGACGCCCAGTTGCTGGGAGACGGCCGAGGGGCTGAAGGAGAGGGCCTCGGCGACGGCCGCGATGGTTCCGCGGCGGGCGAGTTCGCGCAGCAGGCGCAGGCGTCGTACGTCGAGCATCGGACCAGCTTACGGTTCGGGTAAGGAATGCGAACTGGATCTGCGGGTGGGTGCGGGCGAAGCTCGTCTGCATGGCGCACAACGCACAGAACTCACAGGCTCCGCAGGACTTCCAGAGCTGCCGGGGGTCCCGGGCCGACGCACAGGCCGGGGACCTCTCCTTGCAGGGGATCCACGTCCCGCTCATCACCCCCTTCTCGAACGGCGGCGGCGTCGCGGCCGACGCGCTGGAGGCGCTCGCCCACCAGGTGCTCGACGAGGGCGCCTCCGGGATCGTGGCCCTGGGCACCACGGCCGAGGCGGCCTCGCTGGACGCGGGGGAGCGCGACTTGGTCACCGGTGTCTGCGCCCGGGTGTGCCGGGAGCGGGGCGCGGTGCTGACCGTCGGCGCGGGCGCGGGCGGCACGCGCGCCGCGGAGGAGGACCTGGGCCTGCTGGCGCGGTGGCCGGAGGCGCGGGCGGCGCTGGTGGCGGTGCCGTCGTTCGTACGGCCCGGTGCGGCGGGCGTGCTCGCCCACTTCACCAGGCTGGCAGCGGCGAGCCCGGTGCCGCTGGTCGTCTACCACATCCCCTACCGCACGGGGCAGCAGCTGGACGCGGAGGCGCTGCGGGCGCTCGGGGCGCTGCCGGGGGTCGCCGGGGTGAAGTACGCGAACGGCGGGATCGACCAGGAGACCGTGGCGCTCCTGGGGGACCTGCCGGACGGATTCGCGGTGCTCGCCGGCGACGACGCGTTCACCTCCCCGATGCTCGCGCTCGGCGCGGCCGGCGGGATCCTCGCATCCGCGCACCTGGCGACGGCGCGGTACGCGGAGCTGGCTGCCGCCTGGCGGGAGGGGGACGCGGTACGGGCCCGGGAGCTGGGCCACCGCCTGGCCGCGCTGGCGGCGGCGCTCTTCCGGGAGCCGAATCCGGCGGTGGTGAAGGGTGTGCTCCATGCGCAGGGGCGGATCCCCACGCCGGACGTGCGCCTTCCGCTGCTGCCGGCGGGCCGGCGGTCGGTCGCGGAGGCGCTGGACCGGCTCGCCGCCCTCTGAAGGTCCCGCAGGGGGCGCGGAATCGAGGCGGGCGCGCCGGATTGCGCCCGCCGTGGGCGGTTGGCAAAGAACAGGACGGATGCCCTCATCAGGCCATCGAAACCACACTTTGCCCGTTTTGCTCCGCCCCCCTCGCAAACCGTGATGTCAGTCACTCCGGACTTTGCAACATCATTTCTCGCGGACGCGCGATTCCCTTTTCCCCGAAAGGAAATCCGGCATTCCCGGAGATCCCCTCCAAGGTCGTTTACCGCACCGAAAACGGCCAAGGGATCACGTGCGTGATGCGGAGCCTTGTTCCGGCCCGGCGGACTCGCCTACCTTCACGTCGTTCCCGGCGGGCAGCTACCGATTCCGGCATCCGCCAGGGCTCCCCCCGCACCCGCACGTGAGGAATTCCGCCATGCCCGGAACGGGTAAGCACCGCCGCCCGAAGCAGCGCCCCGCCGTCCGCAAGCTGGCCGTCGCCGGCACCGGCGGCGCGGCCCTCGCCATCCCGCTGATCAGCGCGACCACCGCCGGCGCGGTCGTCGCCCAGCCGGCCGCGGTGCCCGCCGCGGCCGCGGCGGCACTGCCCGCCGCCAAGCCGGCGGCGGAAAAGGCGGCAGCCCCCGCGACGTATTCCGTGACCGTCGGCGACACCCTTTCGAAGATCGCCGCGCAGCATTCGGTGGCCGGCGGATGGAAGGCCCTCTACGAGGCGAACCGGAGCGCCATCGGCAGCAATCCCGAGGTGATCCGCCCCGGCCTGAAGCTGGCCCTCGGCACGGCCGCCAAGGCGGCGGCCGCGAAGGCCGCTGCGGCCAAGCCGGCCGCCTCGTACCCGAACAACCTCGACGGCTGGATCCGCGAGTCGCTCGCCGTGATGGCCAAGCACGGAATCCCGGGCACCTACCAGGGCATCCACCGCAACGTCATGCGCGAGTCCTCGGGCAACCCGCGGGCCATCAACAACTGGGACATCAACGCCCGCAACGGCATTCCGTCGAAGGGCCTGCTCCAGGTCATCGACCCGACGTTCCGCGCCTACCACGTGCCCGGCACCTCGACCGACTCCTACGACCCGGTCGCGAACATCACCGCCGCCTGCAACTACGCGGCCGCCCGCTACGGCTCCATCGACAACGTCAACGGCCCGTACTAGCAGCCGATGCGGCCGGGGCCCCGCGGCGGGCCCCGGCCCGGGCCCGCAGCAGGGTCCGTACCGGGGCGGCCACCCCGTAGCCGACGTCGCGGCGCAGAGCACCCGCGCCGGCCCGCTCCACGGCCGCCAGCTGGTGCCCCATCAGCTCCGTCATGGCCGCGACGACCGGCCGCAGTCCCGGCTCCGCCAGGCCGATGATGCCGTCCGCGGCCTCCAGGGCGGTCCGTGCCCGGCGTGCCTGCGCGGCCAGCAGGGCCCGTACGGCCGGGGTGTCGCGGGCCTGTTCGAGGTCCTCGCGGGTCACGGAGTGCTCGGCGAGGGCGGCCCGCGGCAGGCAGAGGCGGCCCTCGGCCAGGTCCCCGGCGAGGTCGGCGAGGAAGTCGACGCGCTGGGCGGCATCGACGAACCGCCGCCACCCGGCGGCCTGCTCCCTGTCGGGGCCGCCGGGGTACTGGAGCCCGGTGAAGGCGAGCAGCCCCGGCCAGGCGTAGGCGTCGAGGTAGGCCTGGAAGTCCTCCTCGGTGTCGAAGCCGTCGAAGCGGGCTTCGGCGCCGGCGGCGCCCTCCAGGAAGCGGGACACCCAGCGCTCGGGCAGCCCGCGGGCGGCGACGGCGTGCGCGTAGGCCCGCAGCAGCGGGTCCGGGCCGCCGCCGGTCCTCAGTGCCTCCGCCACCCGCTCGGCGAGCGCCGCCAGCCCGTCCGCCCGCTGCTGCGGGGTGCCCGTCTCGGCGGTGTCGTCGACGAGGTTCATGAAGGCGACCCCCGCGGTCATCCACGGCACCAGCTCCGGTGCGGCGAGCAGGCGCAGCGTCAGGTACGGGGCGGGCTCCCGGCGCAGGACCCGGCGTGCGGCGTACGTGAAGTCGGCGCGCAGCCGGGGGTCGCGGATGCCGGCCGCCGTCAGGGCGGTGCGCCAGGTGGGCATGGGGTGGGTGCTCCTCTGAACCGTGCGTGCCGTACGCGCGTGCCGTGCGCGTACGGGTACGGGTACGGGTACACGATGTCAGCTCTTGTAGACCTTCTTCACGTTGCCCTGGGTGTCGGCGTGCACGTAGCCGCCCTGCCCGTACTCGTCGCTGAGGTAGGGGCGCATCGAGGGGGTCCCGTCGAAGAGCCAGGGCTCGATGATGACGTAGCGGGAGGTCGGCTTGTCGACGCCCAGCTCCTGCTCGGCCTTGGCCAGCAGGCCGGGCAGGGCGTCCCAGTTGACGCCGGCCATGTCGATCGGCGGCTTGTCGGGCCTCAGGGTGCCGCCGGGGCCGCTCTTCTTGGCCTGGCCGTCGCGGTACTGCCAGCGGTCGTACGTCTTCGCGCCCGGGGCGGTGGGGATGGACGCGAGCACGTACTCCCCGTAGACGGTCATCTCCGCGAAGGTGGTGGTGCCGGTCTGCTGCTTGAACGCCTCGATCGCGGTGCGGACGTTGGCGGGGGTGAGCAGGCTGCCCCGGGGCGCGGCGGCCTCCTTGGCGGGCGCACCCGACCCGGCCGACTGCCTGGGCGCGGGACCCGTGGCGCCGGCCGTGGCGGCCGGGGCGGAGGCTCCGCCCTTGCCCGCGCCGCTGCCGCCGGTGTCGCCGCCGGACAGCGCGTTGACGAGGGCGACGGCCCCGCCGCCGGCCAGGACCACCGCGAGGAGCCCGCCGAGGAGGGCGGGGCGGCGGCGCGGGGTCCGGCCGCCCGTGGGGACGGCCGCGGTCGCGGCGTAGGGGGATCCGCCCGCCGGGGTGAACGGCGGCGGGGCGTACGGCCCTGCGGGCACCTTGGCGGGCTGCTGCGGCAGGCCCTGCGGCGGCGTGGCGGGGTGCGGGGCGGCGAGCTGGGTGCCCGGCGGCCCGTACTGCCCGGGCGTGGCGTGCGGGACGGCGCTCGGTGCGGCCCCGGCGAGGGCGGCCTGCGCCTCCCGCAGGAGCCGTTCGAGTTCGGCGGCGTCGGGCCGCGCGGCCAGGTCCCGTACGAGCAGCCGCTCCAGTACGGGGCCCAGCGGGCCGGAGCGCACCGGGGCCGGAATGGGGTCCTCCAACACGGCGACGACGGTGGCGAGGCTGGTGGGGCGGCGCAGCGGGTGCGTGCCCTCCGATGCCGTGTACAGCAGCATGCCGAGGGACCACAGGTCGGAGGCGGGCAGGCCCTCCTCGCCGCGGGCCCGCTCCGGGGCGATGTACTCGGGGGAGCCGATGAGCACGCCGGTGGAGGTCAGCGCCGTGGAGCCGTGCAGGGCGGCGATGCCGAAGTCGGTGAGCACCGCCGAGCCGTCGGCCCGCAGCAGCACGTTGGCCGGTTTCACGTCCCGGTGGAGGACGCCCTCGGCGTGGGCGGCGCGCAGCGCCGACAGGACGTCGAGGCCGATCCGGACGGCGTCCGCGACGGGCAGGGGCCCGGACTCCAGCCGGTCGTGCAGGGAGCCGCCCTTGACGAGCTCCATCACGATCCACGGGTGCCCGTCCTCGCCGCCGGCGGGCTCGACGATGTGGTGGATCGTCACCACGTTGGGGTGCGCGAGGCGGGCCAGGGCCCGGGCCTCGCGCACCGCGCGCTCCCGCAGCTGGACGGTGAGGCCGGGCTGGGCCGCGGCCGTCGCCGGGTCCGGCGGGCGCACCTCCTTGAGGGCGACGTCGCGGTGCAGTGCGATGTCGCGGGCGCGCCACACCGTGCCCATGCCACCGGCGCCCAGTGGCGCCAACAGTTCGAATCGGCCGTCGACCAGCTGTCTGCCGGCCTCACTCATGTCCATGGCGGCTCATCGTAGGGGCAGCCTCCGTCAGCAGCGCCGCCGGTCCTCCGTCACCGTGCCCTGCGCGGTGGAGACCGTGCGGTCGTAGCACCCGCCGGGCGCTTGCGCCCCGTACAGGCGGTAGCGCTCGGTGGTGGTGCCGACGGCGTGGCGCTCCTCGCGCGGCACGTTGGCGGTGTAGGAGGCGTCGCCGGTGTACCGGTGGTCGAGCCGGCTGCGGTCGACGGTCCGGCCGCCGCGCAGGACGGCGGTGTCGGCGCGGTCGGAGACGGTGATGGCGGTGCGGAGCCGGTCGCCGGCGCCGAGGGCGGTCTCGCCGTCCATGGTGTAGGTGCGTGCGGTGCGGGTGGTGGTTCGGCCGCGGGTGGTGCTCTCCTCGTCGGTCCAGACGGCGGACAGGGCGTCCCGGTCCTCTCCGTCGGTCCAGCGGTGCACGGAGGTGAGGCCGACGGCGCGGGTGACGGTGGTGGTGACGCGGCCGTGGGAGGTGTCCAGGCGGCCTTCGGTGGTGAGGCGGTGGCTGCCGCGGGTGTCGAGGCGGTGCGGTTCGCCGGCGGCGGCGGGGGTCCAGCGGCTGGATCCGGAGGGCTGCTCCTCCTCGTGCCGGGTGAGGGATCCGGTGACGACGTCCCGGCCCTCGTCCTGCCAGATCAGCAGGTTGGTCGGGGTGCTCCAGCCGGGCCGGCCGGCGGGGAGGCCCGCCACGGACACCTCGATGCGGTGCTCGCGGCCGTCGTTGAGGAGGGCGGCGAAGGGGGTGAGGTCGTAGACGACGGGCTTGACGTCGAAGGCGCGCGGGGCGGGTGTCACGTACCAGAGGAAGGGGTTGGACCAGCCGCCGGTCCACACGTGCGGGAAGGGGGCGGCGATGCCGGCGAGGCGGCCGTCGACGGAGATGCGGACCTCGCGGTGGGGGCCGTCCGCGGCCTTGCAGGAGTAGGGGGCGGCGTCGGGGACCGCCATGTACCAGTACTCCTCGCAGCCGCCGCCGGAGCCGGTCGCGTACACCTCGGCGAGGAGGCGCTCGGTGTTGCGGGGCGTGGTGACGGCGGGGGCCGTCAGCGGGACGACGCGGTCGGGGGTGTCGGGGGCCGGGTGGTGCCGCTCGGCGGTGTGGAAGACGAGGGTGGCCTTGACGTCGATGACGCCGGTGTACGTCTCGTTGACGACGTTCCCGATGAGCATCTCGACGGGCTGGGGCCGGCTGAGGGTGTCGCGGTAGCGGGTGACGTCCTTCTCGACGCTCCAGGTGATGCCGTCGGGCGAGGGCTCGGGGGTGGAGGTGCGGAGGATCTCGACGCCGCCGAGGGAGAGGTGGCCGAGGCGGTCGTACTGGCGGCCCTTGACCTTGCCTTCGAGGCGCAGGACGACCTTGGCCCAGGGGCCGGTGCCGCAGCCGGCGGGCGGGGTGTAGTGGCCCCGGTAGGGGGTGAAGTCGCGGAACCGGGCCTCGGCGACGGTCAGTTCGCAGGACCGGGTCGGCGGGCGGAGGACCGGCGGGTCGGCGGTGAGGGGGTCGTGCCAGTCGGTGCCGAACTCGGGCGGGACGTAGCCGGCCGTGGCTGCGGGCGCCGCTTCAGCGGGCGGGGCCGGTGCGGGGCCTGTCGCGGCCGCGGGCTGTGCGGCCGCCAGGGTGGCCGCCGCGAGGGCGAGCGCGCCGAGCAGGGCCGGCATCCTGTGTCGTGTCATGGGCCCGCAGTGAAACCCCGCCGGGAGGCCCGCGCCAGGGCGGCCGCCCCGTGCATGGCCGAATCCCGCCCCTGCATGGGGGGCGGCGGGGCGTCGCTGGTCAGCTGCGGGAGTGGCCGAAGAGGATGCGGTAGGCGATGAGCAGGACGAGGGAGCCGGCGATGGCGGCGCCCCAGGTGGCCGGGTCGTAGAACTCGCCCGCGATCGGCTTGTCGAGGAGGCGGGCGGAGAGCCAGCCTCCGGTGAACGCGCCGGCGATGCCGATGAGAGTCGTGCCGATCAGTCCTCCCGGGTCGCGGCCGGGCAGCAGCAGCTTGGCGATGGCTCCGGCGAGCAGCCCCAGGACGATCCAGCCGACGATCCCCATGCCCGTTCACTCCGCTCCGTCGTACGTGGTGCCGCGCGGCGGTGGCGCCGCGCCCCTGCCTTCAGGGACGCGGCGCCGGCCGCAGCGGTTCTCCCCGGCGGGCCCCTGCTGCCACCGCGACCGCGGCGGCGCCGAGCAGGGCGAGGGCCGCACCGGCGGCCAGGCTGCCGCGCGCCGGACGGGCGGGCGCCGGCGCGCGGCGCGATCCGGGAGCGGCCCCCGGGCGGCCGGAGCGGTGGGAGAGCACCGATCGGCGGGATTGGGCGCTCAGAACGGAACCGGTGCTCAGCCAGGAGGCGGCGGAGGCGACCGACAGGGCGGAGCCGGCCGATCCGGCGGAGAGCACGCTGCCGGCGGAGCCGATCGACAGGACGCTGCCGACGGAGCCGACGGAGAGGACGGAGCCCGCGGAGCCGATGGAGAGGACGGAGTTCCTGGACCAGAGCGAGAGGATCGAGCGGTCGGCCATGCCCGTCATGCTGCCACACCGGAGACCGCCGCACCGGCGGTCGGCTGTGAACCGCCGTCCCTGCCGTGCCCGTTGGCGCGTCCGCCGCACTGCGGGCCGGATGCCGAGCGCGTCAGCAGCAGCACCCCGCGCGCCGCGGCCGCGGCGCCGGCGGCGGCGAGCAGCAGCCCCGCGGCCCCGCCCTGGAGGCGCTCCCCGAGCAGGACGGCGCCGATGGCCGCCGCTGCCAGGGGGTTGGCCAGGTTGACGACGGCGAGCGGGGCGCCGAGGCCCCCGCGGTAGGCGCGCTGCGACAGCAGCATCCCGCCCACGGCGAACACGGCGACGAGGCCGGTGACGGCGGCGACCGCTCCGGCGGCCGGGGACCCGCCGCGCCCGGCGGCGGCGACGGCCACGGTCTGCGTCAGCGCGGAGGCGGCGGCGGAGGCCAGCCCGGAGGCGGTGGCGTGCCGCAGCCCCGAGCGGACGTCCCGGCGCGCGGTCAGGACGCCGATGGCGGCGGCGGTCGCGCCGGACAGGGCGAGGGCCTCCGCGAGCGTGAGGGTGTCGTGCGGCGCGGGCCCGGAGGCGGGCAGGAGCAGCAGGCCGAGGCCCGCGACGGTGGCAAGGGTGCCGCGCCATTCGGCTGCGGCGACCCGGCGCCCGGCGCGGCGCGCCCCGAGCGGGACGGCGGCGACGAGGGTGAGCGCGCCGAGCGGCTGCACGAGGGTCAGCGGCCCGTAGCGCAGGGCGGCGGCGTGCAGCAGCGCGGCGGCGGCGTTCAGCCCGGCGGAGGACCACCAGGGCCCGCTGCACAGGAGGGCGCGGGTGCTGCGGACCTCGCCCGCGCGGGCGAGGCGCTCCTGGGCGACGGCGGCCGCCGCGTAGGCGGCGGAGGAGGCCAGGCAGAGGGCGACGGCGACGGCGGTGGCGTTCACCGGCCCGCCCCGACGGGCTCGGCGGCGGGCCGCGGCCGCGCCCGCGGCAGCTCCCGTACGGGCCCGGGCGGGCGGCCGGCGGCAGGGGGCCGCGGGACGACGGCGAGAGCGGCGCCGAGCAGGGCGGCGGCGACGGCCGAGTCGAGCCAGTAGTGGTTGGCGGTGCCGACGATCACGAGGAGCGTGGCGAGGGGGTGCAGCAGCCAGAGCAACCGCCACCGGGACCGGGTCGCGGCGGCCATGCCGACCGCCAGCGCGAGCGCCCAGCCGAAGTGGAGGGAGGGCATCGCGGCGAACTGGTTGGCGAGGGTGTCGGCGGAGGGCGCGGCCCCGTAGACGGACGGGCCGTATGCCAGGCCCGTGTCGGTGAGGTGCGCGGCGTCCAGCATCCGGGGCGGGGCCAGCGGGAAGGCCAGGTGGAGGACGAGGGCGGCGCCGGTCAGGACGGTGAGGACGCGCCGGGCCCACCGGTAGTGGCCGGGCCTGCGCAGGTAGAGCCAGGCCAGGAAGGCGATGGTGGCGGGGAAGTGCACGGCCGCGTAGTAGGTGTTCGCGGCGTGGACGGGCAGCTCGCCGAGGCCGGGTCCGGGCAGGAGCAGCCGCTGGACGAGCCCCTCCCCCGGCAGGTGCAGGGCACGCTCCAGGTCCCATATGCGGTCGGCGTTGGCGAAGGCCTCGCCGGTGCGCCCCGTGGAGAGCGTGCGGCCCGCCTTGTAGGCGGCGAACAGGCCGGCGACGAGGAGCAGCTCGCGTACGAGCCGGGGCCTGTCCCCGGGTTCCGGGCCGGTGTGCCGCCCGTCGGGTGTGTCGTGGGAGGTCATTCCCCCGGTCTCCCTTCCTGTACTCGGGCGCCGACCGTGCGGGGTTGGTGCGGGGGTGGAGGGCGGTCGGTATCGGCCACCGTTCAGCGAGACGCCAGTGTATCGATACATGGGCGTATCGATACGCACGTGTACCGATACGCCGGCGTCCGGCGTATGCTTGCGGCATCGGAAACCTCCCGCCGTGCGATCCCCGAGGAGCGCCGCCCCATGACGTCGACGCAGGCCGCCGCCGCGCGCCGCTCCAAGATCAGCCCGGAGCGGGCCCAGGAGCTGTACGCCGCCGTGCTGGACGAGCTGCGCGCCCACGGGTACGAGGCGCTGACGATGGAGGGGGTCGCGGCCCGGGCGTGCTGCGGCAAGTCGACGCTCTACCGCCAGTGGAGGACCAAGCCGCAACTGGTCGCGGCGGCCCTGCGCGCGCACCGGCGGGGAACCCTCGCGGCGGTCGACACCGGCACCCTGGCCGGGGACCTGCGGGAGGCCGCGCGCATCGCGGCGGGCACCTCCGGCCGCGACACGCGCCTCACCCAGGCCCTGGGGCTGGCGGTGCTGAGCGACGAGGAGCTCCAGGCGGCCCTGCGGGAGGCGCTGGTAGAGCCCGAGCTGACGGCGTTCGGCGCGATGGTCCAGCGGGCCGTGGACCGCGGCGAGATCGCCGCCGGGCATCCGGCCCTGGAGTTCCTCCCGGCGCAGCTGATGGGCGTCCTGCGGATCCGGCCGGTGCTGGAGGGGCGCTACGCGGACGCCGCCTACCTGGAGCGGTTCGTCGACGCGGCCGTGCTGCCCGCACTGGGCCTGGCGCCGGCCCCCTGAACCGGCGGGGCGCCGTCACCGATGACCGGACGGCGGCCCGCCCGCGCTGCCTCGTGGGGACGGCGGCAGCGCGCCACCCGGACCGGGCGGCGACCACCCCCGTCCGGGGTGGCCGCCGCCCGGCCCGCGCGGATTCCGTCCCGTCCGTACGGGGCGGCCCTCAGGGGCGGCCGGCGCCCATGGTGCGGACGAACTCCTCCGGCTCCGCGTCGGACCCGCGGACGGCGGCGTCCAGGACCCAGGCGTTCGCGCCGTCCCGGGTGAACCGGGCCACCGTCGCCGCGGTCGCGTCCGGCACTCCCGCGAAGTCGTCCTCGGCGAGGTCGAGGTGGCCCTCCCGGATGCGGACGCCGGTGCCGCCGATCGCCCCGAACGTGGTCCGGCGGCCGTCGCCCGAGCCGGTGTCCTGGATCACCACGCCGACGACGACCCGGACCGATTCCGGCCGCATCCGGTCCAGTTCGAGCGTCATCACCTCGTCGTAGCCGAAGCCCTGCCCGGTGCGGCTGTCGCGGGTCAGGGTGATCGTGCCGTCCGGGGAGCGGCTTCCGAAGTGGACCAGCTGCGCGGGCTCGCCGTACGGGTCGGCGGCGCCGTACACGGCGGCCACTATGTCCAGGTCGTGCGCGGGCGACCCCGCCGGGCTCGGATCCCACCGGAGGGCGACCTCCACCCTGGCCAGGCCCTTGCGTACGCCGATCGACGAGCTGCTCACGAACTCCCCCTCTGCTTCACGGGTTTGCCCGGCCATGCTGTCATGCGGAGCCGTGCGGACCTGCCGCCGGCACATGTTCTCGGCCAGCCCCGGCTACCGCGCGCGCCACTGCCTTCGGCCGGCGCCGGGCCTCACGCCCCGGGCAGGACGCGTACGGTCTCGACCCAGCCCGGCGGATCCGGCGGGGTCTCCCCCACCAGTGCGGCGACCACCCGGCAGGACACCGGCTCCGGCGGCCAGGGCGTGTACCCGTCGGTGAGCACGACCACGATGTCCGGCCGGTCCGGCAGCGCCAGCGCGGCGCGGATGCCGACGGCCATGTCCGTGCCGCCTCCGCCCTCCAGGACCACCTGCTCCGCCCGGGTCACCCGGGTCACGGTGTGCACGTCCGCGTCGCACGCCAGGACCGCGACCCTGTTGCCGCGCACCCCCACCTCGCGCAGCACGCCCGTCACCTCGGCCAGCGCGGCGGCCAGTTCGGCCTCCCCCATGGAGCCGGAGGTGTCGATGACGACGGCGACCCGCGGCAGCGGTCTGCGCAGGCTCGGCAGCACGACGCGGCCGCCGAGCGCGGGCGTGCGCCGCGAGGGCCGGCGGTAGGTGTAGTCGACGGCGCCGCCCGCCCAGGCGGCCGCCTCCCGCACCGCCCCGGACAGCGCCTTGCGCCAGTCGACGGCCGGCTCCAGCAGCTCGTCGGCCCAGCGCTGCCAGCCGGCGGGGAGGTGCCCGCGGCTGCGCCGGTGCGCACGCATGGCCTGGGCGGTCTGCCGGCGCAGTGCCTCCGCCTCCATGCGGCCGACGCCGCCGGGCCCCTCGCCGCCCGTCTCCCAGGGCATCGGCACACCGTGGGCGCCCGACCCGCAGTCGAGCCTGTTGCGCGGGGTGGGCGGGATGCCCGGCAGGTAGCCCTCGAACAGGCCGCCGGTCGGCAGGCCGAACAGGCGGGGCTCCATCCGCCCTTCGGGCAGCGGCAGCCCGTCGGCGAGGAGGTCGTCGTTGATCTCGCAGTCCTGCGCGATGTTGACGCGTACGTGGTCGCGCTGGTCGGCGGCCGGCAGCCGGGCCGCCCGGCCGTGGTGGTCGCGCAGCAGGTGGGCCACCTCGTGGACCCACACCCCGGCGAGCTCCGCGACCGGGGTGCCGTCCACGAAGCGGGGGGAGACGTACGCACGCCAGTGCCGGTCCACGCCCATCGTGGGCACGGCGGGGCTCGGTACGACGGCCAGCGCGTACAGCGCCGACGCCAGGTACGGCCGGGCCTCGGCGGCCCGGTAACGGGCGGCCAGCAGCTTCGCCCGGTCCAGGCGGGCCGGCTCCGGCCCGGATCCGGCGGCGGGGCGCGGCGGCCCGGCAGGGGTGTCCACGGGGGTCAGCCGCCGCCGGGCAGCGCGCCGGACAGCCGCAGCAGTTCGACGAAGGCGTCGATGCCGGAGGGCACCGGCCAGTCCGGGTCGCGCATCGCGGCGAGGTCGGCGGCGGCCCGGGCCGCGACGTCCGGCACGCCCGCGTCCACGGCCTTGGCCAGCACCGCCCAGCCGGCCTCCCAGCGCGGCCGGGTCGGCTCGGCCTGCACCGCGGCGACCACGGCGATGAGGAAGGCCAGTTGGCGGTCGCCGCGGTCGGGCAGGGCGAAGGCGTCCGGATCGGCCAGCACCCGCTCCGGGTCGGGCAGGTCGAGGTTCTCCAGGTAGGCCAGCAGTTCCAGCCCGGCGCCCTCGCCGACGGCGCCGGCCAGGGCTGCGGCGAGGGCTTCCCGGCTGCTGCCGGCCGCGTAGCCGGTGGCGAGCAGCCGCAGCGCCATCTCCCAGGTCCGGGGGGACGGCCAGGCGCGGCCGCGCGCCTCGGCCTCGTTCGGCATGTGGTGGACGAGCCCGGGCCGGGCCGTCAGGAAGCCGGAGACGACGCCGCGGGCGCGGGCGACCGCGCCGGGGATGCGGGCCGGGTCGACGGCGGGCAGGCCCGTCTCCGGCCAGGTGCCGGCCATGCCGCGGGCGACGGTGCGCGGGTCGTGCGCCCAGTCGAGGTGGACGAACCGGTTGGCCAGCGGCGGGCTGAGGTGCCAGCCGTCGGCCGCGCTGGCGGGCGGGTTGGCCGCGGCGACGATCCGCACGCCCTCCGGGAGGAGGAGGCTGCCGACGCGCCGCTCCAGGACGACGCGCAGCAGGGCGGCCTGCACGGCGGGCGGGGCGGAGGACAGCTCGTCGAGGAACAGCAGGCCGTGTCCGGTGCGGGCGAGGCGGACGGCCCAGTCCGGCGGGGCCATGGGCACGCCGGTGGTGGCCGGGTCGTCGCCGACGATCGGCAGTCCGGCGAAGTCGGACGGCTCGTGGACGCTGGCGATGACGGTCTCCAGGCCGGTGCCGAGCGCGTCGGCGAGCTGCTGCATCCCGGCGGACTTGCCGATGCCCGGCTCGCCCCACAGCAGGACGGGCTGGTTGGCCGCCACGGCGAGGGCCAGCGCCTCCAGTTGCGGGTTGGCCGCCGGCTCGGTGCGGGTGGCGCGCAGGCGCGCGCCGAGGGCGTCGGCGGCCGCCAGGGCGCTCGGCTGACCGTTGCTCATGCGCTGTCGTCCTCTTCCGCACCGGCGTCGGGGCCGGCGTCCGCGTCGTCGTCCGTTTCCGCGTACTCCTCCTGCTCCTCGATCCAGTCGTCGAACCAGTCGGCGCCGATGCCGGGGAACTCCTCCTCGACGCGGCTGCGCAGGAAGCCGAGGTCGGTGCGCCGGAAGCGGCGGATGATCTGGGCGAGCGACAGGTCGGCCTCGTCGGTGGCGTCGATCCGGCTGCCGGCCGCGACGAGCGCCCGCACCAGGTCGGCGGAGCCGCCGTTGGTGACGGCGGTGACCAGCGGGGTTCGGCCGAGCCCGTCCCGGACCTCCGGGGACAGGCCCGCGCCGAGGAGCCTCGGCAGCAGCGCGGAGTGGTCCAGCTGCGGCAGCAGGTGCAGCAGCGTGCAGCCGCGGCCGTCGCGGACGCGCGGGTCCGTGCCCGCGTCGAGCAGGGCCGTGACCCCCGCGGTGTCGCCGTGCTGGACGCGCAGGAACAGCTCGCGCCGCTCCTCGCGCAGGGCGCGCGGCAGCCGTACGCCGTCGGGCGCGGTCCAGGCGTGCTGGACGGCGAAGCAGCCGGTGACGGCGCCGCCGAAGGCCCGCATGGCGCTCTCGCGCCGCTGCTCCTCGGCGCTGTGGTGGAGGAGGTCCAGGGTGCCGCCGCGGGAGTGCACCTCGTGCCATGAGGTGCGGCAGCGTACGCGGACGGGCCGGGGCTCGGCGGGCCCGGGCGGGCCGTCGGCGGGGCCGGCGTCCGGGAACAGCGAGGAGGCGACCAGGGGGTGGAGCTCGCGCGGGGTGATGCGGCCCGTGCGGACGAGTTCGAGGTCGGGGAGCCGCTCGTACGCGAACGCGGGCAGGCGGGGTCCGGAGGCGGCGGAGGCGTGCCACTGGCGGCGCTCGCCGGAGACGCGCAGCCCGCGGTCCCCGGACAGCCGGAGCACGAGGAGGCCGTACCAGCCCGTCGGCACGGTGAACCGCCCGCCCTCGCCGGCGTCGGCGAGCCGGCGCACCTCCTGCTCCAGGCGGGTCAGGTCGACGCCGCCGGCGGCGAGGACGGCATCAGGGTCGACGCGGCCCTGCTGGGGGCCCGTCTCCGACGGCGCGGTGTCGCGTTCGAGGCCTGCGGCCGCGTACGCGGCGGGTGCGTCCCCGCGGGCGTGCAGGAGGGCGGTCCACTCGGCGTGTGCGGCCGGGTCGCCCGCGCCGGGGTCGGCGGCCGGGAAGGCGGCCGGGTCGAGCGGGGTGCCGTCGGGGTGGAGGAACGGCAGCCGGCCGGCGCCGCCGGTGAGGCGGTCGCGCAGTCCGGCGGCCTGCCGGGCGTCCCAGAGGGGGCGGGCCGCGATCCAGTTCTCGTGCCGGTAGGAGGGCGCCGTGTGGTGCGTGCTCCGGTTGGCGTCCGCCGGGTGGAGGGGCGCGCAGTGCAGCCGCAGCCGCTGCGGGCCGTCAGCCATCGGTCCGGTGGTGGCGGAGAGGACCGGGGCGCCTGGCCCGCCGCCGTAGCGGGCGAGCAGGACGCGGACGTTCGGGGTGAGGGTGGTGCGTCCGCCGAGGAGGCGGGGCAGGTGCCAGCGCACGAGGTCGGGGGCGAGGTGGAGCAGGTCGTCCTCCGCCGCCTCGGCGACGGCGGCCCCGTGGCGGGCGGCGACCTCGGACAGGTCGAAGCGGACGTCGACGGCGGCGGCCGCGCAGGCGGCGCGCCAGTCGCCGGCGAGGCGGCGGGCGGTGGCGTCCTCGATCATCCGTGCGGGGACGGCGTGGCGGCGGATGCGCTGCCAGACCGGGCCGTCCTCGTGGCGGAGGCCGCCGGGGAGCCGGGGGTCGGTGGCGGGGCGGCGCGGGCCGGCGTTCACCGGTACACGCTCGTGATCGCGCCGAGGTCGGGGTGGGCGGGCCGGGCGGGGCGCAGCCGGGCGGTGAGGGACCGCTTCACCCGGCGGGGCAGGCCGGGGCCGAGGCCGACGTACTCCAGCGGGGAGCCGTCGTGGACCGCGGCGAGGAGGCCCTTCGCCCCGCGGCCGGTGAGGCCGGTGTGCCGCAGCTCCAGGCGGCGCAGCGGGCTGCCGGGGAGCGCGGAGGCGAGGGCGTACGCGCCGTCGTCGCCGGTGGCGTTGCCGGGTGCGCCGAGGCTGCGCTCGGAGCGGGCGCGTCCGAGGTCCAGGGCTTCGATGCCGCCGAGGGCGTCGGCGAGGGCCCTGGCTCCGGCCGGGCCGATGCCGTTGCCGCCGAGTCCGAGGCGGACGGGGCGGTCGGGGTCGGCGGCCGCGGCGGCGGCGAGGACGGCGGCGCCGGCGTCCCCGAGGTGGTTGGCGGGCAGGTACAGCTCGCGGACGCCGGCTTCCCGGATGAGGGCGGCGAGCAGTGGCGCGTCGTCGGCGGTGAGGCCGTTGCCGCCGAGGAAGAGCCGCTCCAGCGGGGTCTCGCGGGTGCGCAGGGCGTCGAGGAGGAGGCGTACGCCCTCGCTGCCGATGCCGGTGTTGACGAGGTCGAGGGTGCGCAGGGTGCGGTTGCGGCGCAGCAGGGCCGCGAGGGTCCGGGCGCCGTCCTGGTGGAGCGGGTTCCGCTTGAGCCAGAGGGCTTTGGCGGTGGTGTCGTCGGCGAGTGCGTCCGCGAGGGCGTCGGCGCCGTCGGGGCCGATGCGGTTGCAGCCGAGGTAGAGGGTGTGCAGTCCGTGTCCGGCGGCGAGGGCCGCGGCAAGGCTGCGGGCTCCTTCGTCGCCGAGGGAGTTGGTGCCGAGCAGCAGGTGGCGGGCGTGCGGCGAGCGCGCTGCGGCCGCGGCGACCCGAGCTCCGCCGGCGGGTCCGAGGCCCTGCTTGCAGAGGTCGACGCGGCCGTCGGCGCGCAGGGTGCCGAGGGCGAAGGCCTCGTCGGCCGCGACGGGTTCGGCGGCGGCGAGCCGCGCGAGCAGCGGGTCGAGGCGGGCGGGGTCGGCGAGCGGCAGGTCGGGGTGCTCGATCGCGGGGCACCGTACGGGTATGGACCGTGTCATCACCACTCCACCGGTTTCTCGCCGGTGCCCGGCGTCCGCCACAACAGGTAGGGCGCAAGACCGGTCGGATTCGAACCGACGTCCTCCAGCTCGATGCTTGGGCGCGACGACCTCTGCGCTACGGCCTTGCTGCGCAGATCATAGCGGCAGCCAGACCGTTCTCGATCACCAGTTTGAACGCCGCAATGCCCGAATTCGGCAGACCTGAACCATCAGCCGCTTAAGGGCTAATTGGCGTCACCTGACGCCCGAATCCAAAATCAGACATATCCCCACCATCCCGCCTGTAGGCGTATTCGCCACACAAACTCCGGCCGAGCCGGATCGTTACCTCAAGTTTCGCTCAATTGCCGTGACACCGCGCCGAAGGCGTTCCTAGCTTCCTGGTACACGCGTCTTGACGCCCAGTACGTCCCCGCGGTCTCCGCGCGGTCCGGTGATCCCGCTCCGCGCCCTCCGCGTCCTGAGGAAAGAGTGCACAACATGAGGGTTCCCAAGGCCGGTGCGGCCGCCGCAGTGATCGGCCTCGCCCTGACCGCCACCGGTTGCGGCGGCGACGAAGGCCCCCAGGGGACCCTCTCGGTCGGCATCAAGTTCGACCAGCCGGGCGTGGGCTACCGCGAGCCGGGCGGCACGTTCTCCGGATTCGACGTGGACGTCGCCACCTACATCGGCAAGGAACTCGGCTACAAGCCGGAACAGATCTCGTTCAAGAAGGTCGACAGCTCCGATCGCGAACTGCTGCTCCAGTACAACGAGGTCAAGTTCGTCGCCGCGTCGTACTCGATCAGCGACAAGCGCAAGGAGCAGGTCGACTTCGCCGGCCCGTACTTCATCGCCCACCAGGACCTGCTCGTCCGCGCCGGCGAGAATTCGATCACCAAGGCCGAGGACCTGAACAACAAGGAGCTCTGCTCGGTCACGGGCTCCACGTCGGCGCAGAACATCAAGCAGACCCTGGCGCCCAAGGCCAGCCTGCTGGAGCTGCAGAGCTACTCGGAGTGCATCGTCGCCCTCGAAGAGGGCCGTGTCGCCGCGATGACCACGGACAACTCCATCCTGGCCGGCTACGCGGCCAAGAAGGAGAACGCCGGCAAGTTCAAGCTGGTGGGTCTGAACCTCAGCAACGAGAGCTACGGCATCGGCATCAAGAAGGGCAGCAAGGACCTCCAGGCCAAGATCAACGCCGCCCTGAAGAAGATGGTGCAGGACGGGTCCTGGGACGCGGCCGTGAAGAAGAACTTCGGCCCGGCCAACTACAAGAACGAGCCGGCGCCCCCGATCACGACGGGCAGCTGACGCCCCGCCCGCCGGCCCGTGCGGATCGGGCCGGCGGGGTGACGGTGGCGGGCGGGCCGCGGCGGGTCCGCCCGGACCGGAGCCGCGGGGCGTTTTGGCGGAGCGTTAAAGTCCCAGCTCCCCGCCCGTGGCCATGAGTTGTCCGGCGCATGACAATATGACCTCGCTCTGCCACCTGACGTCCCGCCAACCGCCTTGGCGGGAGCGGTGCACGTGAAGAGGTCCCCCACACCATGAAGATGTCCCGTCATTCCGCCTGGGCGGTCGGTCTCGCCGCCGCCACGCTGATCGGCATACCGGCCGCGGCGTCGGCCGGAACGATCCGGCAGGCGGACACGGCCGCCTCCGTGGCCGCGTACGACGCCTACTACGCCCCCGCCGAGGGCAAGACCGGCGCCGCCCTGAAGACCGCCCTCCACGACATCGTGAAGAACCAGTCGAAGATCGGCTACAGCAGCGTGTGGAACGCGCTGAAGGCGACCGACCAGGACCCCGCCAACCCGAACAACGTGATCCTGGTGTACTCCGGCCGCTCGCAGTCCAAGTCGTCCTACGGCGGCGACTCCGACGACTGGAACCGCGAGCACGTCTGGGCCAAGAGCCACGGCGACTTCGGCACCACCACCGGTCCGGGCACCGACCTGCACCACCTGCGCCCGGAGGACGTCACCGTCAACAACATCCGCGGCAACAAGGACTTCGACGAGGGCGGCAGCCCGGTCCCCGAGGCCCCCGGCAGCCTCACCGACGCCGACTCCTTCGAGCCCCGCGACGCCGTCAAGGGCGACGTGGCCCGCATGCTCCTCTACATGGCCGTCCGCTACGACGGCGGCGACGGCTTCGCCGACCTGGAGGTCAACGACCGGGTCGGCAACGGCAGCGCCCCGGCCATGGGCCGGATCTCCGTGCTGAAGGAGTGGAACCGGATCGACCCGCCGGACGCCTTCGAGCGCCGCCGGAACCAGGTGATCTTCGACGTCTACCAGCACAACCGGAACCCGTTCATCGACCACCCGGAGTGGGTCGACTCCATCTGGTGACCGGCAGGCCGGTCCCCGCGGCACGGCCGCCCCGCCCCGGCGGGCCGGGCCCCGGCCGCGGGGATTGACCCGCGCTCGGGCGGGTAACGGCAGGTCAGCGGCTGCGGTCCGCACCCGGCGGCGGCAGACCCTGGAGGTACGTGATGGACGGAGCAGGACTCTCCGACCGCGAACGGCGCGCGCTCTCCTCGATCGAGGCGCACCTCAAGGCCGACCGGTCCCTGGACCGGATCATGCGCTTCGCGCGACCGCGCCACCAGGCCATGGCCGCGGGCGCACTCGGAGTCGTCACGCTGGGCCTGCTGATCGCGGCCGCGGTGACGGTGTCACCGCCGCTGATCTGGGCCTTCGCCGCAGCCTGGACCCTGACCGTCGCCATGGCGCTGCCGCTGCTCGCGCAGGTGGCCCGGTACCGATGGCAGCGCCGCGAGCGTGCCGGCAGCCGCACCGGCTGACCTCCGGGAACTCCTCGGGGCCGGCCCTCAGAGCCGGTCCGCGAGAGCCTTGAACGAAGCCCAGTCCTGTTGCGGCGGACGGGCGTCCCACACCTTCTGCGCAAGCGCCGCCAGCGGGAGCCGGATCCCGGCGGCCACCTGCTCCTGGGTCTGCGCCCCGGCGAGGTCGCACCAGACCGCGAAGCGCGCGCCCAGGATCTGCGGCGCGTAGCGGGCCGGGACGGGGGTGCTGCCCCGCAGCACCAGCGGCGTCCACTCCTCGTAGATGCGCTGCCCCGTCGGGTAGGCGAAGTCGTTCGGCTCGCCGAGGACGTAGTACAGGTACTCGTCGTTGAGGTTGACGACCTTGCGGCCCTCTTCCAGGTAGGGCAGCGGCGGACGCGCCCCGATCTCGCGCCCCGTCCAGTACTCGGCCTGGATGTCGGCGGCGGGCTTCGCGACGCCGCCGGCGAAGAAGCCGTCGTTCCAGGCCTTCGGCACCCGGCCCGCGGAGCGGACGACGGCCGCCCGGTCGTTGAGCCAGCCCGTCGCCAGGTCCTGGACCTTCGCGGACGGCCCGAACCGCTCCCGGGCGGCGCGGGCCAGCTGCGGGAAGGACGCCTGCGGGTCGCGGTAGACGAGCGCCTGGTACTCGTCGGCGCCCAGGTGCCAGGCGGTGCCGGGGAACAGCGGCAGGTACTCGCGCAGCAGCTCGTCGACGAGCCGGGCCGCGGCCGGGTTCGAGATGTCGACCGCCCCCTTGACCGCCTTGCCCTGGGCGTCGCGCAGCTGGAGGTCCGGGTAGGCGCGCAGCACGGCTCCCAAGTGCCCGGGCGAGTCGATCTCGGGGACGACGGCGATGTGCAGCCGGGCGGCGAGTGCCGTGATGCGCCGCACCTCCGCCTTGGTGAGGTGCGGGGTGGAGACGATCTCCGGGTGGGTGTCCGACTCGATCCGGAACGCCTGGTCGTCGGAGAAGTGCAGGCCGAGCTGGTTGAGCTTGAGGTCGGCCATCTGCCGCAACCGGTCCTCGATCCACCCGGCGGTGAAGTTCTTCCGGGCGATGTCGAGGTTCAGGCCCCGCTGCGCGTGGGCCGGGCCGTCCCGCACGGTGCCCTCGGGCGCCGAACCGGTCCGTGCCACCTCCTGTTTGAGTGTCCGGGTGCCGTAGAAGACGCCGGCCTCGTCGGGCCCGGTGATCCGTACCCGACCGTCCCGGACGGTCATCGTGTACGACTCCGGCGCCCCGGAGCCCGGCGCCGCCCCGAGGGCCAGTTCGACGTCGCCGCTGCGCGCCGCGGCACTGTCGGTGAACTGCATGCGCAGTTCACCGGCGAGCAGCCTGCCCTCATCCGCGAGGGCCGCACGGTCGGCCGCCGGTACGACGACCCGCGCATCGGCGGCGGGCCGCCATCCGGGCCCGCGGGCGGGCACGTGCTCGCGGACGGCCGGCACGGTCTGCGGGGCGGAGGACAGCGCGTACGACGGCGTGGGGGCGGGGGCGGCCGCGGCGGACGGCTCCGACGCCGCGGGCACGACCGCCGAGCCGGTGCCGCCGGCCGTCCCGGCGGGGGTGGGAGCGCGGGCGTCGTCGGGGGCGGCCGTGCAGCCGGGGAGGGCGAGGGCGAGGAGCGCAGCGGCCGTGGCCGTCGCGGTCGCGTGGCGTCTCCTGGCGTGGTTGCAGTGCCGCATCATGTGTCCCCGCTTCCCCCGTACCAACGTGGCACGGGGGAAGCGGGAGCGCGACCCGGGGGCGCAGTGCCGTCAGGCGGCCAGTGCGGTGACGGCCGCGGCGGCGAAGCCGTGGTCCTCCTCGGGGGCGGCCCCGCCGACGCCGACGGCGCCGACGAGACGGCCTTCGCGGTGGACGGGCAGCCCGCCCGCTATGAACAGCAGCGGCCGGTCGAGGGCGGTGGGCAGCGTGTGGAAGGGGCCGTCGGGGCGGACCGCGTCGACGAGGTCGGCGGTCGGGGCGTTCAGCTGCAGCGCGGTGTAGGCCTTGCGGGTGCTGGTCTCGCCGGAGATCAGCACGGCCCGGTCGTCGCGGCGGAAGGCCAGCAGGTGGCCGCCGGCGTCGAGGACGGTGATGCTGACGGCGGCGCCGGCCGCCTCGGCGGCGCTCCGCGCGACGGAGAGGAGCAGCTCGGCGTCCCCGGTGGTCAGCGGAGCGGCGGCGGGAGCGGTGGTGGCGGACATGAGGTGTCTCCTGGTGGTGGTCGGGGTGGGGCCGACCCGGCGTGTGGCGGCCGGGGCGGTGGTTCGGGTGGAGGTGGGACCGGTCCGGCCTGCGGGGGCCGGGGCGGTGGTTCGGGTGGTGCGGGGTCGGACGCGGCGGCGGGGGTCAGCGGCCTGCGGCAGCGGGCACCTCGGCGGTGTTCGCGGTCGCCGCGGGGAAGGAGGCGGCGGTGACGCGTCCCGGTCGGGGGGCGGCGCGCCGCTCCAGCAGGCCCGAGAGGGCGGCGAGCGCCAGGGCGGACGCTGCGAGGGCGGCGCCGACCCAGTTCGGGGCGGTCCAGCCGAGGCCGGCGGCTATGACGAGCCCGCCGAGCCACGCGGCCAGGGCGTTGCCGAGGTTGAAGGCGCCGATGTTGACGGCGGAGGCGAGCGTGGGGGCGCCGGCGGCCTGGTCGAGGACCCGCTTCTGGAGCGGCGGCACGCTGGCGAAGCCGAGGGCGCCGATGAGGACGACTGTGGCGGCGGCCGCCGCCTTGTGGTGGGCAGTGACCGTGAACAGGGCCAGGACGAGGGCGAGCGCGGCGAGGGATCCGTACAGCATGGGCATCAGCGCCCGGTCGGCGAACCGGCCGCCCACGAGGTTGCCGGCGACCATGCCGAGGCCGAACAGGACGAGGATCCAGGTGACTGAGGAGTCGGCGAAGCCGGCCGTCTCGGTCATCATCGGCGTGATGTAGGTGATCGCGGCGAAGACGCCGCCGAATCCCAGGACGGTCATCGCCATCGCCAGCAGCACCTGCACGTTCTTGAAGGCGGCCAGCTCGTGCCGGACGCGGACGCCTTCGGGGCGGGGCAGCTCGGGGACGAGCCGGGCTATCCCGAGGAGGCCGGCGACGCCGAGGGCGGCGACGATCAGGAACGTGGTGCGCCAGCCGAGGGTCTGGCCGACGAGGGTGCCCAGGGGAACGCCCACGACGTTGGCGACGGTCAGGCCGGTGAACATCATCGCGATGGCCCCGGCCTTCTTCTCGGGGGCGACGAGCTCGGCGGCCACGACCGCGCCGATGCCGAAGAAGGCCCCGTGCGCCAGCGAGGCGACGACGCGCCCGGCGAGCATGACGCCGAAGGCGGGTGCCAGCGCGGAGAGCAGGTTCCCCGCGATGAACAGCCCCATCAGCAGCATCAGCATCCGCTTGCGCGGTATACGGGTGCCCAGGACGGTCATGACGGGGGCGCCGAGGACGACGCCGAGCGCGTAACCGGTGACGAGGAAGCCGGCGGTCGGGATCGAGACGCCGTAGTCGGCCGCGACCTCGGGCAACAGGCCCATGATCACGAATTCGGTGGTGCCGATCCCGAAGGCCCCGATGGCGAGGGCCAGAAGTGCGAGAGGCATGGGGGAGTGCCCTTCAGGGAGGAGACAGAGGTACCGCCGCGACCCTTGCAGCCGCCGCTTACTTGCGTCCACATTAATTGCAGACGCGGGATATTTGCAAGCGCGGGATATTGCGTCCGTGTCCTATCCTGGAGTCACGCGGGCACCCGGCCCGGAAGGAGGAGCCCCATGACGGCCACCGACGGCGCGCTCACCGCCCTCTCCCAGGGCTGGTGCGCCCTGTCCCTGCTGCACAGCCGCATAGAGGCGCACATCGAGCGCGCGCTCCAGGCGCACCACGGCCTGAGCGTCCGCGAGTACTCCCTCCTCGACGTCCTCAGCCGGCAGCACGACGGCCCCGGCGGGCACCTGCGCATGAACCAGGTCGCCGACTCGGTGGTCCTGAGCCAGAGCGCCACCACCCGCCTCGTCAGCCGCCTGGAGGACCGCGGCCTGCTCAGCCGCTACCTCTGCGACACCGACCGGCGCGGCATCTACACCGATGTGAGCGAGACCGGCCTGGAGCTGCTCGCGGCCGCCCGCCCGACCAACGACGCCGCGCTGCGCGAGGCGCTCGACGAGGCCGCCCGCAACCCGGAGCTCGCCCCCCTCGTCGACGCCGTGGAGAACATACGGCCGGGATCCGCGGCGCCCCGGGCCTGAGCGCCCACCGACCGCCGCGCGGCGCGGGCAGTGCCCGCCGTACGGCATGATCGAGGGATGTCTGATCGGATCATTGCCGCCTGCGACGGAGCGGCGAAGGGCAACCCGGGACCGGCCGGCTGGGCGTGGGTCATCGCCGACGCGGCGGGCAGCCCGGAGCGCTGGGAGGCCGGCCCGCTGGGCCGGGCCACCAACAACGTGGGGGAACTCACCGCCCTGGCAAGGCTGTTGGAGGCCCTCGAACCGGGGGCGGCCGTCGAGGTGCGGATGGACTCCCAGTACGCCATGAAGGCCGTGACCCAGTGGCTGCCCGGCTGGAAGCGCAACGGCTGGAAGACCGCCGCCGGCAAGCCGGTCGCCAACCGCGAGCTCGTCGAGCGCATCGACGCGCTCCTCACCGGGCGGGACGTGGAGTTCCGCTACGTGCCCGCCCACCGCACGGACGGCGACCGCCTGAACGCCATCGCCGACCAGGCCGCCAGCGACGCCGCCACCACGCAGGAAGCCGCCGGGACCGCGCTCGGCGCCGCCGGGATCCCCGTGCCCGACCCTGCGCGCAGCGCCCCTGCCCGGCGCCCCTCCGCGGCGCCGGCCAAGCGGGCGTCCTCCCCGGGCGGGAAGTCCTCCGGGCGCGGCGGACGCGCCTCGGTCAAGGCGAAGTTCCCCGGCAGCTGCCCGTGCGGCAAGCCGTACGCCTCCGGGGAGGCGATCGCCAAGGTCGGCGCCCGCTGGGGCCACCTGGCCTGCGCCGGAGCCGCCTCCCCGGACCCGGCCGCCCCGTAGCCGACCGCCCCGCACCCGGCGGCCGCCCGGCCCCGCGGCGGGGAGCCGGCGGCCGAAGTCGGCCGCGCGGCTCCCGGAGGCTCACCCGCCGCTGCGGCTCGGCCGCGCCGACGGGGATGCCTCCACGGTCCCCTGCGGCGCCGGCGAGGACACCGGCGGCGCGGGCCTCGAAGCGGACGCCGAGGGGGAGGCGGGCGGCCGCTGCCCCTGTGGCGTCGGCGAGGGGCCGGGGGCCGGTGTGGCCCGGGTCGCGCCGGGCGAGGACGGCTCCGGGGACGGCACCGCCGACGACGCATCGGGGCCGGGCGTGCCGGTCACCGGCCCGGGCGTCATGAACGCGGGCGGCACGGCGGGCGGCTGCGGCCTCACCGGCCCCGGCCCCTGCCCGGACAGCAGGTAGGCCGCGGCAGCGGCGGCCGCCGCCAGCCCGGCCGCCGCCGGCAGGGCGAACCGCCCCCGGTGCTGCGACAGCCACAGCCGCACATCGGCCCCGCGGCCCACAGGCGGACCCGGCGGGTCAGCGGGGCGCAGGTCCCGTACGGTGACCGACGCCGCCCGGGCTCCGAGCGCCCGGCGCAGCCTCCGCTCGACCGGGCGTTCGGCCGGGCGTTCGGCCGGGCGTTCGGCCGGGCGTTCGGCCGGGCGTTCGCCGTACGTCATGTCCGACCCTCCAGGATCCGTTCCAGCGCGTCCAGGGCGCGGCTCGCGTTCGACTTCACGGCGCCCCGGCTGATGCCGAGGGTCGCGGCGATCTCCGCCTCGCTCAGCTCCGCCCAGTAGCGCAGGACGAGGACCTGCCGGCGCCGCGGGGTGAGCCGGGCGAGCGCGGCGAGGACCTCCCGGTGGGCTTCGTCGAGGACGACGTGCTCCTCCGCGGACGGTACGTCCGCCGGGGCCGGCGGTGTCCATGCACGGGCGGTGCGCCGGCGGCGCAGCACGGACCGGGAGGTGTTGACGACGGCGGTGCGCAGGTAGCCCAGGGCGTTGTCGACCTCGGCGATGTCCTCGCCGTGGCGGCGGTACAGGGCGGTGAAGGCGTCCTGGACGACGTCCTCGGCGGTGGCCAGGTCGTCGACGAGCAGCACGGCCAGGCGGACCATGCCCAGCCGGTGCGCGTGGTAGAGCTCGGACACCGTGGGCCGGGGCGCGTTGTCGCCCGGCCCCGGCTCCCCGTCGACGCCTGCGGGCCCGTACCCCCGGCCGGGCGCGGGCGCGTACGGGGCCGTGCCAAGCCGGGCGGCGGCCTGGGGCGGGGACGGTTCGCGGAGCATCAGCAGCGCCCGCAGGCCCCGCCATGCCCGGCGGAGGCCGGGGACGGCGGGGCGTGCGAGCGGTGCGGGCGGTGCGAGGTGGAGCACGGGCGTCCTCAGCCGTTTGCCCGGCGCCGCAGGGCGTAGAGGGTGCCGCCCCCGGCGGCGAGCAGGACGGCCGCCCCCGCACCGACGGCTGCCGTGGCCGTCGAGGATCCGGTCTCGGCGAGCTGGCTGCCGGCCGGCGACGGCGCCGCGGCGGGCCCGCCCTCGCCCCCGTCGGCCCCGTCGGGCGTACCGGGCGCGGCACTCGGGGCGGCGCTGGGCTCGGCGGTCGGCGGGTGGCTGACCGAGGCGCTGGGCCGGGGGCCGGAGGTGGACGGCCGACTCGGAGTGGCGCTGGGGGCCGGGCTCGGGGTGGCGCTCTCCGGCGCGGGGGCCGCCGTAGTGGGCGCGGGCGACGGCGTCGCCGACGCCGCGGGCGCCGCGGAGGCGGGCCCGGCGAGGGCGAGGGCCGCACCGGCGGCCGCGGCAGCGGCAACGGCGGCGGCGGCCGCCCGGCGGACGGGCGCGGAAGGGTGCTTGGCATGGCTCACGGTGGTTCTCCACGGTCGGTCGTCGAGGGCGGGATGACGCCCCTTCACCCCCGCACGACGCGCGACCCCGCCGGAGGTTGCCGCCGCATCCGGAAAAGTTTTCGGAAGCGGCCACGGAGTCGGCGGGCGGCCGGGCAGGCAGGCCGGCAGCGGGCGGCTGCGGCCGCCCGGCGCGGACTCATCCCGTGGGCAGCGGTATCCGGCGGACCACCTCGAAGCTCAGGTTCCCGTACGCCGTGTAGAAGGGCGCTGCCGCGAGCTCGGTCGCCCCGCCCGGGTCGCGGGCCACGACCTTGGCCCGGCGGGCCGTCCGGTCCAGGTCGGGAGCGTGCCGGCGGCCCAGCCGGACGGTGCGGGTGACCCCGGCGGCGCGGACGTTGAGGAAGCAGTCCCAGGTGCCCGGCGGGATCGGCTCGCCGGCGGCGATGCGGGCCAGGTCCACCTCGGCGAGGAACCCGGCACCGTCGCGCTGCGGCGCCTCCTCGGCGGCCTCGGGCACCGGCCGGGGCTCCGCGGGGACGGTGAACTCGCGGCCGGTCTCCCGCTCCCGCAGGATGATTTCGGTCTCCGTGCCGGCAGCGCCGAGCGACGGGATGCCGGCGTGGCCGGCGATCCTGAGGCGGCGCCCCTGCCAGGCCAGCGAGGACAGCTCGTGCTGCGCCTTGACCTGGTCGGTGACGTCGTAGAGCACGTCGGGCAGCCCGGCCGCGGGGTCGCGGAAGAGGGGGAGGCAGCGGTACACCCGGCCGTTCTCGACGAGGTCGCGGGGCGGCGGCTCCTCGGCCGGGTCGTGGTCCATGAGCTGCTCGAAGACGGGCAGCGGGCTGCACACGAACGCGTACAGCCGGATCCAGTCGATCCGCGCGAGTTCGCCGCCCATGTCCGGGGTCCAGTACGCCTCGACCAGCGCCCGCGCCCGTACGTAGACCTCCCGCGTGTACGCCGGGTCGTCGCGGCGTGCCGCGGCGGCCGGCGCCAGGGCGGTGCGCAGCAGGCTGCGGAAGTGGCGGCCGAGCATCCGGCGGCGCCCGACCGGGTCGGTGACCCGGTCGGCGACGAGCGCCATGACGCGCTCGATGTGCGCGACGGTCTCGTGGGCGGTGCGCGTCCGGGAGGTCAGGTTCTGCCCGTCGTCGCGGCGGCGCAGGTAGTAGCAGTCGTAGTCGCCGACGACGGATATGCGGGCGGCGGCCAGGAAGACGGAGGTGACGAAGATCTGGTCCTCGCCGTACCAGAGGTCCTCGGGGTAGCGCAGGCGCTCGTTCTCGATGACCCGCCGGCGCATCAGCTTGGCCGAGTGCAGGGAGCGGTAGACCTCGGAGGTGTACAGGTCCGCCTCGGCGGCGTGCCGGTGGGCCTTGTCGGAGACGGTCCTGCCCAGGCCCACCTGTTTGGCGAGGACGACGTCGCTGCCCTGGGCCTCGGCCATGTCGACCAGGCGCTGCAGGGCTTCCGGCCCGAGGTAGTCGTCGGCGTCGGCGAAGAAGACGTACCGGCCGCGGGCGAGGTCGAGGGCCCGGTTGCGGGGGCCGCCGGGGCCGCCGGAGTTGGGCTGGTGCACCGCCCGGAACTGCGGGTGGCGGGCGGCGTAGCGGTCGAGTTCGGCGCCGCTGCCGTCCGTGGAGCCGTCGTCGACGGCGATGACCTCCAGGCGTTCGGCTCCGATCGTCTGACCCATGACCGATTCGAGGCATTCGCTCAGGTACGGCATCGCGTTGTAGACGGCGATGATCACGGTTACGTCGGGCACGGACTGGCGGTACATGCCCCGAGCATAGGTTCGCCGCCCCGCCGTCCGCGGGGCGGGTCCGGGACCGGGAGGGGAATGGACCGCCTACGCGCCGGCGGGCACGAGGACCACGGCCGTGCCGTACGCGCAGACCTCGGTGCCCACGTCGGCGGCCTCGGTGACGTCGAAGCGCATCATCAGCACGGCGTTCCCGCCGCGGGCCTTGGCGGCCTCGATGAGCCGCTCCATCGCCTGGTTGCGGGTCTCGACCAGCGTCTTCGTCAGGCCCCTCAGCTCGCCGCCGATCATGGACTTCAGTCCTGCGCCGATCTGGCTGCCGAGGTGGCGGGAGCGGACGGTGAGGCCGAACACCTCGCCGATCACGCGCTCGACACGGTAGCCGGGGACGTCGTTGGTCGTGACGACCAGCACGCCGGTCTGGTCGGCGCCGGGGCCGCCGGTGTAGTCGTTGATGCCCATGCCCACCACTGTGGACGGCCCGCCCCTCCCCCGCATCCCCGGTAGGCCCCGCTGTGGGGGCGTTCTTCCCCTATTGAGCATTTCGGGCTAAAAGCCGGTGAGCCACCGGGGCGGCGCGTTCTGCCGCCGCCATAGTCGTCCCTGGCGACCGTCCGGTCGCCGCCCCCGGCCGGCGACGCGTTCGCGACCGGGTGGACGTCTTCGCATGAGGAGCCCGCACATGCAGAAGCCCACCAGGGCCGTCCTCGCTCTCGCCGCCGGAAGCCTGGTGCTCGGCTTCTCCGGCGCGGGCGCCGCCGTCGCCGCCGACGAGCCGGCCCGTCAGGTCGTCCTCCTGGAGCCGAAGGGCGACAAGTCCGGCAAGGAGCACGACAAGCACTACGTTGTCGGCAAGGTCGTGGCCCGCGGCTCGCTGAAGGTCCGCAGCAAGCCGTCCACGCACTCGGACGTCGTCGGCCACGTCAAGGCCGACCACAGGGTCGCGATCGAGTGCAAGGCCCGCGGCGAGAAGGTCGACGGCAACGACCTCTGGTACCGCCTGCACCTCGAGGACGACGACGAGCACGGCAACGGCCGCGAGGACGAGGACCGCGACGAGCGCGACGAGTCCGACGACCGCGACGAGGACGAGGAAGACCAGGACCGCGAGGACCAGGACGACGAGGACACCGGCGACGAGGACTCGGGCGAAGCGGACGAGGACGCCGAAGACGAGGAGGCGGACAACGACGAGGCGGACGACGAGGACGCCGACGAGCGCGCCACCCGGCCCGGCGACCGCACCCGGGACGGCAAGGCCGCCAAGGCCGCCGGCGACCACAAGAAGGCCTGGGTCGCGGCCCGCTACGTCAAGAACCTCGACCGCGTGGAGTGGTGCGGCAACTGACCGCCGGTCAGCTCCCCGGGCGTACGGCGCGCGGCCCCACGCACTGCGCCCCGTACGCCCGGACCCGGGCGCGCAGCTCCCGGTCCGACGTGACGACGATGCAGTCGCGCCCCGCGTACGCGGCGGCCAGCTCCACGATCCGGTCGTCGCCGCTCCCGGGCGCCGCGTCCACCCGTACCCCGGGCACCGACTCGACGCCCTTGGCCGCGCCCTCCACGACGAGGATGACCTCCTCGTCCGCGGAGGGCGCGCGGCGCGCCAGGAGGTCGCGCAGCCGCTCGGCCGCGCCCCTCCTGTCGCGCCACCAGCCGTCCGGCACGGATCCGACGACATTGGCCCCGTCCACGATCAGCACGCTCACGGTCCCAGTATGGCCTCGCGAGCCGCCCGCACGGCCGACTGCCGACGGCCGGGAGCCGGCCTAGAAGTCGCCGTAGTTGACCTGCCAGGTGGGCAGGCCCATCCGCCGCCACAGCGCCACGACGCGGTCGCGGTCGTCCAGCGACACGCGCACCGCGTACCGGTGCCGGACGTGGGCGTCGAACAGCTCGGCCTTCACGACGTCGTCGCGCCGCGTGTCACCGCGCGGCCGCATCCACAGCTCGTCGTACGGCACCCCGTGCGTCGCGAGCCACGCCTCCGTCTGCGGGCGGTGCTCCTCACCCCGGCCGGACAGCAGCACGATCGTGTCGCCCTCCCCGCGCCGGAACGCCTCCAGCGCGTAGCGCACCGGCTCGTTGAGCAGGTCCACCTCACAGCGCGTGAAGTCGTACGGGCTGCGGTCGCCGGTGAGGGCGAGCGTGCCGTCGATGTCGCACATCACCGCGGGCGGCAGTGCCGGATCGGCCGTGTACGGGGTGACGGCCGGCTCGTCGTTCAGCCACTCCGCGGTCAGCCGCCAGCCGCCCTTGCGGCCGCTGGCCAGCTTCAGGGCGAGGCCGCGGATGACCTCCTCGCCGACGGGCCGCTCCCGCCCGGCGTCACGGCGCAGGCACTCCTCGACGGGCACGTGCGTGAAGTCGTGCACCACGAACTCGGCGCGGCCCGCGACCGCCGCCTTGAGCCGCTTCGGTACCCGGGACGTCAGGTGGGTGTTGTCGACGACGACGTCGAAGCCGTCGTCGACGGCGGCGCGGACCGCCGCGTCCTGGACGGCCAGCACCGTCTGCTCGTGGCGGTACGAGCGCCCCCGCTCCGGGTCGGGCAGGTCGAGCATGGCGCGCAGGTCGTCGAGGTTGACGCGGCGCATCCGCCCTGCGGCCTCGGCCTGGAGGGCGCGGGCCGCCGTCGTCTTACCGGAGGCGGGGAGCCCCGTCATGACGTGGACCACGGGGCGGCCGGGCTCGTCGGGTCGTGCGGACACTGGTCAGTTCTCCTCGTCGTGCTTGAACGGGTCGGACGCCTGCGGCCGGATCTGCCGCCATATGAGGAGTCCGGTCGGACGGTCGTCCAGACGCAGGAACAGGGCCGCGCGGATCCCGCCGTCCGGCAGCGCCTTCGCGGCGCGCGCGAACGCGCCCCGGTCGGAGGCGAGGTGGGCCAGCTCGCGGAACGCCTCGTCGACGGCCCTCTCGCGGCGCGCGGCCTCCTCTTCGAGGCGGTCGATGACGCCCCGCACCCATGCGTCGAACTCGTCCGGCACGTGCTCCAGCAGCGCGTCGAGCGGCTTGCCGCCGTGGGCTTCGAAGTCGGCCGCGGTGAGCCCCAGCGTCTGGGTGAGCTGCTTGGCGGGCAGGCCGGCGAACCGCTGCACGCCGTGGGCACGCCAGATGTCCCGCTCGGTGACCCCGGTGAGGACCTTGTGCAGGCGTACGTACTCGGACAGCTTTGCCTTGGCGCGCACCCCCGAGGCGAACCGCAGGACGAAGCCCTCCGCGTCGGTGCCGGTGGCGGTGTCGCCGCCGGGCATCCGGCTCGCGCCGGTGAGCGCCACCAGTTCGTCGAGCGGCATGGCGGGCCACAGGCGGACGACGGATCCCACGCCCTCCCAGTGGCCGGCGGCCTCGGCGAGCGGCACCTCGGTGCCGTCGGCGCCGTACGCGGCGAGGAGGACGAGGTCGCGGCGGTCGCCGTAGTCGACGACGATACGGTTCTGCGGGTACAGGATCTCCGCGAGGTACGTCACCCCGGGCACCAGGCCGGAGGTGTCGCGGCCGTCGAGGCGGCGCTGCGCCCATCGGGCCTGCTCGCTGATGAAGGACCCCTTGGAGGCGACCCGCCAGGCGCCCGCGTAGTGGAAGACCACCGCCAGGCTGCCGTCCACCTTCTCGTACACCTCGAACGGCTCGTCCGGCAGGGCCGGGGCGTACGGCCTGCCGGCCTCGTGCTCGCCGACGTTGAAGAACTTCGGCAGCGGCAGGGCGACGACGGCGCCGGTGGCGTCGTCGGCGACGAGTCCCCGGCAGCGCACGGTCACGTCGTTCCAGGCCTGCTCGTACTGGGCCGTCCGGGTGTAGGTGTAGATGGACAGCGGCAGTTCGGGGTGCCGCTTGCGGCTGACGAGGCCGGATTCGACGGCGGCCGCCAGGTCCTGCTGCGGCAGCAGGTCGTGCAGGGTCAGGTAGGCCTGCGTGTGGCCCATGGGTTCCTCCCGTTTCGAGATGCCTCATTCTCGGGTGCGGGAGGGACCGCCCGGTACCGAATTTGTGCTGGTGGAGGGGTCGCCGCAGCCGGCGGCGACCCCGTGCACGCTATCCGGTGACGCAGAGTTCGTTGCCCTGGGGGTCGGCGAGGGTGGTCCAGGTGAAGGGGCCCTGGCGGCCCTCGTGCAGGCGCACGGCGCCCTTGGCGATCAGCCTCTCGACGACGGCCTGCGGGTCGTCGGGGCCGGTGCGGATGTCGAGGTGGACGCGGTTCTTCACGGTCTTGGGCTCCGGGACGAGCTGGAACAGCACGCGGGGCGCCCGGTCCGCTCCCTCCGGGTGGCGGATCGCGGCGCCGGCCTTCCAGACCAGGGCGCCGCGGTGCGTGGTGGTGTCGTCCTCGCTCGCCTGCCCGGCCTCCACCATGCGGCGGATGAACGCCTCGTCGGTCGGCTCGACCTCCCAGCCGAGGGCGTCGGCCCACCAGTCGGCGAGCACGTGCGGGTCGTTGCTGTCGATGGTCACCTGGAACGTGTAGGTCATGCAGGGACCCTACTGACGGGCGCTGACAATCCGTCGTCCGAACGCGCGGGCGGGAAGGGGTGGCGCATGGACGGGGACGGCCGGCCGGCGGAGCCCGTCGTGCCGCCGCCGCTGCTGCTCGGGCTGACGTTCGTGAGCGGGCTGGTCGACGCGGCCGTCTTCCTGGGCCTGGAGCGGGTGTTCGTCGCCAACATGACCGGCAACACGGCGTTCCTGGCGTTCGCCCTGGCGGGTGCGGACGGGTTGTCGGCGGTGGCGTCGCTGCTGGCGCTCGGCGCCTTCGCGGGCGGGGCCGTGGCCGGCGGGGCGCTCCGCCGGGGCCGGCCCGCCCTACGCGTCTTCGGGCCTCTGGTGTCGGTGCAGGCGCTGCTGGTGGCCGCCGCCCTGGCGGTGTGGGCGGCGGACGGGCCACGGGCGGTGCCCGTGGTGCTGCTGGGGCTGGCGATGGGCGTGCAGAACGCCGTGGTGCACCGGGCGGCCGTGCCCGACCTGCCGACCACGGTCGTCACCAGGGCCCTGGCCGGGCTGGCCGCCGATCCGTGGGGGCGCGGGTCGCTGCGGCGGCTGGGATCGGTGGCGGTGCTGTTCGGCGGGGCGCTGGCCGGGGCGGCTGCGACGCTGCACAGGGGTCCGGGGCCGGCGCTGGCGGCAGCCGTCGGTGTGCTGCTGTGTGTCGCGGCGGGGGGCTTCCTCGCGGCCCGGCCGGCGGGGGCGGGGCGCGCCGGCCGGTAGGGCGGTGGGGTGTCAGTGCCGGGCCGGCCGGTCGGGTCCCGGACGTCCGGAGGCGGGGCGTCCCGAGGCGGGGCCGGCCGGCCGGCGGCGGAGGCCGGTGGCGGCGAGGGCGGCACAGGTCAGCAGCCAGGCCGCGACGGCGATCCACAGCAGCACCGCGCCGAGGGGCCGGAGCCCGGCCACGCCGGTCGCGCCGGCCGCCGAGAGGCAGGCGGCGGCGGTCATGCCGAGCGGGAACACGGTGGCCCAGCGACGGATGTCGTACCGCGGCCGCCACGCGCGGAGCTCGGCGCCGAGGAGGACCGCGTACCAGGCGAGCGACAGGGCGAGGAGGACGAGCGTGGTCCAGCGCAGGGCGGCGTGGGGGCCGCCGGTCCAGGCGGGGGACGCGGTCAGCCGCGAGCCCGCGAGGGCGGAGATGGCGAGCGCCCCGCCGGCGACCCAGTGGTCCCCGGCCCCGCGGAACACCTCGCGCAGGTCGAAGCGGGCGAGGGCCTGCGCGTAGAGGAGCAGTCCGAGGCAGAAGGCGGCCAGTGCCGTCCATGCGAGCCAGTCGAGGCGCCAGGCGTCCGCGAGCATCGCCGACAGCACGGCGAGGCCCTGCGTGGCGACGCAGACGAGGAAGGCGCCGCCCGGCATGCGGCGCTTCCAGTGCCGTTCGACGGCGAGGAGCAGGCCGGGCCACAGCAGCGCCGCGAGCGCGAGGAGTGCGGCCGCGGCGGCCTGCCGCCCCATGAGCGAGAGCCGGCAGCCGAGCACGGTGGTGGCGGCCACGGCCGTCAGCGCGGCGGGGGTGTAGGCCTCGGCGCGGAACCGGCCGCGGTCGCGGACGAGCCGGACCGCGAAGTCGTACGCGAGGACCAGGTACAGGGCGGCGGCGACGGCGAAGAAGGCGAGGGAGAGCGGTTCGCGGCCGAGGAGTGCCAGGCCCGCGGAGATGACGGCCGGGGCCAGCACGGCGGCGCCGGCCGCCGGAGGCAGCTCGGCCGGCCACGGCCGCCCCCGGCGCGAGCGCGTCCCGCCCGCGCCGCTGATGTCAGCCCTCCGGGGCCCGCGCGGCGGTGAGGGTCAGCATCGCCCCTTCGGGGTCGCGGACGGTGACCCACCGTGCGTCGGGGCCGGAGACGATCGTGGAGAGGGTGGTGCCGCCGGCGGCGCCGACGGAGTCGATGGCCTCGTCCAGGTCGCGGACCCGGAAGTAGACGTGCCAGCGGGGCCGGGACTCCGGGACGTGGGCCGTCGCGTCGGTGATGCCGCCGTTGAGGCGGGCGACGGGCTCGCCCGTCTGGCGCAGGACGACCTGGTCGTCCTCGTAGGCGACCTCGCAGCAGCCGGCGCGGCCCGTGGCCCATTCCAGGACCTCGCCGTAGAACATGGCCGCCTCGAAGGCGTCGCGGGTGCGGAGTTCCAGCCAGGCGGGGGCGGGGCCCCGGCCCACGCGCCAGTCGGCGCGGACCCCGCCCTGCCAGATGCCGAAGACTGCGCCCTCCCGGTCGGCGGCCAGCGCGCCGCGGCCGCCGTTGGCGAAGGACACCGGTCCCACCGCGATGGTGCCGCTGCGCTCGCGGATGCGGTCCGTGGCCACGTCGGCGTCCTCGACGGCGAAGTAGGGCGTCCAGGCGGGGGCGACGACGACGTCGCCGCCCATCGCCCCGATCCCGGCGACCGGCACCCCGTCCGCCTCGGCGACGGTGAACGTGTCGCCGAGGCGGGCGGTCCGGAACTTCCAGCCGAGCACGGTGCCGTAGAACTCCTGCGCCTGCTGGAGGTCGCGGGCCATGAGGCTCACCCAGCACGGGGCGCCGAAGACCTCCCTCGTAGAAATCTCCACGGTTCACGCTCCGTCCTTGTCCCGCTCATCCTCACCTCGGGGCCGGTGGCCCGCACCTCGGGCCGGGCCCGGGCGGCCGTACGGGCGCCCGGGCTCCGACCGGCGCCTCAGGCGGCGGGGCCGTGGGCGGTGATGAGGTCGAGCAGCGCCGGCATGCCGCCTTCGGCGAGGGCCCGGCGCTGGCGGTCCGCCGGGGTGCCCTGCTGGAGCAGCCGGTGCAGCAGGCCGCTGACCTCGCGCAGGTCGCCGGCGTCCTCCAGGGCGGGGGTGATGTGCTGCAGCATCATGCACAGGACGTCGCCGGCGCTGTGCCGCCGCCCGTCCGGGTCCATCAGGGTGCCGCCGAGGCCGTGCCGGGCGGCGTGCCACATGGACGCCTGGAGCAGCTCCTGCGCGCACTGGGGCTGCGGGGCACCGGCCTTCTCCTCCGCGATCGCGGTGGTGACCAGGGCCCGGACGATGCCGGCGAGGAGGACCGCGTCGACCGCGTCGATCTGCACGTCCAGGCACCTCACCTCCACGGTGGGGTAGCGCTCGGACAGCCTGGCGTGCCAGTACAGCTGTCCCCGGTCGGCGATGACGCCGGCTTCCTGGAGTGCGTCGACGCGCTGCTCGTAGTCGGCGAGGGTGGGGAAGTAGGGCGGCGGCCCCGCCACCGGCCAGCGGCCGAAGACGAGGGTGCGCCAGCTGGCGAAGCCCGTGTCGCGGCCGTCCCAGATGGGGGAGTTCGCCGACATGGCCAGCAGCGTGGGCAGCCAGCCCCGCAGCCGGTTGATGACGGCGAGCCCGGTCTCCCGGTCGGGGACGCCGACGTGGACGTGCATGCCGTTGATCAGCTGCTCGTCGACCAGGCGCCGGGCCTCCTCGCGCATCTTGAGGTAGCGCGCCTCCTGGGTGATGGCGGGCGGTACGCCGTCGCGCAGCGGCGCGGTGGCGGAGGTGGCGAGCCGGCAGCCGAGCTCCTCGGCCGCGGAACCCACCGCATGCCGCAGCCGCAGCAGGTGGCCGCCCACCTCTTCCAGGTCGCTGCACACGGGGGTGGCGACCTCGACCTGCGCCTGGAGCAGCTCGTGCTGCACCTCGCCCTCGTCGACCATCGACGCGAGGCCCGCTCCGACGCGGACGTCCTCGGCCCGCGCCACGGGAAGGCGCGTGAGCGGATCGAGCAGGACGTACTCTTCCTCAACCCCGACGGTTGCCATGTCCCCCGAACTCCTCGACGAGCGCGGCACAGAAGGCGTCCAGGTCGGCCGGCTTGCGGCTGGTGACCAGGGGGGAGGGCGCCGCCCGGCAGACGTGGACCTCCTCGTCCACCCAGGTGCCGCCCGCGTTGCGGATGTCGGTGGCCAGACTCGGCCAGGAGGTCAGGATACGCCCGCTCACGGCGCCCGCCTCCACGAGCGTCCAGGGGGCGTGGCAGATCGCGGCGACGGGCTTGCCGGCGTCGACGAAGTGGCGGACGAACTCGACGGCTCCCCCGTGCATGCGGAGGGCGTCCGGATTGGCGACGCCGCCGGGCAGGACGAGGGCGTCGAAGCCGGCGGCGAGGGCGGCCGGGCTGCTGTCGCCGTCGCCGCCTTCGGCCTCGCCGACGACGTCGTCGACGCTGTGGCGGCCCGCCTTGTCGAGGTGCCGGTACGCGCGCACGTCCCCCGGCTCCGTCGAGACCAGCCGCGGGATCCACCCGGCCTCGAGCACCGCCTTCCAGGGCTGGGTGAGTTCGATCTCCTCGACCCCTTCGGGCGCGGTCAGAAACGCGATGCGCACCAGGCTCACTCCTTCGGTCCGTGCCCGGGAGGCCTGTGCCTCCTCGGCGGGCGCCGTGCGTCTGCCCTGGCGCACCTGTCTCAAGCATGGCAGGAACGGCAGCATCCGGAATTGAACCTTCCGGCAGGTCGGGGCTTCGTTCGGGCGAATCCGGCCGCGGGCGCGTGGGGGGCACGGCCCGGCGTGGGACCTCGTAGGGCAGGCGGCCCCGGCGGCCGTGGGCAGAGGGGGTGCGCTCAGGTGGAGAGGCGATCCGGGACGCGGACGCGCGTCCGGGCGGGTGCGCGCCGGCCGGACGCACGACGGACCGGCGGGAAGGGCGTGCCGCCGCGCGTGTCGCCCGCGCTGCGCACCGCGTCGGAGTACGCCTGGCGGCTGCTGGTGGTGGGCGCGGCGGTCTACGCCGCGTTCACGGTGCTGGGCAGGTTCCACGAGGTTGCGGTGGCCGTGTTCCTCGGGCTGGTCGGAACCGCCCTGCTGCGGCCCGCCGCCGACCGGCTGAACCGGTGGATGCCGCGCCCCGCGGCCGTGGCCTGCGCGCTCGTCGGAAGTGCGGCGGTCCTGCTGGGCGTGCTCGCGTTCGTCGGCGAGACCGTCGCCGCGGGGTGGTCCTCCCTGGTCGCCGAGTTCCGCGACGGCGTGGACCGGCTGCTGCCGTACCTCCAGCGGCCTCCGCTGAACCTGGACCCCGAGGCGCTGACCGGCTTGCGGGAGCGGATCGGCGCGTACCTCTCCGGCCACCGCGAGGCGCTGCTCGCCACGGCGCTGAGCGGCGCCGGGCGGCTGGTGCAGGTGCTGGCCGTCGCAGCGCTCGGCCTGTTCTGCGCGATCTTCTTCATCGCCTCCGGCGACCGCCACTGGCGCTGGCTGTGCGAGCAGTTCCCGCCGCGCGCCGCCGAGCGCGTGGCGGTCGCGGGCCGGGCGGCGTGGCGCACCTTCACCGGGTACACGCACGGGATCGTGCTGGTGGCCGCGACGAACGCGGTGCTGGTGGGCGTCGCGCTGTACGCGCTCGGCGTACCGCTGGCGGTTCCGCTCGCGCTGCTGGAGTTCGCCGCCGCGTTCGTACCGCTGATCGGCTCCCCACTCGCCCTCGCCGTGGCCGTGGTCGTGGCACTGGCCTCGAAGGGTCCGCTGGTTGCGGGGCTGGTGGTGGTGCTGATCGTGGTCATCGGGCAACTGGAGGGGCATGTGCTGCATCCGCTGCTGATGAGCTGGGCGGTGCGGCTGCACCCGCTGGTCGTGGCCGTCTCGGTGGTAGCGGGGGCCATCGCGGCGGGCGTCGTGGGGGCCGTGGTGGCGGTGCCCCTGGTGTCGGTCGTCTGGGCCGCCCGCCAGGCGCTGCGCTCGCCTTCCGCGGGACGCTGACCGGTGCGCGGTGGGTGGTTTGCGAGAGTGCATTCCGCTTCGGGCCGGTGTGCTCGGGGTATATATCCCGGGACAGCTCACGAGACGGCCTACCCGCATCGCCCGTTGCGGCGCGACCGCCCGTCGGAGGAGCGAGAATGCACAGCACCGAGGTCACCGAAGGCATCCCGCAGGACACGCTGGGCGTCAGTACCGGCGAGGCCCGTACCCTGTCGGAGACCCTGTTCCGCAGGCTGCGGGCGCTCGACGAGGGGAGCGCCGCGTATTCGTACGTGCGCAACACGCTCGTCGAACTCAACCTGAGCCTGGTGAAGTACGCCGCCCGCCGCTTCCGCGGGCGCAGCGAGCCGATGGAGGACATCGTCCAGGTCGGCACGATCGGCCTGATCAAGGCGATCAACCGGTTCGACCCGGAGCGCGGGGTCGAGTTCACGACGTTCGCGCTGCCCACGATCACCGGCGAGATGAAGCGGTTCTTCCGCGACACGAGCTGGGCCGTCCGGGTGCCCCGCCGGCTCCAGGAGCTGCGGATCGACACCGCGAAGGCGCACGACGCGCTGGAGCAGGAGCTGGGCCGCGAGCCCACGGACGCGGAGATCGCCGAGCACCTGCACGTTTCGGAAGAGGAGTTCGCGGAGGGCCTGAAGGCCTCGCACGCCTACTCGGCGCGCTCCCTGGACGTGCCGGAGCGTGAGGAGGGCGAGCGCCGTGCCCACGTCGGACACCGGGCCGCGATCGGCGAGGACGAGGCCGCGTACGACCGGATCGAGTGCCTGGAGTCGCTCAAGCCGATCCTTGAGACGCTGCCCCCGCGCGAGCGGACGCTGCTGTCGCTGCGCTTCGGGGACGAGCTGACCCAGTCGGAGATCGGCGAGCGGCTGGGCCTGTCGCAGATGCACGTCTCGCGGCTGCTGAGCCGCACCCTGGCCAAGCTGCGGGCCGGGCTCCTGGAAGAGGACTCGTAACCGGACTGTGCCGGCGGACCACCCGGGCCCCGTGGCGCGGCTCGTCACGGTGCGGCTCGTCACGCCGGGGGCGAGGGGGCCGCCACCTCGGCCCACACGGTCTTTCCGACGCGTCCGTCGGGGTAGGCCTCCCAGCCCCAGCTGCGGGCCAGGCGGTCGACGACCAGCAGGCCGTGGCCGCCGGGGAGCGCGGGGTTGGTGTTCGATCGGCGGCGGGGGTGCTCGGGGCTCCCGTCGCCGACCTCCACGCGCAGCAGGCCGTCCGAGTGGCGCAGGACGAAGTCCTGGGGGCCGCCCGCGTGCAGGCAGGCGTTGCCGACCAGCTCGGACACCATGAGCAGCACGTCCTCGACGGCCGCCACCCAGTCGTCCGGGGCCGCTGCGGGACTTACGCCGTTCAGGTGGTGCCCTGCGGCGCCCGGAGCCGTCACGGGGGCGGCGGGCGGGATCAGCCAGTGCCAGTCGGCGAGCGCCTGCCGGGTGAAGTCGCGGCACCGGGCGACGATTCCCGCGGTGCCTGCGCCGAGGGACAGCCTGCGGACGTCCTCGCTCATGGGCCCTCCCCTGCCGCGCCGGCGGCTACCGCATCCGCCGCGGTCGCATCGAACGAGAACCGCCGCACCATCGTGCTCTGTCTCCTGCCTGCCCTCGGGGCTGCCCAAGCCCGCATACCCGGCCCGGGGGAGAAAATTCACCGGGTCAACGACATCCGGGGCTCCCCGTCCGAACCCGCCTGAACACCCCGCGCGGGGCTGCCACCGCGCCGACCTGCGCGTCCCGACGCCATTGTGACCCCCGACGCGGCTCCGCGCCGGGACTCATCCGGCCCGGACCGGGCCGCCCCCTTCCCTCGCCACCCCGTCCGCGCCTCCTGCGGCCGGCCGGGGGCACAGGGCGGCCAGGCGCCGCAGGGCCGCACGCCGCTGTACGAGGGACAGGCCGGCGACGGCGGCCCCCAGCCCGAGCCAGCCGGCGGGCCCCGCGGCCATGACCGCCCCGGTCAGCAGCAGCGGGCCGACGGCCTTCTGGACCGACGGGGAGATCCCCGCGACGCCCAGGTACGAGGCGCGCGCCTCCCGGGGCGCGAGGGATACTGCGAGCTCCCACGAGGTCACCGAGCGCACCAGCTCGGCGGCGGTGACGAGCACGGCCGCCGCCATGAGGGCCGCCGAGGCGGCCCAGGCACCGCGGGCCGGCGTGAGGGCGAGCAGGACGCAGGCGCCGAGCACGGCGAGCCCGTACCAGCCGGCGGCCCGCGCGGCCTGCTCCGGCTGGTGGACCCGGGCGGAGACGGCCAGCTGGAGCAGCACGGTGAGGACGGTGTTGACCGCGAGGACGGCCGGCACGAGCGCGTGAGGCGCGTCGGTGTGGTGGATCAGCCACAGCGGCAGCCCGACGTTGAGGAGGGAGTCGTCGAGGTTCATGGGAATGTCCAACACCACGAACCGCAGGTAGCCCCTGTCCCGCCACGGACTTCCGCCGACCCGGTCCGCGGCCGCACCGGCCGGGGGAGCCTCCTCCCCCGCCGGGGCGACGAGACGCCCGTGCCCGCGGGGCTCGCGCGTGCGCCCGACGAGCAGCGCCGCGACGAGGAAGGACAGGGCGTTGCCGAGGATGAGCACCTCGTACGCGCCGCGGGTGCCCACGGCCAGCCCGAGGGCGGCGATGCCGGCACCGATGGCGTATCCGGCGTTGGCGGCGCTGCGCGACAGCGCCAGGTAGGTGCCGCGCCGCTCGCCGGCGACGCGGGTGGCGAAGAGCATCTCCAGGGTCTTGGCCGCACGGTCGCCCAGCTGGGTGAGGGCGACGAGCAGCAGCAGGACCTCGTACCGGGTGGTCGCGAGCAACGCACACAGCGCGAGCAGCCGCACGACGTGACAGGCGATGAGCATGGGGCGGACGGCGAACCGGTCGGCGAGGTGCCCGGCGAGCGGCGACCCGGCGATCCCTGCCACGGCGCCCGCCCCGACCATGAGCCCCAGCCGCCCCGCGTCGAGCCCGATGACGAACGTGAAGTAGAGAACGGACGAGGCGGCCCACACCCCGGTCCCGACCCGGTCGAGCAGCTGCGCAAGCAGCATGATCCGCGCGTCGCGCCCCCCGGGCGGCCGCCGCACCTGCGCCATCAACCCACCCGAACGCCCCCGACCCTGCATGCCAAGCCTCCGCTCCCCCAAAAAAACTATCTCGACATCGAGATACTTCGCGACAGCCTGCCGCGCATTAATCTCGACGTCAAGATACTTTCGGGCTGAGGCCCCCAGGGCCCCGAAGCGCAACCTCCGGACGGGCCGGAAATCCAGCCGACACTTGAGGAGCCCATTCCGCCCCGCCGACGCTTGAGAACGCCAGTCCAGCCCTGTCGGCGCCTGAGGCGCCCATCCAGCCCCGCCAGCGTTTGAGACGCCAGTCCAGCCCTGCCGGTGCCTGAAACACCAACCCAGCCCCGCTGGCGCCTGACGAACCCAGCCCGTCGGCGCCTGAGGCGCCGATCCAGCCCCGCCGGCGTTTGAGGCGCGGGGGTACGGGGGCGGAGCCCCCGCAACGGGCCCGGGCGGAGCCCGGTTTCGGGAAGGGGCGGGGAGGGGAACGGCCCCGCGCAGCGGCACACACACGCCACCCCGACGGCCCGGCAGCCCGCGACAGCGTCAAACCCCGCGGCCCGGCAACCCGGCAACCCGGGGCAACCCACCGGCGCTACCCTGGACCCCGTACGCCCCGCAGGGCCCCATACACCCCTCGCAGGAGGAACCATGACCGAGCGCAAGCCCCCGGGCGTCGACTTCGAGTCATGGGTGGACCGCCAGATCCGCGAAGCCACAGCCCGCGGCGATTTCGCCCACCTGGAAGGCTTCGGCAAACCGCTGCCCTCCCTGGACGCCCCGTACGACGAAACGTGGTGGATCCGCCAGAAGGTGCACCGCGAGGGCTTCGCGGCCCTCCCCCCGTCCCTCGCCCTGCGCAAGGAGGCGGAGGACGCGATGGAGGAGGTCCGCGAGGCCCGCTCGGAGCGCCGCGTCAGGGAGATCCTCACCGCGGTCAACGACAAGATCGCCGCTGCCCTGCGGATGCCTCCGCCCGGCCCGCCCCTCCGGCTCGCCCCGTTCGACGTCGACGAGGTCGTCGCGACCTGGCGCGCCGCTCGCGGCGGCGGCAGCGACAGCGCCGACACGGGCCCGAACGCCCTTTGAGCGCACCGCCGCGCGCCCCCCGGCTGCCGCCGTGGAAACGTCACCGCCCGACGTGCCCGTCCGCCGCTCCCGGCCCACACCCGGCGACAGTGCTACAAATGGTCTCGTGACCCAGCCTTGCAACCCGTGCCGGGGACATCGGTGCGGTCACTGAGCGGGAAGCGCCCGCGGAGCGTCGCCACACAGGTATTCGTCCTCCAGGTGGCGATCGTGGTGCTGCTCGCCGCCGGGGCCGTGCTGGCGCTGGTGCTGCAGTCCCGCAGTGACGTCGAGCGCGAGGCCCGCAACCGGTCGGTGTCCGTCGCCGAAACCTTTGCGCACTCGCTCGGGCTGCACGAAGCCCTGCAGTCCCCGAACCCGTCGGCGATCCTGCAGCCGCTCACGGAGGAGACCCGCAAGGCGGCGGGCGTCGACTTCATCGTCGTGATGG
>NZ_BMTY01000001.1:154643-380558 GCF_014649915.1 Streptomyces toxytricini | reverse complement strand
ACACCCAGGGGATCCGCTACACCCACCCGCTCCCCGACCGCATCGGCAAGCGGTTCGTCGGCACGATCGAGCCGTCGCTCGCCGGGCAGGTGCACGTGGAGAGCGTGGACGGCCCGCTCGGCAAGGAGATCCAGGCCGTCGTGCCGGTCTTCGCCGAGGGCGACAGCGGCCCCGTGGAGGCCCTGGTGTCCGCGGGCCTGACCGTCGAGAACGTCAGCGGCCTCGTCGACCGGCAGCTGCCCGTGATCCTCGGCGCCAGCGCGGCCGGCCTGGCCCTGGGCACGGCGGGCGCCGCCCTGATCAGCAACCGCCTGCGCCGGCAGACCCGCGGCCTCGGCCCGCTCGAGATGACCCGCATGTACGAACACCACGACGCGGTGCTGCACGCGGTGCGGGAGGGCGTGTTGATCACGGACCGCGACGGCCGGCTCCTCCTCGCGAACGACGAGGCGAAACGCCTCCTGGGTCTGCCACCCGACGCCGAGGGGCGGCACATCCGCGAGCTCGCCGAACTCGACGGCAACCTCGCCGACCTGGTGCTGTCAGGGCGCGAGGCGACCGACGAGGTGCTGGAGGCCGGGGAGCGGCTGCTGGTCATCAACCAGCGGCCCACCCGGCCCCGCGGCCGCCCCGAGGGCATGGCGGTCACCATCAGGGACTCCACGGAGATGCGGGTGCTCAGCACGCGGGCCGAGGCGGCTCGGAGGCGGCTGCGGCTGCTGTACGACGCCGGCGTCGGCGTCGGCACGACCCTGGACGTGGAGCGGACGGCCCAGGAGCTCGCCGACGTGGCGGTGCCGCGGTTCGCCGACTTCGCGACCGTCGACCTGGCGGAGCCGGTCCTGCGGGGCGACGAGCCCACCGCCGCACCGGGCGACCTGCGCCGCACCGGCATCAGCGGCATCCGCGACGACATCCCGCTCTACCCGCGCGGCCGGGTGATCGACTTCCTGCCGTCCACACCGCAGGCGCGGGGCCTGAGCAGCGGCAGGGCCGAGGTCATCGCCGACCTGGAGAAGGCGCCCGGCTGGTACGCGCAGGACCCGCCGCGCGCCCAGGCCGTCATCGACTACGGCATCCATTCGCTGATCACGGCGCCCCTCAAGGCCCGCGGGGTGGTCCTCGGCGTGGTCAACTTCTGGCGCTCCGAGAAACCCGAGCCGTTCGACGAGGAGGACCTGTCGCTGGCGGAGGAGCTGGTGGCCCGGGCCGGCGTCAGCATCGACAACGCGCGCCGCTACACCCGCGAGCACGCCGTGGCCATCACCCTCCAGCACAGCCTGCTGCCCCGGGACCTGCCGGAGCAGAGTGCCGTGGAGGTGGCCCACTACTACCTGCCCGCGCAGTCGGGGGTGGGCGGTGACTGGTTCGACGTGATCCCGCTGCCGGCCGGGCGCGTCGCGCTCGTCGTCGGCGACGTCGTCGGGCACGGCCTGCACGCGGCGGCCGCCATGGGCCGGCTCCGCACGGCCGTCCTGAACTTCTCCTCCCTGGACCTCCCTCCGGACGAGCTGCTCGCCCGCCTCGACGACCTGGTGCAGTACACCGACCAGAACGGCGAGGGCGGCGGCGCCGAAGGCGGCCTCCTCGGCGCCACCTGCCTGTACGCCGTCTACGACGCGGTGGCGCGGCGCTGCACCGTGGCGCGCGCGGGGCACGTGCCGCCGCTCGTGGTGCACCCGGACGGCCGGGTGGAGGCGCCCGAGCTGCCGGCCGGCGCGCCGCTGGGCCTGGGCGGGTTCCCGTTCGAGGCGGCGGAACTGGACCTGGCCGAGGGGAGCCGGCTGGTCCTGTACACGGACGGGCTGATCGAGGACCGCGCCCGGGACATCGACGAAGGGCTCGACCTGCTGCGCGGTGCCCTGTCCCGCGCCGGCCGGAGCCCGGCGGACACCGTGCGGGCGGTCCTCGCCGAGCTGCTGCCGGTGCGGGCCCGCGACGACGTCGCCCTGCTCGTCGCCCGTACGTCGTCGCTGTCGGCCGACCGGATCGCCGAATGGGACGTGCCGTACGAGCCGAGCGCGGTGGGGCAGCTGCGGGCCGCCGCGACCGCGAAGCTGGAGGAGTGGGGGCTTCAGGAGCTGGTGTTCAGCACGGAGCTGGTGCTCAGCGAGCTGATCACGAACGCGATCCGGCACGGCGCCGAGCCGGTCCGCGTACGACTCCTGCGGGACCGGGTGCTGACCTGCGAGGTCTTCGACGGCAGCAGCAGCTCCCCGCGCCTGCACTACGCGACGACGACGGACGAGGGAGGCCGCGGGCTGTTCCTCGTCGCCCAGCTGAGCCGGCGGTGGGGGGCCCGGTACACGCCCGAGGGGAAGGTCATCTGGTCGGAGCAGCAGATCCCGGACCTGGGGGAAGGCACCGGGGGCCTGGCGGCGGACGCCGCGGCCGTGGACGCTGCGGGCGCGGCGGGCTTCGGCGACGCCGCCGGCTCCCCCGGGCCTGCGGGGCGCGTCGCGGGGGCGTAGGCCGGTGGTGGGACCCTCCTGAGGCGAGCACGACGCGTCCGCCCGGAAGATCGGACCGGGTCACCTCGGTGGGTGGGGCGCCCCTTCCAGGCATGACCGCAGCTGTTCCTTCATGGGCGGGACGGATGCGGCGTCGCACGACATGACCACGACGAGTCCGCCGCGTTCCGCGCCCTCGGGCTTCCGCATGAAGGACCATCGCCGTCCGGCCCGCAGCAGAGTGGCGAAGAGCAGCCGCTGTCCGCGGACGTCTCCCGGCAGCACTTCGTCCGCGGCCTCGATGATCAGTACGTGGTGGTCCGTGGACAGCCACGTCAGGTCACGCAGACAGTCTGAGAGGGCGTGCCAGTTCCAGCCGAAGTAGTCGGGCAGCCGCAGAGCGTCGTAGAACTGCTGGAAGACGGCGTCCGCGTCGCGCATCTCGCGACCGTCGAGACGCGCCACGTACGTCCTGCCGGTGCGGGGAAGCAGCAGGTCGACGGGTAGAGCGGCCGGTTCCGAAACCACGTGGAACCAGGGCACAGCGTGCACCGCCACCCTCCCTCCGGGCCCTCGACGGCCGCCGAGGCCGGCGGCAGAGCTGCACAGTGTAGGCCGAACTGAACGCCCTGGGGGCGCGTGCGGCCCTCCTCAGCGGATGCCGTACCGTGCGGCCGCGCCGTCGAGGATGAGGCCGAGTCCCTCCTCGAAGTGGGCGTCGTAGTCCTCGAACAGGTGCGGTCCGGCGGCCGCCGCCAGGGGGTGGGCGGCCAGTCGCTTGCTGCGCTCGGCGACGTCGCAGCCCTCGCGGCGCTCGCCCGGCACGGGGTGGACGCCCTGCTCCTCGGTGACGAAGCCGAGCGTGTACAGGAAGGCGGTGGTGAGCGTGCGGACCGCCTGGGGCAGCTCGAAGCCCGCTTCGACCAGGACCCGGAGTTGGGCGTCGACGTGTTCGGCGTGGTCGGTCCCGGAGAAGCGCGAGCCGCTGAAGACGCGGGCGCCGTCGCGGTAGGAGAGCAGCGCGCGGCGCAGGGCGCGGTTCGCGGCAAGGAGCTGATCGCGCCAGGGGGGGCCGGCCGGGCCGGCCGCCTCCGGTTCGTGGCCGGCGTCGCCGGCCGTCATGCGGCGGACCATTTCCGTCGCCATCTCGTCGATGAGTTCCTGCTTGTTCTTGAAGTGCCAGTAGAGCGCCGGGGCCTTGACGTCCAGCTCGGCGGCGATGGCGCGCAGGGTGAGCTTCTCCAGGCCCTTCTCGTTCAGCAGGCGCAGCGCCGCTTCGGCGACCGTGGTGCGGCTCAGGGGCGGGACGCGCGGTGGTGTGCGGTCGGGCTTGGGGGTCATCGCTGCCTCTCTTCGGGCTGCTGCTTCCGGGGGTTGACAGCTTAACAACGTTAAGGACACACTTTTGAACATGCGTTCCTTAACGTCGTTAAGGAACGTGTCTTACCAGGCACGCACACGCACGCTCATGCGGGATCGGATGGGAACGGGGGCACGGAGATGGACGCGTGCGGGGTGGCGGACACGGTCGGCGGCGCGGAAGCCGGGAGGGGGCCGGGCAGGGGGTGGCCCGAGGCGGAACCGGCGGGCAGCGGGGTGCTGGTCGTCGGGGCCGGGCCGACCGGGCTCGCGCTGGCCTGCGACCTCGCGCGCCGCGGTGTGCGGCCGCTGGTCGTCGAGCGCTCGGCGGGCTTGTTCCCGGGCTCGCGGGGCAAGGGCATCCAGCCGCGCACGCTGGAGGTGTTCGAGGACCTCGGCATCCTCGGGGCGGTCCTCGACCGGGGCGGGCCGGCGCCGGTGGGAATGGCCTGGAGGGAAGGGGTGCGGCTGGGCGAGCACCGCATGTTCGAAGAGGTCGCGCCCACCGAGCAGGCGCCGTATGCGGAGCCGTGGCTGGTCCCGCAGTGGGCGACGCAGGAAGTGCTGCTGGCCCGGCTGCACGAGTGGGGAGGCGAGGTGTCGTTCGGAACCACGCTTGCCGGTCTGGCACAGGACGCTGCGGGGGTGACCGCGGAGCTGACCGGTGCAGACGGAGCGCCGCGGACCGTGCGCGTGCGGTACGCGGTCGGCGCCGACGGCGGCCGGTCCACGGTCCGCCGGCTCACCGGGGTCGGGATGACCGGGGAACGCGTGGACCCCGCCCCCCTGGTCGTCGCCGACGTCGCGATCGACGGGCTCGATCGCGACAACTGGCACCTGTTCGCGCCCGCCGAGGACGGCAGCCGGGGGTACGCAGCCCTGTGCCCCCTCCCCCACACCGAGCTGTTCCAGTTCGTGGGGCAGTACAGCGGGGGCCGCGCCGAGCCCGCGGAGGGCGAAGTCCGGGCCCTGATAGCCCGCCTCACACACATACGCGCGGAGGACGTCCGCGAGGTGCGCTGGGCCTCCGACTTCACGGTCAACGCCGCGCTGGCCGACCGGTTCGGCGAGGGCCGGGTCTTCCTCGCGGGGGACGCCGCCCACATCCACTCCCCCGCCGGCGGGCAGGGGCTCAACACCAGCGTGCAGGACGCCTACAACCTGGGCTGGAAGCTGGCCGCGGTCCTTCTCGACGGGGCCCCCGAGACCCTGCTCGGCACGTACGAGCAGGAGCGGCGGCCGCAGGCCGCCGAGATGCTCGGCCTGTCGACCCGGATCCACCGGGGGCAGGACCGCCGCGGCGCAGCCACCCGGCAGCTCGGCATACACCTGCGGGAGTCGCCGCTGAGCCGGGAGACCCGGGACGGGCTGCCGGAGGGCGCCCTCGTCGCGGGCGACCGTGCGCCCGACGGGCGGCGCGACGGCATACGGCTCTTCGACCTCTACCGGGGCCCCCACTTCACCCTGCTCGCCGTCGACACCGACCTGCCCGGGGAGCTGCCACCGCTGCCGCGCCTGCGGACGGCCCGCATCGGTGCCTACGCGGCCTACGGCCGGGGACTGTTCCTCATACGCCCCGACGGGTACGTCGCCTGGGCGGGCAGCTCCGCGGCGGACGCATACGACCTCACCCACTGGGCGGCATGGTTCGCGACGCCCACCGGCCGCACCGCCACCCCGGCGCCGGCCTGCCCCTGAACGGTCCCCGCGGGGACCCCGGGCGGGGGCAGGTCGGAGGGGGTGCGTACGCTTCCCCCTTTGGGTCAGGGGAGGGAATGTTCGTGCAGGTCAGCAGACGTTCGGTGCTCGCCGCTGCGGGAGCGGCCGTCATCGTGCCCACCGCTGCGGGATGCCTGCCGGCGCGGTGGGGCAGCCGGGAGGACGAGGGGTACACCGGGCCGGTGGCCGCGGCGCTCGGCGCGGAAGGGCACACGGTGGTCGTCGGGAATCCGGGGGCGCCGGTGACCGTCCGGGTCTACGAGGACCCGAGCTGCCCCGGATGCGCCGAGTTCCAGACGGAGGGAAGCGGACCGCGGCTGCGCAGGATGGCTGCCGACGGCGACGTCCAGGTGCACTACGTCCTGGGGTCGTTCCTCGGGAACGGCTCCAAACGGGCGGTCAACGCACTGCGGGCCTCCCTGGACAAGGGGAAGTTCGCCGAGCTGCACGAGGTGCTGCACCGAGGGCAGGCGACGGCGAAGAAGCGCGGCGGATTCACCGGCGACAGGCTGCTCTCCCTCGCCTCGTCCGTGGACGGGCTGCGCGACGCCGGCTTCGACGAGGCCGTGCGCACCGGCAAGCACCGGGAGTTCGTCGAGGCGGCCGACCGGGCCGTGAGCAGCTCGTGGATCAAGGCCACACCGGCTCTGGAGGTCGACGGGCGGCCCGTGGGCAAGGGCGACCAGGACGTCCTCGACGACCCGGACGCCCTGGCCCGGTACCTGCGGCGGGCACGGCAGCGTTCGGCACGGGGCTGAGGCCGGGCGCCTGCCGCGTGGACAGCGGCTCCCGCCCTCAGGTGTGGCCGTCCGCGTAGTAGCGCTCGATGACCTGGAGCAGGGCCACGTCGTCCTCGTACCGGCCACTCTCGAACTCGGGCGAGTGCTTCACCTGGTCCCGGGAGGCCGACAGGTGCACCGTCTCGTTCGCCTCGTCGACGCGGGCGACAAGGGAGGCGGGCACCACCACGTGCCGGCCGAAGATCCACGGGCCGGTGTCCACCACGATGAACTGCCGGCCCACGTACTCGCTGTGCCTGTCGATCTTGCCGATGTGGCCGTCGGAGGCGTCGACCTTGTACCCGACGAACCGGGCCATGTCCGTTCCGGCCATGGGGCGTCCCCTTCCCTGCGCGTCTCGGGTGCCAGCGCCTACCCCGGGCCGCGCCCGGCATGCCACCCGGTCCGCCCGGCCGGGTGGCGGTCAGGTGCGGAAGGGGCCGGTGACCTCGTAGGTGATGCCGCCGGAGGAGCTGCCGGTCGTGCCGCGCTGGCTGGAGAAGTACAGGCGGTCGCCGGCCGGCGAGAATGCGGGGCCGCAGATTTCGGAGGCGGACTGGCCGGTGATCCGCAGGAACGGTGCGACCACGTCGTCGGGGGTGATCACGCAGATCTCCATGGTGCCGCCGTCCTCGGCCACGTACAGGTCGCCGAAGGAGGAGCCCGTGACGTTGTCCACGCCCGTCAGCGGGGCGCCGCCGCCGACCACGAGGGAGTCGTCGTAGGCCAGCTCGTAGGTGTTGGTCGAGAGGTTGAGCTGCCAGACCCGGTTGTCGCCCTTGGTGGTGAACCAGACCGTGTTGTTGGCGTAGTGGCAGCCCTCGCCGCCGCTGAAGCGCTTGGCGCCCGAGACCTGGTTGCGGGTCGCGGTCGGGGAGCCGTCCGGGTCCGGGACGTTCTGCCAGGTGAAGGAGCCGGAGGTGCCGGAGCCGGCCTTGAGGACCTGGAGGGTGCCGGAGGAGAGGTCGCCCCAGGTGGTGGGGAGGAAGCGGTAGAAGCAGCCGTCCGACTCGTCCTCCGTCAGGTAGACCGCCTGGCGGACCGGGTCCGCGGCCGCCGCCTCGTGCTTGAACCGGCCCATCGCGGGCCGTCGGACGGCCGCGTTCACACCCCACGGGTCGGCCTCGTACACGTAGCCGAGGCTGACCTCCTCGCAGGAGAGCCAGGTGTTCCACGGCGTTTTGCCGCCCGCGCAGTTCTGGCGGGTGCCGGAGAGGATGCGGTATGCGGAGGTGATGGTGCCCGACGAGTCGAAGCGGACCGCACCGGCGCCGCCCGAGGGGTTGACCTCCGAGTTGGAGACGTAGATCCAGCCGGTGCCGTCGGCGTAACAGGCGCCGCCGTCGGGGGCGCTGTGCCAGGTGTAGGAGGTGCCGGGGACGGTCTGCCCCGACCGGGCGATGACCCGGCTGGTGAAACCGGCAGGCAGCATGATGCCGTTGGCGTCGGCCGCGCCGAGCGCTCCGTACGGGCCGGCGCCCGGCTGGGCCGGGGCGGCGTACGCGGCGCCGTGCATGAGCGTGCCGCCGAAGGCCGCGGCGGACGTGCCGACGACGGCGCCGCGCAGGAAGGTACGACGTTCCACGGTCACTCCTCGAAAAGGGGACGCCCCGAGCCCGGTCGGGTCGGGGGGCGGGGTGGGGGGCGGAGCGGTGAGCGGGGTGGTGGCGCCGAGGACGGTACGGGCCGCGCGTGGCAGGCGGGTCAACGCGGGGTGTCGTGGGGGCGGCCGCTGCCGGTCCTCCGGGCGTCGCGCGGCGCCACCCTACCCCTCGGCCTGTCAGATACATGTCATTACATTGGCCGTCCCGGAATCCCGCGCCCCCGTCCTCACTCGGATAGGGTGCGGTGCGCATCGAACGTGCAGGACTTGGGAGCAGCAAGGTGATGAACGGTCAGCATCCGCACGGGGGCGGCGGCACGGAAGGCACCGGCAAACCCGTGCACTTCGAGCCGCTGGGACCGGATGACCCCGCCACCGTCGCGGGATACCGCATCGCGGCCCGGCTCGGCGCCGGCGGCATGGGCAAGGTGTACCTCTCGCACACGCCGGGCGGACGCCCGGTCGCGGTCAAGATGATCCGGCCCGAGTTCGCCGAAGACCCCGAATTCCGCAGGCGCTTCGCGCAGGAGATCCGCTCCGCGCAGCGCGTCCAGGGCTTGTTCACCGCTCCCGTCATCGACGCCGACACCGACGGCCCGCACCCGTGGCTGGCCACCGCCTACGTGCCCGGCCCCTCCCTGGCGGCCGCCGTGTCCGCACACGGGGCACTGCCCGTCGAGACCGTGCTGCTGCTGGTCGCCGGCATCGCGGAGGCGCTCCAGGTCATCCACGGCGCCGGCATCGTGCACCGCGACCTGAAGCCGTCGAACGTGCTGCTGGCCGCCGACGGACCGCGCGTCATCGACTTCGGCATCGCCCACGCCGCCGACGCGACCTCCCTCACCGGCAGCGGCGTAGCCGTCGGCACGCCCGCCTTCATGGCGCCGGAGCAGGCGGCGGGCCGCGGGATCGGCCCGGCGACCGACGTCTTCGCGCTCGGGCAGGTCGCCGCGTACGCCGCCGCCGGCGCGCCGGCGTTCGGGGAGGGCGCCTCCCACGGGGTGCTGTACCGCATCGTCCACGAGGAGCCGGACCTCTCCGGGGTGCCGGAACGGCTGTCCGAACTCGTCACCCGCTGCCTGGCCAAGGACCCGGCCGACCGGCCGACCGTGGCCGAGGTCATCGCCCTGTGCCAGTCCGCGAACGACGCCACCACGCTGCGCCGGGCCGAGGACTGGCTGCCCGCCGCGGTCACCGCGGAGATCACCGCGCGGTCCGCGACCCCGGCCGCCGCACCCGCCACGCCCGCCTCTCCCGCGACGGCGCCGGCGACCGCGCCGGCCGCCCCGGCGCACCCGCCGACCGCCCCCGCAGGCGTGGCCCACCAGCCCACCGCCCCGGGTGGCGTGGCCCACCAGCCGACCTCCCCCGCGGGCGTCCCGTACACACCCCCGCCTGCGGCTGTCCCGCCGCAGGCCCCCACGGCTCCCCCGGCCCACCCGCCGCAGCACGGGTACCAGCCCGCCGGCCCTTACACGGCCCCGCAGTTCGCCCCCGCGCACCCGCACCCCTCTCACACCGGGCAGTTCCAGGTCCCGCCGGCGTCCGGCGCGCAGCGCAAGCCGCGCGGCGCCGTCGTGGTGGCGCTGGCCATCGGCTTCGCCGTGGCCGTCAGCGCCGTCGGCTACAACGTGATCAAGGGGAAGGACGGCGGCTCCCAGGCCACCGGCAGCAGCGCCGGTGCGAACGGCAGCGGGAGCGGCGGGAGCTCGGGGTCGGCGGCCAAGCCGTCCGGCGCCGCGACCCGGCCCGATCCGCAGCCCGCCGAGTACAAGGGCATCGACCTCGTGGCGGGCTACCACCTGACCCTGGGCGACGAGAACCTCCGCCCGCAGAAGGGCGAGGACGGCGGCTACGAGCTCTCGTACGACACGGGCAACTACCTCGACGCGGAGACCCAGGGCGGATCGCTCGTCCTGCTCGACCCCGGCCAGGAGGGATCGCTCGCCACCTGCCGGGCCGACACCCGGTTCACGCAGAACGTGAAGACCAACCAGCTGGGGACGGGCCGTCAGGTCTGCGTGACGACCGGCAACGGCCACATCGGCCTGGTCACGGTGCGGGGCATCTCCCCGGAGGGCTCGCCGAGCAAGTACCTCACCCTGGACGTCACCGTCTGGCGGAACGCGACGGCAAGCTTCAACTCCCGCTGATCGCAGCGCCGTACAGCACCGCGTGGAAGGCCGGGGCCGCACCGCGGCCCCGGCCTTCCGTGTCGGCGAGCAGCTCCGAGCTCTGTCCGGCCGATCATGTACGGAGCCGGATGGCGAGGGCTGCGGCAGTCGGGGTCCCGAGGAAGACGCAGCCGCGCTTGTCGCCGCGGGTAGCCACGCTCTCCGGCTTGCTTGAGCCGGTTTTCCGCCCGTTCGACGGTGCCGCGCTTTCGGTGCGGGCGCCGGCGGCGTGCTGATGTGCCGGCCCGATGGCGGAGGCGACCGAGATCACCCCGCCCCGTGCTCACGGCGGCAACCCGGGCACGAGGCAGTCACACATGCGCGGCCGGACAGCTCCTAACGGTGTTGCCGCGGGAGCGGATGCGCCCGGCCCGGCAGGCGGCTCCCGGCGCCTGCGACGCCGTTCGGCTCCGTATCGCGGACGCGCAGGCGTCCGGGAGCGTGCGCGGCCGCGGCGGTGGCGTCGACGACCGCCCATCCCGCGTCTCCGTCGGCCGCGTCCAGTCGTACCAGCCGGTGGTCGGCCCGGCCGGTGATCATCACGGCGAGCAGGGCCACGTACTCGCGCCGCAGATCGGGCGGAAGTCCGCTGCCGCCGGGAACCTCCAGCACCGGCCTCGGGCTGTCGGCGAGGAGGGCGCAGGTGGCCTGGACGGTGCGGATGAGCGCCTCGAACCGTGCGCCGCCGAGGCGGGCCCGCAGGTCTACGAGGTAGGAGCCGAGTACGTCGCCCTCCGGGCCGTCGGGCGCCGGATCGTACGAGTGGTACGGATCCGACAGGTCGGACGGGTCGGCCGGACGCTGCTCGGTCACTTCCCCACCCCTCCCGGGCTGCATCGCCCGCCCCCAAGTCTAGGCCGAACGCCCTTGGCCACAGGCGCTCTTCGGCCACGATCCCGCGCTCACGACCGCTCGTGCGCCCCAGCGTGCGCCGTCCCGCCGGTCCCGTGGACCGTGCAACCGGCCGTGACTATGCCGCTCACATATTTGAGGTGAACACCTCGTGGTGTTTTTGGGATCAATTCACCATCTTCCCGTGGCCTACATTGACACTCCGCGCCCTTCTGGGGGTTAATTGCTTTACGGATGGCCGGAACCAGTCGCCGTGCGGCCGGTTCCTCCCCACTGACACCACCCTGACCGCGTGACGATTCTTCATGAGGGAGGAACGTTCCAGGTCGTGACGCCCGGGCGACCGACCGGGCGACCATTGGTGAATCAGACGTCTTTGGGGGGAGCCAAATGCCGCCGCTGCAGAATTTCTCCGTGCCGGATTTCCACCTGCCATTCGGCAACGCAAAGCACCCGCTGGCCGCGCGGGCAAACGCGGAAGCCACCTCGTGGGTGGTCCGCCACGAACTCGTCACGAGTGCCGTGGACCAGTTCGCGGGCATCGGCTGCGGCCATCTCGCCGGCCGGGTCAGCGGGGACGCGACCTATGAGCGGGTCCTGCTGCTCGCCCAGTGGATGGCCTGGTCGTTCGTCCTCGACGACCAGCACGACCACCTCATCAGGAAGGGCGAAGTCGCCGCCTGGCGGCCCGTGGTGGGCGCCATCACCGAATACCTCGACACGGGCCGCATCGCCGGCCCCGACCTCGCCCGCAACCCGCTGGTGAGCGGCTTCGCCGAGCTTTGCGACCGCATCCTGGCGGGACTGTCCCCGGACGCCGCGACCCGCTACCGCACCCACGTCCGGCTCGTCCTGGCCTCGCTTGACCAGGAGGCCGGCAACCGCGGCGGCAACGGGCGGCCGACCGTCGAGGAGTACATCCTCCTGCGCCGCCACAGCTCCCAGATCCTGCCCATGATGGACATGGTGGAGGCCGGCCTCGGCCTCGACCTGCCGCAGCACGTCCACGAGATGCGCGAGCTCCGGCAGCTCGTCGCGAGCGTCCTCGACGTCATCTCCTGGGGCAACGACGTCTTCTCCCTGCCGAAGGAGCACTCCTGCGGCGACACCAACAACCTCGTCTCCCTGGTCGCCGCCTGGGAGGGCCGCTCGCTGCCCGACGCCGTCCGCGCCGTCGAGCAGCGCATCCAGGTCCGCATAGAGGAGTACCTGGCCGGCCGCGCACGCCTCTTCGAGGTGCTCGACGCCGACCCCTCGACCGACGACCGGCTCCGGGACGCAGTCGCCCGGTACGTGCACAGCTGCGAAGACTGGATGATCGGCGCCGATCTGTGGCAGCGTTACGAGTGCACGCGGTACCGCGACGAACGCTTCGCGGCCGGGCTGGAGTCTGCCTACACCCGTCCGGACCTGGTATCGGTGGCATGACAGGGGGTCGGGCCATGGCACACGCAGCACCGGAGGCCACCGGGGTCCGGGCCCCGGTCGCGCCGGGGCGGTTACCGCTCCTCGGCCACGCCGTCCCCCTGTGGCGGGAGCCCATCGCCTTCCTGGAGTCCCTCCGGGACCACGGCGAGGTGGTCCGCCTCGACATCGGCACCTGGCCCGTCCACCTCCTGACCAGCCCCGAGCTGGTCCACGAGGTACTGGTCGCCAGGGCCGAGCGGTTCGGCCGCGGCCGCATCTTCGACCGGCTGCGGCCCGTCTTCGGCAACGGCATAGTGACGACCGACGGCGAGTTCCACCGCAAGCAGCGACGGATGATCCAACCCGCCTTCCACCGCAACCACATCGCCCGGTACGCGGAGACGATGAGCCGGCAGGCGGAGGCCATGGCCGCCTCCTGGGCGCCCGGGCAAGAGGTGTGCATCCTCACCGAGACCCGCCGCTACGCGGTGTCCTCGGTCGCCGAGATGGTCTTCTCCGGCGAGCTGAGCCGCCCCGCCGTCGACGAGGTGCACCGCTCGCTGCCCGTCGTCCTGGAGGGCATGCTGCTGCGCGCGGTCATGCCCAAGGCGCTGGACCGGCTGCCCATCCCGCCGAACGTGCGCTTCGACACGGCTGCCGAGCGCCTGCGCGCCGTCATCGACGACGTGATCCGCCAGTACGGGGAGCCCCAGCCGGAGGAGCGCCACGACCTGCTCACCCTGCTGATGTCGAGCACCGACCCCGAGACCGGCGCCGCGATGGCGCCCGAGCAGGTCCGGGACGAGGTCGTCTCGCTCCTCCTCGCCGGCACGGAGACCTCCGCGACCACCCTCGCGTGGGCGCTGTACGAGATCAGCCGCCACCCGGCCGTCGAGGAGCGGCTGCAGGCCGAGGTGGACTCCGTCGTCGGCGACCGGCCGGTCCGGCCCTCCGACCTGCCCGCGCTCGGCTACACGCGGCACGTCTTCCAGGAGGCGCTGCGGCTGCACTCCCCCCTGCTGTTCACCCGCCGCGCCCTCGCCCCGCTCACGCTCGGCGGGGTCGCGATCCCCGAGGGCGCCGAACTGGCCTACAGCCCGTACGCCCTGCACCGCGACCCGGCGCTCTTCCGCGATCCCCGGGTGTTCGATCCGGACCGCTGGCAGCCGGGCGCCGAGCAGCGGCCCAGGCCGCACCGGTACATCCCGTTCGGGGCCGGCCAGCACAAGTGCATCGGCGACACGTTCGGCGTCGCCGAGATCATGACCGCGATCGCGGCCGTCGCATCGCGGTGGCGGCTGACGCCCGCGCCCGGCGTCACCGTGCGGGAAGTGCCGGCCGGAATTCCGCAGCCCAGCGCCCTGCCCCTGATCCCGCTGCCCCGGCGCTGACGAGGATTGATCGTTTGCGCCCGCCCGGGGACGTCTTCCCGCCAATTCCTGATCAACGGTGGGCGCCGCCGTGAGCGGAGGGTACAGCATTGCACTCGCACGAGTGGCGAGATGCGGGAATACAACTTGAATCGAGAACATCTCGCCCCCCAGGGCCATACACTCGGCCGCACGCGCAGGAGGGGGCAACAAGAATGTCGTATGCCGCTGAACCCAGAGGAGGGGCGTCCCGGCCCCTCCTCGAGCGGGAGTCCGAAATCCTGGCGATCCAGCGCGCCGTGGACGATCTGTGCGGAGGGTCCGACCTCGGCTCGGCCACCCGCCGCGGAGGCGTCCTGACCTTCGCGGGATCGGCAGGCATAGGCAAGACCACCCTGTTGGCCGAGGCCCGGCGGCACGCCGCCGAGCGGGGCTGCACCGTGCTCTTCGCACGCGGCGGCGAACAGGAGAAGCAGGTTCCGTTCCACGTCATGCGCCAGCTCATCCAGCCGGCGTACGCGGCCATGACGGAAGGGGAACGGCGCGACTCGCTGGGCGCCTGGTACGACATCGTCGCGCCGGCGCTCGGCCTGACCGCCGCCGCCCAGGGCCCCGCGGCGCCCGACCCGCAAGGCGTCCGCGACGGCCTGGACTGGGTCGTCACCCAACTGTCGGTGCGCAACGCACCGGTGGTGCTCGTCCTCGACGACGCGCACTGGGCGGACGCGGAGTCCCTGGCCTGGCTCACGTCCTTTGCGGCGCGGGCCGAAGAACTCGCCATGCTGATCATCGTGGCGTGCAGGCCGGACGAGATCCCGGCCGACGCCGCGTTCCTGCGCGCCCTCATGGGGCGCCGCGGGACCCGCCCGCACGAGCTGGCACCGCTGACGACCGGCGCGGTGGCGCGGATCGTGCGCGACGCCCTCGGCTCCGGCGCGGACGACATGTTCTGCCGCGAATGCTGGGCGATCACGGCCGGAAACCCCTTCGAGGTCGTCGAGTTGGCGATGAAGGGCCGCGACCAGGGGCTCAAGCCGAACCAGGACAACATCCCGGAGCTGCGCGACCTCGCGTCCGCCGTCAAGGGCAGCGGCCTCATCGACCGCCTGGAGCAGCTCGGCCCCTCCACGGTCCGGCTCGCCTGGGCCGCCGCGGTCCTGGGCAACGCGGTACCGGCCGGCACCGTCGCGAGCGTCGCCGCCCTCGGCGAGGCGCAGGCCTCCGAGGCCATCTCGCAGCTGCGGGCCGCCCGCATCCTGACCGTCCTGACCGGGCTGCGCACCAAGGAGGTCGTGGAGTTCTACCACCCGCTCATCGCGACGGCCGTGTACCGGTCCATCCCGCCCGGCGTGCGGGTCGCGATGCACGGCATGGCCGCCCAGGCCCTCATCGACGGCGGGTACGGCGCCTCGGCCGCCGCACGGCATTTACTGGAGATGCACCCCGAGGGCGACCCGTGGGTCGTGCAGCAGCTGCGCCTGACAGCCAACGAGAGCTTCGCAGCCGGTGCGCCCGACGCGGCACGCCGCTACCTGGCGCGGGCGCTGCGCGAACCCCCGGAGCCGGAGGACCGGGCGCAGGTGCTGTTCGAGCTCGGCGCCGCGAACCTCCTCCACGACCCGATGACCACCATCAACCAGCTGCGGACGGCACTGGAGGAGCCGAAGACCGAGCCGACGCTGCGCGAGGCGATCACCTACCGCCTCGCCCAGGCGCTCGCGCACACGGGCCAGCTCGCGGAGGCCGTCGGCCTGCTCGACGACGAGGCACGCAGGTCGACCAGCGCCCGGACCCGGCTGCGCATGCAGGCCGAGCAGTTCAAGTGGAACTCGGTCCGCGGAGACGAGGAGAACTCGCCCGCCCGGTCGCGGCTGCTCGCCCAGTTCGCCAAGCGGCTCGTCGGCCGCGGTCTGGCCGAGCGGCACATCCTGGGCCTGCGCGCCTGGGACGCCGCCATGCGCGGTGAACCCGTGGGCACCGCCCTCGACTTCGCGGAGCAGGCGCTCGACGGCGGCATGAGCTGGACCGACCAGGACTTCGGTTTCGAGGTGCCGGTCGTCGTCGCGGTCACCCTCATGTACTGCGACCAGCCGGGCCGGGCGGAGGAGCTCTTCAACAGCGGCATCCTGGAGTTCGAGGCGAAGGGCTGGCGCGGCACGCACCTGTCGTTCGTGTACACGCTGCTCGGCTACGTCCGCTACCGGCGCGGCCGGCTCGCCGAGGCCGAGGACTTCGTCCGCAACGGCCTGGAAATCGCCAACCGCATCGGGCAGGACAACCCGGCCCAGTGGTACGCGGTGGGCACGCTGGTCGAGACGCTCCTCGCCCGCGGGAACCTCGCCGAGGCGCAGAAGGTGGCGCGCAACTACCGGCTGGGCGAGGGCTTCCCGCAGGCCATCGTCTATCCGGATCCGCAGACGGTCTTCGGCAGGCTGCTGCTGGCGCAGGGGCGCGTGGAGGAGGCCGAGCGGCAGCTCGCGGAAGCGGGCCGGCGCCTGGACCTGCGCGGTACGCGGAACCCGTCGTGGAGTTCGTGGCAGCTCGACCTGGCGTTGGCGCAGGCCACGCACGACACCGGGCTGGCGCGGGCCACCGCGGACGAGGCCGTGGCCCGGGCGCGTGCCTTCGGGGCGGCGAGCATCATCGAGCAGGCGCTGCGCGTGCAGGCTGCCACTGTGGAGCCGGCGCAGGCGGCCGTACTGCTGGAGGAGGCGGTGGCCCATCTGGAACAGTCGCCGGCGGCGTGCGAGTTCGCGCACGCGCTCGTCGACCACGGCACGGTGCTGCAGACGATGGGCGATCCGCACCGGGCGGCGCAGCAGCTGTACCGGGGCATGGAGGGTGCCGCCGCATGCGGTGCGGACGCTCTCGCGGACCGGGCGCGCGGCCTGCTGGCCTCGGCCGGTCTGCGCCCGCGCCGTCTGCACACCTCCGAGCAGGACACGCTGACGGTGGCGGAGGCCGGGGCCGCGCGGCACGCGGCGCGGGGACTCGACAACGCGGCGATCGCCAAGGAGATGCGCATGGATCCCGCGGCAGTCGGCGAGCTGCTGTCGGCGGTCTTCACCAAGCTGGGGACCAACCGGACGGGTTTGAGCCGGGCCCTCGGAATGTGACGGGCGGGCGCCCGCACGGCGCGCCCCGCGCGCCCCCGACAGGGGGCGCGCGGGGCGCGTCCGTTTCCGCGTCCGCCTCCGCGTCCGCGTCCGCCTCCGCGTCCGGCGGTGCCGAGGCTGCTACTGCGGGCGGCGCTCCATCACGCGCCGGGCAGCCTCGCTCTCCGCCGCCGCGGGAGACAGCTCGTCGAGGGTGTCGATGTCGGTGTCCGACTCCAGTTCCTCCTCCCAGGCGGCGGCGAGCCGTTCCTGCTCCTCGCGCGGCTCGCCGGCGACGGCGTCCCGGTGGGCCGGGTCGAGGGCGGCCAGGAAACGTCCGACGGCGTCCAGGGGCATCCCGTACTCCTTGCGTGGCGTGGGGGTGTGGCGGACGGGCCTGCGGCGGCCCCCGCCCAGGATGGGGACGGCGGGCAGGGGCCGTGCGCCGGACACGGCCCGCGCCCACCCGGATGGCGGCCGCGCGCCCACCCGGCGGCGGCGCGCGCGGTGTGTCTGCGCGCCCCGTACGGCCGCGGCCCCTTCAATGGGCAGCCTCCGAACGGAAACGGGCACGGCATGACCTCTTCCGCGCAGCAGCAGGCACCGGCGGCAACCCCGCACCACACCCGGCGGTCCGTGTTCACGGGCGCGCTGGCCCTGGCGGCGGGCGCCGCTCTCCCCTCCTTCGCGGCCGGGCGGGCGTTCGCCGCCGACGCGGCCGCTCCGGCCATCGCGAGCTGCGCCACCTGGGGGGCGCGGCCTTCGTCGGAGCCGGTCGTGGTCCTCGCCAACCGCCCGCAGCGGATCATCGTCCACCACACGGCGACGGCGAACGTCACCGACTACTCGCAGCAGCGGGCGTTCGCCCTGGCAAGGGCGATCCAGACGTACCACATGGACGCGCAGGGCTGGATCGACACCGGGCAGCACTTCACCGTGAGCCGGGGCGCGTTCGTGATGGAGGGGCGGCACAGTAGCCTCGCCGAGCTGCGCGGGGGCGCCCGCCAGGTCCGCGCGGCCCACTGCGTCGGCCAGAACACGGTGTCGATCGGCATCGAGAACGAGGGCACCTACACCTCGGAGGAGCCTCCGGCCGCGCAGTACGCGGCGCTCGCGGACCTGTGCGCGTACGTCTGCACCCAGTACCGGCTGCCCGCGACCGCGATCTACGGGCACCGGGACTTCAACGCGACGTCCTGCCCCGGCGACCGGCTGTACGCGCTGCTGCCGGCGCTGCGCCGGGACGTGGCCGCGCGGCTGGGGGCGGGCGCGGCCGGGTCCGGGACGGTGGCGGAGCCGGATCCGGTCCGGGATCCGATCCGGGACCTCCTCGACCAGGCCGCCTCCGACCCGCTGTCGGCGCTGCCGGAGTACCTCCCGCCGCATCTCCTGCCGTAGTGGCGGGCCGTCAGCAGGCGGCGGCCGCGCGGCGGTAGGTGCTGCCGTCGCGGGTCCGGTCCAGCAGACCCGAGGTGATGAGGTGGCGGCGCAGTGCGGCGGTGTCCTCGTGGACGGTGCCCAGGACGTCGTTGACCTCGGGCTCGGTATAGGCGCGCCCGGACTCGAAGAGGGTGTCCGCGAGGTGGGCGAGCAGGGTCTCTCGGACGGCGGGGCGGCGCGGGACGGCGGTGAGCCTGCCGTCGGCGAAGAACCGGCTGAGGGAGTCGGGTGCCGGTGCGGTGTGCGGGGGCCGGGTTCGGTGTGCGCTTTCCTGTGGCATGCGGGCGAGCCTGCCGCGCGGTGTGCGCCCGCGGCAAGGCGTTTTGCGGCGCCGCACGGGGCTTGCGGCCGTTTTCAGGCCAGGTGTACGGCCCACTGGGCCCACAGCGGGAGCAGGAGCAGGGCGACGACGGAGCTCTTGATGACGAGCGCGGCGGACAGGTCGACGCCGACGTCGTAGCGCTGGGCGAAGATGAAGAGGTTCTGCGGTGCCGGCATCGCGGCGATGAGGACGAGGTGGCCGAGCCACTCCCCCTCGACGCCGAACAGGTGGTGGCAGACGGCGTACGTGATCAGGGGCATGGCGACGCACTTGAACGCGATGATCCCCGTCTCCTCGCGGGTGGTGCCCCGGATCTTCAGGCCGCTGCCGCCGAGGTGCAGTCCGAGGGCGAACAGGGCGACGGGCGAGGCGCTGTCGCCGACGAACGCGAAGCCGTCGAGGACCACGCCGGGCACGGTGACCGGCAGCAGGTTGAGCAGGATGCCCGCGTTGCAGGCGATGACCACGGGCGTCAACAGCGAGGCGGAAACCGCCGAGCCGAGTCGGCGGGCCGGGCTGCCGACGCGGTCCGGGCGGCCCCACTCCATGATCGAGATGATGACCAGGGAGAGGACGCACACCTGGAACAGCAGCACCGGGAAGATCGGTGCGGCGTTGCCGAACAGCATGATGAAGACGGGCACGGCGAAGTAGGCGGTGTTGACCTGGACGGCGGCCATGACGCGCAAGGCAACGCCGCGCGGGTCGCGCACGCCGGCCGTCCGGGCCAGGCCGCCGACGAGGACGGCTCCGGTGCATGCCGCGGCCGCGTAGCCGGTGAGGGCCCGCCAGTCGAACAGGACGCCCAGGTCGCTGCGGTAGATGTTGCCGAAGAGGAAGCAGGGGACGGCGAAGAGGAAGGCGTAGTCCGCGAAGGCCTTCGAGCTCTCCGCCGGCACCACCTTCCGCCTCGCGAGGAGGACCCCGCAGCCGAAGGCCAGCACCACCGGTGCCAGCTTCTCCAGTGCCTCCACTGCTCCCATGTGCACGCTCTCGTCCGTAATCGCCGGCCCGGTCAGGCCGGTTCGGGCCGGGAGCGCGGCCGCGGGCCTGCTCCAGCCGAACCGGGCCGCCAGGTGTTCGCGCAGCTCCGCCGCCCGCCCGGAGGTGGCCGTCCGGCGCGCAGGAGGAACTCGACGGCGTGGCTCCACCGCTCAGCGTTGCATGTGTCCACGGCGGACAGGCGGGTTCCGGCCGGTTCGCCGAGGAATTCGGCGGCCGGGTGCGCAGCCGGCGGTCCTCGGCGAGCAGGTGCCCGTACGGCGTGTACGGGGCCGGGCCGGGTGCCGGCGGCGCGCCGGGCTCCGGGTCGGGCTCCGGGCAGGGCTCCGGATCGGGCCGGACGGTGCGGGTCTCCTCCGCCATGAGGGCGAACTGCCGGGCCGGCGGGGCGCTCGCCGCCACCGCCGCGGGCGCACTCGCCGGCAGGAGGTCTCCCCTGCCGGCGGCACGCGCGGCGTCTTCGGTGCCCAGCCGCGACGGTGCGCAATCCGGCCAGGGGGCACGGAAGCGGCGGCCGTTCACGGTGCGGAGGTCGGGCCGGGCGTGGCCGACGCGCCGCGCCCGGCCGGGGGCTCACGGAACGTCCGTACGCGCCCCGGCGTGCGCGGGGGCGCCGTGCGGCCGCAGCGGCCTCACCCGATGGTGTGAGAAAGCCGCTTCAATCCACTCCTGCGAGTGAGCGCACACAGGCAGAACACGCCCGGGGTGTCACGATCACCGCCGGTGACGCATCCGCCGCCGCCTCCGCGCCCGCGCCGCCGCCGGGCAGCGGACGGGGTCCGGACGGGCGGGTCGGGCCGTGCCGCCGCACGCCCGCAGCCCCCCGGCCGCGGAACCACCGCGCCCGCCCGCCGGCCGCGGCAGGCCGCGCCCCGGGCCGACGCCGACCTGGCCCCGCGGCGCCGCCGCCTGCGCACCGCGGCCTCCGCACCGCCGCGCACCCCACCCGCTTCCGACCGTTCGAGGACCACGCTTGACTGCCATCGCCTCCTCCGCCCCGGCCCGCCTCCGCCTGGCCGCACGCTGCCGGACCGCCGTGGACTCCCGCGCCTTCGGGATCGGCGTCCTCGCGCTGATCCTGTGCAACGCGGTGCTGCTCGGGGCCGAGACCTACAGCGGGTTCGCCGCCGCGCACCGGCCGATGCTGTCCGGCGCCGAGAACGCCTTCCTGGCGCTGTTCGCCCTGGAGCTCGCCGTACGCGCCGCGGCCTGCGCCGACCGGCCGAAAGCTTTCCTCCGCGACCCTTGGAACCTCTTCGACCTGGCGGTCCTCCTGGCGGCGTGCCTGCCGTTCGTCCGGGAGAACACCAGCCTGCTGCGGCTGCTGCGGCTGACCCGTGTCCTGCGGACGGCCCGCTTCCTGCCTCAGCTGCGGGTCCTGTTCCTCGCGGTGGCCCGCGCCGTTCCCGGCACGCTCAGCTTCCTGTGCATGGGCGCGCTGATCGTCTACGTGTACGCGATGGTGGGCTGGCTGTGCTTCTCCGCCACGGATCCGGTGCGCTTCGGCTCCGTCGGCCGGGCCTGCCTCACCCTGTTCCTGCTCACCACCATGGACGGCTTCGGAGATGCGGTGCGGTCCGGTCTGGAGCTGTCGCGGCTCACGCTCGTGTACTACGCCTCGTACGTGCTGCTGGCTTCGTTCGTGCTGGTCAACGTGTTGATCGGGGTGGTGCTGGGGTCGCTCGAAGAGGCCCGGGAGGAGGAGCGGCAGGCCCGCCTGGACCTCAAGCAGCGCAGCCGCCCCGACGTCGACCCGGCTGCGCAGGCCGCCGAGCTGCGGGCCCGCCTTGCGGAGGCCAGGCGGGCCCTGGACGCGCTGGAGGGCGCCCTGCCCGGGGCCGCTGCGCCGCCGGCAGTGCGGTCCGGTCCGCCGTCCCCGGCGGGCGCTCCCGCCCCGGCCGAACTGACGGCGGCGGCCGGGCGGCCGACCGCCTGACCCGCCGACCCGCCCACCCCCTCGCCCCGCCCGCGCCGGCAAGCGCTGCCGGTGTCTCTGCGCGTTCTTCCCTGCCCGGCCGGGCACCCCCGACGGCACGATCGGCCCATCCGAACGAGCCGCCCGAGTCTGGGGGAACACACATGGGGACGCGTACACTTCCCGAACTCTGGGATCCCACCACCTTCGACGCCCTGCGGCGGCAGCTGATCCCGTCCTTCGACCTGCTGTACGGCAGCGCGGCCGACGCGGTCGCCATGACGGTGCCTCGGCAGCCGCACGTCCTCGACCTCGGTGCGGGCACGGGCCTGCTCAGCGCCGCCGTGCTCGACCGCGTCCCCGATGCCGAGCTGCTCCTCGTCGACCACTCTCCGGGCATGCTCGGCCAGGCCGCCGACCGGTTCCGCGGCCGCCGCCGGGTCGCCACCCTCGTGGGCGGGCTCGCCGACGAGCTGCCGGACGGGCCGTTCGACGCCGTCGTCTCGGGACTCGCCATCCACCACCTGCCCCACGAGGAAAAGCAGGACCTGTTCGCGCGCATCCGCCGCGTCCTCGCTCCGGGCGGGGTGTTCGTCAACGTGGAGCAGGTGCTGGCGGCGGGCCCGGGCGTGGAGCGGATGTACGACCGGCGGCACGAGGACCACGTCCACGCATCGGGCACCCCCGAGCACGAGTGGGCCGCCGGGCGGCGGCGGATGGCGTACGACATCTGCACCGACCTCGACACCCAGCTGGGCTGGCTGCGGGAGGCCGGCTTCCGGCAGGTGGACTGCCTCGCGAAGGACTGGCGGTTCGCCACGTACGCGGGGTGGACGGCGCCGTGACCCTCTACGACGCCGTGCGCAGGGTCGCGCGGGGCGGCCCCGGCCGGTGCGCGGTCGAGGAGACGGGCGGCGGCTCGGCCACCTACGCCGGGCTGCTGGACCTCGCCGACCGGATGTCCTGCGGGCTGGCCGCGCGCGGCGTGCGCGCCGGGGACTGCGTCGCCTTCGCCCTGCGCGGCGGGATCCCGTACGCGGCGCTGGTCCTGGCCGCCGCGAAGCTGGGCGCCCGGTACGTACCGCTGCTGACCGGGTTCGGCGAACGGCAGGTCGCCGAGGCGCTGCGGCGGACCCGGCCGGTGCTGCTGGTGGCCGACCGTGCGGTGACCGCGCCCGGCCTGCCGGCGGTGTCCCCGACGGCCCTCGCGGCCTCCGGCCCGGCCGCCGAGGCGGCGCCCGGCGGGGAGGGCGGCCCGGACCGCACACCTCGGACGGGCGTGTTCCGGATCCTGTGGTCGTCGGGGTCCACCGGCTTCCCCAAGGGGATCGCCTGGCGCCAGGACGCCTTCGTCGCGGAGCGACGGCGCTGGCTCGCCGACACCGGTATCCGGAGCACGGACGTGTTCTTCTGCAGGCACCCGCTCGACGTCGCGCACGCGACCGACCTGCACCTCTTCGCCGCACTGCTGGCGGGCGGCCGCGTCGTCCTCGCCGACCCCGCGGCGCCGCCCGCGGTGCTGCTGCGCCAGATCGTCTCGCACCGGGCCACCGCGATGAGCGCCCTGCCCCGCCACTACGAGGAGCTGGCCGCCGCGGCCCCGCCCGGCACGGCCCTGCCGCTGATGCGCCGGGCCCTGTGCGGGGGCGCGTACCTGGGGGCGGGAACCGCCCGCCGGGTCCGCTCGGCGCTGGGCACCGCCTTGCAGGAGGTGTACGGGTCGACCGAGTTCGGCCTGGCGCTCGGCGACATCGACGGGCGCGGGCTGGTCCCGGTCGCCGGCGTCGGCGCCAGGATCGAGCCGCTGCCCGGCTCGCCGGGCACCGGGGAGCTGGTCCTCCGCTCGGAGTGCACGAGCGAGGGCTACCTCGGCGATCCGGCGGCCGCCGGCCGGGCCTGGCGCGGCGGCGAGTTCTGGACCGGCGACGTCGCCGCCCGGACGCACGACGGCGGCTTCCGGATCCTCGGCCGGCTGTCCGAGGCGCTTGCCACCCCGGCCGGTCCGCTGCTCGCCCCCGTCCTCGACGAGGAGATCACCGCGACCGGGGCCGTGGCCGAGGCGGTGTCCCTGCCGCGGCGCACCGACGGCCTCGGCAGCGAGGTCGTGGTCGCCGTCCGGCCCGAGGGGGGCGGCGCCGAGGCGGTCGCGGCGGCCCGCACGGTCCTGCTGCGGCACGGGCTGCGGGGCAGCGTCGCGTGCGTGGACGCGGTGCCGCGCACGGAGGTCGGCAAGGTGGACAAGCCGCTGCTGCGTGCACGGTGGGGGTTGCGGTGACCGCCTTCGACGTCCGCGGGGGCGGACCCCCGCTCGTCATGGTGCCCGGGCTGGCCGCCACCGGACGCTTCTTCTCGGACGCCGCCGCCGGCCTGGCCGACCGCCACCGGGTGGTGACCGTCGAACTGCCGTCCCGTCTGCCGGACGCCACCGTCCGGCGGGCGGCCGAGGAGCTCGCGGGCGTCCTCGACCGCCTCGACCTGCGCGGGGCGGTCCTGCTCGGCTGGTCGCTCGGCGCCACCGTCGCCTACGAGTACCTCGACCGGTTCGGCACGGAGCGCGTCGCGGCGCTCGTCTCCGTCGAGCAGTCGCCCCGGCTGACTCTGGCGCCGGACTGGCCGCACGCGGCGTTCGGCGGCCTCGACGCCGCGGGCGCCGAGGAGTTGCGCGCCACCGCCCTGGCGGAACCCGCGGCCTTCGCGGAGCGGCTCGTACGGGGTTCCTTCGCGGCCGGGAGCGAGCCCGACCCGGGCCTCGTCGACGACTTGGCGGCGCAGGCGCTTCGCTGGGACCCGCGGGCCTGTGCCGCGCTCCTCGCGGACGCCGCGCGCCGGGACTTCCGTACCTGCGTGGCCGCGCTCTCCCTGCCGGTGCTCCTCGTCCACGGGGCGCGGAGCCCGGTGTACCCGACCGGTGTCGGCCGCTGGCTGGCCGGCGCTATACCCGGGGCGGAGCTCCGGGTGTTCGAGGACAGCGGCCACCTGCCGTTCGTCGAGGAGCCGCGCGCGTTCGTCCGCGCGGTGGCCGACTTCGTCGCGAGGAAGGTCTCCCATGCCTGAGCAGAGCACCGTCCGGCGCCTGTGCTGGATCTACCCCGAACGCGGCACGGCCTGGCAGCGGGCCTACGAGGACCGCGCGGTGTGGGACGCCTACCGCGCGCTGGCGAAGGAGCTGTCGCTGGAGCTGAGCCTGCACCATCCGGAGGAGGTCGCGGTGGACGCCTCCGACCCGGCCCGGCCGCGGGTCTTCCTCCGAGGGGAGCCGGTCACCCCGGACGACACGGTGTTCGTCACGATGCTGTACGCGCTGCCGCACCAGATGCAGGACGTGGCGAACCAGCTGTTCCTGTTCACCGTCCTGGACCGGCTCGGCTTCCACCTGCCGGTCCCGCCGCACCTGGGGTACGTCGTCGCGGACAAGGCGGCCACCGCGCTGCACCTGGCCGACGGGCCGCTGCCGCCGCTGCCGACCGTGCGGATCGCGACGGGCCGGGACGCCATGACCGGCCACTACGACGCCGCCCTGGCGGGCCTGCAGTACCCGCTGCTCGTGAAGCCGGCCAACTGGGCGATGGGCCTCGGCATATCGGTCGTCGCGAACGTGCACGACCTGCGCGGTGTGATCGCCCTCGCGGGCGGGGCGGAGACCGCGCTGGTGGTCCAGCCGTACGTGCGGGATCCGCGCGAGACGCGCGTGTACGTCGTCGACGGGGAGCCGCGCGCGGTGGTGCAGGGCTGGAAGGAGGGCTACTGCGGGATGGTCAACCGGAGCATCGGGGGCCGCCGCTCGTGGGCGTACACCGAGCTGCCGGAGCGGCTGCGCGGCGCCGTGGAGCACGTCGCGCGCAAGCTGCACCCGGCGCCGTACTTCACGGTGGACTTCCTCTCGGACGGCGAGCGGGACTGGCTGTCGGAGGTCGAGCTGGACGGCGCGGCGGGCTTCGGCCTGGACGAGGCCTCGGACCGGATCGCCGCCGACGTGGTGCGGGCGCGGTTCCGCTCCTACCTGGCCGGCCACGCCGCGGCGCGGGGGGCGGCGCGGTGACCGTCGGCGACGTCCCCTGGGAGCGGCTTCTCGACGCGGCGCACCGGCTGGCGCGCGCGGGCGGGCCGCCGGTGCCGGAGCGCGCGGCGGGCCTGGAGGACCTGGCGGTGTCCGGCCCGGCGGAGATCCTGGCCGCGTCCCGGCAGGAGACCGCCGCCGAGGGCGGGATCGTCCTGTCGAGCGGCGGCACCACCGGACCCCCGAAGATCACCTTCGTGCGGTACGGGCAGGCGGTCGGCCGGCTGTCGGAGCAGTGGCGGCCGCTCGGGCCGGACAGCGTGCTGCTCAACATGTTCAGCCCCGGCCGGATGTGGGCCTCGCACTACTACATGCAGGCGCTGGCGGAGGGAAGCCGGTGCCGGGTGGTGCCGAGCGGTCCCCTGGAGCCGGGCGAACTGGACTACTGGCTCGACGTGTTCGCCGGTCTCGGCGTCGATGCGGTGGCAGGTACCCCGAGCGGGCTCGTCGAACTCGCCGAGGGGATGCTGGAGTCGGGCCGGACGCTGCCCGTCCGCACGGTGGTGTGGATGGCCGAGCCGTGGACGGAGGCGGCGGAGAAGACCGTCCGCGCCGCGTTCCCCGATGCGGGCTTCTGGGGGAACTACGGGTCGGTGGAGACGTACGCGGTCGCCGCCAACACCCCCGACTGCGACCTGCGGGTGCTGCACCTGATGCCCGACCAGGTGCTGGAGCCGGACGACGGGGGCGCCCTGCTCAGCCGGGTGGGGAAGGGCTGGACCGTCCCGGTCGTCCGCTACCGGCTCGGCGACCGGCTCGCCCCGGCGGAGTGCCGGTGCGGGCGCGGCGACGGGCTGCGCGTGCTGGGCCGCGCGGACGACGCGTTCAAGCTGCACGGCAGCCTCCTCGCCGCGGGCGAGCTGCTGGACGCCGCCGCCGCCGTCCCCGGTGTGGCCGCGGCCCAGCTGGAGCTGGTCCGGGAGGAGGACTCCTGGCACGGGGTCCGCCGCATGGCGGTGCACTTCACCGGCCGCGCGGACCCGGAGGACGTGCGCCGGACCCTGCTCGCCGCGTCCGCCCGGCTGTTCGGCATCGCCGTCCACCACCCGGAGGCGCTCGCCGTCGCCCGCGTCGACCGCCTGGCCCGGATCGACCGGACCGGGAAGGTCCCGCCGGTGGTGTGGCGGACCCCCACCTGACGTCCGCGGCGCCCCAGCCCGGCCGGCCCGCCTGCCGGGACGGCGCCGCGGCCCCCTCGACCGCAACGGGAACCGGAACGGAGGTGACGACGATGAAGAAGCGCACGGTCCAGAGCACCGACAGCGCCGCAGGGAGCGGCCGCTGGATGGTCTGGGCGGCCCCGGCCGCCCGCAAGTGACGCACCGCTCCCCGCCGTGTCCGGGGCCCGCACGACCCGGGCCCCGGACACGGCGGGCAGTCCGCTGGAGGCCCCGGAGGTCAGGCAAGTGAAGGTCCTGCTCGTGAACATGCCCTGGGGGTCGGTCGAGGTGCCCTCGCTCGCGCTGGGGATCCTGCGCACGGCCGCCGAGGCGCGCGGCCACGAGGTGCTGGTCCGGGAGGCGAACCTCGACTTCGTCGACTGGATCACCGAACGCACCCCGTTCACCCTCGACGACTACACCTACTACGCGACGAACTCGTACTTCCAGGGCGCCGGCGACTGGGTCTTCTCCGGCGCCCTCCACGGCTCCCCCGGGGACGCCGACGCGTTCTCCCGGTTCCTCGCCCGGCACGGCGCGAGCCCCGACGAGACCGCCATGACCCGCGCCCTGCACGGCCTCGTCCCCGAGTTCACCGCCCGCCTCGCCGCCGAGCTGGCCGCCGAGCAGGCGGACGTCGTCGGGTTCACCACCACCTTCCAGCAGAACACCGCCGCGCTGGCAGCGGCACGGCTGCTGAAGGAGCTCGCGCCGGGGACGCACGTCGTGTTCGGCGGGGCCAACTGCGACGGCGAGATGGGCGCGGCGCTGCACCGCTGCTTCCCGTTCGTCGACCACGTCGTGCGGGGCGAGGGCGAGACGGCCTTCCCGGCCCTGCTCGACGCCGTCGCCGGCCTGCGGGCCGGCGCCGGGCCCGAGGCCGCGTACGAGAGCGCCCTGGCGGGTATCGCCGGGCTGTGCTGGCGCGACCGGAGCGGCGCCGCCCGCGCCCAGCCGATGGCGCGCCGGCCGCTGCCCCCGGGCGAGATCCTCGCCCCCTCCTACGAGGGCTTCTTCGAGCGGCTCGACGCCTCGGCCGCCGCGCAGTGGGTGCAGCCGAAGCTACTCGTCGAGGGCTCCCGCGGCTGTTGGTGGGGCGAGAAGCACCACTGCACCTTCTGCGGGCTGAACGGCTCCTCCATGGAGTTCCGCAGCAAGAGCCCCGACCGCTTCCACGCGGAGCTGCTCGACCTGGCCGCCCGCCACCAGGTGCTCGACTTCGTCGTCGTCGACAACATCCTCGACATGGGGTACTTCGACACCGTCCTGCGCCGGCTGGCCGAGGGGGAGTACGACGTCCGGCTCCACTTCGAGGTGAAGTCCAACTTGCGAAAGCACCAGTTCCGGATGCTCGGCGACGCGGGTGCGGTGATGGTGCAGCCCGGCATCGAGAGCCTGAGCACGCGGGTGCTCAAGCTGATGGACAAGGGCGTCACCGGCTGCCAGAACGTCCGCGCCCTGCGCGACGCGCAGAGCGCCGGGGTGAGCGCCTGCTGGAACTACCTGTACGGGTTCCCCGGGGAGGCCCCCGAGGACTACCGGGGCGTCCTCGCGCAGCTGCCCCTGCTGCACCACCTGGAGCCGCCGGCGGGGGCGTCCCGCATCGCGATCGAGCGGTTCAGCCCCTACTTCGACCGGCCCGAGCTGGGCTTCGCCGACCTGCGGCCCGCCCCGCAGTACGCGGAGGTCTACCGGCTGCCCGAGGAGGAGCTCGCCGGCCTCGCCTACCTGTTCGCCGCGGAGCCCCGCGGCATCGGCGACGACCTCGGCGCCGAGCTGGGGGCGGCCGTCGAGGCCTGGCGGGCCGAACACCCGGCATGCCGCCTCACCTGGCAGGAGGCCGGGGGCCGGATCGTGCTCGTGAGCCGCAGGACGGCGTACGACTGGACGGTCCACGAGCTGGCCGACCCGGCGGAGACCGCCCTGTTCCGGCTGCTCGAACAGCCGCGCACGGCGGCCGTGCTGGGCGCGAAGTCCGGCCTGCCGGCCGAGCGGGTGCGGGCCGTGCTGGACCGCTGGACAGGCCTCGGCCTGCTCTTCCACGAGAACGGCGCGTACGTGCACGTGGCCGTCGAGGCCGACAACCAGGCGCTGCTCCGGCCGGGGCACCGCCACCACGGAGAGGAGCAGCGCAGTGCCGCTTGCGTCGGCTGAAGCACGGGGTGCGGCCGTACCGGTCGAGGCGTGGCGCGATTACGACCCCGCCACCCGCGCGCTGCCCGGGATGCGCCTGGTGCCCGAGCCGGGCGGAGCCACCGCACGGGAGGATGCGGAGCGGCTCCATGCGGCCGGGGCGCGCTGCGTCCGCCTGCCGGAGCCGGTCGAGGTGTGCGCGGGGGCGGGGCCTCGGTCGGCGCGGGCGCTGGCGCTGGTGCGGGAGCTGACGGGCCGGGCCGTCGCGGTGGAGTGGACGGCGCGGTGCGGGGACGGATGCGCGGCGCGCGGGGAGCCGGGGCACCTCTATCCGCCGGAGGAGGTCGAGGGGGCGGCCGCCGGGGTGGCCCGTGCCTGGCGGGAGGCGTACTTCCCCGGGAAGTGCGTCTTCCGGCGCGGGCCGGGGTTCGTCGAGGTCAGGGACCGCCGGTTCGGGGCCCTGGAGCTGTTCACCGTCGACGAGCCGGCCTTCCTGGCGGCGATCGGGGTGCTGCGCGACGGCGCCGCCGCGGGCGCCGTGCCGGAGGGAGTGCTGGCGGAGCTCGAAGGGGCGCGGCTGGTGTCCCGGTCGGGCGGGCGGGCCTGGTGGCTGCCGCTCGCCGTGCACCGGTGGCCGTTCGGCTCGTTCGCCCTGTGACGCGGGGTCGGGCGTCGGTTCCCGGCCGAACGCGTCCGCGCGGGGGCGGTTCCCGGGACGACGCGCTACCCTCCGCGCATGATTGACATGGACACGCCTTCCGGGCGGCCGCGCAGAGCCGGCCTGACCGGCCTGCTGTGCCTCCTTCTGCTGACCCTCCTCGGCGCCGCCCCGGCCACGCAGGCCGCCCCCGGCCCGGCAGGGCCCCGTACGGGCGCCGGCGCGGCGGCCGCCGCAGCGCGCTGGGGCGACCGCCGCCTCGACGAGGCGACCTTCCTGACCGCCCACAACGCCTTCACCAACTACGAGGACTCCCGCTGGACTTCGGTGAACCAGTCCGAGTCGGTGCGCGCCCAGCTCGACAACGGCGTCCGCGGCCTCAGCCTGGACACCCACTGGTACGAGCGCAGCACCTGGCTGTGCGTCATCAGCTTCGGCAGCGACTGCTACCCCAGCGACGTCTACCTGTGCCACGGCGGCTGCAAGACCTTCGCCGGCGCCACCTACGCCCTGCCGCGGCAGTCCTTCCACGGCACGATGCAGACGGTGGTGGACTTCCTCGCCGCCCACCCGCAAGAGGTCGTCACCGTCTTCCTGGAGGACTACGTCGGCGCCGAGCAGCTGGGCAGCTCCCTCTCCCGGGTCCGCGGGCTGTCCGAGCTGCTGTTCCGGCCGGACGAGTGGGGCGTGCGGCAGCACGGCTGGCCGAAGGTCGCCGACCTCGTCACGGCGGGCAAGCGCCTGCTGGTCTTCTCCGACCGCTCCGACCGCGAGCACCTGGGCGTCATGCACGACCGGTCGTGGACGGTGAGCAATTACTGGAGCCTCGGCGACCTCGGCAACGACCTCGCGTGCGTCACGCGCTGGCCGGACGTGCCCCTGGACCGCCGGGAGCCGGGCTTCCGGCGGCTGTTCACGATGAGCCACCACCGCAACGTGCCGACCGTCCTCACCGCGGCCCTGGACAACGGCGCCAAGCTGCGCGGCCGCATCGCCGAGCACTGCCGGCCGGCGGCCGGCGGCCGCAATCCGAACTACGTGTCGGTGGACTTCCACCGCCTGTCGGACGGCTCGGGACACAACCCGGCCTCCATCGTCGCCGAGCTGAACGCCCGCCCCTGAAGGCCCTACCGCGCCGGGGCTCCCCCACTGTCCCCGGCACGGCGTACGGGGCGTCAGCCGCCGGCTGCGGCGTGGCGGGGCGCCTGCGCAGGCGGGGCCGGCTCGGGCACCGCCTCCGCCGGCCCGGCCCCGTCGAGGGCGCCGTGGGAGCGGAGCGCCAGCAGGTAGCCGGCCTGGAACCGGCTCTCCGCGCCGAGTTCGTCCATCAGTTCCGCGATGTGCCGGCGGCAGGTCCGCAGGGACATACCGAGCCGCCGGGCGATCTGCTCGTCCTTCGCCCCGTCGGCCAGCCGCGCGGCGATGGCGTCGTGCAGCTGGGCCGAGGTCGCCGCCGTGTACGAGGCGCCGTACGGCTCCGCGAGGCTCCAGGCGTGGCCGAAGACCGAGCGGAGGAAGGCGACGGCGGACGGCTCGCGCAACACCACCGCCGCGTCGGGGTCGTCCCACACCGGCAGGAAGGCGGTGGCCCGGTCGAAGACCAGCATCTTGCCGAAGAGTTCACCGAGGGTGCGTACTTCGGCGCCGGCCGCCGTGACCGCCTGCACGTACTCCTGGGTCCCCGCGCTGTAGCGGGAGGTGTGCTGGTAGAGGGTGTGCATGCGGACGCCGCGGCGCAGCATCTCCAGGTCGCGGGGCAGGGCGCGCTCCAGGTAGCCGGGCGGTCGGCCGCCGCCCGGCTGCACGGTGAGCACCTCCTCGGTGCAGCGGGCCGCCGCGTCGGAGATCAGCAGCATGACCCGGTCGCGGGATTCGACGACCTCGACGGCTCCGGTGTCGGCTCCGCGCCGGTACGCCTCCTCGTACCGCGGGATCAGCGAGCTCAGCCGGGCCCGGGTGCGTTCGAGGGCCTCCAGGCGGCGGCGCAGCGCGCTCTCCTCCGGGCCGACGAGTTCGGCCGTCGCGGTGTAGGGGCTGACGGCGCGCAGCGGCGCCGCCGGGGCGCCGGGGTCGCGGGCCACCAGGCGGTTGCGGGTCAGTTCGGCAGCGGCCCGTTCCGCCGCGTCCTCGTCCAGACCCAGCTCGGCCGCCAGGGCCGCGGCGGGCGCCGGGCCGTGCTCCAGCAGCCGCGTGTAGAGCCGGAGGGCCGCGGGGCCGAGGTCGCCCGGCTCGTGCGGCGCCTCCTCCTGCCCGCGGCCGGGAGCCGCCCGTAAGCGGCTCCCACCGCCGTCAGATGTTCCCCTTTGCTGGATTCTGTCCAAATTTGCCACCCCTCTCTTTCGTGCCACGCACCTTGCTGAGGGCCGCCCACCCTGGACCGGGAGTTCTCCCCCGGGCGATTCTTGAGTCGTCGGAAAGGAAAAACGCCGACAGGATTCTCCGCTCGGAATTCACATCCAGGCCCTCAGGAGTTCAGCATGAAGTTCACCCGGTTCCTCTGTGCGGCGGCACTGGCCACGGTCATTGCGGGCGGCCTCGCGGCCGCAGCGGTACCCGCCGGCCACGCCGGTGCGAATTCGGCACAGCCGCCGGCCCCCTGCGACAGCCGGCCGGGGGACACCGAGTGGACGAACCCCGCGACCCACTGCCCCCCGGTCCTCTAGAGCCCTTCCGGCCCTACCGGGTTCCGTTTCACGCGAAAGCCGTTGGAAAGACCCGATGCCGAACCCCTCTCCCGACCGCCGGGAAGTGCGTTTCCCCTGGTGGTCGACCCTCTCATTGATCTGCGCCGGATCCTGCGCGGTCCTGCTCCTCAGGCGGGCCGCCGGCGCTCCCCCTTCGCCGGCGGGCCTCACCGGCGGCGCCCGCCGCCCCTTCCGGGACGACGCCGCCGCGCACCTCACCACCTCGTGGTGAGGAAAAGCACCCCTCTGCCTCCGCGGCCCGAAAGGTCCACCGAGTAAATCAGCCGTGCGGCACTCCGGAGGGGCGCGCCGAAAAGGACCGGCCGAAATCGGGCCGATTCCCTCCCTTTTCCCGGCCGGGCCCCTCAGGCCGTACGCGGCCCGGCCCACGGCGCCGCGGAACCTTGCGCCCCTTCCGCGGTATTCACCCGCAGCCCCCTCGCCTTCGTCCGCCCGGCGGCCCCACGGCCACCGTGCGCCCGAAAAATCATCGGAAAAACTGCCAGAAGGAGAAAAATCATGCACATCAGCCGCAAGCGCATCGCCCTCGCCCTCGTCAGCTCCGTCGCCGCCGCCGGCGTCCTGCTCCCCGCCACCGCCTCGTACGCCGCCGAGGCGTCGTCCGCGGCCAAGCCCCGGCCGGCCGCGGTGCAGGCGGCCGTCCCGGGCGAGGCCGGCGCCCTCGCGGGCAAGGTCGACGTGGCCTCCGCGGTCCTCGACATCACCCAGAAGATCATGAACATCGTCACCGAGGCGATCGAGCGGAAGCAGAACCGCTCCGGCTACGTGAAGTCCCTGATGGAGGGGGCCTTCTACGAGAGCGGCCAGCGCTACAACGTCATGGTCATCAACGACGCCAACGGGCACACCGCGCACCTGAACGGCATCGTCTACGACGCCAAGGTCAGCGGCATCCACGGCAAGTACCGGGTGATCGTCTTCGAGTCGGGCCAGTTCACCAACCACGGCGACGGCGGCTGGATCAACTGGGCCTTCCGCGGCTGGTTCGACCGCGACGGCGGCTACGTCAACTTCCGCCGCTCCTGGTAACCCGCGGCAGCGCACTCCCCTGGCCCACTTCTTCGCCAATCCACCCGCAAGGAAAAGGACTTCCTCCCATGCGCCGCAAGACCACCCTCGCAACTCTCGCCCTCACCGCCGTCGCCCTGACCGGAGCGGCCTCGCTCCCGGCCCAGGCGGCCGAACGCCCCGCCGTCGCCGCCGCTTCGGCGCCCGAATCCTCCCCCTCCGCGGCGGCGGACAGCGGCCGGCCCGCGGCGGCGGCCGACAAGAGCGTCACCGTCAACGTCTCCATGGACCAGTTGGGGCGCGGCAAGGCCATCGCCGACGCGCTGCGCGGCATCAAGACCGACGACCGGGGCTCCTTCGTCCAGCAGGCGGTCGACAAGGCCTTCGACGCCGCCGGCGGCCGGCACAACGTGATGCTGTTCAACCTGAGCCACAACTACGACGACCGCTTCAGCGGGACCCGCGTCTACGCCAACGTCCAGTGGGGCAACGTCCACTACGGCCTGTGGATCTTCGAGTCCGGCCAGTTCACCAACCAGGGCGACGGCGGCTGGATCAACTGGGGCTTCCGCGGCTGGTTCGACCGCGACGGCGGCCACGTCAACTTCCGCCGCTCCTGGTAGCCGCGGGCCGGGCCCCCGCCCGGGGACCCCGCGCCCCGCACGCCGACCGGCGGCCCCCTCCGGCCCCTCACGGGACCCGGGGAGGGCCGCCGGGCGTCGGCGTTTCCCCGTCACCCGGCGGGCCGGCCGCTCACTTCGGCCGCCCCGTGACCGGCACCGGGGCGCGGACGGTCGCCTGGTCGATGTCGCCGGTGCGGACCGTGACGGCGGCGGTCCACTCGCCCGGCACGGGCAGCCGCAGGTCGTAGGCGGCCCAGTACCCCTTCCGGTCGGTGAGCTTCGCGTCGACCGGTCCGATGTCCAGCTCGGTCTGGGTGAGGTTGAGGCGGATCTCGGGCACGGCCGCCAGCCCGCCGTCCTCCGTGAACACGACGGCCTCGACCGAGTTCTCCCCGACGCGCCCCGGCGACAGCGTGATCTGCACCGTGCCGCGGTGCCCGGCCGTCCCCGTGTCGAAGGGGACGGTGACCACCCGCACCTGCGGCCCCCGCGCGGCGGCCGCCTCGGCGCTCTTCACGGCTGCGCGGCCGGGCTGCGTCCCCGTCAGCACGGTGGTGACGGTCAGGACCAGGACGCCGAGCGCGGCTTCGGCGGCCACGGTACGGCGCAGGTGCCGCCGCTGCCCGTCCGCCCCGCCGGGCGCCGGCGGGTCGGCCTCGACGCCGGCAGCCGCCGCGCCGGGGCCGTGAGCCGGGCCCGCGGCGGCCTTCCCCGCCCCTGCCAGGGCCGGCTCCCGCACCGGCTCGGCCCCGGCGTCCGCACCCGTCGTACCGGCCGTGCCGACCGCGGCGAGGACACGGCCGGCCAGCCGCCGGGAGAAGGACGCCGCCCACAGCATCAGGATCACGGCGGCGGTCTTGACGAGGAGGGTCCTGCCGAAGGAGGTGGTGGTCAGCGCCTCCCAGGAGCCGACCTGCCGCCACGACTGGTAGAGGCCCGTGGCGGCCAGGACGGCGACGGCCGCGGAGGCGAGCGCGGAGAAGCGGCCGACGGCGGAGGCGGGCACGGAGGGGCCGCCGGCCCCCCGGCTCCCGAGGACGGCCGCCAGCGTGACGAGGCCGCCCAACCAGACGCCCATGGCGAGCAGGTGCAGTACGGAGGCGGCGACGGCAAGCGGCACCTGGATCCCGGCGGCGGCGTGCTCGGCGGCGGCCCAGGTGAGTGCCAGGCCCGCGGCGAGCCCCGCCGCCGCCCAGCGGACCCGGCGGCCGGGGGACCACTCCTCCTCCCGGCCGTCCGGGGCCGCGGCCCGGCGGGCCGCCCGCCGCAGCAGCACGGCCGCCGCGCCGAGCAGGAGGAGGCGTACGACGAGCGCTCCTCCGGCCTTCCCGGTGACGGTCCGCCCCAGCACCGCCGGGTCGAACGCCGCCGTCAGCGGGCCGCCGGTCTCGTACGGGCCGCGCAGCAGCAGCAGGGCTGCGGTGGACACGGCGAGCGCCGCCCACCCGGCGGCCAGCAGCCGGCGCACCGGGCGCAGCGCCCCGGCCCCGGGCAGGCAGACGAGGACGAACGCGGCGGCGCCGACGAGGAGGGCGAGCCCGCTGTAGGCGACGTGGCGGAAGACCCCGTGGAGGCGGCCGGCGGCCGTGTCCCCGGCGGCCGTGTCGGGGACCTCGGCCGCGGTCTCGGACGGTTTGCCGACGGAGAAGACGAACGCGCCGGAGATGGGGTGGCCGTCGGCGGAGACGACCCGCCAGGCCACCGTGTAGGTGCCCTGGGCCAGACCGTCGGCGAGCTGCACCCGGCCGGTGTTGGCCTTGCCGTCGGCGTGCTGCGCCGGCCGGGGGTTGACCCGCTCGTTGTCCGGGGACAGCACCCGCACCGAGTCCTCGGAGAGGCCGACCGTCTCGGTGAAGGTGAGCGTGACGTGCGGGGGCGCCGAGGCGAGGACCGAGCCGTCCGCGGGGTCGGATCCCGTGAGTCCGGAGTGCGCGGAGGCCGGGCCCGCCCCGCCGAAGAGCAGGGCGGCCACGGCGGCGACCAGCGCCAGGACGGCGAGCGGTGTCCTGGCGGGCGGCGATCCGGTGTGCATGGTCGGGCGGCCTCCGGGATGGTGTGCGTCGGTGGCTGCGTCGCCGCGCCGCGAGCCGCGGCGGGCGGTGCGCTGGCCGGGCTGTGGACGCTAGTGCCGCCGGAGCGCCCCGGACCGGGCTTGAGCAACTTCCGCTAAAGAACGGTCCGGGCACACCCGATCCGCTTGCCCCGGCGGGCCGGCCGTGCGAAGGCGGAGGGCGTGCGACGAGAGCGGGCGGGCGGGTCGGGGGCCCGGTAGCGTGGACGGGGGGACCGGGGTCCGGGGGGACCGGGGCCCGGGGGGACCGGGCCGCACCGCCGGCCGGACGGAAGGGCGGAACACGCATGTCCTGCCTCGACCCCGGTGGCGCCGATCCGCGCCAGAGCCGGGGGCCCCGTACCGGAACCCGAACGCCGCCGCCGAGGCGGTGGCGCGGAACGCTCGGCACCTGGCCGGCCGTGGGGCTCACGCTGGCCGTGCTCGCCGCCGCGAACGTCGCCGCGCATGCGGGGCCCGCGGACACCGCGGTGCGCACGGGGGCGGCCGTCGCCGTCACCGCGCTGCTGCTCGGGGTGCTCCGCTGGGCGGGCGGGACGCGGGCGGACGCGGGCCTGGCGCGCGGCACGCTGGCCCGCGGCGCCCGCTGGGCGCTGGCCCTGATCGGGATCGTCGCCGCCGTGTACCTCGCCGCTGCGCTGCTGCCGGCGGGCCGGACCCTGTTCGAGGACCGGCGGTATGCGGGGATGGACGGCGGGGAGCTGGCGCTGCGGGTCCTCGTGCTGGTGCCCGTCGCCACGGTGCTGGTGGAGGAGACGGCCTTCCGGGGCGTCCTCTACGGCCTGGTGCGGCGGGCCCGCGGGACGGTGTGGGCGACCTGCGTGTCGAGTGTGCTGTTCGGCCTGTGGCACGTGCTGCCCTCTCTGGGCCTGGCATCCGCCAAACCCGCCCTGGGCAGCGTGCTCGGCGGCTCCGGGGCAGGGCCCGCCCTCGCGGTCCTGTCGGCCGTGCTGTTCACCGGGGCGGCGGGCGTGCTGTTCTGCGAGCTGCGGCGGCGCAGCGGCAGCCTGCTGGCCCCGCTGGGCCTGCACTGGGCGGTCAACGCCCTCGGCTACCTGGTCGGCTTCCTGCTGCGCTGACCTCAGCCGTCCGGCCGGACGATGCCGCGGAGGCGGTCGAGGTCCTGCGCCGTGGTGCCCTCCGGCCGCATGACGGCGTTCCACCCGTCGACGTACGCGGTCTTGTACGTGTGGCCGTGGCCGTCCGGGACGCCCGTGGAGAACGGCAGGTCGGCCGTGACCTGCCAGAACGTCACGAAGGGCAGCCAGACCATCTCCTCCAGCACGTCGTCGCCGGGGGCCTGGCCGATCCAGTCGGGTTCGGTGAGGGCCAGCGACGGACTCCACCAGACGATCGGGTCGGAGGGGTTCATCAGGTAGAGCACCCGCGTCCCGTCCCACGGCCGGCCGGCCGGGGCCATGCCTCCGGCCGGGTCGCCGGTGAACCGGACGGTCCGCCCGTCCTTGTAGACGGGCTCGATCTCGGGGCTGGCCGGATCCCGCTGGTCGCTGAACTCGCGGAAGAGGGTGTTGAAGTTGGGAGGGCCGGCGAACAGGGTGCCGGCGGTGCGGTTGCGCAGGTCGTACTCCCCGCTGAAGGCGGTCTCCCCGCCGAACGACCCCAGGCTCTCGCCCGCGACGAACAGCCGCGGCCGCTGCTCCGGCGGCAGCTTCGACCAGACGTCGTAGACGGCGTCGAAGAGCTCCCGGCCGGCCTGGCGCGCCTTGGACTGGTCGACGAGGTAGGACAGCCACGACGGCAGGTACGAGTACTGCATCGCGACGGTCGCCGCGTCGCCGCGGCCGAGGTACTCGAAGGTGTCCACGGCGGCGGGATCGACCCAGCCGCTGCCCGTGGTGGTCATCACGAGTAGGTTCTCGCGCTCGAAGCCGCCGGCCCGGCGCAGGTCGGCGACGGCCTGCTCCGCGCGGCTCTCGGCGTCGTCGGCGGTCGCCAGGCCGGCGTACGCACGGACCGGCTCCCTCGCCTCGCCGCCGGCGAACGCCCCGATCTGCTCGGCGGTCGGCCCGCTGCCGGTGAAGGCCCGGCCTTCCCGGCCGAGGGTCTCCCACGGCACGAGGGAGCCGGGTCCGCCGGAGCGCAGGACCGACGTCGGGCGGCTGACGCCCTCGGGTGTCTCGGTGTCGCGCACCGAGAAGGCCTCGTTCGCCGCGTTCACGAAGCCGCCCAGCAGCAGCCCGCTGAACACCGACCACGCCAGGGCGGCCACCGCCACCCAGCCGACCACCCGCGCCGCGCGCGGGCCGATCCACCGCCCGAGCAGGCGGGCGGCCGCGCGATAGAGGCGGCGGAGCCCGCGCCCGACGGCCAGCAGCACCAGGAAGACGGCGACCGCGACGAACGGGCAGGCGACGGTGGCGGACACGCTGTATTCGGTGACCCCCATGAGCTGCCGGATCCGGTGCTGCCAGGTCTGCCCGAGCCAGAAGGCGAGGCCGAACAGGACGACCGCGCAGACCGCGAAGACGAGCCAGGAGCGGCGCGAGGGGGTCCGCTGGTCCCGGTCGGCGAAGGCCCGCCACACGAAGGCGGCGAGCACCCCGAGCCCGTACCCGATGGCCGCGCTGATGCCGGCGACCACGCCCTGGAGCACGCCCCCGCGGGGAAGCAGTGACGGGGTGAAGGACAGGCAGGCCAGGACGAGCGCGCCCCAGCACCCGGGCAGCGCGGCCCGAAGCGGACGACGGCGCTGCGGTTCGCCCTCCGGCGGGCCCTGCGGCGGGGGCGGAGGCGGGGACGGGGAGGGGTCGGCGGCCGACGGGTCCTGGGTCATGGCATTCCTTCCCGAGCCATGGTCCCGCGCGGCGGCCCGCCCTGCCATCCGGCTGCGGCGGGCGCCCGTACGGGGCCGCAATCCCTCCGCGGGGTGACAGGAACCTGCTCGAGCAAGTTCCAACGCGGCGGCACCCGGCGCTCCGAGCCTGCCGGGCCGCACCCGGAGAACCCCGTGACACGACGGCCGCACCACCCCCCAGAACCCTCCCCGTTCGAACAGGACGGGCGTGTCCCGCACCTCGGCCCGGCGCACCGGCGCCGTGTTGACGCCCGCCCCGCCCCGTGCGGCGCCCGCCGGGCCGCCGGGAGGCCCGCATGACCGCGGACGAGAAGACCGGATCCGGCGCCTCCGGGGTGTCGGACTCGGAGCGGCTCCTCTTCGGCGGTGCGCTCGCCTACGACATCGGCTGGTACCGGCACGAGGGCGCCTGGCTCGGTCTCGGTCTGTGGTCGATGGCCAGGCAGCTGCCCCGCCTGGTCGGCACCGGGCTGCGCCTCGCCCGCCTGGCCGACCCGCGGGCCCTGCCGGTCGTCCTGGCCTCCGAGGCCGGCCGCGGCATCGCTGAGGCGGTCGGCCTCGTCACCGTCAACAGTGTGCTCGGACACGTCCTCGCGGACGGCAGCACCGACGAGCGTTTCACCGGGGCCGTCCCCGCGCTGGAGGCCGTCGCCGCCACGGCGTTCGCCGGCTCCCTCCTGCGCTCGGCCTCCACCGCGGGCCACCAGGGCACTGGAGCCGAAGGTGCAGCGGGTGGCGACCGAGCAGTAATCGGGCGTGGTGCACCGTACGGAGCTCGCGGCGATCGAGGACGACGAGCTCCACCGGCTCCTCGACGCGGCCCGCCACGGCGCCGACTCGACCCGCCGCGTGATCGCTACTGCACCACCACCCTGAACGCCGCGGTGTCGCTGATCGCCGCGGCCGGCGTGCTGACCGTCCTCACCCTGCGCTGCTGCCCCTGCTGGTGCTGATGACCCTGCCCAGCGCGTGGAGTTCGCTGATGACCTCCCGCAAGGAGTACCTGTCTTTCCACGCCTTCGTGCAGCACGCGCGGGCCGGGCTCCTGCTCGGCCGGCTGCTGACCCAGAAGGAGGCCGCGGCGGAGTTCCGCGTCCACGGCATCGGGCCGTTCCTGCTGGGCCACTCCGCACCATGGCCGAGACCAGCGAGCCCGAGCAGACCCGGCTGGCCCGCCGCGCCGCCCGGATCGGGCTCGTCGCGGACGGCGCGGGGGCTTCGCCACCCTGCTCACGTACGGCGCGCCCTCGGCGGGCTGCTGCGGGGCGGGGCCATGGATCCGGCGGTCGCGGGCACGGCCGTCTCGGCCATCCGTACCGGCGGCGCGAGCCTGGACACCCTCGTCCTTCAGATCACCGAGCTGCACCAGAAGTCCCTGTTCGTCGCCGACTTCGAACAGCTGTGCCGGGAGGCGAAGGACCGGCCATTCCGGCGGGCGGTCAGCCGCTGCCCGAGCGGCTGCGCGAAGTCCGCTTCGAGAGCGGCACGTTCCCCAGCCCCGCCGGCGCGGCTGCCCTGCCGGAACCGACGCTGCGCGACGTCAGCCTGTCCTTCCCGGCCGGGAAGATCACCTCGCTGGTGGGCGAGACCGGCTCAGGCAAGTCCACCCTCGTCAAACTCCTGGCCGGCCTGTACGCGCCGGACGAGGGCGGCGGCATGATCTGGCGGGACGGCGTCGACTCCCGCACCGCGGGTTGCGACCAGCTCTTCGACCGCGTCGCCCTGATGTCCCGCCAAGTACCGGCGGGCGGAGATCCTGATCGTGGACGAACCCACCAGTGCCCTGTTACGCGGTCGCGGAACAGGGCGTCTTCGACCGGATCAGGTCCCTCGCGGCGACGACCGGCCGGATGATCGCCCTGATCACCCATCGCCTGCACTCGGTACGCCACGCCGACCTGATCCACGTCCTGAAGGACCGCCGCGTGGCCGAATCGGGCACCTTCACGGAGCTCATGGACGACAAGACCGCCACCGGAGACTTCCGCAACGCCTACCTCACCCAGGCCGCCGCCTTCGAAGCCATCGTGCCACCCAACCCACCAGCCAGAACGCCGGATAGCGGCCGACGATCAAGGCCGAAGGCGGCGGAAGGCCGAGGGGCAATAGTCAACCTCCGCGCCGGGTAATCATGCTGCGATAGGTGAAGAGAAATAGCCACAAATCTATCGAATCGCGCAAATCAGACAGCAGGACCTTGAGCCAATGACGTCAATATCCTTTGCCTGCGGCTGCAGGGCAATGAAAAAATCCCTCCCGTTCCCGCATGGGGAACCAGGGAGGGAATACAATGAAAACACCCAAGCAATATGCTGCTCTCGTCATGGCGAGTGCATCCATTGCAGCTCTTGGCCTGGCGACGCCGGCAATGGCGGACGCGCCGACGACCGACAGCGCTCGCGGAGTCACTGTCACCGTACACCACCGCGGGGACGGTTTTCAGCCGCCCGCGGAGCTGGGGAACCCTTCCGAATGGGGTGTGGTGACGTTCAGCATGAGCCCGGCGACGGGCTCCCTCGGCCCGCAGGACGGCTCCTGCACCAATCCCTCCAGCGGTGGCACCTGGTGCTACGGCACGCAGACGAGAGAGGTCAGCCCGGGGGTATTCAACAAGTACTGCTACTCGAATTACATCCACTGGACGAAGGGACACTCGTCCACTGTGAAGATCGCCAACAGTACGCGCCGTGCTTGGGCCGCAGCAGGCGGCACCTCCAACGCCAACCTCACAGCGGGCATTGCCTACAGTTGTTCCGCTTACTACAGCGTCGACTAAGACCTGATCACCGCGTCTGGCGCAACTCTCCGCAAGGTGCGGTAGGTTACCGAGCCGCTCTGGGGCTGCGCGGCCTTCGGCGCCTTGGAGCGGCAACACCTCAACTCGGACTTGCCCACTGAACGGGGAAGAAAAATCACCCGCATCACACGCCGTAGCGTAGCGCCGGTCGCCGTGTCTCTCGGAACAGGCTTGGCACTCGGCCTGGTGGGACCCCTTGCCGGAAAATGGGACCATTCCGTTTTAGCCGCCACGAGTATTATCTTTTCCAGCGGCTGGCCGTGGGCTTGCTACGCGCTGCTGGTGGGCTCTTTCCGTCGGCGCAAAACGGAGTCGGCACTGCTGGCGTCCGTCGGGCTGGCCATCGGCGTGGTCGCGTACTACCTCTTCAAGGACATGTACCCCGCCATTCCGGCCGGAACGACACTTGCCACTTCTGTTCCAGCCGGGATGGGGGTCGAATCCTCCGGACCCGAGGGGCAGATCCTCGTGTGGGGAACAGCCGCCTTCGTTTTCGGAGCACCCTTGGGACTCATCGGGAACGTCGCACGGACTCCCGGTGTGGGCGGCCTTCTGTTCCGCCTGCTCGTGCCGCTCATCGCCTTCTTCGAGGCGACTCAACGGTTGCGCGTAGAAGCGGACTCGCAGGGTCCCCTTTTCGCCTTGACTTGGAACACAACCCGCGTCGCCGCATGCGTCGTCGCCCTGGCTCTCGTGGGACACACTGTGTGGCGCTGGCGCGTTCGGCACAGCCGAGCTTCCGGGCAGACGGAAGCTGCAGCGCCTGCCCAACGCCTGTGACTCCTGGTCCGCCCTGACGGCGGAGCCCCCACAGTGCAGACAGCCCCGCCTGCACTGAGGGCAGGGCTCGGTTCACGTGGTGAACGCTTACGTGACCGTCGCATCCTCCCCCGCCCAAAGGCCTCGCGGTGACTGACGAAGGCTCCCTGTCACATCCTCAAGGGCCCACTGGTGAGAGGCCAAGCCCGGTACACGGTACCGGTCGACGTCCACCTAATCCTGCGCCGCGCAGGCGACGAAGGCACAGAGGTCCTGCTGCCGCAGCGGGCCGGCCTGGACGCATACCGCGCCGGCCTGCCAGCCGCCGTGCACTTCCAGGAGCCGGGCGACTCCGTCGCGCACACGTCGGCCGGCCCCGCCCGCCCCCGCCTCGTGCCGGGCCCGCCAGCCGGCGGGCCGGAACTGCCGCGCGTGCTGCGGGTTCACCGAGCGGGCCGTCGGCCGGATCGCGCAGGCGGTGGAGGTGCCCTGGGTACGCACCGGGAGCCGCGTGTGGCGGCTGACCGGGCCCGGCGGCGGGACCTGGTTCCTGAAGCGACACCGCGGACCGAAGTCCAACGACCGGGGGGGGTGGCCGCGTACCGGACGTGGGTTCCGGCGCGCGGCCCGAGCGCACCCCGCCTCGTCGTTGCGGACACCACGGCGCAGCCGGTGGTCGTCAGCGCCCTGACGGGACGGCCCCTGCACGGCATGGCCCTCGCCCCGGCCGCGGAGGCCCTCGTCCGGCACGCCCTGGGCCGCCTCGCGCGCACCCTGCACACGTCAGCTCCCGAGCAGCCGGCCGGCACCGGGTCGCCCGCAGGCAAGCTGCAACGCCACCTGAAGGCGGCCCGTCCGCACCTCGCCGCAGCCGAGGAGGAGCTGATCCCGGCGCTCGCCCGCACGTACGCGGACCTTCCGCAGCCCGCCCTCGTACCCACTCACGGGGACCTCCAGGACCGCAACGTCTCGCTCACGGACGCCGGCGAGCCGCGACTGTTCGACTTCGAGCGCTCGGGTTCGCCCCGGCCACCCGGGACATGGTGCACCTGAGCGACACCTGGACCGGCCGCCCGGACCTCCGCGCCGCGTTCCTCGGCGGGTATGGCCGCCCTCTCAGCCCGGCCGAGGAACTCCGCTTGGCATGCGCGTCCACCTTCGACGCCGTCTCGGGCATCGCCTACGGCTCGAGCCACACCGACCCCGAGGTAACGGAACCCGCCCTCCGCACCCTGCACCACCTGCGCACCAACCGCCCTCCGTAGGAGCCCGCTTGTCCGCCCCTCACACAGAACGGGCTCCCATGACCGCACCGGGCATCCTCGCGTCCTACGCGGACCCCGACAACGAATCCCTCGTCGCTCGAGGAGTGCTCGCGCGCCACGCAGCCGCAGGCGCACGCACCGCCGTCGTCACAGCCACCTGGTCCCCGGCCAGCCACCGCGCCGGCGAGCCGCGCATGCTCGGCTACGCCGACCTCCGGGTCCCCGACTCCGCGCCGGGACAGCCGCGGTTCTGCGACGCCCCGCTGGAGGAATCCGTGCGGCGCGTCGTCTCCCGCATCCGGGCCTTCCGCCCGGACGTCATCGTCACGCACGACGCGTACGGGTCCTCCGGACACCCCGACCACCATCACACCCACCGCGTCACCCTGCCGGCTGCACGCGCAGCCGGCCTCGACGGTCTGTATCCCCAGACGGGGCCGGCGCGGCAGCCCTGCGCCCTCTACTCTCGGCACATCCGCGGAGGGCGAGCGGTGCCCTGGCCGATCTGCTGTCCGGAGCGGGCAAGCTCCTGCACAGCGTGCCGACGGCCGGGTCACGGCCCGGGTGGACGTGCGATCCTGGCTGGACCGGAAGTGGGCCGCGATCCGGGCGCACCGCTCCGAAACGGTGCGTGCCCGCTCGCTGCCGGCCCTGCTCAGCGGGATCCCGCGGCGGGAGCGCGAGGCGGTGCCGGGCACCGAGTGGTTCATCCGCCACGACCTGGACGCCGTACACAGGGGCCTCCGCGAGCTCGTGCCGTAGCGGGACCGCTCTGCCGGCGGCAGAGGTGGCCGCCGCCCTATTGCCGGCGTCTGCCGGTGAAGTGGGTGGCGGCCGTGGCCGCGGTCAGGAGGAGCGCGGAGAGGGCCGACATGGCGCCGGCGGGCGCGAGGAGCGGAGCGGCGTCGGAGGTGGTGGCCATCAAGGTGAACAGGCCGTTGACCGGGGGCAGGCCCTTCGTGAAGAGGGCAACCATCAGCAGCGCCAGGGCGGCGACCACGGCATGGCCCTGACGTGTGAAGACCTGGCGGGAGCACAGCACGCCGATGGCGGTGCCGGTGAGGGCACAGGCGAGTTGGGCCTCGATGCCCAGGAGGAGGTCGGCCGCGGTGACCGCGTGGTCGCCCAGCCACAGTGGGAAGGCCAGCCCGACGACCATCAGGGCGAGACAGCTCAGCAGGACGGTGCCGATCGCCGCGAGCAGGACCCTGAGCGGCCGCCCGCCCGCGGTGACGACGGTGATCGCCCGCTGCGGCGGCTCGTCCAGACTCACCACGGCCATGGCCAGCCAGGTCGAGCAGACGAACATCGCGCCGGCGGAGGAGGCGTAGGCGGCCGGCAGCGGGCCGTTGCCGTTGGCGGTCAGGACGCCCATCAGGCCCATGAACAGCAGGAGCGGGGCGACGTAGCGCTGCGTGTGCAGCATGGTGGCGAAGGTGTAGCGGATGAGCGCGATCACCGCGGGTCTCCGCTCGTCGCGGCGTTCGGCATGCCCGCTACCCGCTCGACGGACCAGCCGTGCCGGAGCGCCGTGAGCAGCAGGGCGTCGGCGGACTCGCGCGCCACGTGCAGCCTGACCGCCGCGGCGTCCCGGTCCACCGTCCGCACTCCCTCCAGTTCCTCCCACACCAGGTCCTGCGGTGCACGCCCGCCTCCTGGTGCGGTCAGGACGATGTCGGACGCGGGCACCCACCCGGAGTCCGGAGCCGGCAGCGACACTCGGCCCCCGCTGACCGTGTAGGTCCGGGTCGCGCCGGCTCGGGTGACCGACTCGCGGTGGTCGGTGAACACCACGGTGCCGCCGGACGCCGCGACCTCGGTCATGATCTCGGCGAGCACGCCGTGCGCGTCGGCATCCAGCCCGGACCACGGCTCGTCGAGGACCAGCAGCCCGGGCTCCACGAGGAGGGCTTGGGCCAGCGCGACCTTCTGCGCGTTGCCCTTCGACAGGCTCCGCAGCGGGACCTGCCTGCCGCCCACCAGGACGAGGCGGTCGAGCAGCATTCCGGCCCGGGCCGCCGCAACGGAGGTGGTCAGGCCGCGGATGCGGCCCATGTGCGTCAGGTACGCCGCGGCCGACATGCGTTCGTTCGGGGAGAACCGGTCCGGCACGTAGCCGACGACGGGTGGCCGCGCGGCCACCGTGCCGCGGGTCGGCCGGGACAGTCCGACAGCGATCCGCAGCAGCGTCGACTTCCCCGACCCGTTGCCTCCGGTGAAGGCCACGACCTCACCGGGCTGCGCTTCCACGTCCACGTCCCGCAGAACCCACCGGCCCCGGCCGTACCGCTTGCCCACCGCCTCAAGCCGCAACAACAGCCCTCCCCCGCCCCGTACAACGCCCGCCCACCTCCCGCACGTTACCCGGCCGGACCATGCCGGGAGTCAGCCGCCGACGGGTGGGACGGTCATCGGCCAGGGCTCGTGGGCGCGTCTTCCCGGGTGCCGAGCGCGTTGAGCGGGGGCTGGATGTCCGCCGGGGCCACCGTCTGCGTGTAGCGCCCTGTAGGGGTGTTCACGCCCCGACCCTTGGTCCGGCGCTGGTGGTAGGCCCGCGTCACCACCGCGACAGGCGGTCCCCAGGCGGGGACGGGGCGTCCCGTGCCACACGGGACGCCCGCAACGCGGCGAAGCCGCGCGACAAGGCGCACATCGCGGCCGTCCACGACGTGGTGGTCGAGGAGGGTACTCCGTGGATCGTGATGCGTCTCGTGGAGGGGTGCTCCCTGAGCGAGTACCTGCGGGTGGAGGGCAGGATGCCGGCCGCGCGCGTGGCGAAGGCGGCCACCGCACTGCTCAAGGCCCTCGAGGCGGCCCATGCGGCCGGGCGACGCCCGGATCGCCCTCGACTCCGAAAAGCGGCGGGAGAGGAGACGCCCCACCGAGGCCGGCGGCTCCTTCGCCGAGGCCGCCGCCTCCGTCCCGCCCGAGCGCGTGGTGGCCGGCTCGCCCCACTCCTGCGGGGAGTGGGGCGCGTCCGGCAGGCCGGCGGGCGGTCTCAGGCGATGTGTGCGCGCGGGCCGGCGATCGCTTCGGGCCGTAGGAGGGCGGCAAGTGTCTCGGCCGGGAGCAGTCCCTTGTCCAGGACGAGTTCGGCCACCCCGCGGCCGGTGGCGAGTGCCTCCTTGGCGATGTCGGTGGCGGCGGTGTACCCGATGTGCGGGTTCAGGGCGGTCACCAGGCCGATCGAGTTCTCGACGGTCGCGCGCAGCGCCTCGGTGTTGGCCGTGATGCCGGCCACGCAGCGCTCCGCGAGGGTGAGGCAGGCCGCGCGGAGATGGGTGACGGACTCCGACAGGGAGTGGAGGATGACCGGCTCGAAGGCGTTGAGCTGGAGCTGTCCCGCCTCCGCGGCCATGGTGACGGCGACGTCGTTGCCGATCACCTCGAAGGCCACCTGGTTGACGACCTCGGGAATCACCGGGTTGACCTTGCCCGGCATGATGCTCGATCCGGCCTGCACCGGCGGCAGGTTGATCTCGCCGAGGCCTGCGCGCGGGCCTGAGGAGAGCAGGCGCAGGTCGTTGCACGTCTTGGACAGCTTGACGGCGATCCGCTTGAGCACGCCCGACATCTGGACGAACGCGCCGCAGTCCTGCGTGGCCTCGACCAGGTTGGCCGCGGTGACCAGGGGCAGGCCCGTGATGCCGGCGAGGTGGCGGCGGGCCGTTTCGGCGTATCCGGCGGGGGCGTTGAGGCCGGTGCCGATCGCGGTCGCGCCGAGGTTGATCTCGTGGATCAGCTGCACGGCTTCCGCGAGCCGGCTGCGGTCCTCGTCGAGCATGACGGCGAAGGCGGAGAACTCCTGCCCCAGCGTCATCGGCACGGCGTCCTGGAGCTGGGTGCGTCCCATCTTCAGGACGTCGCGGAACTCGACGGCCTTGCGGGTGAAGGCCTCCTGAAGGACGGCCATGGCGTCGAGCAGGCCGTGCACCGCGAAGACGGTGGCGATCCGGACGGCGGTCGGGTAGACGTCGTTGGTCGACTGGCTGAGGTTGACGTCCTCGTTGGGGTGCAGGTGCTCGTATGCGCCCTTGGTGTGGCCGAGCAGTTCCAGGGCCCGGTTGGCGACGACCTCATTGGCGTTCATGTTCGTCGAGGTGCCGGCGCCGCCCTGGATGACGTCGACGACGAACTGGTCGTGCAGCTTCCCGCCGCGGATCTCCTGGCAGGCGGCGACGATCGCGGCGGCCTTGGAGGCCTCCAGCAGGCCGAGCTCCTCGTTGGCCAGGGCGGCGGCCTCCTTGACGGCGGCGAGGGCGTCGATGAGGTGCGGGTAGGTGGATATGGGGGTGCCGGTGATGGGGAAGTTCTCGGTGGCGCGCAGGGTGTGGACGCCCCAGTAGGCGTCCGCGGGAACGTCGCGGTCTCCGAGCAGGTCGTGTTCCCTGCGGGTGGCGGCGGTCATGGGTGTGCGGGTCCTCTTCCTGAGGTGGTGGCCGGATTCCGGCGGTCTGTGCGGTCAGGCGGGTGCGGGGGCGGCTGCCGGGGCCAGTTCCGGCACCGGCCGGATGGCACCGAGCAGCCGGCCGCCGCCGGTGACGGGTTGCTCCGTGAACCGGGCGAGCAGTCGCGGGTCGGCTCCCGCCACGGCCAGGGCTGCGGCCGTCACGGGGATGCGCGCGCGGTCCGCCCCGTCGGCGATCTTCACGGCCACGGCCCGGCCGTCGGGGAGAGCGGCGACCTGGACGCCCTCGAAGCCGTCCTTGGCGAGCAGCCCGGGCACGGCGCGCATGAGGTCGGCGACGTCCCGGCCGGTGCCGGAGGCCATCTCGGGGTGGCTGCGCAGGGCATCCGCCACCCTGTGCTCGGCCGTGCCCGGCGCCGCGGTGGCGATGCGGGCGGCGGCGCGGGCCAAGCCGTGCAGGGAGACCGAGAACAGCGGGGCGCCGCAGCCGTCGACGGTGACGTTCGCGGTGCGCTGGCCGGTGAGCTCCTCGACGACCTCGGCGATCGTCCTCTGGAGCGGGTGGGCGGGGTCGAGGTAGGTCTCCAGGGGCCAGCCGGCCAGGACGCAGGTGTACAGCATCGCGGCGTGCTTGCCGGAGCAGTTCTGGGCGAGACGGGAAGGGGGGCGCCCCTGCCGCGTCCAGGTGTCCCGAACGGCCGGATCGCCAGGAAGGTCCGGGACGTTGCCCAGGTCCTCCTCGGTGGCGCCGGCCAGCGCCAGGATCCGCCGGACCCCGGCGAGGTGGCGTTCCTCGCCGGAGTGGCTGCCCATGGCGAGGGAGAGCAGGGCGCCGTCGAGGGGCAGGCCGGCCCGCACCATGGCGGCCGCCTGGACGGGCTTGAGGGCCGAGCGGGGGTAGCAGGCCGCCTCGGTGTCGCCGAGGGCGAAGCGGACCTCGCCGTCCCGGCCGAGGACGACGAGCGAGCCGTAATGGATGCCCTCGATGACGCCGCCTCGGGTGACGTGGGCGACGGGTGCGTGCAGGGGCTCCCGGATGCCGGGCGCGTCCACGAGGGGTGCGCTGCGCATCAGTGCCTCCTTCGAGTGTGTGCTGGTTCGAGCCGATGGGGGCTTGTGTCGGTGGCGGTGCGCCGGCTGCGCGGATCGTGCAGCGGACGCCGTCCGGGTCAGCTGCTGCTCTTGGCGGCGGCGCGTGCCCGGCGGCCGCGGATCGCGTACCAGCCGGCCACGAGCGTTCCGGCGATCAGCGGCACGCACAGCACGGTGGTGCGTCCCGCCCCGCCGTCGGCGTACATCAGGACCAGGACGGAGGCGAGGAAGGCCAGGGTGATGATCTGGGTCCACGGAGAGCCGGGCAGACGGTAGACAGGACGGGTGAGTTCGCCGTCACGGGTCTTCCGCCAGAAGAGCAGGTGGCAGACCATGATCATGCCCCAGGTGGAGAGGATGCCGAGGGCGGCGAGGTTGAGGACGATCTCGAACGCGTCGTCGGGCACCACGAAGTTGAGGCCGACTCCGAGGACGCACACGCCGCTGGTGAGCAGGATGCCGCCGTAGGGCACCTGGGTGCGGCTCATGCGGGCGGTGAAGCGGGGGGCGGAGCCGTTGGCGGCCATCGAGCGCAGGATGCGGCCGGTGGAGTAGAGGCCGGAGTTGAGCGAGGACATGGCCGCGGTGAGGACGACGAGGTTCATCACGCCGCCGGCGGCGGGGACGCCGATGTGGGAGAGCACGGTCACGAACGGGCTCTGGTCGGCGCTGTAGCCGTTCCACGGCATCAGCATCGACAACAGCACGACCGAGCCCACGTAGAAGAGGCCCACGCGCCACATGATCGAGTTGATCGCCTTGGGCATGATCTTCTCGGGGTTCTCGGTCTCGCCGGCCGTGACGCCGACCAGCTCCACGGAGGCGTAGGCGAAGACGACGCCCTGGACGATCAGCAGCATGGGCAGCAGGCCGTTGGGAAAGATCCCGCCGTTGTCGGTGATCAGGGAGGGTCCCGGTACGGCGCCGTCGACGGGGTGGCGGGTGACCAGGAGGAAGATTCCGAGGGCCATGAACACCACGAGGGCGCCGACCTTGACGATGGCGAACCAGAACTCCAGTTCTCCGAAGATCCTCACGGAGATGAGGTTCACGGCGAGGACGACGGTCAGGGCCTTGAGGGCGATCACCCACTGCGGGACGTCGGAGAACAGACCCCAGTAGTGGGTGTACACGGCCACGGCCGTGATGTCGGCGATTCCGGTGGTGGCCCAGTTGAGGAAGTACATCCAGCCTGCGGTGTAGGCGCCCTTCTCGCCCAGGAACTCGCGGGCGTAGGACACGAAGGCGCCGGACGACGGCCGGTACAGGACGAGCTCGCCGAGCGCCCGCACGACGAGGAACGCGAAGATGCCGCAGACGGCGTAGGCGATGAACAGCGAGGGCCCGGCCTCGGCGAGCCGGCCGCCCGCACCGAGGAAGAGCCCGGTGCCGATGGCACCGCCGATGGCGATCATGTTGACGTGCCGGGGCTGCAGCGACTTGCTGTAGCCGGCGTCGACGTGACGGGGGGCGGGGCGCCTTCCGTCTTCGAGGAACTGCTCGCTCACGCCTCGGGTCCGCCTTCCGTGGGGCTGTCCGTGCGCTTGGGGTGCACGATGTCGGTCAGGGTCGTCTCGACCCTGTGGAGGTGGTGGGACATGGCCTCGACCGCGTCCGGTTCGCAACCGTCGATCAGCGCCTCGTAGATCGCCCGGTGCTCGCAGTTGGACTGCTCGCGGCGGCCGCCCAGCTCGTTGAGGAAGGTCGACTGGCGCGCCAGTGCGTCGCGGATCTCCTCGATGACGCGGCGGAAGACCGGGTTGCGGGAGGCCTCGGCGACCGCAAGGTGGAAGACGGTGTCGAGGGCCACCCATGCCGTGGTGTCGGTCTCCTGCTCCATCCGGTCCAGCAGGTGGGCCAGGTGGTCCAGGTCTTCCGGTGTGCGGCGCAGCGCGGCGTACCCGGCGACCGGGATCTCGACGTGTCGGCGTACCTCGAGCAGGTCGCTGGCGGCGTAGTCGCCGAAGGTCGGGTCCTCGACCGTGTTCGCCACGACGAAGGTTCCCTTGCCCGTCTTCGAGACGGTCAGGCCCATGGCCTGCAAGGCGCGGAGCGCCTCGCGCAGAACGGGCCGGCTCACCTCGAGAGTGCGGCACAGCTCGGCTTCGGAGGGGAGCTTGTCCCCCACTGCATACTCACCGCGCTCGATGGCGGTGCGCAGGTGGCCGAACACCGCTTCCATCGCGCTCACGCGCCGCGGCATCCCACCACCTGTCTGGCTGTCTGACAGGTTCACGGCCTGATCTTGGGGGCTGCCGAGCAGGGCTGTCAAGAGTCGCCGGGAACCCGGCGAGAGAGGCTTCCCGCATCCCGGGAGGTCTGCTCGTCGCCCAGGCGGGCGCGCCAGTCGCCGACGAGGTCCGCGGAGGTGGAGGCCAGGCGGGCTATCTCTTCGTCGCTGCGCCCGTCGGCCCACGCCAGGATCCGGGTCACGGTGCGGTTGCGTGCGGCCCGGAACTCCCTGAGGACGTTCTCCAGGCGTTCGACCTCCTCGCCTTCGCGGACGAGCTGCCGGTCGACGGCCTCCCGTTCCTCGGCGCGCAGCGTCCGCAGGTGGGCGGGCAGTCCCATCAGAGCCAGCCCCTCCTCCTGCGCGGCGCTGTGGAATCCTTCGGCCAGCAGGGACAGGACGCAGTCCGGCACGTCGGCGAGGGTGGCCCCGAGGGGTTTGGCCGCCTCCCAGGCGCTCCTGCCGGCCTCCGTCGTCTCAAGCCACGTGCGGGCGTCCGTCGGGGTACGGCCACCGCAGGCTCGCGCGCGGTGGGCGTACAGGGCGGCACGGTGGCCGTAGAAGGTGAAACCGTCCTCGATCTGCCGACCGGCGGCGAGGCAGACACGTCCCGGGACGCCGCCGTAGCCCGAGTCGGGCCGGTAGTCAGCAAAGGCGTCGAGCTCCGCGTCGGTGGCCACCGCCCAGGCGGGGTCGCACAGGTCGGGGTTGCTCTCGAGGAAGGCGCCGACCTCGACCCGCCACGGGGGGACGGGAGCCGTACGGAGCCTGGGCCAGTCGACCGCTCCGGAAACCTGGAAGGTGTGGGTGGCGACCCGCTCGATGTCTTCCCATGCGGTGGCCGCTTCGGCGGACCACTCCAGCTCTTCGTCCGGCCCCGTCCGGTGGATCGAGTCGACGAGCCGCTGAACGGCCGGCAGGACGCGCAGTGCGAGCGCATGCAACTCCCGGGCGGTGAAGAAGCGCCAGGAGCAGCCGCGCTGCTCGTCGTGTGTCATGTGGCTCAGGAGCTGCACCAGCACCCCGGGGGCCGGCAGCATGCCGTCGCCCAGGGCCTTGCGCGGTACACCCGGAAGCCTGCCTTCCACGTCTTCGCGCGGAGCCCGCCAGTCGACATCCCCGAACCAGACCGCGCCGGTGCAGGCGTCGACGGCCAGCCATTGCTGGTACCCCACTCCGGGGCCGTACCGCTGTTCCTGCTGCTCGGCACCCCTGTCGTGCCAGACGTACTCGGCTGGGGGCGGATTCAGTTCGGCGGCCAAGAAGCCGTCCTCGGGGCGGTAGCCCGTGAGGATGAAGGCCGCTCTCGGGGCTTCGGCAGTGCTCATGAGGGGTTTCCTCTCGGTGGAACAACAACCTCCGCAACCGTAGTGCGCTTGTCAGCCAATAGTTCAACATTCAGCCATTTGACCGCCTCGACAACCCGGGAGGCCAGCCCACCGGCTTCTGTGGCAGATGGAGGTCTACGCGCGTTCGCCACGGGTGCCAGGTTGTCTTGTTTTACATGCCTGGCACGGCTGTCGGGGCCTGACGTGCGCTCGGCCCGGGACTCGCGCCGGTTCCCGCGTGCGCCATGGCGTTCCTCCGGTGGGTGGCCTCGGGATCACTGGTGACGGCGACGGGACCAGCGGCGGATCTCGTCGGTTCCCCAGACCAGCGGCGGGAAGGCGGCGATGAGGAGGACGACGTCCAGAGGGAGGGCCGCGGTGCCGAAAAGGTGCTGGAGCGGCGGCACGTAGACGAGGGCGGCAGTAAAGGCGAGTTCGAACGCGATGCCCGCCAGCAGCAGGGGGTTGGTGAAGAGGCCGATGTCGCGCAGGGCGGCGTGGTCGGTGCGGGCCGCGATCGCGGTGCCGACCTGGCAGGTGACGATGCCCGCGAAGGTTGCCGTGGTGGCGGTGAGGTAGGCGTCGTGGAGCGGTGTGCCCGGCCCGGTCGGTTCTCCGGGCTGCCAGCCCGCACGCCAGAGGACGTAGAAGAACGCGGTCATGACCAAGACGGCGGAGACGGTGCCGAGCCAGCCCCAACTGCGGATCAGCATGTCTTTGTTGATCACGCCTTGGGTGCTGGGCCGGGGCGGGCGGTTCATGACGCCCGGTTCGGCGCGTTCGCGCCCGAGGGCGAGGGCGGGGAGGGTCTCGGTGCCGAGGTCGATGGCGAGGATCTGGAGCACGGTCAAGGGCAGGGGTACGGCCCCGCCGGAGAGGGCGAAGACGAGGAAGGGGACGACCTCCGGGGTGAGGTGGGCGAAGATGTAGACGATGAACTTGCGGACGTTGTCGTAGACCCGGCGCCCGGATTCGATCGCCGTGACGATGGTGGCGAAGTTGTCGTCCGTCAGGACCATGGTCGATGCCTCGCGGGCCACGTCCGTGCCCGAGCGTCCCATGGCCACGCCGATGTGGGCGCGGTGCAGGGCGGGAGCATCGTTCACGCCGTCGCCGGTCATGGCCACGATCTGTCCGCGGCTCCGCAACGCGTCGGCCACCTTCAGCTTGGTCTCGGGTGAGGAACGCGCGAAGACGATGCGTTCCACGGCATCGCCACCCTGACCGGCCAGGTGAGAGACGAGGACCGGATCCCCCTCGCCGAACGCCTCACCCGATCCGTCGAGGGAATCGTCGACGTCCACTGCCGCCTGCAGGCAGCACCCTCCAAATGAACTCGGCGGACGGCCACGGCCGATCACCTGCGTGAGAGTCCCCGGCGAAGAGGAAGGTCAGCGAACCCTTCCCCTGGGCTTGAGGTGGGTGGGGGGCAGCTCCGGGGCCGGGATCGGAGGGCCGTCGTAGCCCTTCACCTCGCCGAAGCGCGTCCCGTTCATCCAGTCCTCGCGGGCCTGGGCGATGTCCTCGTGGGAGCGGCCGATCCAGTTCCAGAACATCACGATCTCCTCCTCGAACGGTTCGCCGCCCAGGAGCATCAGGCCGGCGTCCGACGTGGCGCGGAGGGGGAGTTCCGTGCGGCCGCAGCCGAGGTAGAGCATCGAACCGGGCAGGAGCGGGACGCCGTCGGCGTGGGCTTCGCCCGACATCGACAGGACCGCGTACTCGAAGTCCGGCTCCAGCGGCAGCTTCGCGTCGGTGCCCTCCGCGAGGGCGATGTCCGCGCCGACGATCGGGCTGTACGCCGTCCCGGGCGAGGTCGCCGTGTCCAGGGTGCCCAGGATGACCGTGGCGTCCACCCCGGACGCGGTCACGCGCGGGAGGGCCGCGTGGTGCTGGAAGTGCGGCTCGACGTGGCGGTGGGCGTCGGGGAGGGCCACCCACAGCTGGGCGCCGTGCAGGAGGCGGCCGTGGTCGCGGGGGCTCTCCTCGGAGTGGCTGATGCCGCGGCCGGAGGTCATCAGGCCGAGCTCGCGCGGGCGGATCGTCTGCAGGCTGCCCGTGCTGTCGCGGTGCAGGACCTCGCCGTCGTGCAGCCAGCTCACGGTCTGGAGCCCCGTGTGCGGGTGGGGCGCGACCTGCATGCCGGGCTCGCCGGCGATGTCGTCGGGGCCGTAGTGGTCGACGAAGCACCAGGCGCCCACCATGCGGCGGCCCAGGTTCGGCAGGAGGCGGCGGACCTCGGAGGACTCGCCCAGCTTGACCGTCCGGGGGCTGAGGAGCTCACGGACCGGTTCGGCCACGACGAAGCCGCGGCCGCCGCAGGCGGAGAGGGCCGGCTGGCGCTCGAGATTGCTCATGCCCCCAACTTAGTACCGGCGGCCCCGCCACACCCCATGGAATGCACGGGTCCGACCCTGCGTTGGAGGGGGCGTCGGAAGCATCCGGACAGCGGAAGGGACGCGATGGACGCGCGCAGCACGTACTTCGAGCACGGGACGGCGGCCGAGCGCTGGGCGCGCGCCCGGCTCTTCTTCGACGCGAAGGAGTACGGGCCGGCCGTGGAGATCCTGGAGGGGCTGGCCGGCGAGGCGCCCGAGCAGCTCGCGCCGCGGCTGCTGCTGGCCCGCGCGTACTACCACTCCGCCCGGCTGGCCCGCGCCGAGGGGGAGCTCCGCGCCATCCTGGAGCGCTGGCCGGTGGAGGACTACGCCCGGCTGCTGCTCGGCCGCACCCTTCAGCGGCAGGGCCGCACCGCCGAGGCGGCGCCCCACCTGCGGCTCGCCGCGGCCATGGCCGGCGAGTTCCCCGAATAGCCCGCGGCCGCCCGCGGGCGGCCGGCTCGCCGGTGCGGGGCGGGGCGGCGAGCTCGGATAGCCTGGGGGCACGATGAACCGCCTGACCACGCCTTTCGGCTCCCACGAGCTCACCCGCTTCCCCGAGGACCCGCGCGACCGGCTCCGTGCCTGGGACGCCGCCGACGAGTACCTGCTGCGCCACCTGCACGCCGGCACCGGCGAGCGCGGCCCGGTGGACCTGCCCGCCGCCGCCGGGCGGATCACCGTCTTCGGGGACCGGTGGGGTGCGCTGGCGACGGCCCTGGCCGCGCACCGGCCGGTGCAGATCACCGACTCCTACCTGACCCGGGCGGCCACCGAGGCCAACCTGCGGCGGGCCGGCGTGCCCGAGGGCGCGGTGACGCTGCTGACCACGCAGGACGCCCCGCCGGAGCGGATCGACGTCCTGCTGGTACGGGTGCCGAAGAGCCTGGCGCTGCTGGAGGACCAGCTGCTGCGCCTGGCGCCGCACGTCCACGCGGGCACCGTCGTCGTCGGCGCCGGCATGGTCAAGGAGATCCACACCTCCACCCTGAACCTCTTCGAGCGGATCCTCGGCCCGACGCGCACCTCCCTCGCGGAGAAGAAGGCCCGGCTGATCTTCTGTACGCCGGACCTCGCGGCCGGTGGGCAGACCGCCTCGGGTGACGACTCGCAGTGGCCGGTCACGTACACGCTGGACGGGGACGCCGGCTCGGGCGCCGGCCTGGCGGCCGTCAACCACGCGGGGATCTTCTGCGCGGACCGGCTCGACATCGGCACCCGCTTCTTCCTGCAGAGCATCCCGAACAACACCGCCGGCGCCCGCGTCGTCGACCTGGGCTGCGGCAACGGCATCGTCGGCACGGCGGTCGCCGTCGCCGACCCGGACGCGGAGGTCGTCTTCGCGGACGAGTCGTACCAGGCGGTCGCCTCCGCCCGCGCCACGTACGAGGCCAACGTGCCCGGCGGATCCCGCCGCGGGCGGGCCGAGTTCCTCGTCGGCGACGGGCTGGCGATGCTGCCCGCCGCCTCCGTGGACCTCGTCCTCAGCAATCCGCCGTTCCACTCGCACCAGGCGACGACGGACGCGACCGCGCTGCGGATGTTCGCGCAGTCGCGGCGCGCGCTGCGCCCGGGCGGCGAGCTGTGGATCGTCGCCAACCGGCACCTCGGCTACCACACGCACCTGCGCCGCCTCTTCGGCAACAGCGAAGTCGTCGCGAGCGAACCGCGGTTCGTGGTGCTGCGCGCGGTGAAGCGGGAGAAGCGTCCGCGCCCCATGTGACCTGCCGGTACGTCCTAGACTCGCCGCGTGAGCAGCCTGGTGCGGGACGAAGCGGACGAGGACGGCACGACCGGGGGCGGCGTGCCCGGCGGCGGTACGAGCGGTGCGGGTGGTACGGGCGGGGCGGCCTGCGGGCGGTACCGCCGGGAGGACCTGGCGCGGGCGGCCGGCGTGAAGGAGCGCAACCTGCGCTACTACCAGGAGCGCGGCCTGCTGCCCCCGCCGCGCCGCGAGGGCCGGATCGGCTGGTACTCGGAGGAGCACCTGGTGCGGCTGCGGCTGATCAGCGACCTGCTGGGGCGCGGCTACACCGTCAACGGCATCGGGGAGCTGCTGCGGGCCTGGGAGGACGGCGGCGGGCTGCCCCAACTGCTGGGGCTGGAACGGGCGATGGTCCGGGACTGGGTGCAGGAGGAGCCGGTCACCATGAGCACGGCCGAGCTCGTCGAGCTGTTCGGCCCGGCGGCGACGGCGGAGGACACCCGGCGTGCGGCCCGGCTGGGCTACGTGAGCATCGACGGCGATCTGGTCACCCACCGCAACCGCCGGCTGCTGGAGGCGACGCTCGCGCTGGTGCGCCAGGGGGTTCCGCTGGCGGAGATCCTGGACGCGGCCGATCTGCTGCAGGCGCAGGCGGCCGCGCTCGCCGACCGGTTCGTCGGACTGTTCCGCCGGCACGTGATCGGTCCGGAGGGCCTGGAGCGCCTTTCGGCCAGTCAACTGGATCACATCGCCGGCGCGGCCGCGGATCTGCGCCCGGTCGCGGGCGAGGTCGTGGCTGCGGAGTTCGCCCGGGCGATGGCCGTGCGGATGGAGGCCGAGGTCGCGGAACTCCTGGGGCGGGAGCGGTAGTCGGGGCGGGACCGACGAGTAGGACTCGGCCGGAAAGGTACGCTCGAGCAACCTTGCCAACCCCCATTGGCACTCTTACATTCAACTCGTCGGTAACAACGGTGCACTTCCGAAGACAAGGGACGATCTCATGACGGACTCCCCGCACTTACCGGACGCAGCCGAGCCGCCCGGCAGAGACGCCGCGGACCGGCCGGAACCGGGCACCGGCTCCGTCCGCTGGCGCCGCTTCGCCGTCCTCACCATCCCCGCCGTCGCCGTCACCGCAGGCCTCGGCATCGCCCTCGCCCAGGGTGCGCTCGCCGCCTCCTTCGCCGTCTCGGGGCAGCAGTTCAAGGTCTCCGCGACCAGCCTGGAAGGCGAGGGCTTCGCCCAGTACGGCGGCATCGACACCAACGCCCGCCAAGAGCTGATCCCCGTGGCGGTCACCGCCATCAGGGAGGCCAAGCTCAACAACCTCTGCCAGTCGGTGGTCACCACGCTCCCCATGGTGGGCGACATCTCGCTGAACCTCACCGCCGGCAAGAAGACGCCCGTCGAGGCATCGAACCTCTTCGTCGACGCCACCCAGCTCTCCGGCAACGCCGTCTTCACCAACATCGAGATCGGACGCGACGCCTCCACCCTCGACAAGGGTCCCGCCGAGGCCGTCGGCATGCAGGACCTGTTCGCCCAGCAGGCGGACACCGTCCGCATCACCGATCTCCAGCAGACCGCCTGGGCCACCAACGCCGGCACCTTCAAGCTCTCCGGCCTCAGCATGAACATCAGCAAGGGCAAGAAGGAATGCTTCTGAACCGCTGGCGGCGGTGGCGGCGCAGCAGGCCGTTCTGGGGAGGGCTCCTGGCCGTCCTCGCCGGAGCCGAGATCTGCGCCCTGCCGCTGGCACCGCTGAAGGTCATGCTCCAGCAGGGCGTCGCGGGCATCCCCTCCGTCCTGATGGGCGCCGTCATGATCGTGCTCGGCCTCACGGCATGGTTCGCGCCCGCGCAGCGCGGCCTGGCCGGGGTGCTGACCACGCTCGTGGCGACGGCCGCGCTGGTGCTGTCCAACCTCGGCGGGTTCCTGATCGGCACGCTGCTCGGCATCCTCGGCGGCGGGCTGATGTTCGCCTGGCAGCCGCACGCCGCCCCGGCCGTTCCGGTGCGCCCCTCCCCCACGGACGCCTCGGACGCCACAGGCACCACAGGCACCGCAGACGCAACGCCCGCACTGCCGCACGACACCGCCCCCTCCCGCTCCACACGGCACCACGATCCCCAAGGAGCACAGCCATGAGCCGTACGCGTACCGCGGCCGCCCTCGGGCTGGCGGCCGCCGGCGTCCTGTCGGTGGCCTCCGCCACCTCCACCGCCTCCGCCTCCGCCGCCCCTTCGCCCCGGTCGGCCGCCGCCGGGTCGACCACCGTCACCCCTGCGGGGCACGCCTTCACGGCCGCCCTCAGTGGCAAGGCCACCCTGAAGGCCGGGTCGGTGACCGTCACCTGCTCGGTCTCCGTCGCCACCGGCACCGTCCCCGCCGCCCCCGGCAATCACAACCCCGCCGGGCCGGTCTCCTCGCCGATCACCCCGCCGACGTACAGCTCGTGCACCGCGAGCATCCCCGGCGTCACCCCGACGGTCACGACCAGCGGCGCCTGGTCCGTCTCGATGCAGCACGGCTCGCCGATCACCGCCGTCATGACGGTGCCGGCGGGCGGCCTGGTCCTGAAGACGACGGGGCTCGCCAACTGCACCGTCACCACCGCGCCCTCCGGTCCGGCGAACGTCAGCGGCACCTGGACCAACGGCGCCCCGCCCAGCCTGACCTTCACCAACGCGACCGTCCCCGTGAGCGTCACCGGCGGGTTCGGCTGCCCGACGAGCGCGACCACCTCCACATTCAACGCGGTGTACAAGGTCACCGACACCACGGACCCCGCGCAGCAGATCACCGTCGCCCCCTGACGGACCGGCCGGGCCCGCCGCGCCACGGACCGCACCGCGGTTCCGCGGCGCGGCGGTACCGCTTCCGGTCAGCCGCCCGGGCCCCGGTACGCCTCCAGCAGCCGCAGCCACACCTCGCTGATCGTCGGGAAGGCGGGGACGGCATGCCACAGCCGGGCGATCGGGACCTCCCCGGCGACCGCGATCGTCGCCGCGTGCACCAGCTCGGCCGCGCCCGGCCCGACGAACGTCGCCCCGAGCAGCACCTCCCGGTCCAGGTCGACCACCATGCGCGCCCGCCCGCGGTAGCCGTCCGCGTACAGGCCTGCGCCGGAGACCGCCCCCAGGTCGTGGTCCACGGCCCGGGCCCGGTGCCCGGCCCGCTCGGCCTCCTCCAGGGTCAGGCCCACCGCCGCGGCCTCCGGGTCGGTGAAGACCGCCTGCGGCAGGGCCCTCGTGTCGGCGGTCGCCGCGTACGCACTCCACGGCTCGGCAGCGGCGTCCCCGCCCGGCCCGGCGGCGCGGGCCGCGATCGCGGCGCCCACGACCCTCGCCTGGTACTTGCCCTGATGGGTCAGGAGTGCCCGGTGGTTGACGTCGCCGACCGCGTAGAGCCAGTCGTGCCCCGGCACGCGCAGCCCGTCGTCCACGGCGATCCAGTCGCCCGGCTCCAGGCCGACGCTCTCCAGCCCGATGTCCTCGGTCCGCGGCGCCCGCCCGGTCGCCATCAGCACCTCGTCCCCCTCCAGGATCTCGCCGCCCTCCAGCACCACCCGTACGGGCCCGTCCGCGTCCTCCCGCACGACCGCTTCGACGGACACCCCGGTACGGACCACGGCACCGGCCTCCCGCAGCGCCTCGGCGACCAGCTCGCCCGCGAAGGGCTCCATGCGCGGCAGCAACCGCTCGCCCCGCGCCAGCACCGTGACCTGCGAGCCCAGTGCCTGCCAGGCGGTGGCCATCTCGGCCGCGACGACGGAGCCGCCCACGACGAGCAGCCGGGGCGGCACCCGGTGCGCGGACGTCGCCTCGCGGCTGGTCCACGGCCGGGCGCCCGCGATCCCGGGCAGCGGGGGCACGACGGCGCGCGAGCCGGTGGCGACGACCACCGCGTGCCGGGCGGCGAGGAGGATGTGCTCGCCCTCGGGCCCCTCGACGGCGACCCGGCGCTCCCCGGCGAGCCGGCCGTGGCCGCGGTACACGTGCGCGCCGATGGACGCCAGCCAGTCGAGCTGGCCGCCGTCCTTCCAGCCGCCGGTCCAGTAGTCGCGGTGGTCGAAGACGGCCCGCACGTCCAACGGTCCGCCGACGGCGCCCGCGAGGCCCGGCACCCGCCGCGCGTCGGCCCTCGCCAGCACCGGGCGCAGCAGCGCCTTGCTGGGGATGCAGGCCCAGTACGAGCATTCGCCGCCGACGAGTTCGGCTTCGACCAGGGCTGTGCTCAGCCCGGCGGCGCGGGTCCGGTCGACGACGTTCTCACCGGCCGGACCGCCGCCCAGGACCACGACGTCGTACTCCACCGCTTGCGTCACGCGCGCCTCCAGGAGATCCGGGGGCACGGCGGGACGAGGAGGCCGGGACGAGGAGGGTCAGCCCGGGGCCAGGGGCCCCGCCGGGCCCTGCGTCCCCGCCACCTTAGCCACGCTCCTCCCCAGCGGCGGCGATCTTGGCGCGGACCTCGTCCATGTCGAGGGCGCGGGCCTGCGTGATGAGGTCGGTCAGGGCGGCCTCCGGCAGGGCGCCGGGCTGGGCGAACACCGCCACCTGGTCCCGGACGATCATCAGGGTGGGGATGGAGGTGATCCCGAAGGCCGCGGCGAGCTCCTGCTGCGCCTCGGTGTCGACCTTGCCGAAGACGAGGTCGGGGTTGTCCTCGGCGGCCTTCTCGTACACCGGGGCGAACTGCAGGCACGGCCGGCACCAGCCGGCCCAGAAGTCGATGAGCACGAACGGGTTGTCGCTGACCGTCCGGTCGAAGTTTTCCTTGGTGAGCTCGACAGTGGCCACGGCTTTCGAACCTCCTGGTTGGGGCGTACCCCGTGAACGACGGACCACCCCCCGGAATTCCGCACGGCCGGCGCGGCAACGGAAACCGCTAGAACGGGTGACCGGCCGGAGTGGACCGCAGCGTGGTCCAGCGCAGCTCCGTGAAGGCGTCCAGGTTGGCCTCGCCGCCGAAGCGGACGCCGGTGCCGGAGGCGCCGACCCCGCCGAACGGTGCGACCGCCTCGTCGTTGACGGTCTGGTCGTTGACGTGCGCGATGCCGGTCGGAATCCGCCCCGCGAGCTCCAGCCCGCGCGCCGCGTCCCGGGTGACTATGCCGAGGGACAACCCGTACGGGCCCTGCGAGGCCAGCGCGACGGCCTCGTCCTCGGTGGTGAACGACCGCACCGGCGCGACGGGCCCGAACACCTCCTCCGCGTACGCGGGGGTGTCGTCCTCGACCCCGGCGAGCACGGTCGGCCGGTAGAACAGGTCCCGGTGCGTGCCCCCGGCGACGAGCTTGGCGCCCTGCCCCGTGCTGGCCTCGACCAGCCCGTGGACCCGGTCGAGCTGCGTGCGGTCGATGAGCGGCCCCAAGTGGACCTGCTCCCGGTACGGGTCCCCCACCGCCAGCGCCTCGGCCTTGGCGGCGAGCCGCTCCACGTACTCGTCGTACAGCGAGGCGTGGACGAGGTGCCGGCCGGCGGTCATGCAGATCTGGCCCTGGTGGAAGAAGGAGCCCCAGGAGGCCTGCGCGACGGCGGCTTCGACGTCGGCGTCGCGCAGCACGACGAGCGCCGAGTTGCCGCCGAGCTCCAGGTGCATCCGCTTCAGGTGGCGCCCGCCCAGCTCTCCGACGGCCCGCCCGGAGGCGGTCGACCCGGTGAACGACACGACGCGCACCAGCGGGTCCGCGACGACCGCCGCCCCGGTGTCGGCGCCGCCGGGCAGCACCTGGAGCAGGCCCGCGGGCAGTCCGGCCGCCGCGAACACCGCGGCCAGGGCGAGCCCGCCGCACACGGCGGTGCGCAGGTCCGGCTTGAGCAGGACGGCGTTGCCCAGCGCGAGCGCCGGGGCCACCGAGCGGATCGACAGGATCAGCGGCGCGTTGAACGGTGCGACCACGCCCACCACACCGGCCGGGACGCGGCGGGTGAAGGACAGCCGGGGCGCCTCGCTCGGCAACACCTGCCCGGCGGGTCGCGAAGCCAGCGCGGCGGCCTCGTGGCACTCCTGGGCGGCGACGTGCAGCTCGAAGTCGGCCTTGCCGGGTATGGAGCCGGACTCCCGCACCAGCCACTCGCGCAGCTCGTCGGCGTGGGCGGCGAACAGCTCCCCGGCCCGGCGCAGCACGGCGGCGCGCTCCACGTGTGTGGCCCGCGCCCACTCCTGCTGGGCGGCCCGGGCGCGTGCGGCTGCCTCGGCGACGTCGGCGGGGGCGGCCAGGCGGACGGTGGCCAGGGTGTGGCCGGTGGCGGGCTCGACGACCGGCGCGGTACCGCCGGTGAGGGTCGGTCCGTCCTGCCACGAGGTCGGGTCGAGGAGCGGCATGGCGCGGGCCTCCGAAGGGGGTTCGGCGGAGCGGGGGGCGGCGGCACGCGCCATCGTGCCAGATGGGAGGGCCCGGTTCTGTCGGGTTCTCGGGCAGTTCAGGACCCTCCCTGACCGGAAACGATCGCCCCGGGCAGACGCCCCCGGGTCGGGCGTTCCGGCCCGGCGCCCCGGCTCAGCGCTCCGGCTCAGCGCTCCAGGACGAGCGCGATGCCCTGCCCGACGCCGATGCACAGCGACGCCACGCCCTTGCCCGACCCCGCCGCGGCGAGCTGGTGGGCGACCGCGCCCGCCAGCCGGGCCCCGGACGCACCGAGCGGGTGCCCGATCGCGATGGCCCCGCCGCGCGGGTTGACGACCACCGGGTCCAGCTCGGGCCAGGACGCCAGGCAGCCGAGCGCCTGGGCCGCGAACGCCTCGTTCAGCTCCATGACGGCCAGGTCGGCAAAGCCCGTACCGGCCTTCTCCAGTGCCCGCTGCACCGCCTCGACCGGGCCGAGCCCGAACAGCTGCGGCTCGATGCCGGTGACCGCGGAGGCGCTGATCCGGGCGAGCGGCTCCCGCCCGGTGGCCCGCAGCCCCGCCTCATCGGTCAGCAGCAGCGCGGCGGCGCCGTCGTTCAGCGGTGAGGCGTTCCCGGCAGTGACCGTCCCGGTCCCGTCCGTACGGAAGACCGGCTTCAGCTTCGCCAGCGCCTCCATCGTGGAGCCCTCGCGGACGGACTCGTCGCGCTCCAGCTCCACGCCGGGGAACGGCACGACCTCGTCGGCGTACAGCCCGGCCTGCCAGGCGGCCGCCGCCTTGCGGTGGCTCTCCAGCGCGTACGCGTCCTGCTCTTCCCGCGTGATGCCGTGCTTCTCCGCGACGAGCTCCGCGCCCTCGCCGAGGGACACCGTCCACTCCTGCGGCATCCGCGGGTTCGTCATCCGCCAGCCGAGCGCCGTCGACCACATCTGCTGGTGCGTCGCCGGGTAGGCCCGTTCCGGCTTCTGCACCACCCAGGGGGCCCGCGTCATCGACTCGACACCGCCCGCGATGGCCACGGAGGAGTCGCCGAGCGCGATGGAGCGCGCCGCCTGGACGACCGCTTCGAGCCCGGAGCCGCACAGCCGGTTCACCGTGACACCGGGCACCGTGACGGGCAGGCCCGCGAGGAGCACGGCCATGCGCGCCACGTCGCGGTTGTCCTCGCCGGCGCCGTTCGCGTCGCCGAAGACGACGTCGTCGATCCGGGACGGGTCGAGTCCGGGCGTCCGGTCCACCAGCGCGCGCACGACGTGCGCGGCGAGGTCGTCCGGCCGGACCCCCGCGAAGGCGCCGCCGAACTTGCCGACGGGGGTGCGGACGGCGTCGACGACGTACACGTCGCGGACGGTGCGGATGCTCATGGCGTCTCTCCTGGGCGGATCCGTACGGGCGGCGCCGCCAGGGTGCCGCCGTCGGCACCCGTACGACGCCGGGCGCGCCCGGTGGGGCGCGCCCGCAGTCTCCGTCCGCCGGTCACCGCCTGTCAACGGCCTCCCGGACCGCACCGGACGGGCCACGGGTCAGGTGGACTCCCGGCGGACGGCCTCGGCCGCCGCGGGCCCGTGCCGCTCGGTGGCCCCGGCGGGCTCGCGCACGGCCTGGTCCACGAGTTCGGCGAGCCGCTCCCCGGTGGGCATCCCGAACCGCACCGTGCTCAGCCGGGGCCGCAGGAGCCGGCCGAGGAGCAGGTCGTCGGCGCCGATCACCGCGACGTCCGCGGGCACGCGCAGCCCCGCGTCGTGGAGTGCGGCCATCAGCAGCAGTGCGTACTCGTCGTTGTACGCGAACACCGCGTCGAGCCCGCCGGACCGCCACCCGGCGGCGAGCGCCGCCGCCGACTCCTCCGTACAGGCCATCGGCAGCGCCACGACCCCGGCTGCGCCGGCGGCGCACACGGCACGGCGGGCGCCTTCCAGACGCGGCCCGGAGAACGGCTCCAGCCCACCCTCCGCGGGGACGACCACCCCGATACGGCGCCGCCCCCGCTCCAGCAGGTGCGCCGCGGCCCGCGCACCGACCTCGGCCTGGTCGAGGACGAGGGCGTGCGCCCCGGGCACCCGGGTCGGCCCGACGGTGACGACCGCCCGCGCCCCGGCCCGCTTCAGCGTCGCGACGTTGTGCGCCGAAAGGACGACCCCGCCGACGGAAATCACCGCGACGGGCCGCAGCTCGGCCCAGGCGCGGGCCGCCTCGTCGCCGCCGAGGCCGGGACTGCCGTACTGGACGACGGTGTAGTCCATACGGTGCAGGGCGGCCTGGAGCTCGCCGAGGAACGAGCCGTACGGCGGCCCGACGGGAACGTGCCACCCGGCGAGCAGCACGATCCGGGTGTGCCCGGCCCGCAGACTGCGCGCGGCGGCGTGCGGAACGTAGCCGAGCTCCTCGGCGGCCTGCCGCACCCTGAGCCGGGTCGGCTCGCTGATCCGCACGGAGGCGGCGTTGTTCAACACGTACGACACGGTGGCCCGCGACACCCCGGCGAGCCGGGCCACATCGGCACTGGTGGGTATGGCGGGGGCGGGCGACGCGGGCAGCCTCGGCGCGGGTAACGCGGGCGGCGTCGGCGGCGTGGGTGCCGGGGGTGCCGGGGGTGCCGGGGGTGCCGCGGGCGGCTTCGATGACTGTGACTGTGACATTGCCGTCGCATCCTTGCAGACGCACAAGTGCGGTCGGATGCGGCTTGGCCGGATTGAACCGGCAGCCCGGAGGCAGCGATCGGGCGCACTCGGGAGACGGTTGCGGGGCCCTGGGCGTGGGCGTCGGCGCGATCACGGCGGTGGGGAGGAGCGGTGGTTCCGCCGGGCGGGGGTGAAGGGCGGCGGGGGCTTCCCGCCAGTCCAGTGTCCTTCCGGGGCGGGCCGGCCTGTCAAGGGCGCTCCTCCTTCGTCGTCGCGTCGCTTCGCGATGGCCTACGGCCACCCTTGGCAGGCCGTCCCGCCCCGGAAAGACAGAGACTGCCGGGAAGCCCCCGAGGAACGGGAGGAGGGACGAGACACGTTAGGGGCACAGCCGTACCTTCCGGCCCCGGCCCCGCGCCACAGATCGCTACACGGTTCCGGTGAGGGCGGCGTCTGCGGCCCGCCGGTCCGTCCCAGCGCCCCGGATCGCTACACGGTTCCGGTGAGGTGGGCGGCTGCGGGCCGTGGTCGCTGCCGGGCGCCGCAGACCGCTACACGCCCCCGGTGAAGTGGGCGGCTGCGGCCCGTTGTCGCCGTCAGGCGCCGCAGATCGCGCCCACCCACCTGCCCGCCCCGCCCTCACCCCCCGCCGAACACCCGCTCGAACGCCTCCCGCGGCTCCGGGTTGCGATCCAGGATTCCGAACACCACCCGCTCGAACACCCCCGCGAACCGGCCGGTCAGCAGGGCTTGGAAGGCCTCCGCCACCTCCGTCGGGTCGTTGCGGAACACGCCGCACCCCCATGCCCCCAGCACCAGTCGCCGGTACCCGTGCAGGGCCGCCGTCTCCAGGACGCGTTCCGCGCGGCGGGCCAGGGCGGCCGGGATTTCCGGGGCGCGCTCCGGTTCCTGGCGGCGGATGGTGCCCGCGTTGGGGGCGGGCGAGGTGAGGAAGCCGGCGCGGAACGGGGTGTCGAGCAGTTCGCCGCGGTCGTCGCGGAAGACGGGCACGCCGGGCGAGTGGATCACCCGGTCGGTGTAGAACGTGCTGCTGCCCGCTCGGTGGACCTCGTAGTACTCGGGGGCCATGAGCAGCGTCTCGTAGAGGGCGGAGACCCGGCAGAGGGCCTCCTCCTGTGCCTTCGCGCCGCGGAGGTAGCCGCCGCCGGGGTTGCGGGCCGAGGCGAAGTTCAGCACGGCCACGACGCCCGGCCCCTCCCCCGCACCGTCCACCGCCCCCGCGAGCCTGCGGGCCGCCGCCGTGCTGCTTTCGGCCGTCACCTCGATGGTGGTGTCATGCGCCCCGGCCGAAAGTTGCTCGTCTGGAATGACCTGGTTTGGTCCATATAGTCTGGTTCCCGCCTTGGATTCCTCCAAGGCGGCGGCCAGGGAGACGAGCCGCCCCGACCGTGTCCGGTACCCGCCGGCCGCAAGGATGGTCGCGTTCTCCCGCGCGATCTCGCGCAATCTGCTGCTCACGCCGTCATCATCGACGGCAGGGCGGGGCCCCGGCCAACGAATTGACGGCAATGCGGCGAGAATCGGCCCTTCGATCCCGTGAAGGACGGGTAGGCATGGTCAAGTCAACGGTCCAGGACAGGAGATCGGCCATGCACCAGGACTCGACCGACCCGTCTGCCGCCCGCACTCCGGGCGACCCCGACCCCGCCCCTTCCCCCATCACCGAAGCCGGAGCCGAGGACCTCGTCCGCGGCATCTGCTTCAAGACCGGCCCGCCCCGCGTCCTCGGCGCCGAACTCGAATGGCTCGTCGTCGACGCCGAGCGCCCCGGCGAGCTCGTGTCCCCCGAACGGCTGAACGCCGCGCACGACGCGGCGCGCGCCCTTCCCCTGCGGTCCGGCTTCAGCATCGAGCCCGGCGGCCAGTTGGAGCTCAGCTCCGCGCCGGCCGCGTCGCTCACCGAGTGCCTCGACGGCCTGCGGGCCGATCTCGTCGCCGTCCGTTCCGCGCTGGGCTCCATGGGCCTTGCCCTCCAGGGCTCGGGCTGTGATGCGCGGGAAGCGGTGCCCCGACTGGTGGCCAGCCCCCGCTACGACGCAATGGAGTCCTACCTCGACCGCTCCGGCCCCGGCGGCCGCGCCATGATGCGGGCGTCCGCGTCCGTGCAGGTGTGCGTCGACGCCGGGTTCGAGGAGCCGGGCCCCTTCGGGCACGGCCGGCGCTGGCGGATGGCGCACCTGCTGGGCGCCGTGTTCGTGTCCGCGTTCGCCAATTCGCCCTCGGCCTCCGGCCGCTACGCGGGCTGGCGCTGCGCGCGGCAGGGCATCTGGGGCGACCTCGACGCCCGCCGCACGCTCGCCCCGGCGCTGGACGCCGAGCCGCGGGCGGCGTGGGCGGCGCATGCGCTGGACACCGAGGTGATGTGCGTACGGTCGCACGGCGACGGGCGCGGCGCGTGGGCGGTGCCCCGCGGGGTGACGTTCCGCGACTGGCTGCGCGCCGCGGCCGCGCCGGAAGGCGGGGACGGCAGGGACGGCGGTGCCCACGCCGGTCCGGCGGCGACGCTGCGGCCGCCCACCGCGGAGGACCTGGAGTACCACCTGACCACGCTGTTCCCGCCGGTCCGTCCGCGCGGCCACCTGGAGCTGCGGATGATCGACGCCCAACCCGGCGACGACGGCTGGCTGGTGCCGGTCGCGGTGGTCCACGCCCTGTTCGACGATCCGGAGGCCGCGGAGACGGCGTACCGGGTGGCGAAGGGGCTGGCCGACGGGTACGGGCCGGAGGCCGCTCCGCGCAACCGGCTGTGGCGGTCGGCGGCCCGGTTCGGGCCGGCCGATCCGGAGCTGCGGGCAGCTGCTGCGGTGTGCTTCCGGGCGGCCGTGGACGCGCTGCCGCGGCTGGGGGCGGCCACGTACGTGGTGGATGCGGTCGCGGGCTTCGCCGACCGGTACGTGCGGCGCGGGCGCTGTCCCGCGGACGACCGGCCGCCAGGCCCGGGGGCGGGCACGGCCGCGGGGACGGGGGTGGCGCGGTGACGGCGGAGTCGTACGCTCCCGGACTGTCGGAGGATGTGCGGGCGCGGGCGGTGCAGGCCCTGGCTGCGGCGCGGGCGCGGACGGCCGCGCTGACGGACGCGGTGTCGGACCGGGACCTGACCGCCCAGCACTCCCCGCTGATGTCGCCGCTGGTGTGGGACCTGGCGCACATCGGGAACATGGAGGAGCTGTGGCTGCTGCGCAACGTGGGCGGCCGTGAGGCGATGCACCCGGAGATCGACCCGCTGTACGACGCGTTCGAGCATCCGCGGGCCGAGCGGCCGAAGCTGCCGCTGCTGGGGCCGGCGGAGGCCCGCCGGTACGCGGCGGAGGTCCGCGGGCGGGTCTTCGACCTGCTCGAGGGCACGGCGCTGGAGGGCACGGCGCTGCTCGACGGCGGCTACGTGTTCGGGATGATCGCGCAGCACGAGCAGCAGCACGACGAGACGATGCTGATCACGCACCAGTTGCGGCGCGGGGAGGCGGTGCTGGCGGCGCCGGACCCCGATCCGCCTGCGGGCCCGCCGCCCGCCGCGGCGGAGGTGCTTGTTCCGGGCGGGCCGTTCACGATGGGCACGTCCGCGGAGCCGTGGTCGCTGGACAACGAGCGGCCGGCGCACGTCCGGGAGACCGCGGCGTTCTGGATCGACACGGTGCCGGTGACGAACGAAGCCTTCCGTGCGTTCATCGAGGACGGCGGCTACCGGGACGAGCGCTGGTGGGCCCGGGAGGGCTGGGAGCAGATCCGGCGGCACGGCATCGGCGCGCCGCTGTTCTGGCGCCGGGAGGCGGGCCAGTGGCTGCGGCGCCGGTTCGGTGTGACGGAGCCGGTGCCGGACGCGGAGCCGGTGCTGCACGTCAGCTGGTACGAGGCGGACGCGTACGCCCGCTGGGCGGGGCGGCGGCTGCCGACGGAGGCGGAGTGGGAGAAGGCCGCCCGCCACGATCCGGCGACGGGCCGCTCCCGGCGCTACCCGTGGGGTGACGAGGACCCGACGCGGGCGCACGCCAACCTGGGCCAGCGGCACCTGCGGCCGGCCCCGGCGGGCAGCTATCCGGCGGGGGCGTCGCCGCTGGGGGTGCGGCAGCTGATCGGCGACGTGTGGGAGTGGACGTCGTCGGACTTCCTGCCGTACCCGGGCTTCCGGGCGTTCCCGTACCGGGAGTACTCGGAGGTGTTCTTCGGTCCGGAGCACAAGGTGCTGCGGGGCGGTTCCTTCGCGGTGGACCCGGTGGCCTGCCGGGGCACGTTCCGCAACTGGGACCTGCCGGTGCGCCGGCAGATCTTCTCCGGGTTCCGGACGGCGAGGGATGCCTGATGTGCCGTCATATCGCTTATCTGGGGCCTCGGACGGCCCTGGGCCGGGTGTTCAGCGATCCGGAGCATTCGCTGGTGGTGCAGTCGTGGCGGCCGCGCCGCCAGCGGCACGGGACGGTCAATGCCGACGGGTTCGGCGTGGGCTGGTACGCGGAGGGGGACCCGGCGCCGGCCCGATACCGGCGGGCGGGCCCGATCTGGGGGGACCTGACGTTCGCCGACCTGGCCAGGGTCGTCCGGGCGGAGGCCGCGCTGGCCGCCGTACGGGACGCGACGCTGGCGGGGGCGGAGGGGGAGGCGGCGGCCGCACCGTTCACGGCGGGCCCGTGGCTGTTCAGCCACAACGGGGCGGTGCGGGGCTGGCCGCTGTCGGTGGCGGAGATCGCGGCCGGACTGCCGCCGCCGGAGCTGCTGTCGCTGCCCGCGGCGACCGATTCCGCGCTGGTGTGGGCGCTGGTGCTGCACCGGCTGCAGCGCGGCGACGACCTTGGGAGGGCGCTCGCGGAGCCGGTGCGGGAAGTGGCGGAGGCCGCGCCGGGCTCCCGGCTGAACCTGCTGCTGACCGACGGCACGGCGATCGCCGCGACCGCCTGGGGGGATTCGCTGTGGTATCTGGCCGATCCGCCCGCGGGCCGCGTGGTGGTGGCGTCGGAGCCGTACGACGACGACACCCGCTGGTGCGAGGTGCCCGACCGGACCCTGTTGACCGCCCACCGCACGGGGGTCGTTCTGACCCCGCTCAAGGAGACCGTCCAGTGAGCAATAGTGACTTCCAGTTGACCCGGACCCTGGACGAGCACGCCGCGGACGCGGCGCTGCGCGCGGACGTGCTGCACGGGCTGGCGCAGTCGCCGAAGGTGCTGCCGCCCAAGTGGTTCTACGATGCGCGCGGCAGTGAGCTGTTCGAGGAGATCACCCGGCTGCCCGAGTACTACCCGACGCGCGCGGAGGGGGAGATCCTGCGGGAGCGGGCCGCGGAGATCGCGGACGCGAGCGGGGCGCGGACCCTGGTGGAGCTGGGTTCGGGCTCCTCGGAGAAGACCCGGCACCTGATCGAGGCGATGCCCGCGCTGGAGGCTTACGTTCCGGTGGACGTGAGCGGGAGCGCCCTGGAAGGGGCGGGCCGGGCGCTGCTGGAGGAGCATCCGGGACTGCGGGTGCACGCGCTGGTGGCGGACTTCACGAAGCCGCTGCGGCTTCCGGAGTCGCCCGGGCCGCGGCTGGTGGCCTTCCTCGGGGGGACGATCGGCAACCTCCTGCCGGCGGAGCGGGCGCGGTTCCTGGCGTCCGTGCGGGCGGTGTTGGAGCCGGGGGACGCGCTGCTGATGGGGACGGACCTCGTGAAGGACGAGGGCGTGCTGGTGGCGGCGTACGACGACGCGCAGGGAGTGACGGCCGAGTTCAACCGGAACGTCCTGGCTGTGGTCAACCGGGAGCTGGACGCGGACTTCCCGCTCGGCGACTTCGAGCATGTCGCGGTGTGGAACCGGGAGGAGGAGTGGATCGAGATGCGGCTGCGGGCCCGGTCGGAGCTCGTGGTGAAGGTCCGGGCGCTGGACATGCTGGTGCCGTTCGCGGCGGGTGAGGAGATCCTGACGGAGGTGTCCGCGAAGTTCCGTCAGGAGGGCGTGCGGCGGGAGCTGACGGCCGCCGAACTGGAGCCGGCCCGCTGGTGGACGGACTCCGCGGGCCGGTTCGCGCTGTCGCTGTCGGTGGCGGTCGGAGCCCCGGGCCCCGCCGCGGCGGGGGGCCGTACGGCGTTCTGAGCCGCGGCCGCGAGATCCCGCCGGCCGGTGTGCCGGCCCGGCGGGATCCGCGGCAGCAGCCGGATCTCCGCCGTGATCCCGCCCGCGCGGGCCGTCCGCCACAGGGAGGCGGCGAGCGGGTCGTCGCCGACGAAGGCGCATGCCCCCGCTCTGGTGCCGTCGGCGAGCACATAGGCGAGGCGGACGGGCTGTACGGGGACGCGCGCGTCGAGGGCGGCTTGGAAGGCGGCCCTGCGGAAGGTGCCGCCGGCACGCCCGCACCAGGTGCTGCCCTCGGGGAAGACGGTGACGCGGTCGCCGGCCCGGAGGGCGCGGGTGAGTGCGCTGACGGTGGCAGGCAGCGCGCGGATCCGGTCGCGTTCGATGAAGAGGGTTCCGGCGCCGGCGGCGAGCCGGCCCAGTACGGGCCAGCTGCGGATGTCGCTCTTGGCGAGCGTGCGGCCGGGCAGGGCCGCGGCCACGAGGGGGATGTCGAGCCAGGAGACGTGGTTGGGGGTGATGAGGCAGGGACCGTCGGGGCCGGGGCTGCCGTGGACGTGGACGCGCAGGCCGAAGGCCCGCAGGAAGGCGGTCGACCAGGCGCGGACGAGGGCGTGGCGGGGCCTGCGGGGCAGCAGCCGGACCGGCGGCGCGGCGCCGGCGGCGACGAGGAGCAGGGCGAGGGCGGCGGAGATCCGCAGGAGGGCGCGCGGGATTCCCGCGGCCGGCCCGTCGTGGCCTGCGCAGGCCGGGGGTGTGCAGGGCGAGGCCGGCAGCCAGGCGTTCATGCCGACGGGGCGAGCGAGAGGAAGTGCCGGAGGTAGCGGGGGTTGGTGCGCTGCAGGGAGAGCAGGACGTACAGGTCGGCGCAGCCGAACGCGGCGTCGAGGGCGGGTTCGCCGCAGACCCACGCGCCCAGGCGCAGGTAGCCGCGCAGCAGGGGCGGGAGCGGCGTGCGGTCGCGGAAGGCGGTGCCGGAGGGGTTCCAGGGGTGGTGGGGGGTGACGCGGTACTCGGCGGGGGCGAGGTTGCGGGGCAGGACGTTCTCGCGGGTGGCGGCGGCGAGGACGCCGCCGTCGGAGAGCGGTATGGAGCAGCAGCCGGCGATCCAGTTGTGGCCGCAGCGGTCCATGTAGCGGGCGAGCCCCGCCCAGATCAGGCCGATGGCGGCGCCGTTGCGGTGGTCGGGGTGGACGCAGGAGCGGCCGGCCTCGACGAGGCCGGGGCGGATCGGGGCGAGGGCCGAGAGGTCGAACTCGGATTCGGAGTAGAGGCGTCCGGCGACGGCGGCGCGTTCGGGGGGCAGCAGCCGGTAGGTGGCGACGACCTGTCCGGTCTCCTCTTCCACGACGAGGAGGTGGTCGCAGTAGGCGTCGAAGGCGTCGGAGTCGAGGCCGGGCTCGGGCCCGTCGAGTCGGGCGCCGAGTTCTCCGGCGAAGACGTCGTGGCGCAGCCGCTGGGCCGCGCGCACCTCGTCCTCGTCGCGGGCGAGGCGTACCGCGTAGCGGGGGGCGGCGGGTGCGGTGCCGCGGGCCCCGGCGGGTGCCGGGAGGGAGGCGGGGCGTGCGGGGGCGGCGCTCGGTGACAAGGCGGCGATGGTCATGGCGGCTCCAGGTCCGGGCACGGAGCGCGGGCCGCAGGCGTGGCGACCCGGCTCCTCTACTTCTTCCGTGACCGGCTGGATTCGGCGTGACCGCTTCGCGGCCGCCGGGTGTGCGGAGTTTGAACTCGGCGGCTCAGTGGTCGGTTTTCAGAACCGCGGTGATGGACTCGGAGGCGGTGCGGGCCGCCTTGCGGGGGTCCTGGCCGGTGAGGACGGCCGTCATGTACGGCTTGATCGGGTTCTTGGCCTCGACCTCGGCCCAGCGGGCGGACTTGGGGGTGGCCCGGCCGTGGGCGGCGCCGGCAGCCATGCTCGCGGCGCCCTCGTTGTCGGCGACGACGTGGGCGAGGGTGGTCTTGTTGGGCACGTAGCTCATGGTGCGGGCGAGTTCGGTCTGCCACTTCTCGCTGACCAGGGCGGTGATGACGTCGATGGCGTGGTCGCGCTGCCGGGTCTTCTCCGGGATGATCAGGACGGAGCCGCCGGTGAAGACGGCACCGGGCTTGTCGGAGGTCTTGCCGGGGACGGGGAAGAAGCCGAGCTTGCCCTTGAGGGCGGGGTTGGCTGCCTCGATGGCGGCGGCCTGGCTGGGCGGTCCGATGATCTGGGCGACCTTGCCGCGGGCGAAGACCTCGGTCTGCGGGGGCGTTTCCTCGTCGGCGCCCTTGGGGCCGTCGCCGAGGGCCTGGAGCTGCTTGTAGAACTCCATGCCGGCGAGGGCCTTCTCGTCGTGGAGGGTGCCCTCCCACGTGCCGTTGTTCTGGACGGCGAGGTCGCCGCCCTCGTCCCAGACGAAGCCGGAGAGGACGTACCAGTTCTGCCCGGCGAGGTAGATGCCCTGCTGGTCGCCCTTGTCGAGTTTCTGGGTGGCCTGGATCCACTCCTGGCGGTTCCTGGGCGGCGTCTTGATGCCGGCGTCCGCGAAGAGGTCCTTGTGGTAGATGACCACGCGGTTCGCGGCGTACCAGGGGACGCCGTACTGGGCTCCGCCGATGCTGCCCGGGTCGGCGAGGCCGTCGAGCCAGTCCTGGTTGCCCCACTTGCGCATGCCTTCGAGGGTGAGTTCGCTGACACCTCCGGTCTCGATGTAGCGGGCGACCTGGGTGTTGCCGACCTCGATGAGGTCGGCGCTCTCGCCGCCGCTGCCGGAGAGGACGCCGTCGACCTTCTCGCCGATGCCGGTCCACTCCTGGATGCGGACGTCGAGGTCGACGCCGGGGTGTTCCTGCTCGAAGGAGGCGGTGAAGCGGGCGATGAACTCGTCGGAGGCGCTGCCCTTCATGAGCCAGAGCGTCACCTTGTCCGGTGCCGCGGGCGTGCCGTCCGCGCCGCTGCATCCGGTCAGGGCGGCCGCGGCCGCGACGGCGGTGCACACGGCGAGGAAGCGCATCTTCACGAGGGGTCACCTTCTGCGGGGAATCCGAGATGGCTTGAAATTGGCATAGACCAATGGGCCGGTCAAGGGTAATTGCCGCGGAATTGATCCGACAAAGTTCGCGCCGCAGGGCGTACTGGGGCACCGTAGAAGGCGACGAAGCCCCCACCGTCGGGAGACCTCCATGTCCAACCACACCTACCGGGTGACCGAAATCGTCGGCACGTCCACCACGGGCATCGATCAGGCCGTCCGCAACGGGATCGCCCGGGCGAACCAGACACTGCGCAACCTCGACTGGTTCGAGGTGACGCAGATGCGCGGACACATCGAGAACGGCGAGATCGCGCACTACCAGGTGGGGCTGAAGGTCGGCTTCCGGCTCGACGAGGAGGCATGAGACACGCGCCGGGCCCCGGGGGACACTCCCCCGGGGCCCGGCGCGCCCGCCGCCCCGCCGCCGGACCGCGGCGTCAGGTGCGGCCCTCGCCCTCCTGGGCGGACCTCAGCTCCGGCGCCTGTGCCGCCCAGTTCGCCAGCACCACCGGGAACCCCTCGCCGCGCGCGGCCTGGCAGACCAGCTCGTCGTCGTCGACCAGCACCCGCACCTCGCGGCTCCGCGCCAGGCGGCGCAGGATCTCCAGCTTGGTCAGCCGCGCCGGCCGCCGGTCCCGGTCCCCGCGCATCCACACCCGCCCCTGCGGCAGCCCGTGCCGCTCCAGCCACTCCTCGGTGTCGGCGCGGCACCGCTCCGGGCGGCCGGTCAGGTACACGATCTCGCTGTCGGCGGCCCGCTCGACCGCCAGCGCCACCCCGCGGGCGAGCGGCGGATCGGCCGGCGCCGCACCGAAGAACCCGTCCCAGTCCCGCGGCCGGCGCTCCAGGAAGTGCTGGCGGTGGTCGGTGTCGGCCAGGGTGTTGTCGATGTCGAAGACGGCCAGCGGCCGCCGGTTCGTGCGCTCACTCATACGGGCCACCCTAGGGTCCGCGTCGGGAATCCCTGCGGCCGCCGAACGTTGAACACGTGTGTGATCCGCAGACTCTCCGTCCTCGACCGCTCCCGCACCCGCGAAGGCCACCCGGCGTCCCGGGCCCTGCGCGACACGGTGGACCTCGCCCGCACGGCGGAGCGGCTCGGATACCACCGGTTCTGGGTCTCGGAGCACCACAGCGTTCCCGGAGCCGCCGGCTCCGCGCCCACCGTGCTCGCCGCCGCCGTCGCCGCGGCGACCAGCCGGATCCGGGTCGGCACCGGCGGGGTCATGCTGCCGAACCACCAGCCGCTCATCGTGGCCGAACAGTTCGGCGTGCTCGAATCCCTCTTCCCGGGCCGCATCGACATGGGCCTCGGCCGGTCCGTCGGCTTCACCGGCGGGATCCGGCGGGCCCTCGGCCGCGACACGGCGGACGCCGACCGGTTCGAGGAGCAGCTCGCCGAGCTGCTCGGCTGGATCGACGGCACCCAGCAGGCCCACCCCGGTGTCCACGCCCGGCCCGCGGAGGGGCTGCGGATCCCCGCGTTCGTCCTCGCCACCGGCGACGGCGCCCGGATCGCCGCCCGCGCCGGACTGCCGCTCGTGGCGGGCGACCTGCGCGACCGCGCGCGGGTCGCGGGGATCGTGGAGGGCTACCGCGAGGAGTTCCGGCCCGCGCCCGGCCGCCCCGAACCGTACGTCGTGGTCTCCGGGACGGTCGCCGTGGCCGCCACCGAGGAGGAGGCCCGGCGGATCCTCGTCCCCGAGGCCTGGTCGCTGGCCGCCTCGCGGACGCGCGGCAGCTTCCCGCCGCTGCGCCCGGCCGCCGCGATCGAGGCCATGGCCATGACGGCGCGGGAGCGCGAGCTGTACGAGGGCGCGCTGGCCGGGCACATCCACGGCACTGCCGACCAGGTCGCGGACCGGCTCGCCGAGGTGGCCGCGCTGACCGGCGCCGACGAGCTGCTCGTGACCACCTCCACCCACGACCGGGCGGCCCTGCTCGACTCCTTCACCCGCCTCGCCCGGCTCGCCGGACTGGACGCCTCGGCCGCGGCGCCGGCGGCGGGTGGGGACGGGCAGGCGGTGGGCGCGGCCGCGGCGGGGCCGGTCGGCCCGGACGGCTCCTGACCTGCGGGCACCCGTAAAGTGGGGCGAATGCACCAGTCCGACGAGAGCCCGGCGCCGACAACCGCCCCCGACCCGTTCGTACGCGTCCGCGGAGCCCGCGAGCACAACCTGCGCGGCGTCGACGTGGACATCCCCCGCGACGCCCTGACCGTCTTCACCGGCGTCTCCGGCTCCGGGAAGAGCTCCCTCGCCTTCGGCACGCTCTACGCCGAGGCGCAGCGCCGCTACTTCGAGTCGGTCGCCCCGTACGCGCGGCGCCTCATCCACCAGGTCGGCGCACCCGAGGTGGACTCGGTGACCGGTCTGCCGCCGGCGGTGTCGCTGGAGCAGCGGCGCTCCACGCCCGGCTCCCGCTCCTCCGTGGGCACCGTGACCCTGCTCTCCAACTCGCTGCGCATGCTGTTCTCCCGCGCCGGCGCCTACCCCGAGGGCGCCGAGCGGCTGGACTCCGACGCCTTCTCCCCCAACACCGCCGCCGGGGCGTGCCCTTCCTGCCACGGGCTGGGCAGCATCCACCGCACCACCGAGGAGCTGCTCGTCCCGGACCCCGGCCTGTCGATCCGCGAGGGCGCGATCGCCGCCTGGCCGGGGGCGTGGCAGGGCAAGAACCTGCGGGACATCCTGGAGGCGCTCGGGCACGACGTGGACGCGCCGTGGCGGGACCTGCCCGCGGCGGACCGCGAGTGGATCCTGTTCACCGAGGAGCAGCCGGTCGTCACCGTGCACCCCGTGCGGGACCCGGAGCGGATCCAGCGCCCGTACCGGGGGACGTACACGAGCGCGCACCGGTGGGTGATGAAGACGTTCGCGGAGAGCCGCAGCGCCACCCTGCGGGCCCGCGCGGAGAAGTTCCTCACCGACTCGCCGTGCCCGGTGTGCGCGGGGCGGCGGCTGCGGCCGGAGGCGCTCGCCGTCACGTACGCGGGGCGCACCATCGCGGAGTTGGCGGCGCTGCCACTGACGGGCCTGGACGGGCTGTTGGAGCGGACGCCGGCGGACGGGGAGGCGGCGCGGGTGCTCGCGGCCGACCTGCGGTCCCGGATCGCGCCGGTCGTCGAGCTGGGCCTGGGTTATCTGAGCCTGGACCGGACGGCGCCGACGCTGTCGGCGGGCGAGCTGCAGCGGCTGCGGCTGGCGACGCAGCTGCGGTCGGGGCTGTTCGGGGTGGTGTACGTGCTGGACGAGCCGTCGGCCGGCCTCCACCCGGCCGACACGGAGGCCCTGCTGGGGGTGCTGGACCGGCTCAAGGCGGCCGGGAACACGGTGTTCGTGGTGGAGCACCACCTGGACGTGGTGCGGCATGCGGACTGGGTCGTGGACGTGGGCCCGCGGGCGGGCGAGCACGGCGGGCGGGTCCTGCACAGCGGCCCGCCGGAGGGACTGGCCGGTGTGGCGGGGTCGGCGACGGCGCGGCACCTGTTCGCGGAGCGCGCGGCGGGTGCGCGGCGGGCGGTGCGGGAGGCCGCCGGGTCGGTACGGGTGACCGCGGCGCGGCGGCACAACCTCCGGGACGTCGACGCCGAGTTCCCGCTCGGCGTGTTCACGGCCGTGACGGGCGTGTCCGGGTCGGGGAAGTCGACGCTGGTGGGGCAGGTGCTGGCGCGCGAGGTGGGAGAGCGGCTCGCCTCCGATCCGGGGTTCCCGGTGCGGCGGCTGGTGGAGGTGGACCAGAAGCCGATCGGGCGCACGCCGCGGTCCAACCTGGCGACGTACACGGGGTTGTTCGACGTGGTGCGCCGGCTGTTCGCGGCGACCGGCGAGGCGCGCGCCCGCGGCTGGAAGGCGGGCCGGTTCTCGTTCAACGTGCCGGGCGGCCGGTGCGAGACCTGCCAGGGCGAGGGCTTCGTCTCGGTGGAGCTGCTGTTCCTGCCCGGTACGTACGCGCCGTGCCCCGATTGCGGGGGCGCGCGGTACAACGCCGAGACGCTGGAGGTCCGCCACGGGGGACTGAGCATCGCGGAGGTGCTGGGGCTGACGGTGGAGGCGGCGGCGGAGTTCTTCGCGGAGGTCCCGGCGGCGGCCCGGAGCCTGCGGGCGCTGGAGGAGATCGGGCTGGGCTACCTGCGGCTGGGGCAGCCGGCCACGGAGCTGTCGGGCGGCGAGGCGCAGCGGATCAAGCTGGTGGCGGAGCTGCAGCGGCTGCGGCGCGAGCACACGCTGTACGTGCTGGACGAGCCGACGACGGGGCTGCACCCGGCCGATGTGGAGGTGCTGGTGCGGCAGTTGCACGGACTGGTGGACGCCGGGCACACGGTGGTGGTCGTCGAGCACGACATGGACGTGGTGGCGGGCGCGGACTGGGTGGTCGACCTCGGGCCCGGCGGCGGCGCGGACGGCGGCCGGATCGTCGCCGCGGGCACACCGGAGCGGGTCGCGCGGGCGGGGCGCGGGCGGACGGCGGGGCACCTGGCGAGGGCGCTGGGGCTGGACTGAGCCGGGGGGCCGGGCGCGGGCGGCGTACGTACGACGGGGGCCGCGGTCGGCGGGTCAGGCGTCCCCGGCCAGCAGGTGCTGAGGCACCTCGCGGAACGTCCAGCGGCCGCTCCGGCGGGTGAACGCCCACACGACGTCGTACCGGTCCGGCCAGGCGGCGGGCACGCCCGGCAGCCGGTCGGCGCCGAGGGCGCGCACGAGGCGGGGGACGCCGTGGTGCTCCCAGCAGGCGAGGACGGGCTGTGGCGCGGTGAGGACGGCGCGGGCGAGGGCCGCTTCGGCGCCGACGGCGAACCGGGTGCGCACCGGGATGCGCAGGGCCGCGGCCAGCGGTTCGACGGTCAGTCGGCAGCGGGCGGGCGCGCCGGCCCCGCCGGCGGCGAACACGGCGGCGGGGCGGGGCAGCAGGGACGAGCCGCGGGCGGGGGTGAACAGCCCGGGGAGCTCCTCGGCCCTGCGCAGGCCTCGCAGGGAGAGGAAACCGGGGTCCTCGTTGCCTTCCGCGTCCTCGCCGGTGTCGCCGGGGTAGGGCTTCTCGGCGTGCCGGATCAGCATGACCATGGCGTCGCGCGGGGCGCCCGCGGGGCCGTGCACCGGGGCCGGGGCGGGCTCCTCGGCGGAGCATCCGGCCGCGGCGAGCGGGCCGAGGGCGGCGGCCAGCACGGTGCGGCGTCGCAGGCGCGGTCCGGTCCCGGCGGGGGCTTCTGGCATGCGGTCCACTGTCGCCGACGCGGCCGGGCACCGGCGGGCGCGGCACGTCGCGTACCCGGTACGAGCGCCCGGTCGGCCGATCGGATCGGCCGACCGGCGGAGCGGGCGAGGCAGGCGGCGCGGCGGCGGGGGTCAGTCGCGGGCGGCGCGGCCCTTGCGGAGGGCGCGGAGCCATTCCCGGTTCATGGCGGTGATCGACGGCAGCGGGATGCCCTTCGGGCAGGCGGTCGCGCATTCGCCGGTCAGGGTGCAGCCGCCGAAGCCCTCGTCGTCCATCGCGGCGACCATGTCGAGCACCCGCGTCTCCCGTTCGGGCGAGCCCTGCGGGAGCGCGCCGAGGTGGTTGACCTTGGCGGAGGTGAAGAGCATGGCGGAGCCGTTGGGGCAGGCGGCGACGCAGGCGCCGCAGCCGATGCACTCGGCGTGTTCGAAGGCGCGGTCGGCGTCGGGTTTCGGCACGGCGGTGGCGTGCGCCTCGGGCGCGGAGCCGGTGGGTGCGGTGATGTAGCCGCCGGCCTGGATGATCCGGTCGAAGGCGCTGCGGTCGACGACGAGGTCCTTGACGACGGGGAACGCGGCCGCGCGCCAGGGTTCGACGTCGATGGTGTCGCCGTCGCGGAAGGAGCGCATGTGGAGCTGGCAGGCGGTGGTGCGTTCGGGGCCGTGGGCCTCGCCGTTGATGACGAGGCTGCACGCGCCGCAGATGCCCTCGCGGCAGTCGTGGTCGAAGGCGACGGGTTCCTCGCCGCGGACGATGAGGTCCTCGTTGAGGGTGTCGAGCATTTCGAGGAAGGACATGTCGCGGGAGACGCCGTCGACCTCGTAGGTGACCATGGCGCCGGGGGCGTCGGGGGTCTGTTGGCGCCAGACGCGCAGGTTGAGCTTCATGCGTAGCTCCGCTGGGTGGGGTGGACGTACTCGAAGGCGAGGTCTTCCCTGTGCAGGACGGGCGGCTTGCCGGTGCCGCGGAACTGCCAGGCGGCGGCGTACGAGAACTCGTCGTCGCGGCGGGCCGCCTCGCCGTCGGGCGTCTGGGACTCCTCGCGGAAGTGGCCGCCGCAGGACTCGGTGCGGTGGAGGGCGTCGAGGCACATCAGCTCGGCGAGCTCCAGGTAGTCGACGATCCGGTTGGCCTTCTCCAGGGACTGGTTGAGCTGGGTGCCGCTGCCCGGGACCTTGACGCGGCGCCAGAACTCCTGGCGGATCTGCGGGATGCGGGCGAGTGCGGTGCGCAGTCCGGCGTCGTTGCGGGCCATGCCGCAGTGCTCCCACATGAGTTCGCCGATCTCGCGGTGGAAGGAGTCGGGGGTGCGGTCGCCGTCGGTGTGCAGGAGCCGGTCGAGTCGGTCGCGGGTTTCGCGGAGGGCGGCCGCGGCTTGGGGGTGGGTGTCGTCGACGGGGTCTTGGGCGGGGTGGCGGGCGAGGTAGTCGTTGATGGTGGCGGGGAGGACGAAGTAGCCGTCGGCGAGGCCCTGCATGAGGGCGGAGGCGCCGAGCCGGTTGGCGCCGTGGTCGGAGAAGTTGGCCTCGCCGATCGCGAAGAGGCCGGGGACGGTGGTCTGGAGGTCGTAGTCGACCCACAGTCCGCCCATCGTGTAGTGCACGGCGGGGTAGATCCGCATGGGGACTTCGTACGGGTCCTCGGCGGTGATCCGCTCGTACATCTCGAAGAGGTTGCCGTACTTCTCGGCGACCTTGTCGCGGCCCATGCGGCGGATGGCGTCGGCGAAGTCGAGGTAGACGCCCTGGCCGCCGGGGCCGACGCCGCGGCCCTCGTCGCAGACGTTCTTGGCGGCGCGGGAGGCGATGTCGCGGGGGACGAGGTTGCCGAAGGAGGGGTAGATCCGCTCCAGGTAGTAGTCGCGCTCGGCTTCGGGGATCCGGTGGGGCGGGCGGGTGTCGCCCTTGGCCTTGGGGACCCAGATGCGGCCGTCGTTGCGGAGGGACTCGCTCATCAGGGTGAGCTTGGACTGGTGGTCGCCGGTGCGCGGGATGCAGGTGGGGTGGATCTGGGTGAAGCAGGGGTTCGCGAAGTAGGCGCCGCGCCGGTGCGCCCGCCAGACGGCGGTCGCGTTGGAGTTCATGGCGTTGGTGGAGAGGTAGAAGACGTTGCCGTAGCCGCCGGTCGCGAGGACGACGGCGTCCGCGAAGTGGGTGGTGATCCTGCCGGTGACGAGGTCGCGGGCGACGATGCCGCGGGCCCGGCCGTCGGCGACGACGAGGTCGAGCATCTCGGTGCGGGCGTGCATCTCGACCCCGCCGGCGGCGATCTGCCGGGAGAGTGCCTGGTAGGCGCCGAGGAGGAGCTGCTGGCCGGTCTGGCCGCGGGCGTAGAAGGTGCGGGAGACCTGGACGCCGCCGAAGGAGCGGGTGTCGAGGAGGCCGCCGTACTCGCGGGCGAAGGGCACGCCCTGGGCGACGCACTGGTCGATGATCTCGACGGAGATCTGGGCGAGGCGGTGGACGTTCGACTCGCGGGCGCGGAAGTCGCCGCCCTTGACGGTGTCGTAGAAGAGGCGGTGGACGGAGTCGCCGTCGTTGCGGTAGTTCTTCGCGGCGTTGATGCCGCCCTGGGCGGCGATGGAGTGGGCGCGGCGCGGGGAGTCGGAGTAGCAGAACTGGACGACGCGGTACCCCTGTTCGGCGAGGGTGGCGCCGGCGGCGCCGCCGGCCAGGCCGGTGCCGACGACGATGACGGTCTGCTTGCGGCGGTTGGCCGGGTTGACGAGGCGGGCCTCGAAGCGGCGGCGGTCCCACCGGTCGGCGATGGGGCCGGAGGGGGCCTTGGTGTCGGCGAGGGGTTCGCCGGTGGTGTAGTGCGCGTAGGTGTCGCTCATGGTGGCGGTTCCGTGGTCGGGTGCGTGCGCGGTCACTTCACCACTCCGGTCATGACGCCGACGGGGACGGAGACGAAGCCGGCGAAGAGGAGGAGGGCGAGGGCGTTGGCGAGGGCCTTCAGCGTGCGGTCGCGGCGGGCGCTGCCGGCGCCGAGGGTGTGGGCGGCGCTCCGGAAGCCGTGCCGGATGTGCAGGCCGAGGGCTGCCATGGCGGTGATGTAGAGGGTGTTGCCGTACCAGGTGGAGAAGGTGGCGAGGACGTTCTCGTAGGGGTGGCCGGCCCAGGCGCGCTCGTTGACGGTGAGGGTGGTCAGGTCGAGGATGTGCCAGACGATGAACAGGCCGAGGATGACGCCGCCCCAGCGCATGGTGCGGGTCGCGTAGCCGGCGCGGCGGCGCTTGTGGGCGTAGGCGACGGGTCGGGCCTTGATGTCGCGGCGGCTGAGCTGGTACGCCGACACGGCGTGCGCGGCGACGGCGGCGAGGAGGACGACGCGGACGGCCCACAGGGCCCAGTGGCTGTGCAGGAACGGTTCGCCGATGTGGCGCAGCCAGTGCCCGTACGCGTTGAACTCCTGCGCACCGAAGAAGATCTTGAGGTTGCCCATCATGTGGACGACCAGGTAGCCGAGCATGATCAGCCCGGACACCGCCATCACGGCCTTCTTGCCGACGGTGGAGTCCCAGAGCGTGCGCGTGGTGGACGGCCGTCGGTCCGTCCGCGTTGCCAGAGCCATGCCTTCGACGGTAAGGACGCCACCCCCGAGAGGTCCAAGACATGATGGCGCTGCTATCGATAGAAGTTGTCTATGAAGGCGGGTAGCCTGGGCTCATGCAGTTCCAGCAGCTCCTGTATTTCGTGGCAGTGGCCGAGACGCGGCACTTCACCCGGGCCGCGGAGCGGGTGCACGTCGCGCAGCCGTCGCTGTCGCAGCAGATCAAGGCGCTGGAGCGGGAGCTGGGTGCGGAGCTGTTCAGTCGGGCGCGGGGCAACATCGCGCTGACGGACGCGGGCGAGGCGCTGCTGCCGCTGGCGCGGCGGATCCTCGCCGACGCTGACACGGCGCGGCTGGAGGTGCAGGAGCTGGCGCAGCTGCGGCGGGGGCGGGTGCGGCTGGGCGCGACCCCGAGCGTGTGCACGGGCCTGCTGCCGGAGGTGCTGCGCGCTTTCCATGCCGCGCATCCGGGGATCGAGCTGCTGATCGAGGAGAGCGGATCGCTGGACCTGGTGAGGGAGTTGGCGCGCGGCGCGCTGGACTTGGCGCTGATCGCGCTGCCGCTGCCCCCGTCGGCGCCCGCGCTGGACACCGTGGAGCTGCTGACCGAGGACCTGGTGGTGGTGTCGTCGGAGCGGCTGCCGCCGCCGGGCGGGGGCGGGCCGCTGACGGTGTCGGCGCTGCGGCACGAGCCGATGGTGATGTTCCGGCACGGCTACGACCTGCGGGACCTCACGGTGGCCACCTGCCGGGCGGAGGGGTTCGAGCCGGTGTTCACCGTGGAGGGCGGTGAGATGGACGCGGTGCTCGGCTTCGTGCGCGCGGGGCTCGGCGTGGCCGTCGTCCCGGCGATGGTCGCCGGGAACGCCGCGCCGGGGCTGCGCAGCACCCCGCTGGAGGGCGCCCCGCTGCGCCGCACGATCGCCCTGGCACACCGGACGGACGTCGCACCGCCCAGGGCGGCCCGGGAACTGAAGCGCACCCTGCTCCAGCGCTGAGGGCCCAGCCCCTGGCCGGCGACCGGTACGGCGCGCCCGCGGTCAGGGGCGACGTATGGGCAGGGCGGCATCGAGCCCGTCGGCCAGCATGGCGAAGGCCTGCTCGGCATCGGCCACGGCCGCCGGCTGCGCCTCGGCTGCGCTCAGGCCGGCGGATATCCGCCGCCAGTTCTCCCGGCCGAGTTCGTGCCGCACGGCCACCAGGTGCATCGCCGCCAGCCGCGCGGCCAGCGGCGCGACGGACTCCGCCTCCAGTGCGCCGGCCAGCAGCTCCACCTCCCGCGAGGTGTAGTGGCCCAGGCGCGCCTCCAGGCTGGCCGTGGTGTAGAGCAGCCGCTGGTAGGCGACGACCTCCGGGTGGTCACACAGGCCGGTGATCGGGTCGCCGGCGGCGAGGGCGTCCATGAAGTGCCCGCGCACCGCCGCGACCGGCGTCTGCCCTGCGGCTCTGTCGCGCACGATACGGGCCGCCTCGTCCTGGTGGTCGGCGAACCGGTCCAGGACCAGGTCCTCCTTGCTCGGGAAGTACCGGAAGAGGGTCGGCTTGGAAACCTCGGCCGCCGCCGCGACGTCGGCCACCGACACCTCGTCGAAACCCCGCTCCAGGAAGAGCTCCAGCGCCGTGGCCGCCAGGAGGCGGCGCGTGCGCAGCTTCTTGTTCTCGCGCAGACCGGTCGTGTTCGCCATGGGGCAACCCTATCACACAAGAGAGACCGAGTAAGATTTGTAACTGGGTTGCTTTTTCTCCTGCGGGGCGCTTTCCTTGAGACAACGACGAAGGAAGGACGAGCCATGACGATGACGAACGCCCTGACCGCTGCGACCGATGTCCTGGTGGTCGGCTCGGGACCGACGGGCCTCACCCTCGCCTGCGACCTCGCCCGGCGGGGCGTCGCGGTGCGGGTCCTGGAGCGGCTCCCGGCACCCCACCGCGAATCGCGCGGCAAGGGACTGCAGCCGGAGGCCTTGGAACTCCTCGGCGGACTCGGCGCGGGCGACCGCATCAGGGCCGCAGGCCGGACCGGGATCGTGCTGCGCAAGTACTTCGACGGTAGGCACATCAGCGACACCCCCTCCGGTGCCGGGATCCTCGTGGGGCAGTGGCAGGTGGAGGAGGCGCTGCGCGAGCGGCTCGCGGAACTGGGCGTGCGCGTAGAGCACGGCGCTGCCCTCGCCGCGGTCGACCAGGATGCCGCAGGGATCCGCGCCGAACTGTCGGACGGCACGACCCTGCGCGCGGCCTACCTCGCCGGCTGCGACGGCGGCCGCAGCACCACGCGCCGGCTGCTCGGCATTCCGCTGGAGGGGAGCACGGCCGAGGAGGAGGCGATGGTCCTCGGCGACGTGCGGGCCCCCGGCCTCGACAGGGAGTTCTGGCACCAGTGGTTCACCACGGAAGGCGGAGGCATCCTGCTGTGCCCCATGCCGGGGACGGACTCCTTCCAACTCCAGGCAGCGCCCGAGAAGGACGAGGAAGGCCGGACACTGCCGCCCTCCCTGGAAAGCTTCCAACGCCTCTTCGACCGGTACGCGCGGGTCCCCGGCATACGCCTGGCCGACCCCACCTGGCTGTCGTCGTGGCGGGCCAACGCGCGTGTGGCGGCGCGAATGCGCCGGGGTCGCGCGTTCCTCGCCGGAGACGCGGCGCACGTGCACCCGATAGCCGGCGGACTCGGCATGAACACCGGCATCCAAGACGCCACCGCCCTCGCCCGAACCCTCGCCGCAGCCCTGACGGGACCGGCCGCGGAGGAGGCACTCGACAACTACGAGTCGGAACGCCTACCCGCGGCGCAAGCGGTCGTGGCCGACACGACGCAGCGCTACGAGCGCGTCGTCAAAGCGGTCCGCACTCCGGGCCGCGGCACGGAGGCAGGCATGAACTGACGCCCCGCCGTTCCCTCACCCCGCCAATCGGCCGCATCGGAGTTTCGTTTCTCCAACCGGGCTTGCCGGCGCGGGGGCGCGGCGACGAGATCGGCGGGGCACGCGTCAGACGGTCGGTCTGGTGCCGGCCCGCCGTGCGTCCCGCACGAGCGTGTACGAAGCACTGAGGAAGATCGCGGAGCCTGCCACGAGCCAGAGAACCGAGGCTCCCGAGCGGTAGTCACGAATGGCAACAGCGAGCAGCGTCAGGCTGGCAAGGACGCCGAAGGCCGATATCAGAGCGCTGATGCGGTGAGTCATACGCACATGATCAACGACAACCTCGGTCGGCGGAAGTGATCGGCACGAACCGGTCCGCGCCGATATCACCACCCTGGATCGCCGGCTCTCTGCAGGTGCATCATCGGGTCAGAGAACCGATGCAGGCCGGGTGACGAAACGGGTGAGCTCCTCCGCGGCACCGCGCGGCAGGTCGGCCGCCGCCGCGTCCGACAAGGCCTGGATCGCGCTGCGCAACCGGGCCCCCAGGTCCGGGAACGGCTGCCAGGCCGCCGCCGGGACGCTCACCGCGGCAAGCAACAGGTCACCTGGGTGGAAACAGGCATCAAGCATCGGTTCATCAAGCAGCAAGCACACTGCGAGCGGCAGCACATGGGGCAGCGCCACCTGCTGAGAGATGAGGGTGCGGAGGTCCGCCGGTCCGAGTTCGCCCAGGGGCACCCTCCGCAGTTCGTGCACCTTGCGTACCAGTTGGGTCGCGTCAGAGCCAGGAGGCCCCCAGCGAGGCGGATCCACCTCATCCAGCGTGCGAGCGAGGTGCAGCAGACGGTCCATGGGGTTGATTGTCGCCGGCACAGAAGGACCTCCACGACTCGGCGAAGTAGGACCGTAGTTGTCCTGATCGACCCCTAGGGTCGTCACATCGCGAGGGCCACACGAGAGGACGACAGCAATGGGGCACAGGGCACCCGAGGGTTACACCAGCGTTGCACCGTGGGTGGTCACCGACGACACCGGTGCGCTGCTCGACTTCATCACCGCCGCGTTCGACGGCGAGGAACTCGCCCGGGTGCCGATCGAGGACGGCACCATCGGCCACGGTGAGATCCGTGTCGGCGACACGGTGGTCCTGGCCTTCGACCGGCGGCCCGACTGGCCGGTGATGCCCTCGCTGCTGCGGGTCTACGTTCCGGACGCGGACGCCGCCATGGCTGCGGCTGTCGCCCACGGGGCACAGGTGGTCACCGAGGCCGCCGACAGCGCGTGGGGGGATCGCGGTGGCCGGGTGAGGGATCCGTTCGGCAACATCTGGTGGGTGGTGAGCCGGGTCGAGGACGTCGCACCCGACCGGGCCTGGGCGCGCATGTCCGAGCCGAAGTACGCCGAGGCGATGCGCATGGCCCAGGAGACGCTGGACGCCGCGCTGAGCGGCCGGGCCACAGGGGTGGCGAGTGCGCCGCGGCGCCCGAGCCACTGAGCCGTTCCGGGCGCGTGGTGCTGACTGCCGGCCGGACCGAGCGGGCGGGCACCGCAGGGCCGGCTCCGGGCCGGCCGGCCCGCGCGGGGCATGCGGACCGGTCGCCCGACGCGATCGGACCGTCGTCCCGGCGTGTTGAGCCGGTCCTGGGCGGGCGGAACGGGCCCCGCCGACGTGCGCGGGCGAGCCTGCGTCCCGGCCGGCCCGGCGGGCCGCGGGCGGCCGTCGGACGACGGGGTGGACCGCACCCCCGGCCCCCGCCCCTACCCCGCTGGAGTCAGGCAGGTGGCCGGGGTGGAGCCGGGTTGTGGTGGACGGGGTCAGCCGGGGGTGGGGATGGCGTCGGCCAGGGTGAGGGCGTGGATGCGGTCCGGGGCGCCGGGGCGGGCGTAGTACCAGCCCTGGGCGGTGTCGCAGCCGAGTGCGCGGAGTTGGGCTGCCTGGGCGCCGGTCTCCACGCCCTCGACGGTGACGGCGAGTTCGAGGCTGTGGGCCAGGGCCACGATGCCCTCGACGATCTTGACGTCGACCGGGTTGGCGGGCTGCTGCTGCATCCCCTTGGTGAAGGAGCGGTCCAGCTTCAGCACGCTCACCGGGAGGCGGCGCAGGTTCGCGAGGTTCGAGTAGCCCGTGCCGAAGTCGTCGAGGGCGATGTCGACGCCGAGGTCGGCGAGGCGGCGCAGCGGTTCCAGCAGGTCGTCGTCCGCGCCGATGAGGGCCGACTCGGTGACCTCCAGGCACAGGGCGCCCGGGGCGAGGCCTGCGTTCTCCAGGACGGCGACCGTGTCGGCGACCAGACCGGGGTGGTGGAGCTGCGTCGGCGAGAGGTTGACGTTGACCCTCAGGGGCGAGCCGCCGTGTTCGCGCTGCCACGTGCGGGCCTGGCGGACGGACTCCTCCAGCACCCAGCGGCCCAGCGGCACGATCAGCCCGGTGCGCTCCGCCAGCGGGATGAAGCGGTCCGGGCCGAGCACCCCGTACTGGGGGTGCTCCCAGCGGACGAGTGCCTCCGCGCCGCGGACCGTGCCGTCGTGCATGTGGACGAGCGGCTGATACTCGATGAAGAACTCGCCGCGCTCCAAGGCGGCGGGGAGGGCGTTCGTCAGGCCGTGGCGGGTGATCGCGCGGGCGTCGGCCTCCGCGTCGGCGAACTCGAAGCGGCTGCCGCCGGCCGCCTTGGCCCGGTACATGGTGATGTCCGCGCTGCGCAGCACCTCCGCCGGGGTGCGCTCCCCCGCCGGGCCCTCGACGATGCCGATGCTGCCGCGGACGGACAGCTCGCGGCCCTCGATCCGGATCGGGGCCGACAGGGCCGACAGGATGCGGACGGCGAGCTCCGTCACCTTCTCCTGCGTGTCAGGGCCGGTGGTCAGCGCCACGAACTCGTCGCCGCCGAGCCGGGCGACGACCTCGCCGGGGCCCGTCGCGCAGCTCTGGAGGCGGTCCGCGACCTCCACGAGCAGCCGGTCCCCCGCGGAGTGGCCGAGGCTGTCGTTGACCGCCTTGAAGCCGTCCAGGTCGAGGTAGCACAGGCCGAAGCGGGTGCCGCCGCCGCTGAGGGCCTTCTCCAGGCGTTCGAAGAACAGCGTCCGGTTGGGCAGGCCCGTCAGGGCGTCGTGCGTGGCTTCGTAGCGCAGCCTCAGGTTCAGCAGGCGGCGTTCGGTGGTGTCCTCCATCAGTGCCAGCTGGTACTGGGGGCGGCCCTCGGTGTCGCGCAGGAGCGAGACCGTCAGGTTGGTCCACAGCACGGTGCCGTCGTGCCGGTAGTACGGCTTCTCCACGCGGTAGCTCTCGCGCTCGCCGCGGACGAGTTCGCCGTACATGCGCCAGACCTGCGGGGCGTCGTCGGGGTGGCCCCACTCGCTGATGTTGCGGCCGCGGACGTGGCCGCCCATGCCGCCGAACATCTGGAGCAGGGCGTCGTTGACCTCCAGCACGTTGCCTTCGAGGTCGGCGATGCCGATGCCGATCGCGGCGCCCTCGAAGACCGCGCGGAAGCGCTCCTCGCTGGCGTGCAGGGCCTGCTGGGCGTCGATGCGCGCGGTGAGCGCGGAGCGGGCGATCGCCTCCTGCTCCCGCAGGGTGCGCTCGCGCAGGGCGCGGGCGAAGCCGGCGGCGATCTGGTGCTGGAGGCGGGCGCAGCGGGAGCGGTACTCCTCGGCGCCCTCCACTCCGACGCCGTCGGGCCCGCAGTACAGGACGAGGTAGGACTCGACGACGCCGAGCGTCCCGGCGAGCGCCTCGGGGTCGGTGCAGTGCACGGTGACGAGTTCGGCCCCGACCTGCTGGGCGACGGCCGCGTCGAACGGCCTGGCGTGCAGGGCTTCGGCGAGCGTGCGGGTCAGCGGCACCAGGTGCTGCTCGAACTCCGGGCGCGTCAGGGAAGTCGCCGTGAACGGGAAGATGGCGCGCCCCCAGATCGTGGCGAAACGCGCGATCCGGTCGTCCAGGCCGCTGTGCGGGGCTGCCTGCGGGCACGGGTGCGGGACGCGGGAGGGGCCGCCCTGCACGGGCTCCGCGTCCTTCGGGGTCGGTGTGCCGGAGGGCACCGCGGCCGTCGATCTCACGCCTTGCGTCCCACTCCGCCGTAGCCGGAGAACGCGTACGGGTCCTCCGGCATGTCTCCGTCCTGCGGGTCCGCGAGCCCGCCGGGCTGCCAGTTCGGCATCGAGACGACGCCGGGGTCGACCAGTTCGAAGCCGTCGAAGAAGCGGGCGACCTCCTCGCGCGTGCGCATGACCAGCGGGTTGCGGATGTCCCGGTAGACGCCGACCGTGCCGCTGGCGACCTCCTCGGACAGCGGCATGCCCTCGTACGAGGCGTGGGTGAGGACGAGCAGGCTGCCCGGGGGCAGGGCGTCGCGGAGTTCGGCGACGGCGCCGTACGGGTCGTCCGCGTCCTCCAGGAAGTGCAGGACGGCGACGAGGAGCAGGGCCACCGGGCGGTCGAAGTCCAGGAGCCGCTCGACCTCGGCGGCGGTGAGGATGTCCTGCGGCTTGCGCAGGTCGGCGGAGACGACGCCGGTCTGGGTGTCGCCCTCCAGGACGGCGCGGCTGTGCGCGACCGCCACGGGGTCGTGGTCGACGTAGACGACGCGCGCGTCGGGGCTGGCGGCCCGGGCGACCTCGTGGACGTTGCCGAAGGTGGGGATGCCGGAGCCGATGTCGAGGAACTGGGTCACGCCCTGGGCGACGGCGTGGCGGACGGCGCGGCGCATGAACGCCCGGTTCGCCTGCATGATCTTCGGGAGGCCCGGCATGAATTCCATGGCCCGGCGGGCGGCCTGCCGGTCCACCTCGAAATTGTGGGAGCCGCCCAGGTAGTAATCGTAGATGCGGGACACGCTCGGCACCGATATGTCGATACCTGGCGGGGCCCAGGTGGGGCGCTCCATCTCGGTCTCCAAGCCGTAGTCCGTGGCGGTCGTCCGGGAGGTCGGACACCTGTCCGAGCCGAATGTACTGATCATCGCCCAAGGGGGCGAGCAAAAGCGGAAATTGGTGATCCGTTCTTCATCACACACCAAAGACCTCTGCGGCCCCCCGCGCCACCGATGACGGAAACCGACACGTCCCTTTTGGGAATCGCCCGAGAAGCGATCACATCGGTTCGGTTCGTGGCTCAAACCTCTACGGTCCGTACAGCACCCGTTCAGGCGAACCAGGGCCGGGCCCCGCGTGCGCGAGCGCGCGCGAGCCCATGCTGCCCGGGTGAACAGAGCCCGTACCCGGCGTTTGATCGTGCTCCCGGCCCTGCTGTGGGCGGCCTTGTCCGCCACGCCGGCCGTGGCCGATAGCTGCGCCTACGCGACGATCGGCGACGGCGGCGCCGGGGGCGGCATCAGCCTCACCGCCGTCGCCGGCAGCGGCGCCGCACGAGCCGCCGGAGGTGGCGCACATCACGGCGGCGGTCCGCCGGATGTCGAGGACGGCGCAGGGGACCGGGGCGGCGGCAACGGCCGTGGGCACGGCCACGGCAAGGGGCGGGGGAAGGGCCACCGCTGCCACGGGCACGGCCGCGGCCACCACTGCCCGCCGCCTCCGCCGCCGTGCCCGCCGAAGCCGACGCCCACCCCGCCGCCGAAGCCCACCCCGACCCCCACACCGCCCAAGCCCACTCCCCCGCCGAAGCCGGCCCCGCCGCCCGCGCCGCGGCCCACTCCCCCGCCCCCGCCGAAGCCGGCGCCGCCCCGGCCCGCACCCGTCCCGAAGGCGCCCGAACCGGCCCCGCCGAAACCCGCGCCGGCCCCCTCCCGGGCCCAGGCCGCGCCCGTGCCCGTGGTCCTCCCGCCGCCACCACCGCCCCCGCCTGCGAAGAAGCCCGTACCGAGGCCCGCGTACCGCGTCGCGACCGCGAAACCGGTCGAGCACCACATTTCGCCAGTGACCTTCACCCTCATGACCGCGGCGCCCGCGGTGCTCGCGATCGTCGCCCTGCGCCCGCGCTGACCGCCGCCGCCCCGGTCCACGCCGCCACCCGGCCACCGCCGCCACCAACCCGCGACCCGCCCGCGCACGATTGGGAGTCCCCTTGTCGGAATGGCTCGTCCTGACCCTCGCGATGGCCGCGGCCTGCGCCGTCGTCCTCGCCATCGCCTTCTTCAACCACCGGCGGATCGGCGAGGACGACGATCCCAGCGAGACCCCCGACGTCATCGAGTACATGACGATGATGATCGGCGTGATCTACGCGATCGTGCTCGGCCTCGCGATCGCCGGCGTATGGGAGGGCCGCGGAGCGGCCCAGGAGTACGTGCGCCAGGAGGCCCAGGCGCTGCACGAGATCAGCGTCCGCTCCCACGTCTACCCGGCCGAGGTCCGCGACCGGATCCGGGCCGACGTCGACGCGTACGTGACGTACGTGGTGGACACCGAGTGGCAGCAGATGGCCGACCACGGCACGGTCACCGACCGCGGCGGGGAACTGCTGGAGCGGATCCGCCGGGACGTCACCGACTACGAGCCGCAGACCGACCACGAGGGGCAGGCGTACCAGCCGCTGGTGGACCAGGTGGCGCTCGTCGACGACGCCCGCAGCGCCCGGGGGCTGAGCGCGGGGGCCACCATGCCGGGCGTGGTGTGGTTCGGGCTGATCGTCGGGGCGCTCGTCACCGTCGGGATGATCTTCATGCTGCAGATCCGCCGCTCCTTCCGGGAGCTGCTGCTGGCGGGCCTGTTCAGCGCGCTGATCGCGTTCCTGCTGTTCCTGATCTGGGACTTCGACGCCCCGTTCGGGCGGGGCATCTCCGCGACCGCCGAGCCGTTCCTCGCGCAGTTCCCGCACCTGGACCTGGGCGGCTGAGCCCCGCGCCAAACCGGGGAGGGGCCCGCCGTCCCCGGTTCGGCCCAGCAGTGTGCCCCATTCGCCCGCTCCTGATCGCGGGGCGGGCGGCCCCCGCCTAGCGTGGCGGGCATCGGGGAGCACCCCCCACCGCCGGCGGAAACCGTTCCGCGGCTGCTCCCCGGGATCCGGAGAACCATTCCATGGGTGCGATACGCAGCTCCGCCACTGCCCTGCTCGGCGCCGGCGCCGCGGGCGCCGTCCTTGCGCTGGGCGTCTTCGGTGCGCCCGCCGCCCTCGCGGCCGAGGCGCAGCCCATCACCTCGTTCGGCTTCGCCATCACCCCGTCGACGGTCGCCCCGGGCGGCCAGACGGTGCTGTCCGTCACCGGCTGCGACGCCGCCTTCGCGACGGCCTCGTCCGGTGTCTTCGACACCGTGAGCATCGCCCGGGGCAGCACCGCGCGCGTGACCGTCGACCGCGACGCCCGCCGCGGAGCCGTCTACTCGGTGACGTTCACCTGCAACGGCGAGAACGGCTCCGCCGACCTCACCATCGCCGGCGGCACGGGCACGCCGACCACCAGTTCCACCTCCGCCGACCGGCCGGCCGCGCCGCGTACCGCAACCGCCACGGCGCCCGCCGAGTCGGCGGCGGCGCGCGGCGTGCGGGGCGGGCTCGGCGGCAGCGTCGCCGGGATGGACGCCCTGGAACTCGGCGCGGGCGCGGCCCTGTTCCTGGCCGCCGCGGCCGGGACGGTCCTCGCGCTGCGGCGCCGCGGTTCGGCCCACCGCCACTGACCCGGCCGCCCTTCCGCACCACCGCCCCGCCGCCCCCACCGCACCGCACGCGTGCCGCATCCGCCCGCCCCGGGGCGGGCGCCGACAGCCGGTCGCCCCGGATCCCGTACGGGATGCGGGGCGACCGGCGTGTTCCGGGCGGGGACCGGGGAGGTCGGCCGGTCGTCAGGCCCGGTTGCGGTGCGGGCGGCGGCGGCGCAGGACGTGGACGCCCGCGCCGAGGGCCGCCGCGCCGACGAGGCCCGCGCCGATGGCGGTCTCGGCGGCGGAGGGGCCGAAGGAGCCGCCGATGCCGCCCTGGGCTCCGCGGCCGTCGAGGATCTGGAAGCGGTGGGTGGCGATCAGGTTGCTGTCGTTGCACTTGACCGACAGCGTGTGCGTCCCGGGCGAGGCGTGGTTGAAGATCCGCACTGTCGCGAACCCGACGGACCCGGCCGACAGGTTCGCCGGCGAGAAGTTGCCGGGCGACGAAACGGTTCCGCCGTGGCCGCAGCCGGCGGCGCTGACCTGCATCGTCGCCCCCTGGTGCACCGAGTACGGGGTGACGGAGACGTTGCTGGGGCCGCGGCCGCCGTTGCCGCCCTGGCCCCCGGTCTCCGGCGGCCCCGCCGCCGGGTTCGCCGAGGCGACCGGAATACTGAGACCGACGGCGACGCACGCCGCCGCGGTCACGGTGAGAGCGCGCAGAACACGCATGGTGGAACCTCCAGCGGAAAGCGCCCCGGAGCGGTCGCCCGGGATGATCGACGAGAACGCCTCCCATCACGAACCCTCGGGTCGGGCCGCAAGCGGCGCATGTCCGGCTTTGGTCCGCACGGTTGAGCGACACGCCGTGGGCCGCGCACCGCATCTGACGGATCCGCAGGTCACGACCCGTCAGGAGTTTGTGTGATGAATACCCGGACGGGTGCACCCCGTCCGGTCCCGCCACCCGTTCGCCCGGCACCGATCGCCGTCTTGCGCGCACGGGCTTAGCGTGCGTGGAGAAGGGCGTGAAGGGGGCGGGACGTGACGCGGGTCGGGACCCCCGCGTCGGGAAGGGAGAGCCATGACCGAGGACGAGAGTGAGCAGCGGCCGAGGAGACGCTCCCCCTGGGGCGTGCTCGCGCTGGTGATGCTCAGCGGCCTCGCCATGATGCGCAACGGCGCCGAGTCCGGTGACGGACCGCCGCAGCCGACGGCCGCCGCGGCGGTGTCGGCGTCCGCCGGGCAGTCGGACGGGCAGGCGCCTATGCCGCTGCCGCCGGGTGCGGCGCTGCCGGCGGGCGTCGCGGAGCTGGAGCACTCGTCGGTCCAGCGCATCCGGATTCCGCAGATCAGGGTGGACGCACCGGTGATGACGGTGGGGCTGGACGCGCAGGGGTGGATCGAGGCCCCGCCGGCCCAGGATCCGAACCTGGCCGGCTGGTATCTGAACGGGATCGCGCCGGGCCAGCGCGGCTCGGCCGTCGTCGTCGGCCACGTCGACAACGAGCGGGGCCCCGCGGTGTTCTACGGGCTGGGCGCCCTGCGCAAGGGCGACCGCGTCGAGGTCGACCGCTACGACGGGCGCACGGCGGTGTTCGAGGTGTACGGCGTGGAGGTGTTCTCGAAGGAGACGTTCCCCGGAGCCCGGGTGTACGGGGACACCGGGCTGCCCGAGCTCCGGGTGATCACGTGCGGCGGCGGCTACTCGAAGGCGCGGGGCTACGACGGGAACGTCGTCGTGTTCGCCCGCATGGTCGAGGCCCGCTGACCCGGCGGGTCCCCCGCCCCGCTGCGGATACGTTTCCTCAGCGGGGCGGCAGCACGGGCAGGGTCATCCGGTAGCCGCGGGCCAGGAGCTGCGGCAGGTAGGTGCCGAGGGCGTGGACGCTCTGCGTGCGGTCGCCGCCGGCGTCGTGCGACAGGACGATCACCCCGGGTCCGGCGCCCTTGAGGACGCGGGAGACGATGACGGAGGCGCCCGGCTCCGTCCAGTCGAGGCTGTCGACGGTCCAGGCGAGCGGCTCCATGCCCAGTTCGGCGCCGATCTCGAAGGCGGCCCGGTTCCACGCGCCGTACGGTGCGCGAAACCAAAGGGGCGGGGCGCCGACGGTCTTCTCGACGACCTCGCTGGTCCGGCCGATCTCGGAGGCGAGGCCGGGCCTGCTCAGGCTGGGGATGAGGGGGTGGGACCAGGTGTGGTTGCCGATGAGGTGGCCCTCCGCGGCCATCCGGCGCACCAGGTCGCGGTTCTCGGCGGCCATCTCGCCGCAGACGAAGAACATCGCGCGGACGCCGTACCGGGCGAGGGTGTCGAGGATGCCGGGGGTGTAGCGGGGGTCGGGGCCGTCGTCGAAGGTGAGGACCATCGCGCTGCGGGCGGCCGCGGCCGGGTCGAGCTCCAGGATGGGCCGGGTGCGGACGGCGGGCCTGGCCGCCGGTGGGCGCACCGGCGCCTCGGCGGTCATGGGGGCCAGCCGGTAGGCGGTCCGGCCGGGCGTCTGGGGGCGGACGGCGCGGACGCCTCCGGGGCCGGCCGCGCCCCCCGGGCCGGGCTGCCCGGCGCCCGCGGGTCCGGCGGCTCCCCCGCCTACGGGGGTTCTGCCCGCGGCGCCGGTTCCGGGCGGGCCGGACTCGCCGGAGGCCAGGAGTCCGGAGGCCGTGGCGATTCCGAGGAAGACTGCGGTGCGCAGGAGTACACGCCGCCCGACTGTCGGCTCGTCATTTTTCATTACTACTACGTATCAACGAGATCGGCCGGGATGTCGAGAGGCGCGGAGGAGGCCGCGTGCCCTCACCCGATCAGCCGCGCCGCACCAGCGGGAACGGCAGCGTCTCGCGGATCGTCAGACCGGTGAGGAACATGACGAGGCGGTCCACTCCGATTCCGAGCCCCCCGGTGGGCGGCATCGCGTACTCCAGGGCGTCGAGGAAGTCCTCGTCGAGTTCCATCGCCTCCGGGTCGCCGCCCGCGGCGAGCAGCGACTGGGCCGTGAGCCGGCGCCGCTGCTCGACGGGATCGGTCAGCTCCGAGTAGGCGGTGCCGAGCTCGGTCCCGAAGGCGACGAGGTCCCAGCGCTCGGCCAGGCGCGGATCGCGCCGGTGCTGCCGGGTGAGCGGGGAGACGTCGGTGGGGAAGTCCTTGTAGAAGGTGGGCAGGGTGGTCTTCTCCTCGACGAGCCGCTCGTACATCTCCAGGACGACGTCGCCGCGGGTGTCGGCGGGGGCGTGGGGCACCCCGGCGCGGTCGCACAGCCGGCGCAGGACGTCTTCGGGGGTGTCGGCGTCTACGGCTTCGCCGAGGGCCTCGCTGACGGCGCCGTACAGGGTCTTGACGGGCCAGGTGCCGGAGATGTCGTGGACGGCGAGCCTGCCGTCGGGGCCGCTCTTGTGGGCGACGGGCGAGCCGAAGGCGGCGGTGGCGGCCCCCTGGATGAGTTCGCGGGTCAGGTCGAGCATCACGTCGTAGTCGGCGAAGGCCTGGTAGGCCTCCAGCATCGTGAACTCGGGATTGTGCTTGTAGGAGACGCCTTCGTTGCGGAACGTGCGGCCCATCTCGAAGACCTTCTCCATGCCGCCGACGCACAGCCGCTTGAGGTACAGCTCGGGTGCGATGCGCAGGTACAGGTCGAGGTCGTAGGCGTTGATGTGGGTGCGGAAGGGCCGGGCGTTGGCGCCGCCGTGGATCTGCTGGAGCATCGGGGTCTCGACCTCCAGGAAGCCGCGCTCCAGCAGGCCGTGCCGCAGGGCCTGCACGGCCGTCGAGCGGGCCCGTACGACGTCGCGCGCCTCGGGGCTGGCCACGAGGTCGAGGTAGCGGCGGCGGACGCGGGCCTCGGGGTCGGCGAGGCCCTTGCGCTTGTCGGGCAGGGGGCGCAGGCATTTGCCGGTGAGCTGCCAGGACTCCACGAGGAGGGAGGGCTCGCCCGATTTGCTGGCCCCGATGCGTCCGGTGGCGGTGACGTGGTCGCCGAAGTCGACCTGGGAGGTGAAGGAGTCGAGGGCCGCGGGGCCGCTCTCGTCCCGGGTGAGCATCAGCTGGATGTCGCCGGACCAGTCGCGCAGGACGGCGAAGACGACCCCGCCGAGGTCGCGGACGACCATGATCCGCCCGGCGAGGGTGGCGGGGCCGTCGCCGCGGGCGCCGGGCGAAAGGCCGGGGTGGGCGGCGAGCAGCGCGGACGCCGTGTGGGTGCGGGCGGGGATGCCGACGGGGTAGGGGTCGATCCCGGCGGCGCGCAGCCGGTCGAGTTTGGCGTGGCGGACGCGGACCTGCTCGGGCAGCCGCTCGGCCGGGAGGGCCGGCCCGCCCTGCCCGTCCGCCGCGTCCAGGCCGAGCGTGTCGAGCGGGGGCAGCGACGCGGTGTTCGCGGGGGCGGTGACGCCCTTGGGATGGCCGTTGCCCCACAGCTTGCGCAGGCTCGGCACGGAGACGAAGCCCTCGGCGATGCCGGAGGCCAGGCTGACCCGGGCGAGCGAGCCGGCGTCCTGGTAGCAGAGGAACCGCGGGTACCACTCGGGCCCGTACTTGACGTTCGAGCGGTAGAGCGCCTCGAGCTGCCACCAGCGGGAGAGGAACAGCAGCAGCCGGCGCCAGAGTCTCAGGACGGGGCCGGCGCCGATCCGGCCGCCCTCCTCGAAGGCGGAGCGGAAGACGGCGAAGTTCAGCGAGATGCGGCGCACGCCCAGGCCGGGGGCGGCGGCGCACAGCTGGGCGACCATGAACTCCATGACCCCGTTCGGGGCGTTGCGGTCGCGGCGCATCAGGTCGAGGGAGATGCCGTCCCTGCCCCAGGGGACGAAGGACAGCAGGGCGATCAGCTCGCCGTCGGCGTCGAAGGCCTCGACGAGCAGGCAGTCGCCGTCGGCGGGGTCGCCGAGCCGGTCGAGGGCCATGGAGAAGCCGCGTTCGGTCTCGGTGTCGCGCCAGGTGTCGGCGCGGTCGATGATGCGCTGCATCTCCTCGTCCGACAGGGCCGAGTGGCGGCGGATCGAGGTGGTGGCACCGGCGCGGCGGACGCGGCTGACGGCCTGGCGGGTGACGCGCATGTCGCGGCCGTCGAGGTCGAAGTGGGCGACGTGCAGGATGGCCTCGTCGCCGAGCTGGAGGGCGCTCAGCCCGGATCGGGCGTAGGCGGTGGCGCCGTCCTCGGAGGCGCCCATGACGGCGGGCTGCCAGCCGTGGCGGCGGGCGACGGCGAGCCAGGCGTCGATGGCCGGGGTCCAGGCGGCCGGGTCGCCCACCGGGTCGCCGCTGGCGAGGCAGACGCCCGCCTCGACGCGGTAGGTGACGCAGGCCATGCCGTTGGGGGCGAAGACGACGGCCTTGTCGCGGCGGGTGGCGAAGTAGCCGAGGGAGTCGGAGCGGCCGTACGCGCCGAGCAGCGCCCGGATGCGGGGCTCTTCGTCGCCGTGGAGGGCGGCGGTCATGCGCTGGGAGCGGAAGAGGGTGGCCGCGGCATTGAGGAGGGCGAGCGCGCCGAACAGGCCGAGCAGGAAGGACAGGGGCCGCGGCGGCCGGCCGTCGAACTCGCGGGCCGAGAACAGGCCGCCGAAGACCTGCTTGGCGGCCCAGTCCAGCCACTGGCCGCGGGGCAGGGTGCCGGGGAACAGGGCGACGAGCGCCCAGCCGAGGAGGACGGCGGCGAGCAGGCCGAGCCCGAGGACGAGCAGGGCCCGCCAGAACGCCCCGGGGCGGGAGGCGGCGTAGAACTCGCTGCGGGCGGCGGTCAGCACCGCCAGGGCTGCGACGGCGATGAGGAGGGAGGGGCCGCCGATCCGGAACCAGCCGTCGGCGATGAGCAGCACGTCGACGAGGGCCAGGAGGACCAGGTAGGCGACGACGATCCACCAGGCGACCTTCTTGCGGGTGCCGAGTGCGGCGGCGAGGAGGAAGAGGAAGACGGCGTAGGCGAGGTTCTCGCTGACGGGGACCACGTAGTCGTCGAGGAAGCGGACGACGTGCCGCAGCAGGTGCCGCAGCGCCGGCGAGAGCGCCAGGACGGCACAGAACAGGCCGAGGGCGCCGAAGAACGCGGCGGACCCGTCGGGCACCCGGTTCAGGAAGCGGTTCCGGGTCCCCCGGGTCTGCTCCGTCGTGGCACTCATGGTTCGCACTCTAGGGAGCCCGGCCGCGGTCCGCGCGGCGAGCGGCGCGTCCCCCGGGAGGGTGACGGGCGGGGAGCGCGCCCGTCCGGCCCGGGGGCGGACCGGTCAGCGGCCCATGGTGAGGCCCTGTGCGGTGGCGCCGCGGCCGAGGACCGCCTCGGTGACGGTGTCGCGGGCGCGGCGGTAGCCGGCGTCGTCGGGGTCCTCGGCGAGGGCGGCCGGCAGGTTGACGACCTTCCCGGCGGAGAGGTCCATCATCTGGGGGACGAACTCGGCCTTGGCGACCTGCCAGCGCCCGCCCGCCGCGGCCGGCGGGGCGAAGGTGAAGCGGGCGAGGGAGCCGTAGTTGCCTCGCAGGTCGCGGTCGCCGGAGTGGTTGAACATCTCGCCGGCCACCTGGTCGCCCATGCCGTAGACGATCCAGGTGCCGTTGACCTTCTCGTAGGCCTGCGGGACGTGGGCGTGCGTGCCGAGGATCAGGTCGATGTCGGGGCGGCCGCCGGTCTGGGAGGCGGTCAGCTCCCGGCCCAGGGTGAGCTGCCGCTCGTCCGGCGCGGTCTGCCACTCGGTGCCCCAGTGCAGGCTGACCAGGACGACGTCGGCTCCGGCCTTCCGGGCGGCCCGCGCGTCCGCGACGATCTTGTCCTTCTCCATGAGGTTGACGGCCCACGGCCGGCCCTCGGGCATCGGGTACCCGTTGGTGTCGTAGGTGTAGGCGAGGTGGGCGACCTTGGCGGAGCCCGCGGTGTAGAGGGTCGGGGCGGCCGCCTCGGCGGCCGTGCGCGCCGATCCTGCGTGGCGCAGGCCGACCCGGTCGAAGCGGTCGAGGGTGCGCGCCACGCCTTCGGCTCCGGCGTCGAGGGTGTGGTTCGAGGCGGTCGAGCAGCCGTCGTACCCGGCGTCCTTCAGGCCGTCGGCGACCTCGGGCGGGGACTGGAAGGCGGGGTAGCCGGTGAAGGGGCCGCCGTCGGGGCCGTAGACGGTCTCCATGTGGCATAGCGCGAGGTCGGCTGCGGAGACGAGCGGCTTGACGTGCGAGAACATCGGCCGGAAGTCGTGGCCGGCCCCGTCGGCGTCGGCCGCGGCCTGCTTGATGACGGAGTCGTGGGGCAGGACGTCGCCGCTCGCGACGAGCGTGAAGCCGCGGGCGGCGGCCGCGTCCGGGCCGGCGGCGCGGGAGGGCGGGGGGTGCGCGTCGCCGAGGCGGGCGGGCGGGGTGCGTCCGGCCGAGCAGGCGGCCGCGGTGGCGGCCGACAGCAGGGCGGCGGACAGGAGCGCGAGGGCCTTGCGGGTGCGCTGGGTCATGGGCGCCACTCTCTCTCCAATTAGTACGACTATCTGATCACCTTTTAATCCATGGGGGGAGGCGCTGCGCGTCGAAAGGAGCCGGCCGGCCGCACCGCGGCCGCATACCGGCCACACCCGCACGGCGGCCGTTCACCGCAACCGTTCGACCGTTCGGCGACCGCTCACCGGCCCGGGCGGCCGCCCACCGGGCGTCCCGGGCGCTTGGGCGCAAGACCGCGGCGGGACGGTTCACGGGGCGCCCGGCGCAGGTGAGGGTGGGTGCGTCGGACCCGGACGGCCCCAGGAAGGAGGCCCTCGTGCCCCTCTCCCCCACCCTCGCACGCACGGCCCCCGAGGCGCTGGCCGAGCTCCAGCGCGAGCACGGCCGGGCCCTGTTCGGCCTCCTGCTCGGGCTCACCTCCGGGGACGCCCAGCGCGCCGAGGACCTCGTCCAGGAGACGCTCGTCCGCGCCTGGCAGCACCCTGAGGCCCTGGCGAGCGGCCACGCGTCCATGCGGCCCTGGCTCTTCACCGTCGCGCGGCGCCTTGCGATCGACGCCCGCCGGGCCCGCCTCTCGCGGCCGCAGGAGGTCGACGCGGACGCACTGGAGCAGGCGCCCGCTCCCGAGGACGGGGTGGCGGGGTCCGTGACGGCCATCGACGTGCGGCGCGCCGTCGGCTCGCTGGGGCCGGAGCACCGGGAGGTGCTGCTGGAGGTGTACTTCCGCGACCGGTCGGTGGCCGAGGCCGCCGCCGAGCTGGGGATCCCCGCCGGAACGGTCAAGTCCCGCACCCACTACGCCCTGCGGGCCCTCCGCAAGGGGCTCCAGGGATACGGGTACGGGCTCGGGGCCTGAGCGCACCGCGGCCCGCCCGGCGCACGGGGAAACGATCCGAATGCACGCGGATCGGACAGGAAGTGCGCGGAAACAGGCCGCAGACCGTTCAAGTTGAGTAAACATCCCCCACGGCGCAAGCCGGGAAGGGAAGGCTCGGTACCCACGGACGGCAAGCTCGACACGCGGGAGAAGGTGGAACGGTGCAGCCCGAGGGTACGAACGGCACCAGTGACGGCGGGCTCGCGGTGCCCATGGCGTGGCTGTACGCCGAGTACATCGCCGACGAACTGCTGCGCACCGGACGGCTGATCCCGGCCGGGACCCTGGAGTTCCGCGCCGGCCGCGACACGCTCGCCCTGACCATCTACCTCTCCGACGCAGCCGGCGAGCTCTCCGGGATCCGCGTGGTCTCCCAGCTCGACGAGTGGATGTCGCTGACGGCGTACGGGCACCCCTGGCGCGACTGGGTCCACACCCGCTTCCTCGCACTGGGCGAGGAGGCCCGCGAGAGCGGCCGCGGCGAGGACCCCGACCTCGAACTCGCCCGCGCCGCCTGGCGCTGGCTGGACCGGACGGAGCTCTTCGCCACCAACATCGACGCCGCCCGGCCGGGCGGGCCCGACCCCTGCCAGGGCCTGGACGAGAACGCCCGCGTGTGGACGCCCGCCTGGCAACTCGGTCTCCCTCTGGGCAACTTGGCCATGCACCTCTTCTGACCGGCACGCGAGCCCGCAGCCCGCCCGCAGCCCGCTACGGGCGCCGCCGCGCCGGCGGGGGGTCGGCCGGGTCCAGCACCAGGCCGGCGAAGTCGGCCTCGTTGCGCTCCGCCCGGGCGACGTACCAGCGGGCGATCAGCCACAGCACGGGATAGGCGGCCACCCCGAGGACCGCCCACACCAGCGGACCCGGCACCCTCCCGGGCAGCGCGAACAGCAGCGGAAGCACCCCCACCGCCAGCGCCAGCGCAGCCACCGCCCCGAGCCCGGCGCGCAGTTGGCTGCGCATGAGGGCGCGGACGTACGTCGTGCCGAGGCTGGTCTGCTCGCAGATCTCCGAACGGGCCGGGGTGTACGCGGGGGCACGGCGGCGGGCGGCGCGCGGCACGCCCGTCACGGTCTCCCGCCGGGGCGCCGCCGCCGGCCGGTGCGGCTGCGGCGGGGGGTCCTGCATGGTGCGGGAGTCTACGCAGCGGCGGGGCCCGGGCGGAGGTCATTTGAGCAGGCGGGAGAGCCTGCGGTCGGCGAGCGGCTTGCCGCCGGTCTGGCAGGTGGGGCAGTACTGGAGGGAGGAGTCGGCGAACGACACCGACCGGACGGTGTCGCCGCACACCGGGCACGGCTCGCCCTCGCGGCCGTGGACCCGCAGGCCGCTCTTCTTCTCGGCCTTCAACCGGCCGGCGGCGACGCCGTGGGCCCGGTCGACGGCCTCGCGCAGGGTGTCCCGGACGGCCTCGTACAGCCGGGTGGTCTGCTCCTCGTCGAAGGCGGAGGCCAGCTTGAACGGGGACACCTTGGCAGCGTGCAGGATCTCGTCGCTGTAGGCGTTGCCGATGCCGGCGAGGACGCCCTGGTCGCGCAGCACCCCCTTGATCTGCCGCCGCTCCCCCGCCAGCAGCGCGGCGAACGCGTCCCGGTCGAAGCCCTCTGCCAGCGGGTCCGGCCCCAGCCGGGCGATGCCGGGCACCTCCGCCGGGTCCCGGACCACGTACACGGCGAGGCGCTTCTGGGTGCCCGCCTCCGTCAGGTCGAAGCCGCCGCCGCCTTCGAGGGCGACGCGCAGGGCGAGCGGCCCCTTGCCGGGGCGCGGCGGCCGGTCGGGAAGGGCGTCCTGCCAGCGGAGCCAGCCGGCCCGGGCCAGGTGGGTGACCAGGTGGAGTTCCCCGATCCGCAGGGCGAGGAACTTGCCGTACCGGGCGGTGGGCCCCGCTTCCTGCCCCTCCAGGGCGGACAGCGGCGGGTCGTACGTCTTCAGCACGCTCACGGCGAGCGGGAGGACGCGTTCGACGACCCTCCCGGTCAGGTGCTCGTCGAGGAACTCCCTGAGGGCCTCGACCTCCGGCAGCTCGGGCATGCCCCCAGCCTGCCCATCCGGCCGCCGATGCGCGACCGGACACGGCCCGGGAGCGGGCGGCGCGAGCGGGTGCGGGCGGGCTCAGGTCAGCAGGAACTCGCACCAGACGCACTTGCCGCTGCCCCGCGCCTCCACCCCCCAGACGTCCGCCAACCGGTCCACCAGCATCAGCCCCCGCCCGGAGACCCCCGCCTCGCCCGCCTCCCGCCGGCGCGGCAGGGCGCTGGAGCGGTCCTCCACCTCGACCCGGAGCCGGCGGCCCGGCCCGCTCAGGATCCGCAGGGTGACGATCGCCGGGCCGTCCGTGTGCATCAGGGCGTTGACGATCAGCTCGTCTGCCACGAGTTCGATCTCGTCGGAGCGCTCCCGCGCGCCCCAGGCGCGCACCGCCGCGCCGATCATGTGGCGGGCCGACACCAGGCCCTCGGGGTCGTTCGGGGCGACGTGCTGTTGCAGCCGGCCGCCGCCCTGCGGTGCCTCCTCCACGCGGCGGCGCAGCAGGAGCAGCGCCATGTCGTCGTCGCCGCCGCGCTCGTCTATCACCTCGCACAGCCGGTCCGCGAGCCGCTGGAGGTCCTCCGGGCCGCCGCGGACCAGCCCGGACAGCATCCGCACCCCGTCGTCGAGGTCCGCTCCGGGGTGCTCGACGAGGCCGTCCGTGCACAGCAGGATCGTTTCGCCGGGGTCGAGCTCGACCGTTGTCACCGGGTACTCCAGCCGGCCGAACTCCGCCGAGAGGCCGAGCGGCATCCCGCCCTCCACGTCCAGCCGGCGGCAGTCGCCGTCGCGGGTGCGCAGCAGCGGGTCGATGTGCCCGGCGCGGACGATCTGCAGGACGCCGGTCGACAGGTCGGCCTCGACGTAGGTGCAGGTGGCGAAGCGGTCGGTGTCCAGTTCGTGCAGGAACACCGACGCCCGGGCCATGACGGTGCCCGGCGAGTGGCCCTCGGCGGCGTACGCGCGCAGCACGATCCGCAGCTGGCCCATGACGGCGGCCGCGTGCGTGTCGTGGCCCTGGACGTCCCCGATGACGGCCCCGACGCGGCCGCCGGGCAGCGGGATCACGTCGTACCAGTCGCCGCCGATGTCCTGGCCCATACGCGCGGACCGGTAGCGGACGGCGATGTCGCCGCCGGGGACGGTGGGGATGCGGCGCGGCAGCATGGCCTGCTGGAGGCCTTCGGCGAGGTCGTGCTCCTGCTCCAGCAGCATGGCCCGCTGGAGGCTCTGCGCGATGCTGCTGCCCAGGGCTACGAGGAGGTTCCGCTCGTCCTGGGTGAAGCCGTCCTTGTCCTGGTAGAGCAGGCCGATCGCGCCGATCGGGCGGGCCTGGGCGATCAGCGGCAGGTACGCGGCCGCCGAGATGTCCATGGACGAGATCTTCGCCCAGAGGCCGGGGTAGCCCTCGGCGAACTCCTCCGCGGAGTCGAGGAAGCGCGGCTGGAGCGAGCGGACCACCTCGCTCATCGGGTAGTTCTCGTCGATGCGGGTGTAGCGGGTGCCGGGGACGAAGCTGCCCGACGGGCCCTCGGCGACGAGGTGGATGCGGCCCGCCTCGACCAGGCCCATGACCATGCCCATCGAGCCGAGCCGCTCCAGCCCGTGGGCGTCGCCGATGACGTCGATGACGTCCTTGACGGTCCGGGCGTGGGCCAGGGCCGCGGTGGTGCTCTCGACCACCGAGGTCTGGCGGCGGCGCTCCTCGTCGAGGCCGAGGCGTTCGGCCGAATGGCTGAGCTCCTCGGTGGCGTCGCGGACGATGCCGATGATCCGCTGGGGGCGGCCGTCGGGATCGCGCATGAGGCGGCCCTGCGTGTGGGTCCAGCGCAGCCGGCCGTCGCGGCAGCGGATCCGGAAGTAGGCACCGTAGCTGTCCTCGTCGCCTTTGAGGGCGTGGGAGACGAGGTCGAAGAGGCGGGAGGACTCCCCCTCGGGCACGCGGGCGGCGAGCGACTCGGGCCGGCCGTCGTACTCCTCCGCGGCGGTGTCGAACACGTCGAGGGCGGCCGTGTCCAGGTGCATCAGGCCGGTGGACAGGTCCCAGTCGAAGCTGCCCATGCGGTTGAGCGAGAGCGACCGGTCCGGGTGTGCGGGCCAGTCGTCCGGCAGCGATACGGTGGTCGGCACCGGTCCACCATGACACACGGGCGGGTCAGGCGCCCCCTGGGTGCGCGGCGACGACCGCGGCGGTCGAGGCCGCGGCGGCGGGCACTCCGGACGCGGTGGGATCCGGCTCCTGCACCGCTTCGGTGCCGGGGGCGCCTGCCGCGCCTGCCGCGCCGTCGAGGGGTTCGGACTCCTGGACGTCGGTGCCGCCGGCGTCATTGCCGAGGCCGTCGATGCCGGCGTCGGAGGGGTCGGTGGAGGAGAAGTCGGTGGAGGCGTCCGCGCCGTCGGTCTCCGTGCCGTACGTGTCGACGGACCACGGGTCGGCGCCCGTGTCGGTCAGGGCCCCGTCGGCTTCGGCCTCGGGGGCGTTCGGATCGTAGAGGTCGCCCCCGTCCACGAGGACGTCCCCGGCGGCGGCGTCCCCGGCGGCGTCCCCGCCCGGCCACGGCGTCAGGTCGCCTCCGTCGCCCGTCGCCGGGTCCGCCCCGGCCGACCCGTCGGCGGACCCGTCCGCCGGCAGGCCGGACTCGGACGGGGTGCGCTGCGGGGCGTCCTGCCCGCCCGGGACGCTCTGCCCGGGCGGGGCGGCCGGAGCGGTGGCCGGCGCGGCCCCGACGGGGATGCCGTCGGCGGGATCGTACGCGGGCATGACGCGCGGGGAGCGGTCCTGGGCGCCGTCGTCGCCGGTGGTCCGCTCGATCCACGTGTTGTCCGCGACGTTGGCGATGACCAGGCCGGCGAGCGGGTAGGGGGTGGGTTCGATCACGATCACCTGGTTGGGCTGGTAGCCGTTCCACCGCTCGCCCTTGACGGCGGGCGTGCCCTTCGCGCTGAGCGGGGCGAGCAGGGGGCTGCCGCCGGCGCAGCGCAGGCGGGGCATTCCCTGCGCGTCGACCAGGACGGCGGTGCCGGCCTGGAGCACCGACTGGTAGCCGTACGCGCCCCCGTCGCGGAAGCCGTGGTTCGTGACGCGGGTGTCGGCGCGGAGCACGACCGGCGTGAGCCCGCGGAGGAACTCGGGGAGGCCGGCTTCCTGGACGGAGGAGGCCGCCGCGAAGGCGCGGGCCTTGCTCTCGTCGCCGGTCAGGGCCCGCAGCTGCTGCTCGACGTCGCAGCTGCCGAGGCGCTTGGTGCCGCCGTAGAGGCCGGGGGTGGCGGCGTTGACGGTGCGGATGCCGCGGCCGGTCGGGTTCGGGAGCGGTGGCTGGGCCGGGGCTGATTCGGCGGTGGCGGAGGAGGGGGTGAAGGGGTCGGGGCCCGCAGAGCCGACGGGCTGGAGGTGGATCTCCTGGCTCTCTGGACCGGCCGGCGCGGGGGCCTCCTCGCCGCCTCCGCAGGCCGCGGCGGCGAGGCCGAGCAGCGTCAAGAGGGCTGCGCGGGCCGGTGTGTGACGACGCGGCGCCTGACGGGGTGTCGGCTCGTGCACGGTTTTCTCCCTGTTCGCCCCGGATGCTCCCTCCTGTCTGCCGCATGCCGGCGGGCCCCGCAACCGGAGCGCCCGCAGCCGGGCGCACGACCTCCCCCGGGCGGTGCGAAGGCACCCGGGAAAGCTGTTCTTGAACACGTTCAGCCAATCCCGTAGGGTCACGAACAGGACCTGAACGCGTTCAAAGCGCGGAGGGGGTCCGGGCGCCTCGCGGCGTCCGGCGCTTCCGGAAGAGAAGGGATGCGCGGTGACCGTCCTGCTGAACCTCGTCGTGGCCGTGGGCATGCTGTACGTCGTGCCCGCCGGTCTGCGGCTGATCGACCCGGCCGCCCTGCACCGCACCGCCCGCTGGTGGCCGCTCGCCGCGGCGCCCGGCGCGGTGTGCCTGTGGCTGCCGCGCGGCGCCACGGCGACGGCCATGGCCGCCCTGTACGCGGCGGCCGCCGTCGCGCTCGCCGCCCGCGTGCCGGGCCGGCTGCTGCGGCTCCTGCGGATGCCGTCCGCGGACCGGGCCCGCTCCGCCCCTGCCGCGCTCGCCGTGGCCACGGCCCTGGCCGCGCCGTCGGTCGCCGCTACGGCGCTGGTCGCCGAGCGGGCCGGGCACCGGCTCTTCGGCTTCGACCTGGACATCCTCGCGCTGACCGTGCCGCACTTCCACTACGCCGGGTTCGCGGCGGCCCTCGTCGCCGGGCTGGTGTGCCGGGCGGCCCCCGGGCCCGCGGCGCGCCTGGCGGCGTACAGCGTCCCCGGCGGGACCCTGCTGGTGCTCTTCGGCTACTTCGTGGACGACTGGGCGGAGCTGGCGGGCGCGGTCGTGCTCACCGCCGGGATGTGGGCGGTGGCGCTGGCGACCTGGCGGGAGGTGCGCCCTGTGGCCCGCGACCGGCTCACCCGGGGGCTCCTCGCCGCGTCGTCGGCCGTCCTCGGGGCCACGATGCTCCTCGCCCTGTGGTGGGCGGTCGGCGAGGCCACCGGAACCGTGCACCCCACCCTGACCTGGACGGCCGCCACCCACGGCGTCGGCAACGCCCTCGGCTTCGCCGTGTGCTCGCTGCTCGCGTGGCGCCGTCTGGCGGCCGCCGGCCCGCCCGGTCCCGTACCGCGCGGGCGGCAGCCCCGGTGGGCCGGCGGGCACCGCGGGCGGCCGGGGCAGAAGCAGACCGTGACGCAGAAGGAGGAGACGATCCGATGACCCGACTCACCGGGGCTGCCCGCCCCTCGCTCACCTACCCGGAGCGGGGCGCCACCGCCTCGCTGCCGCTGCCCCGGCAGTACAACCACCTCCGCCACCGCACCCGGATCGGCAGCGGCCGCGCCGTCTTCGAGGCGGCCGGAGCCGCGGTCACCACGTTCGGCGCGCACCGCGCCGCGGGCGTGTCGGTCCGCTGCGGCCACGGCGCCGTCCGGCCGGGGACCCGCGTCGCGGTCGGGCTGGGCTGGGGCCCGCTGCGGATCGAGGTGCCCTGCGAGGTCGTCTGGACGGTGTACGAGCCCGCCCGGACCGGGTTCGCGTACGGGACCCTGGCCGGCCACCCCGAGCAGGGAGAGGAGTCCTTCCTGGTCCTCCTCGACCGGGACGGCACGGTGTGGTTCGAGGTGACCGCCTTCAGCCGTCCCGCCCGCTGGTACACGCGGGCCGCCGGACCGCTGGTCCCCTTCCTCCAGCGCTGCTACGCCCGCCACCTGGGCCGGACCCTGCGCAGGCTGGCCGCCGCGACCTGAACCGGCCGATACTGGGGGGGATGGACTGGTTCACGGCGCCCGACCTCTGGCTGGGCCGGCTGGTCTTCCAGCGGGCCCTCGCCGGCGTCTACCTCGTCGCCTTCCTGGCGGCCGCCCTCCAGTTCCGGGCCCTGATCGGGAGCCGCGGCATGCTGCCCGTCCCGCGGTACGTGCGGTTCGTGCCCTTCAAACGCGCCCCGAGCCTCTTCCAACTCCACTACTCGGACCGGTTCTTCGCCGGCTGCGCCTGGACGGGGGCGGCCCTGGCCGCGGCGCTGGCGGCCGGAGCGGGGGACGCCGTGCCGCTCGGTGCGGCGATGGCGATGTGGGCGGTGCTGTGGGCGCTGTACCTGTCGATCGTGAACGTGGGCCAGACCTGGTACTCCTTCGGCTGGGAGTCCCTCCTGCTGGAGGCCGGCTTCCTCGCGGTGTTCCTCGGCAACGCCGACACCGGGCCGCCGGTGCTGGTGCTGTGGCTGCTTCGGTGGGCCGCGTTCCGGGTGGAGTTCGGCGCCGGGCTGATCAAGATGCGGGGGGACGCCTGCTGGCGGAAGCTGACCTGCCTCTACCACCACCACGAGACGCAGCCCATGCCCGGCCCGCTGAGCTGGTTCTTCCACCACCTGCCGAAGCCGCTGCACCGGGTGGAGTGCGCCGCCAACCACGTCACCCAACTGGTCGTGCCGGTGCTGCTGTTCGCGCCGCAGCCGGTGGCCTCGTACGCCGCCTGCGCGATCGTGGCGACGCAGTTGTGGCTGGTGCTCTCCGGGAACTTCGCCTGGCTGAACTGGCTGACGATCACGCTCGCGCTGCCGGCGGTCGACTTCACCCCGGTCGCCGGCCCGCCGCCGGCCGCTGCCTCCGCACCGCCGCCGGTGTGGTTCGCGGTGCTGGTGTGCGCGGTGACGCTGCTGGTGCTGGTGCTGAGCAGGCATCCGGTGCGCAACATGGTCTCGCGGCGGCAGGTGATGAACCGCTCCTTCGACTCGCTGCACCTGGTGAACACCTACGGGGCCTTCGGCACGGTGAGCCGGGTCCGCGACGAGGTCGTGGTGGAGGGCACCCCGGACGCGGTGCCTCGGGAGGACGGGGAGTGGCGGGAGTACGGCTTCAAGGGCAAGCCGGGGGATCCGCGCCGGATCCCGCGCCAGTTCGCCCCCTACCACCTGCGGCTGGACTGGCTCATGTGGTTCGCGGCGCTCTCCCCCGGCTACGCCCGGGACTGGTTCGGGCCGTTCGTGGAGCGGCTGCTGGAGGGCGACCGGGACACGCTGCGGCTGATCCGCCGCAACCCCTTCCCGGAGGCCCCGCCCGTGTACGTGCGGGCCCGGCTGTACCGGTACCGGTTCACCACCTGGCGGGAGCTGCGCGAGACGGGGGCGTGGTGGCATCGAAGCCTGGTACGGGAGTACCTGCCCCCGACCCGTCTTTCGGTGGTGTCCGGCTCGGGCGGGGCCGGAGCGCGGTCAGCGTCCGAGTAGGGCGGCCTCCTTCTCGGGGCTGATGCCCTTGGCGCCGCGGTCGGGGCGCAGCGGGGCCGTGCCGCCGAGGGACCGGAGCCAGGCCCAGGTGTCGGCGACGGTCTCCTCGACGGGGCGGCAGTGCAGGCCGGCGGCGAGCGCCTTGGAGACGTCGGCGCCGAACATGAAGGCGTGCAGTTCGCCCTCGGGCAGCCAGACGGGCAGCTCGGTCCAGGGTTCGACTCCGGCGTCGAGGATGCGGGCGGGGTCGGTCCAGCGCAGGTCGGCGGCGCCGCCGGTGGCGGCCGTGCAGGCTTCGAGGAAGGTGCCCATGGTGGCGTGGCCGGCGGGCGAGACCGCGTTGTACGGGCCGCCGAGGCCGGCCGCGGCGGCGTCGAGGGTCCAGCTGGCGAGGTCGCGTACGTCGATGTACTGGAGCGGCAGGTCCTTGGGGCCCGGGGCGAGGGTGGGGCCGCCGCGGGCGGTGCGGCCCAGCCACCAGGGGAGGCGGCCGACGTTCTCGTACGGGCCGAGGATCAGGCCGGCACGGACCAGGAGGGCGCGGTCGCCGAAGGCGTCGGTGGCGGCGATCTCGCCGCCGCGCTTGTCCTCGGCGTAGGCGGTGGAGTCGGCGTCGGGGGAGCCGTCGACGAGGGGGGCGTCCTCGGCGGCGTCCTGCACTCCGGGGTAGGAGTGGACCGAGCGGCTGGAGATGTAGGTGTAGTGGCCGACGCGGTCGCGCAGCAGGCGTGCGGTGTCGCGGACCGCGGTGGGGGCGCCGGACCAGGTGTCGACGACCAGGTCCCACTCGCCGGCCCCGGGCGCGGCGAGGGCGGCGAGGCCGCCGGGGGCGGTGCGGTCGCCGTGTACGGCACGGGTGCCGGGGGGCGGGGCGTGGCGGCCGCGGTGGAAGACCGTGACGTCCCAGCCCCGGGCGAGGGCGTCGTCGGTCAGGGCGCGTCCGACGAACTCGGTTCCGCCGAGCATCAGCAGTTTCGTCATGCAGCCAGCGTGCCGGGGGCCGGCGCGGCGGTGGAAGCCGTGATCGCTCTCGGCGATGACGCCGAGGGCGGACGCGAACGGGGAACTCCGCTTGCCCGGCCCCGGGCGGCGGCACGTCTGCCTCCGCCCGCCGAGCCGTGCTCCGCCCCCTTGCCGGCGTGCCGTCCTGTGACGGCCGCAGGGGCGGTGGGGTTCGATGCCCGGCTAGTCGATGCCGGGCAGGATGTGGGATTCCGCGAGGTCGTCCTCGTAGCCGGCGAGGCGGATCGGGGCCGAGCGGGCCCAGACCTCGAGGCTGCCCAGTTCGTCGCTGTGGGGGCGGCCCTTCCACCCCGTGCGCTCCAGCAGCTCGTCGGACTTCGTCTTCGTGTCTGTCACCGCGCACTCCTTCGGTGTCGCTTGACCCGGCGGCCAACCGCATCGGGTATCGGGAATGAAGAGTTTCAAGACGCGGTGGCGCCGTGGTGGAGCGTGGCCTGGGTGGGGCTCTAACGTGCCCCTCAGATTACACATCTGAGCAGGCTGCCGCTCTGTAGATTGGCAAAATCCACCCCAATGGCGCGAATAACCGATCGGTTCCGCGGTTTGTATGTCACCTTTGCGGCGAGGTCTGCCCTTTGGGACGCCCCCGCCCGTCTCGCGGCAGCCGTCGCAGCAGCCGTCGCGGCAGCCGTCGTGGACCGGGAAACGCGACAGCGCCCCGGCCCCTCGGGAGGAGGGGCCGGGGCGCTGTCGCAGCCGGGCGGCTCGGGCCGCCGCTCACCACTTGCCGGGCGCGTAGTCCTTCAGGAAGACGCCGTACAGGTCCTCGCCGGCCTCGCCGCGGACGACCGGGTCGTAGACCCGGGCCGCGCCGTCGACCAGGTCCAAGGGGGCGTGGAAGCCCTCCTCGGCCAGCCGCAGCTTGTCGAAGTGCGGTCGCTCGTCCGTGATCCAGCCGGTGTCGACCGAGGTCATGAGGATCCGGTCGGTCTCGAACATCTCCTGGCCGCTCGTCCGCGTCACCATGTTCATCGCCGCCTTGGCCGCGTTGGTGTTCGGGTGCCCGGCGCCCTTGTAGCCGCGGCTGAAGACGCCCTCCATCGCGGAGACGTTGACGATGTACGCCCGCCCGCTGGCGGCCTTGCGGGCGGCCTCGGCCATCATCGGCCGGAGCTTGCTGATCAGGATGAACGGCGCGGTGTAGTTGCACAGCTGGGTCTCGAGCAGCTCCACCGGGGAGATCTGGTCGATGGTCTGCACCCAGGTGTTGCTCTCGACGACGTCGGGCAGCAGGCCGCCCGCGTCGATGGCGGTGCCGTCCAGGTGCCGCTCCAGACTGGCGTTGCCCGCCACGAGGGCGAGGTCCGCGACCTTCTGCGCCTCCAGGCCGCTCACGCCGACGGGCAGCGCCGCGAGGCCGTCGACCGCGCCCGAGTTGAAGGCGCCGATGACGTGGTGGGCGGGCAGCTCGCCGGCCGGCAGCGGGGCGCCCTCGCCGTCCACCAGCGCGGCGTACGCGGTGGGCAGGCGGCGCACCGTCTGAGTCGCGTTGTTGATCAGGATGTCCAGCGGTCCGGCGTCGGCGACGCGGTCCGCCAGCTCCACGGCCTGGGCCGGGTCGCGCAGGTCGATGCCGACGACCTCCAGGCGGTGCATCCAGTCCGCCGAGTCCTCCATCGCCTTGAAGCGGCGGATGGCGTCCTTGGGGAAGCGCGTGGTGATCGTGGTGTGGGCGCCGTCGCGCAGCAGCCGCAGGGCGATGTACATGCCGATCTTCGCCCGTCCGCCGGTGAGCAGCGCGCGCTTGCCGGCGAGGTCGGCGCGGGCCTCGCGGCGGGTGCGGTTCTCGGTGGCGCACGGCGGGCAGAGCTGGTGGTAGAAGTAGTCGACCTCGACGTACCGCGTCTTGCAGACGTAGCAGGAGCGGGGGCGCTGGAGTATGCCGGCGATGCGGCCGGCCTCGGTGACGGAACTCGGGAGGATGCCCTCGGTCTCGTCGTCGATGCGCTGCGCCGAGCCCGTGGCGGTGGCCTCGGTGACGGCCTTGTCGTTGGCGGTCTTGGCGGCGCGGCGCTCCTGGCGGCGGCGCTGCTTCACCGTCCGGTAGATCCCGGCGGTGGCCCGGCGCACGGCGACGGCGTCGGGGTGGTCGATGTCGAGCTTGTCGAGCTCGTCGAGCACACTGAGGCAGACGGCCAGGCGCTCGGGGTCGATGCCCGGTCCGTACGCCTGGATGTCTTCGGTCTCGGTCTCGGTCGCCGTCATGGCCGCTGCCGTTCCTTGGTCACTCGTCCGCATCCGCCTGCTGCGGAAGTCCTCAAAACGGCAACTGTACGGATGCTGCGGGCCCTGGACCAAACCCGTATGGCGGAAGCTCACCCACCGCGTCCGGACCGTCACGGGAGGCGTACCGCGCGGGGAGTGCGGGCGGGACCGGGTCATCCTTCCGCAGTACGTCCTGAGCTGGGCCGATGTGGTCCTCCAGGGGAGGAGCACGCGCCCCGCGCCCGGCCTTGCGGGGTGCCGGTGCATGAGTGCCCTGGGCTGTCTCCGCTGCTGTGCCTGGCGTCCTCGGCCGCGTACGCGGGCGGCGCGATCGTGCGGGAGGGGGTCGCCGCGGGAGGTCCGGCCGGCCGTGCGCGCCGCTGCGCCGGGCGGGGCTGATGGGCGGCCGTCGCGCTGAACGGCCTCGGCGCCGTGCTGCACGTCGTGGCGCCGGCGTAGGGGCCGCTGAGCCTGGTGCAGCCGCTGGGGGCACTGACGATCGTGTTCGGGCTGCCGATGGCGGCCCTGTTCGTGCGCCGGCGGGCGCGGCCGCCCGGCGCGGGGCCGCGCCGGCCTCGGCCGGGCCGGCGGCGCTGCCGGCGCCGACGGGCGGGAACCCGGATGGGGACGCGGACCGGCTGCCGGGGAGCGGGTGCTGCCTGCCGGTGGTGGCGGCGGCCGGGGTGTCGGCGCCGTCAGTGGCCGCCCGCCGGATGCGGCGGCCTGTGCCGCTTGCTGCGGCGGCGGGCACGGCGTTCGGGATGGCGTCGGTATTCACGAAGGCGCCCGCCGAGGGCGTCGTCCGGGGCTTCGCGCGCGTCCGCCGGCCGGACGCGGCGGCCGTGGCGGTCCTGGCGGGCGGCGGGATGCTGCTGTCGCAGGCCGCGTACCGCGGTGCGGGACTGACCGCGCCGCCGGCCGCGCTCACCGTCGTCAACCCGGTGGTGGCGGCCGCGGTCGGTCTGACGCTGTTCGGCGAGGCTTCCGTACGGGGCGGCGGGCACGGCGGGGCGTCGGCCGGCGCCGCGGTCGCGGCGGCCGGCCTGGTCGCGCTCACGGCCGCCGCACCCGCCCGCGTCAGATGCCGACCCCGTGGGCGCGGAGGTACTTCAGCGGGTCGATGTCCGAGCCGTAGCCGGGGCCGGTCCGCACCTCGAAGTGGAGGTGCGGGCCGCTGCTGTTGCCGGTCGATCCGGAACGGCCGATCCGCTGGCCGGCGGAGACGTCCTGTCCGGCCTTCACGCCGAGGGCCGAGAGGTGGGCGTACTGGGAGTACCGGCCGTCGGTGTGCCGGACGATCACCTGGTAGCCGTACGCGCCGGCCCAGCCGGCGGAGACGACGCGGCCGGGGCCGACGGACTTGACGGACGTACCGGTCGCCACGGGGAAGTCGACGCCCGTGTGGTAGCCGCTGGACCAGGAGGATCCGCTGGCCTTGTACCGGGTGCCGACCGAGGCGTCGACGGGGGCGACGTAGCCGCCGCCGGTCTGCTGCTTCGGCGCCGGGGCGGGCTTCTCCGCGGGCTTCTGCTGCGCCGGGGCCGGCTTGGGCGCGGCCTTCCCGGCGGGCTTGGCCGCCTGCTTCTCGGCGGGCTTCTGCGCCGGCTTCTCGGCGGGCTCGGCGACCTGCTCGCCGGCGGGCGGCGCCGCGGGCGTGACCGGCTTGACCGGTTCGGCGGTGCGCGGCGGCTTCTCCGGGTTCTGCGCGGGCGGGGCGGCGGTGATGCGCAGGGTGAGGCGCTGCCCGGGGAAGATCAGGTCCGGGTTGGCGCCGACGGTGGTGCGGTTGGTCTCGTACAGGGCCTGCCACCCGCCCTCGACGTGCTGGCGGACCGCGATCGACGACAGCGAGTCGCCGGGGGCCACGACGTACGGGTTCGGCAGGACCGACGTCCCGGTCGGCCGGGGCGCGGCGGGCGCCGCCGCGGCCTTCCCGGCGGGCTGCGCCTGCACCTTGACGACCTGGACGGTGGCCTTCGCCCCGCCCTGCGGCGAGAGGTCCGGGGCGGGGCCGCCGCGGGTGAGCCCCGCCTGCTTCCCGCACGTGGGCCAGGCCTGGGGGCCCTGCCCCTTCAGCACCTTCTCCGCGACGGCGATCTGCTGCTCCCGGGTCGCCTTGTCGGCGCGGGGCGCGTACTGCGTGCCGCCGAAGGCGCGCCACGTCGTCTGGCTGAACTGGAGCCCGCCGTAGTAGCCGTTGCCCGTGTTGATCCGCCAGTCGTTGCCGGACTCGCAGTCGGCGACCTTGCTCCACGTCTCCGCGGACGCGGCGTGGACGGTCCCGGCGCCGATCAGCGGGAGCGCGATGCCGGCGCCGCCCGCCGTGACGGCGAGCGAGGCGCGGTTGATGCTGCTCGGCTGGTACCGGCGGTGCCGACCCCGTACACCCATTGGGAGCCCCCATCGAAGACATTGGTGACCGCACAACCTAACGGTCTGGTCACGGCCGTGACAAGGGGCACAACAGGGCGCACAGCAGGGCAAGTTGACATTGTTCCGAGCGGCGGGCGGTCCGCTGCGGGCCGCGCCGCGGTAGCGTCGGTGATCCCCGCACATCGAAGCACCAAGGAGCGCACGCATGAGCAGCACCGCCCAGATCGGTGTCACCGGGCTCGCGGTGATGGGCAGCAACCTCGCCCGGAACTTCGCCCGCAACGGTTTCACCGTGGCCGTGCACAACCGGACCGCCGCCAAGACCCGTGCCTTGGTCGAGGAGTTCGGGCACGAGGGGGACTTCGTCGCCGCCGAGTCCGCGAAGGAGTTCGTGGACGCGCTGGAGCGGCCGCGCCGCCTGATCGTGATGGTGAAGGCGGGCGAGCCGACGGACGCGGTGATCCGCGAGTTCGCCCCGCTGCTGGAGCCCGGCGACGTCGTCATCGACGGCGGCAACGCGCACTTCGAGGACACGCGGCGGCGCGAGCGCGAACTGCGCGAGCGGGGAATCCACTTCGTCGGAGTGGGGATCTCGGGCGGCGAGGAGGGCGCGCTGCTCGGCCCGAGCATCATGCCCGGCGGGTCGCCGGAGTCGTACGACGCGCTCGGCCCGATGCTGGAGCGGATCGCGGCGAAGGCCGCCGACGGCACGCCCTGCACCTCGCACGTGGGCCCGGACGGCGCAGGCCACTTCGTGAAGATGGTGCACAACGGCATCGAATACGCCGACATGCAGCTGATCGCGGAGGCGTACCACCTGCTGCGCGAGGTCGCCGGCTACTCCCCCGCGCGGATCGCGGAGACGTTCCGGGAGTGGAACCGGGGCCGGCTCGACTCCTACCTGATCGAGATCACCGCGGAGGTGCTGGCGCACGTCGACGCGGCCACCGGCAAGCCGTTCGTGGACGTGGTGGCCGACGCCGCCGAGCAGAAGGGCACCGGCCGCTGGACGGTGCAGACCGCCATGGACCTGGGCGTTCCGGTGTCGGGCATCGCGGAGGCGGTCTTCGCCCGCGCCGTCTCGGGCCACGCCGGGCTGCGGGCTGCCTCGCGGGGGCTCGCGGGCCCGTCGGCGCAGCCGTTGGAGGGCGGGGCTGCGGACGCGTTCGCCGCGAAGGTCGAGCAGGCCCTGTACGCCTCGAAGATCGTCTCGTACACGCAGGGCTTCCACCAGATCCGGGCGGGCAGCGAGGAGTACGGCTGGGGCATCGACCTGGGGGCGGTGGCCTCGCTGTGGCGCGGCGGCTGCATCATCCGGGCGGCGTTCCTCGACCGGATCCGCGCCGCGTACGACGCCCGGCCGGACCTGCCCGGCCTGCTCGCCGACGCCGGGTTCGCGCAGGAGATCGGCGCGGCGCAGGACGACTGGCGTGCGGTGGTGGCGGCCGCGGTGGCGGGCGGCATCCCGGTTCCGGCGTTCGCGGCGTCGCTCGCGTACTACGACGCGCTGCGCGCGGAGCGGCTCCCGGCGGCGCTGACGCAGGGGCAGCGGGACTTCTTCGGGGCCCACACCTACCGGCGCACGGACCGCGAGGGCTCGTTCCACACCCTCTGGAGCGGCGACCGCACGGAGACCACGGCCTGACGCACGACGGCCGCGGCGGAGCCGGGACGGCTCCGCCGCGGCTCGGCGTCGGCCGGCTGGGCGGCGGGGCTGCGGCGCCCCCGCCCGGTCAGCTCGGCGGCGGCGGCTGCGGGATCGGCGCCGGCCCGGGCGGCGGGGGCACCGGGTCCGGCTCGGGGAACGGCGCGGGCTCCGGCGGCTCCGGCCGCGGCACGGGCTCCGGATCCGGGAACGGTCCCGGCCCCGGCCCGGGCGTGGGCGGCGGCGGCACCGGAGTGGGCTCCGGAACGGGCGGCTGCGTCTGCTCGGCAGGTACGTGGATCGGGATCGGCATGTGGCCCACCTTCCCCCGATTCACGGCCCCACGCCTGCCGGACACGGCCGGCGGCATGACGGGGGTGTGAGACTCCCCGACCGACTCAGCCGGCGGCCGCCACGGCGTGGGGGCTCCGCTGCTGGTCACTGCCCGGAACGGGCGCGGAGGCATCCGCCCCGAGCTCGACGATCCGGTTGTCCGCATCGACGTGCACGACGCGCGGCCGCATCGCCCGCGCCTCGGCGTCGTCGACCTGGGCGTAGCTGATCAGAATGACGAGATCGCCGGGGTGCACGAGATGCGCGGCGGCCCCGTTGATCCCGATCACCCCGGACCCGCGCTCCCCCTCGATGACATACGTCTCCAGCCGGGCACCGTTGGTGATGTCGACGATGTGCACGAGCTCCCCGGGCAGCAGATCGGCGGCATCGAGCAGATCGGCGTCGATGGTCACGGACCCGACATAGTGCAGGTCGGCTTGCGTGACGGTGGCCCGGTGGATCTTGGACTTGAATATCGTTCGAAGCATTGAGGTACTCCTGGACATAGGCTCCCTGCCTGCTTTTTGCAGGTCAAGGGCTGTTTCCACACCTTACAACGAGTCGCAAGTTCGGGCACCTGTTCCCAGGTTTTTCAGGACTCATGCTGACCACTTGCTGACTTTACTGACGCATCATCAGGCGACGCCAAGGGGCTGCATACGCATGCCCCGACTCCACCGCGACGACCTCACAAGCCTACGCAGTGCACCCGCAGGAGCCCTCGTGACCACCGTCACTCTCGCGGTATGGCGGCGCACGATCCGCGTGAAGCGCGGGACTCGGCGCCGCCGGAGCCGCAAACAGCGCAGCCGTCTAGCAGCAATCTCCGGCTGAGCGAAACCGGCCCTTCTCGTGACCATGGCCTAGCCGGATCGGCGACTCTGGCCAGTTCCGCAGGACGGGCAGCAACCACCACCGGAACCCGCCAGAACGCAGAGCAATTCGGCACCATGATCGCGCCCAGCCCCGCCTCGAAGGAGTCGTCTCAACCATGGAACCGCAGCCTTTCGACACCCCCCACCCTCGACGGCGCCCACCCGTCGAGCCCATCCTCATGGAGACTTCCGAGGTCGCCGTGATGCTGAGCATGTCAACGAGCTGGGTCTACAGGGAAGCGTCGAAGCTGGGCTTGAAGGGGTACAAGCTCGGCCGAGGCAAGAACGCCAAGGTCCTATACAAGAGGACCGAGGTCTTCAGGTGGCTGGAGCAACAGAAGATCCACTAGATCGACCTTCAACGCCCCCACCGCACGAAGCCTTCCACAAGACCACCTGGTTCGACGGCTGCCGAACACCTGACAAAGCGAAGGGAATTCAGGAACAATCCGACAGATACCCTCAAGCAGGCAGCCTCCTTCAAGGATTGTCAGTGGCATGAGTGACGATGTCCACCCGTACTGATTGGTCCGTGGGGGGCATGGTGCACCTGAGTCGTATTGCTGTCACTGGCTTCCGGGCAAGCGCAGAGGAGGAGATGACCTGTGATCTCCCCGGTCGTTTCAGTGTGCTGCTCGGAGCCAACGGCGCCGGGAAGACGACACTCACCGACGCCCTCTATCTGGCCCATCCCACCAGCCGTTTCCCGGTCCTGCCGAGGTATGGATCCGCCACGCTCGCCCCCGAAAGGTCCACACGCAGTATCGAGGTTGCCTACAAGCTGGGTGCCAGCCTCGCCGAGGAAGGACGCCTCGGACACCAGTTACACGAGGCCGACCACCGGCCCCTCGGTCACGTCGCCCAGAACTGGGGCGTGACGCTGAGCCGTCGGCTCGGAAGCGTCGCCACGAAGATCGAGAGCGCGCACGGCAGGTCCTTGGACCTGGACCCGTACAAGCTGATCTACCTGCCGGCCTGGCGTCATCCGCTCGACGAGCTGGCGCGTCGCGAGGCACGGATCCTGGTCGAGCTGCTCCGCGCCGAGCAGCAACGCCTGAACGGCACCCGGAACCTGGTGGGGCTTCGGGCGCGCGCCTCCCAGTTGCTCGAGGAGCTGGCCAAGGAGAGCATCATCGACGCCGTCGAGAAGCGGATCGGCGGGTACCTCACAGATCTTTCGGCAGGAGTGAGTCGTCAATGGCCTTACATACGCGGTCAAGTCATCGACGACACTTACTTGGCCCGCGTCCTGGAAGTCATGCTCGCCGTCATGGAAGGGCGGAAGTTCGCCCGGCCCCTCGAAGTGTCCGGGCTGGGGTACGTCAACCTGCTGCACATCGCCGTGACTCTGGCAGCGATACCCGACTCCACCGAACCCCCACAGGCCGGGCTTTGGCCTCCTTCGGGCACCTCGGATCAGCCGCCCCTCACCGAAGAGGAGCAAATCCGGGAGGCAACCCTGAACCTCGAACAGGCACAGGCTGACGCCGACTCGGAGGAGGACTCCTTCTTCGGTACGAAACCGTTCCACGCGACAGTCGTCATCGAAGAGCCCGAGGCCCACCTCCATCCGCAGTTGCAGCAGGCGCTGGTCCGCTACCTGCGCAGGACCGTCAAGAGGCGACCGGAGCTACAGGTCGTCCTCTCCACCCATGCGACAGACATCATCACGTCCTGTGCCCCGGAGGAGCTCGTCGTCGTCCGGAGGACGGCGCGAGGAAGGGTCTGCCGCACTGTTGCCGACGTCGTACCGGCTGAGCACCGGGACGTCACGCTGCGGAAGACACGACTGCATCTGGACGCCAGCCGGTCCGCTGCACTGTTCGCCGAACGCCTCCTACTGGTCGAAGGCGTCACCGACGCCGCTGTCGTGCGGGAGTTTGGCAGGACCTGGGCCGGCACGGACGCACGCAAGCACGCGTTCATCGACGCGCTCAGCATCGTGCCCATGGGCTGGAAGGTCGGACAGTGGCCGGTGCACCTTCTGGCGACCCGCGGCCGCGAACTGTGCGCCAGGCTGGCGATCCTCGTCGACAGCGACCTACCGTTCGACAGCGAGGAGCGGAAAAAGCCGGGTTGGCTCTCTGAGCATGACCCATCGGTCGTAGATGCCTTCGTCAGTCACCCGACCTTGGAGCCGTCCATCACCGAAGGTAACGAGTACCTGGTCGAGGAGGCCTTGTACGAGGTCGGTCTGAGCCTGGCAGAGGTGACGCCCCAGACGGTGTATGAGCTGTTTCGCAGCAGCAGGCGTAAGAAGGGCGACTTCGCGTTGGCTTTCGCCGGTCTCCTCGCGGAAGCCAACGAAACAGACCCCGAGCAGGCTTGGGTCCTTCCGGTCGTGCCCGAGCACATGCGGCAGCTGTTCGAGTTCCTGTATGCACCCACCCCGGTCGACGAAAGTGATGCCGGCTCAGAGGACGACTGCCTTGGCCCGCTCAACGAGCCGGACTGGCTCGTGGTGGAGAGCGAATCGGGCCGGGACGAGCAGTACGCCACAGATGTGGAGGACTTCCACTGGCTGGACGATGACGAGGAGGAGGAAAGCTACTGGGCGGAAGCAGCCGGGTACGAACCGTTTCCCGGCCGACCAGAGCCGGATGTGCCGCCCTGGGAAGAACTCCTGCCTCGGCGCCCCTCCCCCAGGGGCGCCTGGCCCACAGCCGCACATCGAATGGCGAATACCGATGAGTAGGCGCCGAGCTGAGAACCCCATCCTCACGCGGGAACAGCTCCTTCTCGCCGCCAGTCCTCACCGCCTCCTCTATATAGAGGCGTTCCCTGGTTCAGGGAAGACGACTGTCTCGCACCAACGCTTCGGCCTGCACCGCTTCGCGCGCACAACCGACCACCGGGCGGTCGTGGCGGTCAGCTTCACCCGCTCGGCCACTGAAGAAATACGCAGCCGCGTGTCCCGACAGTGGGGCCCTTCAGCCCTAGCCTGGCCCCATCGCATCGTCACACTCGACACCGTCCTCAACGACCTGCTCACTCACCTCCTACGGTCTCGGGTCATCCAGTGGCCGGGCAGCCACGAGGAGCTGGAGGTGCTGGACACATGGCCGACCCTCCTGCCCACCATCCGCACGAGAGCGAAACCGGTTCTCCGCCTCGTGGGCACCCGTGTCATCACCGCCTACCAGCAGGAGGATGAAGCTAGCTACCACATAAAACCGGCGGACTTCTCCGCAGCGGTGAACGACGGTCTGTGCACTCACGAGAACGTGCGTGAGGTCCTGCGCGACGCTCTCGACGCCGAGAACATCCGCGCCCGGGTCACGGCCTACTTCGCCACGGCGATCAGGTCCCTGCTAGTCGATGAGGTCTACGACGCGAACGACCTGGACGTGGAGATTATCCGCGTCGCGGCGGACGCTGGGCTGGCCGTCACCTTGGTGGGAGACCCTTGGCAGGCCCTCTACGCCTTTCGCGGCGCCCGTCCGGAGAGCGTGCATCGGCTCCTCGAACTACTGAAGTTCGAACGCGGCGAACTCCGGACCACGTTCCGATGGCGCGACAGTGTGGGCCAGACGTCACTGACACGCGGACTGCGCCGCGGGGAGACCACAGTCCTACCCGCAGGAGCGGCGAAAGACGTCGATGTCGTGCTCGCGCGGAAGTGGCGGTCCCTGTGGGACTGCGCCCCTCAGGTCCTCCCCCTAGCCACTGCCCGGTGGAATATGGGGCCGTTCCAGAAGGCCGTGTGCACCTTGCTCCTGAACGAACTCACTCAGACGACCCTCGGCCTGCCGGCCTTGTTTCTCCCGGATGCCTGGGCCACCCTAGGCATCAAGGAAGTCGAGACGTTCGAGAAGCTCCGCCCGGCCCTGCAGAACGCACTCATATGCCTGGCGAGCCAGAGTGATCACTCCGGGGTCTGGACCGCTCTGGTGCGGACTGTGGTCACTACGGCCCCTATCGAGCCGTCTGAGGCGCACAAACGGACACCACGCAAGGCTCTGAACCACCTGCGCACACGCCTGAACGTCCAGCACGAGCGCTTAGTACTCGGCCTGACCTGCCATCAGGCGAAGGGCAGGGAATGGGACAGGGTCGGAGTGCGGCTAGAGGAGTCCGACGCGGCCGCGCTCCGCAAGGGCCTCGACCCGGGCGACGAGGCCCACCGCGCACTCTATGTCGCACTCACCAGAGCACGAGACCTCAGCGTCATAGTGTGAGAGCTCTTGAGCCCCGTTGCCTCCTCCAGCCCAGCTGTGTTCGCCTCTGCGCGCCGCACGGACCGGCGGCAGGGCCCGCCGGGCACAACACTTCTTCTGGCAACGTGGCAGACGGCCCGGCTGTACAACCTGCCGCCTCAGTGCCTGCATGTGGAATACAGCGAGTTCTCCGACGATTGGTCTTCGTACGAAGCTCATGGGAGGGGCGCTGATGGCCGAGCTAATGCTGTTCCGGCAGGCCGCGGACGGGCGGGATGTGGAGTTGTCCGGGTCGACGGTGGCGCTGGAGGTGGAGCTGCAGCGGCGGGTCGAGGCCGGGCTGGAGCAGATGCTCGGGATCCGGTTCCTGGCGTCGGAGTATGCGACCGGGCCGTGGCATCGGGGGCGGATCGACACGCTCGGGCTGGATGAGAACGGCAGCCCGGTGGTGATCGAGTTCAAGAAGGGCTCCGACAGCGGGGTGCTGTCGCAGGCGGTCTCGTACATGGCGTGGTTGGAGTCGGCACAGCTCGAGTTCGAGGCACTCGTCAGGAAGGTGCTCGGCGCGGGGGCGGCCGAGTCCGTCGACTGGCGGCGGCCGCGGATGGTCTGCATCGCAGCCGGTTTCTCGCACCACGACCGCGTGGCCGTCCAGAGGGTGCCCGAGCGGATCGACCTGGTGCGCTACCGGGTCTTCGAGGGCGGACTGCTGAGCCTGCTGCTGGTGGACTCCTCTCCCGGCGTGCCGAGCGCGGCTCCCCGGCGGAGCCGCGCTCGGGACGCGGGGGCCGACGACGCTGCGGCGGCCCCGGCGGCTCCGGCGCCGGCGGGCGCCGGTCTTGTTCCGGATTGCCTTCGGGATCTGTTCGCGGAGGTGGACGAGGCGGTGACGGCGTGGGACGAGGTCGAGGTGGTGCTCCTCAAGCACTACATCGCCTACCGGCGGCTGGTGAACGTGGCCTCGGTCCTGTTCCGTCCGAAGCACGAGGTGATCCTGGTCTATCTCAGACTCGACCCGGACACGGTCGTGCTGGAGGAGGGCTTCACCCGGGACATGCGCGGTATCGGGCATCTCGGAACGGGGGACCTGGAGATTCGTGTCGCCTCGGCGGGAGACCTGGAGAAGGCGGCGCCGTTAATCCGGCGGGCGTTCGAGGCGGCCTGAGACAAGCCGAAGGGCGGCTGGAGCATCGGTTCTCGATGTTCCAGCCGCCCTTCGGCGTCTGTGGTCCGCCAGCCCCGGCTTCTCGTTTCTCATGATCAGCTCTCCGGTCCGGCGAGGGTGAAGTCGTCCTGTCCCAGCTCGGCACGCAGGCGCTGTTCGGCGACGTCTGCGTAGTGCGGGGAGAGTTCGACGCCGACGAAGTTCCGGCCTTCCCGGAGGGCGGCGACGCCGGTGGAGCCGCTGCCGGTGAACGGGTCGAGGACGGTGCCGCCCTCGGGACAGACCTGGACGAGCTGCTGCATGATCGCGACGGGCTTCTGGGTGATGTGGACCCGACCCTTGCGGGGCTGGGAGGCGATGTAGTGCCCGGGGAGGTAGAGGTCGCGGGTGTTGTCGAGGGATCCCTTGACGCCCCAGACGATGAACTCGGAGTCCTGCTTCGGCCCGCCCTTGCGGGGCCGGCTGGCGGGCTTGATCCACGGGAGGGTGCCGCTCCAGGTCCAGCCCGCCATCTGCAGGGCGTCGGTCGTGGTCGGCTCCTGGCGCCAGTCGGTGAAGACCATCGCGACCGCGTGCTCGGTGGAGGCCCGGTACGCCTCGGTGAGCAGTTCGGTCAGCCAGGAGCGGTAGGAGCGCTGGTCGCGGTTCTCGCCGGGGAAGTTGGCGAGGTCGTGTACCGAGTTACTGGTGACGTACTTGGCGCGCGCGGTCCGTCCGGTGCGTTCCGAGCTCGTACGGCCGCCGGAGTTGTACGGAGGGTCGGTGATCACGGCGTTGACGCTCTCGTCCGGGAGGGCCTTCAGGACGGTCAGGGCGTCGCCTCGGTGCAGCGCGTAGCTCATGGGAGGGCCTCTCTTCGGGGGCGCGGAGGGTCGTGGAACCCATGCCGGACAGCGCGCAACGGCGCTCGTCTCTGGCGGGGTTGCGCCGGAGGTTAGCCGTGGATTCCGGCCGGACCTAACGAGGCGGCGATGGCTCGGGGCCGGGGCCGGAGGTCGTTTGGTGTGGCCGGAATCGCGGTCTACTGTCTCGCCGTGTCGCCGGGAAGGAGCCTCGCTCCACCTCGCTGACCTGTGCATATCCGTGGTGTCTCGTCCGATCGGGCCAGCAGGAAAGCACGTTGCCCGCGCGTTTCCCGATGCCGTCCGGAGGCCCTTTTGTACCGCCTGAGATTACGAGCGCGGCTGGCTGCCGCGCGTGACCTGAGACCGGCGTCCGGGAGCTGCTGACTCCTCTGGCCCCGGGCCCGTCCGAGAGGCGGATGCACATCGGCGCGGTGCCGGCGGCTTTGCACGAGAAGCCGGCACCGCGTCTCCTACGAACACCGAGGAGCCGCTGCAATGCAGCATGTCCTGACACCCCCGCGCCCCGACCCGACGCCGTCACCCGACCGGCCCCGCCGCCTCGGTGAACGGCGGCGACGATGAAGAAGACCACCAAGGGCGTCGTCGGCCTGTTCGCGGCGGGCTCGATGCTGCTGGTCGTGCCGATCCTCGCCTTCGGCGCCGGAACCGCGTCGGCCTCCTGCCCGACCGACGGCACGCAGTCCGTGGACACCGCGGCGGTCGCCGGCCAGGTGAAGGCCATCCCGGATGGTGGCGGCAAGGCTTCGGTCTCCGTGCCGGGGCTGCACAATCCGGCCGAGCAGATCCCCTTCGTCAAGACGATCCAGGCCACCGGCGTCGCGATGAACATCCCGGCCCGCGGGCAGGTCGTGGCCCTCGCCACCGCCCTGCAGGAGAGCGGCCTGCGGAACCTGACCTGGGGCGACCGCGACTCTCTTGGACTGTTCCAGCAGCGGCCGTCGATGGGCTGGGGCACGGCGAACGAGATCCTCGACCCGGTGCACGCCTCGACCAAGTTCTACGAGGGACTCCGGCAGGTCTCGGGCTGGCAGTCCCTGTCCGTCACGCAGGCCGCCCAAGCGGTGCAGAAGTCGGGCTTCCCCGAGGCGTACGCCAAGTGGGAGCCGCTGGCCACGGCCTTGCAGAAGGCCATCGAGCCCCTGCTGCCGATAACCGGTGGCGGCGGCGGTGGTGCGTCACCGTCGCCGGTTCCGGACGGTCCTGCGCCTGGCGCCACGGGTGGCTGTGCCGCCGACGGGGACGGCACCGACTTCGGCACCATCCCGGCCGGCGCGCTGCCTGAGAAGTACAGCATCCCCGCGACCGCTCCGCGGGAGGTCCAGACGGCGATCCGGTGGGCGCTCGGCCAGCTCGGCACGCCGTACCAGTGGGGCGGGACCTGCACCGACTCCCACGGCGACAAGGCGATGCGCTGGTGTGACTGCTCCTCCCTGATGCAGCAGGCGTACAAGGCCGCCGGAATCACCCTGACGCGGACGACGTACACGCAGGTCAAGGAGGGCAAGCCGGTCTCGGCCGACGCCCTTCGGCCGGGTGACCTGATCTTCACCGAGGGAACGGCCGCCGTACCCGAGCACGTCGGCATGGCCATCGGTCAGGGCCTGGTCGTGCACGCTCCGCGCACCGGCGACGTCGTCCGCATCACGACCGTCGCCGCCTGGAAGTCCGGGATTCTCGCGGTCCGCCGAGTCGTCTGACCGGCACCTCTCCCCTTTCTCGCACCGCCGCTCCACCTTCACGGGCTTCGGCGTGCCTTCATTCGAACTGGAGTTCCCATGTATTTCGCCGAACAGGTCATACAGCTCGCCTACGACCCCGGGATCAAGCCGAACGAGGGTGGGCTGCCGGGCCTGAACGTCCTCAAGCAGGTGATGGGCTCCATCAACCTCTTCGGGCTCATCGCCGTGGTCGGTTCGCTCGCGGTCAGCGCGGGAGTGTGGGCCTGGGGCCACCACTCCGGTGGCCACCAGGCCGAAGCCAACGGCAAGAAGGGCGTCCTGGTGAGCGCCGGCGCAGCCCTCCTGCTCGGGGCCGCGAACGGCGTGGTCGCGTTCTTCAGCACGCTGGGGACGCAGGTCCGCTGATGTCTTCCCACTCTTCCAACCCCGGCGGCGCATCTCGCGTGCGCCGCCGGGCGCTGCTCGGCACCGTCGTCCTGGCAGTGCTCCTCGCCCTCGCCGGCCTGGCCGCCTACCTCACCCGCGACAGCAGGGAACCCGCCAAGGCCCCTGTCCCACGTCCGAGTTCGCCGCCGACTTCCTCCTCGGCCGTCACGCCGTCCGGGCCGACCACGGTGATCACCCGCCCCCGCGCCCTGCCGGTTCCGCCGAGGACCACCGACCCGATCGCCTTCGGGAAGGCGGCCGCGGCGGCGCTGTGGTCGTACGACACCCGGGCGTACCCGCAGGCCGAACTGCGGCGCACTCTGCGCGCGTGGCTGACCCCGGAGGTCAAGTACGCCGACGCGGCCTCCGTCGACCGAGGTATCCCCTCGGCGGTGCTGTGGAAGGAGATGGCCGCCAACGGCCAGTTCGCCACGGCCACCGTGAACGAGGGGCACTTCCCGAACGCCTTCACCCGGGCCCTTCAGGAGGACCCCGGCGCGATCACCCAGGCGTACGTCTACGCGGTCACGGTCTCGGGGAAGCAGACGATCGCCTGGAAGGGCTCGCCCGCCGGCGGCGCGGAGAGCCGCTCCACCACCCTCGCGGTCCAGTGCCGCCCCAACCAGCCCTGCACCCTGGCCGGCGTCATGCCGTCCGTCGCGCCCTGAGTCCCGTTCACGAAAGGAGGTACCCCCATGGACGTCTGCGGCCTTCCGATGATGGACAAGGTGTGCACCGCCGTCGACTTCGTCACCAACCCGGCCGGGGCCGTCACCGACGGCATCGGCGCGTGGATCGCGAAGTCGGCAGGAGAGCTGGCGGCCAGCGCGGCGGACCTCGCCGCCAAGGCCGTCAACGAGACGACCGCCATCGACCTCAACGCCGGCTGGTTCCGGGACAACTACCAGCTTCTGCTGCCCATCGGGCTCGCGCTGACCGTCGGCATCTTCTGCATTCAGCTCATGTTCGCGGCCTGGCGGCGCGACGAGCGGGCCCTGGCCCAGGCCGCGATCGGCACCATGACCGGCGTCCTGTTCAGCTTCTCCGCCATCGCCTTCACCACCGTCGCCATCACCGTGGTCGACGCCCTGTCCGACGGACTGTTCCAAGCCGCCAACACCTCGGTCGACGACGCGATCCGCCGCGTCGTGAAGATCAACCAGCTCGGTGCGATGTACGGCCTGGGTTGGGGAGTTCCCGCCCTGGTCGCCTTCGGGTGCGCGATCGGCGCCTTCCTGTACTGGGGTGTCATGGTCGCCCGGAAGGTCGGCGTCCTGATCATGGTCGCCCTCGCTGTGTTCGCCGGCGCGGGCGGCGGCTGGGAAGTCGCCAAGCGCTGGCGCCGGGGCTGGATCGAGGCCACCGCCACCCTGATCGTCTCGAAACTCCTGATGACCATCGTCTTCCTGATCGGCGTCTCCGCCATGGGTAAGAGCGACGCCAACGATGGCCTGTCGGCCCTGTCGGACGCGATGGCTGGCATCGTCGTCATGGTCCTGGTGCTGCTCTGCCCGTACGCGACGTACAAGTTCGTCCACTGGGCGAGCGACGGCGGCGGCCATGACGACCTGCACCGCACCGGCGTCGCGGGCATGGCCGTCGCCGCCGGCGCGGCGAAGACCGCCGGCAGCCTGGCGATGCGGGTCGGGACCGGAACCCCCGCTCCCCAGGGACCGAGCCAGGTTCCCGGAGCGGGTGCCGACGGTGTCGCCTCCGGCATCAATCCTGCCGGCGGCAACCTCAGCAAGGAGGGCATCGACGCCGGCCCGCCCAGGCCGCAGACCCGCTTCCGCTACGGCGAGGACCCGAACGCGCCCGGCGACAAGGGCCGGGCCCTGATCCAGCGCCCCGGCATCCCGCCGCTCATCACCCGGCCCGGCGCAGAGGAAGCGGAAGGTTCCCAGCCGGGTGCTCAGGTCGTCAGCGGCAGCTCCGGTCGTCCCACCAGCACGTCGGCTCCGGGCAGCGACGTGAGCCACATCGGCACCACGCCGCCCGCCGGGCCCTCGGCGGCAGCCACCAGCTCGCCGGCGCCCTGGGCGTTCCCCACCCAGCCGCCTGAGGGTTCCTGACCCTCCCCATCGGGGGCGGGCTGCCCCTCCGCAGCCCGCCCCCTCCCGACTCGACCGTCGAAGGAGCCCCGCCGTGTCCTCCAGAAGAGTGCCGTCCGCCCCGTCTCTCGTTCACCTCCACCGTCTGGAACCCTCATGTCCGGTAAGCACCAGGCCGAAGTCCCCTCGGCCACCGTGAAGTTCCCCCACCGCAGCAGGCGCGGCATCCTGCTCGGCCTGACCGCCCCGCAGCTCCTCGCCGCCGGACTCACCGGCCTTCTCCTTCTAGACGAACAGGGCGATGACGGCCCACAGGGGGATGAGCGCGAGGGCCCCGACCACGCCGCGGGCGAGGATCACGGCGAACTGCTCCCGCGCCGGCAGATCACCCACCCGCTGGGGTGCCATCGACCCCGGGTCCCAGACAGGATCGTCTTCGACAAGCTCCTGGCCCGGCTCGTACTGGGCGGCACCTACCAACAGCACGCCGACCACCGGGTCTCCGCGACCACTCTGCGGTCCCGCCGGGACGAGTGGATTGCCGCCGGGGTCTTCACCTCCCTGCACCAGGCCGCGCTCGACGCCTATGACCAGGCCATCGGCCTGGACCTGGAAGACCTCGCCGCGGACGGGTGCATCGTGAAAGCCCCCAGCGGTGGCGAGAACACCGGTCCCTCGCCCGTGGACCGCGGAAAGTCGGGGACCAAGAGGTCCTTGCTGGTCGAAGGCACCGGGCTCCCGATCGGGTGCGTGCTCGCCAGCGCCAACCGGCATGATTCGCCGCTGCTGCGGCCCACCCTGGAGACCTTGGGACGCTTTGGGTTCTATCTGCCCGACAGGATTACCGTGCACCTGGACTCCGGCTACGACTCGCGCGTGACCCGCGACCTGTTGACCGAGCTGGGCTGCGGGTGGCGGATCGCTCCCAAGGGTGCGTTCGTGCCCATTAACCACACCCGCCGGTGGGTTGTCGAACGGACGAACTCCTGGCACACGCGGGGGTTCAAGTCACTGGCGATCGTGACTGACCGCAGCTCGGTGGTGCAGGCCGCATGGGTAGCACTCGCCAGCGCAGTCATCATAATCCGGCGCCTGATCCGCGAAGCGTGGGTGATCTTCCGATGGCATACGCGGCCCGTCCGTCGCCCGTAACCTATCCGCGCGTCCTCTAAAAGCGCCGAGAATCAGGCGGCTTCCCGGAGGCCGGCGTCCAGGATCCGGGCGGCCTTGGTGATGCTGCCCGGCATCAGGTGCCGGTAGGTGCGGTAGGTCTCCTCGATGGACTTGTGGCCCATCCACTCAGCCACGTCGGTGATGGGGATGTTGTTGCCGAGGGCGTTGGAGGCGAAGTAGTGCCGGAAGCCGTACATCCCGACCCCCTCCTCCGGCGGCAGGTCTTTGAAGAGCTTCCTCACCCGGCGCCGTTCCATGCCTTCGGTGAAGTAGCCGCCCGGGCCGCGCAGCAGGTAGCCGTCCCTCGTGGTGCCGTGCTTGGCCGCGTAGCGTTCGATCGCCTCCCGCACCGACCGCGGCAGGGGCACTTCACGGAACTCCCCCGTCTTGCGGTGCTTCAGCTTCGCCGGCCTCAGCGTGTTGGAGTGGATCTGCTCCCGCACCCGATACACGTCCTGGGCCACCACGTTGTGGATGTTCACCGCCCGCGCCTCGCCGTTGCGCAGGCCGCACCCCGCCATCATGACGATCTCCAACGCCAGGTCCTCGTCGGCGACCGTCAGCGCCTTCGTCACGTAGCCGAGCGACGGGATGGCGACCTGCTCGCGCACATACTCCGGTTCCTGGACCCCCTTCACGGGGTCGTCAGCCATGGCCCCCTTGGCGTACGCGTCCCGCAGGATGGTCTTCAGGACCCGGAATATGTTCACCTGGTTTCCCCGGCCGACCCCGTCGCTCTCCATCTCGTCCAGGAAGCGTTCGACGACCATCGGGGTGACCGAGTTCAGCTTCCGCGCTCCCAGACGCGGAACGATGTGGACGTTGATCGAGCTGTCGACGTGCTCGCCGGTGGAGTAGTCAGTCATCCGGCGCTGCCTCGGCCGCCACTGCTTGGCGTACTCCTCGACTGTCAGCTGACCCAATTCGCGGCGGGCCGCCGCCACCGACGGTGCCGTGGTCTTCTTCTCCGCATACAGCTGCGTGAGGCGTTCGACCGCGTCGTCCTGCGTGTCGTATCCGGACTCCTCGCGTTGCTTGCCGAGCGCGTCGCGAAAGCGGATCGAGTAGGGGTGGGGGCAGCGGGTGGGCTTGGCGCAGTCGCAGTCCTTGAAGAAGGAACCCATGCCGCGGGCGAGCTGTCGGGCCATCGATGAACCATCCGTTCCAGCCCAAGGATCATGCTCAGGCGCCGCATCGCAGGTCGGTGGTCAGCAAGCGCGGACACCATGCGGACGCATGCTGGCCGTTTGCTGACCTGAAGGGGGCACATGATGCCCCTGACCTGCGGCAACGCCAAATAGTCAGATCTTGGACTTGAACATGGTGCGCAGCATGCTGAACTCCCAAATGACGGCTCCCTGCCTGCTTCCTGCAGGTCAAGGGCGCTAGGCATGCTACACGGAGGCCCCTCGAAAGGGAGCTGACCGGGACGTGCGGGCCCCTCCAGGGGAAGCGCAGTGCAGCGGTCGGGGCATGACCCGGCGTGCAGGGCAGCCACCGTATTGCGACCACGACGAGAGTCGTTTTGTGGCCAAATAGATCATTTGGCAAGGATGAGCGGATTCCTCCTGCGCTAGAATCCTTTACCGAGCCCTTACGCTCCGTTGAGCGGGTTGGCGCTCATCCTTGCGGACCGCCGCTGGCGGCCATCGATGCCAGAAGAACGGGGGACGACGTGCGACGACGCTGCAACGCCCCGACCCTGCCCTTCGCTTCCGTGGATCAACGCTTCCGCCCCGCCCGGGACCGCTCCCTGCGGGCCGTCCGGGTCGACAACGCTCCCCGCGGCCGCGTGCCCGATATCGGCCTCAGCGGCTCCGACGACCGGCGCTTCTGACACATTCCCGGTGAGGGGCCTATCTTCTCGGGTCCCCTCTCTTCGACGCTTCATCCGTCCGTTCAGCGTCGGCGTACGCGAGTCACTCGTCCGTGCGGCCGCTGATCCGCCGGATCGCCGCCCGTAGTCCCCTCACGCCCCGAACGGGGCAATCGCCGTATCCGGCGCGGAGCGCGCCCGTGGTCCGGGCGGCCGTACCCGTATTGCGCTCCACCACCGGCGGCACGCTCCCCGCCGCCGGGATCCCGCGAAGGCACCGCCGCCTTCCCCGTACCCGCCACCGGAGGACACAGGCCCGTGCACAACACCACAGTCATGCTCATCGAACTCGGAGCGATCATCCTCGGGTTGGGACTCCTGGGGCGACTCGCAGGACGCGTGGGCTTCTCCCCCATACCCCTCTACCTGCTCGGCGGGCTCGCCTTCGGACACGGCGGGTTCCTGCCGCTCACCGCCAGCGAGGAGTTCACCGCCACCGGCGCCGAGATCGGGGTGATCCTGCTCCTGCTGCTGCTCGGCCTGGAGTACAGCGCCTCCGAGCTCGTGACCAGCCTGAAGACCCAATACCCCTCCGGCGCCGTCGACTTCGTCCTCAACGCCGTGCCCGGTGCCGCCGCCGCGCTGCTCCTCGGCTGGGGGCCCGTCGCCGCCGTCGCGCTGGCCGGCGTCACCTGGATCTCCTCCTCCGGCGTCATCGCCAAGGTCCTCGGCGACTTCGGCCGCCTCGGCAACCGCGAGACGCCGGTCGTGCTCGGCATCCTGGTCATCGAGGACCTCGCCATGGCCCTCTACCTGCCCATCCTCACCGCCCTGCTGGCCGGTGTGAGCCTCGCGGGCGGCGCGCTCACCCTGCTGATCTCGCTCGGCACCGTCGGCGCCGTCCTGTACCTCGCGCTGCGCCACGGGCGCGTCATCAGCCGCGCGGTCTCCTCCGACAGCGCCGAGATGCTGCTCCTCGTCGTCCTCGGGCTGACCCTCCTGGTGGCGGGGATCGCCCAGGAGCTCCAGGTCTCCGCGGCCGTCGGCGCGTTCCTCGTCGGCATCGCCCTCTCCGGCGAGGTCGCCGAGGGGGCAAGCACCCTGCTCACCCCGCTGCGCGACCTGTTCGCCGCCGTCTTCTTCGTCTTCTTCGGCCTGTCCACGGACCCCGCCGACATCCCGCCCGTGCTCGCCTCCGCCCTCGTCCTCGCGATCGTCACCACGCTCACGAAGATCGCCACCGGCTGGTACGCGGCCCGCCGCGCCGGCATCCGGTCCGCCGGCCGGTGGCGTGCCGGGGGCGCCCTCGTCGCGCGCGGCGAGTTCTCCATCGTCATCGCCGGCCTCGCCGTCGGCGTCGAGCCCCGCATCGGGCCGCTCGCCACCGCCTACGTCCTCATCCTCGTCCTCCTCGGCCCGGTCGCCGCCCGGTGGACCGAGCCGGTCGCCGCCCGTCTCACCCGCCGCCCCGTGCCCCCGGCACCGGCCGCCATGCCCGCCGCGGAGCGCATCGACCCCGCCCGCACCGCCCGGTGAGCACGCGGCGGCCGCCGGGCACGGGGCCGCGTGGAAAACTGACACATCAGCAGAAGAACCATGGGGGACGCCGACCGGTGCAGCACACCACGCAGACGAGCTTCCTGGAGGGCTACGGCCGCATCATCGCCGAGGCGTCCGCGACCGGCCGCCGCCTGACCCGCGCCGAGCTGGAGTCACGGCGCGCCCTCGGCGCCAAGGCCGCGGAGGCCGGGCACGGATGGCGCGCCCTGGTCCGCGGGCACCTCGCGGCCAGCCGGGTCGGCCGGCCGGGATCGGGGGACCTGGACAGCGTGCTCAGTGCCGTCGAGCAGGCCATCGACGCCTTCGCCGAAGGGTACGAGCACGCCCAGCGGCTCGTCGTCCGCCGGGAGGAGGCCGCCCGGCGCGAGTTCATCGACGACCTCCTCCACGGCCGCGGCGACCCGGGGCAGCTCTCCGCCCGCTCCGAGCGGTTCGGGCTGCGCCTGTCCCGTACGCACGCGGTCGCGGTCGCCGAAGGGCCCGCCCCGTACGACGAGACCGACCCCGTGCCGCGCGAGGTGGAGGCCGGCCTGTTCGCCCGGTTCGAAAGGCGGCGCATCCTCTTCACCACCAAGGAGGGCCGCATGGTGTGCGTCGCGCCGGCCGAACAGGACGACGTCCTCGTCCACTTCGCCAAGCGGGCGCACGCCGCGACCGACGGCGGCCGGGTCGCGATCGGCCGGCCCCGCCGGGGCGCAGTCGGCATCGGCCACAGCTACGAGGAGGCGCTCAACGCCCTCGACGTCGCCCACCGCATGGGCTTCGACGAGCCGCTGCTGCGCGCCGCCGACCTGCTGGTCTTCCCCGTCCTGGCCCGCGACCGGCAGGCGCTGGTGGACCTGGTGGAGACCACGCTCGGCCCGCTGGACCAGGCGCGCGGCGGACCGCAGCCGCTGATCGACACCCTGATCGCCTACTTCGACACCGGCTGCACCGCCGCCGAAGCCGCGCGGCGGCTGTCCCTGAGCGTCCGGGCCCTCACCTACCGCCTCGAACGCATCCACACCCTGACCTGCCTCAACCCGAACGACCCCATGCACCGCTACACGCTCCACACCGCGGTCATCGGCGCCCGCCTGCTCGACTGGCCGGCGAGGCGGACCTGACCGCGCACGGCCCGCGCAGGGCGATCCGGAGGACGACGGAAGGGGGCGGCGTGGCCGTGCCACCGCAGCAGGGCGCGTACGGCGGCCGGGACGGGCACATGGTGGTGTGCGGCGACGACGGGCTGGCGCACCGGCTCGCGGCGGAGTTGCGCGACGTCTACCGCCGGCACGTCGTCCTCGTCGTCCCCGGCGCCCGGGAGGAGGAGCCGTCGGTCCGCCGGCCGGTCCGGGGCCTGGCGGGCAGGTTCGGCGCGGTGCTCGGGGCGCTGCCCGGAGCCGGCGCCCCGGTCGCAGGGCCCCCGGAGGAGGAGCTTGTGGCCTCGGCCCCCACCGAGGACGTGCTCCTGCTGGCCGGCGCGGACCGGGCGGCGGCCCTGGCGCTGCTGTACGAGGACGACGAGACGAACCTGCGGGCCGCACTCGCCGCCCGCCGGCTGAATCCCGGCCTGCGGCTCGTGGTGCGCATGTACAACCGCAAGCTCGGCCAGCACCTGGAGGAACTCCTCGACCAGGCCGTCCTCGTGGCCGAGCCCGGGATCGACCGGGCTGTCCTGGAGGCGTCCACGACCGTGCTGTCCGACGCGGACACCGCGGCCCCCGCCCTCGCGGCGACCGCGGCCGCCGGGTCGGGCAAGGTCGTCCAGGCGGACGGCCTGCTGCTGCGGGCCGCGGAACGGCCCCCGCAGGAGGGGGGCGGGCCGTCCGACCCCGGGCTGTGCACGCTGGCGCTGCTCTCCTCCACGGCCTCCGACCCCGCGGGCGCCGAAGGCTCCGACTCCAGCGGCCCGTCCGCACCGGAACTCCTCCCGGACGACCGCACCGTGGAGGGTGCCGCGGGGCGCGGGCGGATCGTCCTGGAGACGGTCCGCCACACCGGGCCCGCCGTTCCCGCCCGCCGCCTCGCCGGCCGCGGCGCGCCGCTCGGCGAGCTGTTCTCCCCGCGGCTGCGCTGGGCGCTCGCGGGGATCGCCGCCTCCGTCCTGGCGCTCAGCGCGGCCACGGCCGTGCTCGCCGACACCCACCCCGTACACGCCGTCTACCTCACGCTGCTCGACCTGTTCTCCATCAACGACCCGGCCGTCGAGGAGTCCACCACGCGCCAGGTCCTCCAGCTCCTCTCCGGGCTCGTCGGCCTCGCCCTGCTGCCCCTCCTCGTCGCCGGCGCGCTCGAGGCGCTCGGCACCTTCCGGGCCGCGGGCGTGCTCCGCCGGCCGCCGCGCGGCCTGTCCGGGCACGTCGTCCTGCTGGGCCTGGGCAGGATCGGCACGCGCGTCCTCGCGCGGCTGCGCGAGCTCGACGTCCCCGTCGTCTGCGTCGAGGAGGACCCCGACGCCCGCGGCATCCCCCTCGCCCGCAGCCTCGGGGTGCCCGTCGTCCTCGGCGACGTCACCGACGAGGGCGTGCTGGAAGCCGCGAAGATCCACCGTGCCCACGCCCTGCTCGCGCTCACCAGCTCCGACACCACGAACCTGGAGGCCACGCTCTACGCCCGTACGGTCAAGGGCGACCTGAAGGTCGCGCTGCGCCTGTACGACGACGACTTCGCCACCGCCGTGCACCGCACCCTGCGCACCGCCCACCCGGGCGCCCTCACCCGCAGCCGCAGCGTCAGGCACCTCGCCGCGCCGGCGTTCGCGGGTGCCATGATGGGCCGCCAGATCCTCGGCGCGATCCCCGTCGAGCGGCGCGTCCTCGTCTTCGCCGCGCTCGTCGTGGCGGGGCATCCGCACCTGGAGGGCCGCACCGTCGCCGAGGCGTTCCGCCCCGGGGTGTGGCGGGTCCTCGCACTCGACACGGCCGATCCGCGGGCCCGCCGGCCCGACCTGGCCAATCCGCCGTCCGACGGCGAGCTGCCGCAGCTGCTGTGGGACCTGCACCCCGGGTACGTCCTGGGCCCCGAGGACCGCGTCGTCATCGCCGCGACCCGGCAGGGCCTCGCCGAACTGCTCCGCACGGCGCCGTCGCACCGGCCCGCCCCGCGGTGAGGCGGCTCACGGTTCGATGAGGCCGGCGCGGATGGCGTAGCGGGTGAGCTCCAGGCGGTCGCGGAGGCCGAGCTTCTGGAGCAGGTTGGCGCGGTGCCGCTCGACCGTCTTGGCGCTGATGACGAGGAGGTCGCCGATCTCCTTGGAGGTGTGGCCTTCGGCGACGAGCTTGAGGATCTCCTCCTCGCGTTCGGTGATGGGGCGGGCGGGCAGCGGGTCGCCCCTGCGGACGCGGTCGAGGTAGCTGCGGATGAGGGCGGTCTCGGCGCCGGGGTAGATGAAGGGCTCGTCACGCAGGGCGGAGCGGCAGGCCTCGACGAGGTCGCGGTCGGCGACGGACTTCAGGACGTACCCGGAGGCGCCGGCCCGCAGCGCCTCGAAGAAGTACTGCTCGTTGTCGTACATCGTCAGCATCAGCGTCCGCAGGTCGGGGCGGATGCGGGCGAGGTCTCGGGCGGCCTGGAGGCCGGTCCGCAGCGGCATGGCGATGTCGAGGACGGCCAGGTCGACGCGGGGGTCGCGGGCCCGGTCGACGGCTTCGGCCCCGTCGGCGGCCTCGGCGACGACGGTGAGGTCCGGTTCGGCGTCGAGGATGAGGCGTACGCCCCGGCGGACCAGGACGTGGTCGTCGGCGAGCAGGATGCGGGCCGGTCCGGTCATCGGGCGCTCTCCCGGGGCTGGTGTTCCGTGGTGCTGCCTGTGACGTCGAGGCGTACCTGTGTTCCGCCGGCCGGGCCGGGGCCGATCCGCAGCTCCGCGCCGACGAGCAGGGCGCGCTCCCGCATGCCGCGGATGCCGGCGCCTTCCGGGGCCGGGCCGATCCCCCTGCCGTCGTCCCGGACGAGCAGGCCGACTCCCCCGCCGGGCGTGGTGCGCAGGTGGAGCTCGACCGTGCGGGCACCGGAGTGGCGGGCGGTGTTGGTGAGCGCCTCCTGCGCGATCCGGTAGAAGACGAGCTCGGTCGCCGGGTCGAGCTGCGGCAGGCCGGGCGTGATGTGCGTGGTGACGCCGAGCCGGGAGGTGGAGAACTCGGCGGCCAGGGCGCGCAGGGCGCTGTGCAGGCCGAGTTCCTCCAGGACTCCGGGGCGCAGGCGGCGGGCGATGCGGCGGATCTCGTCCAGGCCGGCGCGGGTGGTCTCCTGCGCCTGGTGCAGGTCTTCGCGGACGGGTTCCGGGGCGTGGTCGGCGGCGTGTTTGAGCTGGAGGAGGACGGCGGTGAGGGTCTGTCCGACCTCGTCGTGGAGTTCCTGGGCGATGCGCCGGCGTTCGGCTTCCTGCCCGGAGAGGACCCGGCCGGCGCTGGCGGTGCGTTCGGCTTCGAGGCGGTCGAGCATCGCGTTGAACGTCCTGGTCAGTTCGGCGATCTCCCCGGTGCCGGTGACGGCGGTGCGGTGGCCGGGGCGGAGGAGGTCCGCGGTGGCCATGGCGCGGGTGAGGCGCTGGAGCGGGGCGAGGCCGATGCGCAGCAGGACGGCATTGGTGATCAGCATGGCGGCCAGGCCGGCGAGGAGGACCAGGGCCTCGGCGAAGAGGACGGGTGTGGAGACGGTGACGGGGCCGAGGAGCAGCAGGGCGGCCGTGATCAGGACGGCGGCGTTGAGGAGGAAGATCCGCCAGTACAGCGACATGGTCCGTGCCCCTCTCCGTATTCGGCGGTTCCACTGTCGCCGCCCTGATGCCCGCCGTCATGCGGGCGCTGACCTGCGGTTGCCGCAGGGGCCCCGCGCCAGCCTGGCGGGTGGGGGGCCGCTTGTCCATCCGTGGTGACACCCATGTGCCGGCGTTGTTCGCACCTGGCAACATGTCCTTCTGCCGCGCCGGGTGGCCTGCCCGATCCCGCCGCACTTCGCACCACATCGAAAGACCAACAGAAGGGGATGGGCTGTGCCTGCTCCACGGATGAGCACCACGCCGCTGCCCGGCATCGGCGTGCAGTACGACCTCACCACGCGTGAACACCAGCATCTTTCGGTGATCGCTCACCTGGACGGGACGCGCACCGTCAACGTCTACCGCTCGGACGACCCGGACGCCTGCGCGCAGTCGCTGCACCTGACGAGCGGGGAGGCGGACACCCTCGTCGACGCGCTGATGCCGGCGCACCACAGCCCGAACCTGTTGTCGACGACGGGCCTCGGGCTGGTCGCCGAGCGCATCGAGCTGTCCTCCGGGGCGCACTGGAACGGCCGGACCCTCGGCGAGACGCGGATGCGGACCGAGACCGGCGCGTCCGTCGTGGCGGTGCTGCGGCGGGCGGAGGCGATCCCGTCCCCGACGCCGGCGTTCCGGCTGGCCGGCGGGGACACCCTGATCGTGATCGGCACCCGCGAGGGCGTCGAGGCGGCAGCCGCGATACTCGGACGGGAGTGACGGGTGCACTCTTCCGCGATCTTCCTGATCGAGTTCGGCGCGATCATCCTCGGGCTCGGCCTGCTCGGTCGGCTGGCCGGCCGTCTGCAGTTCTCGCCCATCCCGCTGTACCTGCTGGCGGGCCTGGCTTTCGGCAAGGGCGGTCTGCTGCCCCTCGGCGCGAGCGAGGAGTTCGTCGCGATCGGCGCCGAGATCGGCGTCATCCTGCTGCTGCTGATGCTGGGGCTGGAGTACACGGCGAGCGACCTCGTCTCCAACCTCAAGACGCAGTATCCGGCGGGTCTGGTCGACTTCACCCTGAACGCCGTGCCCGGCGCGCTCGCGGCGCTGCTGATGGGCTGGGGCCCGGTCGCCGCCGTCGTGCTGGCCGGCGTCACGTGGATCTCCTCCTCCGGCGTGATCGCGAAGGTGATGGGCGACCTGGGACGCCTCGGCAACCGCGAGACGCCGGTGATCCTCAGCGTGCTGGTCCTGGAGGACCTGGCGATGGCCGTCTACCTGCCGATCGTGACCGCCCTGCTGGCCGGTGTGAGCCTGGCGGCGGGCAGCGCGACCCTGGCGATCGCGCTCGGCGTGGCCGGCGCGGTGCTGTTCGTGGCCGTCCGCTACGGGCGTCTGATCTCGCGGTTCGTCTCCAGTGACGACCCCGAGAAGCTGCTGCTGGTGGTCCTCGGCCTGACCCTGCTGGTCGCCGGCATCGCGCAGCAGCTCCAGGTGTCGGCGGCCGTCGGCGCGTTCCTCGTCGGCATCGCCCTGTCGGGCGAGGTCGCCGAGGGCACCCACACGCTGCTGAGCCCGCTGCGGGACCTGTTCGCCGCGGTGTTCTTCGTCTTCTTCGGCCTGCACACCGACCCGGCGAGCATTCCGCCGGTGATCCTGCCGGCGCTGGCGCTCGCCGTCGTGACCGCCCTGACGAAGATCGCGACCGGTTACTGGGCCGCGAAGCGGGCCGGTGTCGGCGTCAAGGGCCGCTGGCGTGCCGGCGGCACCCTCGTGGCGCGCGGCGAGTTCTCGATCGTCATCGCGGGCCTCGCCGTGAGCGCCGGGATCGAGCCGGAGCTGGGGCCGCTGGCCACCGCGTACGTGCTGGTCCTGGTCGTGGTCGGGCCGCTGACCGCCCGCTACACCGAGCCCGTCGCCGCGTGGATCGGCAAGCGCCGCAGCGGCGGCGGGCCGTCGGCCGGCGAGGCGGCTGCGCCGAAGTCCCTCCAGGACCCGGTCGGCCGCGTGTGACGTGAGGATCTCCGGGGCGGCGGCCGCCGGTACGCGGGAGCGTGCCGGCGGCCGCCGCCCCGGCCGTTTCCGGCCCCGGGTCAGGCGCCGAGCGCGGTGAAGCCCCCGACGAGGGCGCCGGACCCGATGTGCGCGGCGACGGTGACGAGCGGTGTGCCGAGCCCGTAGTGCAGCATCAGGAAGCCGGGCGGTTCCGCGGGCTTCGGCGGGGCAGCCGAGCCGGAGGAAGGCGGCCAGGGTGAAGGCGGGGTCGCGCACCCAGGAGAAGCGGTAGTCCCAGTTGCGTTCGCCGCCGATGTGTTCCGGCAGCGAGGTCGTCGCGGCCGCCGCGACCGCACCGGAGGGGGGCCTACACCAGGAGCTTCAGGGCCGGCAGGCTGCGCATGACCGGCTCGCGCCACCTGCAGGGCGGGGTGCGTTCGGCTGCCCGGCGGCGCCAGGCGGTGCAGGTGTCCTCCGGGCGCGCGTCGCATTCGGCGCGGGCCGGCAGGACGAACGGCTCCTGGTGGGCGAAGGGCAGGGCGATGAGGGCGCTGCCGCCCGGTGCCGTGTGGAACGTGCCGCCGATCGCGTCTCCCGCGATGCGCGGTTCGCCGGCGTCCCGGGCGCAGACGGCGAGCGCGTCGCTGCCGGCGGCCGCGACGGGCACGCCGGCCCGGCGGGAGAGGTGTGTGGTGCGGGTGCCGTAGCCGAACCGCGGCTCCACCCGCCAGCGCATCGGGACCTCCCCGGACAGGCCCTCGATGCGGCGTTGCAGCTCGCGCATCGGGGCGAGCGCGCGATCGTCGTGGAGGGTCAGCGCGTCGGTGACGCGCACGCTGCCCCGGGCGGTGGCGAACGTGGTCTCCAGGACGTTCGTCCCGGGCAGGTAGCGGCGCTCGGTGCGGTGCGGAACGGCCGGTTCCAGGAGGAACCGGCCGCCGCGGCCGGCTTCGAGCTGGGCGCCGAAGACGGACGGGGAGTCGAGGTCGGGCAGGCCGAGCCAGTCGACCGACCCGTCGCGGGCGACCAGGGCGGCGGTCCGTCCGTCGCGCGGCAGGCCGGCGCCGGGAAAGGGAGAGACGGCACGGAGGACCACCGCGCTACCGGCCGGAGGCGGACACCCTCACGGCGCCGGGGCGGCCGGGATCACTTCTCCGCGTGTTGGCCCAGGTAGAAGAGCAGGTAGACGAACCCTGCGAACGCATGCGTGGCGAAGACGTACACGAAGACGCGCAGCATCACGCCGCGCTCCTTCCACTTCTCCCCGTCCGCCGTTTTCGTGGTCACGTCCCAATCTGCCTTTCGAAGCCGGCCGTGGGCGGGCGGGCCCGCCCCGCCGCCACGGTACCCGCCGGGTCAGGCCTTCTTGACCACAGCGGACTTGAGCTGCATGTTGCCGAAGCCCTCGATGCGGCAGTCGATGTCATGGCCGTCGACGCCGTCCACCAGCTTGATGTTGCGCACCTTGGTACCGGCCTTGATGCCGGAGGGGCTGCCCTTGACCTTCAGGGCCTTGATCACGGTGACCGTGTCGCCGTCCCGGAGGACGTTGCCGACCGCATCCTTGACCACTTTCTCGCCGGACTCGCCGGACTCGCCGGCGGAGGCCTCGGACGGGCCCGGCGACCACTCGTGCCCGCACTCGGGGCAGACGAGGAGCGCACCCATCTCGTAGGCGTAGGTACCGGAGCATTCCGGACACGGCGGCGTGGTGTCGTTCATGCGGAAATCGTAGGCCATGGGTCGTGGGGGGAACGTGTGAGGATGGAGGCGCCGCCGCTCAGGAGCGGGATCAGGGACGAGACGTACGGAGCGACGTGCAGCAGCGGGAAGCCAGTGGCCTGGTCGAGCGGATGGAGGACCGCCAGGTCGCGATCCACCTCGCGGCGATCGCGGCCGGCGGGCTGCTGGGGTGGGGCGTCCCGGCCGTCGGCCCCGGCCTGGAGCACGCCGTCAGCCCGGTCCTCGGCGCCCTCCTCTTCGTGACCTTCCTCCAGGTGCCGGCCGCCGACCTGGTCCGCTCCCTGCGGGACGGCCGGTTCCTGTCGGCGGCGCTGGTGGTGAACTTCGCCGTCGTCCCGCTCGTGGTGGCCGCGATGTACGCGTTCCTCCCCGCCGACGAGGCCGTCCGCCTGGGCGTGCTCCTGGTGCTGCTGTGCCCGTGCGTCGACTACGTCATCGTCTTCTCGGGCCTTGCGGGCGGTTCGAGCCGGCGCCTGCTCGCCGCCACGCCGCTCCTGCTGCTGGCGCAGATGCTGCTGCTCCCCTGCTTCCTCTCCGCCTTCATGGGGCCTGGCCTTGCCGGCGTCGGGACGTTCGGGCCGTTCCTGGAGGCGTTCCTCGTCCTCATCGCCGTCCCGCTCGCGCTCGCCTGGGCACTCCAGGCGTGGGCGGCACGCCGCCCGGCCGGAGCGAGGGCCGCGGAGGCTGCGACCACGGCGATGGTGCCGCTGATGGCCGCGACCCTCTTCACGGTCGTCGCCGGGCAGGTCCCGAAGGTGGGCGGCAGCCTGGCCGACGTCGCCGCAGTGGTCCCCTTCTACGCGGCCTTCCTCGTCGTCATGGCCTTCGCGGGAAGGGCCGTCGCCCGCCTCTTCCGCCTCGACACGGGAGGCGGCCGGGCGATCGTCTTCACCGGCGCGACCCGCAACTCCCTCGTCGTCCTCCCCCTGGCCCTCGCCCTCCCGGACTCCTTCGCCGTCGCGGCCGCGGTCGTGGTGGCGCAGACCCTGGTCGAGGTGCTCGGCATGACGGCGTACGTACGCCTCGTGCCGCGCCTGGTGCCGGAGGCGGGGCCGGCGGCCCGCTGAACCGGCGCGCACCGGCCGGTGGACGGGCCCTCAAGGGCTGGGCGGGCGCGCCTGCCGCGGCCGCCCAGAGCGGTCGCGGCCGCCGGCAGGGCATCCCGCCGCCGCTCGGCGCACGACTTGCCGGAACCGGCCATCCCGCCGCCCCGGGGGCCGGGTGGCGCAGCACGGCCACCCGATCGGGCCGATCTGTGCCGCCCCGCGCAACCGGCCCCATCGGTAAGGGCAGCTATCCGCCCATGACCGTTACCGCAAACATCGACAGCAGCCGGCCCGTCGCCACCCTCATCAACGTGTTCACGGTCGCGCCGGAGCGCCAGCGCGAGCTGATCGCGCTCCTGTCGCACGCCACCGAGGAGACGATGAAGCACCAGCCCGGCTTCATCTGCGCCAACTTCCACGCGAGCCAGGACGGAGAACGCGTCATCAACTACGCGCAGTGGGAGAGCGAGGCGCACTACCGCGCCATGCTGAACAACCCGGAGGCCCGGGTGCACATGGACGAGGCGGCGGCCATCGCCGTGGACGTCCAGCCGCGCCTCTTCCACGTCTCCTCCCACCACCGCAGGGGCTGACGGGAACGGGGACGGGGCGGCCGGCACCCCTGGTGGAGGGTGTCGGCCGCCCCGTCGTGCGGGCGCACCGCGCAGGCCGGTTGCGCGGGCCCGCGTCAGGGGGCCCCGTGTCCCTCGTGCGGGGAGGGGCCGTCGGCGGGCGCACCGTGGCCCGGGGCCGACTCGATCGTGCCGCCCAGACGGTCGCGCACCGGGGCCAGCGCCTCGGCGGAGCCGGCGGTGACGACCCAGCGGGGGCCGACGAGGTAGGTGCCCCCGTACGCGCGGGCCTCCGCCAGCCAGGCGGTGCGGCCCTCCTCCGTGCCGAACGTGGCCATGCGGTACGCGGTCGGCCCCGTGCCGCAGGCACCCTCCCGCAACTCCTCGGCGTCCACGGTGACCTCGGGCGTGCAGCCGAGGGCTCCGGCTATCTCCGCGAGCGGGGCGGGGCGGGGCGCCGGCGAAGCGGACGGGGCCGGGGCCCCGCTTGGGGAGGCGGCCGCCCCGCCCTCCGCGCAGCCGCCGCACAGGAGCAGCACGGGCAGGACGGCGGCGCAGGCGGCCAGGCGGGCGGAGGTCGGGAACACGGCTTTCCTCACGGGTCTCAGCCGGCCGAAACCGGGGCCTTCTTGCCGGTCTCGGTGACCGCGAACCACAGGCCCTGCTTGTTGTGGCCGCTGGTCTGGCCGGGCTGGGTGTCGCCGGTGAACGTGTACACCGGCCAGCAGTCGATCGTCAGCTGCTCGCTGCCGTCGGGCCGCTTCACCGTGCCGATCAGTTCCGGCCTGATGCCCGAAGCCTTGGACTTGTCCACCGGGGCGGCGGGCTTCCACGTCTCCGCGCAGGCACCGACACAGGTGACCTTCATGGGCCATGCGCTGTCCTTGTCGAACCGGTACAGGGTGCGCCACTGGCCGTCGACGAGTATCTTCCCCAGCTTTTCGTTCGAGGCGACGGAGAGTTCCTTGTCCGGATTCTTGGAATATCCTCCCGAATCCGAGCCGCCGCCCATTCCCATCCCCATTCCCGTTCCGGCCTGGCCTCCGCCCTTCTTCTTGTCGACGGCCTTCTTCCCGTCGGGCGCCAGCGCGTGCCACGTCCCGCCGACCCCCTCGCCGTTCGCCTCGCCCGCCCGGGTGTCCTTGGCGTACCGGTAGACGGGCCAGCCGGCCAGGGTCAGCTGCTTGGTCCCGTCGGAGCGGGTGACCGAGCCGAGCAGACCCGCCTCGATGCCGGCGGAGGCCGTGGCGTCCCCGGCGGGGACCGGCGGCCAGGCCTTGGCGCAGTCGCCGTCGCAGTTCGACTTCGGGGGCTCCGGGGTGTCCTTCTCGAAGCGGTAGAGGGTGAGCCCGGCGCCGTCGGTGACGACGCCGCCGACCGACGCGATCTCCCGTACGGCGAGCTGCCCCGCCGGCCCGCCCTTGGCGCCGCCGGCCTCGTCACCGCCGGACGCGGAGCCCGCGCCGGTGCCGCTCAGATCGCCGGGGCCGGAACCGTAGGCGTCGGCGAGGGACTGCCCCGCGCCCACGGGCTGTACGGAATTCCCGCCGCGCGCCTCGCCGCCGCCGCCTCCGCAGGCCGCCGTCAGCATCAGGACGGCAGCCACCGATCCGGTGGTTGTCACGCGGCGCATCTTCTTCACGATCGCTCCTTCGGGTTTTCCCGGGGGTTTTGGTGCCGAGTAATTCATAAACCCTGCAAGGGGCCTGGAATGGATGTGGCGGGGAATTTGTCAGAAGCCGCTAAGAGGTGAACTCGGCGGCGCGCCCGGCCGCGCGGCTCACTCCTGGATGCGCAGCGCGAGGGCGGGACAGCGCCGCACGGCACGCAGGGCCTTCGCCCGGAACCGCTCGGGGACGGGCATGACGGCCTGCGCCGGGAAGCCGTCCGCGTCCAGGCGGACGACGTCCGGCAGCAGGTCGGCGCAGAGGCCGTGTCCCCGGCACAGCGTCCAGTCCACGACGAGCCGCTCGGGGTTCTCGTCGGCGGGCAGCGGCAGCGCCCCGAGGACGCGGCGGCCGCATCCGCTGCCGAGGGCGTGGTCGCGGAGTTCGTCGGCAAAGACGGCGAGTGCGGAGGCGACGAAGCCGGAGGTGCCGTCGGGATGGCTGCACGCGCCGCGGCCGCGCACCGCCCGCATGCGGCTCTCGATCGCGTCCCAGGCCGCCCTGCCGCCGCCCGCGACCAGTTCCTCCACGGCCGTGGCGAGGGAGGGCAGGCCCCGGACGCAGGGGCCGCACTGGCCCGCCGACTCGTCGGCCATCCAGCGGGCCACGCGGGCCACTTCGCCCGCGGGGCAGGTGTCCTCCGGCAGCGGCAGCACCGCCCCCGCGCCCAGCACGGCGTTGACGGAGGACAGCGACTGCCGGGACAGCGCCACCGAGCGCGCGGCGGCGGCGGTGAGCCACCGGCCGTGGTAGCCGCCGACGAGGACGCCCTGCCCCGGGGAGTACCCGCACAGCTCCAGGACGTACGCCAGCGAGGTGCCGGTCGGCACCTCGACGACGGTCGACCCGGCGACGGTGAGCAGGACGGTCCCGGGCTCGGCGGGCAGGCCGACCGAGCAGTACCCGGAGGCGCCGAGCCGTGCGCCGACGGCGAGTTGGGCGTACGTCTCGGTGTTGGACAGCAGGGTCGGGACGCCGCCGAGGCCGCGGTCGCTGGTGCGGACCTTCTGCCCGTTGGGCAGGGCTGGCCCGCCCTCGATGCCGTTGATGAGGGAGGTGCCCTCACCGGTGACGAACCGCTCGGGGAGCCTGGCGACGCGGACGCGGCTGCCGGCCGGGCCGCGCTCGGCGACGGCCTCACGCAGGGACCGCTCCACGTCGTCGCGGGTGACGCCGACGACCACGTCGTCGGCGCCGAGCGCGGCGGCCGCGAGGAGCGCCCCGTCGAGGACGAGGTGGGGGGCGTGCAGCAGCACCGCCTTGTCCTTGAGGCAACTGGGCTCGCCCTCGCTGCCGTTGACGACGACGGCGGTGCGCCCGTCGCGTGAGCGGGCGGTCCGCATGACCGCCCGCAGTTTGCGGGCGAAGGGGAAGCCGGCTCCGCCGCGGCCCCGCAGGTCGATGTCCTCGGCGAGCTCGACGAGCTCTTCGGGCCGGTAGAGGGGCAGGGGGCCGTGCACGGCCAGGTGGTCGGCCCGGTCCAGGCGCGGCAGGGTGTCGAGGCCCGCGAGCACCCGGGGTTGGCCCACGCAGCCGAGGGCCGGGGTCACTTCGGTCACTGGCCCCTCCGCCCGCCGCCGAGCGGCTGTCCGGGCCGGTCGGTGACGACGTCGAGCCGGCTGGTGACGAACGCGGCGCCCGCGCCGTAGGGCGGGCGGTCGGGGATCGGCGCGAGGGTGGGCCGCGGCGGGGCCTCCGGGCGCGGCACCCGGCCCGCGCCGGGGCCCTGCGCGGGCAGCGGATCGGGGAGGGTGTCGACGAACGGGCCGGGCTGCGTCCCGGACGGGTTTCCCCCGCCCTGCCGGGCGAGGCGCGCGGTCAGCCGCTCGGCGGCCCACTCGGCCGGGCGGCGTACGAAGCGCTGGGCGGCCCCCGCGCGGTCCCGGCCCCCGGGGCGGGGCGCGGGCTGCGGCTGCGCGGCGGCGGGACGGGCCCGCTCGGTCCTCATGCGCTCGCGCATGCGCAGGACGAGGAGGGTGGCGACCGCGACGAGGCAGAGGGCGTACGCCGCGGTGACCCAGCCGCTGGCGGGGCGGCCGGCCTTGAGGCCGTGCACGAGCGACGCCCCCCAGGCGGGGTAGGCGCCGACGTGCAGGGCCCGCCACCAGCGGGAGCGGCCCTTGGTGGCGAACGCGCTGCGGACGGCGCCGGAGACGGCCGTGCTGACGAAGAAGTAGCCGGCGAGGCTGCCGAGTCCGATCAGCATCGGCTGGTTGTCGTCGGTGAAGGGGATGAGGACGGAGCCGACGTCCGTCCGCGATTCGGCGATTTTGATCCAGATGTGCAGGGCGAGGAAGCCGAGGCCGGCGACCGCGAGCCCGCGGTGGACGCCCTGGGCGACGATCCGGTGGCCGGAGGTGAGCAGGACGCGGTCGGTGGCGGCGAGGCCCCACAGGACGGCGGAGGTCAGGGAGACGAGTGAAAGGACGCCCGCCCCGTAGTCCAGGAACTCCCACAGGTTGGTGAGGGCGCCGGCCCGGGCGGCGACGCCGAGGGCCAGGAGGGCGGCGAGGGCGCCGAGGGCCAGGGTGGCGGGGCGTGGGCCTCCGGCGGGGGACAGCAGCGGAGGTCGGCGCACCGCCCGCCGTCCGGCTGCCGCGGCCGCGGCCGCGCCGGCGTGGCGTCTGGTCCGGCGGGCCCGGTGGGAGCGGGGCGCGCGGGTCTGGGACAGGGGCATCGGGTTCTCCCATACGCCGGGCCCGAGGCACTCCACTTCGCACTCGGCGCCCGGGGTGGTCGACGGAACTGCTCCGCGGCGGGCGGGAGATGGGCCTCGCCGGCCGGGAGCGGGGGCCGGAGTGCAGAAGCATCGTGGACCTTCGCAACGCCTCCACAGTATTTATCGAATCGTGACAAGTTCTTGTGCGCGTGGCGCCGCCGCGCCGAACGTCCCCGGAAGATTCCCTTCCAACGGTGGGGCGGCCCTCCCGGTCACGCCTGGTCGGCCACCACACCTCCCCGTCGGCAAAATCGAGGCAAAGCCGCGGGACCGCAAGTGGTTGACGCCCTCCTGGAGGGTGTACGAGGTGCTCAACTGCCCCGTCCGCACCGTCGGTACGGCGGGCAGGGGGGCGGCTCGACGCGGGCCTGTCACCCTCCCCGCGGGGCAGGCCTTACCCCGGCATGAACGAGGTAACAATGTGCGAACTGCTGAACCGTATCTGGGCCCGACCGCGCGGCGAGTGGACCCGGGTCCTGCGCCGGGAACTCCCCGGGCTGGCATCCGGGATGGTGGAGGAGCTGAGGGACGGCATCCCAGGCTTCGCCGCGCTGGTGGACGACCTCGACGACGAGGTGGTCAGAGCACAGGTCGAGGCGGCCCTGCTGACGGCGCTCGGGTACCGGGAGCCGCTGACGCGCCCTCAGGAGCGGGCGGAGGCCCACGGCGCCGCGCCCGACGGCGGCCCCGAACCGGTCAGGGCAGGCCCGTACGGCACGCCCGCGGGGCATCCGGACGTCGACGACGACACCGACGAGGACGGCCGCACCGGGATCGACCCGGACGAGGACGTCGACCTCGACGTGGCGGCCCTGGACGCGGCGGCCGGACTCCCCGGAGGCAGCCTGCACGGGCCCGGACTGCACGGCGGGGGTACGGACCCGGTCCTCGACCGGATCCCCCGCCAGGGCTCGTACCGCACCCGGACGGCCCCGCTCACCGTGGTCGCGTCGGACGGGGGGCCGGGCAGCTCCTCCGAACGGGCGCGGAGGGAGCTCTTCTCTGCTCTGACAAGTGACATGCCCATGGCTGAAATCGCACTGTCGGAGCTCGCCCGCGCCGCCGGCTGGCCCCTTCCCCCCGAAATACGCGCCATCGCCCTCGCGACGCCCGGCGAGACCCAGCAGCTGGCCGCCTCCCTCGGCGACGCCCTGGCCGGCATGGTCGGCGGCCAGCCGTGCCTCCTCGTCCCCAGTCCCGAGGACCCCGACACCCGCACCGCCCTGGAGTCCCTGCTGCGCGGCCGGTTCGCGGCCGTCGGCCATCCCGTCGCACCGCGCGACACGAGCCACTCCCTGCGCTGGGCCCTGCGCCTGCTGGCCCTCGCCCCCCACAGGCCCGGACCGGAGGGCCGTCCCCTCTTCGTCGACGACCACCTCTCCACCCTCCTCCTGCTCCAGGACGAACCCCTCGCGCACGCCCTGGCCGCCCGCTGGCTGCGTCCGCTGGCCGATCTGACGCCGCGCCAGAGCGAGCGGCTCGAAGTCACCCTCCTGGCCTGGCTGGAGGGAGGCGGCGCCCCCGAGGCCGCCAAGGCGCTGAGCGTCCACCCGCAGACCGTCCGCTACCGGATGCGGCAGCTGGAGAAGCTCTTCGGCCCCGGACTGCGCGACCCGCGCACCCGCTTCGAGCTGGAGATGGCCCTGCGCAGCCGCCGCCTCATGGCCCAGGTGCGGCGCCAGTACGCGCGGGTCGGCCGCAAGGCCCGCGCCGCCGCCACCGACTTCCGCCCCCTCGGCGTGGACCGCATGGCCCGCGTCAACGGCCTGTAGCACCGCGACCCGCCGACGCGGGCGGCACCTCCACAGCCACCCCGCGCCCCTCTCCCCCGTCCCCCTGCTCCCCCCTGTCAATCCGCTCCCGCATCGACTCCCCCACGGCCCCGGCCCCCTCGCCGCCCTCCCGGCGCGAGCGGTCCGGGGCCGTGCGCGCGCCCGCGGCCGGCCGCCGCCTGGCCGGCCGGTCCGGCGGGCAGCGCGGCGTGCAGGTCCCGCAGTTCGGCGTACGCGCGCGAGCAGTGCGCGCAGGACGCCAGGTGTCCGGCCAGGTCGGGCGCGCGCAGGGCCCCGCCGCGCCGGACCGCCGCGCCGAGCGGGCCCGCGTACCGGCGGCAGCGGGGGTCCGGGGCCCCGTCGAGGTGCGCCCGCAGGTACGCCTCCCGCAGCCCCTCGCGGGCCCGGAACGCCAGCGACGTCACCGCGCTGGGGGTGATGCCGAGCAGCAGCGGCACGGGGTGCGGGCAGTCGTCCTCGACCAGCGTGTGCCACAGGACGGCCCGCCACCGCTCGGGCAGCGTGCGGAACGAGCGGGCGACGAGCCGGCGGTCCTCGCACTCCAGCAGCCGGCGCTGCGGGTCCTCGCCGCCCGCCCCGGGGCCGCACCACGGCTCTACGTCGGGCGTCAGCAGCGTCCGGCCCGCGCCGGCCCGCCATTCCGAGGCCGTGCGCCGGACGACCGCCAGCAGGTACGGGCGCCAGAGCTCCCGCGGGCCGGCTCCGGAGCGGACGGCCTGCAGGGTCCGCAGGAAGGCCTCGGAGGCGAGGTCCTCGGCGTCGTGCGGCGTACGGCAGCACGCGCGCGCACATGCGAAAGCGGCGGCACCGTGCCGCCGGTGGAGCAGTTCGCAGACTCCGGCGTCCGCGGTCCCCGCCGCGAACGCCCGCCGCAGCCGGCGGATGAGCTCCGCGTCGGACGGCCCGGCCCCGCCACCGGGGTCCGCCGCGGGATGCGGTTCGGGCTGGGGTCGGGGTTCGGGTTCGGGTGCTAACCCGGACATGGCACTCCCTCGGTACGTCGGCCCCGCCGGGGGCCCTCGGAACGGCTGCACACATGCGTACGGCGGTGCCGGCCCGAAGTCGGCTTCGGGCCGGCACCGCTCTCGGGGCGGCGCAGGGGAGGGGGAGGGGGTGCGCCGCCCCGAGGGACTCAGCGGCAGGTGCGCCCGTCGTTGATGCAGCGAACCGCGTTCGCCATGAGCCGGTCCGACATCACGTTGATGAAGTCGCCGTGGTCGGTGACCGGCTTGTGGAGCTGCTCGGGGAAGCTGTCGACGGCGAACCGGGAGCCGGGCGGCACGCTGTAGACGATGCGCTGGACCAACTGCGGGATGGCCTTGAAGCCGGGCTTGCAGGAGCCGTCCTTGTTCGCGAAGGCCACGTGGGTGCGGTGGTTGGCGCTGTCGATGTTCCGCCCGTCCCAGCAGCTCTGGAAGCTGAACGTGCGGACCACGTCGCTGCCCTTGGGGCAGACCGGGTACTTGTCCTTCAGCTGGCGGTTCTCGAAGCCGGTGCAGCTCCACGAGGCGTTGGCGTTCCCGACCCCGTTGGTGAAGGCCTTCGCGTCGCCGGTGATGATGCGCAGGAAGCGGGGCATGGCGGCGACCTTGGAGACCGGGCTGCCCTTGAACTCGATCGTCACCTGCTTCGGCTTGAGGATGGTGCCGACGTTGCCGTCCTGACCGCCGCCGGGCGCGTTGGCGTCGCGTTCGGCGCGGCCGTCGCGAAGCCGGAGCACCGGCCAGTAGTAGGTGGACTTGTCGCCGTTCGTGCAGGTGGTACCGGAGGCGGCGAGGCTGTTGTTGGTGGAGAAGGCGTCCGTGGTGAGGTTGCCGACGTAGTCGTGCATGTGGTGGGCGCCGTTGCTGACACCGGGCGCGACGATGACGTTGTCCGGGTTGAAGTGGCCGTTCTCGTTGCGGCCGCAGTTCACCGAGAAGGAGCCCTTGGAGGCGTTCTGGCGGTCCGCGGGCTTGCGGACGTTCGGCCGGACGTTGCCGATCGCGACGAAGTCGCTGCGGGCCGGGCCGCCCTTGGCCGCCGCCTGGCCGCCCTGGGCCGCGGCGCCTTGGGCAGCGACCCCCTGCGCCGCCGCCGGCTCGTCCTTCGGGTCGGGGGCGGCCGCCTGCTTCATCTCACAGCCGGCGAGCCCGTCCAGGCCCTGCCGGCTCGCGCCCGCGCCCGCCATCGCGTCGCCGATGGCACCGATGGTGCTGCCGCGCTGCTGCTCGAGGCCGCTGAGCAGGGCCCCGCCCTTGGCGCGGCCCGTGGCGAGCTGCTTGTATGCGTCGGCGACCTGGGTGTCGAGCTGGGCCAGGTTCTTGTCCACCTCGGGACGGGCCTTCTCGGGCACGTCGGTGAGCTTGTCGCCGACGTCCGGGCAGTCGATGGTGGCGGTCACCGGCGCGGCGCGGTCGTCCTGTCCGGCGAACGCGCCCTGTGCGACGAACACGACCCCGCCGCCGCCCAGGACCAGGGCGGACACCATGGCGAGGACCTTGTGCGACGTCCGCAGACGGCGTTTGTGGCCCTTTTGACTCATGCGATCACTTCACTTCGGTCGGGAAACGGTGGAGGAGGCGGGCGCGGGGACCGCGGTCGGCGGCGCGTCCGCGAGGCCGTCGAAATCGACCATGCCGGTGGCCTCCAGGACCGTGATGTGGTCCAGGACCGTGGCGTTGGCGTCCGTGGCCAGTCCCCGGACCATCGAGTTGCGGGTCTGCGCCCTGATCTGGGCCACGAGCGAGAACACCTTGCCGTGGGCGCGGCGGAGCAGCTGGGCGAAGAGCTGCTCGTACTGGGTGCCCTGGGCGTTGGTGAGCTGGTCGAGCCATTCCTGCTGCTGCCGGGTGGGCTGGTCGGGCAGTTCCATGCCGAGCGCCCCGCCCACTTCCAGGGCGCGCCGGTCCAGTTCGGTGTGACCCTCGACGAGGTGCTCGCCGGCCGTGCGCATGGCGGAGCGCTTGCTGCGCTGGAGGGCCTGACGGCCGGCGGGCAGCTCCCACAGGCCGGCGAGGCGCACCTTGCGGACGAAGTCCCGGTCCTGGGCGGTCAGCGGCCCGAAGGCCGTGCTCATGGTTCCGAGGCCGTCGTCGTCGGCGGCCGGGAGCGTGGTCGCGGCGGCCGATCCCCCGTTGAACTTCTCCACGGGGACCAGCAACGCGATCAGGGTGAAGGCGAGGGCGCCGATGACGGCGACCGTGGCCAACACGTGTCTCGATGCGACCGACATGCTGCCGACGGCCGACCGACGGAATGACAGCACTGTGCCTCCTTGCTGCATGGGCCGGAAGGGGCGGCAGGGGCAAGGGACACGGCAGTCGTGCCGCGAGCACCCGCGCTCCCCGGGTGCCACGGGACGCTAGTGCCAGTTGTGGTGGTCGTTCGGAAGGACCATCACGAATGGACAAACATCCGGTCCATTCCCCGGAAGACTGGTACCGTGCCGCGGCCGCACGTCCCCTCAGAGGGGGCGGGCGCGTGCGATGAGCAGGGCGACGTCGTCGCGGTCGTCCGGGCGGCGCAGCCGGCCCAGCAGCAGGTCGCAGGTCGCCTCCAGTGGGCGGCCCGGTGCGTCGAGCAGGTCGGTGAGGGCGCGGAGCCGGGTGTCGATGTCCTGGTCGCGGCGCTCCACGAGCCCGTCGGTGTAGAGGACGAGTTCGTCCCCGACGTCCAGGTCGAGGGCGGCGGCCTCGAAGGGCACGCCGCCGACGCCGAGGGGCACCCCGGTGGGCAGGTCCAGCAGCTCGGGCGGGCGGCCCCGGCCGACGCGTACGGGCGGCAGGTGGCCGGCGGTGGCGATGCGGCAGCGGTTGCGGCGGGGGTCGTACACGGCGATGACGCAGGTGGCCATGGTGTGGCCGAGGCCGGTGGCGGTGTGGTCGAGGCGGGTGAGGACGGCCGCGGGGTCGAGGTCGAGTTCGGCCAGGGTGCGGGCGGCGGTGCGGAGTTGGCCCATGGCGGCGGCCGCGTTGATGCCGCTGCCCATGACGTCGCCGACGACGAGGGCGGTCTTGTCGTCGGCGAGGGGGATGACGTCGAACCAGTCGCCGCCGACCTCGCCGGCGCTCTGGGCGGGCTGGTAGCGGAAGGCGATCTCCAGTCCGGGCGTCGGGGTGGGCTGGTGGGGCAGCAGGTGCCGCTGGAGGAGGAGCGCGGCGCGGCGCTGCTTCTGGTACCAGCGGGCGTTGTCGATGCAGACGGCCGCGCGGGCGGCCAGCTCCTGGGCGAGCAGGACGTCGTCCTCGTCGAACGGCAGCGGGTTGTCGGTGCGCTGCAGGCCCAGCGCGCCGATGACCTCCCCGCGGGCGATGAGCGGGACGGCGAGGTAGGAGTGCAGTCCCGCCTCGGCGAGCAGGGCGGCGGCCTCGGCGTCCCGGGCGATCCCGCCGAGGTCGCCGGGCCTGACGCGGGCCTGGAGGGCGGGCCGGCCGGTGCGGACGCAGCGGGTGACGAGGCGGGTGTCGTCGTAGCGGGCGATGGTGCCGACGGGGTCGACCGCGCGGACGGCGGGGCCGGGGCGGGCCGCTTTGACGGCCAGGGCCCGGAACCGGACGGTCCCGGCGGGGGCCGTGCCGGACGGCGGGTCGCCGGTGAGGACGTCGTCCAGGACGTCGATGGTGGCGACGTCGGCGAGCTGGGGTACGGCGATGTCGCCGAGCTCCCGGGCCGTGACCCCGAGGTCGAGGGTGGTGCCGATGCGGACGGAGGCGTCGGCGATGAGGGCCAGCCGCTGCCGGGCCAGGGCGATGGCCTGCGCCGTCTTGTGCTGCTCGGTGACGTCGACGATGGAGGCGGCGACGCCGATGGGCCGCCCGGCCGGGTCGTCGAGCCGGTAGAAGGAGGCGGAGAAGGCGTGGTCCTGGTGGGGGTCGGCGGGGGTGCGGCCGGTGGTGAACTGGTCCAGCCGGGGGACGCCCGTCACCAGCACCTCGCGCATGGCCGCCTCGATGGCCGCGGCGTCCACCCGGGGCAGGGCCTCGTGGACGCGGCGGCCCAGGTGCTGCTCGGCCGGCAGCCCGTTGATCCGTTCGAGTGCCGGGTTGACCATGACGTAGCGCAGGTCGGTGTCGAGGACGGCCAGCCCGATGGGCGACTGGGCGACCAGGCGCACGGAGAGGGCGAGGTCGCGCTCCAGGCGGCGCAGGGTGGCCTGGTCGGAGGCGATGCCGAGGGCGTAGAGGCGGCCCTCGCGGTCCTCCAGGCGCATGTTGCGGAACTCGGTGAGGCGGGTGCCGCCGTCCTTGTGGTGGACGGGGAAAACCCCGGCCCAGGGCCCGCCGCCGGACATGACCTTCTCGAACAGGGACAGGACCACGCCCAGGTGCTCGTCGTCGACGAGGAGGCGGGCGGCGTACTCGCCGAGCGCCTCCTCTGCCGGGTAGCCGAAGAGCTCCTCGGCCTGCGGGCTCCACAGGACGATCCGCCCGACGGAGTCGAGGACGATCGCGGCGACGCCGAGCACGTCCAGCAGGCCCCGCCCGGTGCCGGGGCCGGGGGGCCCGGCCCTGCCGACGGCCCCGCCGGGTTCGGCGCGGCCGGTCGGGCCGGTCGGGCCGCCGGGGCCCGGGGTTCCGGTGGGGCCGCCGGGTCCGCGGGTTCCGGTGGGGCTGGTGGGACCCGGGGTTCCGGTGGGGGTGGGGCCGGGGGTTTTGGTGGGGCTGCCGGGGCTCGGGGTTCCGGTGGGGCTGGGTGTTCCCGTGGGGCTCGGGGTTCCGGTGGGGCTGCCGGAGCCGCGGGTTCCGGTAGGGCTGCCGGGGTCCGGCCCTCCGGGGCTGCCGGCGGGGCCGGTCGGGTCCGGCGGGGTGCCTGCGGAGTCGGCCGGGACGCCGTTCGCCGTGCTCATGCCGACCGCTCCTTCCCGTCCGCCGCCGAGAGCGGAAGCGCCGGCCCGCCCGTTCCGTGCCCCGGGCGGACCCGGGACGCCTCCATCCTCCCTCCCCCGACGCGGACGGGCAGCCCCAGCCGCGCCCGCATTCCGCCGTACGACGGACTGCGGGGTCCGGGGCCCCGCCGGGCGGGTCCCCCGTACGTCGTACGCCGCCCGGCCGGGGACCGCGGCGGCGGCCGGCCTTGCCGGGGCGCTCCCCCGTACCGCGCGGCCTGCGCCGTCGCACCGCCGGGCGGCCGCCGGGGGCCGCCCGGCCCGCGAGGCTCGGCCCGACTGGGGCGGTGTGTCGGCCAGTTGTCCGGATCCTTGCTCGTCCGAGAGGCGCACAGGAGGCGGCCCTCCGGGATGATTCGCCCGGACCCGTCCGTGCAACAGGGTGGTGGCGCCACCGACTTCACGGAGAGGAAACGGCATTTCGTGAACATCAAACGCCTCGCGCCGGTATTCGCCGCCGCCGGCCTGCTCGCCACCACCGTCCCCCTGCTGTCCGCCCCGCAGGCGTCGGCCGCCGGAACCGCGGAGTTCGTCCCGCAGAAGCCGGCGTGGCAGCGGTGCAGCCCCGAGCAGCCGGCCTCCTACGAGTGCGCGACCGTCAAGGTGCCGCTCGACTACCGGCGCCCGCAGGGGCGCACGATCGACATCGCGATATCCCGACTGAAGAGCGCCGACCCGGCCAAGCGGCACGGCGTGCTGCTGATGAACCCGGGCGGCCCCGGCGGCCCCGGCCTGGACATGCCGCTGATGGCGGCCGAGCTGATGCCGAAGGACGTCCGCGACCGGTACGACGTCATCGGCTTCGACCCGCGCGGAGTCGGGGCGAGCAGCCCGGTCACCTGCGGTCTGACCGACGAGGAGCAGGACTTCAACCGCCCGTACAAGGAGGAGACCTTCGCGGCGGACGTCGCGTGGGCGCAGACCGTCGCCGAGAAGTGCCGCGAGAAGTCCGGGCAGGTGCTGCCCTTCATCACCAGCCGCAACACGGCGCGCGACATGGACGCGATCCGCGCCGCACTGGGCGAGAAGAAGATCAGTTATGTGGGCTACTCGTACGGCACGTACCTGGGCACGGTCTACTCGCAGATGTTCCCCTCCCGCACCGACCGCTTCGTCCTCGACAGCGGCGTGGACCCGAAGCGGGCTTGGCGCGGCATGATCCAGGTCTGGGCGACAGAGGCCGAGCCGGCGTTCGCGCGCTGGACGCGGTGGGCGGCCGAGCGGGACGGCGAGTACCGGCTGGGCGCGACGCCCGATGCGGTCTCCAAGACCTTCTGGGACCTGGTGGCCCGCGCGGACCGCGAGCCGATCGAGTTCGAGGGGCAGAAGCTCACGGGTGACGACATCCGCACGGCGCGGGCCCTTTTCTTCTACCCGGCGCAGGCGTCGCCCGTCGTCCGGGCGCTCGTCGACGCCGCGGAGGGCCGGCCCGCCGCCCTCACTCCGGAGCAGCGCGGACTGCTCCGGCCGGCGTCGGAGCCGGCGTCGGACAACGGCACCGCCGCGTTCTGGGCGGTGGTGTGCGGCGACGTGGAGTGGCCGCGCTATCCGGAGCAGTACGCCCGCGAGGCGGCCCGCGACAAGGCGAAGTACCCGCTGTACGGCGACTTCGCCTCCAACATCAAGCCCTGCGCGTACTGGCAGCGGCCGATCGAGCCGCCCACGAAGACGAACGTCCGGGCGAACGTCCTGACCGTGCAGAACGAGTGGGACTCCCAGACCCCGCTGGACAGCGGCCGGGCACTGCACCGGGCGCTGTCGGGGTCGCGCATGGTGCTCGCCGAGGGCGGCGAGGGGCACGGCGTCTACTTGTTCGAGCCGGAGTCGTGCGTCAACGCGACGGTCAACGCCTACCTGGCCGGCGGCGGCCTGCCCGCTGCCGACGTGACCTGCCGGACGGCTCCGGCGGGCGGCGAGCGCCGCACCGAGCCGGTGCCGTCCTCGCCGCAGCGCTTCCCGGGCGGCTCCCCGCTCCGCTTCTGAGCCGGCGCGCCGACGGGGGCGCAGGCGTACGCCGGTCCCGTGCTCCCCAGCGGGGTGCGGGCCCGGAGCCCGGCCGGCCCGATCGGGCCGGCCGGCGTCACGTCTGCTTCGCTCCGCCGACCCCGCCGGTGTCCGCGCCCGCCGGCCGGGCGGCCCCCGGGCCGGGGCCGGCCGCGGCCGGCGGGGCGGGCGGGCCGCCGGACCGGGCCGAGCGCAGCGGCGTCAGCAGTCCGGTGGCCGCGATCAGCAGGCAGAACACCCCGCCGGCGAGGCTGACGGGCGTCACGCCCCAGCGGCCCGCGCACAGGGTGAGGACGGCGGCGCCGATCGGGCCGGCGGCATTGTGGACCGTCCAGAACGCCGAGGTGACCCGGCCGAGCAGCGGCTCGGGGGTGACCTCCTGGCGCAGGGTCATGGAGCTGACGCCGCCGAGGGTCATCCCGAACATGAACACCGCCGCGGCGGCGGCGATCACCGGCACGCTGGCGCTGGTCCCGGTCACGGCCACGGCGGCTCCGATCAGCGCGACCGCCCCCAGCCAGCAGGGGCCGAACCCGAAGGCCCGCTGCAGCCGGGCCGCGCAGGCGGACGCGGCGACGACGCCGAGGCCGCTCACTGCGACGACGAGGCCGACGACGGCCGCGTCCCGGCCGAGGTCCTCCTGGAGCCGGAAGACCAGCAGGTCGGTGGCGCCCATGGTGAGGAACGTCAGCAGGGTGAGCAGGACGGTCAGCGGCCGCAGCAGCCGGTGGCCCCACAGGAACGCGAAGCCGGTGGTGAACACCTCGCGGAGCCTGCCGCGGGCCCCCTCCCGGCCGGACCCGCCCCCGACGGACCCTCCCCCGCCGGGGCCGGTGCGCTCCGGTGCCGGGCCGAAGGCGACCCAGCGCAGGCTGATCGCCGAGACGAGGAAGGTCGCCCCGTCCACGGCCAGCGCCCAGGCGGCGCCCACGCCGGCCGTGACGAGGCCCGCCGCGACCGGCCCGAACAGCGTGCCGACCGCGAAGGTGCCCATCAGGCGGGCGTTGGCGGCGGCGAGGTCCTCCCTGCGCACCAGGGCCGGCACGGAGGTCACGTACGCCACGTCGAAGAGCGTCTTCAGGACGGTCACCGCCGCCGTCAGCACGTACAGCAGCCACAGGCGGGGCCCGGCGAGCCACACGAACGGCACCGCGCCGAGGAGCAGGGCGCGCCCCAGGTCGCAGGCGACCATCAGGCGGCGCCGGTCGGTGCGGTCGACGACGTACCCGGCGAACAGCCCCGTCACGATGCCGGTCGCACCCATGACCACCGTGAGCAGGCCCATCCGGACGATGGACCCGGTGGCGTCGAGGACGAGGAGCGGCAGGGCGAGGTAGGTGATCGAGCCGCCCAGGACGGACAGCGCCTGGCCGAGCCAGAAGACGGTGAAGCTCCGGTTCCGCCGGAGCGGCGGAGCCGGGTCCTGCGGTAACGGGGTCCTGGAGGCCGACGCCACGCGTCAGCCGAGGAGCGCGTAGACCGTCGACGCGGTCGCGGCCGGGTCCTGCGCCCCTTCCGGCGTCATCGTGATGTCCGCGAAGGCCATCCGCTTGCCCAGCTTGGTGACGCGGACCTCGATGAGCACGTCGGAGCCGGCGACGGGCCGCTGGAAGCTCGTCGACTGCTGGACGGTCGTCATCGGCCCGTATCCGCCGCGCGCGGCGCTGATCGCGATGACGGTGGCGGTGTCGGCGGCGGCCATCAGGGCCTGCCCGGACAGCCCGCCGCCATCGCGGGCGAGCTCGCCGGACCAGGGCAGCCGCAGCACGGCGTGCCGGTCGCCCGTCTCCTCGACGGTCAGGCCGAGGGCCAGCACCCACGGGGCGAAGTTGTCCTTGAGGACCTTGTCTGCGTCTGCCGGTGTCAGGGTCACCCGCAGATTGTGGCGGCCCGGTGGGGCCGCCACAATCCCCCCGCGGATCAGAGCGAGGCGGCCAGCTCGGTGCCCTGGCGGATGGCCCGCTTGGCGTCGAGCTCGGCGGCGACGTCGGCGCCGCCGATCAGGTGCGCCTCGACGCCGGCCGCGCGCAGCTCCTCGTACAGGTCGCGGCGCGGCTCCTGGCCGGTGCACAGGACGACGGTGTCGGCGGGGACGAGGCGCTGCTCGCCGTCGACGGTGATGTGCAGGCCGTCGTCGTCGATGCGGTCGTAGGAGGCACCGGCGACGGAGACGACGCCGCGGTGCTTGAGCTCGGCGCGGTGGATCCAGCCGGTGGTGGTGCCGAGTCCGGCGCCGACCTTGGTTGCCTTGCGCTGGAGGAGGTGGACGCGGCGCGGGGAGACCGGGCGGTCGGGGGCGGTCAGGCCCCCGGGGCCGGCGTACGAGGTGTCGACGCCCCAGTGGCGGAAGTAGACCTCTGGGTCCTGGGATGCGCCCTCGCCGCTGTCGGTGAGGTACTCGGCGACGTCGAATCCGATGCCGCCGGCGCCGACGACCGCGACGTTCTCGCCGACGGGGGCGCCGTCGCGCAGGACGTCGAGGTAGCTGACGACCTTGGCGTGGTCGACGCCCTCGATGGCGGGCGTGCGGGGGGTGACGCCGGTGGCGACGACGACCTCGTCGTAGCCGCTCAGGAGCTCGGGGTCGGCGGTGGTGTTCAGGCGGACCTCGACGCCCCGCTCGGCGAGCTGGTGTCCGAAGTAGCGGATGGTCTCCTCGAACTCCTCCTTGCCGGGAATGCGGCGGGCGATGTCGAGCTGGCCGCCGATGTGGCCGGAGGCCTCGAAGAGGGTCACGGTGTGCCCGCGCTCGGCGGCGGTGACGGCGCAGGCGAGGCCGGCCGGGCCGGCGCCGACGACGGCGACGCGCTTGGCGAGCCGGGTGGGCGAGAGGACGAGCTCGGTCTCGTGGCAGGCGCGGGGGTTGACCAGGCAGCTGGTGATCTTGCCGCTGAAGGTGTGGTCGAGGCAGGCCTGGTTGCAGCCGATGCAGGTGTTGATGGCCTCGGGGCGGCCCGCGGCGGCCTTGGCCACGAAGTCGGCGTCGGCGAGGAAGGGGCGGGCCAGGGAGACGAGGTCGGCGCGGCCTTCGGCGAGGATCTCCTCGGCCTTCTCGGGGGTGTTGATGCGGTTGCTGGTGACGAGCGGGACGGAGACGGCGCCCATCAGCCGCTTGGTGACCCAGGTGTAGGCGCCGCGCGGGACGGAGGTCGCGATGGTGGGGATGCGGGCCTCGTGCCAGCCGATGCCGGTGTTGATGATGGTGGCGCCGGCGGCCTCGATCTCCTTGGCGAGGTGGACGACCTCGTCGAGGGTGGAGCCGCCGGGGACCAGGTCGAGCATGGAGAGGCGGTAGATCAGGATGAAGTCGGGGCCGACGGCCTCGCGGGTGCGCCGGACGATCTCCAGGGGGAAGCGCACCCGGTTCTCGTACGACCCGCCCCAGCGGTCCTCGCGGCGGTTGGTGGCGGCGGCGATGAACTCGTTGACCAGGTAGCCCTCGGAGCCCATGATCTCGACGCCGTCGTAGCCGGCGATCTTGGCGAGGCGGGCGGCACGGACGAAGTCCTCGACGGTCTGCTCCACCTCCTCCTCGGTCAGCTCGTTCGGGACGAAGGGGCTGATGGGGGCCTGGAGGGCGCTGGGGGCGACGAGGTCCTTGTGGTAGGCGTAGCGGCCGAAGTGGAGGATCTGCATGGCGATCTTCCCGCCCTCGGCGTGGACCGCCTCCGTGATCACCCGGTGCTCGGCGGCCTCCTCCTCGGTGGTGAGGCGGGAGCCGCCCTCGAAGGGCCGGCCCGCGTCGTTGGGGGCGATGCCGCCGGTGACGATCAGGCCGGCGCCGCCGCGGGCGCGCTCGGCGTAGAAGGCGGCGAGGCGCTCGAAGCCGCCCTCGTGCTCCTCCAGGCCGGTGTGCATCGAGCCCATGACCACGCGGTTCGGCAGGGTGGTGAAGCCGAGGTCCAGGGGGCTCAGCAGGTGCGGGTACCGGCTCTGGGAACTCATGGGGGCGCCTCCTCGCGCGGGGGTGGATGGAACCTGTTGTAGCGAGGAGACCCCCCTTTTGCAACTAAGTGCATAACCAGTTCCGGGCCACTCCCCCGGCGCGCCGGGCCGGCCGGCCGCCGGCTGTGGCGCAACCCACACCCGGCGGCCGCCAGCGGTCAGGCGCGGCGCAGGCGGACCGTCACGATCTGGAACGGGCGCAGCGTCAGCGGCACCGATCCGTCCGCCGCCACCGGGCCGACCGCCGTGCCCTCCAGGGGCCGCTCCAGCAGGTCGCTCTCGACGGCGGCCGCGGGCCGGAAGTCCGCGGTGAGGACCGCCGCGGCACGGCCGCCGAGGCACTCGTACAGGCGGACCACGACGTCGCCGCTGCGGTCTTCCGCCAGCTTGACCGCCTCGACGACCACCGAGCCGCCCACTGCGCCGCCCGCCGGGCCGCCCGCGGCCGCCACCGAGACCAGCGGCGCGACGGGGCCCGCGCCGGCCACCGTCCGCTCGGGCAGGTTGAGGAAGCGGCCCTCGCGGACCGCGTCGCCGATCCCGGCCCCCGGCGCCAGCGCGTACCGCATGGTGTGCCGGCCCTGGTCGGTCTCCGGGTCGGGGTAGCGCGGCGCCCGCAGCAGCGACAGCCGGACCGTGGTGGTCTGGCCGCCGTCGGGCCGCACGTCGCGGGTGACGTCGTGCCCGTACGTGGAGTCGTTGAGGAGCGCGGCGCCCCACCCCGGCTCCTCCGCGTGGATCCAGCGGTGGGCGCAGATCTCGAACTTGGCCGCCTCCCAGGAGGTGTTGGTGTGGGTGGCCCGGTGGACGTGCCCGAACTGCGTCTCGGAGGAGGTCCGTTCGGCCTTGACGTCCAGCGGGAAGGCGGCCTTCAGGAACTTCTCCTTCTCGTGCCAGTCGACCTCGGTGACGCAGTCCACCTGCTTGGCGTCCGCCCGCAGGGTGATCCACTGGGTGGCCCGCGACCGGCCGAAGGAGCGCTCCACGCGGACCGTGGCGGCGTCCGGGCCGTCCTGGTCGGCGGCCAGGGAGTCGTGGTCCGCGAGGTCGGCGACGCTGTTGCGGTAGAACGCGTCGACGTCCCAGGCGTCCCACATGTTCGGCAGGTCGCGGTGGATCTGCAGCAGGTTGGCGGCCTGCCCGGGGGCCACCGCCTCGCGGCCCGCCGCGAGGTCCACGGCGGAGACGACCAGCCCGCGCCCGTCGACCTCCACCCGCAGCAGCCCGTTCTCCAGGACGTACCCGCCCTGCGGCCGGTCCCGCAGGGACACCCTCCCGGCCGGCGGCTCCGGCACCCCGGCGCCGCCCGCGGGGACGCCCCGGCGGGCGTGAGGGGCGCAGTTGAAGACGAGTTCGGTGTCGCCGTCCCCGGCGAGCGCCGCCTGGGCCGCGACGGTGATCGCGCGCAGCTCGGTGTGGATCCGGGCGTAGGTGGCGCGGGCCTCGCGGTGCACCCAGGCGATGGAGGATCCGGGCAGGATGTCGTGGAACTGGTGCAGCAGCACCGTCTTCCAGATCCGCTCCAGCTCCTCGTACGGGTAGGCGTACGCCGGCACCCGCACCGCGGCCGTGGCCGCCCACAGCTCGGCCTCGCGCAGCAGGGACTCGCTGCGCCGGTTCCCCTGCTTGGTCTTGGCCTGCGAGGTGTAGGTGCCGCGGTGCAGCTCCAGGTAGAGCTCACCGGCCCAGACGGGGGCGTCCGGGTATTCGGCTCGGGCCTTCTCGAAGAACGCGTCGGGCGGCTCGACCTCGACGCGCGGGGAGCCTTCGAGGTCGCGCAGGCGGGCGGCCCGGGCGAGGTGCTCGCGGGTCGGCCCGCCGCCGCCGTCGCCCCAGCCGAAGGGGGCGAGGGAGCGGGTGCCGCGGCCCTTCTCGCGGTAGTTGCGGGCCGCGTGCGCCAGTTGGGCCCCGCCGAGGTCGCCGTTGTAGGTGTCGACCGGCGGGAAGTGGGTGAAGACGCGGGTGCCGTCGATGCCCTCCCACCGGAAGGTGTGGTGGGGGAAGGCGTTCACCTGCGACCAGGAGATCTTCTGCGTCAGGAACCACTGCGAGCCGGACAGGCGGATGATCTGCGGCATGGCGGCGGTGTAGCCGAAGGAGTCGGGCAGCCACACGTTGCGGGTCTCGATGCCGAACTCGTCCAGGAAGAACTTCTTGCCGTAGAGGAACTGCCGGACCATCGCCTCCCCGCCGACCATGTTCGTGTCGGACTCCACCCACATGCCGCCGACCGGTACGAACCGGCCCTCGGCGGCCTTCTTCTTGATCCGCTCGAACAGGGCGGGCCGGTGGGTCTTGATCCAGTCGAGCTGCTGGGCCTGGGACATGGCGAAGACGAATCCGGGGTGGGCGTCCATGAGGGAGACCACGTTTGCGGCGGTCCGGGCGACCTTGCGGACCGTCTCGCGCAGCGGCCACAGCCACGCCGAGTCGATGTGGGCGTGGCCGACGGCGCTGATCCGGTGGGCGGAGGCGGCGGCCGGCGAGGCGAGCACCCCGGCCAGCCGGGCCCGCGCCGCGGCGGCCGTGCCGGGCACGTCCTGCGGGTCCACCTCGTCGAGGGCGGCGTCGAGGGCGCGCAGGATCGCGTACCGGCGGGCGTCGTCGGCGGCGAGCTGCACCATCAGGTCGTGGAGGACCTCCAGGTCCTGGACGAGCTCCCAGACCTCCGCCTCGAAGACGGCCAGGTCCATCCGGGCCAGGCGGTAGAGCGGCTGTGCGCCGCTGGTGAGGCGGTCGCCCTCGGAGGTGGGGACGTGCTCGACGAGGACCGGGTTCGCGGCGGCCTCGACGTACCACTCGACCGGCTCGCCGCCGGCCGCCCGGTCGGCGACCCGCACCCAGGCGTTGTACGGGTTGAGGGCCTTGACCTCGCTGCCGTCGGCGAGGTGGACGAGGCCCTCGCACTGGAAGCCGGGCATCATCCGGTCGAAGCCGAGGTCGAGGACGGCCTCCACGGTGCGCCCGGCCCAGTCGCCGGGGACGGTGCCGGTGACCTTGAACCAGGTGGTGCCCCAGGCCGGCCCCCAGGCGTCGCCGACGGCGCAGGGGGCGTACGGGGCCGCCAGGCCCTCGGCGGCGGGCACGGGCTCGCCGGGGGCGTCCCAGCGCTCGACGGCGAGGGGGACGGGCCGGGAGTACACGGCGGGTTTGATGCGCTCGGCGAGGGTCCGGCGCAGGCGGTGCTCGGTGATACTGCGGTCGTCGTGCACGGCGGCTCCAGGAAGGCGGACGGGACGGGGTGCGGGGCGGCGGGGCCGCGGGCGGGGCCGCGGTCAGAGTTTGACCGCTCCCTCGCCCACGCCCTTGAAGAAGAAACGCTGGAGGGCGAAGAAGAGCAGCACCATCGGCAGCAGGGCGGCCATCGCACCGGCGGCGATGATCCGCTGGTCGTTGGTGGTGGTGGCGCCGGCGAGGGTCTTCAGGCCCAGCTGGAGGGTGTAGTGCTCGCTGTCGGTGAGGACGAGCAGCGGCCACAGGAAGTCGTCCCAGGCGCCCATGAAGCTGGTCAGGCACACGACGGCCAGCGAGCCCTTCGCGGCGGGGAGGAAGACGCGGGTGAAGCGGGTCCACTCGCCGGCCCCGTCGAGGACGGCGGCCTCCTCGATCTCCTGTGGCACGGCCAGGAACGCCGACCGCATGATCAGTATGTTGAGGACGGACACGGCCCCGGGGAGCCAGACCCCGACGAGGCTGTCGACGAGCCCCATGCCGCGGATGGTGAGGAACATCGAGACCATGACGGACTCGAAGGGGAACATCAGCGTCGCCACGAGCACGGTGAACACCGTGCGGCGGCCCGGCCACCCGGCGCGGGAGAGCGCGTAGCCGCCCATCGCGGCGAACACCGCGTTCGAGGTGACGGCGAGGGCCGCCACGGCCAGCGTGTTGGCGGTGTACTGGAGCAGCGGGAACGACTCGGCGACGCGGACGTAGTTGTCGAGGGTCGGCTGCGAGGGCAGGACGCCGGCGTAGACGTTCTCGGTGCGGCCGCGCAGCGAGGTCAGGAACTGCCAGGCCAGCGGCCCGGTCATCAGGACGAGGACGGCCAGGAGGAGCGCGTACCGGGCGGCGAGCGCCGCCGCGCGGCGGGCCGCGGGCCGGGGGCGGGGCCGGGGACGGGTCACGCCTCGTCCCCCCTCGCCAGGCGGCGGCCGAGCAGGCTGAACGCCAGGGTGAGCAGGAACAGCAGCAGGGAGATCGCCGAGGCGTAACCGGTCTCGCCGGCGAAGCCGAGCCCGACCTGGCGGATGAGGAAGGGCAGGGTGCGGGCGCCGCCGCCGGGGCCGCCGCTCTCCCCGCCGAGGATGTAGACCTCGGTGAAGACGCGCAGCGCGGACACCGCGGAGAGAGTGCCGACCAGCAGCATCATCGGCTTCACCTGCGGGACGGTGACGTGGACGAAGCGGCGGACGGGGCCGGCGCCGTCGAGGGCGGCCGCCTCGTGGAGGGAGGCGGGGACGTTCCCGAGGGCCGCCAGGTAGAAGACCATGTAGTAGCCGAGCCCCTTCCACACGGTGACGAGCATCGCGGAGACGAGCAGCAGGGTGCTGTCGGTCAGGAACGGCACCGGCTCCGAGACGATCCGGAGCCTGAGGAACACCGTGTTGACGAGGCCGTCGCTGCGCAGCACCCACTGCCAGACGAGGCCGACGACGACGGCCGAGGCGATCACCGGCGTGTAGTACGCCGAGCGGAAGAACCCGATCCCCGGCACCCTCGCCTGCACCAGCACGGCCAGGGCGAGCGGCAGCAGCACCAGGCACGGCACGACGACGAGCAGGTACAGGACGCTGTTGCCGGCGGCGGTCCAGAAGTCCGGGTCGCCCAGCGCACGGCGGTAGTTGTCGAGGCCGACGAAGCCGCCGCCGGTGAGGATGCGGGCGTCGGTGAACGACAGGACCACGGTGTTGGCGAACGGCCACAGGCCGAACAGCACCACCGACGCCAGGCCGGGCGCGAGGAACAGGTACGGGCTCCACCACCGGCGGTGGAGGGGTCGGCGCGCCGCCCCCGCCGCGCGCGCCGCGGCGGGCCGGCGGTCGTCCCCGGTCACCTGCGGGCCGCGTCGGCGAGCAGCTTGTCGGCCTCCTCCCGGGCCCGGCGCACGGCGGTCGCGGCGTCCTGCTCGCCCTTGATCGCCTTCTGCACCTCGCGGACCACGGCGTCGCCGACCTGGTTCGTCCATTCGACCGGGGTGTTGGCGTCGAGGGCGGCGGTCTTCAGCTGCTCGGCGCCGACCGCCCGGGCGACCGTGTCGGCGTCGCGGCCGTCCCCGCGGTCGGCGAAGCGGGGGTCGGCGAGGCCCTGCGCGCTGGAGGGGTAGACGGTCGCGTTCCGGGAGAACTCGACCTGGTTGGGCCCGTTGGTCACCCACCGGGCGAACGCGATCGCGGCGTCCGGGTGGCGGGTGCTCTTGCGGATCCCGAGGGACTGGGCGTAGATGCCGATGTGGCCGAGCCTGCCGGTGACGGCGCCGGCGACCTGGGTGTCGGCGTAGACCTGCGGGGCGTTCTGCTTGATGTCGCGGACGAAGCCGGGGGATCCGGGGCCGAAGACGAGCTTTCCGCTGCCGTACAGCTGGTTGACGTCGTCGGACTTGAGGAGGGATTCCTTCGGCATGGCCCCCTTGGCGTACAGGGACTTCATGCGCTCCACCCAGGCGACGGCCCCGGGGGTGTCGAACGCGAACCGGTTCCGGGCGGGGTTGAGGATGGGCACGCCCATCTTCTGCCAGTCACCGGGGAGTCTGCCCTTGGGGTCTGCCATGAAGGCCGCGTACCGGCCACCGGAGCGCTCCGCTATCCGGTCGGCGTGGTCGAAGAACTGCTCGACGGTGGTCGGCGGCCGGTCCGGGTTGAGGCCGGAGGCGCGGAAGAGCTCGCGGTTGTAGGTGAGGATCTCCGGGGTGACGTACCAGGGGTAGGCGAAGACGCTGTCGCCGCGGCCGGGAAGCTTGAACTGCTCCCAGGCGCCGGGGACGTACTCCTTCGCGGCGCCGGGGTCGAGGGCGGCGACGTCGGCGAGCAGGCCGCGGTCGGCGAGGAGTTGGAAGGAGTCGGTGTTGAGGTTGACGACGTCGGGGAGGGCGCCCGCCTGGGCGTCGGCGACGAGCTTCTCGTTGTAGCCGTCTCCGGGGACGTCCTCCCAGCGGACGCGGACGCCGGGGTGCTCGGCCTCGAAGGCGTCGACGAGGCCCTGTACGTACGCCGTGTACTTGGGTTTGAGCTGGAGCGTGCGGAAGGTGATCTCCCCGGACGCCTTCCCGGTGCGGCGGGTCTCCCCTCCGTCGGGTGCGCCGTCGAGCCCGCACGCGGTGGCGGCGAGGAGGACGCCGGCCAGGAGCGCGGAGCGGACGGCGGTGCGGCGGGGGCGGGCGGTGCGGGGCGGGCGTGCGGGCAGGTGCGAACGGGTCATCGTCGGCCGCCTTAGGGGGAGTTCCGGCCTCGCTGCCGGAGCGCGGGGCCCACGCTGGGCCAGGCGGGGGACCGCGTCAATGCGGCCCCGCGCGGGGTGGCCGGGGAGCCCTGCCCCATACTGCGGCCCGGGACCCCGCGGGGCGGCCGGGTCAAGGGGGCGGCGGCCTGGGCTGATGCGGATGAGGCGCGTGGTCCGGACGGACTGCCGCCGTGCGGTGCGGGAGGCGGTCCGGCGCCGCATGTTGACTTCATATGGGCGGTACGGTCGGGGCGGCCGCCGATGCGGTTCGCCCCGGGGCGGGGAAGGCGGCGCGGGACCGCCGCGGGCCGGGCGGAAGTCCGGAAATGCCGTCCCCTGCGGGCGCCCCACCGGCCACACTCTTCCCATGACCGGTCAAGATCACGGTGAGCCGCCCCGGCCCGACGTCCCTCCGCAGCAGCCGCCGACACCCGCCGGGTTCGGCCCGGCGCCGCATCCGTACGCCCCCGCGGCGCCCGTACGGGCACCCCGGCGCGGGCTGCGGGGCGAGCGGGCCGCGGTGGTCGCGGCCCTGGCCGCGGCGGCGCTCGCCCTCGCCGGGTTCGGCTGGGCGGCCCTCGGCGGCACGGGCGGCGATCCGGAGCCGTCCGCGGGCGGCGCGGCGTCCGCGTCACCGCCCGCCTCCCCCTCGGCCCCCGTGGACAAGGGCGACGGCAAGGGGACCGGCACCGGCCCCGACACCGTCGACCCCAACGCCGGGATCAAGCCCGGCGAGGCCCCGATCTGGCTGGTCGAGAACCGCGTGGAGGTCGCCGGGGCGGGCGCCCGGCAGTACGGCCCGTGGCGCGTGGGCGAGGTGGTGGTCAGGGCCCTGGACAAGGAGGTCGCCGGGTACGGGGCGGCCGACGGCCGGGAGAAGTGGAAGGTGCAGCTGGAGACCCCGGTGTGCGGGGTGCCGAAGGAACCCGCCGCCGGCGGGAAGCTCGTCGTCGCGGTGCGTGAGGGGCAGGGGCCCACGACCCACTGCAATGCGCTCCAGCAGATCGACCTCGCGGCGGGCAAGGCGGGCTGGAAGGTCCCCGTGCCGAAGGAGAACGACTACGACACGGCGCTGGAGCTGCAGATGGCGGTCTCGGGTGACACCGTGGCCGTCGCCCGGTCGGCCGTCATGAGCGGGTTTTCGGCCACGGACGGCAGGAAGCTCTTCGGGACCTCCAAGACGGGCGGCTGCTACCCGGTGGCCTTCGGCGGCGGTGCCCGGCTGGTCCTCGTCCGCCAGTGCCCCGACGCGGGCGGAGCGCCGGGAGCAGGGCGGCCCCTGCTGGAGGAGGTCGACCCGGCCACGGGTGCGGCGAAGTGGGGCCACACCTTCGAGAGCGGCTGGACCGTCGGCCGGGTCCTGTCCGCCGACCCGCTGGTCGCGGCTGCCTACCACAGCGGCCGGAAGGTGTGGAGCCTCACCGCGTTCACCGCGGACGGCAAGGTCCGCTCGCACGGGGAGGTGCCGTTCGGAACCGACAAGCGGTGCAACGGCTGGGGCGACGGCAGCGGCGAACTGGGCGACTGCCCCGCGGCGGTGGCCGACGCCGGCACCCTGTACCTCGCCGGGGGCACCCCGGGCCGCGAACTGGGCATCGACCTCACCGACCACGTCATCGCCGTGGACCTCGCCAGCGGCAAGGAGAAGTGGCGGGCGAAGGCCCCCGACGGCCGCCGGATCTGGCCCTTGGCCATGCAGGACGGCAGGGTCGTCGCCTACGTGTGGCCCGAAGGCAAGGCGGCGGGGGCGATGGCCGCGCTGAAGCCGGCGGACGGCGCGCTGGAGGTGTTCCTGCAGAGCCCGGCCGGCGCCGCGGGCGCGCAGGGGGTCTTCTTCCCGCACGGCGCGCACACGGCGTGGGCCGGGGGGCGGCTGTTCCTGCTGAACGGCCGGGTGAAGAGCCCGGAGCCCGGCCTCGTCCACCACGCACTGCTGTCGTTCGGGAAGTAGGCGGGTCCGGCCTGCAACCCCGACGGGGCGCGGGCCGGACCGGCTGCGGCCGTCACTTGAGCGGGTACTGCACCTTCTCGGCGAGCTTGCCGTCCTTGAAGCAGAGGCGGTAGACGGTCTCGCCGGCCGACTCGCCCTCACCGTTGACGAACCAGGAGCAGGTGCTGCCCGCGGGCTCGGCCGGGCCGCCGGCCTTGAGGGCTTCCTTCATGAAGGAGTCGCCCGACGGCAGCTTGGCGCGGACGGTGTCCTCCGCGTCGCCGACCTGCAGGGCGGCGTACGCCGCGGGGTCGATCATGGTCTTGTTCGCGGCGTCGACCACCTTGGTGAGGCCGAACGCCAGCGCGACCGCGCCGGCGATGCCGATGACCAGCGCCACTCCGCAGCCGATGAGACATCCCTTGCGCCGTGCCATGCCCGTTCCTCCGTGCGTCTTCCGCGTGCCGTGGGGTTTTTCCTTCTGACACGCAGACTTTCGCAGGGCGGGAGGCGGCCACGCTGTCCCCGAAAGTCGCAGGTCGGCGCAACGATCGTCGCGCCGATGGGCGCCGACTGCCGTACGGGCCGGGCGCGTTCAGCTCCCGGCCGCCAGGTCCGACGGGTCGGTGTTCGCCCCGCACAGCACCACGGCGACGCGCTCGCCGAGCGGTTCGGGGGAGGCCCGTACGGCGGCCAGGGCCGTCGCGGCGCCCGGCTCGACGACGATCCGGTGCTCCTCCCACAGCCTCCGCCGGGCCGCGGTGATCGCGGAGTCGGGCACGAGGACCGATCGGACGCCCCCGGCGCGGGCGGCGGCCAGGGCGTCCGCCGAGACGCGGGTGGCCCCCAGCGAGTCGGCGGCCACCGAGTCCACCGGGACGTCGACGGGCCGGCCCGCCTCCAGCGCCGCGGCCAGGGCCCGGCAGCCCTCCGGTTCGGCCGCGGTGACGCGTACGCCGTGCTCCCGGGCGGCGGTGGCGACCCCGGCGAGCAGTCCGCCGCCGCCGACGGCGACGACGACCGCGTCCAGGCCGGGCAGGGCGGCCCGTACCTCCTCCAGCAGGGTTCCGGCACCGGCCGCGATGAGGGGGTGGTCGTAGGCGTGGGAGGCGAGGGCGCCGCTGCGTGCGGCGAACTCCGCGCAGGCGGCCTGCGCTTCGGCGTACCGCTCGCCGACGAGCCGGACGTCCGCGCCGTAGCCGCGCAGCCGGTCCACCTTGATCCGGGGCGCGGTGGCAGGGAGGAAGACGGTGGCGGGGACGGACTGGGCGCGGGCCGCCCAGGCGCAGGCGAGGCCGGCGTTGCCGCCCGAGGCGATGGCGACGCCGGCATCGGGGAGCGTCCCGGCGGCGCGGTGCGCGGCCAGGAAGTTGTGGGCGCCGCGCGCCTTGAAGGAGCCGGTGTGCTGGAGGTACTCCAGGGCGTACCAGACGCCTCGGCCGGCGGACACGACGGCGGCGGGCCGGACGGCCCCGGCGATCCGGGCTGCGGCGGCGCGGACGGCCGCCGGGTCGAGCTGCTTCTCCACGGAAACGGACCCCTTTCGGGTGGGGGCGGGGGCTGTGCCGGCCTACTGCCGCCCGGTGTCGGGCCGGGCGGCGTCGATCAGCCGGCGCAGGGCGGCGGCGTAGACGGCGTGGTCGGTGAGGACGGGCAGGATCTCGGGCAGGGCGGCCGTCAGGACGGGGAACTCCTCCGGGTCGAGGGCGGCGATCGCGGTCCGCGAGGCGGCCGTGGCCGCGGCCGGGTCGCGGTGGTCGACGAAGGCGGCGCAGCCGAGGGTGAGCAGGTACATGCCCCGGTAGACGGCCATCGCCTCGGCGGGCGCCATCCCGGCGGCCGTGCTGTCCGCGAGGGAGGGTTCGACGAGCCGGGCCAGCAGCTCGCGGCCGGTCCACGGGCGGCTCCCGCGGAGCACCAGGAGCCCGGGGTGGGCGACCAGCAGCCGGTACAGGGCGGTGAAACGGATCTCCGCGGCCTCGGCCCAGCCGGTTCCGGGGGGTACGTCGGGCAGGCGGCGCGCGAGGTGGTCGGTGCACAGGTCGAGCAGGCCCGCGAGGTCGGTGCAGCGGCGCTGGACGGTGGCGTGGGAGACGCCGAGCCGGTCGGCGAGGGCGCGGAAGCTGAGGGCGCCGGGGCCGTCCTCGTCGATGATCCGCAGGGCGGCCTCGGCGATCGCGGACGGGGTCGCACGGTCCAGGGCGGGTGATCTGCGCGGCATGTGATACAGCGTATCAGCCACTGTCACACACCCTCGCGCGTCGCCGGTTCGCGTGACGGCCCCTACACCCATATTGCTGGTCATCACGGCACAAACCATCGGCTTGTGTTGACAGCGGGTAGTCGCACCGCTGCACTGGGCGCACCACCGCCCCCTCGCAAGGAGTCTCCGTGCCGCCTCGCCTGCGTGCGTCGCTCCCCTGCCTCACCGCGGCCGCCCTGCTCGCCCTCGGCCTGTCCCCCGCCCCCGCGGCCGCCGAGCCCACCGCGACCTCGGACACGCCGCTCGCCCTGACCCCGCCGATGGGCTGGAACAACTGGGCGCACTACATGTGCGACATCGACGAGGCGAAGGTCGTCGCCAACGCCGACGCGCTCGTCGCGAGCGGCCTGGCCGCCAAGGGCTACGACACGGTCACCGTCGACGACTGCTGGATGACGAAGAGCCGGGACGCGGACGGCGACCTCGTCGTCGACACGGAGAAGTTCCCGCACGGCATGGCCTGGCTGGGCGAGTACCTGCACGCGAAGGGGCTGAAGTTCGGCATCTACCAGGACGCCGGCTCGCTCACCTGCGAGAAGTACCCCGGCAGCGGCTCCCCCGAGGGCGGCGGCCCCGACCACTACGCGCGGGACGCCCGGCTGTTCGCGTCCTGGGAGGTCGACTACGTCAAGATGGACGGCTGCAACCTGTGGGTGCCGCCCGGCAAGACGAAGGAGCAGGCCTACCGCGACGCCTACAACGCGGTGGCCCGCGCACTGCGCGACACCGGCCGGCCCATGGTGCTGTCCGCATCCGCACCGGCCTACTTCCAGCAGGGCGAATGGGGCTCGGCCGACTGGCACAAGGTCATCGACTGGGTCGGCGAGACCGGGCAGCTGTGGCGCGAGGGCAAGGACATCAAGGTCTTCAGCCCGGCCGCGCCGGCCACCTCGCGCTGGAGCTCCGTCCTCGGCAACTACGGGTACAACCGCTGGCTCGGCCGGTACGCCGGCCCCGGCAACTGGAACGACCCCGACTTCCTCATCGCGGGCGCCCCCGGCCTGACCGATGCCGAGAGCCGCAGCCAGGTCGCGCTGTGGGCGATGATGGCCGCGCCGTTCATCCTGTCCTCCGACGTCTCCGCGCTCACCCCCGGCGGGCTCGCCGCGCTCGGCAACACCGACCTGATCGCCCTGGACCAGGACCCGATGGGCCGCCAGGGCGCGGTGGTCTCGGCGAACGCCACCTTCGAGGTGCTCGCCCGGCCGCTGGCGAACGGGGACCGGGCCGTCGCCGTCCTCAACCGGTCCGCCGCCACCCGCGACATCTCGGTCCCGCTCGCCGACATCGGGCTGTACGGCTGCACGGTGACCGCGAAGGACCTGTGGAGCGGGGGCCGCACGGAGGTCTCAGGCAACCTGGCGGGGAAGCTCGCCGGGCACGACACGGCGGTCTGGCGGCTCACCCCGCACGAGGGCTGCGGGGACGCCGTTCCGACCGGCCAGATCACCGGTGACGGCGTGAAGTGCGCGGACGGCGCCAACACCACGGGCGTCGGCGCGGTCGTCCTCGCCGCGTGCACGGCAGCCGCCGACCAGCGGTGGGTCGTCGCCCCCGACGCGACGCTCCGGCTGGCCGGCCAGTGCCTGACCGCGGGCGCCGACGGCGTCGTCGGACTCGCGCGCTGCGCCACCCGGCAGCCCGGGCAGCGCTGGACGCACCGCCGCGACGGGGCGCTCGTCTCGGCGGCGTACGGGCTCTGCCTGACCGCGCCCGCCGCGCCGGCCACGGCGGACGCCCCGGCCGAGCGCCTGCGGCTCGCCGGCTGCGGCGACCACCGGGTCGACCAGGCCTGGTCGCTGCCGGTCTGACGGTACGCCGGGCGGGTGCCGTGCGGCGCGGCCGCCGGGCGCCCGCCCGGCGGCGTCCGTCCGCACCCGCCCGGCGCCCCTGCCCTGCTCCGGGCCCGGACCACCCGTGCCCCGACGCCCGAGCCCACCCGTGTCCTCATGCCCGCCCCCATCCCCCCCCTTGTCCCGCCTCCCGCACGCGACGGAGCCATGACGAACCACCCCGAACGCCCGGCGGCGGGCAGCGCTCGGCCGCGCCTGCGCCGGCGGGCCGCCCGCCCCGCCTCAAGCACCCGCGTCCGCCCCCGCACCCTGGCCGCGGTCCCCGCCGCGCTGCTCGCCCTCGCACTGGCCGCAGCCCTCCCCGGCCCGGCCCCCGCCCGGGCCGCGGCCGCGCCTCAACCCGCGCCCGCGCCGACGCCGACGCCGCACGGTACGGGCGCCGAGGCGCCCCGCGCCTTCGACGCCGGCCCCGCGCGGGCCGCCCTGCGGCGCCTGCTGCCGCGGCACGCCGCCCAGTTCACCCTCGTACCCGACCCGGCGGCCGGCCCGGACACCTTCACCGTCTCCGGGCGGACCGGCGCGATCACCGTCCGCGGCTCGACCGGCGCGACGCTGCTGACCGGAGTCGGCTGGTACCTCCAGCACGTCGCCGGAGTCGACATCGGCTGGCCGGGCGAGAGCACCGGCATGCTGCCCGCCCGCCTGCCCGCCGTGCCCGCGCCCGTCACCCGCAGCGCCCGGGTGCCCCACCGGTACGCCCTCAACGACACCGACGACGGCTACTCGGGCCCGTACCGCACCTTCGCGCAGCACCAGCGGCAGATCGACCTGCTCGCCCTGCACGGCGTCAACGAGGTGTTCGTGCAGGTCGGCGCCGAGTACCCGTACTACCGGACCTTCCAGCGCTTCGGCTACACCGCCGCCGAGCTGCGCGCGTGGATCCCCGGCCCCGCCCACCAGAGCTGGTGGCTGCTGCAGAACCTCAGCGGCTTCGGCGGGCCCGTCTCCGAGCGCGTGATGCGCGAGCGCGCCGCCATCGGCCGCAAGATCGCCGGGCAGCTCCGCGGCCTCGGCATGACCCCGGTGCTGCCCGGCTACTACGGGACCGTCCCGCCCGGCTTCGCCGCCCGCAACCCGGGCGCGGCCACGGTGCCGCAGGGTGACTGGGCGGGCTTCGAGCGGCCCGACTGGCTGGACCCCTCCTCCCCGGTGTTCGCCAAGGTGGCCGCCGCCTACTACGCCGAGCAGCGCGCGGTGTTCGGCGACAGCACCATGTACCGGATGAGCCCGCTCCACGAGGGCGGCACGGCCGGCCCGGTGGACGTACGGGCGGCCTCCGGCGCCGTCCAGGCGGCCCTGAACGCCGCGCACCCCGGGGCGCTGTGGGCGGTGCTGGGCTGGCAGGACAGCCCCCGCCAGGAGCTGCTCGCGGGGACGGACACCTCGAAGCTGCTCATCCTGGACGGCCTGTCCGACCGGTACAACCGCCTGGACCGCGAGGCCCGCTGGGGCGGCGCCCCGTACGCGCTCGGCACGATCTACAACTTCGGCGGGCACACCACCGTCGGCGCCAACACCTCCGTGTGGCTGGACCGGTTCGGCGCGTGGCGGGCCAAGGAGGACAGCGCGCTGCGCGGGACGGCCTACCTGCCCGAGGCCACCGGTACGAACCCGGCCGCGTTCGACCTGTTCACGGACCTCGCCTGGGAACCGGGCCCGATCGACCACCGGGCGTGGTTCGCGGCGTTCGCCGCCCGGCGGTACGGCAGGCCCGACAAGGAGGCGGCCGCGGCGTGGGAGGAGTTGCGCAAGGGGCCGTACAGCACCTCGTCCGGGCTGTGGTCGGAGTCGCAGGACAGCCTGTTCACGGCCCGGCCGAGCCTGACCGCGGCCACGGCCGCGTACTGGAGCCCCCGGTCGATGCGCTATCCGGCCGACTCGGTGCGCCGGGCGCTGGACCACCTCCTGAAGGTGGATCCGCGGCTGCGCGGCTCCAGCGCCTACCGGTTCGACCTGGTGGACACCGCCCGGCAGGCGCTCGCCAACCACTCGCGGGTGCTGCTGCCGCGGATCCGCGCCGCGTACGCGGCCCGCGACCTGGCCGCGTTCCGCGAGCTGACCGCCGCCTGGCAGGACGCCGAGCGCCGGCTGGACGCGCTGGCGGGCTCCGACCCCAACCTGCGGCTCGGCACCTGGCTGTCCGCCGCCCGCTCCTGGGGGGCGGACCGGGCGGAGCAGGACCGGTACGAGTACGACGCCCGTTCGATCCTGAGCGTGTGGGGCCGGCGCAGCACCAGCGAGGGCGGGTTCCTGCACGACTACGCGAACCGCGAATGGGGCGGCTTGGTACGGGAGTTGTACGCACCGCGCTGGGCGGCGTACTTCGCCTCGCTGGAGGAGGCGCTGGTCGCCGGGACCGCGCCGCGCGAGATCGACTGGCACGCCTTCGAGGAGGAGTGGGCCCGGCGCACGACCCGGCACTCCTCCGGGGCGCAGGGGCCCGCCGGGGACCCGTACGCGCTCGCCTCCGGCGTGGCCCGGCTGCTGGCGGACGCCGGGTAGCCGGACCGCCCGCACCGGCTTCACCCGTTCGGGGGAATTGGGCGCCTCCGGGAGGGGAGAACCCGGCGTCCGACCACCGCCCGGGGCGGGCACTCGCTTCACTGTCCCGGAAGGGAACAGGGGCGGCCGCCGGGAGATCCGGCGGCCGCCCCTTCCGACGCCGTGACGGCACGACACGAGCAGGAGTGCAGCGAGCATGTCCCACACCGGACACGAGCGGCCCGGCCGGTCCGGGCAGGAGGGCCCCGCGCAGGGCGCACCGGCCGCAGCGGAGGGCCGGGAGGCAGCCGTCGCGCCGCCTGCGCCGGCTCCGCCCGCCGCCGGGGAGCGGGTGCCGGACCCCTTGGGGGAGGGCGCCGGCCGGATGCCGGCCGTGCCCCAGCCCGGCGATCCGATCGAGCTGCCGACGGACGGGGTGGTGGAGCTCCGCAAGCGCGGCGGGCTCGCCGCGCGCCTGGCCGGCCCGGCGGCCGAGGACCGCGGACCGGACGCGGAGGACCGGCTGGAGACGGTGGCCCGGCAGGCGGCCGAGCGCGTCGCGGCGGAGGGCCACCCGCGCGTCTGAGCCGGAGGGAGCCCGCGGCGGGACACTGGAGGCGTCGGGCGACCGGTCGGCGGACGGACTGAACATGACGGGCGGGAAGACGGTATCCGGGCGGCGGCGCCTCCTCCTCGGCGGCGCCGTCTGCGGACTCCTCGCGGCGTGCGCGGGCCTGGCCGCGGCGGAGCTGGGCGCGGCGGCGGTCCGCCCCGAGGCGGCCCCGGTCGCCGCGGTGGGCGGCACGCTCGTCGACCTCGCCCCGGCGGCCGTGAAGGAGTGGGCGGTCCGCACGTTCGGGACGGCCGACAAGCCGCTGCTGGCCGCCGGGATCCTGCTCGTCCTCGCCGCGGTCGCCGCGGCGGCCGGCGTGCTCGCCGCACACCGCCCCCGGGCCGGCGCGGCCGTCGCCGCCGGCATCGGGCTCCTCGGCGCGGCGGCCGCCCTCGGCCGGCCGGGGGCGGCCTGGAGGGACGCGCTGCCGTCGACGGCCGGCGGCCTCGCCGCCGCGGCGGTGCTCTACGGGCTCGCCCGCGCCCTGCGCCGGCCCGGGCCCGCGGGCGCCCCGCCCGGGGGCGGGGCGTGGGCGATGGACCGGCGGGGCTTCGGCCGGCTCGCGGCGGGCGTCCTCGCCGCGTCGGCGGTCGCCGGGTACGCGGGCCGGCGGCTCGGCGCGCACGGCTCCGCCGCGGCCACGGCCTCGCGGGCCGCGCTGGTCCTGCCGCCGCCCGCGCTGCCCGCGCCGCCGGTGCCCCCCGGCACCGACCCGCGGGTGTTGGGGGCGTCCCCGTTCTTCACCCCGAACCGGGAGTTCTACCGGGTGGACACCGCCCTGGTGGTGCCGCGGGTGGACGCCGAGGCATGGCGGCTGCGGATCCACGGCGCGGGCGTCACCCGCCCGCTGGAGCTCGGCCTGCGCGAGCTGCTGCAACGCCCGCTCGTGGAGCACGACATCACCCTGACCTGCGTGTCGAACGAGGTCGGCGGCCCGTACGCGGGCAACGCCCGCTGGCTCGGCGTCCGTCTGGCCGACCTGCTGCGCGAGGCCGGCGTGCGGCCGCCGTCCGAGGGCGGCCCCGCCGACCAGCTGGTGGCGCGGTCGGTGGACGGGATGACGCTGGGCACGCCGGTAGAGACCGTCATGGACGGCCGGGAGGCGCTCCTCGCCGTCGGGATGAACGGCGAGCCGCTGCCCTTCGCGCACGGCTTCCCCGTCCGGATGGTCGTGCCGGGGCTGTACGGGTACGTGTCGGCCTGCAAGTGGCTGCGGGAGCTGCGGCTGACGACCTTCGCCGCGTACGACGCGTACTGGGTGCGCCGGTCCTGGGCTGCGCGGGCGCCCGTCAAGACGCAGTCCCGGATCGACACGCCGCGCCCCTCCGCGCGGCCGGCGGCGGGCCGGATCGCGGTGGCCGGGGTGGCGTGGGCGCAGCACCGCGGAATCTCGCGGGTGGAGGTGCGGGTCGACGGCGGGCCGTGGCAGCAGGCCCGGCTCGCCGCCGCGGACGGGGTGGACACCTGGCGGCTGTGGTCGTGGCCGTGGGAGGCCTCCCCCGGCCGGCACACCCTCCGGGTGCGGGCGGTTGACGGCACCGGGGCCGTGCAGACGGAGGCCCGCGCCCCCGTCCTCCCCGACGGGGCGACCGGCCTGCACACGGTGACCGTCGACGTTGTTCCACCGGGGTGGGGCGGCGCGGCGTAGGGTCGGGCCATGGCGCAGACGGAGCAGACCCTTGACGGGAAGGTCGCCCTGGTAGCCGGGGCGACGCGGGGCGCGGGCCGCGGCATCGCGGTCGAACTGGGCGCGCAGGGCGCGACGGTGTACGTGACGGGGCGCAGCACGCGCGGCCGGCGCTCGGAGTACGACCGGCCGGAGACGGTGGAGGAGACCGCGGAGCTGGTCACGGCGGCGGGCGGGAAGGGGATCGCGGTCGTCGCGGACCACCTGGTGCCCGAGCAGGTGGAGGCCCTGGTCGGGCGGATCGACGCCGAACAGGGGCGTCTGGACGTGCTGGTGAACGACATCTGGGGCGGCGAGCTGCTGTTCGAGTGGGACGGCACCGTGTGGGACCACGACCTGGACAACGGGCTGCGGCTGCTGCGGCTCGCCGTCGACACCCACGCCATCACCAGCCACTTCGCGATGCCGCTGCTGCTGCGCCGGCCGGGCGGGCTGGTGGTGGAGATGACGGACGGCACCGCCGAGTACAACGCGGGCCGGTACAGGGTGTCGTTCTTCTACGACGTCGCGAAGTCGGCGGTGCTGCGGATGGCGTTCGCGCTGGGGCACGAGCTGGGCCCGCGCGGGGCGACGGCGGTCGCGCTGACGCCGGGCTGGCTGCGCTCGGAGATGATGCTCGACGGGTTCGGCGTGACGGAGGCGAACTGGCGGGACGCCCTGGAGCGGGTCCCGCACTTCGCGATCTCGGAGAGCCCCGCGTACGTGGGCCGGGCGGTCGCCGCGCTCGCAGCCGACCCCGAGGTGGCCCGCTGGAACGGGCAGTCGCTCTCCAGCGGGCAGCTCGCCCGGGTGTACGGCTTCACGGACGTGGACGGGAGCCGGCCGGACGCCTGGCGGTACCTGGTCGAGGTCCAGGACCCGGACCTGCCGGCGGACACGGCCGGCTACCGCTGATCGGCCGGGAACAGCCCGGCCCCGCCGGCCGGCGGGTCGAAGAACCGGGCCACGTCGGCGTCGGACACGTCGGCGAGCGCGGCCGGGTTCCAGCGCGGGGCGCGGTCCTTGTCGACGACCTGGGCGCGGATGCCCTCGACGAGGTCGGGTGAGCGCAGGGCGTTGCAGGAGACCCGGTACTCCTGGGCGAGGGCCTCCTCCAGCGAGGAGAGGGCGGCGGTGCGGCGCATCGCGGCGAGGGTGGCCTTCAGCGCGGTGGGGGACTTGGCGAGGATCGTCTCGGCGGCCTCCTTCGCGACCGGGTCGCCCTCGGCGAGGAGCCGGTCGACGGTCTCCTCGACGGTGTCGGCGGCGTGGCAGCGGTCGATCCAGTGCCGCCGCCCGGCGAGGACGCCCGGGGCGGGTTCGGTGGCGAACCGTGCGACCGCCTCGCGGGCGGGGGCCTCGGCGAGGGCGGCGGCCAGGTCGGGGAGGCGCTCCGCGGGCACGTGGTGGTCGGCGAGGCCGCACAGCAGCGCGTCGGCGGCGCCGACGGCCGAGCCGGTGAGCGCGAGGTGGGTGCCGAGCAGGCCGGGGGCGCGGGAGAGCAGCCAGGTGCCGCCGACGTCGGGGACGAAGCCGATGCCGGTCTCCGGCATGGCGACGCGGGAGCGTTCGGTGACGACGCGGACGCTGCCGTGGGCGGAGATGCCGACGCCGCCGCCCATGGTGATGCCGTCCATGAGGGCGACGTACGGCTTGGGGTAGCGGGCGATGAGCGCGTTGAGGCGGTACTCGTCGCGCCAGAAGGCGGCCGAGGCGGAGGTGCCGGCCTTGGCGTCGTCGTGGATGGCCCGGATGTCGCCGCCCGCGCACAGGCCGCGCTCGCCGGCGCCGCGGACGAGGACCTGCTCCACCAGCGGGTCGTCCGCCCAGGCGCGGAGGGCCTCCTCCATCCGCAGCACCATGGGGTGCGTGAGGGCGTTCAGGGCGCGGGGGCGGTTGAGGGTGATCACCCCGGTGCGCCCCTGCCGGTGGGTCAGGACGTGGTCGGCGGCGTCTTCGCTGTTCACGGCAGCCAGTATGGAGGGTCGGCTGCGGGGGCGGGAGCGGTGGGCCCGCCAGGCGGCCAGGGCGTCGGCGCGGGGTCTGCCGGGGTGGCGGGCGTGCCAGTCGCGCAGGAAGCGGTTGAACTCGAACTGCTCGCCGATCTCCCGGGGTTGCGCGGCGGCGTCGCGGGTGGCGTGCCAATGGGCGACGGCCTCGGCGAGGGTGCGGCCGGCGCCTTGGGCGACGTAGTCCCGCATGGCCGCGTCGAAGTGGAAGGCCGGCCCGATCTCACGGGTGAAGAACTCCCTGAGGACCTGGCTGCACCGCTGGCCCGGCGGGATGACCGTACGGCCGTCGACGGGCGCGGCGAGCTGCCGGCCCGCCTTCCGGGGGGCGGGCCGGGCCGGCCGGGCGGCCGGGCGGCCGTCGAGCGCGGAGGCCAGCCGCGCGGTCAGGGCGTCCTTGCCCCCGCCGGCGGGGACGCCCAGGGTGCGGGCGAACGCGGCGAGTTCGGCGAGCGTCCAGTACCAGCGCTGCAGCTCGGCCCCGGTCAGTTCCGCCGTCAGGGAGGGACGGACCTCCCCGTCATTCGTACGCATGTTCGTATCTTAAGGGCGCCGGGCCGCTCCTTTGCGACCCGGCGCCCTTCCCGGCCGGACGGGCGCGCCTACAGGGCCTCGGGGGATGCGGCGAGGGAGTGCAGGTAGCGCATCAGCGTCATGAGGACGTCGCGGCTGGAGTCGCGGCGGCGGGCGTCGCAGACGACGAGCGGGACCGAATCGGGCAGGTCGAGCGCGGCACGCAGGTCCTCCAGCGGGTGCTCGGGCGCGTCGGGGAAGGCGTTGACGGCGACGACGAAGGGCACGCCGCGCTCCTCCAGGCGCCCGATGACGTCGAAGCTGACCTCCAGCCGGCGGGTGTCGACCAGGACGACCGCGCCGAGGGCGCCCTCGAACAGGCCGCGCCACAGGAACCAGAAGCGCTGCTGCCCTGGGGTGCCGAAGAGGTACAGCACCAGTTCCTCGTTGATGCTGATGCGGCCGAAGTCCATGGCCACGGTGGTCGAGGTCTTGCGCTCCACCCCGGCCGTGTCGTCGACGCCGACGCCGGCCTGCGTCATCGTCTCCTCGGTGGTGAGCGGGCGGATCTCGCTCACGGAGCCGACCAGGGTCGTCTTGCCGACGCCGAAGCCGCCGACGATGACCACCTTGACGGCGGCCGCCGCCGTGGCCGGGAGGGCGTCCTCGCTCCGGGGACCGGCCGGGGGATGTCCGCGGTGGGGGGCCGGGGGCGGCGGCTCAGAGCTTGCGTAGTCCATCGATGACTGCCTCTATCAGTGCCAGGTCGGGGAGTTTGGCGGGGGCGACGGGCGGGCGTGAGAGCACGTGGCCGGCGGTGATCAGGTCGCCCAGCAGGACGGTGACCACGCTGACCGGCAGGGCGAGGTACGCGGAGATCTCGGCGACCGAGAGGGGTGATCTGCACATCCTCATGATCGCTGCGTGCTCGGGTTGCATCCCGGGCCTGGGCCCCGTTTTGGCGATGATCAGGGTGACGAGGTCGAGGGGGACCGGGGACACCGGTCCGCTCCGCCCGCCCGTGATCACGTAGAGCCGCTCGGGAGTGCCGTCTTCCCAGTCCCGGCCTGGGTTGCTCACGCGGTCAGCCCTCCCCCGGGAGCGGTGGCTCCGGGGGCGTCTCCGACCCGCGGCGGGCTGCTCAGGTGCTCGCCGATACGGGCGACCAGGTCGCGCATGCGCTGGCCCATCAGGCCGGCGTCGACCCCCTCGTCGGCCAGGACGGCCAGGTAGGCGCCCGCTCCGGCCGCCATCAGGTAGAAGAAGCCGCCGTCCATCTCGATCACGACGAGCCGCATCCGGCCGCTGCTGTGCGGGAGTTCGGCGGCGACGGCGCCGGCGAGGCTCTGGAGTCCGGCGCAGGCGGCGGCGAGCCGGTCGGCGGTGTCGGTCTCCGTGCCGTACTGGGCCATGCGCAGGCCGTCGGCGGACAGGACGACGACGTGGCGGGTCTGCGGAACGCTTTCGGCCAGGTCCTTGAGCATCCAGTCCATGTTGCTCTGCTGCTGACTCATGGCTGTTCCCCCTTGCTCGCCGTGTTCGGCGAGGCGTCTGTGTTCGGGCTTGCTGCGGCGCGGCGGCTCGGGACGGTCTTGCTGCTGGTGTCCCCGGTGAGGCCGCCCTGGAAGGCGGCCAGCCACATGCCGGGTTCGGGTTCGGGTGCGGCGGCGGCCGCGGCGGGTGCGGCCGGCGCCGCGGGTGCGGCCGCGGCGGTCTCGTCCGGGGCTGCGGCGCGGGTGCGGCGGCGGCGCTGCGGGAGGCCGGTCGCGGTCCGCTCGGTGACCAGGGGCACGTCGTCGTCCTCGGGGTGCCGGGGGCCCGTCGCGGGGCGGGCGGCGGCCGGCGGGCGGACCGCGGCGGGCGCGTCGTCGGAGGCCGCCGCATGCTCCCCGGCGGCGGGCCGGGCCTCGACCGCTGCGGGCGCGGCCTCGACCGCTGCGGGCGGGGCCTCGGCCCCGGCGGCGGGCAGGGCGGCCCGCGGGCCGGAGGCGGTGCCGATGCCGTGGGCGACGCCGCTCGCCGCCGAGCTGGCGGTGATCAGGGCCTGCGGGATGACGAGGACGGCGCGGACGCCGCCGTACGCCGACGCCCGCAGCGAGACCTGGAAGTCGTACGCCTGCGAGAGCCGGCCGACGACGGCGAGGCCCAGGCGGGGCGTCTCGCCGAGGTCGGCGAGGTCGATGCCCTCCTGCGCCTGGCGCAGCATCCGCTCGGCGCGCCTGCGGGCCTCCTCGCTCATGCTGACGCCGCCGTCCTCGATCTCGACGGCGATGCCCGAGTTCACGTCGACGGCGGTCAGGTGCACCTTGGTCTGCGGAGGCGAGTAGCGGGTGGCGTTGTCGAGGAGCTCGGCGAGGGCGTGGATGAGCGGTTCGACCGCCGGGCCGACCACGGCGACCTGGGAGACCGAGTGGAGCTCCACGCGCTGGTAGTCGATGATCCGGGACATGGCGCCGCGGAGCACGCTGTAGAGCGGGACCGCCTTGGACCACTGGCGGCCGGGGCGGGCGCCGCCGAGGACGGCGATGGAGTCGGCGAGGCGCCCGATGAGCGCGGTGCCGTGGTCGAGGCGCAGCAGGTCGCCGAAGACGTCGGGGCTGCGGCCGTGGCGGTCCTCCATGTCGCGCAGTTCCTGTGCCTGCTGGTGGACGATGGCCTGGACGCGGCGGGCGATGTTGACGAAGGCGCGCTGCGCGGAGTCGCGCAGGTCCTCCTCCGCGACGACGGCCTCCAGGACGGAGCGCAGCACGGCCTGGTGGGCCGCGCGGAACTCCGGGGTGAGCCCGGGCCCGTGGGTGCCGGGCTCCTCCAGGGAGGCGAGCACCTCCTCGGGGAACTCGCCCTTGCGCAGCCGCTCGACGACGTCGGGCAGGAGCTCCTGCGCCAGGCGGACGGTCTCGGTCTGCTGCCGGGCGAGGGCCGCCTCCTGTGCGGCGACGGCGGCGCGCAGGACGGCGACGGCCCTGCTGCGCCGGGCGGCCACGGCGCAGGCGAGGGCGACCGCCGCGAAGGCGACGGCGCCGACCCAGGCGACGGGCGTGCGGGCGGGTGCGGAGACCGCTGCGACGGCGACCGCCGCGGCAACTGCGGTCGCCAGGGCGGGAAGCGCCCATACGACGGGTGAGGTGGCCCCTGGACTACCGGGCGACGATCCCACGCGAACCATCAGAACCCTCAAACGATCGAAAGCGAATGATCATAGGACAACGGCCCGGAATCTTAGCGGCTCCGTGCACGGCACTTGACAGCAGGTCATGATCCGGACAGGACAACCGGGTTGAGTCCTGCGTTTCTGTCCGAAACCCGTTTGTGTGCCGGTCGGGGCCGATTTTCCGTGGTTTGCTACTGGCCGGTACCCCGCGCGGAACCAGTGATTCCCCGGGGGGCAGAATGATCTTCGGCAGAGCCCCGCCACTCGTCGGCTCGCCTCCTCACGGACACGCACGGAACAGGAGCGCACGCGTTGAACCAGGCGACGCGCGAACAGGCCCAGCACTTCCTCCGGCAGGACGAGCGGCTCGTCGCCGCCTGCGCCTTCGAACTCGACCCGGGCGTGCCGTACCCGCCCGAGTCGCTCCTCGCGCCGCCGGAGCCCCCGGCGCTTTCCCGGCGCATAGAGGCACGGATCCCGCGCCCCCTGCGCCAGCTCGTCCACGCGAAGGCGGCCGATCCGCACCACCTGCGCCCCTCCGCAGCGGCGGAGACGACCCACCGCCTGCCGGACGCCCTGGACGCGCCGGGCTCGCGGACGCCGCGCGGCGCGGGAATGGAAGGCGGCTGGGAGAGCGCCGCCGGCCGCTTCCTCGTCAGCCGGGCAAACGCCCACGGCTCGGCGGGCGGGGTCCTCGCCGTCACGGACCGGCGCTGGTTCGCCCTGACGGACGTCTCCCCCCTGTGGCGGTCCACGCCGGTCATGCGGCAGTTCTGGGAGGTGCCGCGGCAGGCCGTCTCCGCGCTGCGGGCGAACCCGCGCGGGACGGCGCAGAAGGGGCGCATGGACGTCGAGTTCACGGACGGGTCCTGGGTGGCGGTCCTCGCCGTCCCGGCATCGGCCGCACGGCCGTTCGCCGAGGCGTCGGCGCACCTCCGCTGAGGCGGGGCGGGGACGGGGACCCGGTCGGCCGGTGGTCTGTACCAATCCCGCGCGGGTGGCGCACACTGCCGTGACGCCTGATGCGGGAGGACCCATGAAGCCCACCGGCCGAAGCGCCGCCGAACTGCCCCTGCACCGCCTCCAGGTGCCCCAGCCGCACCTGCTGCCCTTCGCCGTCGGCTCCTTCGACGCGATCGGCCCCCTCTCCCGTGCCGGATTCCCCCACCGGCACACCTTCCACGAGATCGCCCACGTCACCGCCGGCACCGGCAGGCACGTCCTCGACCTCGTGCCCGGCCCCCTCGCCCCGCCCCTGCTGTGCGTGATCACCCCCGGCCAGGTGCACCACTGGGAGGGGGCCGAGGGGCCGGCGGGGCGGGTCGTCCTCTTCCACGAGGACTTCCTCGGCGGGCACCCCGAGGACGCCCGGGCCCTGCGCCGGCTCGCCGGACGGCCCACCATCCCGCTGGGACCGCACGCGCCGCGCATCGCCGGGCTGGTCGGCGCGATGGAGGAGGAGTACCGCGCCCTGCGGCCCGGATACGCCGGCGTGCTCCGCGCCTACCTGCACATCCTCGTCGTGGAGGCCACGCGCGCCGCCGACGCGGTCGCGCCGCCGGACGTGCCCGCCGACCGGGCGGACGGCCTCGCCGAGGCGTTCGGGCGGATCACCGCCCGGCCGGGCGGAGCGCAGCTGACGGTGGCCGCATGCGCCCGCGAACTCGGCGTCTCCACGGGCCACTTGCACGCCGCGGTGAAGCAGGCGACGGGCCTGACACCCGGGGAGCTGATCCGAAAGGCGCAGACCCTGGAGGCCAAACGCCTGCTCGCGGGCACCGACATGACGGTGCGGCAGGTCGCCCAGCAGGCCGGATTCGCGGACCCGTCCTACTTCTGCCGCTTCTTCCGGCGCGAGACCGGCCTGACTCCCGGCGGGTTCCGGGCCGGGCTCGCAGGAAAACACCACGATCCCCGGATCCCGTCCATCGCGGGGCCCGCATCCGGCCCCTAGGTTGGCAGCGCGGCGCCGGAACCGGCGGGTTGCCGCCGCCCGCGGCGCTGTCGCGCCCCACCGCGGCACGGTTCCGGCCCCGCCACCCCCACGACCGGAAGGAGTCGACGCATGCCCACTCCCGCAGACCCGAGCAACGACGCCCAGGACCCGCAGCGCCGGGCCGTCAGCCGCAAGTCGGTGCTCAAGGCCGCCGCCCTGGCCGGAGTCACCCCGCTGCTGATCGGCGGCGGCGCGGCCCTGGCCCGCGACCGCGGCGCCGCACCCGGCGCCGAGCTGGAGCTGACCCCGACCTGCGACGACGGCGACGCGCCGACGATCCCGCAGACCGAGGGCCCGTACTTCAAGCCGAACTCCCCGCAGCGCACGTCGCTGGTCTCCCCGGGGACCCCGGGCGTCCCGCTCACGGTGTCCGGGTTCGTCTTCGGCCGGAACTGCCGGCCGGTGGCGGGCGCCCTGCTGGACTTCTGGCAGGCCGACGTGAACGGCGCGTACGACAACGCCGGGTACGCCTTCCGCGGCCACCAGTTCACCGACTCGCGCGGGGCCTTCACCCTGCGCACCATCGTCCCCGGCCTCTACCCGGGACGCACCCGGCATATCCACGTCAAGGCGCAGGCCCCCGGCGGGCGGGTGCTGACGACGCAGCTGTACTTCCCCGGCGAGCCGCGCAACGCCACGGACACGATCTTCGACGCGCGCCTGCTGATGAACGTCCGCCAGAGCGGCCCGGGACGCGAGGGCACCTTCGACTTCGTCCTCGACGTCGACGCGGGCGGCCCCTCCCCGTCGCCCACGGGCTCGCAGCCGCCCGCGGACGCCTGGACCCCCGGCCGCTCCTACCGGGCCGGGGACCGGGTCTCGTACGGCGGTGCGGCCTACTCGTGCCTGCAGGCGCACGTGGCGACCGTCGGCTGGGAGCCGCCGACGACCCCGGCGCTGTGGCGGCGGGTGTAGGCCCCGGTCCGGGGCGGGGCCTCAGCCGGTGTGGCGGACCCGGAACCGGTCGGGCCGTGCCGGGTCCCGGTCGGCGACCTGGACCGGCGCGCCCGCCCACTGCCACACGCCGGTGCCCGCGGTGCGGGTGAAGCGGATCGGCCCGCGGGTGCCCTCGGCCGACACGTGCGGCCAGGCCCCGGCGACGGCCGCCCGGTCGGTGCCGCGGGTGCGCAGCGCCTCGGCGAGGACGGCGGCGGTGTCCCAGCCTTCGAAGGCGACGAAGGACGGGGCCCCGCCCAGCCGGGTCCGCAGCTCTGCGGCGACGCGTTCGCCGAGCGGTCCGAGCCGGTCGGGCAGGTAGCGCAGGAACGGGATCCCCGCGCCGTCCGCGCCGAGCGCCGCGGCCCATCCGGCGAACTCCGGCTGCCCGGCAGGGGCGCCGATCAGGAGGCCGTCGAGGCGGCGGTCGGCCCGCACGGCCCGGACGATCGGAATTGCAGGCTCCGGGTGGCGGGCGAGCAGGAGCAGCGCCGTCGCACCGTCCGCGGCGAGCGCGTCGCACAAGGCCTCGGGGGCGAGCGCGTCCGCGTCGAGCACGAGGAGGGTGCCGCCCGCGGCGGCCAGGCGGTCCCGCAGGATGCGCGTCCCGGAGGTCCAGTAGACGCTCGGCTGGGAGGCCACGGCGATCCGCCGCCGCCCGGCGGCGAGGAGGAAGTCGGCGTACGTCCGCCAGCCCTGCGACTGGGGCGGGGCCAGGCGGGCGACCTGCTGCGCCGGCCCGTCGGTGAGCTCGTCGAGCACCGCGGACGAGCAGAGGAACGGCACGCCGACGGCGTCGGCCCGGGCAGCGGCCGCCCGGGCCACGACGCTGTGGTACTCGCCGGCCACGGCGACGACGTCGTCCAGGCCCGCCAGTTCGTCCACGGCCGCCGCGGCCCGCGCCGGGTCGGCCGCCGTGTCCCGGACCAGCAGCTCCAGCGGCCGGCCGGCGATGCCCCCGGCCGCGTTCACGTCCCGGACGCCGAGCTCCAGTCCGGCGAGCAGCTGCCGGCCCGCCTCGGTCCAGCCGGGCCGGGTCAGCGGGACGAGGACGCCGAGGCGGACGGGCGGGCCGTCCGCGCGGTGCGCTCCGGGCGTCGGCGGTGGCGGCGTGTGCATCGGCGGCGTCTCCCCTGCGACGGTGCGGGCCCGGCGGCGCGGCGGGCGTACCGGGGTGGTCGTGCCCGTCATTGGATCCGCCGGCCGGGCCGCGGGCAACCGGTTTACGGGAGGCCGGGCGGAGAGTTGTGGGACCGTCACAAGAGCGGCTGGATTCCGGTCCTAGAGTATGCGCGTGACCGAAGAGAACACCGAACTCGTCGCCGGCCGGTACCGGCTCGTCGAACGCATCGGCCAGGGCGGCATGGGCCGCGTCTGGCGCGGCGTCGACCAGCGGCTTTTCGGGCGCGAGGTGGCCGTGAAAGAGATCCTCCTCCCGCCCGGGACGGAGGAGGCGGACCGTGCGGCGCTGCTGCGGCGGTTCACCGGCGAGGCCCGCGCAGCGGTCACAATCAGCCATCCCGGGATCATCACCGTGCACGATGTGGTCGAGCACCGCGGTGCTCCCGTCATCGTCATGGAGTTCGTCCGCGGGCCGTCGCTGGCGGCGGAGATCCGCGACCGCGGGCCGCTGCCGGTGCGGCGCGTCGCGGAGATCGGCGCCGCCGTGCTGGACGCCCTGGCCGAGGCGCACGCGGCGCAGATCGTGCACCGGGACATCAAGCCCGACAACGTGCTGCTGGCCAAGGACCGCGTCGTCCTCACCGACTTCGGCATCGCGCACCTCGCGGACTCCGCGACCCGGCTGAGCCACAGCGGGCTGGTCATCGGCACCCCGCAGTACATGCCGCCGGAGCAGTTGGAGGGCCGGCGCCCCACCCCGGCGAACGACCTGTGGGCGCTCGGCGCCACCCTCTACCACGCCGTCGAGGGGTGCCCGCCGTTCGGCGCCGAGGGGCTGCACGCCCTCGCCGTCGCCGTGCTCACCCGCCCGCACCGGCCGCCGGTGCTGGCCGGGCCCCTGGGCCCCGTACTGGACGCGCTGCTGGCCAAGGACCCGGCGGAGCGGGCGAGCGCGGAGGAGGCCGCGGGGCTGCTGGCGGCCGTCCTGCGGGAGGGGGCGCCCGGCGCGACCCCGCCGCCGGGCCCGGAGCCCGTGCCCGCGCCCGCGCCCGCGCCCGCCGAGCAGCCGACACCGGCCGGGCCGTCCGCGCCGACCGTGGCGGCGCCCACCCCGACCACCGTCGACCCCGCTGCGTCTGGGCGCGGTGAGGTCCCTCCCGTGCCGGAGGGGCCGCCGACGGGCCCGCGGCGGCGCCTCCCTGGCCGGCGTTCGGTGGTGGTGTCGGCGGCCCTGGCCGTGCTCGCCGCGGGCGGGGGCCTGACGTGGACGCTGTCCCGCGGCGACGGCGAACCCGGCCGGGGCGGCCCGGCCGCTGCCGAGCCGGTGAAGGTGGTGATCGGCGTGGACGCGCCGCTCACCGGCGACACGGCCTCCTTCGGCCAGGGCATCCGGAACTCCGCGGACCTCGCGGTCCGGACGGCCAACGAGCGCCGCCTCGTCCCCGGGGTGACCTTCGAGCTCCGGGCCCTGGACGACGAGGCGCTGCCCGCGAAGGGCCTGGAGAACGCCTCCCGGTTCGCCGGGGCCGCCGACGTCCTCGCTGTGGTGGGCCCGTTCACCTCGTCCGTGGCCCGGTCCCTGGTGCCGCCGCTGGACCGGGCCGGCGTGGTCACGGTCTCGCCGTCCAACACCGACCCCGTCCTGACGCTCGGCCCGGACTGGGCCCAGGGCACCCGGTCCCGGCCGCACCGCGGCTACTTCCGCACCACCCCCACCGACACCGCGCAGGGGCCGTTCGCCGCCCGCCACCTGTACCGGGACGCGGGCAAGCGGAAGGTGTTCGCCGTCGACGACGGCTCCGCCCACGGCACCACCCTCACCGCCGGCTTCCGCCGCGAGTTCACCGGCCTCGGCGGGACCGTCGTCGGAACGGCCGCCGTCGCCGCCGGCGAGAAGGACTTCACCGCGCTGGCGGCGCAGGTGAAGGCGTCCGGCGCGGAGGCGGTGTACTTCGGCGGCGACTACACGGCCGCGGCGCCGCTCTCCCGCCGGTTGAAGGAGTCGGGCGCGCAGATTCCGCTGATGGGCGGGGACGGCATCCTGGACACCCGGTTCGTGAAGGACAACGACCGGGCCGAGGGCGACCTGGCGACGTGGCTCGGCGTGCCCGCGGAGGAAACGGACGCCGGCCGGGCCTTCCTGGCCCGGTACGCGGCGGCCGGCTTCCGGGAGGACGCGGGCTTCTACGGCGCCGCCGCGCACGACGCGGCCTGGGCCGTCATCGAGGGAGTGAAGGCCGTGGCCGCCGCGAACGGCGGGACCCTCCCCGCGGACGCCCGGTCGAAGATGGCCGACGCGGTGGGGCGGGTGTCGTTCGAGGGCGCCACCGGGCCCGTCGCGTTCGACGCGTACGGCGACATCGTGAACCGGCAGGTGACGGTCTACACCGTCCGGGCGGGCGCCTGGGAGAGCGTGAAGAGCGGCGCGTACGAGCCCTGAGCCGCCGGGCGGCCCGGCCGCCGGGCTCCCCCGGCGGCCGCGCTGGTGATCAGACCGGTTCGGGCTGCGGCTCGGGCAGCGCCTCGCGGCGCGGTGCCGGCAGGTGCACCGGGGCGTCCTGCCGCTCCCAGCGCCGGGTGGTGCGGACGTACCCGTAGACCACGGAGCCGGCCGCCAGCACGAGCAGCGGCCCGAACAGCCACGGCAGCGCGGCCATCTCCACCGACAGGAAGCGGTACGAGGCGAGCAGCGCGGCGAACACCGCGGTGCCGTACACGGCGAGGCGGATGCCCTGCGGGTCCCGGCCGCGGTCGTAGGCGCGCAGTGCCGTCTCGATCGTGACCGTGAACACGACGCCGGCGATGATGTCCGCGCCGTAGTGGTAGCCGAAGCCGAGCGTGGCGCCGAGGGTCGCGATCAGCCAAAACGTTCCTGCGTAGCGCAGGGCCCGCGGGGCCCTGCGCGAGTGGATGAAGATGGCCGTGGCCCAGGCCGTGTGCAGGCTGGGCATGCAGTTGCGCGGGGTGAACCCGTCGAAGGGCATCGGCTGCGGGACCCCGACCGGCGGGGGCGTGTTCGGCCACAGGTCCGCGAGGGCCCACTGCCCGCCGTCGGCGCCGTACGCGAAGATCGGCCCGACGACCGGGTACACCATGTAGATGCCCGGCCCGAGCAGCCCGATGACGAGGAAGCTGCGCACCAGGTGGTGGCGGGGGAAGCGGCGCTCGGCGGCGACGTTGCGCAGCTGGTACAGGGCGACCGCGACGGCGGCCACGGCCAGCTGGACGTACACCCAGTCGAGGACGTGTGCGCCGGCCGCGCCGGTGGCCTCCACGATCCGGCCGGCCACCCAGGAGGGGTTGCCGAAGGCGTGGTCGGCGGCGGCGACGTACTGGTCGAGGACCATGGGCCGCGTCTCCGAGGTGAGCAGCAGCCAGGTGTAGCCGGTCTTGCGGCCCGCCACCAGCAGCAGCGCGAGGCCGACGCCCTTCAGCAGCAGCATCCGCTCGCGACCGGTGCGGCGGGTGACGGCGATCACGGCGAAGCCGAGGGTCACCCACAGGGCGCCGCTGCCGGCCATCTGCTCGGCGCCGAGCTGCGCCCGCACGAGCCACAGGGCGAGGTCGATCGCGATCGCGGCGCCGACGGCGGCGAACCGCTGCCGCCAGGTCAGCACGACCATCATCAGCGCCATCGCGGCGTACAGCACCGTGCCCGACCGGGGGGCGAAGAGCACCTCCCGGGCCTGGGCGGTGAACGGCCCGGCCTGGCCGTACCGGCGCGCGGCGAATTCGAGCGCGACGAGGAACACCAGGGCGACCGCACCCACGGCGGCCCAGAGCAGGACCCGGGGCCGGCCCCGTACAGCGGATCGGACTGCGCCGTCTGCGCGGGAAAACGCTCGCGAAACCGTGGATATCAATTGTCAGCCGATGTTCATGTTGCGACGTGCTCGTGGACAGTCCGAACATGCTAGCGGTCCGAGGGGCGGCCCCAGGGGACCGGAACACGGGAAGGCCCGCCTCCACCGCAAGTGAGAAGCCGGCCTCCGAACTGCGGCCGCGCAGCGGCGGTGGTTCAGCCCGCTGCCGGGTCCGCGGCGCCGCGGACCTCCCGCGGGGAGCTGCCCTCCCAGCGGCGCACCGCCCTCCGCAGGGCCCGTACGTCGGCGTACCCGACCCGGTCCGCGATCGACCGCAGGGGCAGGCCGGTCGTGCGCAGCAGTTCCAGGGCCTGTTTCTGCCGCACGGCCTCGACCTGCCCACGCCACGTCGTGCCGTTTTCGGCGAGCCGCCGCTGAAGCGTGCGGGGGCTCATCGCCAGGCGGTGGGCGACGGCCGCCAGGCTGAGGGCGTCTTCCCGGAAGGCCGCGGCCAGGACCGTGCGGAAGCGGTCGAGCCACGGCAGGGGGACGGGACGGGACTCGGCCAGGACGCGTTCGGCGTGGCGGGCGAGGAGCCGGTCCAGGCCCGGCTGGGCGGCGGGCAGCGGGGCCCGTAAGTCGTCCTCCCGGAACGAGATCGAGTTGTACGGGGCGTCGAAGTGGATGCGGTCCGTGCCGAACAGCCGGGCCAGCTGCCGGGCCTGCGCCGGCGGGCGGTGGGTGATGGTGACGTGGGCCGGGGCGATGTCTCGGCCGCTGGCGTGGCGGGCCCGGGTCAGGAAGAGGGAGAGCGCGAAGAGGTCGACCGCCTGCACCACGTCGGGTCCCCAGGTGCCGGTGGCGTGGCGGACGGTGAAGTGGTGCCCGTCTTCCTCGACGAGCAGCTTCTCGGCGGCCGGGTCGCCGATGGCGGCGATGAGGTCGACGGCGCCGGTGAGCGATTCACGCAGGGTGGGCCCGGTGGTGACCAGGTAGTCCCAGACGCCGAAGGCGCCGATGGGGGTCTTCTGGAGGATCAGCGGGCCGATGAGCGTGCGGGGGTCCGTGAGGACCAGGTCCTCCCAGACGGAGATGAGCGACGGGGTCGAGACCCTGGCCAGGTCGTTGCCCAGGACGTCGCCGGCGAGGTCGGGCCGGCGGGCGGGCCCGCCCCGGCCCGCGGAGGCCAGGGCGCCGACGAGGGAGCGGGCGAGGTGGGCCGAGACCGTGCCGTCGATGGCGGAGGCGTTCATAGGACAGCGGAGGCTACATCCGGCCCGAACTGCCTGTCGAACAAACGCCGTCGGGGCACCGGCCGGCCTTCCGCGGGGCATACGGGAGGCCGCGGGGCATAAGGGGGCGGGCCGGCGCGGTCGGCGCCGGCGGGTGGCGCGTGAGGTCCCCGTCGTGGCGCGTGTGGGCCTCTGCCCCGCCGGCGGGCCGCGCCTACGTTGATCGCGATCACGGCAGCGAGCCGGCGGTCGGAGCCTTCCGGGCACGCCCGCCGGTGCCGTCCGTCCGTAGGCGAGGGGCATGGGGTGCCCGCTCGGCGAACGGACCGTCTCACTTCCCGGACGACGGGCCCGCCGGGCCCGTCTCGGATGCCCTAGGGGGAATGCCCACGTGACGTCGCCGTCGTTCTGGAGCAGGCGCCGCATGCTCACCACAGTCGCCGGGGTGGCCGCCGTTCCCGCGCTGCCCTCCGTCCTCACCCTGGCCGCCGGCCCGGCCCGCGCGGCCGACGGCGACCCGGCCGCCGACAGCGGCCTGCCCGCCACCGACCGGGGCAGGGCGGTCTGGGCGTACAAGACGGGAGGCCGGTCGGTCCGCGAGGCCGCCGCCGCCGCTCTCGCCGGCGCGCCGTCGGCCGTCTCCGCGTTCCTCACGACGGAGCTGCCCGTCGCGAAGGCGCACGACGCGCGGTTCGCCCTCTTCAGTGCTCTGCCGTACGCGGACAAGTCGGTGCGCGAGTCGGCCGGTGCTGCCCTGACCGCGGGGGACGCGGCGATCGCCGCCTACCTTCGGGACGGCCACCGTCAGGCCCTGCAGACGGACCTGCGCGCGGCGGTGTTCACCGTCATGGACAACGGCGGCACCGCGGTCAAGCGGGAGGCGGCCAAGGCGCTGGAAGCGGGCACCTACGCGGCCTTGCGGAAGTTCCTGGAGGAGACCCGGCACACCGCGCAGTACGAGGACGAGAAGGCCGAGGTCTTCGCCATCCTCACCACCGCCACGCCCGAGGTGAGGAAGTACGCGGAGCGCGCGCTGAGCGACGGGTCGCCGCGTGCGGTCCACCAGTTCCTCATCTCCGGCCAGCACATCGCGCGCACCCGCGACGAGGAGTCCGCGACCATCGGCCAACTGGTCAAGGTCGTGGTCCGGGAGGGCAACCGGGCGAAGCTGCACACGGAACAGGCGGTCGCCGCCTCGACCCGCGCCAAGGAGGCCGCGCACAAGGCGGAACTGGCCGCGCTGAAGGCGGCGGAGGAGGCGGCGGCCGCCCAGAACGACGTGAAGAGGTCGGCGGCGGCGGCGAACGACGCCGCCAGGGCCGCACGGGGTGCCGCGAGCGCCGCCAACACGGCGATCGCCGCGTCCCGTAGCGCCCAGTCCGCATCGAACCGGGCTGCGCACGCCGCACAGGCGGCGGCGGGTGCCGCCGCTGCCGCGGGGCATGCCGCCGCCCGCGCCTACAACGCCGCCATCGACGCTTCGAGGGACGCCGGCAAGGCGTCGGCTGCCCGCCAGGCCGCCCAGGCCGCACGCGAAGCCGCCGGCTTGGCGCGTACCACGGCCGAGCTCGCCGAACGGGCTGCCGCGGCCGCGGGCAAGGCGGTCGAGGTGGGCGCGGACGCCGCGACCGCCGCCCGGAGCTCTGCGGCCGCCGCCGCATCGGCGGCGAGGGCCGCCTCCTCCGCTTCCGGCGTCGCCAAGTCCCAGGCCGCCGAGGCACAGGCGGCGGCGGCCGAGGCAGATGCCGCCGCCAGGCGCGCCACCCGCGCCGCCGGCACGGCGCAGGGACTGGCGCAGAAGGCCGCCGCAGCCGCCGGTGTGGCGCGCGACGCCGCCAACAGCGCTGCGGCCCACGCGGAGCAGGCGGCCGCGGCGGCGGAGGAGGCCGCGGCGAACGCGGGCAAGGCCATCGAGTACGCCAAGCGCTCCACCGCCCATGCCGAGGCGGCGCTGGCGGCGGCCACCGCCGCCGGCAGCGCGGTCAAGCAGGCGCAGGCCGTCGAGCAGGCGGCGCGGACGGCGGAGGCCGCCCGTATCGCCGAGGAGGCCGAATGGGCGGCCGAAGCCGCCCGAACCAGGGCACAGGCCGAGACCGACGACATCGACCGCGTCCTGCGGGAGCGCACGCAGGCGGACAGGACCGCCTCCGCCGTCAAGGACCTGCTCGCCGCCGCCGCGAAGTCCTTGCAGGCGGGAGACACGGCCGCGGCCGTCGCCGCCGGCCGGAAGGCCGCCGTCATGCTGCTGGACTCGACGGGCACCTGGACCCAGCAGGCCGCCGAGTTCGCCCTCGCGGGCTCCGACCACGACGTGGCCAACTGGATCGAGGCCGACCGCCTCATCGCCGAACGACAGGACGACCGGGAGACCGTGCTGTCGATCGCCGCATCGGCATCGGCCGCCGTCGCCGAGGCCGCCCACCGGGCCCTGGCCGATGACGACCCGAACGCCGTCCGCAACTTCCTCACCGTGGGCGTCGTCGAAGCGGCCGCGACGGAGAACCGCGCCGCGGTGTTCCGGATCCTGGCCGAGAACCCCGGCAGGGCGGTGAAGGCGAAGGCGGAGGCAGCGCTGAGCGACGGCAGGGCCGCGGCCCTGCACCGCTTCCTCACCGTCGAGCTGGTGCAGGCGGTGAAGGAGGACGACCACGTCGCGGTGTTCGGCCTCCTGTCGGCCGGCGGCCTCTTCACGCGGGCGGCCGCACAGATCGTGCTGGAGGGCCCCGCCGAGATGCGGCGGCAGTTCGTCGTCCGGGACCAGTTCTACCTGGCGCAGCTGGACCAGGACCACGCCGCCCACGTGTCCGCGGTGCGGGCGGCCATCGCCCAGGCCGCGAAGGTCGCGGCGAAGGCCATGCAGGACGCCGCCCTCGCGTCCAAGGCGGCGGCGGAGGCCCGCAAGGCGGCCGCGGAGGCGGTCGAGTGGGCGGCGAAGGCCCAGGCGTCCGCGACGGCCGCCGCCGACTCCGCCCAGGAGGCGAAGAAGAACGCCGATGCCGCCGACGCCTCGGCCGCCTCGGCGGCCCGGTCCGCGGCCACCGCCAAGCAGGCGGCCTCCGTGGCGCAGGGCGCGGCCCGGTCCGCGAACTACTCGATGCGGCAGGCGATGGCCTCGGCACGGCAGGCGGTCGCACAAGCGGCGAACGCGCAGGCGTCCGCCACGTCGGCGAGCGCCTCCGCCGCCCAGGCCGGCCGGGACGCGAAGGCCGCCGCCGACGCGGCCAGCGAGGCGCTCCGTTTGGCGACCGTAGCGCGGAGGGCCGAGGACACAGCCGCCGCGAAGGCGGCGGCCGAGCGGGCGAAGCAGTACGAGGCGGCAGGCACCCACCCCGCCCAGAGTGCCGAACAGGACAAGCCCTGGTACGTGGACTGGGGGCTGTGGCCCGGGGACATCGCCAGCGACAAGGACTGGGCGAAGGTCACCAAGCACTGGAGCACGATCACCGGCACCGCTGCGCTGGGGCTCGGCCTCGCGGCCGGACTCGCGGGCCCGGCCGCCCCGGTCTCGCTCCCCCTGGCAACGGCGGCCCTCTGGCTCAACGGCGTCTCCGTGGTCCTCAAGGGGGCGAGCACCTACTTCGCGGGAAGCGCGTACGGCTGGGACAGCGCCGAGTTCTACAGCGCCCTCGGCATGTTCGTACTCGGCGGAGCCGCCTTTGCCGGGCAGTCACGCCTCCTCGAAAGGACCGGCGTGGCCAAACACGTCGGCGAAAAGGTCGCCGAGGGGGTCGAGATCCTGCTCATCACCATCGGCTGGAAGGAATGGTAGTCCGCTCCGCGCGTACCGCCATGCGTCCGATTGAAAGGGAATTGACGAAATGAAGCTCGGAAAGCGCCTCGTCGCGACCACTGCCGCGGCCCTGGCGTGCATCGCCGCCGCGGTCACCGCCACCCACGCCAGCGAAACCCCCGCCGGCGGGGACCAGCCCCCGTACGCCATCGAGGACTTCGCCTATCCAGACGCCGCCAGGATCCTGGCCGAGCGCGGAATCACCCTCAAGCGCGGCGACGGGAACATCACCCTGGCCGACTGCGCGCCGAACTCCGGGCTGATGGAGGTGTACTCGCGGACCAAGGGCACCGTCTGCTTCAAGGTCACCGGTAAGACCGGACACCTCAGCCTGGAAATACCCGCCGTCTACGGGATGAAGGGTGATTCCGCGCACCGGGCCGAGGTCACGCTGACCGCCGAGGGCAGCGAGCAGAACATCTCCGTGGCCCCGAACGAATGGAAGGGCGTGGGCGAGTCCGCGGACCCGCAGCGCCGCGACCACGTCCTCGTCGACATCTCGGTTACCGAGTGATCCGCCCCGTCCCTTTCGACCACCACTTTTCGGAGAACCACATGTCAGACAGCCTCCGGCGCAGAGCCGCATGGACGGGCGGCGCCGCCGTCGCCACCGCCGCCGCCACGGTCGCCGGCTTCCTGGCGGCCGGGCCGGCCTCCGCCGTCACCGGTGCCGCGGCGGCCGACGGCCAGTACGCGTACACCGCCCGCCTCGACATCGGCGAGGGCGCCTCCACCCGCGCCTGTTCCGCGGCCCTGGTCGCCGCGCAGTGGCTGCTCACCAGCGCCGGCTGCTTCGCCGACACGCCGGGCTCCCCCGTCCCGGCGGGCACGCCGAAGCACAAGGCCACCGCGACCCTGGGCGGCACCACCCTGGACGTGACGCTGCTGGTGCCCCGCACCGACCGCGACGTGGTCATCGCCAAGCTGGCCCAGCCGGTCGCCGGCGTGACCCCGGTGAAGCCGGCCGTCGCCGCTGCCGCCCAGGGGGACGTCGTGACGGCCGCCGGCTTCGGCCGTACGAAGACGGCGTGGGTGCCCGGGACGGTGCACACCGGCTCCTTCGACACCACCGCCGTGGACCCGACCACCCTCGTACTCAAGGGCCGGGGGGAACCCGGCGACACTCTCTGCAAGGGTGACACCGGAGGCCCCGTGGTCAACGCGAGCGGTGAGCTCGTGGGGCTCGGCAGCCGCTCCTGGCAGGCCGGCTGCCTCGGCACCGACCCGGCCGAGAAGCGCAACGCCGCCACCGCCGTCCGCGCCGACGGCCTCGGCGACTGGATCCGGCAGACCGTCGCTCTGCCCGGTGACGCGCAGGTCGCCTCGGGCGATTTCAACGGCGACGGCAAGAAGGACATCACCGCCCTCTACGACGCCGGCACCGGCGCGGACGGCAAGGCCCGCTCCTCGCTGTACACCTGGTTCAGCAACGGCTCGGGCTTCAGCGCCCCGGTGAAGTCGTGGACCTCGTCCGGCGCGTTCACGTGGGCGGCGAGCAAGCTGACGGCCGGCGACTACAACGGCGACGGCAAGGACGACGTCGCCGTGTTCTACAACGGCGGCAAGGACGCCCAGGGCAACAACGAGTCGCTCCTGTACACCTTCGACAGCACCGGCTCGGCCTTCGCCCCGCCGCGCAACACGTGGACCTCCGGCGGATCCTTCTCGTGGGGCGCGTCCAAGGTGGCCTCCGGCGACTTCACGGGCGACGGCAAGGACGACGTCGCCGTCCTGTACGACCGCGGCACCGGCTCCGACGGCAAGGCGACCACCAGCCTGTTCACGCTGGCCGGCAACGGCACCGGCTTCGACGCGCCCCGCTCGGTGTGGACCAGCCCGGGCAGCTTCACCTGGGCCGCGAGCCAGCTCACCACCGGCGACTACAACGGCGACAAGAAGGCCGACATCGGCGTCCTCTACGACGGCGGCACGGACGACCAGGGCGTCAACAAGACGCTGCTGTTCACCCTGAACAGCACCGGCACGGGCTTCGGTCCCGCCCGCACCACGTGGACCTCGGGCGGCTCGTTCTCGTGGGGCGCGTCCAAGGTGGCCTCCGGCGACCTGACCGGCGACGGCAAGGACGACATCGCCGTCCTGTACGACCGCGGCGCGAATGCCGACGGCAAGCGCACCACCACGCTGTTCACCTTCGCCGGCGACGGCACGGGCTTCGCCGCCCCGCAGGCGGCCTGGACCAGCACCGGCAGCTTCAGCCAGCCCGCGAGCCGGCTCACGGCCGGCGACTACAACGGCGACGGGAAGGCCGACATCGGCGTCCTGTACGGCGCCGGCACGGCCGCCGACGGCCGTCCCGTCGACACCCTGTTCTCCTTCCTGAGCACCGGGTCCTCGGTGCAGCCCCCGGCGAGCCGCTGGAGCGGCAGCGTCGGCTGACCCGTCCCCCCTCCGCCGTGCCCCTCCCACGGCCGACGAGCCCGCCGCGGTGACCTCCCGGTCACCGCGGCGGGCTCGCTGCGCCCCGCCCCTCCCCCCGCGGAGCACGGTGCCTCCCGCAGGACACGGGGCGGTACCGCCTCGGCCACGGGCCGCTTGCGGGCGGTGCGGCGCGGGTACCTCCCCGGCGTACTCGGACAAAGGAGGGGTTGTGAACGAGAGCGGTGAAGAGGAGGACAACGGCGGCCAGGTCCCCAGAGGGGCAAACGACAATGCGGAGATGCTGTGGCACGCCGGTATTGCGGTGTTCCTGGTGGCCTGGGTGCTCTTCCTGGTCCTGATCCTTGCGGACTCCGGGCCGGTGTGCGGCACGGGTCAGGACAAGGGCCCCTGCTGACGCACGGAGGCGGTCAGCGGAGGGGTTCGGGCGAAGTGGGCGGCCGCGGTGTCCTCGGAGGGTGCGACCCGGGGCCCGGCCGGCGCCCGGAATCGAACTGATGACGATTTCGTCTGCCGAGCCCCACGGCGGTTCGAGCGTCGGACTGGCGGCGTGACCCCCGGCAGTCGGCCACAGGCCACCCGAATCCCTTCAGGTGCGTTCCAGCAGACCGCGCAGGGTCTCGGCGGAGCGTACGGCGGCGTCGCCGCAGCAGTTGTTGAACAGGACGTGCACTTCCTCGGCCTGGTCGGCAAGAAGGCGCAGGCGCGGCAGCCAGCCGGCCAGTTCCTCCCGCGTATACATGTGGCGGAAGCGGTCCTCCTTGCTTCCGGTCCCCCAGGCGGCGCTGCGGCCGTGGAAGCGGACCACGGCGAGCTTCGAGGACGTGACGGGGGTGACTGCGGGCATCGAGGTGGACAGCCCCTGGACCGTGTCCACGGCCACCGCGGTCGCGTCAAGGTCCCGCAACAGGGCGGCGGTGCGCTCGCGCCGGTCCTCGCGCCACCAGTCGGGATGGCGGAACTCCACCGCCACCGGCCACTCGTACGCCCGCTTCCCGGTGGCGTGGAGCACGGCCTCCGCCCGCGGGCCCGGACCGAACCACGGCGGGAACTGGAACAGTACGGCGCCCAGCCGGCCGGATTCGCGCAGGGGCCGCAGAGCCGCGCCGAAACGGTGCCAGACCTCGTCGATCAGCTCCGGGTCCCGGAGGTCGTGGTCGCGCAGGTCGCCGGGAAGGGCGGTCTTGCGGGTCGGGTGGCCGGTGAGGAGGGAGAACGCCTTGACGTCGAAACGGAAGCCCGGCGGCGTCCGTTCGCTCCACAGCACACTGTTGCGCACGCTGGGAAGGGCGTAGTACCCGGCGTCGACCTCCACGACGGAGAAGTGTTCGGCGTAGTGCCGCAGCCTCCCCTCCGCGTCACGCCGCCCGGGCGGGTACCACCCGCCGGCCACCAACGCCTTGTCCGTCCACGAACACGTCCCGATCCGCAACTCATCCATGCCGGCCGTCCTTTCCTTGCGGCCCGTGTACCCGCGAAAACCGCCAACGCCCGGAAGCGCGGGCACCGGCCGGCACGGCAGCTGCGGCAAGGCGGAGCCCGGACCGGGGTCTGCGACGCGGCGGCGGCACGGCCCGGCAGAGGCGGACGGCCCGTCAGAGGCCGGCTTCGGCGCGCAGGGCCGCGGCGGTCTCCGCGGCGTCGTAGTCGGCGGGGACTCCCTCGACGAGGACGGCTTCGCCGGCCATGTGCCGCGTCCGCAGCGGGAGGATCGACTGGTAGGCGTCGGAGGCGTACCAGGCGCGGGCCCGCTCGATGTCGGGGAAACCGATGACGACGACGGTCCCGGGGAAGGGACCCTCCAGAACCTCGACCTGCTTGCCGTGCACCAGGAATCGGCCGTGGAAGGGGTCCATCGTCGACTGGATGGCCTCGATGTAGGTGAGGACGTCCTCGTGCATCGTCTCGGGGCGGAGGTGGGCGATGGCGTACGCGGTCATGGGCTGCTCCCCTGGTCGGTCCCGTCGATCGGCCGGTGCGGGCCGTCCGTCCGATCCTGTCAGCGCACGACCGGGGTGGCGATTACCTCCGGGGTCATGCCCGGCGGCCTGGAAGGCGCGGCGGGCGGCGACGGGCCGGCTGGGCGCACCACTGGCGTCGGCGGGGGCTCAGGCTCCGCCGGCCGCCCCCGCGCGTCCTGTTCGGAGTCTCGCCCTCCACGATCGGCAGGCCGGTCGGCCGGCGAGGTGCCCAGGCCGGATGCACGATGCCACTTCAGTACGCGCCGAGGGCCGCGAGGAGCAGTTGTGTCTGCAGCCGAACGGAAAGCCGAAGTCACTTCCGCTGTGCCGGCCTGACCCGCGATTCCCCGGCCGGCTCAGCTCCCGCTGAAGAAGCCGGCGACGGACGCCGGGCCGTCCGAGCGCGACTTCTCGCCACCCGTGCCGCGCCCATCCGGACACCGCGAGGCGAGGTTCCCGATGGCACGCTTGACCACCGGTGCATTACGGGGCAGAAGCCTCTGATCCCCATTGCCCGCCAGAGCGGACCCAGCCCCACAAGCAACCCCGGCTCATCGGGCAGTCTCTGCGTGCGCCCTCAGGTCAGCGCAGGCCATCCGTGTTGTCGAACTCTTCGCCGATCGGGAGTGGCGGGTGGTCGTCCTCCGAGGTCTCGCCGTAGACGACCGAGGAGACCGCCCTGTCGTATGCCTCGTCGAGACCGTTCCCGCTTGTGCCGAGTATGTTTTCCCAGTCAAATCCCATGCCTGCGATCCTATTCCGAACTGTCCGACTGTCCTGGTGATTTGGGACACTGCGGCCGTGCAGCCGCACGGCCTGGAGCTACATCCGCCGACGGATGCACGGGCCCGTGGCCGACCGAAGGCCGACCAGGACGATGTGCCCCTCGACGCACGGATCCACACGACCGGGCTGGTCATGTCACCCGGATACGGCGGAACGACGCGAGCACCGAGGAGATCATGCAGGCCGGCCGGTGACGGAAACCGGGACGGTGAACATCTGCGACCGGAAGTGCAACCGGGCCGCCCGCACAGCGTCATGCACTTGGGCCTGGGCCTGGGCCTTCTCCGGCCGGCTTGTTGCGGACGTCACGCATCCGGGCATCGAGAGCGGCCTGGGTCTCCGGGTCGAGCTCGTGGTCGCCGGCGGTTTCAGGGTTGACGCTCAGCGCGTGGGAGACGAAGGCCTCCCGCTCGGCGGAGAGTTGCCGGATGGTCCGGGTGATCCGGTGGATCTTCTGCAGCAGCCTCTCTCGCTCCTGCTCGGCGATGGCGAGCTCGGCGAGCTGTTTCTGGATCTCAGCCTCGTTATCCCGGGCGTAGTTGTCGCTGACCAGTGTGATCAGCGGAACCCCGAGAGCCTCGGCAGCGGTGACCGCCTCATCGAGCCTGACCGCACGGGTCTGCTGCTCGATGCGCGTGATGGCAGTGGCGTCGACGTTCGCGCCGAGCAGTGCTGCCATACGGCGCGCCAGCTCTGCCTGGCTGATGCCGAGGCGTTCGCGCTCTTGACGAAGCCGACGGGCGAAAAGGTCACCGGGCAGTGGGTTCATGGCGGTTTGACACTTCCTGGTCAAGATCGCGATCGACGGGGGGCGGGCGGGGGCGCCCCACCTCTGAATCGAGCAGGCCGACGTCGCGGCACTGCTGGAGCAGCACCTTACACATCCCGAACTGCGGATTCCACAGCCTCCCGCTGCACGTCAACGGCCGCGCGCCACCTCCACGCCCCCGCACCGCCACGTCGATTCGCCTCGTCTCCGAGGCTCTTTCGACTGTCTATCGATACATCTAGCGCACCCTTACGATCGACGATTCGAATGGTGTAAGTTAACTACTCAGGATGCACACGTATACGAGCCAGCAAGAGGAGTCGATGGATGCCAGCGGCCTACTCAGTCCTTGTCGCTACCTGCCACGGTAGGTAGTCAGCGCTTGTTGCCCTGCGACTCGATGTCACACCACTGAATGAATCGAAAGGCGAGAGGAAAGAAGTATGCCGAAGACCGACGGGGCAGCCGTCCTCATGCAGGCACCCCTGCCGAGCGCCGCCTGGGACCTGACCAGCTTCCTGCAGAACGCCAAGTCCCAGGTCCAGCTCTGGGGAGGTTCTGTACTCATGCTGCTCGGCGTTGTCGGCCTGGTCTGGGGCGGCGTGCTCCTGATCAAGAAGCTGATGGCCAACCCGCAGTCCGCCGGCCAACAGCAGGGCTGGGGCACGATCGCGCTCCTCGTTCTCGTCGGCGGAGCTCTGAGCACCGGCGGCTGGACGCTGATCTCGACGATCGGCTCCGGCGGCCAGCAGACCATTACGGATCTCGGCGGCGGCACGGTGATCGCGCGGACCTTCGACCAGGTCACCGGATTCCTGAGCGGCCCTTCCAAGTAAGGGGCCGTCACGGACTGCGCACACGGACGGTGACAGAGCCATCGAGCGAACCGGGTCGGTTGAGGCGCGAGGCCTCTTCCGACCCGGTTCGCCGTACCCGGGCTCGCAGCACGGTGCAGGCGCGAAAGAGAGCAGAAGATGGGGATCAGGAACAAGGCACTGGGCTTCAGCAGGAAGTTCAAGCTTGACTCGCACCACGCGATCGAGCGTTTTGGGGTGTTCTTCGGCATCTTCGCGGTCACGGGTGCGATCGCGATCAGCGCATCAGGGATCTCTGCATACCAGGCGGGACGTGACTCGCTGTCACAGACGGCGCTGTACACCAGCGACTTCAAGACGTCGAAGACGAATCTCGGCGGCACCGTGGACGGGGTCTACACCAACGAGCGCGGCAACAAGGCGCTCGTGATGATGCACTTCGACCCGACCGCTCAGATCTCGTACAACGCCGCGGACTACAGGGCGTTCCTGCTCGGGTCGGACACCTCACTCAACAGCGAGCCGGTCAGCACCAGAGGGATCAAGGGATCCCTCTACGCCTTCGGCTCGACCGGCTACATCGGGGTCCTCCTGAACGCCGACCGGCCCTTCGACCGCCAGGTGTTGAACCTGACGGTCCGTGCGAATGCCGAACTCACCGCGCCCGGAGCCCAGCCGAAGCAGAGCAGCGGCAAGCTGGCCGGTGACGAGACTTTCACCAAGTACGACCAATGGCGGGTCTTCTTCAACCCCGGTGCGTCCGGGGTCCAGAAGATCGCGGCGCTCGACGCTCCGACCTTCGATCCCGCGCAGGCCTACTACTGGGTCGCACTCAAGAAGAAGGAGAACGAGGCCAGAAAGGCCCTGGACCAGAAGCTCGTCGAGATGCGCGCGAATCTGACGCAGATTCGGTCTTATACGTCCGACCTGCAGACGACGAAGATCGACGGCTTGTTCCTGCGTCCGCCGACCGTTCCGGCCTCGATCGCCACCGACAAGATCACGGGGATCTCCGCAGCCGAGGCGAAGGACGGTGTCTCGACGCTGGCGCTGCAGACCAGGCACGTCGCCCCCGGCGGCTTCGACCTCAACTGGCGAACAGGCAACGTCTACGACGGCTACCTGGACGCCCTGGTGCCGGCCGGACAGAGCTACGCCCAGTTGTTCACCAAGAAGCGTGACGAGGGGTCGGATCCGACGATTCAGCAGATCTCGGACATGCAGTGGATTCTCTCGGATGGCACCAGCCTCACCAAGGACTACCAGTCCTCTGACGTGACGATGCGCCCGCTCATGAACATCATGAACAACCTTTCACATGCGTATCAAACCTACGCAGTGAACAAGTCCAAGTACCAGTCGGACCTCTCACTCGAACTGCTCCGACTGGACGTGAGTCTGCGGGACGTGCAGTCCAACAGCACCGTTCGCGACGACAAAGACTTCCTCACCACGCTCCAGTGAGTGCGGCGAAGAAGTGTCGGATCCTGCTACCTGGATTGAGCCGGAAAGGAACCCAGCATGGCCGCCGACCAGCCGAATCGGAGCTCCGAGACGGGGACGACGAAGGACCAGCCGGACGCGTCGGCGAGTCAGGGGATGCCCCGGCAGGGTCGCGGGACCAAGAGCCTCGATTCGGCGGCGCCCCTGCGCCGGCACAGCAGGATGAAGGCGGCGCCCACCCGAAAGGAGGCCATCGAGAAGCCTCCTGAGGGCAAGACCGCCGTGCCCAAGCAGCTCCCGGGGCGGGAAGCTGATCCTTCCGGCCCTTCCCGTCCTTCACCACGTGCTTCCCGTCCTTCCCGTCCTTCCGGCCCTCCCGGCCCTCCCGGCCCTCCCGTTCCTTCCGGCCCTCCCGTTCCTTCCGGTCCTTCTCGTCCTTCCGGTCCTTCTGACCCCTCCGGCACGGCGAACCCCGCGCGACCGGAGATGGCGGAAGCCGGGTCGAAGGTACCGGACAGTGCGGACAACGCAGGCAAGACAGCCGGGGCCGCGAACGCCGGGGCGACGATCAAGCAGGGTATGAACGGCGTCGCCGGGAACCTGGCCGGAGGCGCGACCCAGAAAGCGATCGAAGGCGACGGTAGCAACGCGACCCGTCGTAACGTCGGGCGTTACGCGGGAGCTGCTGTCTCCGGTGCCGTGGCCGGCGCACAGGCCGGCGGGCTCCCGGGAGCCGCCGTTGGCGCAGCGAAGAACCTCGCTGTTGAGGGTGCCCAGGACACGGTCAAAGGCGTGTCCAAGGCCACCGGCGGCAGCCCGGACGCCAAGCCGGCCGACCAGCGCAAGCTGGGTGTCGGCGGAACGGGCTACGAGCGCGGTGCGACGAAGGAAGACGAGGGCCTGGGCGCGAAGGCGGCCAAGGGCGTCGCCATCGGCGGTGGTGCGTCTGCTGCTCCGCCGGCCATGGGCCTGGTCATGGCCATGGCCTTACTGAACTGGCTCAAGTCCATGTTCTTCGCAGCCATGGCGATGGCCGTCAACGCCGGGAAGCTGCTGTGGACCCTCTTCGTCAACATCCTCAAGGCGGTTGGCCATGCGATCGCCGCACCCTTCATTGCGATCGGCGGCTTCCTGGCCAAGGGGGCCGGCGCGGTCCTGGGCATCACCGTCACTGCGACGATGGCCCCTGTAGCGGCAACGCTGTCGGGTGCGGTCGCGATGACCGCCACCGTGGCCCTGCTGGGCACGGCCCTGACCGGTGTCCTCAACTCGACGGCGTTGACCGAGGGCAGCATCAACGCGAACAGGGCGGCGTGCGTCGTCAACGCGGACAACGTCGGCACCGGTTCCGGTGCCACAGTCCCGGCGAACGTGGAGAAGAACGCCAAGGAGATCTACTCGGTACTCAGCACGTGGGGGATGCCGAAGGAGAACATCGCGGGCATCCTCGGGAACTGGTCACAGGAGTCCGGTATCGACCCGACGAGTGTGCAGAACTTTCCGACGGGGACGTATGCCATGACCGCCGCGAAGGCCGACGCCGCGCAGAACACGAACAACGGTATCGGCCTTGGGCAGTGGACGTTCGGCCGCAACACGCTGCTGCGCCAGTACGCGCAGCGCAAGGGCGTCGACTGGTTCACGATCAAGGCCCAGTTGGCGTTCATGGTCGATGGTGACAACCCGGGCGACGTTGCGGTCTTCAAGGACATGCTCAGGAAGTCGCAGGGCTCGCCGCGTGCGGCGGCGCTGCACTTCCACGAGAACTGGGAGCGCTCCGCCGACGGCGCGGCCGGGCTCGCTGTACGAGGCGACAACGCCGAGATGTGGTTCGGCAAGATGAGCGGCTGGTCGGTCGACGGCTCGATCGTCGGTGGCGTCGAGGACATCGTCGGCGGGATCATCGACAACATATCGAACGCGATCAACACGATCCTGGGAAACTGCGCCTCCACGGCCGGCGGTTCCATCTCGCCGAAGGACGGCGGGATGACGCAAGAGGAGGCCCAGGCCCTCGTCGACCTCTTCAACAAGGAGGGCGACAAGTTCCTCGACGACCGGTACGGTCCGGGCGGCGGCCCCGGTTCCTGCGGCGACAACCACGCGATGAACTGTGTGAGCTTCTCCACCTACTTCGTGAACAAATACACGACGTTCCAGGCCTACCCGGTCGGCGATGGCAAGGAGACGGCCTACACGATCGCGAGGGAGACCGGCAAGACGATGCAGTCGACCCCCGTCCCCTACTCGGTCGGGTCCGGGCCGGGATCCACTTCCGTCGGCCACACCCTCGTGGTGCTCGGCGTCCAGGGGGACAAGGTCATCCTCGGTGAGGCCGGCTACTGCGCCTACATGGGCCGGGTCCGCGTCGACAGCGCGGCGCGGATGGCCGCCGAGGGCTGGAAGTTCGTGGACATGTCGGATGCGATGCTCACCCCCGACAAGATCAAAACGGCCTGATGCGCAGCATCTGACCTGGAAGGAAGACGCCGGTGCTCGGCGATCCGGGCACCGGCTTCTTCGTGTCCGAGTCAGGTCCGCGCGCCGGTTCCACCTTCGACGCTCTCACTGAATGGATTCACACTCGGCTCTGAATGGCTTTTCGTATAGGCTTCGGTCGTTTATGAAAACAACACGGAGTGAGGAGCGTTCCGTGACGACAAGCCCTGACGAGTCCGAGGGCGTCGGACCTGAACAGGAGAGCGAGTCGATGCCCGGGGAGAAGCCCGCGGTATCGAAGACGCACACGAAGGTCACCGGAGTCGAGCTCGAAGAGCGCTTCGCGGGCTGGATGATGCGCCGGCGGGAGAAGGGCCAGGCCCGCGCCGGGGCGGACAACGCGCGCCTGCTCCGTCGCGGCGTCACCGCGGTGATGAGTGCCGGGATCCTCGCCCTGGCCATCACTGCGGGCGTGACCGGCGAGAGCTTCAAGACGACCACGGCGGACAACGAGGCCCGGATCCTCCAGCTCACGCAACAGTTGGACGATGCCCAGTCCAAGCCCGCGAAGGCGGACGTCGGCGCGCAGTTGTCAAAGCTCGCCGAGGCGGCAGCCGCCGACGCGGAGAAGGTCGCGGCGGGTGAGCAGACCTTCGCCGAGTTGTACCACCAGGCCGATGTCCAGCCCAGCCCGAAGAACGGGGCTCCGAACCAGGCCACGCTGCAAATCATCGAGCACCGAAGGCACTTGGCGCCGCTGTTCGGCAAGGACTCCTTCCTCGTCAGCGACAACGAGGCGTACAGCACGTCGTCGCTGACGCCGTTCGACGCGACCACCGAGATCGATCCGCGCCACGCCTGGTACATCCGCTACGACGGCGACAAGGCGGCTGCCCCGAGCACGTACGCATGGAAGGTCGAGACGGTGATGCCCGATCTGAGCGTGAAGGGCGGTTCCGGCGCGACGAACCAGGCAAGGGTCATCTGGCTGTGCCGGGACACGACGAGCGGCGAGGTGCTCGCCTGGGCGAGCGCGCGTTACGTACGCAATGGCACGGCGGGGGCCTTCGACCACTTGGCCCTCGTGGTAACCGCCGCCGGGGCTCCGCACGAGAACCCGGCGGTCAGGATGCCGGCCGGGTCCGGAGTACCCGAACTCAGCGGCATCGGCACACAGGAGGCGGGCGGGAAGCGATGACGGAGCAGACGGCAGCACCCGCGCGACGGGGATTCTTCCGGCGCAACCTCTCGACCCTGGGGACGGCAGCGGTCCTCACGGTGGTCGCGACGGTTGGCGGAGTGACCTGGAGCAGTCGGCACGCGGCCCTGGTTGAGCAGGAAGCCCGGATCAACGAGATCGAGGGACATCTGGCGGCAGTCCGGAAGAGTGACGCCGAGCAGGTGAACGCGGACGTGATGGCGGCCCTGGGTGTCAGCCGGAGTCGGCTGAGCACCGACCGTGAGCGCATCAAGTCGCTGCTCTCGATGGTCTTCACGTGGGACTCGGGGCAGAGCTACGAGGCTGCGCGCGAGAGGCTGAAGAGTCGGTTCGACCTCACCGAGAACGAGATGTTCCTGAAGTCGTTCATGCCCCCGTCGAGGTTCAACGAGGATTCCCAAGGGCGGCGTTACCACTACATCGACGCGGTTGGTTTGAACTCGGCCCTCGGCGCGGATCCGTACGTGGAGGTCATCGACGCCAAGGCGGGCGTCTACACCTACGCCGTCCTTGCCGACGTCGAGGTCACCTCCGACGCGATGTCCCAGAACAAGGCGAGCAAAGCCAGCGTCACGGCGTACCGGCGCGCCCTCCTCTTCGTCACGGTCGACGCCCAGGGCAAGGTCGCGAACCTCTCCGGCGTGCCGGCGAGCGGCGAGACTCGCCATTCCAAATGACTCACACCCCCTTTCGACTCGTCTCACTGATAGAGTCGGACTGGTATTCGAGTGGAACAGCGAGTTGAGGAGCGATGGCGTCGACACAAACCGATGAGTCGGGCGGGTCCGCGGTACGCAAGACGCGCTTCGTCGCGACGCCCAGGTCCTCGCAGGAGGACGGGGACACTCCTGAGCGCATGGAGCCCGCGGGCAGCCTGCGCAAGCGCACCCTTGCGGCCGGTCTGAGCATGGGTGTCGGCGCACTGCTGTGCTTCCTGCTCTCCGCAGGAATACCCGACGGCCAGAGCGCGGTGCGCGGTACGGCTGTACCGGAGGTGTCCTCTCTGCGGGAGCAGCTCAGGATCACCGAGGCGAAGACCGCGGCGCTACCGAAGGCCGACGACGCCGAGCGTGGTCTGACCGCGGCCCTGAAGGCGGCTGGTCACGTCGCGAAGCTGCAGAACGACTACCGCTACCTGACGCCCAAGGTGGCGGCAGACGGCGGCAAGCTCGACGCGGCGACGTCTCAGTCGACGCTGCGCAATCTCATCCCCTACTTTGCCCCCTCGGTACACCGGGAAGACCTGGGTCCGTGGTACCTGCTCGCCGGCGACAAGGACGTACCAGCCGGCGTCGGGATCCCCATGAGCTTCGACTCGGGCTTCGAGTGGGCCGGCCAGGTGCCTTACCTGGTCAACGACGACGGCACCATCGCGGTGACCTGGCTGGCGACGGAGACCAGGACCGCGGCGGGCGAAAAGCCGGCGGTGCTGGCCTGGGCCCGCGCCGACTACGACCTGGTCCGCAACGCATTCGTGAACATCCGGACCGGAACGACGGTCACGGGCAAGGCTCTGGAGCAGGAGGTGAGGGCAGCGTGAAGGAGGAGATCGACGACAAGTTGCGCCTGCACGCCGGGAGGATCCTGCTCGGCGGCACCGGGGCGCTGCTCGCGCTCTCGGTGGTCACACTCGGAGCCGGCCTGCTCAGCGACGGTCCGGCGGTGTCGGACATCCAGGACAACGCGGTCCTTCAGAAGCTCGAAGTCGACCTCAGCGACGCCCGGACCGAGCTCGCAGCACGGCACACGGCGCTGCTGGCCCGGTTGCCGGGCGTGGACATCGAGCGGGTGAACCGTGACAGGACGACGGGCCGGTCCCTTCTGCTCGGCCTCACGGACAGCTCGGCGTCGAGCCGGACCGTCAAGGAGCAGCAGGCGCTGCTCGACGCGCGCTACGGCTTCCTCGACCACAAGTCCCGGGTACTGACTGAGTTCGTGCCGGAGTGGATGACTGCGACCGGAGCCGCGAAGGGCGCTGGGACGACGTACGCGCTTGCCGATCTTGACGTGCATGTGAGTCGAGTGCAGGGCCTGAACTACTCCTACACGGGGGTGGCCCGTCTCGATCCGGTCCGCGTTGGACCGGACAAGAGCAGCGCCGCCAAGAGCGAGTTCGTGGTCCTCACTTACTCCACCTCTCAGGACGGCACGGCGACATCGCTGGACGCCTATCGGGCCTCCGGCAAGACCCGCGACGCCCTCGTCGGGGCCGGCGGGGAACAGTCCTCCCCCAAGCCGAAACGGTGAGCGAAGCACCCACCGTTTCGGCACGCACCCCAGAAGACCTCTACGAGACGTAAGGACACGAAGATGTCGACTCAGGCCCTGGAGAAGACCGAGACGACTGTCCCGACGAGCACGGCCTCGGCGGCGAGGAAGACCACGTCCAAGCCTGAGAAGGAGCCCAAGGCTCCGAAGCCGCACACCGGATGGCGGCGCCTGGCTCCGAGGAATCAGGCCGGTGGGGTCTCCGTCGTGGTGTGGGCGGGGTTCTTCCGGGCCGTCGTCCTTCTCGCCGACTACCTGCTGGCATGCATCACGGCCGTGGTCATCATCCCGCTGCTGGGCGCATGGCTGCACCAGCAGTCGGGCGCATCCCGGGTTGCGCTCAGCGCGGATGGAACCATCGCCATGTGGCTGGTGCCGCTCCTCTTCCTGGTCGCACTGCTCGTCGCGGGCGAGATCGTCGTGATGCGCGGCATGTGGCGCTGGGCAACACGGATGATCGCGAAGATCCAGAACGCCCGGGGCGACGTGCCCGGGACCCACGTCACACCGGAGTCCACGACCAGGACCGCCCACCAGAGCAGGGCCAACCGCAAGAGGAGCAACTGATGCGTACCGCAGGACTGACGATGAACGACGTATGGGCCCACCGTGTCCTGCGTGAACGAGGAGTGGAGACGTACCGGCTGGAGGGCGTGGTCGTCGAGCTCGGCGTCATGGTCGAATCGCTCGACCTCAAGCATCGGGGCCGGGAGGAAAACTACCGTCCGTATCTGCACATGACGGGCGAGCTGCGCTCGGTCACCCCTGCGGAGGCACTGCCGTTCGGTATATCCCAGGTGACCTACTCCCCCGGCCAGGGCGAGAGGGTGGACGCCTTCTACGAGTTCGACGACCAGCAGCTGGTGGTGCTGGCCGGCAAGGGATACTTCACGAGTGGCTTCACCGTGCCCGAGCAGGTCACCGGGATCGAGTGGGAGCTGCCGGCCACGGCGGACGTGCTCATCCTCGCTCCGTCGGAGGTGCAGGCCGAAGGCGATGTGCCCGTGGTCTTCACCCAGATCCACGGCATCGGGGGCTTGGAGATCGATCTCGAGTCCAGCGGCTACGACCTCGCCGGCTACTTCGCCGACCACTCCAAGAACGGCGTCCCGCGGGCCGAGGCCGTAGCCGACGCACGTGGGCTGAAGTCGCGCTCGGACGCGATCAACCCGCTGTTCACCGAGGACGAGCTGGGCCTGGACACCGAGATCAAGCAGGTCGTCGGAGCTCCCGCGCCCGAGGCAGCGCCGGTGGCTGACGGCATGAACGCACGCTTGCGGCAGATCGAGGCGGAGATCGCCGCCGAACGGGAGCAGTACAAGACCGAGCGTGCGAGCACCGAGGGCACCATGGAGAACCTCTACCGGGAGCGCGTGGCTACACCACTGCACAAGGCCGAGGAGCAGGGGGTGCCGTCCGCTTCCTCGGTCCCGACCCGTGAGGCGCAACGCGACCTGAACCTCGATCCCGACCGGGAGGAGGAGGCACGCCGACATGGGGCCAAGCCCGTCCCGAGCCTGGACGAGCGCAAGCTCCAAGTGGCCCGGCGTGCGGCCGATCTGGACTTCGGCGTTGACGACGAGCAGAGCTTGGGCTCCTGAGGGCGGATCAGGCATGACGCGCGCGGCCCGTGGAGCCGGCTGACAGCAGCCGGGGCCCGTGGTGCATCGGTGGCGAGACAGGAAGGAGAGCGACGATGGGCCTGAAGCAGGACATCGTGATCGTGAATGAGTTCAGCGTGCCGCTGCCCGACGGCAAGGGATCGCGCGGCGCGACGCCGGGCGACTACATCACCCGGTACATGGCCCGCGCGCAGGCGACGGAGTCCCTGGCTCCGATCCAGCGTCTGCGCACCGACGACTTCATCCTGCGCTACATGGCGCGGGAGTCCGCCGTCGAGCGCGTCGGCATCTCACGGGGTGCGACGAAGCACGAGATGCGCCAGGCGCAAGGCCACGGCGGCGTGGCCTTCGGCTACGGCTCGGTCTCGCTCTCGGACGAACAGCTCAAGGCGGCCGGCAAGGACATCCAACACTACTTCGATTCGGGGCACACCGTGTTGAAGACCGTGCTGTCCTTCGACGAGGAGTACCTGCGGAAGCAAAAGATCATCGACGTCGACTTCCGCTGCGAAGCCCGCGGTGACTACCGCGGCCACATCGATCAGATGAAGCTGCGCATGGCGATCATGTACGGCCTGGAGCGGATGGGCTCTGGCACCAGCGGCTTCGACGACCTGCGGTACGTGGGGGTCATCCAGGTCGACACCGAGCACGTGCACTGCCACCTGGCCATGGTCGACGGCGGCCGGGGCCAGGTGACGAAGAACGGCACACAGCGCGGCAAGCTACTGGACCGGCACAAGTCCCGGCTCCGCCGCGGCGTCGATACCTGGCTCCACGAGAAACAGGCGGTCGCTCACCTCTCCAGCGCCGTCGGCTACGAGCGGCGCAACGTCACCACCTTCATCAAGCGGTGGGCGCACGAGCGAATCCGTGCCGAGTCCCTGCCGCAGTTTGTGGTCGCCTGCCTGCCTGGGGACCGAACGCTTTGGCGCGCCGGCTCGGACGACGCTCGCATGCGCAAGGCGAACCAGCTGGTGACCGAGCTCGTGAAGGACCAGCTCGAACGTGCTGGGTCCCCGATGCCCGCGGCCATGGAGCGCATCGTCGACTACGCCAACGAGCGCCGCGCAAAGGAGTCTCTGAGCACGGAGGAGTGGCAGAAGCTGGTCGAGCAGGGACGTACGCAGATCACGGAGCGCGCCGTCAACGGCATCTACCAGATGCTTCGGGCCATACCGGAGTCGGAACTGCGGGTGCGCACGCCGATGCTCGAAGTCATGGGGATGGACTACCAGCAGATGGCGGCGCTGGCTGCAGATCGTCGGGGCGACCACCAGAACACGGAAGCCGATCTGGTCTCCTTCGGTTTCCGGCTGCGCAGCTACGCCTCACGTCTACGGCATCACCGGGAGAAGGCCGGGGTCTACCGCGATCTCACCCACCAGTGGGAACGGGCCGAGAAGGCCGGTGTGGCCGCCGAGGATTCGCGCCCGCTCTACGACTTCTACCGCTTCGAGGAGGCCTACCACTGGAGGCTGATGAGCAAGTACCGGCACTTCCTGCCCTTTGTCGGCGGTGCGGGCGCATGGCACGAGCAGCAGCAGGACGTGGCGGCTCACGGCCGGCGGCTGCTCTCGCTCATGGCCCTGCGCGCGGATGCCTCTCTGCAGCGGATGAAAGACTCCGAGGAGGCCGAGAATCTGGGCCGGACGATCTACGGTCAGCCCGGCGGCAGGCTCCTGACCGAGGGCACGCGCGGCCGGGCGGTGCTGGACGCGCGCATCAGGACGATGAAGCAGTCCTATGACCGGAAGTTGCACGGCCTCCAGGCCGATCTCGCTTCCTCCGGCCTGGTGCTGCGCGTGGGGTCGGGCGCCGAGGACCGGGCGAGTACGGAGACGGACGCGGTCAGCACGGACTTCAAGGTCGTCGTCGGTACCGCGTATGACTTCGACGAGGTCAAAGGCTTGGATCTGCATCACCTGGGCTACGACTTCGTCACCGACGTCGTCATCGGAGCGCGCGCACACCGGGCCTTCGTCGAGACGGCCAGGGATCGCCGACGGCTGCTGCTGGCGGCGATGGACTACCTGGACCAGTCCGGTCAGGCAGAGGCAATTGCCGATCTGCCGGTGAACGATGTCGCGGCGATGACACGGGTGTCCCGGGAGCTGACGTCCCAGCAGACGGGCCGGCGATCCGGCTCGCTCATGTTGCGTTCCCGAATCGCGGAGCTGCGCGCCGGGCGCGAGCAAGCCGAGGGGATGCGGCGGTCCAAGGCTTCCTCGCTGGACGCCGGCCTGGTCGTGCGGGTCCAGGCCCGAGTCGATCAGGCTGTGACCACAGCAGACGCCGAGATGAAGCAGACGAACCTGCATCTGAAGTCCGATCGGGTTCAGGGCGAGGACGGCAAGGTCCGCAACAACAACGGCGCCCCGTACTCCACCAGTCAGATGGAGGAGATCGCCGAGGCCGCGGGGCCGAACACCGAGCCGATCCTGGACAAGGACGGCAACCAGATCGGCACCATCTACGAGTCCGTCGAGGCCTCCGAGTTCGTGGTCGACAGCAGAACGCTGGACCGCGGGTTGGCCTCCATGCGTGCAGCCCGCGAGGCGGAGGCCAAGGAGTCACGGGCTCAGACTTCGGCTCCCGAGACCGAGCGGGAGCAGGCCGCCGAGGCCGAGGTCGACCAGCCGACGGTCGGCTGAGACCAAGGGGGAGGCCGAGTCAAGCCCTCGAAAGGCCCCTGGAATGACATCCAGGGGCCTTTCGGCTACGCGGGGGCGGCTGCCTGCCGGCCAGCTCGCACCACCGAAACCCCCAGCACGACCTACGACTACGAGATGTCGGTCACTGATCGCGCGGCCGCCTTCCAAGACCCACCTCTGAATGCCCTCGCGACCCCTTCTCGACACCTATTAAGCGCCCTATCGAATGCGGCTCATGATAGATTTCGACTGATTTAGCAGTCGAATCGTCAGTCCTGTCGAGAGGTCTTGTGTGGCATGTTTCAACAGGTGCAGCTCAACGAGCGCTACCGGCTCCTGTCCAAGCTGTCGGAGCCGCTGAAGAAGGCCGAGCGCGACATCGTCGGCCGCGAGCACGAGACGACACAGCTGTTGGCCTCGCTGCGCCGTCCCGAGCTGTGCAACGCGCTCCTGTTGGCCGAGGCCGGCACAGGCAAGACGGCCCTGGTCCAGGCCACGATGGTGGTGGACAAGGACCGCCTCTACCTGGAAGTGGACCCAGCGCGCATGATCTCCGAGGCGGGCACCGCCGAGAACATGGCCGCGATCCTCAAGGGCTTCTTCGACGAGGCCGAGGACTTCGTCAGAAACGAGAAGCACGAACTGGTCCTCTTCATCGACGAGTTCCATCAGGTCGCTCAGCTCTCCGACGCCGCCGTCGAGGCGATCAAGCCGGTCCTCGCCGCATCGGGAACCCGCGGCATCAGGATCATCGCAGCGACAACCTACGAGGAGTTCCACAAGCACATCTCGCCGAACCAGCCGCTCGTCGAGCGACTGCAACGCATCAACCTGAACCCGCCCGACCAGTCGACGACCATCAAGATTCTGCAGGGCATGGCCGAACGATATGGGGTGGCTGACGAGTTCTACGACGACCACATCTTCCGGCAGATCTACGAGTACACCCAGCGCTACATGCCGGCCAGCGCTCAACCTCGCAAGTCGATCCTCGTGCTCGACTCCATGGTCGGCTGGTTCCGCCTGACGCACCGGCCGATGGACCGGGACCTGCTCTCGGACGTGCTCATGGAGACCCTGAACGTGAACGTGGCCTTCAAGGTCGACGGCGCGAAGATCAAGAAGCAGCTGGACGAGAAGGTGTTCAGCCAGGAATGGGCGACCAGCGCGGTGGCGCGTCGCCTACAGCTGGCGGTGGCGGACCTCAACGACAAGGGAAAGCCAATGGCGAGCCTGCTGTTCACGGGCTCCACCGGCGTCGGCAAGACCGAACTCACCAAGCAGCTGGCGAAGCTGCTGTTCGGCGATGACCAGCGGCACCTGATCCGTTTCGACATGACGGAGTACGCCGAGGACTCGTCATTCGCGGCCTTCCGCTCCGAACTCACCAAGCGGGTGTGGGACCTCTCCCACGCCGTGCTGCTGTTCGACGAGGTCGAGAAGGCCTCGGCGATGGTCACGCGCGTGCTGCTACAGGTGCTCGACGACGGCCGGCTCAACGACGACAACAACCGCGAAGTGAGCTTCCTCAACACGTACATCGTTCTGACGACGAACGCCGGCACGGAGATCTACAAGAGCATCTCGCAGTACGCCGCCGACGACACCGGCTCGGGCAAACAGCTGATGGAGTACGAGAAGCTGATCCGCCGCTCCATCTCCTCGACGACAGGCGACAACCGGTTCCCGCCCGAGCTGCTGGGCCGCATCGACGCGATCGTACCCTTCCAGCCGCTGTCGCTGCCGACGCAGCAGAAGATCGTGCGGAAGAAACTTCGGCAGATGGTGCAGGAGGTGTTCGTCAAGCACAACGTGCGGATCGACGTCGATGCGAGGGTGCTGCAGTACCTCATCGAGGACAAGGGTGACACCGACTCCGATGCCGGCGGCGCGCGTGCGGCCGTGGCGAGGCTGACCGACGAGGTCACCACCGCGGTGGCGACCTTCCTCAACGAGCACCCCTCAGAGCGACGGATCCGCATCGACGTCGTCGGCGACTTGGTCAGCGACGACAAGCACCTGCTGAGTTCCGATGCCTACATCGAGGTCAGCGCGGTGCGATGAGTCGGTGAAGGCTGGCGGGCCTAGTCGACTAACGAGTCGATAGCCCTTTGAAGCCCTATAGTTGCTTACTTCGACAAGGCGACGATAGGATGCTCGTAAACCAGGCGGACTGTGTTCTTTTGGCGAGGAGATCGGCATCAATGGGCATCCTAGGAGCGGCGGCAGTCCGCCAGAAGAAGGAACGGAAGAAGAAGCCCAATGAGCTTCTTGCCTCCGTGGTGAGAGAGACGGCGATCCCGGCAGCGGTCGAGTTGCTGCGGTCGAACACTCCGTTCGTCTTTCCCAGCGGCACGGCCTGGGTGATGCTCGTGCTTGCTGCCGAGGAGATCGGCGGCTTGAGTGCGCGGCACGGCCGGGACGAGGCGAAGGGCTCGATCATCGAGCTCATCAGCTCCGACCAGATCCGCACGGTGGCCACGGCAGAGATGCTCGAAGAGGAAGTCTTCGGCATCATCCCCACCGACGAGACTCTCGCGCGCATGGAGGAGTACTCGCTGCTCACCGGTGCCGCCTACGCCTGGGCCGTCGTGTGGCAGAAGCCCGGCGGCGATCTGCTCGTCGATCTGGTGAACGATGCGACCTTCGCACAGGCGCGCTTCGTCGCCGCAGGTGTCACGACCCTCGAAGAAGCCGTGGGTAAGAAGGCGTGGGAAGAACACAGCGGCCTGGTCGCCGAGGCTGGGACCGCCGACCCCTCCCCGGCGCTCCTCGATGAGGACGAGGGGGATGCGATCTTCGATGAGATCCCCGGTGACGAGGGGGCTGACGAGGGCCTGGACGACGAGCCGCGTTTCAGCGACGTCGTCGACGACGATGAACGGGTGGACGCAACCGTGTTCGACGGGGACGACGTGGACACCGTTTCGGTCGAGTCGGAGCCGGACTACGACGGCGACGAGGTGACCGGCTACGAGGGCTTCGACGAGACCGACGCCGGCTACGACATCGAAGGCGACCACCAGGAAGCCGGCGACGCCGTGCTGCTGGCGGATCAGGCCCAGGTACGCGACGTCATCGCCCGCCGGTTCCTCTCCGAGGAGCTGGACTTGGACGTCCGGCTTGACGAGTTCAACGCGACCTTCACCATCGGCGCACCGGTCGTACAGATCGCCGTGCCCGAGGGAGCGACCGAGTGGCTCGGGGACCAGGTCGCCCAGCTCAACCGGCAAGCCAACGCGGACTTGATGCAGCTCCGTTCCGCGCACGAGGTTGAGCTGCGTGCGCTCTACGTCAACCTCATGTCGGCGCACACCGAGCAGGTCATCCGTGCGGTGGCCACCGACCGCGAGGGCTCCCGGTACAAGCTGCTGAAGGACGCGGCCGAGGCCGAGCACCAGCAGCGGCAGGCAGAGAGGGAGGAAAAGGCCCGAGCCCGCCGGGCGGAGATCGCCAAGGAGTACGAGGCGCAGGCCGCCAAGGTGGCGCAGCAGGCGGCGCTTTCGGCGGAGCTGCAGTACAAGGAGCGCAACCGCTCGCGGATGGAGCGCGAGCAGATTGACTCCGTCGCCCAGATCGACCGGGACATCGAGGACACCCACGCGCACAACCAGCAGGAGATCCTGCGGGTCCGGCGGTCGGACGCAACGCTGAAGATGCAGACCGGGCAGACGCGGATATTCGAGGTGCTGGCCGAGCGGCAGTCGGAGTACCTGGCGGCCGAGGAAGAGCGCCTGAGCCGGTGGAAGTCCGAGATCCAGCGAATCGTCGACGCCAACCGCAAGGCGGACATCGCCCAGTCCGAGGCGCTGGCCGAGCACCAGCGGACCACGGACGAGATCGGCGTCCTGCGCCGGGAACAGCAGGACCTCCTGGAATCGATGCGCTCTGAGCACGCCGACCGGATCCGCCGAATGGAGGACGAGCTCGAGCGCAACCGCAAGGACGCCATCACGCAGATGGCGACTCGGGACGCCGAGTGGCAGCACAACCTCAACCTGGAGAAGGAGAAGACCAACTTCCAGGCGACGCGGGTCACCGACCTGCTCAAGCAGCTGACGACGGTCGAGGAGTCAGCGGCCAGGCGGTACGAAGCCCGCCTGACGGAGATGCAGGCCGACAAGGAGGCCTACGCCAACGAGCTGGCGCGGGCTTCCGAGATGCAGAGCCGCTCGAACAAGATCCTCGTCGTCATGATCGTCACGCTCTCGCTCCTGATGGGTGTGGCCGGCTTCATCGTCGGGGTGGTCTTCATCCGTTGAGCGATCCGGTCATGACCGACGGGGTGATCTGACGGCGCACGGGGCGCGTTCCCCATGCGCCGTCGCCGTCTGCGCAGCCGGGCGCAACGGACAGCGGGACAGCGGGATGGGCGAGGCTCGAGAGTAAGGAATCACGATGGCCACGAACAGACGGAAGGCGGCACGGCCGAAGGCGAGCAGCTGGGACAAGATCTCGGCGCGGAAGCCCGGCGAGACGCTGACGAACCGAGACGTGCACGACAGCCAGCAGTTGGACCGCAGCAAGTTCCTGACCCTGAGGTCGACCAGACCGGGCATCGTCGTCGCGGTGATTGCCGGAGTGCTGGTGACGGTCGTTGCCTGGGTGTTCTACTCGCTCGTCGCCGCGGCGGTGCTGTCGGCGGGCGTGTTCGCGGGCTCGGGTGTGTCCGGCAGCGGCAGCGGCAAGCCGAGTGCGTACTACGTTCAGGACACCATGACGGGTGCGGGCGGCTCGGTCGTGAAGTGTTACCGACCCCTGACCCGGGACGGCAACCCGGACGTGAAGGCGAAGTGTCACCCCAGCGCTGAGGCTGTTCCGGTCCCCGCCTGGTACACCGCGGGGAAGGACGGCAAGCTCGGCGCCGGCAGGCCGGCTGAGCCCGAGAAGAGCACGACGACGGTCGAAGAGCAGCTGGCCGACGTCTCGGGGTTCAAGCTTTTCATCACGCTCGGCTCGGGTCTGATGGTCGCCCTGGTCATCGGCACGTGGTTCTCGCGGAGGGTCGCCGCGGCGAACCTGATGAACACCACGAGCGACATCAACCAGTACCAGAACGACCAGCACATCGCCCTGCCGGAAGAGATCCAGCAGAACTACGACTGGTTCCCTGACGCCGGTGCTCACTCGAGCGTGCAGGTCAGCTCGATGCTCAGCCACATGATGCTCAGGCAGAAGGGTCTGGGCACCGTCGAGGTCGCCCAGCGCGCCAAGGAGGACGTCACCGATGAGGAGGGGAACCTCGTCTATTACGCCGGCGAGGTCATGGACGACGACGAAGGCAGTCCGCTGACGCAGACCCTGCCGATCATCGACGAAGTCTTCGGCGACGAGCTGTTCGAGGCTTCCGGCCTCCCCGCTGACAAGACCCTGCGACAGAAGTACGACGCCACACGCATCCCGTACAACCCTGACGGCAAGAACCGGGACAAACTCGGCTTCGGATCGAACACGTACAAGACCGTCGCCGCCCTGATCAAGGAGGACTGGACCTTCCCGGAGTACGAGGTCCAGCGCCCTGCCGGGGCGTACATAGTCGATACCGCGCCGGTGAACACCATGGTGCTGGCCATCACCCGAGCCGGTAAGGGCCAGACGTACATCGAGCCGGTCATCGACATGTGGTCGCGAGAGAAGAAGCCCTCGAACATGGTCATCAACGACCCCAAGGGCGAGCTGCTGGTGAAGAACTACGTGCCCCTGGTCACCCGGGGGTTCGAGCCGGTGCAGTTCAACCTGATCAACTCCATGAAGACCGACATCTACAACCCCCTGGGGCTGGCGGCCGACGCAGCGCGTGAAGGCAACTTCACCAAGTGCGCACTGTATGTGGAGAACATCGCCGGGATCTTCTTTCCGCTCGACGGCGGCGAGGACCCGGTCTGGCCCAATGCCGCCAACAACGCCTTCAAGCGCGCGGCCTACGGACTCATCGACTTCTACCTGGAAGAGGAACGGGAGCTGCGCAGCGCCGCAGCCGTGCTGAACATGGACCCGGTGCTGCTCGAGCAGAAGCTCGATGACCTCTGGGGCAAGGTCACGCTCTACAACTGCTACCAGCTCTTCGTGCAGATGAGCTCAAAGAAGGTCAGGAACCCTGAGGCCGAACTGGAAAAGCGGGTCAAGGCAGGCGAGTTCGACAACGACACGGACGCCCTGGCCGAGGAGCAGGCGAAGGCTGCGGCCCGGGCCTTCATGTGGGAAGGCAAGGCCGATCAGGACATGCTCAGCCTGTACTTCAACGCGAGCGAAGCGCTGCCCCGCAACAACATGCGCACGATGGTGGGCAACGCCCACAACGCGCTGCGCTCGATGGCCGGCGCAGAGAAGATGCTCGCCTCTGTGTACGGCATCGCGATCACCGCCATGTCGTTCTTCACCGACCCCACGATCTCGACGCTGACCTCGGGCAAGCCGTCGCAGAACACCGACCTGGCCGGACTGAGCTTCCCGCGTCGCCTCGGCGTGCGCTTCGCGCCGAACTACGTCAAGCGCGACCACCTCGTCGGTCAACAGGCCGTGTGGTCCGCCTACGCGGACCCGATGTTCACCGAGAACCTCGGCGAGGACTTCGAGCACGAGGAGATCGTCGGCCGCGAAGGTTGGGCCCGGTACAACTTCAAGGGCAAGTTCCCCGGCGCCGAAACCTGGCTCAAGCTGGAGCTGGTCAACCCCCAGACGAAGATGCTGCTGCGCACCTTCTACTTCAGCTTCACGAAGACCCACCAGGTCTCGCTCAATGGCCGGCACTACGTGGTCGAGCCGGTGACGGGCAAGAAGATCGTGAAGAACGGCGTGATGCGCGAGCTGAAGCCGGTGCGTGAGGGCGGCACTCGGGACGGGAAGATCCTGTCCTTCCAGGCCGGGGACACGCTCTACCCGGACACGCGGCTCGACTTCTCCGGCGGCGGCAACCCGGAGAAGGTCTCGTATCAGGCACGGGCGATCACGCAGAAACTGTCTCGCTACTCGGAGTCCCCGAAGGCGCTGTTCCTGGTGACTCCGCCTCACCTGATGAAGTACGCGAAACTGATCCTGATTCTGGTCAAGCAGCTGTTCGACGTGAGCGCCGACCAGTCGTACATGACGAAGTCGAACCAGAAGCCGCTCTACCGCACGCGGTTCATGCTCGACGAGCTCGGCAACCTGCAGTCGGAGGGCAAGGGCATCGACGGCTTCGCGACGATGCTCTCCATCGGCCTGGGCCAGGAGCAGCAGTTCACGCTCATCCTGCAGACCCTGCAGCAACTGCGCGACGTCTACGGCGAGAGCGTCGACAAGATCGTGCAGGGCAACACCTCGAACATCGTCTTCTTGAAATCCACGGACGACTCGATGATCGAGACGCTGGAGAAGATGAGCGGCAGGACTCACCGCTCGTACAGGGACAGCAAGCAGATCAGCCAGGATCTCGACAAGGTCATCGGCGGCAAGACCGAGGGCCGGGTCTCCTACACGATGAGCACCAAGGAAGAGCCGCTGATCAGCTACAACGACATGGCCTTCCTCTCGCCGCGCAACTCGATCGTCTTCCGGGCCGGCGATGCGCCGATCTGGAACCGCAACCAGACGATCCTGCCGATGTCGGTCCGGCTGCTGAGGGACACGATCAAGCACCCGGGGCACACGTACTCACTCCAGACGATCCCGACGCTGTCCAGTGCCATGGACTTCGACGTGCGGATGAATCAGCCGGACTTCGTGAAGATGCTGGAGAAGCGCATGCGGCAGGCGGTCAAGGCCGCGGACGCGAAGGCGCAGTACAAGGAGATCTACGGCTACCGGGAGGTCGACATCGAGCGCCTGGACCCGGACGTCTACGCCGACGAAGTCATGGAGGTCATCACGACGATGACCACGGTGGACGAGGGGCATGACCCCAACGCTCCGGTGGTCGTCGACCCCGACGAGTACGAGGGGATGAGCATGTTCGACGAGGACCAGTTCATCGAGAACGTCGAGGTCGGTGTCGCAGTCGCCGAGAGTCAGGCGGTCAGCGTCGAGCGGCGGCGTCTGCTCTATGCGGAGGGGACGATCAGCAAGGAGATGCTGGTCAATCCCGACGGCTCGGCAAAGGTCAAAAGCCTGGACATCGAGATCGCTGAGGCTTACAAGTCCGCGCAGACCGAGTTGGAACAGGATCGCGAGCACTTCTCGGTCGGCGGCGACGGCGAACTGCGCAGCGCCGACGGGTCTCAGACCTACGTCAGCCAGATCCGCTCGGACGCGTACGCCAAGGCCGCCCGCCTGATCAACGGCCACGTGAAGGACGAGGACTCGCGGGTGTTCGCGGAGGAGGACGTCACCGAGGAGGACCTGAAGTCGCTGGTGACCGTGAGGGTCCACTCGGCCTTCTACCAGTACCTGGCCTCGCTGCCGAGTTGGGAGGTGCTGGCCGACGGCCGGTTCGACAGGGCGATGGCCATCGAGATGAACTCGAAGTAGTCGGCGGCCGCTTGGGGCCGGACAAGGATCACAGCCGGCGCCGAGGCCATCTCTCACCCAAGACAGACAGCCTCGACACTGACCTTTCGAATAGCTTCCGACTCTCTTTCAATAGACGATGTAAGCTCTATGCAACCCGGAGCATCCACAGGAAGCTGATTGACTATGAAGAAGGCGCGCGGACTGCGGAAGTACTTCTACGAGTACGTCTACTACAAGGCAGTCGAGCAGGCCCGGGTGCAGGCCGGACAGGTCATTCCGATCTCGCAGGCCAAGGCGATCCGCGCCCGAGTCGACGAGATCCTCGGCCGGCGGGGCACCGCACTGGCCGACCCCCGGCTGGGCATCGCGGACTGCCTCTCCGCCATCGACCAGGCGTTCGCGGAGAAGGTGTCCGACTACGAGCCGCAGTTCGGTGATCATTCCCCCCGGAACGAGCGCTACCAGCAGTTGCAGCGGGAGTTCACCCGCGTCACCGGTGTCGGTGCCCAGGTCGACTCACAGTCGGCCCGGCTGCCGATCAGCCCCTATGACCCCGCCTGGTCCGAACGCGCGACGGTGAAGCGCGCCGGAACCGCGCTGCTGTACCTGCCGGACGAGACGATCGGACGCGTGGCCGGCGGCGAGGTGGAGGCCCTGGCCGACCCGCGGCGCGGAAACATGGTGCTCTGGGGCATCGACGACAACGGCCGGCCGTTCCAGGCAGGCCGCGCGATGACGATCGACGACGCCACGGGACTCACCGCGCTCATGGACAAGATGAGCCGGCAGGAGTACGACCAGGTGCGCGAGTGGGTCATCGACGGCGGCCGGAACCCGCAGACGAACCGCGTCGACGGCAACCGCTTCATGTCCCGGCGCGCCGTGGCGCGCTCGGCAGCACTGCTCGAAGAGCTGAAGGCCCAGGGCGTGTCCTACGCGGTGATGCGCGACCGCGAGCCAGGTCAGATCAAGGCGAAGATCGCCGGGACCGGCA
>NZ_BMTY01000001.1:104234-154620 GCF_014649915.1 Streptomyces toxytricini | reverse complement strand
TGGAGATCCGCCTCATCGACACACGCCAGGAGGAGTACGCCGGAGCTCGGATATACGACAAGGGCACCGTGCTGCGCTACTCGACGAACCACCGGGTTCCCGGCGGCATGGCGGTCTACTCTCCCTCGCCGGCGGAGGCCGTCCAACTACTGCGCTTCGCCCAGGGACATCGCGTCGAGCGTACGGATCTTCCGGGGCGCGCGGCCGGCGAGACCGGCGCGACGCACCAGGAGCGCGGCCGTGGCCGCACGGTGGTGGATGTACCCGACAGCTACCACGGTGACCGTGAGTCGATGTTCGTGGTCGGCGACTACGTGGCCCCCGGTGAGTCCGGCCCCAGGCCCGGCTCGAAGGTGATGCTGCGCCGGGACGCGAAGAAACGCTCGCTGCCGGCCTTTTTCATCGACACCGAGTCGGCCGCGGCCTATGCGAAGACCGCCGTCGAGAGCGCTCGGCAGAACCTGCGGGCAGCCCTCGGCGTCGAGGACCTCATTGCCCGTGCCGAGATGGAGCTGGAGCGAACCGGCGGACAGCTGGATGCGATCGAAGCGCCGGAGTACTCGGCTGACTCCGAGGTCGCTGCGATCCAGCGCTCGTACTGGGACGTGCTCACAGGCGCGCACAGCGAACTGCTGCGCCCGGGTGCGACCGAAGAGATGTACCGGCAACGGCTGGAGGAGATCGGCGAGCTGCAGGCCGAGGAGACGCCCGAGATGGGCAACCTTGCCTACGGCGGCACCGCCGCAGAGAAGGTCCGACAGCACGCTGAGGACGTTCCCTTCGAACTCATCGGGACCTGGGAGGCGGAGCCCCACGACGTCGACGGCGAGTGGGTCGATCAGCGCTTCAACCCGGAGCGGGTGGCGCGATACATGACCAGCCCCACCGGGCAGTGGTCGAACCTCGACAACCTCGCCTCAGCGCTTCGTCGTTGCGAGATCTCCCCTGACGAGATCATGGGCTCGACCTTCCAGACGACCCGGTTCAAGGACCGGCTCGTCCGTTTCAACGCCGAGCGTGCCGTGCCGATCGCCGATCACGAATCCGCGTTCATGCGGCGTATCGGGGTCACCGTGCGCGAGAGCATCGAGCGCAACGCGGCGACGGTCGCCGAGATCCTGGTCGACGATCACGGCGTCATTCGCTGGAGTGGCGAGAAGCTTCGCCGTGACGGCAAGGGAACTCCGATCTCGGGTGAGATCGGCCAGGTGTTCGACGTCGGCAGGTACGGCGAGATCACCACCGCCTTCGCCGGCGGGCAGAACGCCCTGATCGTGCCCGGCTACGAGGCCACGATCACGGCCCAGACCCCGGGCGAGGCTCCGACCTCGGTCGAGGAGCGCACGCGCCTGCGCGGCTACGAGCAGCTCATGCACGAGCGCATCCAGTACCAGATCGCCGGTGACGTCATCACCGGGCGGAGCGAGACCGGCGAGCCCTCCTCGCTCAACACGGTCTACTCACAGCTTTACGGCACGAGGCACCCCATCGACTACATCGAGCGCGCCACCACGTACCGGCAGGACGAGTCCACCGGCGAGATCAAGGCACACCTGGACGAGTGGACGGCAGCGATCCTGCAGACCGAGGCGCGCCGTGTGCGCTACTCCAACGAGATCAAGGCCGGCTCGACCGTCTACGCCGAGTACAGGGCCCAGCGCGACCGAACCGACCCGGCTGATGACAACCACTTCGACGCCTGGCGGCTCACCGGCGGGCGCAACATGGCGGTGCTCACCGGCAAGGACCGGAACAACGTGGCGGCGCCCAGCGGCTACTTCGACCCGGTGATGACCGGAGGCGCGACCAACCAGGGCATCGTGCGGTACCTGACCACTCAGGCCCGGGTCGACAGCGATGGTCGGATCGTGCCGGGCGACGAGAGCGTGGCCGGACAGCGTGCGCCGCTCATGGCTCTCCCCGAGCTCGAGACGCTGCGGTACGACCCCTTCGACCGTCAGCAGATGACGGCCTCGACGATCATGCAGTCCTCTGAGGTCACCGCACCGGCGAAGACGGCGCTGATGACCTTCGGCGGCTGGACGGCTGATGACCCGATCGTGGTGTCGAAGGAATTCGCCGGGCGCCACCGCATCCGCGGGGCCGGCGGTCGGGAGCGCGATCTCGTCGTGGGCGACAAGATCTCGGATCTGCACGGCAACAAGGGCGTGATCTCGCTGATCGTCGACCGGGACATGCCTCTGCACGACGCGCAGCGGCAGGCCGTTGTCGAAGAGGTCAACTGGTTCCGGGCCAACCCGGGTCTGGACGTGGTGATGAGTCCGTTCAGCCTCATCTCCCGGCGCAACGCGGGCTCGGCGCGCGAGCTGATGAGCGGGAACGTCTCCGATCTGCGCTCGCCCAACGGAGAACTGCGGCCGAGTGCCCTGGGCGAGATGCGCTTCGTGGTCACCCATATGGCCGTCGACGAGAAGACGAAGATCTACGACGACGAGCAGGTGCGTGCCGGCAAGGGCCGTAAGGCCTCCGCTCAGCTGGCCTGGGCGCTGCAGTCTCAGGACTGTCCGGCGATCATGCGCGAGTTCTACGGCCACAACAGCGGTGCCGAGTCGAGCCTGCGCGAGTACCTGCTGGTATCCGGCATGGACATGGACGCTGACGGCACGCTGCGCGTGATCGGCCAGGCCGAGGGCCTCGACGAGCGTACCGAGCGTCGGTTCATCCCGATGCCCGACTTGCTGCGCACGCAGCCGCGCGGGGCGGGCCAGCTCCCTGGACTGAACATCATGGCGATGCGCGAGTCCTTCGGCGACCTCATCGGCGACCGCGGTGGCGACATGGAGATCCCGTTTCCGCTCACGTATCCGACCGGTGAGCAGACCGAGACGGTGAGCGCGAGCTCGTGGAAGCTGCCGGTGATGTCCTCGCATCTGCGTAGTGGTCAGGAGTTCGAGGACGGGTCCTCCGTCACGCACGACTACACCCGCAGCTACCAGGACGTCTTCGTGGAGGCCTGCCGCTACCGCTACATGGCCGAGCAGCTGGACAGCCAGGGTCTGTCTGCCGAGGAGCGCGCCAAGGTGCGTCGCGGCATGAGCGAATCGGTCTCGCGCGCTCAGCGCGCCTTCGAAGCGATCACGACCGACGTCCAGAACCGAGTGCTGACGGGCACGAGCAACATCTTCAAGACCGGGCTGATGTCCTCACGGCTCACCGACTCGGCGACGATGGTGTGGACCGCAGACCCACGGCTGGACGTCGACCAAGTCGCCCTCAGCTCGGTCAAGGCTGCGAAGTTGGGGCTCGCCGAGGGCGACCACGCGCTGGTGTGGCGTGACCCGGTGCTCCGTGACGCCGGTGTGCGCTACATGCGGGTGGCGATCGACGACCGGCTCACCGGCGCGGCGATCAACCCGGTAATGGACGCTTGCTTTGACGGCGATTTCGACGGTGATGCCGTCGCCGTGGTGAAGCTGCACAGCGAGGCAGCCAAGGCTGAGGCCCTGGCAAAGCTCTCGGTGCCGGCCAACCTGTTGGACACCGGAGTGGTCAAGGGCGATGGTTCACACCCGCTGGCCATGCAGGTGTCGCTGGACACCCAGGTCGCACTCTCCAAGAACGCCAGAATGGCCCAAGAGCTGGAGAGTTCGCGGAGCGAGGCCAACCGGCTCCGGCTGCGGGCAGTCACGGGTTCCGATTCTCCCGAGGACGTCAGGCTCGCCCAGCAGATCGTGACGGAGGAGCTGAGCGGGCTGTACCGCCGGGCGCAGCGTGGCGAATTCGGTGCGGCTCTGACGTTCGCGGATCGCGAGGCACACCTGCAGAGCGTGCGCGAGGTCTGTGTCAGGACCGGCGCGAAGGGGAGCGAGAAGAAGCTCGAGGACTACGCCCGGAACCTGGGCGATGCACAGGGTACGCCCGGCATCACCCAATCCGACCAGGAAGCCTCGATGTTCGCCACGGCGATCAAGTCCCACGGCACCGGCTTGGGTGGCGCGTTCAGCCAGCGCGCCGTGCGCGCGCTGCGCGGCGAGGATCTCAAGGCCGTCCTGGAGGTCACCTACCCGGTGACCCAGTCGATCCTGCAGGCGAAGCACGACGCTGCCGAGGCACGGCACAAATACGCGATGCTCCAGGGCCCCGGCCGTGATCTCTGGAGGGGCCGCCGCATCGAACGTGTCGGCCCGGGCCAGTGGCGCACGGTATTCATGGACGGTGAGCCCGTCCAGGCTGCGGCCGAGGAGTGGAAGAAGCAGTTCATCGAGTTCTACGAATCGAAGGATGGCTTCGGAGTCAGGGTCAACCCGGAGTACGTGGCCCGCGTGGCCAGTGCGCTGGAGGACCCGGCGACCGGGCTCATCCGCAACTTGGAAGAAGACGTGTCGCTGCGGGGCACCCTGATGGACCGGATGGCCTACGCCGGCGCGTTCGCCGATCTGGTCGAGGCGGCCAAGAACCGTGAGAGCGTCTACGACGGCGAAAAGAACGAGCAGTTCGCGTCCTCGGCGGCTCTGAAGGCTCGGGTGCAGATGTCGTCGCAGCTGGATCAGCTGGGCTCCACCGGAAGGCACGGCCTGGACCACGCCGTGATCGCCGTCGATGACTCGGTGGTCAAGCGCGACGTGATCTCTCAAGACGCAGCGGCGTCCCGCACCCGCGGCTCGCAGCGCCGCTCCGCGCATGCCGTGGTCGTGGGCGCGAGGCGCCCGGTCTACACGCCGAGCATCGAGATCGACCAGCCCGAAGCCAACGACGACGACTACGGGATGGGGTACTGAGATGGCACAGCCCAAGGAACTGGGAACAGGACCCGCGGTTCGCCGGCGCGCGACCAAGGCGCTTCCGGTTGGCGGCGATCGGCTTCGGACCGGTGAGCCGCGAGGCAACGCCTACGCCCACGGGGACTCGCGCTCGGGCGAGCCGATCGACGCCGACGTGATCGACGGTCCGGGGCCGCAGGACGGGGACGGTGTGCGCGCCTGGCGTGAGCGGCTCCGGGACCGTGCCCGCGAATTCTTCGGTGAGAAGACCCGGAAGCGGATGGCCGACCGTGACCGCGTGCACGGGATCGACGTCGACCGGGCCGAGGACGAGAGCGAGGGCCTGGATCAGCGCGAGCAGCTGCTCAAACTCAGGGCGGAGACGCGGCTGGCCTGCGAGAAGTACATGGCCTCGCTGCGGGACTCGAAGCTGTTGGTGCCCGGCTTCACCGACGAGGAGCGGACGCAGGATCTCGGCGTCATGCACCACGTCTACATGCAGATGATGATGCAGTCCTGTCTCAAGCCGCTCTCGCGCGGAGTGAATGCCAACTCGATCATCCAGGCGGTCGGCATGGTGATGACGATGCGGATGCTCGCCCCGGATTTCAAGAAGGAGATGGACAGCTACCTCCAACCCCTCAAGGACAAGATCCAGGAGCGCATCGACACCCGGACCCGTGGCATGGTGGCCTTTGCCGAGAGCGGTATCACGCACCGGCAGAGGATCTTCAAGGACCTGCCGAGCGGGGCCCGGCGCGAGCGCCTGATCGGCAGCACGGATCCGCGTGACCACCTGTCGAAGAAGTGGCGCACGCGCTTGGACGCCATGCAGCATCGTGAGCGCGGCCACCGGGAGATGTTCACTACGGACTCGGCAGCCATGACCGAGGTCGCTCTCATGGAGAACGCCTTCTGGAAGATGCGTGAGCCGGGCGCGGACGTCGGCCTGATCCGCGAGAGCCACCGGGCGCTGCGCAAGCGCCTGTACGAGCAGATCAGCGAAGACGGCCTGGAGCGCCGGGAGGTCGTCCAGCGCGCCCGAAAGATCATCGGCGAGCGGATGGAGTACGAGCCCGAGCTGCGCACCATGTTCAACGGCGTGGCCCACGGACGGATCGTCAAGGCCCCCGCACACGAGGAGCGGATCGCGGGCTCCGACCGGGTCCGCACCGTTTGGAGCGGGGAGTTCGAGGACCAGTTGGGCCGGCGTCTGCCCGAGGACGCGATGTTCACACTCCGCCGCCCCATGGATGCGGACGCCCACCAGGTTCAGCTCGCCGAGACGATGAAGACCTCGCTCCTCAACGCGCTGGGCCGCGGCGACAAAGAGGCCTACGGAGGCAACATGCTCGGCTACCTGGTCGGCTTCGCGGCGCAGAAACAGGGTCTGGACACCAGCGGGCTGCCCGACATGCTGCAGCACCGCCTGGACCAGTCCGAGGTGATGATCGCGAGCATGGACATCGACGGTCTGCCGCCCGAGGAGCAGCAGCGGGTCTACTCCAACGCCTACGTCGACGCGATGGAGGCAGTGAACGAGAAGTACCCGGATCTCGAGGCGCAGCTGAAGCGGAGCCTCGGAGAGAACTGGCAGCGAACACTGCAGACGGCGGTCGACGACCCCGGGGCCTTCTTCGAGGAGCAGCGGCTCAGGCCGCGGTCGCGCCCTACGGGTCCGTCGGCCGAGCAGGAGGCCGGCGCGCAGAACGACGGCCCGAACGCCGAGGCCGACTCCGAGGACTTCCAGCGAACCTGAGCGCGATCCGAAAACACGAACGAGGAGCAGGAGGAGGGGGCTTGAACCAGGAACAGGACGAGGGACATCAGGTCAGGTTCGGATCGCGCTTCGCACGGATGTTCGGCTACGTCACACCGGAGGATCGGAGCCGATGGGAGCAGCAGCGGGCGCAGAACAAGCCGCACGTCAGCGCGCTCCGGCAGGGCGCGACGTCGGCACTGAGCTCGATCATGGAGTTCGGAGAGCGCACCATCGGCGCGAAGCTCGATGCGGCCCACCGCGTGGCGGCGCAGCAGCGGTTCGAGGAGTCTCATGACAGGGTCCTGAACCAGCGCCGCGATCCGAACACGCGGAGCATCATCGAGTCGGTCGTCTATGAGCCCAGGGGCGACCGGGAGGGCATCGAGCCGGACCTGGAAATCTAGCCGAATGAGCCACGATAAGCGCGGCCACTGCATTTGACAGGCCCCACCCTCCTTCTCAACTCATGACCATCTCCGATAGATTGGCTACCAAGTGGGACAGCCTAATGAGCCGCGATAGGGCATGGTATGGACATGGAAACGATGAAGACACCGCGCGTAAATAAGCGCGAGTTCATCTCACGGGTCGCGACTCGCAGCAAGTTGCCCATCCGGGTGGTGAACGAGGTATACGAGTCGTTGCTGGATGAGCTCACTGGAGCGGTCAGCGGCGGTGAGGCGGTCGTACTCACGAGCTTCGGCCGCTTCTACCGGCAGGACCACAAGGGTCACAAGGTGCGCTTCGGCAAGAGCAACGTCGGTGACTACGTGGTTCTCAAGTTCTCCGCATCGAGCAGCTTCAACCGCCGACTGGGGAGCCATGGGGACGACGCCTCACCACGGGCCTAGAGACGATCGGGGATGCCGGCAAGTTCGAAAACGCTATTGAGGGTCGTGAGCTGCGGCCCGGATCGCAGAAAGCGAGGGGCCGGCAGAAAAGAACATACCCGTGATACCTGCATGCATCACGGGTATGTTCTTTGTGGATGAGACGAGTTCGGCCGCGAGGCTCAGCCGTCGGCGATGGTCACTCGAACTGGTGGTCAGGTTCGTTCATGGATGGCGTGTCGAAACTGCCGGTCAAGCGCTGCCTGGGTCGCGAGGGACTCGCAATCGGCTGCCGCTGCGCGGCCAGCTCGGCGAGAGTGAAGCCCACAGGGCGGCCCAGACGCTGGCCGGCCATGTGGTAGGCCTGCCCGTTCGCGCGTTCCCCCAGGGCGATGATCTCGCGGATGACGGGCTCGCCCGGGCGCTGGGGCGCGCGCTCCCGCCAGACGATCCGGTGCGAGGGCTTTGCGTTCGGATCTGCGCCGACGTACGTGGTCTCACAATCGGAGAGATCGGGATAACTGGGCATGTACCCCAGCGGGTGCGTGCCCGGCACGCCTTGCTGGATCCGGCCCAGCTCGTTGAGAGCCACGCGCAGGAGCCGGCCCTCTGGTCCTTGAGGTTTCTTCAGCGCAGCGTCGTGGAGAGCCTGGAGGTCCTGCTTGAGACCGGCGGTCGGCAGGATGCGGATGACAGGCCGACGCTCACTCATGACGCTTCTCCTGCTGGGCAGCACGATGGTCATCCGCCCACTGCTGACCGAGCGGGCCGAGGCTCTCGGCCAGCTCCTCGACGGTCATGCCCGCCTCGCCGGAGGCGTCGGACTCCTGGATGCGACGGGAGAGCTCGGCCTGGAAATCAGCCTCGGCGTGGACGTGGGCCGCGTGGTCGTACTTCATGAGGCGCACGAACGCTGCGAAGGGGATGATCGCGGCCTCGGGCTTGTTGCCGTCTCCGAAGATCAGCGGCGTGACCTGGCCGCGGCGATAGAGGTTCAGGACCGTGGCGAGTTCCTCGTGCCTGAGCTGGTCTGTCGGGACGACATTGACAGAGAACTTCGGGAGCTCGGCGCCGGGACTGCTGCCGCCGTGGGCATTGTCGTTGCGAGTCATGCCTTCATTATAGTCAGTCTCGATTGACTTGTTTTCGACTCGTATACGAGGGTTATCGCCGAGTCGACACGGACGTTGAATGATGACTCGCTCCATCCCTGAGAGGCGGGCCAGGCAGGAGAAGGAGGAGCCTGTGCTCCAGTCCCGCACGGTGCAGACTGGAGCACGGGCCCTGATTCCTGGACAGTCACGATGGCCGTCCAGGGCCGAGAGGACGTCGCAAGGCGTCACAAATGTGTGCGTCGAACAGCTCGTACTTGACGGCGCGGTCGGGGGCGGATGCCTCCCCGTCTGCCCATCAGGAGCAGAGCATCGACAGTCCACTCCCCCGGGGTTGACCCAGCCGGCCCCAGGTCGCAGTTCGGACGCCGAACCCGCGGTCGCCCTGCTCGGATCGGCCACAGCAGAAGAGAGGCCGGAGCAGTTGACCCATGGCGGTGCGGTTCCTACGTTCGGCCTGGCGGTCGATGGTTCGGGGAGCCATTGGCGATCTCTCGGACAGGGTTCGTGCTACCATTCAGTCCCTTATTGCATCGACTTAGATTAGACTCTGAGTAGAATGCCAATGGCAGGCACGGATGACTCTGCATGCTATTCATAGAGGAGTTGGGGCAGGGATGGCGGCTACGGTTGAGAAGCCAGAGGGGCCGGCGTCGAAGCCGACGGCAGAGACGGGAGCAACTGCCCCGAGTCACGTCGGCCCGATGGGCTTCGGCAAGGGGCCGCTGATCGCGGTCGGCGTCATGGCGGGCGGAGCGGCGCTCTTCGTCGGCTGGGGCCTGACGCAGCTCGCGACTTCCGACGGCGGCTTCACCCGGGCACGGCCGGGCCATCACGCCCCGGCCGAGGCACCGGGGAACCCTGACGAGAAGCACGCCGGAAGCAGCAGCGCCCCGCAGCCGAGCGAGAGCGCCGCGGGGAAGCAGGACGAGAGCGGGGCGGGTCCGACTTCGAGGCCCGGTCGCGGCGGCGAGAACGAGCCCAACGGATCGGACGCACGGAGCCGGCCCGCGCCGAAGACGAAGCCGGACACCGTCGCGCCAGGCGATACGCTCGCCGCGATCTCGGGGGCGACGGGGGTTCCGATCGACATCCTGATCGAGGCGAAAAAGATCTTGAGTCCGGACTTCATCCACGCGTGGGTCTCGTCGCTCCTCCCACGGGCGTGACGACGCGACAGGGCTACGCCGTCACGTACCCGCGCCTGAATCGACGCCCTGACGCCGCGGGGCCATCAGGGCGTCGTCGTCTCCTCGCAGACCCGCGGTCCCTCACGCCGCATCAGCCTCGTCGGACTCACCTCGGCCAAACAGGAATCCGCGGACCTCGCCGTTCTTCATCATGTCCTGCAGATGCACCAAGAACACCGCGCGCTGCGTGGCCCGACGATCGGCCAAGGGCTCGTACTCGCGCAGCACCTTCAGATCGACGACCCAGCCGTTCTCCCGAGAGATGGCCTGGTCAAGCTGCGAGTCCAGCACGACGTTCATCCCAGTGAAGTCATGGTCGAACTCGGAAGCGACGTCCAGGTGCTGGTTCGGCCCGTCGACGTAGAGCGTGTCAACGCCGACCTGCCGGCCGGCCTCGTCGAACGCCACGAGGAACACGCGGTCCGCCCGAGTGGTGTTGTCGACGTGGACCGCTGCGACGTTGGCATCAGCGAGGAAGCTCGTCTCCTCGAAACGCTCGGACACGCGGGCGCGAGCCTCGTAGCACCACATGATGCGCCGGGCTTCGTTGAAACCCTTGAACTCGCCAGAGTCGGACACCTCTGGGTGAGACTGGATCATCGGTGGGATCCTTCCAGGTTCCTGGGCCGTTGCATGACCGGGTCCGGCGGACCCGCCTTGTACAGGGCAGGTAGTTCAGCGATGGACTAACCGCAGGGCATAAGATCGACGCGCGAGCAGAGCCCCACCATCAGGTGCGATACAGAAACGTACGTTAGATGCATGGATCGATCAAGCCAGTTTCCGTTAGGGTTCTCTCATCAGCACCCGAGGTCTAGACCGCCAAGTCGCAGGAGTTCATGTGCCACGTCAATTCGACGGCAGCCGAGTGCGAGCTGTCAGACGGGGCAAGGAGCTCAGCCAGAAGGAGTTGGGCGCGAGAGTAGGCGTCAGCGGCCCCACCGTGGCGCGATGGGAAAGCGGCGAAGAGTTCCCCAAGGGGGAGAAGCTCCCGGGGATCGCGTCAGCACTCGGTCAGGACCTCGACGCCCTCTTCCCCTACGACGGCGCCGTGGACCTGCAGTTGCTCCGCTGCGACGCCGGCCTCAGCGTGGCGCAGGCCTCCGAGGCCATCAACGCCAGTCGCGTGCCGTTGAGCAACGCGGAGTCCGGCAGGCGTCGGCTCCAGGACGCCTACGTGGGACCTCTGTCGCACGCCTACGGGGTGACGACGGAAGAGCTGCTGGCCGCGCAGGACGTCTCGTTCGGGCTCCGCAGGGCGCGGCCCCCGAGGGAAGCTCGTCCGTCTGCACCTCGCACCGTCGGCGAGAAGATCAACTATCTGCTGGAGCACGGGTACGCGGGCCGGACGCCTCCGTCCAACGAGCAGATCGCGCAGGCCGTCAACGAGCACAGCGGCACAACGCACATGACTGCCGATGACATCGCCACGCTGCGTTCGGGCGCCCCGACGACTGCCTCGGGCGCAGTACGCGCCGGCCTGGCCCATGCTCTCCAGGTCGACATCGCCCTCTTCCAGGACGACGCCGAGTTGAGCCCTGCGGCCGGTGAATTCCTCGAAGCCATCCGCTTCCTGGGGTCGATCCACCAGGGCCAGATCCTCGGCCTCGCCGCCCGGGGCAACCAGGCGGGGCTGTCGGCCGAAATGATGGCCAAGATCAACGAAGTCGTCGGAGAGCTGAAGAACAAGCTGCCGGGCGAGCAGAGCGAGCAGTGACGTCGGCGCCACGCCTTGACAGCGCCGCCGAGCCGTCCGCCTGTCGAGGTAACCGACGGCCGGGCTTCGTCCGGTGGCGGAACGCCACCTTCCGCGTACCGGATGCGGTTCGCCTGCCCTGACGCCCACGAGCAGGATCCCGAGCCGCACCGGCACAACGCAGATCGCCGGCTGTTGACCACCTCGCAGTGAGGTGGTCAACAGCCGGGGGCGGCCGGACCAGCCGCCCGCTCGGAGGACGGCTACGGCGCGGCGGTGAGGTCCACGCCCAGCAGGTTCGACAGGTCGACCACCGTCTGCCTGGGGTCCTTGTTGTGCACCCCCGCGAAACCGAGCTGCTCCGCCGCCTGGACGTACGCCTCGGTGTCGTCCACGAAGACGCACTGCTCGGCAGGCATCTCCATGAGCTTGAGCGTGATCTCGAAGAGCTCGGGGTCGGGCTTGCGCAGCTGGTGGTGCTCGGAGATCACCACGACGTCGTACAGCTTCTCGAGGTCGTAGCCGTCGTAGAGGTCCCAGGGCGCGAGGCCCACCGAATTGGACAGGATGCCCACCTTGATCCCCGCTCGCCGCGCCGCGGCGGCCGCGTTGATCAGCAGCGGCTCCGGACGCAGGCCTCCGAAGATCCTGCCCATCAGGTTGTCGGGAGAGACGCCCAGCTTCTTGCCGGCGAACTCGTTCCACTCGGTCTGGCTGACCGCTCCGCGCTCGAGGTCGCCGGTGATCCGGACGCCCTCTTCGTCCTGGTACAGGGCCGAGATGCATGCACCCTGGGGAAGCCCCTCTCGCTGCTCGAAGGCCAGCACCACGGGCAGGAGCGGTGTGGTGAGGACGCCTCCGAAGTCGAGGACGAGGCCGGTGTGCTGAGACATGCAGGAACTCCAGTGCTGAGGATCTGGGCGCCGCCCGTACTGGACAGCGTTCCGGCCCCGGCATACGCGTGGCGGCGACAGCGCCTGCGCTTCGCTTTCCAGGGTCGGCGGTATTTACAGGGCGGAAGACGATGCCACCCACTGTCTGGCCCAAGGTACCAGCCACGTCTTTGAGGGACTGGCGGCCCCGCCCGAATCCGAAGGGCGGCAATAGCACCTGGGGGCTGTTCTCTATTTCACGCGACCTCCCAATCGAGTCGACTTCTTCAGCGCTTTACGCGTCCGGTTCGAGACTCAGCTCCGCAGACTGCTCCAGAAGCTCTTGAGCATCGCCCGGGGTGATGACCGCGTAAGCCTTGCTCACTCGCACGAGCCAAGCCGCCTCGCTGTTCGTGTCGACGAAGGGTTTCTCCTGGAGCGGGCCCGTCGCGTATTGGCTGGGCTTCGTGGTGGCAGCGGCACGGAGCGCCGCGGCGATCCAGTACGCCTCGGCGCCCGGCTCGGGGTCGGGGTGCGACGCGGCTGCCTCCTCAGCAGCCCACAGGAGCGTCTCCGGAGCGTAGTACCGGAGCTTCTCGCAGGCATCAGCGATGTCCTGGGTCCATCGGTCCAGGCGGACATCGCTGGGGACCCGCATGTGGATCAGCTCGGCCAGGCGCGACCCGGGCGGGTAGAGACTCGTTCCGGGGAACGCCCTCACCAGGTCGAACCAGAGCGGGTGCAGCCGGTAGAGGGTCTTCCATGTCTTCCAGCGAGCGGCAACGACGCTGGTGGTGGGGATGCTCGCGCCTACGGCCACGATCAGGAAGAGCAGGTTCATCCACATCGCCGTGAGATCAATGAGCATCTCCATTGTGGAATGACTCAGCGGGAAAAATACCGCCGTCCACACGATGACGATTCGGGCCGTCGTGTGGAGGAGCCCCATCCACATCGAGATTCCCATGAGCCTGAGACCGATTCGCATACTGATCGTCTCGGCTTCTCGCGCCCCTCGCGACCACTGGTAGCCGCAGACGGCGGCTGTGACGAGCGGGAAGAAGTAGAAGACGCTCATATACGCGGCGGCGCCTAATTCCCCTGCATGATCGCTGAGGAAGTCTTCACTTTGCCGCCGGCGGTCCACAACGGTGAAAAAAAGAATGGTGAGCAGGGTCACGCCGATCGCGCCCACCGGGTAGGAGGCACGGGCGATCCAGCGCGACACCGTGACGTGCCGTGGCACCACGGCTTCGGAGCTCTTGCCGTAGCTGGTCGCAACGTACGTCAAGGACGCGATGAGGGCGGCGGTGCTGGCGAAGTGTCTCAGGAGAGCGTTCAGATCGATCACGGGGATGCGGTCCACGGCCTGCATCGCTGCTGGGGTGTAGAGCCACAAGGCCACGGAGAATCCGGCGTAGCCGCCCCAGAGGGCTCGGCGGTGCGCGTCACCGTACCGGACGGCGGGGAATCGCCAAACGGCTATGAGGGTCATCACGGCCGCGGTCAGGTACCTGAAGAAGTCGAGCATGCCGTCCGTCATGCGCTCTTGGGGCCACGCCGCGGCGGAGCAACCGGGTGGGAGAGCGAGGACTCCAAGAGGCTGACCATGTCGTCGCCGGCCAACGGCTGACGGCGGGCCGACCGCTTGATCAGGGACGCCGACAACTCGGCCTGCTGCTCCTCCGGGCTGTCGTAGTTCACGCGGCCTTGGACCAGGGCCAGGGGGAATCGACGAAGGACTTCCTCCCGGATGTGCTCAGGGACGTATCGCTCGACCTCTTCATCGGTCAGGGTGCTCCCATGGTCCAGCCACTCGTGCGCCAGCTCATGAAGGATGATGTGCTCGGTCTGGTTCCGGCTGGACCGGCGCCGGTAGAGCACGACCGTGAACTCCGGCGTCCTGACTCGAAGGCCGCAGGCTGTGCCCAGCCCTCCGTCTGGGTCGTCAAAAGCCACCAGCCGAATCTGACGCTTCAGCGCATGCTCCATGTTTCGGACCAGCGCCTCGACACTGAAGGGAGTGGGCACAGGCAGATCGGCAAGCAGCTTCTCGCATTCCTTCAAGAGGGCGCGCCGCGAAGGGTCCCTGTGCCACTGCATGACTGCTCTCGCGAGGTGCATCGGCGTTCTACCGCCTGGTTCTGCACGCAGCCCGCCACTCTCCCCGCTCCGGGCGGTCCCCCGTAGAGCAGCCCACCTCATCGCCTCGTCCCCCTCGCCCTGCCCCGTTTGCTTTCGGAGCTCCAACCCACCCCGCGCTCAGTCATGCGTCGGCAGGCTGAGCCAAGTAGTCGTCAGACTTTTCGCGTGTGCAGTGAGCCCTCGCTTGGCTGCCCAGCGTGACGACGTGTGGTGGCCATGTGCAGCACGTCGTAGACGGCGTCCAGCACCATTGCCACGGCATCCACCGCCCGCCCGGGTGTCTGCTTGACCGCGCCGCCCCGCTGCGCCGCGCAGACCGCGACGGCAGCGGTGCAGAGACAGAACAGGCCCATGCCTATCGGTAGACCCAGGACACCGGCGTGCGGTTCCATGAAGTACGGGATTTCAGCGACAAGTTCGAACGCAACGGTGAACGCGAAGGCCAACGCGATGACGGCGCCCGTGAACGCCCGGGTAACAATGCGGTGGACTGGTCGTTGTCCACGGACACTGCGCGGGCGGAAGATGTCGTCGAACGGCTGCACCCGGCGCTTGGCTTCCTCAACGATGTTCCCGGCCGCCCTGCGTACGGCACGGTGGCTGACCGTAGGCCCCTTGCCGACGCGGCGAGCTTTCCACCGCATGTACTGGCCTTACCCCCCGTTGCGGAACAGAACAGCATGGCCGGGTCAACCAAATGTGTCGATCTTCCAGCCTACTTGAGAGCTCGAACGATATCCCTACGTACAACGATCCTGTCAAGTCGATTGCATTCGGCGGGCGTTCGGGTGTATCCGGCATCTACGCTCGCCGCATCAGGCTGCCGACGGCGAGCGCCGCGGGCACCATCGTCGAGGGGTACTCGGCGTGGTGACGTTCGACTGCGGCGAGCGTGGCTTGAGGAGTCCTGGATTTCAGAAGGTGCCGTCTCGGAGCATGGCGAACAGGACGCTGATGCGTTGGCGGGCGAGGCGGAGGAGTGCTCGGGTGTGCGTCTTGCCGCGGGCTCTTTGCCGGTCGTCACAGGTGCGTGAGGCCGGGTCGGTGTTCATGCGGGCGAACGCGGAGAGGAACATCGGCGTTTGAGCCAGCGGCTTCCTTCTCTTGGGGCGTGTTCGCCGTGGATCGGGGTCACCGGCGACCTGGCCGTGGGAGCGAGGCCGGCGTAGGAAGCGAGGTGGGCGGCACTGGGGAAGCCATGCCGTCGCCGAGGGTGACCAGCAGGACGGCGGCGGTCGTGACTCCGACTCCGGGCATCGAGGCCAGGACCGGCAGGGTGCCGATCCGGGCTTCCAGTACCCGGCGCTGTTCGTGGACCGCGGCAAGGGAGCGGGCCGGCGAGGGGATGACCACGCCGAGGTGCCCGTTCCCGGAACCACTACGGTCTGCTCGCCGAGGGCGTCGAAGACGTCCTCGATCAGCCGGGTGGCCATGCACGGAGCCTTGGGCCGGATCAGCTCGACGAGTCTGCGGCGGCCGGCCTTGCGCAGTGCGGCCGGGATCCGTAGCGCTCGAGGAGCCAGGTGACGGCAGGGTGGTCCGGCCGTAGACCCAGGACCCGCTCGCAGTCATGCGTGGAACTGGATGAACAGGCCGCGTATCCGGTCGCTGGTGCGGGTGGCTTCTGCGGCGAGGTCCTGGCCAAAGGCCATTCAGGACGCTGAGCTCGGCGGTGATTTCGTCGGGCAGCGCGAGCGAGCGCAGCCTGTGCGGCTGCGGCATGATCCGGACCGCAGCCGCGATCACTACCGCGTCCTTCGCATCGGCTTTCGTCTCGCACGGGTAGAGGTCGGCGACCCGCCGCATGGCGAGTCCGGGCAGGTAGGCGACTTCGCAGCCGGCGTCGCGGGCGACGGTCAGGGGCAGGGCGCCGATCGAGGCGGGCTACCCCGATGGCCAGGACGGTGGCGAACTTGGCCTTGCGCTCTTCGAAGACGGCGCGCAGCTTCGGTTCGCTGTTGTGCATCGGCATGTCGAAGACCTTCTTCCCGGCCGGGGTGAGCCCGTGGCGGCGGTGGGCGGTCTTGAGGACGTCGGCTCGGCGTCCGGCGAGGCAGAGGAGGGCTCGGGCGTGGTGCCCTCCTTGACTGATCTTCTTGTCGCAGTAGGTGTGGGAGGTCGGGTTGGTCGGTGCAGCGAACGAAGAAAGTGAGAAGGCCGGTTTGAGCGCTGGATCCGTCGCCGACGTCGATGGGGGTCCGTGCTTCGGTCCTGACGCCGATCCCCGGGCATGGAGGTCAGGACCTTGGCGACATCGTTTTCAGAAGAGGCTGAGTACCTCGCTCACTGCATCGCGGACTCGCTTCCCGAGGCCTTGACCGCGCCCGGCGCAGTCAAGCCGGCGACCCGCCGGTAGAGCCCAAAGGCACAGCCGGCGAAAGCCAGGTACAGGAGCGCCGCGGAGACGGGGTTCGCCAGAGGGAAGAGCACCTGTGCCGGGACAAGGGCGGCAGCGAGGTTGAAGCCCAGGTGCAGGAGCACACAGGGCCACAGCACGCGCGTGTGCTCGTAGATCAGGGCCAGGAGCACCGCCAATGGCAGGGTCGAGGCGAACTGCACGGCGTTGCCGTGCAGCAGGCCGAACACCACGGCGGTGACCAGCGTGGAAGCGAGGATGCTCACCCGCTTGCGCAGCAAGGGGTAGACCAGCCCCCGGAACAGGGCCTCCTCCCCCGCAGGAGCCGCGACCATGGCGAGCAGCAGGGTCGTCAGCACTCCGGCCGCTTGCCTCGTCTGGCTCGACGCGTCGAAGCCCGTGGACCCGGTCGTGGCGTAGATCCACAAGGCCATCGACTGCCCGGCGAGGAATGCCAGAACCGCGCAGCCGACGGCGGTCCGCCCGAAGCGCGGAACTTCCACGCGCGGCCGCGGGGCCGGCGCATGCGCGAGCCACTGGGGCCGCTGGACCCTCACTGAGCCGACCAGGATGACAACGAGCATGCCCAGGACGCAGGTCGCGGCGATCGGCTCTCCGATGAGGCTGACTGCGACGGTGCCCAGACCGAGGTAGAGCGCGACGACGGCGAACGGCACGAGGGCGCACCACCCGATGCCGAGCAGACGCGAAGTGGTCGGTGGTGTCGTCATGGTCTCCTCCTGTACGGGGCTCAAGCACCCGTGGTGAGCTGTTTCGATCTCGACGACCGGCGGGGTGAAGCCGTGTCCGAAGGGCTTGCGGCCCTCGGTCCGGCGCACCAGCTCGAACAGGGGCCGCAGATCTTGAGGGCCGGCGTCGCAGTCGGCGTCCGGGCCGAGCACGAGATCGCCTTTGGGGCCGTCGGTGCTGACAGCGAGCAGGACAACCCGGGCGGTCTCCTGCAGCACGGCGGCCAGGTGGCCCGGCTTCTCGGCCGTCGCGACGCGAAGGCCGCAGGCCTGCTGGTGTCCGGTGGCGCTGAGACCGTCGTGCCGCTCCGGGCTGGTGGTGATGTCGAACCACCTCGGCGCGCGGCCGGAACCGCTGACGGGATCGTCGGGGCCGGCAGGCCGGTTGACGACGACGACCGGGTGGCCGTTGAACCCCGTCATCCGGTTGGCCGGCAGTCCGTACATGCCGGGTCGCCCGAGAGGTACACCCGCGGGGCCAGAGGCAGGTCCCCGGCGGTGGGTTCTTCCGAAGCCGAAGAAGCCCTCGTCGTGGTCGCCGACGTCTCGGATCCTGCCGACTCGGGCGAAGGTCTTCAGCACGATCGCGAAGCCATCGAAGCCCCGGTAGCAGACCGGGTGGTGCTGCCCGGTGCGCAGCGGCCGCACCGGTATCGACCGCCCGATGCCGATGGCATCGGGGTCGGCGTCGAACCCACCCCGGGGATGGGGGATGGTCTTCGGCGCGGCGACGCGCAGCAGGCGGGCAAGGACGTGGCCACCGCAGACCCCGGTGTGGGCGTAGGTCTCGTCGATCCGGCGCGGGTCGACAGTGATGTCCGCGGTCGAGCCCGGCGCGAACTCCTCGTGGTGGTCGGTCACCAACGTCGTCCAGCCCGGGACACGCGCGGCGGCGACAGCGCGGTCGATGTCGACTCGTTCTCCTTCAGGTACTGATCCGACCATCCTGTGCGCTGTCACAGCAGCGCGGAAAGGTCGACGTCCTCGTCGGGGAGCAAGTGGTCGTCGGCGGCATGAAGCGTGGACATGGTGGAGGCCCTCTCGATGAGGTCGCTGGTCGGTGGAGAACGAGGTACGAGACGCCCTGCAACGTTGCTGCGATTTTAGCAGTAACGGTCACTCCCTCTGCCGGTTCACCAGCACCTTTGAGCCTCATTCGCGTTCCAAATGGCGCACTTATATCGAATGAGTTCGACAGGCTTTCCAAAGTCCTTGCGCATCGGCTACCCTCACTGGTATGGCTATTCGAAGCATTGTCGAGTCAGATCTCAGCGGTAAGCCGGATGCGGCTACCGTGACCTTCGGCCTGGGAGACACCTGGTACGAAGTCGACCTCACAGCTGAGGAGAAGAAGGCCCTTGAGGCTGCGCTGAAGTCGTACCTGGAGGTCAGCCGGAAAGCCGGGAAGCCTGCGCCCAAGAAGCGAGTCGTACCTGAGACGACTGCCGAGGAGCGAGACAAGATCCGCGCATGGGCCAAGGAAGAGGGCTACGAGTTCGCGGATCGGGGGCGTATCCCGAAGAAGGTCATGAAGGCCTACGACGAGGCTCACGGCATCGATCGGAGCAACTAGCGCCGAGCCTGGTGCTCGCCTCCGGGCCGATCTCTCTCATTCACCCCCAAGGGGCCCTGCAGCACACTGCAGGGCCCCTCGCGCGTCTTCAGACCGGATAGAGATCACATGGGTCGTCTTGGTCCCCACAGCTCACACTGCTCACACTCGAGCCGTGCAGCGGATGGTGCCGTGCGAGAAGTGCCCGGTGCCTCCGGCATGAGCTGCTCCCGGCTTCGCTTCGGGCATCCGGGCTTCCGGCAGAGGTCGCGGAAGGCCGTGCACAGCACCTGAGCCCCGGCCTCGCGGAAGGCCCGGCCGGCGTCGACCACCTCCTGGTTCCGCTGGAATCCGGCTGCTCCCGGGCCGACCAGTCGGCGGGAAAGATGACGAGCTCCGAGCCTGAGTCCCGCACATCGGTTCCACCCTCGCGTCAGCCCCTTGGACAGTGCTCCGAAAGAAGCACCGGCCGGGTGACGTTCCTGGGCCCACGGCCGCGCCAGGCGTCGTCGAACGCCTTACGCATGCTCTTCGCCTCGTTCCAGCTGCGGGAACCGGCGACCAGGACGACGTGCGAGAACGATTCTCGAATCATTTCAGCAATCATTCGATTCTCCTCTCCTGGTGACTCGGCGGTCTCCACAGCTGGAGTCGAGAGCCGCGGTCCTGGCCTCTGTGCCGGCGCGGCGGCCTGCGTGCCGCTGCCCCATTCCGCCCGCCCGGTACTGGACCCGATCACGGCCAGGTCCTTCTCCCGTTGGAGCCAGACGCGAATCCGATCGTCACCACACATCGGCATGAGGTGGACGATGTACATTCCGTCACCGCTGCGGGGGGATGTTCACGGTGACGACCGTGCTGTTCTCGTCGTCAGTCGAGTCGACGTCGTCGACGTCGTCGACGTCCCCGACTTCGCCGGAGCGCATCCTCGGCAACGGCTTCGCTGTTTGACTTCTACAACTTCGGCACGCAGCGGGCTCCTCCATCGCAGGACGAGTTCAGGCCGGAGCCATGTCATGGTGTGCCTCTTCGTGGACTCGAGTGGAGTAGCGCCCATCGAGTGCGGACCCCGGCGGGTCCGCACGATCTCGATGTTCAGCCCAGCTCCCGCGGCGGCCCTGTCGGCTGACGACCCGAAGGTTTCGCTGGGGTGATCTACCCCGGGCCGGATCGCACTGCCGGCCACCGCGCGATGCGTCACTTCTCGGCTGCGCCAGGCGCTGCGTGCCCGCCCATCCACTACCGCACCGTTCGCCCCTGCCCACACGTCTGTGGACGACTGCGGCGGGGCGGTGTCGGGGGTCGTCTCTCAAGCGCAGAGCCGACGTGACCAGAGGAGGCGCCGGCGACCGACGGACCGGCGAGCCAATCGACCTCTGGGACCCCTCGGCCATGTCTGACACGTCATCGGAGCGGGGTGAAGAGGCCGAGCGGAGCGAGGGTCCTCAGGACACGTGTTATCAGATTCCCTTATGCCCTTTCACTTCTCTGTCGCCATCCCACCGTTCCCCGGCTGGAGCAGTGGCGAAAGCCTGGAACATCAGGGGAAACGGGCCGTACCCTCTCGACTCGTACCCCTCCCCCGTTTCGTTCAGCGGGGGTACGGGGCAGGCTGTCTCCCCTGGCCATCACGTCTTTGGGCGGTACTGCTGTTTCGCCGTTCGGGATAAGGCCGTACCCCCGTGCCGAGCCGACCTCGTGAGGCACGAACGAGGCGGGGTACGGGTCTGCTCCCGACGGGGCACAGCACCGGTGCATCCCCTCGCCGCCGCAGGCGGCACAACTCTCGCCCAGCAGCGGATCCGTCCTCTCGCGACGCCGCCCCTTCGACTGTGGATGACGCTCGACTTCACCGCTCGCCGCTGACGGCGTAGCCGGCCTCGCACCATCGTGCTGCGCCGGCTGCACCAACCTGGCTTTGCCGTGCTCCAGTCGTTCCTCCGGTACTGCGTCGGCAGCATGCCGGCGCACGTTACGCACCGCGGCCGAGGCGGGCGTTGGGCACTGCCTTGTCGACACGATCCGGCCCCGGGCCGTGTTTCGTTTCGCTCTTGCGCGGCAAGCCCGGGGCGGTCTCTCGTGGACGCATCGGAAGAAGAGAGCCCCGGCTGCTGCACCATCTGCCCATCGGGCACAGCGAGCAGCCCGAGGGGTACCGGAGCGTTGTCGCCTTCCTCCAGGCGGTGGCCTCCGCAGCGATGCCTCCAGGCCTCTTCCACCCCGCGGCCCATGCTGCGCAAGGACGTCGTTCCTCCCACGCTCGCCGGGCGTGGGGGCCTGCTCCCCCCCTTCGCCCCTTCTCTCTCTGCGTAACCTCGTCGGGTCGATGACACCCCTGCGCCGGCCGCCGCACCGGCACTGCGTCGGTGTCTGCTCAGAGCTGTGCCGGCCGCGCTCCGCCGGCGTCCGTGACCGTCGCAACGTACCCGTCGGATGGCTGCAGCAAGGGGTGCGGTCAGGCCTCGCGGCCCCGTGAATCAGCGCTCATCTCGCGTCTCTGCGGTGACCCATCGGAACGTGCAGGGGCCGTGATCGGGACACGTACAAGACACCGACTGCCACTACTGGATCCCTCGAAGTCCAATGCGCGTCCGCACGGCATCTCGCGCGCGCTCCAACGGTGCCGCTCCGGTGTCGCACACAGTGCCCTCGGGGGACACATCTGCATCGGGAAGCCGAGTGGTGTCTCTCACGAGACACAGTCAGGACACGAGTGGAAGCCTGCCTGGGCCCCCGTGCGGCTTCCCGGAGACCACGCCCTGACGCCAGGTGTCTCGCAGGTGTCCGGCGGGAGCCCTTGCTGCGTTGCATGTGGGACTCATGGGCACATGGCGCCTTCGGCTTGCGCCCGGCCGTCTCCGGCAGGGGCACTGTGGCGTCTCGCAGGTGCCCTCACCAGAGACGACTGAAGGCATCAATGGAGCCGGACTCGCGTATCGAGTGGGACTTGCATGGGTCTCGACAGGGACACTAGAGTCGACTCATAGCGATTCACATTCAAAAGAGAACATGAAGGGTGGTGAGTCCATGTGACAAAGCGAGAGACATCCCGCGAACGACCGGATGGAGTGCAGGAGCGAGTGGCGGGGCGAGGTGGGTGCGATGGCGAATCGGCCGAGTGAACCGCGCAAGGTCCGCTGGACCGTGCCCGCTGCCGACACATCGGTGATCGAGTGGCTCGACCGGCAGGAGAACATCTCGCAGTCGCTGCGACTGCTCATTCGGGAGTCCATTCAGCGCGACGGATACGTCGACGTCTACTACAAGCCCGTCGAGCAGCTGCCGCGCCGCGGCCGGCCGCCCCTGGAGAGCACCGAACAGCGCGAGGACGACGAGGCGGTCACCGAGCGCCGTCCGGCCGCCATGCCCGTTCGGCGGCCACAGCCCGTGGTCGCCGACCAGGCCGACGCCGTCATCGAGAAGACGGCACCAGCGCCGGCAGCCCGACCCGAGCCGGTTACCACACCTGTTGAGACGGTCGATGATCCTGCGGTAAGTGCCACCGGCCCGAACCCGGAGCCTCCGAAGCAGGCTTCCATTGACGAAATCATGGCGAGTACTCGGCGCTGAGTGACGCGGTGAATCTCATTTTCCAGGCAGACGACACAGATACCGAGGGGCCGAATTCATGAGCGCCAACAGCAACGACATCATCACCCTCACCGGCGGCATCGACGTCGGCAACGGCTACGTCAAGGGCGTCATCCAGAATACGAAGCGGGAGATCTTCGACGAGATCGATCTGCCCAGCGCAGTCGTCTCGACGTCCCGCACCTCGCCGAAGGTGCCGCTCCCCGACGCGGATGCGGCCGCCGTGATGGCCGGCGACTTCTACAACCAGATCGACTGCTCACTCACCACAACCCTGGTGGCGGCGTCGGACCGCCGAATCTTCGGTCGGGCAGCGCTGAGCGTGCGCGGCTCGAAGTTCACCGAGTTCGAGGTACTGGGCAAGCACTCCAAGGCCGATCAGGAGCTGAGCAAGGTCCTGGTCCTGGGTGTCTTCGCCGCGAAGGCCCTGCGCGACTACGTCCGCGAGAACGGCGCGCTGCCCGGTCACGAACTGCGCGTGCAGGTGCGCGCCGGCCTGGCGCTGCCGATCTCCGAGTTCGTCGCGCGCCGCCACGCCTACGCCGCAGAGTTCATCGGCCTGCTGGGCAGTTCCGACCCCGCGGTGCACCTGGTGACGATCAAGAACTTCAGCACCCCGGTCTCGGTCCGCCTGCAGTTCGTCGACGTTCAGGTGATGGCCGAGGGTGCCTCCGCGCAGTTCGCCATCACCGACAAGGGCGAACCGCTGGCCCAGGCTCTTCTCGATGACCTGCGCACTCGCGACGCATCCGTGGTGGAAGGGGTCTCGGCCTCCGATCTGGTGGCGGTGCAGAACACCATCGGTGTCGATGTCGGTGAGGGCACCGTGAACTTCCCCGTCTTCACCGATGGGCGTTTCAACCCCGAGGCGGCAGCCACGCTCGACGAGGGCTACGGCACCGCGCTGATGAACGCCATGGAGCGCATGAGTGAGTCGGACGCAACGCTGCAGTTCTCCTCGCGCAAGCAGCTGGCGGACTTCCTCCACGCGAAGCCGTCTGTGCTGGTGAGGAATCGTCACCAGCGCGCCGTCGGCTTCGTCGAGGACGAGGCCGGCTACCTGGTCGACGAGATCGTCTCTTCCTTCGGCGACGTCCTCTCCCAGGCCGGTGCGACGACCGAGGTCGTCTACGTCTACGGCGGCGGCTCGGGCCCCATCAAGCACCTGCTGCACCCTGCGCTTCTGAAGGCCGCCGGCGATGTGCCCGTGCTCTACCTCGACTCGAGCTACTCGCGGCACCTGAACCGCGAGGGCCTGTACATCGCGGCACGGCACGTCGAGCAGCAGGCCCTCGCCGCGAAGCCCGCGGGCAAGTGACTTCGTGGTGGGGCCCGGTGGTGTGCGGGGGGACGGTGGAATTGTCGGGAGCGGTGTTCGGGGCACCGGTAATGCTGGAGGTCGCGGCGTGACAGGTGATGTGTACGCGGACCCGTTGGCAGTCGACCGCGACCGTCCGGGTTCGCCATGCTTCTGTGGATCTTGGGCATGCGGTGTTCGAGGCCCCTCTCGCCCTCACCGCGATCGTGGACGAGAGCACGTTGTCGGGGAGCGGGGCGGTGCGAGTGGTGTCGGTGCAGGGGGTGGACGCCGCGCATCTGGTCCTGACCGACACCGACCTGTCCGACTGCCTGTTCTCCGGGGCCTTCCACCTCGGCCAGCTCCGGCTGGAGGGCCGCACCACCCTCGCTTCCACCCCGACCCCGTCCTTACCCCGGACCCCGACGACATCGCCCCGCTGTACCGGCAGCTCCGCAAGGCGTTCGAGGACGGCAAGAACGAACCCGGGGCCGCCGACTTCTACTACGGCGAGTGCGGTGCGAGATGCGCCGGCACGACCGCAGCGGCACTCCGAAAGCTGAACGCCGCCTGCTGTGGGCGTACTGGCTGCTCTCCGGCTACGGTCTGCGCGCCGGCCGCGCCCTGGGCTGGCTCGCCGCGGCCATGGTCGCCACCGTCGTGCTGCTGATGGCCTTCGGCCTGCCGATGTCGTCCCCGAAGCAGAAAGCCACCGGCACCGTCCCGGCAGGCGGCGGCACCGTCACCTTCGTCATCGACAAGCAGGACGTGAAGAACCCCACCGGGGACAGGTTCACCGGCAAACGCTTCGACGAGGCCCTGAACGTCACGCTCAACTCCGTGGTCTTCCGCTCCAGCGGCCAGGACCTGACCACCATCGGGACCTACATCGAGATGACCTCCCGCGTCCTCGAACCCTCCCTCCTCGCCCCCGCCGTCCTTGCCATCCGTGGCCGCATCAAGCGCTGATGTCGTCGTGGTCGCTGGGGTTGTCCGCGCCGCAGGTGCAGCCCCAGCCACGGCCGACGTGCTTGGCGGCGGCAAGGTGGCCCAGCCGGATTTGTGATGGATGGACTTCTGTCACTGGGCGGGGGTGCGGGCGGCCTGGGCGAGGAGGCGTTCCCAGGTGCGGGTGGAGCTGCCGTGCTGCTCGGCCAGGGCGGCAGCGAGGCGCGTGCGGGGGGTGTCCGGTGAGGCAGTGAGGGCTTGTGCGGCGAGGCGGAGGCGGGGGTCGTCTGCGTAGGCGTGCGCCTTGGTGGGGCCGCTTTTGCCCGGGGGGCGTCCGCCGCCCTGCCCTTGGCGGGGCGGGGTGTCGCGGCGGGCTTCGATGTCCTGGCGGGTCCAGAGGCGGAGGCCGTAAACGGTGGTGCCTCTGGGGAGGTAGTTCTGGCTGGCGTACGCGCGGATGGTGCCGGGTGTCACTCCGAGGAGGGCTGCGGCTTCCTGGTCGTTGAGCAGGTCGTCGGGGTGCGGTGAGGCGGGCAGCGGGGGGATGGGCTGTCCGTTGAGGTAGGCGTGGACCTGGGCCTGGTCGTAGACGAGTACGCGGCCGTCGAAGAGGGCGGGTACCCGTTGCCGGAAAGCTGGTGCGTCCCGGCGTCTCCAGGTGGTGAGGGGGACGCCGGCTCTCTCGGCGATGTCCCGTTCGTTGATCACGGGGCGGTTGCGGGGGATCACAGGGTTCCTTCGGGCTGTCGGGGGCGGCGCGCCTTGTACACTGGGGGTGCTTCCCCGCGCCGGCGTCAGCTGGTCGTGGAGATGCTGGTTAAGGGCCGGTGGTGTGCCGGGCCGCTCGTGAGCGGCTCTCCGCCGGCCCTTTCGCTGTCTGCTGCCTCCAGCGCCGGACTTCGCGCGGGCTGCGGAGCCGTACGACCTCGACCCCCAGGCCGGCGGTCTCGGCTATCTGCCGGGCGTACCGGGGCCGGTTGGTCCGGTACTTGCGGATCGCGGTGCGCAGCAGGGACCGGCGGGCGAAGAACGCCGCGGACCAGGTGAGGCGCCGGGCCTGGGCGCTGTCCTCGCGGCCGGCAAGCTGGCGCAGGCTCCGGCGGACGATCCGGTACAGGATCAGCGGCAGCGGGAAGTCGAGCCAGATCAGGGTGTCGGCCCGGTGCCAGACGACGTCCGCGAGCTTGGAGAAGTTCCCTTCGACAATCCATCCGTCGGTCGCGGTGATCGCTGCGGCCTGCCGGCGGAACTCCTCCAGCGGCAGCGGCCCCTCGGGGGTGAACAGGATGTCGTCGAGGTCGGTGTGGGGTTCGTTCAGCTCCGTCGAGAGCCAGCGGGCGAGCGTCGATTTCCCGGTGGCCGGGGGCCCGAACAGTGCGACCCGTCGCATGTGCGCCTCATCTCTGCAAGGTTTGACAGAAAAAACCTTACAGCATTTTGAGCCGTCCATGTCGGGCTGCCGGCCGCTTCGGGTGCCGCCGGAGGCGGCTCCTTGGCCCCGCAGGGGCGGGCCCGCGACCGAAGGGAGCTTCAAGGGGCCCGGCGCGCAGCGCCTGCCCGGAGGGCAGAAGAGAGCCGCCCGTGGCCGCAGGCCACTCAGGGGGCGGCGTTTCCCCTGGGTCCGCCCCGCGACCGAAGGGAGCTTGAAGGGGCGGACGCCAGCCGCTTGCGGCTGTCCTTTTCCCGCACGCCCGCCCCCTTCATGATCATCATGAAGGGGGCGGGCGGGTGGTCCGGCCGGGGGCCGGACCCGGCGACCGGGTCCGGCCCTGCGGTTCTACAGGCGGGGGAACAGGGCTCGTGCGGCCTCGGGGTGGCGGTGGAGCATCCGCAGGAAGTCGCTCTGGAACGCGGCTCGCCCGGCGGTCTCTGCGGGGCTCATGTCGCCCACTCCCTTCTTCGTCTTGACGATCACTCCGTCCATGATGCTGATTCCTGCGCCCCCCAGGTCGCTGAACACGTTGGTGCGCAGGTGCAGGAACACCCCCTCGTCCTGCTCGGCGATCGTCACCGCGTAGGCGAGATCGGCGAGCGGGTAGACGTACGCCTTCCGCGACCGCTCCACGGGCTCGGACAGAAGCTCGGGGCGCAGCCCCCGGAGGTAGTGCGCGAGCGTCGCCCGGGTCGCCGTCCGCAGCGGTACGTCGATGTCCTGCGGGTCGAACTCCCGGACCACGGGCCGCCGCCACATTCCGGCCGTGCCGGTGGTGCACACGCGCGTGATCTCGTCGTACGTCCGCCGCAGCTTGCGGTGGATGTAGGTCAGGTCGGCGTGCAGGTCCGGGCTGGCCAGGCTCTCCCAGCCGTCCGGCAGGCGGTACTGCGCCGTCGCGGTGGCCGTGTGGGTGGAGAGCGCCGGTACGGGCTCCAGCACCCGCAGGGCGTCCCCGTCCACGATGTCCGCGCTGATCAGCGCCCCCAGAACGGACGCCTCCTCGACGATGCGGCGCGACCGGACGGGGGAGAGCCGCCCTGCCCGCACCGCCCGCGCCGCGACGTCCGCGCGCTCGGCCTGCGTACGGCCCACAAGGTGGGCGTGGAACCGCTTTTCGCCCTGGATGGACTCGCGGTCGACGGTGTGGGGGTCGTAGCTCCAGGAGACCACCGGGCTCAGCTGGTAGGCGCGGCAGTGCTCCGCGAACCGGGCCGCGATGACTCCCAGCGCCCGGCCGAACTCCGGCGAGTGGTCGTGCAGCCCCGGACGGGGCTCGGTTCCGGCCGACATGAGCATCAGCTCGTACAGGGCGTGCGGGCTGCGCTTGTCGGTGAGGGCGTATGCCTCGTCGGCCGACATGTTGATGTGCGCGAACACGTTGGTCCAGCCGTAGACGTCGTGGACGGTGCCCATGCGGCGGAGGCCGTTCACGTATCCCGGGAACCCCTTCGCCGGGAGCGAGTCCACGACCGGGATGTCCCTGCGTCGGTTCTCCAGAGCGGCGGGGAGCAGCTGACGGGTCATTCGATTTCCTTCCCTAGACGCTGGTCGCCGGTCGGGGTGTGCCGCCCCTTCCGACAAGACAAACTTTACAGCATTTCGAACCACAAGTCGGCGAAAACCGCAGGTCAAAGCGGGTTTATTGGCGGGCCCGGTGGGGAGTGGCGGCCGGGGGTCACAGCAAAGGGCGGTGATGGCTGGCCCGGTGCGCGCAGCTTGCTGCGCAGGGCCAGCCACCAGGCCGGTGAACGCGCCGAAGGCGCCCGGCCTGGCGTCCCGCGCTCGCGCGGGATGGTCTGGCGGTGAACGCGCCGAAGGCGCCCGCCAGACCACCCCGGAGGGCCGCCAGGCCCTCCGGGGCGTCCCCGCCCGACCTGTGACCCCCGGCCGCCACCCCCACCGGGCCAAGAAGGGCCGCATCCACGAACACTGGACTGCGTGGCAGCCAGAGCACGCCGAGCAGGGCGGGGACGGTGCCCATGCGGCGGAGGCGCGCATTGCGTCGATGAGCCAGTCCACGGGCACCAGCCTGCGGAACATGGCGAACCAGCCCGGGGGGCTGGTGTCCAGACGCTCCACCTCGCGGGCCAGCGGCCGACGGCTGATGCCAGAGATCGCGCCTTCGACTGCGGCGACGCCCTGCTCGGCGAGGGCGTCGTCGACATACTTGTAGTTGAGCAGGGTGTGCTCGGTCCGCCCGGGCACGGCGATCTCCCCGGAAGATGTGATGGATTCGGCAGTGAGACCCCCGCCGCTGCTCTGCAGCGGAGCGCCTGGCTCACGGCTGCACTCCTGGCGTGGACGTGATCTTCCGAAGGCCAGACCGGATCAGCTCCGCTGATCATGCAGAAATGGCCGGCAACTGTGCCAGGACCGGATCACGATCCTCGTGCCGGACGGCAGTATCCAGCCGTAGCCGACTGGGGGTTCTCCTCGACCGTGCAGCGCAGCCGCTCGAGGCGTGGCGTCCGGTCTGCCTCATGTGGATCGATGATCCGGACCTCGATGCCGTTGGTGAAGGTCAGGTGGCGCCAGAAGAGCTGCGGCTGCTCGCGTTGTTCATTCACCGACACGCTCTTGGGTACGACGACGTCGTGGTCTTCCACGGTCGTGTAAGGCCTGGTGAGTGCGCGGCTGCGGCCAGTGCAGTTCGACGAGCAGGTTCCTGGGCCACTCGTCGATGGTCAGCGGGAAAGGAGGAGCACGGCGGCCGTATTGGCCACCTGCGTCCATCCGTATGCGGTCGCGTCGAGACCATCGGAGTTCATGAGCTTCGGCCAGTGCGGTGAAGACGCTGCCGGCGCAGGTGAGAGCACAGAGGCTGGCCAGGGAGAGCAACCACAGGCGGCTGCCAGGCAGGGCGTTGGAGTAGCTGGGACCGGCTGTACTCCAGGCCCGGTCCGGTTCTTCGGGGCGGGAGCAGAAGCACCGCGGCGCTCCCGGACAGTGCGCGGGCGCAGGCGTTGACCAGAACAGCGTCGGTAGTCCCGCTGTGGAAGCGAGGCACCTCCCGTGTGATCCGGCGAGCGCGGCTCCGATGTTGACGCAGAAGTGGCGCCACAACCAAAGCGGCCGTGTCGGCCGCTGTCGCAACACCGGTCTTGTCGGATGCCGCAGCAGGCACCAGGCGATGGGTGAGCCGACGGCGACGGCTACGAAAGGAGCGATCTGCCTGGCTCGATCGGGATACAGGTCGCGCACGGCGACCGGGTCGCCGGCGCCCAGCGGGCGCACGCCCTCCCTGCCAAAGGCCGGGGGCTGCGTTTTGGCAACCACCTCGGCGAGGATCACGGTTTCCTTCGAGATCTCAGTTGAAAGGGAGAAGCAGCCGCTCAGCGTGTTTCGCTGTAACCGCACTCGGAGCACGTGTGCGTGACCTTCTTGCCGGCGCGGATGCCGTAGGCGCTCGACTCCATATCGCTGGCGCAGTTCGGGCAGTTCATGGTTCGACTCCCGACGGAACAGGGATGTTCTTCAACGTCGGATCCGGATCAGCTCTGCTGATCCCTTGTGCTCACTGCCTTCACGGGGCGAGTAAGGCGGGCCACGAAAAAACACAGCCCCCCGGCGCCGCACCTGCCCGAAGGCAGAGCGTGCACCGGGGTGCTGGGGAAGTCGGAGCTGCAGAGATCTCCAGGGACACGCCCCAGGGATCATCTGCAGCGCTCAGGCATCAAACCTCTTCCGTGGTCGGTCTGCACGGTGTGCCCACTGGCGTACGCCGAGGATCAGCCGGCGCACCTGACTCCTGAAGGTGTAGCTGTGGCCGGCATGGACGTTCTGGAAAGAGACCGCCATCCTTCGATCCGGACCAATCTGCTCGCACGTCGCACGCGATGTGAGAGCATAGGTCAGTGACTAACGCATCCTCTGGTGTAGAGATTTTCGATGTCCGTCGCATCCGCTTCGTCGAAAAGGCGTGGCACCCAATTTCTGAGCCAGACCGCCTGACTATGGAACGTGCTTGGTCTGAAGCGGTTCAGGAAAATCCGAACCTTTTCGATGGGCCCACAGTAGCTTGCATGGATGTAGAGTGGAAGGAACCAGGGAGTTTGATTCTCTCCTGGGCAAGGGCGGCATACAGATACCGTATGCTGCGTCAGATTCCCGACGCTCCCTCCGTTTCATCCGTTTTCGTGTGCGTTGCCCAGCCGACGGAGGACGGACGTCTTCTGGTGGCCCGTATGTCTTCTTCAACGTCCACCCCCGGCCGATGGCAACTGCCGGGGGGCTCCATGGAGCCCCCTCTTAGGGGTGAGTCTCTCGATGTGGCTCCGCTTCGCCGACATGCGGCCCGAGAGCTTATGGAGGAGCTCGGCATCGACCCATTGCCTGAATCCCTGTCTCTGTGGGTTGTCACGCGTGGCGCGCGGGGTAGTGTCGGTTTTGTGTTTCGCGCCCCTGCCCTGCCCGCCGAATTCCTGCATCAACGATTTGCGGCTTTGGTGTCCTCGGAGCAAGAACAGGGTCGGGCTTCTGAACTCGACAGGATCGCGCTGATCGACTCCGAAGCCGAGTTGTCCTTTCTTGCCGGGGAACAAGTAGACTACCTGCAGCCGATCGTCCGGCGGAATTTTGAGTTTTCTGCTTCTTCTGGTTCCGCTTAGTTCCTGTCGAGGCTCTGGGCTGGGTTCGCCCTCCCAGGGGAGGCCCGCCGGTTTTCTCTCTGTGCATGGTGCGGCATGTGCTGCCTGGTCCGATGGCCAGGCAGCACATGCAGTCATTCCTCGGTGAAATCCAGGCCGGTTTCAGGCACGTACTGGGCGGGACGTGTCGTGCGGGGAGGCCAGATCCGTGAGACTGCGTGTGCTTGTGCGTCTCCCTCCGGCCCCCAGCCGAGCAGCAGGTTCGCCTGTCGAGCAGGAATGAGTACTCGTTGGTACTTCTCCCCGGTGTCGAGGTCTGGGGCTGCGGAATCGAGGCCCCGCAGGAGTGCTCCCAGGCGCAACTGAGCGTAAGGCGGACGGCCGTGCTCCCGCACTTGCTGATAGCCCAGCGGGTAGGGGGTGCTCAGCCTTGCTTGCACTTCTTCCTCTGCCTCCCGGGCCAGGGTTTCGCAGGGGCTCTCCCCGGCTTCGGGGCGCCCTCCCGGCAGGCTCGGAACGCCGTGCCGGTCGAGCATCACCAGAACACGGCCATGTGGATCGACGAGCCATCCCCAGGTCTGTTGCACTGGTATCTCTTCGGGCGGTGTGAGGCGGGGATGCCAGGTGAAGCGGGATCGGGTTCGCTCTGCTTTGGTTGCGGGTTGGAGAATGTTGCGGCCGTCGACAAGCCTCAGGGGCTCCTGGCAGGTCCGCGACATGGTGTTGAGGATCGTTGCCCGGCATACGGCTTTCAGCCGTGACGCGGCAGAGGGTGTCATGGCAGCGGTTGCCTGACCCACTGGGGTCAGGCAGTGTCCGGCTGAGGGTGGAGCACTGCCGGGAGACAGGCGTGCGGACATGACATGGACGGTCTGCGGCCCGTTGCAACCCTCGGCTTCGTCGATGGCCAGGAGCGTCGTCCCTGCGAGGGAGAGGTTCAGGCCGGCTGCCAGACGTTGGGCTGCGCTGTAGGGGTTCTCGTGGGCCCGAATTCTGCTATGGGGTAGGTCCCCGGGGCGGGGGCCGCCCTGCGTGAGCAGGACGGCCCCTTCGCGCGTAGTGACCAGCAGGGCGGTGAAGCGTGCCGGTCGGCGGCGGGTGGACATTTACTCTCCGGCTTCCTGTGCGGGACTGCCGAGGGCGTTGACGGCCTGCCGGTGCAGCGTGGCGAATTCGGCTGCATTGGCGTCGTAGCCGGCGGTGGCGATGACGAGGCCCTTCGCACCACCTCCCCGGATTGGCAGGTTCATGTCATTCTGGATGGCGTGTGCGACGGTTCCCGAGCGGCGAAGCAACGCGGTAAGCCGGACATCAGCGTCCGGGTCCTCCCCTCCCGGGGCCGCGTTGTCGCCGACAGGCAGGACCCATACCGCGTCTGCCCCGGACAGCGCTTCCGGCCAGGCGGTCAGGTCACGCTTGTTGCGGCGTCCCCAAGGGGCCACCGCGATGACGAGGGTTCGGTCGGGGTGGGCCTGGCGGAGTGCCTGGATGAGGGCACGGACCTGGTCCGGCTGACGTGCGTTGTCGTCCACGACGACCAGTCGCTCGTCCGAGTGCACGACGCTCATGCGCCGTCCCGGCAGACGGAAGTCAGCCAGTCCGGCGGCAATGTCGCTCGTCTGGAGCCCGAGGTGCAGCGCGGAGACGATGCCGCAGGCTGCGCCGGGAATCAGATGTGGTCCGGGAGCGGGGACGGTCCATGTTCCGGCATCGCGCCCGCCATGGGTGAGCCGGAAGGTGGAGCCCTTGGTGTCCTGCCGCAGAACGTGAACCTGCCACGGACCGCCGGCCCCGATCACCTCGATCTGCCCGGCAGTTCCGGCAGCGGTGAGGTGGGGGGACATCAGGCCTGCCACCTCGGAGGGCATGACGATCAGGCCGGGAGGAGTGGCTCCTTCGGTGAGAAACCTGGTCATGCTCCGCTCGAACCCGGCCGTTCCGGCGCCCAGATCGTCCTCGTGGTTCTGCACCATGTTCAGGGCGATCACGATCTCAGGGGTCAGAGCGCTGTAGGCACTGCGGTACTCGCAGGCTTCGACCACGGCCCATTCCCCGGTCGCGAGTTCTCCGCCGCACAGCAGCCCCGGCACGTCGGCTCCGATGTAGGCGGAGGGAGCGATACTGGACAGGATGCGGTGAACCATGGCTGCGGCAGTGGACTTGCCCAGCGATCCGGCGACGGCCAGGATGCGCTTGCGGTGCTCGGAGAACAGGTGCTGGACGAATTCCAGCCGCCCCATCTGGTGGATGGGGGCAGCCGTGTTCACGGGCACAGCCGCACTGGAGACGAGCAGGTCGACGTCACGGGGCATGTGATTGACGCCGAGAGCCACAGGTACGCCGTGGGCGGTGAAGATGTCAGTGCGGTGGTTGGGCACCAGGTCGTCGCCGGTCACTCGCATGCCGGCGGCCAAGGCCAGGGAGGCGGCGGGGGCGATTCCCTTGCCACCGAGACCGCTGAAGTGCACAGCCGTCGGGAGTTTGGTGCTGGGGAGGGTGTTCGTCATCGGTTGTCGCCGTCCTTTTCGGTGGTGTCGAGTGCGCAGATGGCGGCCAGGCGCCCAAGGCTGTGCAGTTCCTCGTAGCGGTCCTTGTCCTCGGGGGTGTCGACCTCCAGCCAGCCGCCGCGGACAGGCACGGTGTGGGCTGTTCCGCCAGCCTTCAGCCAGGCGCTGAGGAGAGTGGTGGTGTCCCAGCGCTCGGCTGCACTGTCGGCGTCGAGGGCCTCGCGGTAGAAGGAGATGAGCTGTCGGGCCCCGTCCGGGTCCAGACGCAGGAGCCCCATGAACTGCGCATGCACCTCGTGCAGGCCACGAGGGGCGCCGCCGATGTCCAGCAGCCTTCCGTTGGCGTCGAGGATGAGGCGTTCCGCGTCGGCAAGGGGATCCGCCATGCGCTCGCTCCACACATCGAGCCAGGCGGTGTTGACTGGCAGGGTCAGCGGAGCGCGCGGGGCGCTCAGCAGAGTGGTCACGACGCGAGGCTCAACAACGATGTCGCTGTAGGAGATGACAGCGCCGTCCTCCAGCAGGCCCGCGTCTGCGGCCACCAGGAGGCTGGCGGCCATGTTGGTGTGGGCCCACCGGGGGCTGTGCAGGGTCCGGCAGCCGGGAGCAGCCCTGTTGATGAGGTCCGACTGGTAGCCGGTGACGATGGTGATGTCACTCAGCCCCGCGGTACGGAGGGCGTTGAGAAGCCGGGTCAGCAGGGGGATTCCGGCCAGCGGCACGAGGGATTTGGGGCGCTGGTCGGTGAGCGGACCGAGACGTGAACCGCGGCCAGCCGCGAGGATGATGGTGCGCATTTGCGGGTGCTCCTTCGTCTGGGATCAGTGGGACGGATTCGTGGAGTGGTTGAGGATGAAGGTGAGGGCATCAGCGGCGGGACCTGCGGGAGACTCTCGCTCGGGATGCCACATCAGTCCCCACCAGGGCAGGTCACGGTGGGCGAACGCCTCGACGGTGTCGTCCTCCGCCAGGGCGAGGGAGCGCAGTTGTTCGGGCAGACCATCGGCTGGGATGGCCCAGCGGTGGTGGGAGGCGACAGTGAACTGCTCGGGCCACGGCCAGGGGGCGTCACCTGTGCTTCGGACGTGGTGGCGGGTACCGGAGTGGCCGTGCTGTCCGTCCACGAGCCGGGCACCGAAGCGGTGGGCGATGGATTGAGCACCACGGCAGATGCCGATGACTGGTGTCCGCAGTTCCTCCGCCTGCTCAAGGAGCCACGTTTCGACGCGGTCTCGTTCAGGAGCCACGTCGTTCGGGTCCGGGACGGACGGCAGATCGTTGCCGCCGGTGAGGATCACAGCCGCCAGGGGCAGGCCCCGCAGTGTGCGCTGAGCGAGGGGGAGATTGTTCGGTACGGCCAGGAGGCGTCGGTTGCTGACCGCTTCCAGGGCGTACCACTGGCGGTCCAGGTAGTCGCCTTCTTCGGATCGGTGCGGGTAGGGGACGTGGCGCTGTGTGATCGCGATCCATCCAGGTCCCTTCATCGGATCACTTCCAGTCGGCGTGCGTCGCAGTCGACGACCAGGCGGTCGGCGACTGCGCAGGCGGCATGGGATTGGGGGCCGGCTCCGATGGCTGCCGGGATGCCGAGTTCTGCGCACCGGATGGCCATGTGGCTGTTGGCCCCGCCGTATGCGGTCACCAGTGCTCCCGGCCGGTGAGCGAAGATCCAGTCGTAGCCGGGGTCGGCGGATTCGATGACGATGATGCTGCCGGGCTCCGGCGGGCTGGCCGGTGCGGGAGCAGCGTGCACACGTCCGTCCACGCGTCCGGTGCCGATGAAGTTGGTGCGCCCCGATCCCCGGCGGAAGCAGTGCAGGTCGCCGGTGTCGGTGATGACCTCGGGCAGTTCCACCTGCGCCTCCGCGGCCCCAATGGCCCGACGGCGAAGTACGGTCGCAGGCCAGGTGTCCGAGGGTGTGGTCAGGAGGTCGGCGATGGTGAGGTGGGTGATGTCGTCACGGCTCAGGCCAGCGGTTCCACCCAGCGCCGCGATGCTTTCCAGTGAGGCGCTGACCCATGCCGCGTAGACGGCCTTGCCGTGTTCGCGGGCGGTTATGGCTTTGCGGAAGAAGTCCTCCGCGCCGTCCGCATCGATCCCCAGGGGCTCCAATACGCCGGAGACCTGGTCGCTGAGATCTGGGGACCACGGAGCGCCGCAAAGAGGTTCGACGTGGTAGTGCTGGTCCAGCAGGGGGCGGAGGTAGCCTTCCGGGTCCTGCCCATAACTGGGGACCGTGAGGTCGTAGGTGCCGGGTCGGACCCATCGGTTCCGGTCGACGAACGTCTCCCAGCTCAGGCGACCTGCGGCAACCTCGGCGGCGTCACGCTGCATGCGCGTGGTGACGGTCCCGAGACCACGCATCCAGTCGTCGTAGCGGTCGGCCTGCCCCGCCCCGCGCAGCGAGCGCAGCAGATCGACGGCTACGAAGCCTGCGCGGGCGAGATGAGCGAAGACCTGGCCCGCGCGGCGCGTCCGTTCGAGGGTGGCCTCGAGGCGACTGGGGTGGGTGTCCTTCTCCGTCGGCAGGCCCAGCCGGGCGAGATCGTTCATGTCGCCCGTCAGCCGCCCGATGCCGGTCCGCGTGATGCGCAGGAGATGGTCGTGCAGGTTGTCGAGGGTCGTCTGGCCGACTCCCGACTGTGTGAGGTAGGAGGTGCGCTGGCTCAGGTCGGGCGTCCAGCAGGTGGCCGCGATCTCGAATTCGATCTTGTCGTGCGAGTCCGGGTCCTGGCTCAGTCGCGCGATCTGCGCCTGGAGCACCTCGCGCGCCTGCTTCTCGCCGAGGCCGGCCGGCAGGAAGGAGGCCAACGACGCGCGCACGTCGATGTAGGGGTGTCCGGCCAGGGTGTGCATGAGCGGGACACCGCGCAGATCGCGGTACCCGTACTCCTTTCGCTGACGTGCCCATGACAAATCGGTGATGAAGTGGCGGTAGAGCGAGATGGAGAGCGGGCGAGGTCGCCGGCCCAGCATCTCGGCAGGGTTCCAGTCCGCCATACAGGACAGGGCGGGCCGGTCTCCGAGCAGACGGTTGTCCGAGATGCTCATGTCCTCGACTGTCCGCCGGGCTGCCGACAGGATGGCGGTAATCTGGGCGTCGTCGGTCGTCCGGCCCCGCCCCGCGGCAAGCGGCCTGACCTGCAGCAGGTGCACGCCGTCTTCGGTGATCGCCAGTTCGGTGTCGAGGCGGTTCGTCCCTGCCGCATCCTCCGTCTGGGCCGCTGCCCCCAAAACGCGGGCGGCGAAGTCCGGCAGGCCGTGAGCGGACGGGTTCTCCAGAACACGCTCCAGGCTGTCCCGGTGGACGTACCAGGTGTCGACGTGGTCGCCGGTGCCGCTGGTGACCATGTCCGTGCGCCCTGAGGTGCTGTCGAGCGCCGCCACGTAGTAGGGCGCTCCGGACACTGTGCGGGTGGTCACCACTGCGGCGGCGAGCACCGGCTGCAGAAAGCGCTGGACGAGCACCTTGTTGGCGGCGTCGGGGGCCGGGTAGGAGGCGAACACCTTGGTGATCGCCTGGGCCAGAAGCGTGTCACCGCCACCGGTCACAGGCACACTGTCGTATTCGCCGGCGGCCGAGCGCTCCCAGGAGTCTTCGGCAACGGCGCAGCTGCGGACGATCACGGGCGAGGTGCCGTAGACGCGGCGGATATCGCGGAGTGCGGCTGCCCGGTTGTCTTGCCACGCCGTCCAGGTGAGCGTGTGGCCACGGTCGACATGCAGTTCCGGCAAGACGGGAGCAAGCCTGCGCAGCGACACGTCCTTCCCTCCGAGCAGGAGCCGTGCCCGCTGGTCTCCGTCGGTCAGGGGCACCAGTCCGTGCTCACGTCCGTGGAACGGAACGTGATGCTCCTCGATGAGGTGCCGGACAGTCTCGATCATGGTTGCCTTGGCGCGCGGCGGGCAGTTGACGATGCAGGCGGCGTGGGCGCGCAGAGCAAGATGTCCGAAGCTGTAGGCGACTACCTCGTCGGCCTCCTTGCCCGTCCACACCCTGATTCCCTGGTCGTCAAGGAGGGCACCGCTGCACTCGGCGGCGGGCAGTGCCCTCAGCTGGCACCACAGCACGGAGGCGAAGGCGGTACGGTCCGGCAGCGACCGGAGATCGGCGTCCGTGTCCGTGTCCTGGAGTTCGACGACCGTGACACGGGTGCCCACAAGTTCGGTCAGGACCGAGGCGAGACGGTCGTTGTCGGACCACGGTCCCGCCGTCCCCGCCGGTCGGGGAAGTATCACGGCCACCTGCTTGGCCGACGGGAAGCCGGTAGTGGCGTCCTTCGCAGAAGAGTCGTGGTCGTGCAGGGCGCCGGCGGGCGCCGCAGCCGGACCGGTCCGGCGGGCCGGCGGGCCGACCTGCGTGGTCTTACCTGTGTCATCGGCCCCATTGAAAGCGACCGGCAACATCGTGGACTCGTGATCCATCAGATTTCTCCTCCTACAGCGCGGGCAGCACAAAGCGCTGCCCACCACATGGGTGTTCAGGGAAAAGGGGTCAAGTGCGGGATCCGGCCTGAACACGGCCAACCCCGATGGGTTCAACACACAACACAGCGCTCGGATCGACGACGTCGCCCGAGCGCAATTGGCTGATTGGGACGAGATATTCAGTTGTCCGTCATGCCCCCATCCGGATCGGCTTTGCCGATCACATGATTTTCTCTTTCAGTGCTTCATCCGAATCAGCTGTGCTGATCGAATGCGTCGTCATTCCGAGCCCCGGATCGGCTTCGCCGATCAAACTCGTGTTCTTCACCAAGCAACCGGCCACTCCCGACCAGACCACGGCGTGATGTCCCCTGGCTCGGCAGTCACTTGACCTGCGCCGAGGCGTGTCTTCCAGGGGTGCTGATGCGGGATCATGTCGGCACGGGGCGTCGTCATGAGTCGACGAGTTCCGAGACGGCCGCGCTGACCGAATACCTCGCCATTCCGAACCCCGGATCGGCTTCGCCGATCAACATCACGCTCCTCGCGAGCAACCGACCACTCACGGCGCGACGCCCCCAGTTCGACAACGAGGTTGGACGACCGGCGGGTGCTGAACGGAATCGTGTGGAAGCCGCGGACGGGGTCGGCGTGACGTGACGTGCCGGCACGGTACGGGCCCTGGAGGACCCTCTACGCCCGTTTCCGCAGGTGGGTGATGGACCGGACGTTCACGCGAGTGCCGGCCGCCCCACCCAGGCCAGGAGGGACGCGACTGGTGACGGCTGGCTGGCGTCGGTCGACTCCACGGTCCCGCGGGCCCACCGGCATGCCGTGGGCGCCCGTAAAAAGGGGCAGGGCGGCGGGACGAAATATGTGATCACGCCCTTGGACGATCCCCAGGCGCACTGACCACGAAAGTCCACCTGTCCTGCGACGGCCGCGGCCGGCCTCTCGGCTTCATCCTCACCGGCGGCAACGCCGCCGACTCAACCCGCTTCGAGGAGGTCATGGACACCGTCAAGGTCCGCCGGGCCGGCGGACAAGAACCACGGCTCCCGGCAGCCGTCACCATCCCGCAGACGTTCACGGCTTGCGGATGGATCGGTTCGTGAAGCCGGTGAGAGTGGTGCGGGAGCGGGGCGGGAAAGGACCGGTGGCGGCCGACCGTGATGTTTGCCGCTGACGGGCCGCCTTCTGCCGGTGGCGGTGTACTACCGCACGAACCTCACGATGCGGCAGGCGCCCCCCCCCTGTTCGGTATCTCCCCGGCGTGGTCGGCCGGGTCACCCAGCGGCTGAGGCCGTTGCCGGCGCTGGAGCCGGCAACGCTGGCCCGTCGCGGTCGTACACACCCGGCTGGTCATGGCATCGGCCTGGCGGCGCCGAGAACAAGGCCGATGCCCACGTGTGGCGGGGCGTCGAACCTGCCGGCCGTGGCCGCCGGGACGACGGTGACCGGGGACGTTGCCTACCTGGGCACCGGGCTGATCACCCAGCACCACAGAAGGGCCGGTCGGCCCGTTGCGGGGGCAGGAGGGGGACAACGCCGGACACCGGCGGGTCCGTGCCCGCGTCGAGCACACCTTCGCCCGGATGAAGACTTGTACGTGTCCGGGATCCGTGATCTCGACCCCGTGGAGCGTTGCGGTGATGAACCGGAACACCAGGGGCATTGCGAAGACGAGGAATGACGGACGGCATGACACCGGGCCGGCGGATCAGGGTGAAAGAGCGCCGCGGCACCGGGCGGCGCGGCAGGTGTCCCGCCCGCCCCGAACCAGGGCGTTCACCCAGCCGGGCCGGCCGGGGTCGATCGAGACCGGTGCTGCTCGCCTGTCGCCGGGTCGGTGACTTTGGCGATCACGGGTGCTGTGCCTTCCGGGTCGGTCGGGTATGCGGCGGCCGGCCCGGCGAGCGCCTGGGCGGGACCGGCGGCGGCCGAGGTGGTCGCGGCACTCATGCGTCGGCTTTCGTTCGCTGGGCGATCTCTTCGTCGAGTAGGTACGCCTCGCCCCACGGGTTCGGCTCCTCGACGGGGCGGCCGTGCCTGATGTCGCGCAGCCGTTCGCGGCGGCGGTCCTGGACGTAGCCGCGGCAGAGCAGGGCGTCGTGCTGGGAGGTGGGCCAGTTCGAGGCGGTCGCGCACCACCCGCAGTGCGGCGTCCGGGTCAGGCTGCGCCGGATGGCGAGGGCGAGCAGAGTGGCCACGCAGCCGAGCAGCGCGCCGATCGCGAACGCCATGTCGTGTCTCCGTCCGTCGTGGTGGTGTTGGCGGCGCGGAAGACGCCGGCGGCGGCATCTGCGCTCGTGTCGTATGTGAGGTCCTCGGGTGCCTCGTGGACCTTGCGGTTCGCGGTGGTGGCAACTCACCACCGCGACGGGTTCACCACGGTGCTGACCGGTTGGGGCCGGCGCCTGCTGCGCCCTGGCGGGTCGTACCCCAGGCAACGCCAAGGTCTGGGTGGTGAGCGCCGTGCATTGCCCGGCGCTCTCCTGGGGAGCCGACAGCAGCAGGTCGAGGCGATCTCGACTGCGAGGCACGGCCGTTCCTTGCACCAGGCTGCGCCCTGCTTTCGCAGAGCCCTCCGGATCAACTCTGTTGATCCCCAAGCGCCAGACGGGCCCGCAGCCACTCTGCGCAACCGAGTCCCGCTCTGTGCAGCCTCTACAACCCCTATCGCGCGACATTCCGACTCACCACAGACCACCATTGAATGGTCACTCGAATAAGATACCCTCAGAGACCAGTGGATCCAATCAGACTGGTCGGCACAGGGGATGCGAGGCGAGAAGAGATGAGGACCTGGAGGACGAGGAAGGTTGGACTCTCCACTGCGGTGCTGGCTGCGGGCGCTGTGCTCGCCGGGTGCTCCAGCGGCAACGGCGGAACGGCCAAGGAGGCGCAGCCGTCGCCTGTACCAAGCCCGACCGCGAGCACAGCCCAGGTCGCCGACACGGCTCTCGGCAAGGCGCTGGACAAGCTCGCCTTCCAGGGCGCCGGAAGCTCCGGAAAGAACAGCGGAGCTTGCCTGGGTGGCGCGGTGCGGAAGGCGGGAGTGTCGGAGAAGGCGCTGGCCTACATCATCAAGGCCGACAGCGACGACATGGGCACGGTCATCGGCGGACTGAGCAAGGTGAGCGAGCACGACGCCGCTCTGCTGGCCTCGCGGTCGCTGCGCGAGGCCTTCGACGGATGCGTCAGCGAGGCCGTACTTCCGAACAGCGGTAGCCCCAAGGCCCAGAGCTACACGCCGCCGGAGGCAGCCGCGAAGCCAGTGGTGGGCAAGCCGAACCCGACGCCCGCCTACCCAGTCCGCGCGGATCAGCCGGTCAGCTCATCCATCGAGCTCACCAAGGGCCTGGTCTCGATGTTCTCCTCCTACGCCCGTGACGAGAGCCAGAAGAAGACCTACGCGGCGGCCGGCCAGTGCCTGGCGACCTCGGTGTACAAGGCAGGCTTCAGCCAGGAGACGCTGCACTTCCTCGCCGGTGGCGCGCCGCTCGGCACCGGGTCGATCGTCGACCACGTGCCGAACGACAAAGACAAGGCGATCTGGCAATCCCCGAGGTTCACCCAGGAGCTTGTCGACTGCACGGCGAACGCGACGCCGACTCCCCAGTCCGAACCCTGAGCGGGCGCCAATCAGACTGGCCCACCTGAAACCAAAAGAGTGGCAGATGTCTTATCCACCAGCGCCGATAGGGCGACTTCACGGATTGGCGAGGCAAGGCATGGAGAAGCCGCAGATGAATGCCGCACACGAGTTGGACAGGACGACGCAACCTGTGCGCGGCGTGAGGAAAAAGCCGTCGGGCGGGACACAGGCCAGCAGCGGTGGCCGCCAGGGCATGTTCGTCCGGCTGAGCTCGGACGAGAAGCAGCGCGCGGAGTACTGGGCCGACAAGCGCGGGTTCTCCTCGGTGAGCGAGTACGTGGCCGAGGCGGTGGTCGAGAAGATCCGGCGCGAGAACCTCGACTATGACCTGCCGACCCTGGAGATCGCGCGGCTCAATGAGCTCGTCGATCAGGTCGCGGCGCTGGCGAAGAACTCGGCGAACCTCGAACGCGTCGTCACCACGGGCTTCGACTCGCTGATCGGGCTCACCCGCGGCGACAACTACCTGCTCGACGAGGAGGACGGTGAGCTCGTATGAGCCGGGACTTCGCAGAGATGCTGGAGGCGGCCACGCCCACCGACGAGGTGATGGATGTGGACACGTCCTTCCTCGACGCCTACCGGCGTGGTGGGAGCGAGGAGTTGAAGCGCGTCCAGGCTCAGGCCGCACAGCCTGGGCCTGCGGCGGCAGCACCCGAGCCGGAGGTGCGGTTCGATGCGACCGGCGCCATCGACTCTCAGCTCGGGGTCGAAGGTCCGCGGGCTGATCTCGACGGGGGAGCCGGAACGGATCGCCCGAACCTGGAGCAGGACCGCGAGCCCGACGTCGGCAAGTCCGAACGCGCCGGCAGATCCAATCAGCGCGGTGGCGCCGGCGGCGGGCAGAACACTGCTGACGGGGTGTTCCCGGGCGGTGTGCCGGCGGGCCCTGCGGCCGACGACATCGCCCCACCGGACGAACCCGAGCAGGTGGGGCCCGGATCGCTGCAGTTCACCGGTGATCGGCGCGCCGCGCAGAGCGCGCCGTCGAAGAGGGGCTCGGGCAGCACAGCCGAGACCGCCACGCTCCCCCAGTCGGGCTTCCGGCTCGTCGGCATGCAGAGCCAGCCGCACATCAAGGCGCTGCCCGAGAGCGTCATGAACGCGCTGCGGGAGCAGCTGCGAGCAGCCGCGGTCCGTGAGCTGGGCGTGAGCGACAGCGCCGCTCGGGAGTTCAGCCGGCGGCTGAGCCAGGGCACGCTGGTGATGGCGTTCCTGTTGGCACAGCTCGACCTGCGCCTTGATGCCGATCCCGCCACCGAGCGCGCCGTGGAGCTGTTCCGCTCCCGCGACCCGCTGCTGGGCAGCGTGTTGACACGGTTGATGAGCATCGAGGCTGTCGAACGCGAGCGGGACGGGTTGTTGCGCAAGCTGCGCGACGAGCTGGGCGAGGTGCGTCAGACCAGCGCGGTGATCGAGCAGGCGCTCGCATACTCCATCGCCGACCGCACGGAGAACTTCCTGCGGGGCTCGCACAACCTTCATGACGCGCCGATCACACACAAGGAGGCGATCCATCTCCGGGACATGGCCCGTGAGGCGACCAGGAAGCAGTCGAGGCTCGAACGCGAGCGGGAAGGGAGGCCGATCCGATGACCGCGAGGAGCAAGGAGCTCGCCACGATGGCGAAGAACGCCTCGTCCATGCGCGCCGAGCTGGGCCTGGAAGACCAGGTCGGCGCCGCCCGCGCCGAGGGCGTGTGGCAGGCCGCTCCAGGTGGCCCGAAGAGGGTCGTCTTCAAGAAGGTCTGGTCGGGCCACGAGTTCAGCGATGACGAGGTGGCAGAGCTGCTCGCGGGCGAAACGATCTCGTTCGAGGCGAGGTCGAAGGAGAACAAGCCCTTCCCGGCCACCGGTGCGCTCGGCGTGGGCACCTTCAGGGGTCGCAAGTTCGTCGGGTTCCAGCTGGAGGCGCCGGACAAGCCGACGAAGTGGTCTGGCCGGACGTTCACGCCGGCGGAGGTCGCGGCGCTCCTGGCGGGCCAAGCGCTGGAAATCGACGACTTCGTCAGCGCGCGGACTCGCAAGACCTTCGGTTGCAAGGTCACCTGGGACGCGCAGGCCAGGAAGATCATCCCTGATTTCGGCTCCGACGACGAGCCACCGCGGTCCTGGTGCCAGGTGACCTTCACCGATGCGCAGCGCAAGGACCTGGCGGCCGGTAAGACCATCCAGGGCACGGGTTTCGTCTCGGCCAAGGGCAAGACCTTCGACGCCCGCATCTCGTGGAAGAAACAGGGCGGCAAGAAGAAGATCGTCCCGTCGTTCGGTTGATGGCGGCCGGGTAGTGCCGAGTGGGAGCGGGTCCCGGACCTCGGGGCCCGCTCCCGCTGCTGCCATTTCCTGACAGGAGGCGTCCGGTCGTGTCCGGTCCGGTCCGGTCAGGGAGACGCTGTGCGGCGCCGGGCACGCCCCCCTCGGCACTCTGAGCCGGCAGTCCTCGACGGGATGTCGGTTCGTCAGGAACGCCTCGACCAGTACGGCTCCGCCGATGCGTTGGCCGTGCTCGGCCTGGGCGACGACGTTCCGCGCCTCGCGGCGGAAGCGATGGAATGAGCGCCACCGCTTCCGCGGTGCGACTGATCCGTCAGCCGTTCAAACAACACTCGATGACTCGGACCCGCCAGTCAGACTCGCCTCACACAGCCATCCGACTCCCTTTCGCTCTCGTTTCGAATGACTCGCCTAAGATAGGATGCCATTCGCGCGCCTCACACATGAAGGCTTCTCGACAGGTCGAGCAATGGCCATTGCGATGGCAGGGGGGATGGGAGTTTCATGGCGAAACTGTCCTATAAGGTGCCAAGTTCGCTGAACAGGAGCTTTCTGGATCACGAGATCACGCTCAGCAAGGGCGGCTGGGCGGCGAAGCCCTCCCCGATCAAGCAACTGCTCTTCTTCGGCGGCGGCATCCTCACCCTGCTGTGGTTCAGCACGTCGACGTTCGTCGCGAGCTCGGGCCCAGTCGCCATCACGTTCTTCGTTCTCTGGGGACTGGCGGCGATCGCCTACTTCGGCGGGCTGATGAAGACGAAGGAGCTGCGCATCATGCGGGTGCCGGCCTTCCTTGCCTACCTGCCCCGCAGCGCCCGCCACGTCTTCACCCGTCGCAGCTCGAACCCCACGGACTTCTACTCGATCGTCGGCATCGACGGGATCGACGAGGACGGGCTGATCCGTTTCTCCGACGGCGGCGAAGGCCGGGTCTACCTGGTCGTCGGCTCAGCGAGCTATCTGCTCTTCGACGAGGACCGGATCGGGATCCTCGACCGGGTCGACTCCTTCTGGCGCAAAGTCGAGACGACGTGCGAGCACAGCTTCATCACGACGAAGGAGCCGCAGCGGATCTACCACCAGGTGGCGAACCTGGAGCGGCGCAACCAGGCCCTTCAGCTCCGTGACCCCGATCTGATCGAGCTGCAGAACGAGCAGTACGACATCCTCACGCAGCACGTGGGCGGCAAGTTCCCCTCGATCCACCAGTACCTGCTGCTCAAGGGCAAGAACACCGACGCACTGCGCAAGGGACACCAAGTCCTCCAGGCCGAGGTCGGCGGCTCCACCCTCATGATCAAGGAAGCCACGATGCTCGACCGCGAGGAGGTCGAGCCGATGCTGCGGGTCTTCTACCAGGGCATCGACGACGAACTGCTCGACCTCAAGACGTCGCTGAACTGACAGCGCCAGGCCGACCCGCACGACGAGGAACGAACGAAGGACACCATGGCGCTGATGACGAAAGTCCGGGCACAGCTCGGCGTCCCGGGAAAGAAGCCTGACGAGACGAATGAGAGCGGGGAGCTTCCGGTCGGTGATCTGCCCGCGGACGACGCTGCTCGGGCTGAGGGCGTGCAGACCACTGCGGCAGTCCACGGCGTGGCCGACGAAGCCGCCGAGCCGAAGAAGAACTGGTGGCAGCGCCGCCGTGAGGTGAAGCACCTCCAGGGCGCATTCGACGCCTATCCGCATCTGCTCGCGCTGAAGCCGAAGGAGAAGTACCTCTTCCGCTCCGACTACTTCGAGGTCGACGGCTCGGTCGCCTGCATCCTGGCGTACTTCCACGACGACGCCGCGCACGACAACTTCGCCGCCTTCTGGGGCATCGATCGGATCCCGGACGGCCTCGACGAGCGGGTCACCGCGGTCGTGCTTGAGCAGGTCAAGCGGATGGACGACAAGTGGATCGACTCATATACGAAACAGTCCGAGAAGCTGGAACGGCTCGATGCCAACGAGCAGGAGGAGACGGGCACAACCTCCTCCAAGCGCAAGGCCGCGAAGATCTCCGGTGACCTCGGGGTCACGATCGGAGAGCTCCAAGACGGCGCGAGCTACCTCTCGGTGCACAACCGGCTCTTTCTCAAGGCCCCGGATCTGGCGACCCTGGACGACACGATCGACCGGGTCACGCGCCTGTACATCGACCGCTTCGGCACGCTGAAGGCTGCGCCCTACGCAGGCGAGCAGCGGCAGGAGCTCTCGGGCCTGTGGAAGAACAACGAGAAGAAGAAGGGCAAGGGCTTCCACTTCACCTCGACCGAGCTGGCCGGCTCGTACTCACTGGTGACCAACGGCCTCAACGACAAGGGCGGCGAGTACGTCGGCTACATGGTCGGCGACGTCAACAACAGCGCCGTGCTCATGGACGTAAACGCCTACGCCCACCACGTGATCGTCGCCGACGCCACCCTCAGCGAGTACCTCGACCGCCAGCGGGTGGCCAACATGTGGTGCTCGAAGATCTCGCAAGCGACGCTGCTGAACAACGGCCAGGTCGTCCACCTCGTCCTTGACGGGGCGAATCTCGACAAGCTCGGCCCGAGGTTCGAGCGGCTCACCTCGCGCGTGGACCTGAACCAGGGCGACGTGAACATGTTCGAAATGTTCGGCGAGGAGGAGGACGAGCTGACGGTCTTCTCCGCTCAGATGGAGAAGCTCAAGCTGATGTTCGAGCAGCTCTACGAGTCCACCGACGGCGCCGTCGGCTCGATCATCCGCAGTGCCCTCGAGGACACGGCCACGGACTTCTACATCGAGCAGGGCATGTGGCGGCACAACGCCAAGGAGCAGCGCAACCGCCTGCGCGTGGTGAACATCCCGCACACCCAGGTGCCGCGTCTTCAGATGTTCGTCTCCTACCTGGCGACCGCGCACAAGGCGCTGTTGAACTCCAGCAAGACCGACCCGGACCAGCTGCGCGCCTACAACGTGCTCAGAGGCATCGCCAACGCGATGCTGAGCACCAATGGCGACCTGTTCAACAACCACACGGCCTCGGCCGTGGACGGGGTCCGGGATTCGCGGCGCGTGGTCTACGACTTCTCGCGGCTCATGCGCCGCGGCAAGGGCGTGGCGATGGCGCAGCTGGTGAACATCGTCGGCTTCGCCGTCGGCAAGCTGGGAATCGGCGACACGGTGATCATCCACGGCACCGAGCACATCGACGACCGGGTGAAGAAGTACCTCAAGGACCAGTTCGACCATATGCACGAACGCGGCGGCCGGGTGGTCTACAGCTACAACGACGTCGACAAGATGCTGGCCGACAGCGACTTCAACAAGTTCGACGCTGCGGACTACACGCTCTTCGGCCCGATGCGCGACAAAACGGTGGCGGAGTACCAGAAGCAGTTGCACCAGCGGATCCCGCCGGATCTCGCCCGACTCATCACGACCAAGGACGAGAACCTCACGTACCTGCGCCGGGGCGTCTCCAACGTGGTCTTCCACCTGGATCTGGCACTGGGGATCAACCCCTACCGCGAGGCCCAACGCAGGCAGGTCCGGCTGGAGGCGGCCAAGGCCGAAGAGACGGCGCGGATGGACTCGATCATGCACGACAAGCCGACGCCTGGCGCGAACCTCACCAGCATCCGGAAGCACAGCGAGGGCGACGGCGGTGGGGCCGACGCGGGCCAGGCTGACGCGATCAAGCGCAGCGAGACCAAGAGCCTGCAGCGGCCCGATGGCAACGCAAGGCGACCGGCAACAAGGCCCAAGCCCAAGAAGCTGGAAAAGACATGAGCGAGGTCGGCACTGATACGAGGACGAGGAGCAGAGGAGAGAGCATGAACCGGACGATCACGGCGGTGGCGAGGCTGCGTGCCCGGGCCGGCCACAGCGTGGGTGCAGTCCGCCCGGGCAGGCCCGTGCGCGGGCTCGCCCTCATGCTCCTGGCGGCGCTGCTCGTGCCGGTCTTCATGATGGCGACGTCTTCGCCGGCGTCTGCGGACGACAAGAAGGAGCGCGACAACTACAGCCTCTACCAGCTGGCCTCGAACGCGAGCTCGTACTTCAGCGAGAAGAACTCGCCGCAGAACGACAAGGGCATGCACGAGAACTGGAAGCCGGTCACGTCCAGCCCGTCCTCGGGCGGTTCCATTCTCGGCTACGCCGACCCGGAGTTCAGCCTGGGCAACATCGTGGGCTGGTTCTTCGCCGAGGTGTCGGGTTCCTCGCAGACCGTCACCTACGAAACGCTGGCCGCGAAGGACGACAAGGGCAACGCCAAGTACGCGGGCATGCTCGACTACGCGCACTTCGGGGCGGCCAACAACGATCTCGGCCTGGACACGATGTCCTCGGGCATCGGCGGCCAGATCGTGAGCGTGATCGGGGGGTCGATCATCTGGGTCCTCTACGCCCTGGCGCTGGCGGTCGGCACGCTGTTCTACGTCATCATCCAGTTCCTGAAGCTCGTCAACCCCTTCCTGTGGTTCTACAACGCGGTCGCGGCGGTGAATCCGACTTTTGCCGAGGGCATGACGGGAGGCGCTACCGGAGGCGGCGCCCTCGCGGGTCTGCAGCACTGGATCAGCGGCTGGTACGGCTTGCTCGTCGACATCTCGTGGCAGGCGCTCGTGCCGATCTTCATCGGCTTCCTGCTCATCGGCCTGGTCATGTTCAAGAAGATGGACCGAGGCTCGGCGATCAAGAAGCTCGTCGTGCGCGTCGTCTTCATCGGCGTCGGCCTGCCACTCGTCGGGTCGATGTACTCCAGCGTGCTCGGAAAGTTCGACGACTCCGTTCTCGGTCAACACGCCGGCCCGACGCGCGTCGTGCTGAGCACTTACGTCGACTTCGAGGCGTGGATGATGAACGACCGCCTGGGGATTCCGGACCAGGCCACTGTTTCCTGGAACGATGGCCAGGCCAGCCCGGACGCGATGATGTCTGTGCGCACGAGTGCGCTGGCGATCAACAAGCAGTCCCACGGGGCGACGTTCAACGGCATCAACATCGGGACGAAGGCCAAAGACGCCGAGTCGGCTTGGAAGGACGGCACCGTCTCCGTCGGAGGCCGTGCCTCGGACGACTTCAAAGCGGTGTTCTCGACCTTCGGGATCATCGGCAAGTACATCGCGAGCAACGAGATCGCAGCCTCGGACTTCGAGTCGGGGATCAAGACCTCGATCACGCAACTGGACGAGAGCGCGGATACCAAGAAGCGCTGGTTCGTCGACAAGAAAAGCTACGGCGACGTGGCGGAGTTCGGTGAGGAAAACGGGCCGAAGCCGGTCGATCACCCGGTGATCTCGACCGACGGCACGGGCTTGACCTCCTCTCACCCCGGTAAGGATTCGACGGTCTTCACCACGACGGGGACGAAGGGTGGCTGCGGCTTCACGGTGGGCAAGACACCCTCCTCGTGCAACCTGTCTCCCCTGGCGGCGTACAACTACCTCAACACCGGGTTCAACCCCGGCTCACTGGCCATGTACTCATCGAACAACGCCACCAGCGGGTTCACCCGCGAGAACCACATGGCCGTCAGCCAGGTGGGCACGGGGCCGGCGAAGTTCATGTACTGGAGCAACGCGGCCACGGTCCTGGGCTCCATCGTCCTGCTCGGCTTCTGGTACGCCATCGGCATGCTGGCCGGGGCGATCAAGCGGACCTTCGGCCTGGTGGCCGCCGTACCGTTTGCGACGCTGGGCGCCCTGCAGGCGATCGCCAAAGTGATCGTGTACTCCACGGCCATGATCATGGAAGTCCTCGTCACGCTGTTCGTCTACCAGTTCGTCTCGGAATTCCTGATCTCGGTCCCGGACATCATGGCCGGCCCCGTGTCGAGCTTCATGAGCCCGGGTGGCCTGTGGGGCAGCCCCACGCTCGGCGGGATCATCGTGGTGATCCTGACCCTGATCTCCTCGCTGGTGATCATAGGCATCACCTTCGCCCTGCTACGGGTGCGCAAGACTGTGCTGCAGGCGATGGACGAGGTGGTCACCAAGCTCGTGGACAAGTTCCTCGAGACGAACAGCACGCCGAAGCCGGACAAGGGCGGGCTGATGCCTGCTCTGGCCTCGGGTGCGGGGGCCGGCGCGGGTATGGCCATGGGCAACAAGCTCGCCAACGGGTTCGACAGCAAGACCAGCGGTCGGGCGTCCCCGAGCGGGGGCAAGCCCACGGGCAAGACGGCGTCGACGAACGCCGGCGGCACGAACGGTGGCGCCACGGAGTTGACGTCCGGCAAGCAGCAGCTGGCCCTCGAGGGCGGCGGGCACGATGGTCCGGATGGACCGGACAGTCCGGTGCTGGATGGTGGTCCTGGTGGTAGTGGCTCCGGCGGCGGCAGTGACGGCGTCAAGGCTCTGCCGGGCGGCATCGGTCCCGCCGGTGGTCTGGGCACGCCCGGTCGCGACGGACCGGCTGACAAGGGTGGTCCGCTGCAGCTGACGAGTGGCGGAGCGGGCAGCTCGCGCTCGGACAAGCAGACGGCGCAGGGTCTGAGCGCCCAGGGTGGCCTGTCGAACCTCGGGTACACCGCGGACGGCCACAAGGTCATCCAAGGTGAGGTGCTTTCCTCGTCGACGGACCCGTCGAGTTCTCGTGGTGGTGCTCAGGGCGAGAGCGGCGCCAACGGCGCTGGTTCTGTCCCGACCAGCGGAGCCCGTGGGGCTGTCGCCGGTCAGACGGGACCGACGCAGTTCGGCGCGGGCTCCCAGGGT
>NZ_BMTY01000001.1:33073-104206 GCF_014649915.1 Streptomyces toxytricini | reverse complement strand
GCCAACAGGACGGCAACCAGCAGGCTGCACCGCAGCGCTTCGGCGGCGACGCCGTGCCTGCCCCGGCTCCTGCTCCGGATCCGGCGCGGCCGGGTGCGCCCAGCGCGCGTCCGATCCAGTTCGGCGCGGGCTCCCAGGGCGCGCAGAGCCAACAGGACGGCAACCAGCAGGCTGCACCGCAGCGCTTCGGCGGCGACGCCGTGCCTGCCCCGGCTCCTGCTCCGACACAGCCGGGTGCGCCGAGCGCGCGTCCCAAGGGCTCCGCTCGCAGCACCCCTGCCCCGGCTCGGGCCCAGACCCCCATCCGGCCGCCGGCAAGGCAGGAGCAGGCCGAGGCGCAGACGAACAGTGACCGGCTGCTGCCCGTGAACAGCGCCCGCCGCGAAGGCTCCTCGGCTCCGAGGCAGCCAGGGGCCGGTGCTCCGGCTGTGGGTCGGGCTCCGGCTGCGCCTGGTGTGCGGACTCCGGGTCGGACGCAGGCAGTGCGTCAGCCGGGTTCGATCCAGACGTCGACGCCGCGCCAGACGCCTGCCCCGCCGGGGCGTGCTCCGCGGCCGCCTGCTCCTGCACCGGCTCCTTCGCCGCGGCAGGCTCCGGTTCCACGTCCGCTCCGGACGGCCGATCCGGCTCCCCGGAGCGTGGAGACCCCGGAGCCGCAGCAGCGGCCGGCCGTCGCCCCCCGCCGAGGCCGGCGCGAGGAGGACTGATCCTCCGATCGAGGGCGGGCGTGGAGGCCTGACGCATCCGGTGAGAACGATCAACCTCACCGGGTGCGTCGTCCATACGCGGCGCCGCAGCTTCAGGAGGAGACGTCAGAGGCTTGACCAGCCGAGGAAGGACAGAACCCCGTGGACGCGATGCCACGGGGTTCTGTGCTGCTGCGCCGGCCAGGCGGGACGTCGACGCTACTTGGCGCACTTGGTCTTGAAGCCGTCCAACAGTGCCTTGCCGGCATCGGAGTCGTCACGCACGTACACGCTACCGCCGATGCTGATCGAGGTGTTGCTGGTCGAGACTGCCTCGCTGCCGGTCCGCTTGTTGCGGGGGTCGTCTCCGGCGACCGTCCATATGATCTGGGACTGGTCCTTGTTGAACTCGCCGGTGCTGGTCACGCCCGGCTTCTCGTAGACACCATCGCAGCCGTACTCATGATGCGAGACGCTGTTGCCCTTGACGACCAACTGGCCGAGGTCGGACGTGCCGTTGACGTCCTTGACGTAGTAGGTGCCGTCGAGCTTGCCGGCGCTGTCGCTGCTTCCGCCGCAGGCGGTGAGTATGAGTGAGCCCGCGGCCAGGGCCGCGACGGACACGGCAATCCTGGCCCGCGTCCTACGTGCAGTCCTGGTGATCCTCATGGCGTTTCCCTTCGTTCGTTATGGCAGTCGATTCGAGACGGACAGGCCAGTCAAAATAACCTATGGATAGGGGGCTTAGGCGGCCGGGACCGTTTGTCAGGTGCCTTCTCGGAGGTTGTCGAGCCGATTTCCAGTCAGTGCCATTGCGGCCTGGGCCTGGTGGGGCGCGTGTTCGCCGTTCTGGACGCGCCACTGCAGACGCTGCACCAGCGGGGCGTCTGCCGACCAGGAGTACCTGTTCCCGGCCACGGGCGGCGGGCTGCCGGCCAACACGAACTCAGCCACCAGAAGACCGTGGCCGTCCTCGGCACCAGAGCCGCGCTCGCGAACCTGATCGGCATCGCTCCTCTGGAGGATCGCGACGCCGTCGCCGTCGCCGCCGCCGTCGTCAAGGCTGTCGGCGTCAAGGAGGTCGCTCCCTCACCCGCGGCAAGCAGCTGTCCGCCTCGGCCGTCCGGCAGCCCCCGGGCGTCACCGGCTCTGCGCACCGGGGCCGCTCGCGACGAGCGCCCACCACGACGTCCGGTCCCCCGCCACCACGCGGGACGACCACGCCGACCTCGCGCGCTGGGACCAAGACGGCGCCCCGCCCTCGCAACCCCGTTAATCCCCGGACGCGTGGCTACGCGTCGGAGCCGAACTCGGCGATGGGCTGGTCGACCTCTCCGGCCGCCAGGACTTCCTCGTCACCTGCCGCCCCGGCACGCGCAGCGGCGCACCGGCCGCGTTCCTCCCCATCCTGGGCGAGGTCGAGTTCGACGCCGGCCTGTTCGCCCCGCTCCAGCCCCACGAGATCCATCGGCGGATCGTGGGCGACGAGGAGCGGTATCCCGCCGCCTGGGGAGTGTTCGTCCACGAGGCCGCGCACGCGGCCCACTCCGTCTGGACGGCGCCGGCCGGAGCGAACCCCCGTGTCGTCGAGGCCGCGCTCCTGCTGGAGGAGAGCCGTGTCGAAGGCGCACACCTGGTCACGCGGCCCACGGACCGCACGTCCCTGCGCACCAGTGCCCGAACCCTGGTCGTGCCCGACCTCGCCCACCCCACCCTCCAGGGCATCGAGCGCGCCGCCGCCGTGGCGGCCCTGGTCCTCGGCCGCCGTGACGTCGGCATCCTGGACGCCGGCGAGACCCGGGCCGTCGCCGGTCTGTGCGAAAAGGTGCTGGGCGCAGGCCTGTTGGCCACCCTCACCCGCATCTGGACCGCAGCCCACCAGCGCGCCGACCACGACGCCACAACCATGCTCGCGCACGCTCACAAATGGTGCGACGCTCTGGACACCGCGGCCCCTGCCCTGCCCGTGCCGGAGAACCTCACCGATCTGCTGTCCGGCGCCGTGGGGGTCGTCATGGACACCACGGCAGCCACCGACGCCGCCGACCTCGCGGCACAGGCCGCAGCGACCAACGCCAAGGCCGTGCCGTCCAAAGCGCAGGCTCGTGACCGCACCCAGCGGGCCGCCAGCGACGCAAAGCCGCCGCCACCGCCAAGTCGGTCTTCAACGCCCGTGGCACCACCGTCGCCCCCGACGGCACACCGGCGCTCTACGGCAACCCGGTCACCGGCACCCGCAGGCCAACCGCCGCCGAGCAGCGTGCCGCCGCCTACCGCGAGCGGGCCGAGGAGCGGACCACCAGCCCCACCCCGCCCGGCCGCCTCAATATGCGCGCGGCCCTCGCCCGGGACGCTCAACGCGCGGCCGGGTCGGTCCCCACCGCGGAACCGTTCACCCACACCCGCCGCCGGAACTCCCCCACCCCACCGCTGCGCGTGGGTAATGGCCGCCGTCTGACCCGTTCAGACCGGCTCCATCCCCAACTGATCCCCAAAACGATCTTGAGGCCGTATCGGGTGCTTCCGATACGGCCTCTGACCTGCGCATTCGCAAGTCGGGACGACAGGATTTGAACCTGCGACCCCTTGACCCCCAGTCAAGTGCGCTACCAAGCTGCGCCACGTCCCGTTGTGCTTCAGGCTGCTCCCACCTGGGGTTCTGCCCTGCGGCACATGCAGAAGATTACCCCACGTCGAGGGGTGCGCATGCACGGGTATCCGGGGCGGGGGAGGATGGCCGGATGGTGGGACGGGATCGGGATGCCGAGGGGCGGGCGCGGAGCGCGCGTCCGCGGGACGGGCTGGGGCGGCCGCTGCCCTACGGGGCTCCGGGCGTGGCGCGGCAGCCGGAGGGGGTGGTGCGTGCCCCGTCGGAGACGGTCCGGGAGGCGCAGCGCCTGCTGGACGCGGGCATGCCGTTCCATGCGCACGAGGTGTTCGAGGACGCCTGGAAGTCCGGGCCGCAGGAGGCCGCCCCGCTGTGGCGGGGGCTCGCGCAGATCGCGGTCGGGCTGACCCATGCGGCCCGCGGCAACGCGGTCGGAGGGGCCCGGCTGCTGCGGCGCGGAGCGGATGCGCTGGCCGCGCTGGGTGAGATGGGCGGGCCGGGCGGGCCGGGCCGGCCAGGTGGGCCGGGTCAGTCGGATCGGCTGTCCGGGCCCGGCCAGGGGGGTGGCCCCGGCCAGGTCGGTGGCGTGGGTGCGGGGGTGCGCTGGTACGGCATTGACGTGTCGGGGGTGGTCGGCTGGGCTCGGGAGCTTGCCGGGCGGGTGGAGGCCGGGGGCGGGCCCGTCGATCCCGTGGCGGAGGCGCCCCGGCTGGGCGGAGCCCCGTCGCCCCCGAGCGGCTGAGCCGCCTCCGGCATGCTGACCGCCGCTTGGGGTGCCGGCCCCGTCGAGTCGCCCGGGCCGCCGCCGGGCCGCTGAGTTGCCGCCGGTCCCGGCCGGCGCCGGGCCGCCGTCGAGCCTCTGCGCCGCGGCCGGGCCGGACCATCGCCGACGGCCCGGCGGGAGTTGGGCCGCTGAGCCGCGGCCGGGCCGCAGCGTTGCGGCCGGACCCCGACCGCCGTCGGGCCGCCGGCTTGCGGGCGGTGGTCAGGGGCGTGGGGGCTCGGCCGTCGGGCCGGGTGCGGGGGCGGTGGGCGGCTCCGGGAAGGTGGTCAGGATGACGTCCAGGGTGCGGGGGCCGTGGACGCCCTCCACGCGGTTCAGTTCGATGTCGCTCGTCGCCGAGGGGCCCGAGATCCACGTCAGCGGACGGGTCGGGTCCAGGCGTTCCAGGGCCTGCGGCACCGAGTCGACGACCTGGTCCGGGACGCGGACCACGCAGACGTGGTGGTCCGGGATCAGGGTGATGCGGCGCCGGCCCTGCGCGGGGCCGCCGTCGAGGACGAGCGTCCCGGTCTCGGCGACGGCCAGGGCGCAGCCGGTGACCACGCTGTCCACGGCGTCGAGTTCGTGCGGGCCGGCCCCGGCGCGGTCGGGCACCTCTGTGGCGGCCGTGTCGGCGAGCCAGTGCGGGGGCACGCCGGCCGGGACGAGGACGGTGCGGGTGCCGCGCCGGGCCAGCAGCCGGGCCAGGAGGGCGGGGAGGCCGTCGGCGGTGGTGCGGTGGACGTGGGCGCGGTACTCGGCGAGGTTTGCGGCGAGCAGGTCTGCGGCTTCGGCGGGCGTGCGCTCGCCGTGGACGCGGAGGTAGTCCCGCGGAATCGGCGGTTCGGCCCCGGCGGGGTCGGCGGCCGTGGCCCGCCGGATGCGGGCCAGGATGACGTCCCTGCTCGTCATGGTTTGCGCCTCTCGTCCTGTCGTTCCCGCTGCTCCCACCAGTCGCGGAACGGCTGTTCGGGCGGTTCGGGCAGGTCGCGGCTGTCCGTCCAGGCCCGGCCCGGTCCGGGCAGCCGGCGCGGCCGCAGGCGCCGTGCGCGGGCCAGCAGCCGCTCCCCCGCCCTCAGGGCGCCGGGGTGGTCGAGCAGGAGCCGGGCGGCCCGCAGGGCGGCGCGTTCGGCGGTGTGGCCGCGGGCGGGCCGGATCCGTACGCGGACCCCCTCGCGGGTGGCCGGGCCGCCCTGGACGATGCGTTCCCGCAGGTGGACGAGGACTTCGGGGATGTCGATGGCGACGGGGCACACCTCCTCGCAGGCCCCGCACAGCGTGGACGCGAACGGCAGCGACGCGTCGACGCGGCTTCCGGTGCCGCGCAGTTGGGGGCTGAGGACGGCGCCGATCGGGCCGGGGTAGACCGAGCCGTAGGCGTGGCCGCCGGCCCGCTCGTAGACGGGGCAGACGTTCAGGCAGGCGGAGCAGCGGATGCAGCGCAGTGCCTGGCGGCCGACGGCGTCGGCGAGGGTGTCGGTGCGGCCGTTGTCGAGGAGGACGAGGTGGAACGCGGTGGGCCCGTCCCCGCCGGCCGTGCCGGTCCACATGGTCGTGTACGGGTTCATCCGCTCGGCGGTGGAGGAGCGGGGCAGCGTCTGCAGGAAGACCTCCAGGTCGCGGAAGGTCGGGACGACCTTCTCGATGCCGACGACGGAGATCAGCGTCTCGGGCAGCGTCAGGCACATCCGCCCGTTGCCCTCGGATTCGAACACGACGAGGGTGCCGGTCTCCGCGACCATGAAGTTGGCGCCGGACACGGCCACCTGGGCCCGCAGGAACTTCTCCCGCAGGTGGCGGCGGGCCGCCTCCGCGAGCTCCCGCGGGTCGTCGCCGAGGCCGTCGGGGGCGGGGCGGCCCCAGCGGCCCATCTCCCGCGCGAAGACGTCCCGGATCTCGCCGCGGTTGCGGTGGATCGCGGGGACGAGGATGTGGGAGGGCCGGTCATGGCCGAGCTGCACGATGAGCTCGGCGAGGTCGGTCTCGTACGAGGCGATCCCGGCCTCCTCCAGGGCTTCGTTCAGTCCGATCTCCTGGGTCGCCATCGACTTCACCTTGACGACCTCGCGCGCGCCGGTGGCGTGGACCAGCCGGGTGACGATGCGGCAGGCCTCTGCTGCGTCGACCGCCCAGTGGACGGTGCCGCCCGCGGCCGTGACGGATTCCTCCAGCTGCACCAGGTAGCGGTCGAGGTGGCGCAGCGTGTGGTCCTTGATCGCCTTGCCGGCGGCGCGGAGCCGGTCCCAGTCGGCGAGTTCGGCGACGGCCCGGGCGCGGCGGCCGCGGATGGTGTGCGTGGCGTGCCGCAGGTTGGCGCGCAGGACGGGGTCGTGGACGGCGCGGCGCGCGGCCTCGGGGAAGGCGGGCATGCCGAGGAAGGCCGCCTGCGCGCCGTCCGCGCCCTGCGTTCCGCGCATGCCGCGCATTCCGTGCATTCCGTCCGTTCCGTGTACTCCGGCCCTCGTCATGCGAACGGTTCCTCCTCCGTCGAGGCCAGGATCTCGGCCAGGTGCACGGTCCGCACCGGCGAACCGGCGCGGCGCAGGATGCCGTCGAGGTGGACGAGGCAGGAGTTGTCGCCGCCGCACAGCACCTCGGCTCCCGCGGCGGCCGCTGCCGCGGCCTTGTCTGCGCCCATGGCCGCCGACACGTCCGGGTTCTTCACGGCGAACGTGCCGCCGAAGCCGCAGCACTCCTCCGCGCCGGGCAGCTCGACCAGTTCCAGCCCCCTGACCGCGGCGAGGAGCCGGCGCGGACGCTCCCCCAGGCCGAGTCCGCGCAGCCCGTGGCAGGAGGGGTGGTAGGCGACGGTGTGCGGGTAGTACGCGCCGACGTCGGTCACCCCGAGCACGTCCACCAGGAACTCGGAGAGCTCGTACACCCGCGGCGCCAGGTCCTCCGCGTACGCCTCCAGCCGGCCCCCGCGGCCCTCCTGCCGGGCGAGCCGCCCGATGCGCGGGTAGTGGCCGCGGACCATCGCGGTGCAGGAGCCCGACGGGGTGACGACGTAGCGGTGGCCGGCGAAGGCCTCTGCGGTGCGCCGCAGCAGCGGTTCGGCCTCGCGCCGGAGGCCGGTGTTGTACTGCGGCTGCCCGCAGCAGCTCTGGGCAGCCGGGAAGTCGACCTCGACCCCGAGCCGCTCCAGCAGGCGGACGACGGCCACCCCGGTGCGGGGGTGGAGCGCGTCGTTGACGCAGGTGACGAACAGCGCGGCTCGCATGACGGGCAGAATAGCCGCGTGAAGAAGTTCTCAGTGATCGGCATAGGCGCGGGCGACCCGGAACACCTGACCCTCCAGGCGGTCAGGGCGATCGGCGCGGCGGACGCGTTCCTCATCCTGGAGAAGGGCGAGGAGAAGGCGGACCTGACGGGTCTGCGGCGCGCGATGCTCGACGAGCACGCCCGCCCCGGCCACCGGCTGGTGGAGGGCCGGGACCCGGACCGGGACCGCACTCCGGAGCAGTACGCGCCGACGGTGGACGGCTGGCGCAGCGCGCGGGCGGAGATCTTCGAGCGGTTCATCGCGGAGGACCTCGCCGAGGGCGAGACGGGCGCGTTCCTGGTGTGGGGCGACCCGTCGCTGTACGACTCCACCCTCGCGATCCTCGACGAGGTGCTGGAGCGCGGCCGGGTGGCGTTCGCGTACGAGGTGGTGCCGGGCGTCAGCAGCATCTCCTCGCTGCTCGCCCGGCACCGCACGACGCTGAACCGGGTCGGGCGCCCGGTCCAGATCACCACGGGGCGCCGCCTGTCCGAGGGGTGGCCGCAGGACGCCGACGACGTGGTGGTGATGCTGGACGCGCGGCACGCCTTCACCGCCCACCTCGACCAGGACGCGTACATCTACTGGGGCGCCTACGTGGGCACTCCGGACGAGATCCTGGTGCAGGGCCGGCTCGCGGACGTCGCCGGCCGGATCGAGGAGCTGCGCACGGAGGCCCGCGCCCGCAAGGGCTGGATCATGGACACGTACCTGCTCAGGCGCCGCTGAGGAAGCCGGGGAGGACGGCGGCGAGGCGCTCGTACTCCTCGGGGCGGTTGTAGAGCTGCCCGCACACGCGGATGCCGCCGCCGCCCGCCCAGGGCCAGACGAGGATGCGGATGCCGTGCTCGGCGGCCATCCGCTCGCGCAGCACGCGGGCGGCCTCCGGCGTCTCGGCGAGGCCCGGCGGCAGGCGCAGGGAGCGCATGGCGATGCCCTCGCCCCAGGGCAGCGGGGTGAGCCCGGGGAGTTCGGCGAGCAGGGCCGCGCCGTGCGCGGCGAGGGCGCTGTTGTGGGCGCGGACCTTGGCGGCGTCGAGGCGGGCGAGGAGGTCCAGGCCCTCGGGGGCGGCGAGCCAGCCGGTGTAGTCGGCGGTGGCCCGGTTCTCGACGGAGCGCGGGAAGCCGTGCGCGTCCTCCCAGGACGGTACGAGGGCCCGGACGCGGCCGCGGTGCGCGGGGGCGACGGCGAGGACCGCGGTGCCGGAGGGGGCGTAGCCCCATTTGTGGAGGTTGCCGAAGTAGAAGTCGGCGCCGACGGCGAGCGGGTCGGCGAGCATGCCGGGGGCGTGGGCGCCGTCGACGACGGTGGTGATGCCGCGGTCGGCGAGCTCGGCCAGGAGCCGCGGGGTGGCGATGGGCCGGGCGGTGGGCGAGCTGACGTGGTCGAGGAGGGCGGCCTTCGTACGGGGGGTCACGGCGGCGAGGACGGCCTCGCGGACGGCGTCCTCGTCGGGGAGGTACGGGTCGAGGACGGCGGTGGTGACGGTGGCGCGGCGGGCGGCTGCCGCGGTGACGGTGCCGTAGCCGTGGTCGGTGACGAGGACCTCGTCTCCGTCGGCCAGGGGGATCGCGGCGAGGGCGAGGTTGGCACCCTCGGTGGCGTTGGAGACGAAGGCGATGCCGTCGGGGTCGGCGCCCAGGTGGGCGGCGATCCGCGCGCGGGCGGCGGCGATCCGGTCGGGGGCGCCCACGAAGAAGGCGTCGGGGTCGGCGTGGGCCTCGTCGCGCAGCGCCGCCTGGGCCTCCTGTACGGGGATCGGGACGGCGCCGAAGGAGCCGTGGTTGAGGTGGGCGACGGCCGGGTCGAGGCGGAACAGGGCGGGCCCGCCGGGGAATACGGCGGGGCTGCCGCCGTCTGCGCCCGTCGGGGCGCTGCCCGCGCCGGTCGCGGTGCTGTTCGGGCCGGTCGCGGTGCTGTTCGGGCCGGTCGCGGTGCTGTTCGGGCCGGTCGGGCTGCCGCCGGTGGGGCTCGTCGGCTGGGTCACGGATCCTCCGCTGGTGGACGGTGCGGTCGTCCGCAGGATCATCGGCGGGCGGCGGGCCGGCCCGGAAGGGCCAATCCCGCCAGGGTGGCCGGTGCCGGGGTCACTTCCGCCCGCTCGTGGCGGCGTGGTACTGGAGGTCCTGCACCTCGACCTTGCGCTGCACCGGGCGCGGCAGCTCCACCGCGGTGACCGCCTTCCCTCCGCGTTCGACGGCGGCCGCGCTGGTGCCGGTGCGCAGCGGGAGCAGTTCGGCGTGGACCCCGGCGGGGGCCTGGTGGGAGGCCTTGGCCGAGCCGGTCTTCGTCCGGACGGTGGCCGGGGCCTTGAGGAAGCTGAGCACCTCGACCGTGTCGCGGGCGGCCGCGCTGCCCCGGCGCAGCCGCATCACGAGCGACTGCTCGCCGGTGGGGTCGGCGGCCGCGAACTGGGTGCGGGCGGTAACGTACAGGGTGTCGCGGACGATCTTCGGCCAGCTGCCGGTCTTGTACCGCGTCAGGTAGTAGGAGGCCAGGTCGAGGTAGGCGTGCCCGTTGTTGGCGGACGGGGCGAACTGGGTGCCCTCGGAGTAGTCGTTCCAGGTCGTCAGCTGGACCCAGTCGGCCCCGTCGTCGATGGCGCGGGTCCATGTGGCGCGCAGGGTGGCGGTGTTGCCGGCCTCGTCGAAGACGCCCTGGTTGGGGCGGGCGTCCTGCACGGAGACGGGCTGCATCCACAGTTTGCCGAGGTCGTGGGAGCGGCGGACGTCGCGTGCGGCGCCCTCCTGGCCGGTGTAGCTGCGCGAGCCCCACTCGGAGAAGCCGTGGCTGATGGGGGCGAAGCGGGCGTGGTGGGAGTCGAAGTCGAGGAAGGTCGGGACGAGCGCGGTGCGGATGCCGTGCCGGGACTTCATCACGTCCGCGAAGCGGCTCCACCAGGCGGGGTCGCGGACCTCGGCCTTGAAGGGGGAGACGACGAGCCGTCCGTCGCCGAGGCGGTGCGCGGACGGCGACTTGGCGAGGGCGGCGACGGCTCCGGCGACGACGGCCGGATCGTCCGTCTTCAGCGAGGTCATGTCCGGCATCAGCATGATCTTGAAGTGGGGGTCGACGGTGCGGGCCGCCTCCATCAGCAGGTTCGCGCGCTCCCAGTTGGGGCCGCTGAGGGAGAGCATGTCGAGGGTGAAGCCGTCGAGGCCGGCGGTGCGGGCGGTGCGCACCTCCTGCTGGAGGTTGGCGAGCTGCCAGTCGCCGCTCTTGGGCGTGACGGGCAGGGGCCGGTCGCGCAGGAGGCCCCCGTACCGCTCGTGCTTGCCGTTCTCGCCGTCGGGGTCGAGGTAGTTGCGGGTGTAGTAGTCCTTGTCGGCGCGGACGTTGTCGAGGGAGAGCGGGTAGGGCGTGAAGTAGTGGGCGAAGACGAGCTTCCGGTCGGCGCCGGCCGCGGAGCGCAGGGCGGCGGGCTCCGGCATGTCGAAGGGGAGGGCGCCCGCGGGCCGCTTGTCGACCTTGTCGCCCGCGTCCGGTACGGGGTCGGCGCCCTTGCCGCTGCCGCCGCGGGTCTTGCCGGGCGTCGGGGCCGCCTTGCCGGACGGGCCGGATCCGGACGCTCCGGGCGTGCTCGACCACGGTTCGCCGATGCCGGGGGCGCCCGCCCACTGGCCCGCGCCGGCCGTGAACGGGTCCCAGGCGATGCCTGCGGCGACGAGGCCGGTGAGGAGGCATCCGGAGAGGAGCAGGGTCAGCAGGGGGCGGCGGCGCAGGCCCGCCCGGCGCCGGTGCGAGGCGCGCCGCGCCCTCCGGCCCGTGGCCCGGTGTCCGGCCGGGGTGCCGTCCTGCCGCTCCGCGCGCCGGGCCGTGGTCCGGTCCGCTCTCATCGTGTCGCCCCTCCTGGAATATGCCCGCCGTCCGGCTGAAGAGCAGTAGAGCCGAATTCCGCCTTCCGGACAACCGTTCGCCGGGGCGCGTACAGCGGGCGGCCGAGGGCGGATACGCCGGTCGCCGGGGTGTGCGGCGGTTGTGCCGGGGCGTACGCTCGTGCGCCCCGGCGCACGCGGGAGCGTCCGCGACCAGCGAACCGAAGGCTTTCCGGAGGCATCACGCGGGCTCTTGCGGACTGCGGCATTCCCCCTGACTTTTCCGCCCAACTGACACATAATCAGCCATACGCGGCTCGAAACAACCCTTTGCCGCGCATGGACACGCATGCAATGGGGGGCATCGTGCCGATGAGGGAACCGGGCCGCTCCGGCACGCTGCCGGCGACGTCGGCCGAGCTGTCGCGGCTGCTGACCGCCGTGCGGCGGGGCCGCGTCCTGACGGTGACCGGGAGGTTCCGGGAGCCGCGCAGCCTGCTGGTACGGGAGATCGCCGAGCGGCTGCCGTCGAACTTCTGCGACGGCGTGGCCGTCTTCCGCCTGCAGCGCCCTTACTCGGTCACGGAGTTGGCGGCGGCTTTGAACCGCTCCCCGGCGACCGCCGTCTCGCGGCTCGCCGAGCGCGACATGCTCCTCGTCCTGGACGGCACCGAGCTCCTCGCCCCGCAGGCGGTGGCCTGGCTGCGGGCGCTGCTCGGGGCGGCCCCGGGGCTGCGCATCCTCGCCGCCGGGCGGTACCCGCTCGGCTTCGAGGGGGAGCGCGTCCACCGCCTCTGACGTCCGCCCGCGCATACGCGTCCGCCCCCGGCCGGCGGCTGCCGACCGGGGGCGGACCCCTGTTGCCCTACGCCCCCGCGGGGGCACGCACGCTTCAGGCCAGGGTCGCGAGGGCCTGGTTGAAGGTGGCGGACGGCCGCATGACGGCCGCGGCCTTGGCCGGGTCGGGCTGGTAGTAGCCGCCGATGTCGGCCGGGGAGCCCTGGACCGCGTTCAGCTCGGAGACGATGGTCTGCTCCGCCTCGGTCAGCGTCTTGGCCAGCGGCGCGAACGCGGACGCCAGGGCGGCGTCGTCGCTCTGCGCGGCCAGCTCCTGCGCCCAGTACAGGGCCAGGTAGAAGTGGCTGCCGCGGTTGTCGATGCCGCCGAGGCGGCGGGTCGGCGACTTGTCCTCGTTGAGGAAGGTGCCGGTGGCGCGGTCGAGGGTGTCGGCCAGCACCTGGGCGCGGGCGTTGCCCGTGGTGGTGGCGAGGTGCTCGAAGGATGCGGCCAGCGCGAAGAACTCGCCGAGGGAGTCCCAGCGGAGGTAGTTCTCCTTGACCAGCTGCTGGACGTGCTTCGGGGCGGAGCCGCCGGCGCCCGTCTCGAAGAGGCCGCCGCCCGCCATCAGCGGGACGACCGACAGCATCTTGGCGCTGGTGCCCAGCTCCAGGATCGGGAACAGGTCGGTCAGGTAGTCGCGCAGCACGTTGCCGGTGACCGAGATGGTGTCCTCGCCGCGGCGGATGCGCTCCAGGGAGTACGCGGTCGCCTTGACCGGGGAGAGGATCTCGATGGTGAGGCCCTCGGTGTCGTGGTCGGCGAGGTACGTCTTGACCTTGGCGATCAGCTGGGCGTCGTGGGCGCGGTCCTCGTCGAGCCAGAACACGGCCGGGGCGCCGGTGGCGCGGGCGCGGGTGACGGCGAGCTTGACCCAGTCCTGGATCGGGGCGTCCTTGGTCTGGCAGGCGCGGAAGATGTCGCCCTCCGACACCTCCTGCTCCAGCACGGTGGTGCCCGCTGCGTCGACGAGGCGGACGGTGCCGGCCGCGGCGATCTCGAAGGTCTTGTCGTGGGAGCCGTACTCCTCGGCCTTCTGCGCCATGAGGCCGACGTTCGGGACGGAGCCCATCGTGGCCGGGTCGAAGGCGCCGTGGGCCCTGCAGTCGTCGATGACGGCCTGGTAGACGCCCGAGTAGCTGCTGTCCGGCAGGACGGCGAGGGTGTCGGCCTCCTGGCCGTCCGGGCCCCACATGTGGCCGGAGGTGCGGATCATGGCCGGCATCGAGGCGTCGACGATGACGTCGGACGGGACGTGCAGGTTGGTGATGCCCTTGTCGGAGTCGACCATGGCCAGGGCCGGGCCCTCGGCGAGCTCGGCGTCGAAGGAGGCCTTGATCTCGGCGCCCAGGCCGTGCGGAATGGCGTCCAGGCCGTTCAGGATCGCGCCGAGGCCGTCGTTCGGGGACAGGCCGGCCGCGGTGAGGACCTCGCCGTACTTGGCGAAGGTCTGCGGGAAGAAGGCGCGCACGACGTGGCCGAAGACGATCGGGTCGGAGACCTTCATCATCGTGGCCTTGAGGTGGACGGAGAACAGCACGCCCTCGGCCTTGGCGCGGGCCACCTGCTCGGAGAGGAAGGTGCGCAGGGCGGCGGCGCGCATGACGGAGGCGTCGACGACCTCGCCGGCCAGGACCGGTACGGACTCGCGCAGGACGGTGACGGCGCCGTCGGCGGCGACGTGCTCGATGCGCAGGGAGCCGTCCTCGGCGATCACCGTGGACTTCTCGGTGGAGCGGAAGTCGTTCTCGCCCATGGTGGCGACGTTCGTCTTCGACTCGGCGGTCCAGGCGCCCATGCGGTGCGGGTGGGCCTTGGCGTAGTTCTTGACCGAGCCGGGGGCGCGGCGGTCGGAGTTGCCCTCGCGCAGGACCGGGTTGACGGCGCTGCCCTTGACCTTGTCGTAGCGGGAGCGGATCTCGCGCTCCTCGTCGGTCTTCGGGTCGTCCGGGTAGTCCGGGAGCGCGTAGCCCTGGGCCTGGAGCTCGGCGACCGCGGCCTTCAGCTGCGGGATCGAGGCCGAGATGTTGGGCAGCTTGATGATGTTCGCTTCCGGCGTCTTCGCCAGCTCGCCGAGCTCGGCGAGGGCGTCGGCGATGCGCTGGCCCTCCTCCAGGTACTCGGGGAAGGAGGCGATGATCCGACCGGCCAGGGAGATGTCACGGGTCTCGACATTCACACCGGCCGTCGACGCGTAGGCCTGGACCACAGGCAGGAAGGAATACGTCGCGAGGGCCGGGGCCTCGTCAGTGTGCGTGTAGATGATGGTCGAGTCAGTCACCGGATGCTCCGCTCCACAGTCTGCGTCTCACGTCTGCAAGATTGCTCGACATCAAGATATCTCGTGATGGGGCCCGACCGGACAGCCCCCTGCCGGAAGAGCGACGAGACGCACGTCACCCGGGTGAAACCGGGGGAACGCGAGAGCGCCGCCCCCCGGGCGGTTTCCCGCCGGGGGACGGCGCTCAGGTGCGCTGCGGCGCGCCCGGGAGCCGGATCAGGCCTGGACGGCCTTCGGGCTCGGGCCGTACTGGTTCGGGTTGGCGTCGCCCTCGCTGGCCATGAGGACGAGCAGCCAGATGCCGCCGATGAACGGGACGAAGCTGATGAAGTACCACCAGCCGGACTTGCCGGTGTCGTGCAGGCGGCGGACCGTGACCGCCAGGTTCGGCACGAACGTGGCGGCCAGGTAGAGGCCGGTGAAGAGCGGGTACGTCGACAGCGCGAAGTCCACGACCATGAGGACGATGGCCACCGGGATGTTGAACAGGACGAACATCCAGAACTCCTGCCGGCGGGCGCGGCCGGAGAAGACGGCGTACTTCTTCAGGACGTCGGTGTAGTAGTGCATGGTCCCCCCTGAGGACGGATCGTCGGCCCGTCCTTCTGGAGCAAGCCGGGGCAGAACTTATGCCCCGCTTACATCGCGGTCAAGCGAGTTGCCGACCGGGCCGTGCAGGGGTTTTGTCGACTGCGGCAACCAAACACGTGCTGCTCCGCCGCCACTTGGAACCCGCTGATCGCGACACGTCACAACCGGTGACGAAACCCGGGCTACGAGGGGCCCTTGAAGGGGCGTGAGATCCCTTTTGCGGTGTTCGCACGCACCTGCGCACCACCCAGCGTGTCCGTGGAAGGAACGCGCGGCCGGGCGCCCGCGGTGCCCACATCGTTATCCCGCCGCGACACGGGCGTGCCCTGGCGGACGGGCCGGGCGGGCGGGCTCAGAGCCAGCCGTTGCGGCGGAAACCGCGGTGGATCAGGAAGCAGGCCACGACCATCACCCCGAGCACGAGCGGGTAGCCGTACGTCCAGCGCAGCTCCGGCATGTGGTCGAAGTTCATGCCGTAGACGCCGCAGACCATGGTGGGGACGGCCACGATCGCCGCCCACGCCGTGATCTTCCGCATGTCCTCGTTCTGCGCGACGGTGACCTGCGCCAGGTGGGCCTGGAGGATCGAGTCGAGCAGCGCGTCGTACGCGTTGATCTGGTCGGTCGCGCGCGTCAGGTGGTCGGCGACGTCCCGGAAGTAGGCGCGCGCCTCCTGCGGCACCGGCGGGATCGGCTGCGTGGCCAGCTGCTCCAGCGGGCGCGCCAGCGGGGCCACCGCCCGGCGCAGCTCCAGCAGTTCGCGCTTGAGCTGGTAGATGCGTCCGGCGTCGCCGCGGCCGCCGTCGCCGCTGAACACGGCGGTCTCCACGGCGTCTATGTCGTTCTGCACCGCGTCCGTGACGGCGACGTAGTCGTCGACGACGTGGTCGGCGATGGCGTGCAGCACGGCCGCCGGCCCGAGGGCGAGCTGCTCGGGCTCCGCCTCCAGCGTCTCGCGGACCGGCCCGAGCGTGCCGCGGCCGCCGTGCCGGATGGTGAGGACGAAGTCCTCACCGGTGAACACCATCAGCTCGCCGGTCTCCACCATCTCGCTGGTCGCGGTGAGTTCCTCGTGCTCCACGTAGCGGACGGTCTTCAGGACGGCGAACAGCGTGTCGTCGTACCGCTCCACCTTCGGCCGCTGGTGGGCGTGGACGGCGTCCTCCACCGCCAGGGGGTGCAGCCCGAACAGCTCGGCAAGCCCGGCGAGCTCCTCCTGCGACGGCTCGTGCAGGCCGATCCACACGAATCCCCCGCCGGTCTTGCGGACCCGCCGCAGCGCCTCGTCGGCATCCGCGCAGCCCTCCTGGCGGACCCCTTCGCGGTAGACGACGCAGTTGACGACGGCGCTGCCGAGCGGGGAGCGGGCGGGGTGGCTCAGGTCCACGGCCCGCCGGTAGCCGCGGCGCACGACCCGGCGCAGGTTGCTGAACATGGACAACGGTGTACTCCCCTTCGGCGGTTCGGCGGCCAGTCTGCCACCGCCCCCGCTCCTGCCCCGCGGCGGCGGGCCGCATCCCGCGGCGGATCGGGGCGGGCGGCGGATCGGTGAGGGCTGCGGATCAGACGGTGGGGTGCGCCTCAGGCGCGGTCCACGAACACGCTCGTCGCCTTCACCCGGGCCACGGCCCGCGCGCCCACGACGAGGCCCAGCTCCTCGACCGCCTCCCGGGTCAGCAGGGACACCACTCGGTGGGGGCCGGCCTGGATCTCGACCTGGGCGTCCACGGTGCCGAGCTTCACGGCGGTGACGATGCCGGGGAAGGCGTTCCGAGCCGAGGTGGCGGGGGCCTCCTCGTCCTCGGCGCCCTCCCGGGCGACCTGGACGCAGAACGCGGCCAGGTCCGGCCCGTCGACCATGCGGCGGGCGCCCTCGCGGCGGGTGGGGAACCGTTCGGCGTCCGCCCAGCGGCGGGCGGTGTCGACGCTCACGCCGAGGAGCCGCGCCGCCTGGCCGATCGTGTACGAGTCCATGGCGGCAGCTTACGGTCCCTGCCAGGGGTGCAGGGCTTCCGCGGCGGCCGCGGCGACGACCCGCGCGAGCGTGGAGAGCGCCGGGGAGTCGAGCTTCCACTGCTGCCAGTACAGCGGGACGTCGCGGGTCCGGTGCGGCAGCAGCAGGACGAGCCCGCCCGAGCGGAGGAGCGGCTCAGCCTGCGGCTGCGGCACCAGCCCCCAGCCGAGGCCGGCGGCGACCGCGTCGCGGAACCCCTCGGAGGTGGGCACGTGGTGGCGCAGCCTGCCCGCCCCGGCGTCCGGGTCGCCCGTGAGGGAGCGGACGAACACGTCCTGCAGGACGTCGCGCCGGTCGAAGACGATCACCGGGGCGCGCTCCAGGGCCCGCCCCACGGCGGCCGCGGACCCGGCCTCGGGGACGTGCCGGGCGGCGAAGCCGGGCCGCGCCACCGGCAGGTAGCGCGCGAGGCCCAGCCGGCGCACGGTGCAGCCCGCCACCGGGTCGGGCGAGGAGGTGACGGCGGCCATCACCTGGCCCTCCCGCAGCAGGGCGGTGGTGTGCGACTCGTCCTCGCGGTGCAGTTCGAAGAGGACCGGCGGGTCCTGCGGCACCCGCTCCAGCGCGGGCAGGAACCAGGTGGCGAGGGAGTCGGCGTTGACGGCGATCGGCAGCCGCACCGGGCCGCCCTCCTCCTGCGCCATGCCGAGCTCGGCGCGGGCGTCCCGCTCCAGGCGGGCCAGCTGGCGCGCGAAGCGGACCACCACCTGCCCGGACTCGGTCGCCCGGACCGGCTTGGTCCGCATGAGCAGCACCCGCCCGGTGCGCTGTTCGAGCGCCTTGACGCGCTGGCTGACGGCGGAGGGGGTGACGTGCAGGGCGGCGGCCGCCGCGTCGAAGGTGCCCTCGTCGACGACGGCGAGGAGGGTCCGTACCTGGTCCAGCGGAAGGTCGTCCATCACGAAGGCTAATGGTACGTAAAAATCCTTAGCTGTACTGCACAGTAGTCCGTTCATATGGTCGGACGCATGACACACGGCATCCTCACGGCGGCCCTGGCCGGCTTCGGCACCGGGCTCTCCCTCATCGCGGCCATCGGGGCCCAGAACGCGTTCGTCCTGCGGCAGGGGGCGCGCCGCCAGGCCGTCCTCGCCGTGGTCGCCATCTGCGCCGTGTCGGACGCCCTCCTGATCACGCTCGGCGTCGCCGGCGTCGGGGCCTTCGTCACCGCCTGGCCGGCCGCCCTCACCGCCGTCGCCGTCGCCGGCGGGGCGTTCCTGATCGGCTACGGGCTGCTGGCCGCCCGCCGGGTGCTCCGGCCGGACCCCGCCGCCGCCCTGGACACCGGCGGCGCCGCGACCTCCTCCCGCCGGGCCGCCGTCCTGACCTGCCTGGCCATGACCTGGCTCAACCCGCACGTGTACCTGGACACCGTCCTGCTGCTCGGCTCGCTCGCGGCCGACCGCGGCGACCTGCGCTGGGCATTCGGCATCGGCGCCGCCCTCGCGAGCCTCGGCTGGTTCGGCGCGCTCGGGTACGGGGCCCGCCTGCTCAGCGGCCTCCTGTCGCGGCCCGGGACCTGGCGGGTGCTCGACGGGGTCGTGGCGGCGACCATGGTCACCATGGGCGGGATGCTGCTCGCCGGGGCCTGACCGGCCGCGGCCGCCCGCCGCCGCACCGCCCGCGGCCGCCCGCCGCCGCACGACCCGTGGGAGCCCGCCGTGCCCGACCGCCGCCCCGTCCGCCCCGCCGAGCGCACCGCCGTCCGCCCCTCCCGGCGCCCCGTCCGCCCCTCCGTCGGGCCCGGCCCGCTGTTGACGGCCGCGGCGGTCGTCGTGGACGGGGCCGGCCGGATCCTCGTACGGGCACTCGGGAACGCCCCGGGCCGGCCCGGGCTGCCGGGCGCCGCCGTCGCCGGCGCAGAGACCCCGGAAGCGGGGCTGGCGCGGGCGCTGGCCCGGGAGCTGGGCCTGCACGCGCCCGTCGGCCGGCTACTCGCGGTGGACTCCCTGCCCGCCGCCGGCCCCCGCGCGCGGGCCGCCGTCGTCCACCTCCACCTGGTCGGGCCGCTCGGGCCGCAGGAGGCCGCCGCGGCAGCGGCGGTGATGCCCGGCTGGGTCGCACCGCAGGAGGCGTACGGGCTGCTGCCGGAGCCGGACGGGGCCCGACTGCGGGCCGCGCTGGCCGCCCTGCGCACCGGCTCGGTGGCACACCTCGCCGGCGGCGCGGCCCAGCCGGGCTCGCCCGCCGGCCTGGACCCGGCCCGCCGGTCGGCCCTGGAGCACGCCGGCGCGCTCGACGCGGCGAGCCACCGCGCCGCCCGGCCCAAGGCCCTGACGGCGGCGAGCGCGCTGCTCACCGACGCCGCGGGGCGGGTCCTGCTCGTCGAGCCCGCGTACGGCCGGCGCGGACGGTGGCACCTGCCGGGCGGCGGCGTCGACAGCGACCTCGGCGAGACCCCGCGGGCGGCCGTACGGCGCGAGGTGCGCGAGGAGCTCGGCCTCGACGTGCAGCCGGGCCGGCTGCTCGCCGTGAACTGGTCGCACAAGCCGGGCTACCCGGCTCGCATCCGCTTCCTCTACGACGGCGGGGTCCTGGACACGGGCGCCCTCACCGCGATCCGCCTACCCCCCGGCGAACTCCTCGCCTGGCACCTCGCGACCGCCGACGACCTGCGCGACCTCGTCAAACCCTCCCTGCGCCGCCAGATCAAGGCCTCCCTGCGCGCCCGCGCGCAGGGCACGGGCCCGCTGGAACTCCACGCCGGCCGCCCCGCCGACGGCTGAGGCTGGTCCATCCGGGCGGCACCGTGGCGTGGCGCGCGGGCGCCGGGCCCGGCTCGCGCATCGTCGAAGCACACATCGCCCGCGCCCGCGCGCGCACGAAGCGCACTCCGGCCGCGCGGGCGAGCGGAATCCACGGAGTGCACCATGTCCGCAGAACCGACCGGGCCCGCCTCCGGGCCCTCCCCCGGCCGCGGCCCCGCCGCAGGCACCACCACCGGGGCGGCCGGCGCCCCGGCCGCCCCGCCCGACCCGCGCCGCTGGTGGATCCTCGCCGTCATCGGGCTCGCCCAGCTGATGGTCGTCCTCGACGCCACCATCGTGAACGTCGCCCTGCCCTCCATCCAGGAGGGCCTCGGCTTCTCCGACCACCGCCGCCAGTGGGTGTTGACCTCGTACGCCATCCCGTTCGGGAGCCTGCTGCTCCTCGGCGGGCGGCTCGCCGACCGCGTGGGCCGCCGCCGGGCCTTCCTCGTCGGCCAGATCGGCTTCGCCGCCGCCTCCGCGCTCGGCGGCGCCGCGTCCTCCTTCGAGGTGCTCGTCACCGCCCGCGCCCTCCAGGGCGTCTTCGCCGCCCTGCTCGCTCCGGCGGCCCTCTCCCTGCTGACGACGACGTTCTCGGCGCCCGCCGAGCGCGGGAAGGCCTTCGGGGTGTTCGGGGCACTGGCCGCCTCGGGGGGCGCGGTGGGCCTGCTGCTCGGCGGCGTCCTCACCGAGCACCTGGGCTGGCGGTCGACCCTGTACGTGAACGTCCTGTTCGCGGCGGCCGCCGTCGCCGGCGGGGCGCTGCTGCTGCGCCGCCGCCCGCCGCAGGCGCCGCCGCGGCTGGACCTGCCGGGCGCGGTGCTGGCCTCGGCCGGCCTGTTCTGCCTGGTGTACGGGCTGTCGACGGCGGGCCCGCGCGGCTGGCGGTCGCTGCCGACCCTCGGGATCCTGACGGCGGCCGCGGTGCTGCTGACGACCTTCGTGTGGTGGCAGGGGCGCGGTCCGCACCCGCTGCTGCCGCTGCGGATCGTGCGGGACCGGGTGCGGGCGACGGCCCTGCTGTCGGTGTTCCTCACGGGCGTCGGGATGTTCGGGGTGTTCCTGTTCCTCACGTACTACTTCCAGCACACACGGGATCTCAGCCCGGCCCGGACCGGCCTGGCCTTCCTGCCGATGTCGGGCTGCACGATGATCGGCGCGATCGGCAGCAACCTGGGGCTGCTCGGCCGGGTCGGCGGGCGCGCCCGCGTCGTGACGGGCATGCTGCTCGCCGCGGCGGGCATGGCGTGGCTGGCGAACCTGTCTGCGACGGGCCCGTACGCGGTCGAGGTGCTGCCCGGCCAGATGGCGACGGGGCTCGGCATGGGCCTGATCACCGCGGCGGCGATGAACCTGGGCACGGCGGGCATCGACCCGCGGGACGCGGGCGTCGGCTCCGCGGCGGTCAACGCGATGCGGCAGGTCGGCGGCTCGGTGGGCACGGCGCTGATGAGCACGCTGGCTGCGGGCGCCGTCGGACGGTACCTGGCAGGGCGGCAGCCCGCGCCGGAACTGCTGGCGCGGGCTGCTCTGGAGGGCTATAGGACCGTCTTCACGGCCTCGGCGCTGATCTTCACCGCCGGGGCCGTGCTGACGCTGTTCCTGCTGCCGGGCGGCCTGTCCGCGGAGCGCGCGCACGGCGCTCCCGGCGGCCGCCGCCCCTCAGGACCCTGAGGCCGGGCGGGCCGGGCGGGCGGGGGCGTTCTCGGCCGGCGGGGCGGCCGGCTCCGCCGGCCCGGCCGCCGGCGGCTGCTCGGCAGCCGGCGGGGTCGTGGTCGACGGGGCGGTCGCGGGCGGGGTCGCGGCCGGGAGCGCGCAGTTCGCGACCGAGCTGCGGACCCGCTCGCCGGTGGAGAAGTGCCGCAGCTTGCAGGCGTTGGTGCCGAGGCCGCCGTCGACCTGGGCGTAGCCGGGGCCGATGACGAGGGTGGTGTCGTTCTGGCCGCGGACGGTGTCGTTGCCGGGGCCGCCCTGGACGATGCCCGCGGACTCGGCCCCGACGGACTTCGGCTCGATGATGTCGTGCTCGCTGCCGCCGAGGATCCGGCCGCCGAGGTCGACGTTGCCGGTGCGGATGGTGTCCTTGCCGTCGTTGCCGAAGACCTGGCCGCCGCCGCGCTGGTACTCGCCGGGCTCGCCGAGGACGCTGCCGGTGGTGATCGTGTCGTCGCCGTGGTCGCCGTAGACGGTGGCGCCGTGGTCGGCGGTGCCCATGACGAGGGCGGTGATGATGGTGTCGTTGCCGGCACCGCCGCGCACGGAGGCGTTGCCGTTGCGGGGGGCGAGGTTGTTCACCTGGAGGGTGTCGTTGCCCTCACCGCCGAGCACCTGCGAGTCGATGAGCATCCCCTTGACGCGGATGTTGTCGTCGCCGCCGCCGCCCCAGATGATGGCGTTCTCGACGTCGTTCTCGCAGACGATCGTGTCATTGCCCGCCGTGCCCCGGACCTCCTGTCCGGGGCGTGCCTCCACGCCGTTGACGTAGCACCAGTGGGACGGCAGGGGTTCGGCGGCCCTGGCCGGGCCCGCGGCGAGCGAGGCGGCGGCGACGACCGTCCCGGCGAAGGTGTACGTGGCGGTGCGTAGAGTGCGGCGCGTGCGCAGCATGGAGTCTCCCGAGCATGGGTGGTGTGTGCGGTGTGCGGTGGGGGCTTGGTGTGCTGGTGGTCGGTCAGGACAACTCGTGGCGCAAGGGCGTGAGCTGTTCGATGTCGTACCGGTTCCGCAGGTCGGCGATCGCGGCGGCGTCCGTGGCTGCCCCCGAGTCGAGCAGGGCGATGAGCTCCTCGAAGTACCGCTCATGATCCGGTGGCGGTGAGGCCTGGAAGAACATGCGGGCCGGCTCGCCGGTCGGGTTCGCGAAGGCGTGCGGGCAACCGGGCGGGACCACGATGACGGTCCCGGGGGTGGCCCGCACGACCTGGCGTCCGTCGAGCGATTCCCAGTGTCTCCAGTCGTCGCCGCTGCGCACGCGCGGCTCGAAGGCCATGACGTCGAGTTCACCCTCCAGGACGTAGAACAGCTCTTCGCTGCGGATGTGCCGGTGGGCGCCGACGTCGAAGCCGGGCGGGACGACGACCTCGAAACTGGAGGCGACGGTGGAGTGCTCGCCGGTCACCTTGAAGGTGACCTGCTGGGCGGGAGTGTGCAGGGTCCGGCCGTGGCCCGGCGGCACGAGCAGGCCGTCCCGGGCTGCGTGCGCGGTCATGACCAGGTCACCGGCAGCCCTTCGGGGCCGCGGATGAGCGCTCCGGGCCGCCAGCGCAGTTCGGCGGTCGGCACGGTGAAGCGCAGGTCCTCGAAGCGGTCCAGCAGGGCGTCGACCATCAGCTCCGACTCCAGGCGGGCGAGCATCGCTCCGGGGCAGAAGTGGGGACCGTAGCCGAAGGAGACGTGCGGGTTCGGGCTGCGGTCCAGGTGGAGTTCGTCGGGGTCGGGGAAGACGTCGGGGTCGCGGTTGGCGGCCAGGTAGGAGACGTAGACCGCCTCGCCGGCCCGGATGAGCTGCCCGGCGATTTCGACGTCCTCCAGGGCGATCCTGGACAGGCCGACGGCGTTGCGGTGCGGGATGTAGCGCAGCAGCTCGTTGAGCCCGGAGGGCCGCAGCTCGGGTCTGGCGCGCAGCTGGTCCATCAGGTCCGGCCGGGTCAGCAGGATGTAGACCATGTTGCCGACGTTGTTGGTGACGGCCTCGCCGCCGATCTGGATGAGCAGGCCCAGGCCGGTGGCCTCCTCCAGGGTGACCTCGCCGTCGCGGACGGCCTTGTCGAGGAGCCCGATGACGCTCTCGTCGTGGGGGACCTCGCCGGAGCGCAGGCGGGCGGCGAGGTAGGCGAGCGCTTCGTTCTTGGCGCGTTCGCTGCGCTCGGCGCCCTGGGCGGAGGAGAGGATGAGGGTGGTCCATTCATGGACCATCGGGCGGTCCTGCTCGGGGACGCCCATCAGCTCGCAGACGACGGCGAGCGGGAAGGGTGCGAGGAGGCGTTCGGTGAGGTCCGCGGGCGGGCCGTCGGCGAGGATGCCGTCGACGAATCCGTCGAGCATCTCCTTGGCCCGGGTGCGCAGCCGCTCCACGCCGGTGGTGGTGAAGGCGGCGGCGACGGTGCGGCGCAGCCGGGTGTGGTCGGGCGGGTCCTCGAACCCGACGGCGCCGGGCGCGGGGATGAAGTGGGGGGCCAGGCGCGTGACGTCGTGTTCGGCGACGAGCTTGCGGCTGAACCGGGGGTCGTTGGCGACGGCGCGCACGTCGTCGTAGCGGCAGACGAGCCAGGCCCAGCCGGATCCGTTGGGCAGCCGGATCCGGGTGACGGGCCCCGCCTGCATCAGTCCGGCGAGGACGGGGTCGAAGTCGACCCCGTCCAGCGCCGGGGTGGGCCAGTGCGTGACGGGTGGCCGTGCGGTTGCGGGGCCGTCCTTCAGCATTCTTCGGATTCCTCCCTCAACCGGTCCCTCGTTCGGAGGTCCAGCTGCCCAGTGAGATCTCTGCGGTGATGCCGGGGCCGAAGCCGGCCAGCAGGCCCTTCGCGGCGTCGGCGGTGCGGTTCTCGTCGAAGAGGCGGCGCAGCGCGTCGAGGACGACGGCGCTGGCGATGTTGCCGTACTCGGTCAGTGTGGCCCGACTGAAGCGGAATGCTTCGGGTGCCACACCGAGGTACTTGCTGAGGTCGTCCAGGATGCGTGGTCCGCCCGCGTGGATGATGTAGAAGTCCAGGGCCGCGGCGTCCCAGCCGTGGGCCTTGGCGAGGTCCTTGAGGGACGGGGCGAGGGGTTCCATCGTTCCGGGCACGCGCCGGTCCAGCTTGAAGTGGAATCCCGTCGACTTGACGTCGTACATGATCCAGTCCTCTGTCTGGGGGATGATGTACGAGCTGTTGCGGTGCAGGGTCATGCCGGTGCCGCCGCGGCCGCGGACGACCGCCGCGCCGATGCCGTCGCCGAAGAGGCCGTTGGAGAGCAGGTTGCCGACTTCGAGGTCGCTGGGCTGGTAGCACAGCGAGCACAGTTCGCAGGACACGATCAGTGCGTTCGCGTCCGGGTAGGCGGTGCAGAAGTCGTGGGCCCGGTTGACGGCGGCCCCGCCGGCGGCGCAGCCCAGCTGGGCGATGGGGAGCTGCCTGGTGTCGGTCCGGAAGCCCATCGCGTTGATCATCCAGGCGGTCAGCGAGGGCATCATGAAGCCCGTGCACGACACGTAGATGATCATGTCGATGTCCTTGGCCCGGAGCTGTGCGTCCTCGAGCGCCTGCCGCACCACGGCGGGGACGCGGGCCTTGGCCTCGGCCTCGTAGACCGCGTTGCGCGACTCGAAGCCGGGGTGCTTGAGCGTCTCCTCGATGGGCTGCACGATGTGCCGCTTCGCGACGCCGGTGTTGCGGATCAGACGCAGTGCCAGGTCGAGCTGCGGATGGTCCGCGTGCACGGATCGGGCCAGGTCGAGGGTCTGCTCCATCGTGATCACGTGCTCGGGCACGGACACCGTTGGCCTGCACAGAGTCGCCATGGGTGGCTCTCCTTTCGTGTCTGACACAGCCTCACGGACCCGCAGCCGAAGCGCGCGCGGGACTACGGCGTTGGGGGACATGGGCCAATCCGGTGACGCTGCCCGGCGGAGGCGGCGGGGCGGGTGGCGACCGGGAAGGGATGCGTGTGCCGATATGGCCGCGGAAGTCCCATTCGGCCGCATGATCCGTGCGGTCGGGGGAGCCATCCACGCAGGGAGATGAAGCATGACGGCAGAGCCGAGAACGGCCGCGGAGCCGGCTGCGCAGCCGGCCCCGGACGAGACGGTGCACCACTGGAGTCTGGACGACTTCCGGGCGCTGGACTTCGACCCGTTCCTCCACGACCGGCTGAAGGAGAAACGAGCCGCCCGCATCAGGCTGCCCTTCGGCCAGGGCGACGCCTGGCTGATGTCGCGCTACGCCGACGTCAAGGCGGCCACGACCGACCCGCGTTTCAGCAGGTCGGAGCTGGTGGGCCGGACGATCACCGCCTCCTCGCCGCACGCGATCGCCTCGCAGAAGGCGTCCTTGAACTACGCCGACCCGCCCCGGCTGAACGACATGCGCCGCGTGGTGGCGCGCGCCTTCACCGGCAAGGCCATGCAGAAGCTCCGGCCGACGATCCAGCGGACGACGGACGGCCTGCTGGACGGCATGGAGCAGCACGGCTCGCCCGCCGACCTGGTCGAGCACCTGCACGGCCCGCTGCCGCTGGCCGCCGTCGCCGACCTGCTGGGGATGCCGCACGAGATGCGGGCGGACATGACCGACTGGGCCAATGTGGCGATGACGCCGGGGCCCGCGCCCGCGCAGAGCGTCGACGCGCTCAAGACGGTCCGCGAGACGGTCGTCGCCCTCCTGGAGATGCGCCGCAAGGAGCCCGCCGACGACCTCGCCGGGGTGCTGACCTCCGCCGCCGCGGCCGGCGAGATCACCGACGACGAGGCCGTGTCGCTGGCCACCGCCATCCTGGTGAGCGGCGCCCATGCGGTCCGCAACAACAGCGCCAACATGGTCTACGCCCTCCTCACCCATCCGGAGCACCTCGAACGGCTGCGCGCCGAGCCGGAGCTGATTCCCCAGGCGGTGGACGAGCTGCTGCGCTTCATCCCGCACCGCAGCGGGGTGGGCCTGCCGCGGATCGCGACGCGCGACCTGGAGATCGCCGGTGTGCGGATCAAGGCGGGCGACACGGTCTACTCCTCGTACCTGGCGGCCAACCGGGACCCGGAGGTCTTCCCCGACCCGGACAGACTGGACTTCGACCGCGGGCCGATCGCCCACATGGCCTTCGGGAACGGCCCCCACCACTGCGTCGGCTCGATGCTGGCCCGGATGGAGTCGGAGGTCATGCTGGCCACGCTCCTCGACCGCTACCCGCGCCTGGCCCTGGCGGTCCCGCCCGAGCAGGTCGAATGGCAGGAAGGCGGCCTGATCCGCGGCCCCAAGTCCCTCCCGGTGTCCTGGTGATACGCCGGCACCGCATCAAGGTGGTCAAAGGGGTCCCGGACCACATAGAACTGGCGGCCCTCACGGCCGCCCTGCTCGTGCTCGCGCGCGCGGCCGAGATCGCGGGGCCGCCCCGCACCACCCGGCACCGCCGCGCCCACTGGGACCGCAACCTGCCCTCTCTGGCGCACCACCCCGCGCACTCCTGGCGCGCCCGCCCCAAGTCCGCCCTCCCCCACTGAGGACGGCGCCCCCGGCGGGGACGCCGCCGCCGGAACGGCGAAGCCGCGGCGGCCGCACTTCTGCGGCCGCCGCGGCGCTGTGTTCCGGGCCCGGCTCAGGCCGCGCCCGCGCGGGCGGCAGCGGTGGAGGCCGGAGCCGGCGCCGGAGCGGCGGGGCTTGCGGGGGCGGCCGGCGCGGAGGGCGCGGACGGCGCGGGCGAGGGGGTCGCAGGGTCGCAGGAGACCTCGTCGCGCGGGGTGTAGTGCGTCTTGTACGTCTCCCGCTTGACCTCCTTCCCGCCCTTGACGAAGACCCGGTCGACGGCGACGTCGAAGCCCTCCAGCGGGGTCTGCACCTCGCACTGCGGGCCCGGAGCGGAGATCTTCTTCGGCGGGGTGACGTTCGTCCGGGGACCCGTCACCGCGCGCACCTCGTCGTACGCCCTGGTGCCGAGCAGGCTGATCGTGACCGAGGTGTCCGTGGAGCTCGCCTGCACGTACACCGCGTGGCCGGAGTCGTTGCGCCAGCGCAGGTCGAGCGTGCCCCAGGCGACGGTGGCCTCGCGGCCCTCGGGGTAGCGCTCGATGTAGAAGGAGTGCGCCCCGTGCTCCAGCGGCTTCAGGCCGGCGAAGAACACCGCGTTGTACATGGTCGTCGCGACCGCGGAGACACCGCCGCCGGGCGACTTCACGTACCGGCCGTCATTGATCATGATGCCGTCGACGAAGCCGTTCGCCTCGGTGCGCTCGCCGACCGTCTTGTTGAAGCTCCAGGTGTCCCCCGGCCTGACGACCGAGCCGTTCATCAGCTCGACGGCCCGCGCGATGTTGGTGGTGCGGTACGGCGCCGCCGGGAACTCGACGGTGAAGGAGGAGACCTGCTCGCGGATGCCGAGGCGGCGCGCCTCCTCGGCGGTCATCTTCGGCGGCACCTCGGTCGCGGCGAGCACACCGGTGCGGGCGGCGGCGCCGGTCCGGGTGAGGAGCGGCAGGACGGCGTCCTGAAGCGCCTCGGCCGTGACCTTGATGCCGCTGCGCCCGTCCTCGGCGACGACGACGCGCTTCGTGGCGGGGTCCACCTCCAGGACGGCGCCGCGGGAGGGCCGGGTCAGGGCGGCGATCTGCCCGGCGACGTCCGGGTCGGCGAGGAGCCCTTCGGCGTCGAGGTCGGGCCGCAGGACGCCGTCGTCGCCGGGCCCGATCTTCAGGTGGCGGCCGATGGCCTCGGGGGTGAGGGTGACGGGCTTGCCGGCCAGGGTCAGCGTGACGGGACCGGACATGGCCGGTTCGGCGATCTCGGCCATGGCCCGCTCGGTCTCCCCGGCGTCGACGGCCGGCTGGGTGCGGACGACGGGCACGGCGACGGGCTCCGTGCGCGGCTCCAGGTAGGCCGCGCGGACGGCGTCCGCCGCGGCCCCGGCCTGGACGGCGACACCCGCCGCTGGGGCAGTGGCGCGGGCGGCGCCGTCGTGGAAGGTGATGGCCCCGTCGCGGGGCGCGGTGCGGGCCCGGGCGGCGAGGCGCTCGGCCTCGGCTGCCGCCGCGGCGTCGTCCGTGCGGACGACCGGTTCGAGGTCGCGCTTCTCGGCGGGCAGGACGAGGCGCCCGATGACGGTGAACGGGTCGGAGCCGGACTGCGCGGCGCGGTCGGCGGTGGCACGGGTGTCGAGGGACAGACCGAAGGCGGCGGGGGCAGCCTGGGCGGCGCGGCCGTCTATGCGCAGGGAGATCGGCGCGGCGGCCTCGGGGCCGAGTTCGCGGTCGAGGACCGCCTGGGCCTCGGTGCGGGTCATGCCGCCGATGTCCACGCCGCGGACCCGGGTGCCGTCGGCGATGGTGTCGCCGGCGTGGGCGAGGCCGGCCGCGTACAGCCCGCCGAATCCGAGGACGGCGGCCCCGCACGCGAGGGGCAGGGCCGTCCGCCAGTCGGTGATCAGGCGTGGTACGCGTCGCATGTCTCTCCCGTGGCATCGGTGCGCCGGTGTGCCGACGATGTGGTCGGGCGCCGGCCTGGTCGGCTACCAGGATTCACCAAATCGGACGAAACAGCACAAAAATGTGTGTGTTCTCACGAGAGCCGCACGGGGGACGCGGCCAAGCCGCGGGTGGCGCGCGCCAGGAGCCCCAAAAGCAGGGCCACTCGGATCGGATTGGCCCTTTTGACTCGGGCCGCCGGTGTCCGACGGTGGAACCCGGCCGATTTTGGCCGCCTCCTCCCGAGTGAAAGGCCCCTCCGGTGTCCACGACCCGCGCGCGGTCCGCGCGCCGCCTCCCCCGCCGCCTCTTCCAGCTGTACGCGGGCCTCGCCCTGTACGGCGCGAGCTCCGCTCTGCTGGTCCGGGCGGGTCTCGGCCTGGGCCCGTGGGACGTCTTCCACCAGGGGGTCGCCGAGCGCATCGGCTGGAGCATCGGCACAGTCTCGGTGGCCGTGGGGGCACTGGTCCTGCTGCTGTGGGTGCCGCTGCGGCAGCGGCCGGGCCTCGGCACCGTGTCGAACGTGTTCGCGGTCGGCCTCGCCATGGACGCGACGCTCGCGTTCGTGCCCGACGTGCACGGCGTGGCGGCCCAGGTGGCCGTGCTGGCCGCGGGCGTCGTCCTCAACGGCGCCGCCACCGGCCTGTACATCGCCGCCGCGTTCGGCCCCGGCCCGCGCGACGGCCTGATGACCGGCCTGCACCGGCGTACGGGCCGCTCCGTGCGGCTCGTCCGGACCGGAATCGAGCTGACCGTGCTGGCGGCCGGGTTCCTGCTCGGTGGCACTCTGGGCATCGGCACGGTCGCGTACGCCCTCGCCATCGGCCCTCTCGCCCAGCTCTTCCTCCGCGTCTTCGCCCTCCCGGGCCCCGCCCCGCGTCCGCCGGCCACCGCACGGCCGCACCCCGCGCCCGCCCCGGCCGAGGCGGCCTGACACAGCGCGGTCTACGGCAGCTCGTAGGGGGACGGGACCGGGAAGTACGCCTCCAGGAACGCCGTGACCGTCCGCTGCTGGTGCTCCGGCGGGACCTCCGTCCCGGCGTCGTCGGCCAGGCAGAAGGCGTCGACGTCGCGCCGGCGGACCAGGTCCGCGAGCCGTGCCTCGGCCTCGGCCTGGTCCGTGGCCACGTACGCGTGGGTCAGCTCGCCCTCCACGGCCCGGCCTTCGGCCAGGGTCAGGTGCGCGGCGAGCGTGACCGGCGCGAGATCGGTCGCGCTGCGGAACACCGACCGGCCGGTGGCGTCGAGCCGGCCCGGCAGGGCTTCCTCGACGCGCGCGAAGAGGGACCGCCGGAGCGGGTACGGGGCATGGGCGAGGATGTACGGGTATGTCCGGCCCGTCGCCTCCTCGACGGCCCGGCGGGTGACCCGCTGCGATGCGCTGAAGACGTCGTCCCCGTCCTCCTTCGCCCCCGGCACGGCCGGCGGTACGGCCCGCCGGTCGTGGAAGACCTTGGGCAGCCCGGAGGGCAGGAAGTAGTGCTGGGGCTGTTGCTCCCGGCCGAGGAAGATGTCGTCGTTGAAGTAGAGGAAGTGCTCGGACAGGCCGGGGATCCGGTGCAACTGGCTTTCGATGGCGTGGGAGTTGAAGACGGGCAGGCTGTCGGCGTCGGCGAAGAGGTCGCGGTGGTCCACGACCGTGATGCCGGGGTGGCCGGCGGCCAGCCAGGGGGGCGTCTGCCGGTCGGTGACGAGGAAGACGTGCCGGATCCAGGGTGCGTGGGCGGCGATGGAGCGCAGGCAGTAGCGGAGTTCCCCGCGGTCGCGGTAGCGGTGTTCCGCGTCGTCGACCCCGTGCGGGCGGCCGGCGTCCTCCGCGGCTCCTGCCTGCTCGCGTCTGCGGCGCCAGGCGGGGTCGGCGGAGTCCACCCAGCTGATCACGGCGTCGACGGGGAAGTCGACGTCGTGGGGGAACCGGCCCGCGAGGGCGTCGAGGACGCGGCAGTCGCGCCCGCCGATCCGCCGGACCGTGGTCGCTTCCAGGGAGGGCAGCCACCAGCCGTACGGCGTCTCGCGGAGCGAGGCGACGCCGCCCCGGCCGGAGGCGGACGGCGTCCAGAAGTCGAGGTCGCAGCCGAGCTCGGGGCCGAGGCGGAGCGTCCGCCCGGAGGTCACCACGCGCTGGTAGAGGCGGACCCCGTGGACCTGCCGGTCGGTCTCCGGGTCGGAGACGGCCCGGGGCAGCGCTTCGGCGAGGACATCGCCGAGGTCCCGGCCGCCGTCGCCCAGGAGCCGGGCGTAGACGGACCGGCCCGCGAAGGCCTCGGCGCACGCCTCGACGACGCGGGACCGGTCGTCCGGGCCGATCGCCAGCCTGTGGGCCGGCCCGGGCTCGGGCACCAGCCCGTAGGGGATGCCGGCCGCTTCGAGGGCGGCCACGGCGGCGTGCAGGTTCGCCGCGCGCAGGTCGGCGGGCAGCAGGGTGTCGCTGACGACGGCGAGGAGCCCCTCGTCCCGGACGACGTCCGGGAGGTGGTCGAAGAGTTCGTCCTCGCGCGTCCGGGGCGGGGGGTCCGCGGGCCGGCCCGGCGTCCGCTCCCGCTGCCACGGCTGCGGCTGGGACGGCACTCCCGGCAGGCCCGTCACCGTGCGGGCCCGCCGGCGCAGGACGGCCGGCAGCAGGACGCGGGAAAGGTGGCGCATGTCTTCGTTCACCTTCGCGGATCGGCCCTTCCAGGCACCCGGCGCTTTACCCCAGCTTTACCTGCCGTTCCCCTTCCCGACAAGCCCCGGAAGCCGCCGACCGTCCCGCACCGGCCGACCCGGCCCCAGGCGTCCCGAAAAACGGAAGAGGTCGCATCGGATGCTTCCGATACGACCTCTGACCTGCGTGTTCGCAAGTCGGGACGACAGGATTTGAACCTGCGACCCCTTGACCCCCAGTCAAGTGCGCTACCAAGCTGCGCCACGTCCCGATACCCGTTTGACCTGGGGTTTCCCCTCGGCCGAACGCGCATGAGAACAATACCGCACTCCGCGGGGTGGTCGCGCGCGCCTTTCCGGTCTCCGGCGTCCACGGCCGGCTGTTGACCTCGAGCGGACTTGAGGTTGCATGATCCACTCATGTCTCACGCAACCGCGGACCCCGGCGTCCGCCACGAGGACCTGGGGCGCCTGATGGCGCTCATGACGGGGGCCGAGAAGCACGGCCCCGCCGCCACTTCCACGCTCGACGTGCTGTGGGTGCTGTACGACCGTGTGCTGCGGGTCGCACCGGAGACCGCCGCGGATCCCGGCCGGGACCGGTTCCTGCTGTCCAAGGGGCACGGCCCGATGGCCTACTACGCCGTCCTCGCCGCGAAGGGGTTCTTCCCCGTCGACTGGCTGCGCGGCTTCGGCTCGTACGACTCCCCCCTCGGCCACCACCCGGACCGCGTCCTGGTCCCGGGGGTGGAGATCGCCAGCGGCTCGCTCGGCCACGGCCTGCCGCTCGCCGTCGGCAGCGCCCTGGGCCTGCAGGCGCAGGGCCTGGCGGATCCGGCCGTGTGGGTGCTGATCGGCGACGCAGAGCTCGACGAGGGCAGCAACCACGAGGCGATCGCCTACGCGGGCTCCGCCGGCCTGGAGCGCCTGCACACCGTGGTGATCGACAACGACTCGGCGACGCACGGCTGGCCCGGCGGCATCGCCTCCCGCTTCGAGGCGGCCGGCTGGTCGGCGGTGACCGTGGACGGCCGCGACCACGAGGCGCTGTACGCGGCGTTCACCGCGCCGCACCCCGGCCGCCCGCACGCCGTCGTCGCACAGGTCGAGAAGAAGGCCTGACGGACCCGACCGTGGGGACCCGGGACGGGTTCCGGAGAATCTGGAGGATTTCGTGGACACCATGCGGGAGCGGTTCGTCTCCGTGACGTCGCAGCTGCTCGACGAGGACCCCCGGCTGGCGCTGGTGCTGGCCGAGATCACCATGGACGGGTTCCGCCCCGCCCGGGAGCGCCACCCCGACCGGGTGCTGAACGTGGGGATCCGGGAGCAGCTGCTGATCGGGGTGGGCGGCGGGCTGGCCCTCACCGGGATGCGGCCGATCATGCACACGTTCGCCAGCTTCCTGGTGGAGCGGCCGTTCGAGCAGGTCAAGCTGGACTTCGGACACCAGGGCACGGGCGGCGTGCTGGTCAGCGCCGCGGCGAGCTACGACTGGCCGGCGGGCGGCTTCACACACATGGCGCCGGGCGACGTCGCCCTGCTGGACACCCTGGACGGCTGGACGGTGCACGTGCCGGGCCATCCGGACGAGGCGGAGGCGCTGCTGCGGCACGCGTACGCCGCCGGCGACGACAAGGTGTACGTCCGGCTGTCGGCGCTGTCGAACGGGGCGCCGCGCCCCGTGGACGGGCTGCGGATGGAGACCGTCCGGGAGGGCCGCTCGGGGGTCGTCGTCGCGGTCGGCCCGATGCTGGACGGCGTCCTCGCCGCGACGGAGGGCCTGGACGTGGCGGTCCTGTACGCGGCGACGGTCCGGCCCTTCGACGGGGCCGCGCTCCGCGCGGCGGCCGGCCGGGCCGCGGCCGACGTCGTACTGGTCGAGCCGTACCTGGCCGGCACGTCCGCGGGGGCCGCGGCCGAGGCGCTGGTCGACGTCCCGCACCGGGTGCTGGGGCTGGGCGTGGGCCGGGCGGAGCTGCGCCGCTACGGCACGGTCGAGGAGCACACGGCGGCGCACGGCCTGGACGCCCGCTCGCTGCGCGAGCGGATCACCGCGTTCCTTCGCTGAGGCGGCGGGTCACCGGCGGGCGAGCTCGGGGTGCGCCGCCGCGAGCCGCCGCGGGGCGGCCCGGAGCCAGGAGTCGACGAGGATCGCCCGCAGTTCGGCCACGTCCTCGACGGCTCCGAGGCGGACCCGGAGCCAGGCGTAGGCGTCGTCGTGGCCGGCCCGGAGGAAGAACTTCTCCGGCTCGGCCGCGATGAGCTCCGCCCGGTCCTCCCGGGGGCACTTCACGCCCATAGAGACGTCGTCGTCCCCCAGGGCGGCGAAGATCCGCCCGCCGACCCGGAAGCCGGGCATGCCCCAGGCGGGCTTCTCGCTGCTGCCGGGGAGCGACAGCGCGGTCGTGCGGACGTCCTCGGCGGTCACGGCCATCCGGGCGCCTCCTCCCGACACCGCCGGGGTGTCGCAGCCGACCGTAGCGCCTGCCACCGCCGGAAGCCCGCCGCCCGGCCGGGAGGATCAGCCTGCGCGGCGGCCGGCGGCGCGGGCGTGGAGGATCCCGCCGAGTTCCGCGGCCAGGGCCTTGATGCCCGCGAGGCCCTCGGTGCCCCACTTGCGGGGCTCGACGTCCACCGCGCACACCGTGCCGAGCACCATGCCTGCGCGGTCCGTGAGCGGGGCTCCGGCGTAGCTGCGTACGCCGCTCTCGTCGACGACGGCGTTGCCGGCGAACCGGGCGAAGTCCCGTACGTCCTCCAGGACGAGGGCCCGGCCCCGTACGACGACGTGCGGGCAGTAGCCGCGGTCGCGGGGCAGCACCCGGGCCGGGTAGCCGCTGGGGGCCGCCCCGGGGGCGTGGTGCAGTCCGGCGAAGAACTGGCGTTCCTCGCCGACGAAGTTGACGCCCGTGTACGGGGCGCGCAGCTCCTCGGCGACGTGCCGCGCGAAGGCGTCGAGTTCGCCGTCGGCCCGCTCGCCGAGGCCCAGTTCGCGCAGCCGGACGGCGCGCGCGGGCGCCGCCCGGTCGACGGGCGTGAGCAGCAGGTGTCCGGTCGACTCGTAGTGGGTCACGTCGGTTCCCCCCGATCCGTGGGCTGGGCGGGCACGGCCGGTGCGGCCGTGGACAGCAGGTGGTGGACGAGCTCGGCCAGGACGGCCGTGGCGGAGCCCGTGAGCCGGGCGTCGCAGTGGACGACGGGCACGCCGGGCGCGAGGCCGACCGCTTCGCGGACCTCTCCGGCGGTGTAGCGGTGGCCGCCGTCGAACTCGTTGACGGCGACGACGAAGACGATGCCGCGCCGTTCGAAGAAGTCGACGGCGGGGAAGCAGTCGGCGAGGCGGCGGGTGTCGGCGAGGACGACGGCCCCGAGCGCCCCGGCGGACAGCTCCTCCCACAGGAACCAGAAGCGCTCCTGCCCCGGCGTGCCGAAGAGGTACAGGACGTGGCCGGTGTCCAGGGTGATCCGGCCGAAGTCGAGGGCGACGGTCGTGGAGGTCTTCGTGTCGACGCCGTCGAGGGGGTCGGCGTCCGCGCCGATGCCGCTGAGGAGTTCCTCGGTGCACAGCGGCGGGATCTCGCTGACCGCGCCGACGAGGGTCGTCTTGCCCGCGCCGAAGCCGCCCGCGACGAGGATCTTCAACGTCACGGGCCGGGCTGCCGCGGTGGCGGCCGGGCCGCGCGTGTCACAGTCGGCGGCGTAGGCCATCGAGCACCGCCTGCAGGAGGGTCTGGTCGTCGGCGGCGGCGTACGGCCCGCCCCCGCCCGGGAAGCGCGGCGCGGACGCCGTGACGGCCCCGGCCTCGACCAGGTCGGACAGGAGGACCTTCGCCACCGCTGCGGGGAGCCGCAACTGCCCGGCGACTTCGGCGACGGTGACGGCCGCGGCGCCCGCGCAGAGCCGCAGGGCGGCGGTGTGCTCGGCGCCGAGCGGGGCGCGGGGCCGCGCCCCGGTCGCGGTGACCGAGGAGAGCAGGTCGAGGGCGACGGCCGGGCGGGTGCGGCCGCCGCTGGCCGTGTACGGGCGCACGACCCGGCCCGCGGAGTCGTCGAGCCAGGGCGCCGGTTCGCGCGGTGCCCCCTTGCCGGGGACGGCGCGGGCCCGGATCACTCCGCAGCGGCGGCGGGCCGCCGGGGCGCGGCCGCCAGGTAGGGGCGGACGCTCTTGACGAGCATGGCCATCTCGTAGCCGAGGACGCCGGCGTCGGCTTCGCGGTCGGCGAGCACGGCGAGGCAGGTCCCGGATCCGGCGGCCGAGACGAAGACGAGGGCGGTGTCCAGCTCGACGACGACCTGCCGCACCTCGGCGCCGTCCCCGAACCTGGCTCCGGCGCTGCGGCCGAGGGAGTACAGGCCGGAGGCGAGGGCCGCCAGGTGGTCGGCGGAGTCAGCGTCGAGGCCGTGGAGGCAGGTGACGAGGCCGTCGCGGGTCAGCAGCACGGCGCTGCGGGTGTACGGGACGCGCTGCACGAGTCCGCTGAGCAGCCAGTCGAGGTCGGAGAGCCGGCCGGTCGCCGTTGCGGTGTCGCCGCCCATGGTGGTGCGCTCCTTGCTGGGTCCCGGGCCGGAGTCGGGCATCGGGGTGGGGGTGGGGGTCACGTCTCGCCGTCCGCCTGGGCGAGGCCGAAGCCGCGCCGGAAGGCGGCCATCAGCTGCGGGTCGTGGACGGGCTGGTCGGGTGCGGGCGGGTGGGCCGGGGCGGGGGCGTCGCGCAGTCCGGGCGCCAGGTGCGACTGGGCGCGCCGGCGGGGCAGCGGCGGCCGCCGCCCGGCCGCGTCTGCGGCCCGCGAGGCCGGTACGGGCACCCTCGCGGCGTCGGGGCCTGGGGGCACCGGCCAGGGGGGCGGGGCGGGGGCCGGGTCTCCGGGGTGCACGGGCCACGGGGCCGCGGCGGGCGCGGCCGGGGCGGGCGCGGCCGGGGCGGGCGCGCCGGAAGCCGCCGGCTCGGCGGCGCGGGCCGGTGCCGGGCGGGCCGGCTCCGGCGCCTGTCGGGCCGGGTCCCGCGGCCCGGGGACCGCGGGCGCCGGGGTGCGGGGGTCGGCGTACGGGCCCGGCAGCGACTGGGTCGGCGCCTGCGCCGGGGCGGCGGCGGGGCGTGCGGCGGGCGCCTCCGGCCGCGGTACGGCCACCCGTGCGGGCTCCAGCAGCGGTGCGGCCGTGCCGGCCGGGGCACCGTTCCCGGTGGCGTACCCGGTCGCGGGCCCGTTCCCGGTGCCCCAGGAGGTGGCCCGGGAGCCTCCCTGCCCCTCCCCCGCACCGGCGGCCTGTGCCCCCAGCAGGTCCTGCGGCAGGACGAGCACGGCGGCCAGGCCGCCGTAGATGTTGGTCTTGAGCTCGACGGCGATGCCGTGCCGGCGGGCCAGCGCGGACACCACGAACAGGCCGATCCGCCCGTCCGCGAGCAGGTGCCGGACGCTGACCTGGTCGGGGTCGACGAGGAGGGCGTTCATCCGGTGCAGCTCGGCGGCGGGCATTCCCAGCCCGCGGTCCTCGACCTCCACGGCGATGCCCGCGGTGACCCGCTCCGCGCGCAGTACGACGTCGGTGTCGGGGGCGGAGTACACGGTCGCGTTCTCGACGAGTTCGGCCAGCAGGTGCACGACGTCGGCGACGGCGTGCCCCCGGACGGTGCCGCCCGCCGGCGGCACCACCTTCACGCGCGTGTACTGCTCGACCTCGGCGACGGCGGAGCGCAGCACCTCGCCGAGGTCGATGGGCCGGGTCCACTGGCGGCGGGAGGCGGCGCCGCCGAGCACGGCGAGGTTCTCGGCGTGGCGGCGGATCCGGGTGGCGAGGTGGTCGACGTGGAAGAGCTCCTTGAGGAGGTCGGGGTCCTCGACGGTGTCCTCCAGGCCGTCGAGCAGCGTGATCTCCCGGTGCACGAGGGACTGGAGCCGGCGGGCGAGGTTCGTGAACACCTCGACCTTCCGGTCGCTGTCAGAGGGCGCCGGGGGCCCGGCGACCCGTACGAGCGCGGTGTGAGCCTGCTCGCGGGCGCCGCGCAGCTCCTGCGCGAGCAGCCAGAACTCGTCGACGCGCCCGGGGTCGGTGCCGGGAGGCGGGCCGGTGGGGCCGCCGAGGACGGTCCGGGTCGGCGCCTCGCCGCGCTCCAGCCGCTCGGCGGCCGTGCGCAGCTCCTGGCGGCCGCGGACGCTGGAGCGGCGCAGCGCCTCGCAGCGGTCGCGCACGGCCTTGGCGGAGCGCTCGGCACCGAGGAAGGCGGCGGCGAGCGCGCCGGCGACGAGCAGGGCGCAGCCGACGAGGACGGGCCACAGCCGCGGGTCGCGGTGCCCGGAGCCGCCGCCGAGCTGCAGGGTGAAGATCACGGCGGCGGTCCCGCTGAGGCCGGCGGCGAGGGTGGGCAGCACGGCCGCGCGCACCATCTGGGGCCTTATCTGCCGCCCGGGACCGCCGGCGGCGTGTCTCGACGGGGCGTGGCGGGCAGCGCGGGGTCCGGACATCGGCGTCCTCTACGTGGGGCCGGGCTCCCCGGGGTATCCGGAGCCCGGTGTTGATCACCGGGTACCCACGCTAGACCGCATCCTCACGCCGCCGAGGACGAGTTGGGGAAGTTCACCGGGGTACTTCCCGCTCCCGGTGGACCGCTCGCACGACCGCCCGAATCCGCGGTGCGCGGGTGTTCGGACGGCCGGGGACCCTGCATCAGGCGGCTTGGTTCCCGCGGAGCCAGGCGATCCCGCCGAGGATGCTCACCGCGCCGCCGAAGGGCACCGTGACGGCGGTGGCACTGTCCCCGAACAGGGGAGCGACGAGCCCGGCGAGCACGCAGAACCCGGCGGCCCCCCACATGAGCCCCTCGTTCGGAACCCGCTTCGGCGCCCGGTTCTTCGTCACGCTTCTTCCTCCTCGTTCATGGGACGTTCACAAGGCAACGGGGAGATCCGCAGGGAAGAGCACGACGGAACACACGCCGAATCGCTCAGCACCAGCGACAGAACCGCACACGCAGCACACACCACGCAAAGGACCTGTAATTTCCCCCGATGACAGCCGGTGGTCAGCCGACACCCGCCACGCTACCAAACGGCATTCCACCGGGCCCGGCACCGCGAGCCGACCCGGCCCCGTGTGAAGGGAGTTGGAAAGCATCCGTCACGCCTCAGCGGATGAGGCTGTTCAGGACCGGAACGCTGACACCGCTCGCGGTCAGACCGGCGAGGACCGCGGCGGCGACGGGCCCGCCGCTGAGGTAGGTCAGGCCGCCGACGACCACCCCGATGAAGGCGGCTGCCAGGAGCACCAACGCGGTGTGAAGGGGCAGGAACGGGCCGGGGTCCGGCGGGAGGGGGGCAGGCGCGCTCACGGGTACTCCCGAGGTGGTGGGGTCGGTCGTCGGGCATCCGCTCGTACGTCTCGCAGACCACTGCACCCCACGGGCCTCGCCCCTGCGGAAAGTCCCGCGAAAAATCTCGGGTAAGTGCGTGGGGCACTCCCGGCCCGCCCACCTACAAGGGGTCGACACTCACCGACCCGGAGGGGGACCGGTCGGCTCGCGCACGACAGCTGAAGGGCAGGGAACCGAGCATGCAGGGCGACGACGGGGGCGGGAAGTCCGCGGCCGCGCGCGCCCGGCGTGACCTACAACCTTCGGGCGGGCCGAGGCCGGTCGAACTCGGCGCGCCCGTGTCGGCGGCCGACCTGGACCGGCTGGACGGTCGCCATCGTGAGCACGCGCACCGCCTGCGAGCCTCCATCGACCGCCGGATGAAGGACGACAGGATCGTCCGGATCCTGGCGGCGGACGGCTTCGAAGGCCCCCGGTACGACCGGTTCATCGAGGAACTCGTTCGCTACGGAATCTCCGTGCTGCGGGGCTGGATGTACTCGGGTTTCATATTCCAGCTCATCGCCCGGCGGGGCTTCGGTCTCAACCCCCACGAGCTCGACCTGGAGGAGTTGGCCCGTGACAGCGACCTGCGGGAGGAGTTGGCGACCATGACTGTCGCGTGTGCCCTGCCCCGCTTCCGCCGGCGGGCGCTCGTCGAAGGTGGATGGAGCGCCGCGGGCGGGGCGAGCATCACCACCTACTTCATGGGCGCGTGCGCATACGTCTTCCCTAACGAGTTCCGCAAGCACCGGGCGGCGAGGGAGCGTCACCTCCGCGCGCTCCGGCGGCAGGAGGAGCTCTACGAACCCGCCGTCGGCATCCTGAGCGTCGCCGAGGAAGTCGTGGGCAACCTCTCCGTACTCGACGAACTGGGCGGCATCGACAATGTGCGGGCGCGGGCAGCCGTGGCCCTGACCGTCGACGGCTACACCCAGGAGGAGATCCGCCAGCTCCTGGACGCACCGACGGTACGGGCCGTCGAGGGCCTGCTCCACCGCTGGAGGGCGAAAGCCAAGCGGAACGGGAGCGAGGGAGGGGACCGGCATGGCTGACTCGGCGCAGCGGGAGCAGGAGGCGGAGCGGGGCTTCGACGCTCTCATCGAAGAGTCCTCTCTCGGGACGACCGGCGCCCGCCGGCTCAGAGCCCGCACGACCCGGCCCCAGGCCCGGTCGGCGATGGTGCCGCCCGAGGACACGGACGCCGTCGGCGAACCCGACGAGATCGATGCGGCTGACGGCACCGGGCCCCGCCCCCGCGACGAAGCCTCCCCGTGGGGCGGCGGCCGCCCCACGGGCTACCTGGCCCGGCTCACAGCCGAGGACCGCACCGCCCTGCTGTCCCTCGGCACTGCCCGGGCATACCCGCCCGGGTCCACGCTGATGCGGCAGGACGACCCCGCCGCCCGGCACGTCCTGCTGATCATCGATGGCTGGGTCAAGGTCTCCAGCACCACTGGCACCGGCTTCGAAACCCTCCTCGCCATGCACGGGCCGGGTGACATCGTCGGTGAGGTGTCCGTGTTGGACGACAGGCCACCCCATGCCACCGTCGCCTCTCTGGGGCCGGTCCCGGTGCGCGTCGTCGCGGTCGGCCAGGACCGCTTCCGGCAGTTCCTGGCGTTCCGGCCGGGGGCATCGCTGGCCCTGCTGCGCCTCGTCACCGACCGGCTCCGCGACGCGGACAGACGTCGGCTGGCCTACACCTCGCAGCCGGTCCGAGTCCGACTCGCCTCCCTCCTCCTGGAGTTGGCCGCCACTCAGGGCCGTTCGTCCGAGAGAGGCGTCGAGCTCTCCGTACCTTTGAGCAAGCAGGAGGTCGCCGCGGCCATCGGTGCTTCACGTGAGATGGTCCAGCGTCTGCTGAAGGAGTTCCGCGACCGCGGAATCGTCAGCACGGGTCGCCGCACCATGGTCATCCACCGGCCCGACCTGCTGAGGCGCATGGAGGGCGGCCCTGACCATCCGCCGTCCGGTCGGCAGATGCCGCCTCGCCGCGTGACGGCCGAGAACGAGGCTCCGGCTCCGTCGCAGGCGGGGAAATGACCCTTCCGCCGGCCTCAGCGATCACCCGCCAGGTCGAGATCGCGGCCGGGGGCCTCCGCCCGGTCCGCGGGAGCGGGCCGCAGTCGGCGCCAGGGGCGGGCTATCGGGTGGGAGATCGCGCGCCACCACGGGTCGGACGGCAGCTTCCCCGCAGGCTCGAACGGCTCGCCCGGGCGGGGGAAGGCCGCCGCCTGGCCGGCCTCCTCGGCTTCGTCCGCCGTCCACTCCGCCGGTTCCGCCCAGGCGTGCGGGGCCAGGTTGAAGCTGCCCCAGTGGATGGGGAGGAGGACTCCGTGGGGGCGGCCGCCCTGGAGGTCGAGGTGGGCGCGGAGGCCCTCCTTCGGGGTCATGTGGATGTCGGGCCAGTAGTCCGAGTAGGCGCCGATCTGGATCATCGTGGCATCGAAGGGGCCGTGGGCCGCGCCGATGGCGCGGAAGCCGTCGAAGTAGCCGGTGTCGCCGCTGTGGAAGATCCGGTGTTCGGCTCCGGCGACGACCCAGGACGCCCACAGCGTGTGCTGCTGGTTGCGCAGGCCGCGGCCGCAGAAGTGGCGGGCCGGGGTGGCCGTGAAGGAGAGGCCGGCGATCTCGGTGGTCTCGTTCCAGTCCAGCTCGCGCACCCGGTCGGCGGGGACGCCCCAGTGCTCCAGGTGGGCGCCGACGCCGAGCGGGACGGCGAAGACGGTGCCGGTGCCGGCGAGCTGCTTGACGGTGGGGAGGTCGAGGTGGTCGTAGTGGTCGTGGGAGATGACGACGGCGTCGACCGGGCCCAGCGCGGCCAGCGGTGCCGGTACGGGGTGCAGGCGGCGGGGGCCGGCGAAGGGGAAGGGGGAGCAGCGTTCGCCCCAGACCGGGTCGAAGAAGACGCGGCGGCCGTCGATCTCGGCGAGGACGCCGGAGTGTCCCATCCAGGTCAGGCGCAGTCCGCCGGCCGGCGGGCGGGCTAGGTCGGCGATGGTCGTCGGGTGCACCGGGATGGGCGCGGCCGGGCTGCGCCGGACGCGCTCGTCCTTGCGGAAGTAGACCTTGCCGAGTTCGAGCATGGAGCCGGAGGGCCGGGTGCGGGCGCCGACCGGGTTCTGGAAGACGCCGTCCCGGAAGTTCGGCGAGTTCCGGATCCGCTGCATCCGTGCGCCGGAGGGGTCCGCGCCGAAGGCCTCGGGGCGCAGGGCGCGCAGCTGCGCGAGCGGGGGGCGGGAGCCGGTCAAGGCGCCTCCTGGGGGTGCGGCGGATGGGCGCGGGGCCGTGCCCGGCACGGCCCCCACCCTCGCAACGCCCGACGGCCCCGGAGGATTCCGCCGAGGGGGAGGCTTCCCGCGCCGGGCCGCCGGACGGCATCCGCTGTCCGGTGTCCGGGTCTCCCCCTCCCACGGCGGCGCGGCCCCCGCGCGCGCCCGCACTACAGCGGCAGCAGCTCCGGCCGCTTCGCCTCCACGTTGTCCCCCGAGGACTCGCCGCGCAGGCGGCGTCCGATCCAGGGGACGAGGTGTTCGCGGGCCCACTGGATGTTGTCGCGGGTGGCGTCGACGGAGCTGAGGGGCTGCTGCGGCGGCCACGGCTGGTCGGGGTCGGTCGGCACGTCGAGGCCGAGTACCTGGGCGGCGCGCAGGGCGACGCGGGTGTGGCCCTCGGGCGAGAGGTGCAGGCGGTCGAAGTCCCAGGCGCGGCGGTCCTGCACCGACTTCAGGGACCACAGGTCGAGGACGGGGCAGCCGTACTTGTCCGCGATGGCGCGCACGTGCGCGCTGTACGTGGCGACCTTGCCGCGCAGGTGCTTGAGGACGGGCACGCCGCGCGTGTCGAACCCGGTGGTGATCATGACGAGGCCGACGGCGCCGGTGAGGTCGGCGACGGCCGCCTCGAAGCGCTCGGCGACGGCGTCGGGGTCGCTGCCGGGGCGGATGATGTCGTTCCCGCCGGCGCAGAAGCTGACCATGTCGGGGGCGAGTTCCTTGGCGCGCGGAACCTGTTCGGCCACGATCTGGTCGAGCAGGCGGCCCCGTACCGCCAGGTTCGCGTAGCGGAAGTCGCCTTCGGGCCGCTGGTCGGCCAGGAGGACGGCCAGGCGGTCCGCCCAGCCGAGGAATCGCCCGTCGGGCCCGGGGTCGCCGACCCCTTCGGTGAAGCTGTCCCCGATCGCCGTGTACGAGCCGATGGTCCTGCGTGCGGTCGCTGTCGTCTCTGTCATCGTCGTCACTGCCACAGGACCGTATTTTTCACCGCGCCACGTGACCTACGCCACCGTAGGAAGGGGTTGACGGGCCGTGATCTATACCACCCGGTCGGTTCGGAATAGAGGCGTGCGGGGCCGGGACCCCCCTCGGGTCCCGGCCCCGCACGGGTCCGGCCGCCGCCCCTGTCGGGGCGGGGTTCAGATGGTGACGCCCTTGGAGCGGAGGTAGGCGAGCGGGTCGATGTCCGAGCCGTAGGACTGGCCGGTGCGGATCTCGAAGTGGAGGTGCGGGCCGGTGGAGTTGCCGGTGGAGCCGGAGAGGCCGATGCCCTGGCCGGCGGTGACGCTCTGGCCGGCGGTCACGGACAGCTGGGAGAGGTGGGCGTACTGGGAGTACTTGCCGTCGGCGTGCCGGATGACGACCTCGTTGCCGTACGCGCCGCCCCAGCCGGCGGAGACGACGGTCCCGGCGCCGACGGCCCGGACCTGGGTGCCGGAGGCGGCGACGAAGTCGACGCCGGTGTGGTAGCCGCTGGACCACATGGCGCCGGACATCTTGTACGCGGTGGAGACGCCGCCGCCGACGGGGGCGACGAACGCGCCGGCGGCAGCGGGTGCGGCGGCCTGCGGGGCGGACGCCTCGGGTGCGGCGGCCTGCCGGTCGGCCGCGGCCTTGGCGGTGCGCTGTCCGGCGGCGGCTGCCGCCGCCGGGGCCGGCGACTTCTTCTTCGGCGCGGCGGCGGGCTTGTCGGCGGGCTTCCCGGCGGGCTTCCCGGCCGGGGCGGGCGCCGCGGCCGCGCCCGGCGCGCCGAGGCTGAGCCGGAGGCCGGGGTGGATCAGGGACGGGTCGGCGCCGACGGCCTCGCGGTTGTCGGCGTACAGCTGCTGCCAGCCGCCCTCGAGGCCGCGGTCCGCGGCGATGGTGGAGAGGCAGTCCCCCGGCACGACGGTGTACACGGCGGGCGCGGCGGCCGGCGCGGCGGCGACGGGCTGCGCCTGCACGGCCGAGTGGGTCTGCGGGGCCACCGCAGGGGCGGCGGCGGGGGCCGCGTGGGCGCCGGCGGCGCCGACCAGCGGGAGCGCGAGCGCGGCGCCTCCGGTTCCGGCGGCGGCGAAACCCCGGGCTATGGAGCGGGACTTCGGACGGCGGTGCTTGCCCTTTGCCGGCATGGCGGATTCCTCTCCGGCGCCTGCGAGGTGAGCTGTCGGGTTCGGACCGGAAGCTGTCCGGCCGGCACGGCCCCGCGAGCGGGACGTGCACGGCTTCACCCCGAGCCGTCTGCCGGAGCCGAGACTCCGGCGACGGCGGCCTACCTGGTTCCCCCGCTCCTGCCGGTCGCGTGAATGGTCGAGTGCGGTTTCCGGGCGGCGGCAGGATTAGGCGGTCCGTCCGGATCGGTCGCGAAGGTAATCCAGTCCGACGGGGCGCAACAAGCCGCGAATTACCTGACGGATTCACAGGAACGCGATTCCGGCGGAATTCCGGTCACCCTGTGTCCATTCGCTCGCGCCAACAGGCCCTCCGGCCGGGGCTTTCGCGATTTCCCCTCGGGCACGCACGGTCACCGTATGATCTGGCTCACGGGGCTGCGCCCGATCTCCCCTCCGACAGCGGCACGTTGGCCCCAAGCAGCTCAATTCGGACATCCGGTGATGATGCGGAGGATCCACGTGACCCAGCAGATACCGACGCCCCCTCCGGCCGGACCGACACCCGAGCCGCAGCTGGCCGGCGTGCGCAACTTCCGCGACGTGGGCGGCCTCCCGACCGTCGACGGACGCCGGGTCAGGTCGGGACGACTCTACCGAAGCGGACATCTGGCGCATGCCACCGAAACCGATGCAGAATTCCTCGAATCGCTGGGCCTGCACACCGTCTTCGACTTCCGCAACGCCGTCGACCAGGCCCTGGAGGGGCCCGACATCCCGCTCGCGGGCGTGCGCAACCTCAACATCCCGCTCTCCGACCCGGCCGCCGGAGAGGACTTCTGGACGATGGTGCGCGACGGCGACACCGAGCGGCTCCGCGGCATCCTCGGCGACGGCAGGGCGGCCGCACGGATGGCGGACTCCTACCGCGCGATGGTCGTGGAGCGCACCGCCGAGCACGCCCGGGTGCTGCACGCGCTGGCCGAGGACAGCGTCCCGGCGCTGATGCACTGTGCCGCCGGCAAGGACCGGGCCGGGGTGGCGGTCGCCGTCACGCTCCTCGCGCTCGGGGTGGAGCGGGAGGCGATCCTGGCGGACTACCTGGAGTCGAACGCCCCGCACCGCCGCTACCGGGTGCGCCCCGGCAGCGGCATCCCCGAGGCCCGCTCCCCCGAGGCGGCGGAACTGCTCGCGCCGCTCTTCGACGCCCGCGCCGCCTACCTGGGCGCGGCCTTCGACACCATCGACGCGCAGTGGGGCGGCACCGACCGCTACCTGGCGGAGGGCCTGCGCCTCTCCCCCGCCGCCCTGGACCGCCTCCGCGACCGGCTGCTCGTCTGAACGCCCGCGGTCCGGGGGCGCCGGCCGGCCGCCGGCGCCCCCGGACCGCTCAGCCCCCCGCGGCCGCCTGCTTGACGAGCGTCCGCCCGAACTCCCACATCAGCCCGCCCCCGTCGTGCGCCTCGTCCATGACCTCGCGGAAGGCTCCGACGAACCGGTCGACGTCCGCCTCGTCGATCACCAGCGGCGGGATCAGCTTGATCACCTCCAGGCGGTCCCCCGACACCTGGGTCAGGATCCGGTGCCTCCGCAGCAGCGGCACCACGACCATCTGCGCGAAGAGCCCCTTGCGGGCGGCCTGGAGCACCGTCCACCGGCTGCGCAGCCCCAGCGACGACGGCCGCCCGAACTCGATGCCGATCATCAGCCCCCGCCCCCGCACCTCGTGCAGCAGCTCGTAGCCTCCGACGAGCGCCGCGAGCCGCCCGCGCAGCAGCTCGCCCATCGCCCGGGCGCGGGCCACCAGCTGCTCGTCCTCCATGACGGCCAGCACGGCGAGCCCGGCCGCCATCGCCTGCGCGTTGGAGCCGAAGCTGGCCGAGTGGACGAGCACCCGGTCCATGGACGAGTACACCTTGCGGAAGATCCAGTCCCGGCCCAGCGTGGCGCCGACGGGGACGTACCCTCCGGACAGCGCCTTGGCGACGCACACCAGGTCCGGCTCGACGCCCGGCTCGTGCTGGTACGCGTAGAAGTCGCCGGTACGTCCGATGCCGGTCTGCACCTCGTCGGCGATGAGCAGCGCCTTGTGCCGGTGGAGCAGCTCCTGGGCGGCGGCCAGGAAGCCGGGCGGGGCGGCGTGCACGCCCTTGCCCTGGATCGGCTCGACGACGAACGCGGCCACGTCCCCGCGGCGCAGCTCCCGCTCCAGGGCGGCCAGGTCGCCGAGCGGGATCCGGGTGTCGGGCAGCAGCGGCGCGAAGCCGTCGCGGAAGCCGCGCTCCCCGTTGACGGACAGCGCGCCGGTCGTCAGCCCGTGGAAGGCGTGGTCGCAGTAGAGGATCCTGGGCCGGCCGGTGGCGTACCGGGCGAACTTCAGGGCGGTCTCGACGGCCTCGGCGCCGCTGTTGCCGAAGAAGACGCGGTCCAGGTGCGGGCTGTACGAGAGCAGCCGCTCCGCGAGGAGGCCCGGCAGCGGCGGGCAGTCGAAGCGGGTCAGGTCGGCGAGTCCGGCGTCGAGGACGTCGTGCAGCGCCCGGCGCACCACGGGGTGGTGGCGGCCGAGCCCCATGACCCCGAACCCGGCCAGCATGTCCAGGTGGTCGTTGCCCTCGGCGTCCCAGAAGTGGGCGCCCTCGGCCCGCTCGTACACCTTGTCGAAGCCGATGGTGTGCAGCATCCGGGGGAGCTGCGGGTTGAGGTGGCGGGCGTGCAGCTCGTACCGCTCGGCGCCCCGCTCGGCCAGCAGGGCCTGCAGGTCGAAGCCGGAGCCGGCCTCCCCGGTCACGGCCGGCCGCCCCGGCTGCCGCCGACCGTCTCGCGGGCCGCGCGCAGCGACTCCTTCAGCGAGCCCATGGTGGCGAGGACGGCGGTCGGCTCGTAGCCGCAGTGCGCCATGCAGTTCGCGCACCGCGGGTCCTTGCCGCGGCCGTACTTGCTCCAGTCGGTCTCCTCGACCAGCTCCCGGTAGGTGGGCACGTACCCGTCGCTCATCAGGTAGCAGGGGCGCTGCCAGCCGAAGAGGGAGTAATTGGGAATGGCCCAGGCGGTGCAGGGGAAATCGGCCCGGCCTTCCAGGAAGTCCAGGAAGAGCGGAGAGTGGTTGAGGCGCCAGCGGCGGCGGTTTCCGCCTGCGAATGCCTTCCTGAAGAGTTCTCTGGTCTGGTCTACACCGAGGAAGTGCTCCTGGTCGGGTGCCTTTTCGTAGGCGTAGGCGGGAGAGATCATCATTTCGTCGACCTTGAGGTCGTCGTTGAGGTAGTTCAGCACCTCGATGACGGTCTGGGGGGTGTCGGTGTTGAAGAAGGTGGAGTTCGTCGTCACCCGGAATCCGCGCCTCTTCGCCTCCTTGATGGCCTCGACGGCCTCGTCGAAGACGCCTTCCTTGGCCACGGACTCGTCGTGGCGCTCGCGCAGCCCGTCGATGTGCACGGCGAAGGCGAAGTAGGGGGACGGGGTGAACTTGGCGAGCTTCTTGCGGAGCAGCAGGGCGTTCGTGCACAGGAAGACGTACTTGCGGCGCGCGACCAACTGGCGGACGATCTCGTCGATCTGCGGGTGCATCAGCGGCTCGCCGCCCGCGATGGACACCATCGGCGCCCCGGACTCCAGGACGGCGCCGACCGCCTGGGCGACCGGCATGCGCTGTTTGAGCACCCCGGCCGGGTGCTGGATCTTCCCGCAGCCCTCGCAGGCCAGGTTGCAGGCGTAGAGCGGCTCCAGCTCGACGATCAGGGGGAACTTGTCGCGCTTGCGGAGCTTCTGTTCGAGCAGATAGGTCCCGACCCTGATGGACTGTCGCAGCGGCATGGCCATCTGGCTCACCTCCTGGGGAGCGGCGAAGAACGGTGCCAGTCGTGAAAAGCAGGCAGTAGGGCACTCAGTACACGGAAGGCCGATATTCCACCGCGGAGGGTGCCGATGCGGACGAGCTCGTGCTCCGGGGCGTCCACGACCACCCGGACGGCCGCAACGGGGCGGATCCCGCCGCCCGGGCCGGCGGTTCGGGTCGCGGCCCACAGGGTGGCCGCCGACTCCATGTCGACGCCGATGGCGCCGCCGGCGCGCAGCCGGGCCCGCTCCTGCCCTCGGACGACGTGGTCGGAGCCGGTCAGGACCCCGGTGTGCACGGTGCGGCCGGGGGCGGCGCGGGCCAGCGCCTCCGCGAGCCGGCCGGCGCCGGTGCAGGGCACGGCGCCGCGGGGGTCGCGGGCCTCCTCGGCGACGACGAGGTCGCCGGGGTGCATGCCCGGGACGAGCCCCGCGCAGAACCCCGTGGCGAGGACGGCCGCCCCGGCCAGCTCCGGCGCGGCCAGCGCCCGTACGACGGCCCGCTCGGCGGCCCGCGGCCCCATCCCGGTGCGCAGGACGGTCGTGCCGGGCGGCGCCCCCCGTCCGCCGCCGAGGGCGGCCCGCTCGATGCGCAGGGCGCAGGCGACGAGCAGCGGGGCGGCCGCGGGGGCGCCGGGCCGGGCGGCGGCGGACATCAGGGCTTCCCGGGCGCGAAGGGCTCCCCGTACAGGTAGCGGCCGAGGGCGGTGAGCGGGAACACGTGCCGGTAGAGGTGGTAGTTGATGGAGAAGTCCCAGGGGAAGCCGGTGCCGGTGAAGTGCGGCTCGTCCCAGGTGCCGTCGGGGAGCTGGGTGCGCACGAGGTGGGCGATGCCTCGTTCGACGGCTCTGCTGCCGCGTTCCCCCGCGGCCAGGAGCGCCATCAGTGCCCAGGCGGTCTGGGAGGGGGTGGAGGCTCCGCGTCCGGCCCAGGTGCCGGGGTCCTGGTAGGAGCGCTGGTCCTCGCCCCAGCCGCCGTCGTCGTTCTGTACGGATTCCAGCCAGGCGACGGCGCGCCGGACGGCGGGGTGGGAGGCGGGGATCCCGGCGGCGGCGAGGGCGGGGAGGACGGAGCCGGTGCCGTAGACGTAGTTGGTGCCCCAGCGGCCGAACCAGCTGCCGTCGGGCTCCTGCCGGTCGAGGAGCCAGGTGATGCCGCGGCGGGTGCGGGGGTCGTGGGCGCGGCCTTCGGCGGCGAGCATCTCGACGACGTGGGCGGTGACGTCGGCGGAGGGCGGGTCGACGACCTCCCCGAAGTCGCAGAAGGGCAGCCGGTTGGGCAGGGTGCTGGTGTTGTCGGCGTCGAAGGCGGCCCAGGCGCCGTCGCCGGACTGCATGCCGAGGGTCCAGGTGACGGCGCGGTCGACGGCGGCGTCCAGGCGGTCGGGGTCGGGGTGGGCGACGCGGCGCAGGGCGAGGACCACTTCGGCGGTGTCGTCGATGTCGGGGTAGTTGTCGTTGTGGAACTCGAACGCCCAGCCGCCGGGGGCGAGTCCGGGTCTGCGGACGGCCCAGTCGCCGGTGCGGGTGATCTCCTCGCCGAGCATCCAGTCGGCGGCCTTGACGAGGGCCGGGTGGTCGGGGGGCAGGCCGGCGTCCGCGAGGGCGATGGCGGCGAGGCAGGTGTCCCAGACCGGGGACTGGCAGGCCTCGACCATGCGGACGGGCGCCGGGCCGGCGGGGAGGCCGTCCGGTCCGGGGGCGGTGTCCTCGCGCCATACGGCGAAGCGGTCCAGGGACTCCAGGCCGGCCCGCATCACCGGGTGCCCGAGGTCGTAGCCGAGGAGGTGCAGCGCGATCAGGGAGTAGACGGCCGGGGGCTGGATGCCGCCCCAGCAGCCGTCGTTCTCCTGCCGCTCGATGATCCAGCGGGCGGCGGTGTCCATGGCCGCCTTGCGCAGCGGGCGCGGCGCGAACCGGCGGTAGAGGTGCAGGGCCCGGTCCATGCGCTGGAAGAGGCCGTCCCAGGTGCCGAGGGGGGCGTACGTGCGCGGCGGTACGGGCCGGCGCGCGTCGGTGTGGAGCTCGTCCAGGGCGAAGGGCCCGGGGCGGACGGGGCGGAGCGCGGAGACGACGGTCAGCGGGACGATGGTCTGCCGGGCCCAGCAGCCGAAGTCGTAGATGTTCAGCGGCACCCAGGGCGGCAGGAAGACCAGTTCGGGCGGGAGTTCGGGCAGGTGGTCCCAGCTCCACCAGCCGAAGAGGGCGAGCCAGATGCGGGTGAAGACGCGGGCGGCGGCGAGCCCGCCGTGGGCGCGGATCCAGGCGGAGGCGCGGGCCATGTGCGGGGCGTCGGGGGCGTCGCCGGCCAGGCGCAGCGCGACGTAGGCCTCGACGGTGGCGGACAGGTCGGGCGGTCCGTCGTGGAAGGTGGCCCAGGTGCCGTCGGCGCGCTGGCCGGCGCGGATGTGGCGGGCGGCGGCCGCGGTGGTGGCCTCGTCGCGGATGCCGAGGAACTGGCGCAGCAGGAGGTCCTCGGCGTCCATGGTGACGTTGGTCTCCAGGTCGCCCTTCCACCAGCCGGCCGGGTCCTGCCGGTCGAGGAGGTGGCGCACGGCCCGCGCGGCGGCCTCGTGGACGCCGGGCGGGCCGGCGGGGTGCGGGATGGGCGCGGCGGCGGGGCGTGCGGGGTCGGTGCGGCCGGCCCCGTCGGCGCCGGCCGTGCGGGGGCCGGCGCACAGGCCGGTACGGGCCGCGCCGGCGGGCGGCGGGGCCGTGGTGGTGTCATCCGGATCGGCGTCCCGGGAGCCGGTGCCGTCGGTCGTCGCTGTCATGGCTTCCCCTTACGTGCAGTGGCTTCTGCTGTGCTGGGGTCTGCCGTCGGCCGGCGCCGCTCAGGCGGGGGCGCCGGCCGGCGACTCGCGCGTCATATCCGTACCCGGGTGACGAGGGCGGGGGTCACTTCTTGCGTACGACGACGAAGTCGGCCAGGGCGATCAGCTGGTCGCGGACCCGCTGGGGCATGTCGACGCCGTCGAGGGCCCGGATGGCGACGGCGTGCTGGCGGCGCGCCTCCTCCGCGGTCCAGGCGCGGCCGCCGGCCGCTTCGATGAGGGCGGCGCGGGCGGCGAACTCCGCCTCGGAGAAGTTCTCGAAGTCGTTGCTCTTGGCGTCGGCGGCGAGGAGTTCGCCGAGTTCCTCGGCGGCGGGGCCGCCAGCGGCGAGCGCGGCGACGACCGGGAGGGACTTCTTGCGCTGGCGCAGGTCGCTCCAGGTCTGCTTGCCGGTGGACTCGGGGTCGCCCCAGATGCCGAGGAGGTCGTCGACGGCCTGGAAGGCGAGGCCGAGGTGGTAGCCGTACTCCTCCAGCTTGTCGGCGGTGCGGTCGTCGGCGCCGCCGAGGACGGCACCGATGGAGACGGCGCAGGCGAGGAGGGCGCCGGTCTTGTTGCCCTCCATCTCCAGGCACTCCTCGACGCTGACGCGCTCGCGGTGCTCGTAGGAGATGTCCTGCGCCTGCCCGTCGATCAGCTTGCGGGTGGCGGTGGTCAGGCGGCGGGTGGCGCGGCCGGCCTCGACGGTGCCGAGTTCCAGCAGGATCTCGTTGGCGAGGGCGAACAGGGCGTCGCCGACGAGGATGGCCTGGGCGGGGCCGTGGACCTTCCAGACGGTGTCGCGGTGGCGGCGCTGCTCGTCGCCGTCCATCAGGTCGTCGTGCAGCAGCGAGAAGTTGTGGACGAGTTCGACGGCGACGGCGCCGGGGATGCCGACCTCGGCGGGGGCGCCGGCGGCCTCGGCGGACAGCAGGGCGAGGGCGGGGCGGACGGCCTTGCCGCCGTCGCCGTCCGCCGGGTTGCCGTGGGCGTCGATCCAGCCGAAGTGGTAGGCGGCGACGGTGTCCATGGGCGCGGCGAGCCGGTCGACCGCGGCGCGGAGCACGGGGGTGGACAGCGTGCGCCCGCGCTCCAGGAGGGCGAGCGTGTCCGCCGCGGCTGCCTGCGCCGCTCCCTTGCCGGCATCCGTGTTCTCGACAGCCGGGTTCCCCGGGTTCACTGGCTCTCCTCTGTTTCCTGTGCGTGCTGCGCTGCCGTTCGTGCTGATGATCGTCATGCCGCCTCCGTCAGGGGGTGGGCGCGGTGGCGGCCGAGCGCGGTGAGCGCGGCGTGCGCCGCGTCCCATCCGCTCCGGACGGCACTCTCCATGGTCGCGGGCCAGCCGGTGGCGGTCCACGCACCGGCGAGATAGAGGCCCGGCGTGTCGGTCTGCGCGCCGGGGCGCAGCCGGCCGACGCCGGGGGCGGGGGCGAACGTGGCGGTCCGCTCCCGGGTCACGAAGAAGTCCCGTACCTTCGCGCCGCGCGCGGCGGGCAGGAGGCGCTCCAGTTCGGGGAGGTACTTGGCGCGCAGGACGGACGCCGGTTCGTCGATGTCGTCCTGGGCGGCGGACTGGGAGACGGCGAGGTACTGGCCGCCGTCGGGCAGTCCGGAGGAGTCGGTGCGGTCGAACACCCACTGGACGGGGGTGCCGAGGGCGGCGAAGAAGGGCTGCCGGAGCACCTTGCGGTCGTAGACGACGTGGACGTTGAGGATCGGCGCGGTGCCGATGTCGAGGAGCCGGTCGGGGTCGGCGAGGGCGCCGGGCGGGAGGAGGGCGTGGGCCTCGCGCTGGGGGACGGCGAGGACGACGGTGTCCGCGTCGAGGGTGCCGCCCTCGGTGGCGACCTGCCAGGCGCCGTCCGCGGTGCGGGTGAGCGAGGCGGCGCGGGTGCGCAGTTCGGTGCGCACGCCGGCGGCGTCGAGGGCGGCGCGGGCGAGGGTGTCGTGCAGGTGGCCGAGGGGGACGCGGGCCCAGCCGATGTCTGCGGCGCCGCTGCCGGAGAGCAGGCCGGTCTTGAAGACCATGGCGGCCAGGCCCAGGGAGGAGCGGTCGGCGGTGGCGTTGAGGGTGGCGACGCCGATGAGGTCCCACAGGGCCTCGACGGTGCGCGGGCTCTGCCCGTGGCGGCCCAGCCAGGTCGCGAAGTCGACGCCGTCGAGGGCCGGGTCGGCGGGGTCGAGGCGGCCCAGGGCGAGGGCGGCGCGGCCGACTCCGGCGCGTTCGGCGGGCGTGAGGTGGGGGTAGCGGGCGAGTGAGGCGGCCAGGTGCAGGGGGACGGGCAGGGCGTTGCGGCGCAGCCGGCCGAGGCGGGGGCCGCGGGGGTGGGCGACGTCGAGGACGGGGACGTCGAGCCGGTCCTGGAGCGGGGCGAGGGCGGCGCCGCCGACCCGGTCGAGGAACCACCGGTAGGCGGTGCAGCAGCGGAGGTAGACGTGCTGGCCGTTGTCGACGGTGAGGTCGCCGCGCTTGAAGGAGAACGCGAGGCCGCCGAGGCGGGGGCGGCCCTCCAGGAGGGTCACCTGGAGGCCGGCGTCGGCGAGTTCGAGGGCGGCGGTGGTGCCGGCGAGGCCGCCGCCGACGACGACGGCGCGCGCGCCGGCGGCGCGGGCGGGGTCCGGGGAACCGGTCGTGGGGGTCATCGCGTGCGCCTCCGCGTGCTCTGGCGGGCGATGGTCCGCGCGTCGAGGCCGGACAGGCCGCGCACGGCGACGTACGCCTTCTCGTGGGTGGGCAGCGAGACGCGGCCGCGCAGGACGGCGTCCGGTTCGCGTTCGATGCGGTCCAGCAGGCGGCGGTAGATGCCGGCCATCGCGGCGACGCAGGCCCCGCTGCGGCGGTCGAGGAGCGGCAGCAGCCGGTAGCCCTCGGCGAACAGGGCGCGGGCGCGGCGGACTTCGTGGTGGACGAGTCCGGCGAAGTCGGCGGAGGAGGGGAGCCGGCCGGTGCGGAAGCCGGCCGGGTCGCAGCCGAACTTGGCGAGGTCTTCGGCGGGGAGGTAGGTGCGGCCGTTGCCGGCGTCCTCGCGGACGTCGCGCAGGATGTTGGTGAGCTGGAGGGCGAGGCCGAGGGTGTCGGCGTACGCGGAGGCGTGCTCGGCGCGCGGTCCGGCGCCGGCGGTGGTGCCGAAGACGCCGAGGGAGAGCCGGCCGATGGCTCCGGCGACGCAGCGGCAGTAGGCCTTCAGGTCGTCCCAGGTGGCGTAGGTCTCGCCGCGGACGTCCATGAGGACGCCGTCGATGAGCTCGTCGAGTCCGCCGAGGGGGATGGGGAAGCGGCGGGCGGCGTGGGCGAGGGCGACCGCGACGGGGTCGGTGTCGTCCTCGTCGACGGCGCCGGAGCGGACCCGGCCGAGCAGGGCGCGGGTCTCCTCCAGGCGGGCGTACTTGGCGTCGGGCGGCAGGGTGCCGTCGCCGATGTCGTCGACGCGCCGGGAGAAGGCGTAGAGCGCGGACATGGCCTGCCGCTTGTCGGCGGGCAGCAGCCTGATGCCGTAGGCGAAGTTGCGCGCCTGCGTGCCGGTGACGGCCTCGCAGTAGCTGTAGGCAGCCTGGACCTGCGCGGACGGCTCGGTGGTGTGTGCGGAACCCTGCACGGTCGGGCTCACCCCTTTCTCGGCGCGTTGCGCAGGACGGCGGCCACCTCGCGGAGCAGGCCGCTCCTGGTGGGCTTGGGCGGGCCGGGCAGGACGTCGAACCCGGCGTCGGCGACGGCGCGCAGGGCGGCGCGGCCGCCGCCGGTGAAGCCGGCGAGGAGCAGGCGCAGGCGTCCGCGGACGCTGCCGACGAGCGGGGTGCCCTCGTCGAGGAGGTCGCGGGCGCGGGCGGCCTCGTGGGCGATGAGGGAGCGGACGGAGGCACTGGCGGCCGGGGCGGCGAGGTCGGCCTCGGTGACGCGGAAGCGGCGCATGTCCTCGGCCGGGAGGTAGATGCGGTCGCGGCCGAGGTCCTCGGCGACGTCCTGGAGGTGTTCGACGATCTGGAGGGCGGTGCAGATCGCGTCGGAGCGGCGGATCCGCTCGGGGGTGGCGGTGCCGGTGAGGGAGAGGACGAGGCGGCCGACGGGGTTCGCGGACAGCTCGCAGTAGGCGAGGAGGTCGCCGTACGTCGCGTAGCGGGTGGTGTGCTGGTCCTGGCGGTTGGCCTCGATGAGGGCGAGGAACGGCTCGGGGGTGAGGCCGTGGTCGCGGACGACGGGCCGCAGGGCCGCGAGGAGCGGGTGGCGGGGCGGGGCCCCGGCGGCGAAGACGCGCCCCAGATCGGCTTCGAGGGCGTCGAGCAGGGCGGGCCGGTCGTCCGCGGCGGCGGGGTCGAGGCCGAGGAGGGCGGCGTCGCGGCCGCCGGGGGCGAGGTCGCCGTCGCCGATGTCGTCGACGAGGCGGGCGTAGCCGTAGACGGCGGTCAGGCCGTCGCGCCAGGCGCGCGGGAGGAACGCGGGGGCCACGGGGAAGTTCTCCGTCCGGGCCTTGTCGAGGGTGGCGCTCGTGTGGGCGTCGGGGGCCGGGGCCGGTCGGGGACGGATGCCGTGCGCCGGGGTCACCGCCCGCCGCCCGCGGCGGGGACGGCCGTAATGCCTGGGGGCCGGAGAATTCCCGTAGCCATTGCCGTCATATCTCCCGTTCTACACTGCCGACCCAATGCATCCTATTTCGGACACGCCGCCGGACTTTCCCCGGGGTGCCCCAGGCCGTTCACCTGCGGGGAATCGTCCCCTCTTGCCGCGATTCAGGACCGCCCCAGCTTACGCTGTACAACGCCGCGGAACGCTCTGGGGTATTCACTGCGCCACCGAATGTCGGGCGTGAAATGTCCCGCGCCGGGCGGTGACATGCGAGGACCCCCGCTGCTCGGCGCGGCGGGGGCCCCATGCCGTCACGTTCAGTGACCGGATGCCTTCTCGTATGCCGAGACCACCTCGTCGGTGGGCCCGTCCATCAGGAGTTCGCCCTTCTCCAGCCACAGGACGCGGCTGCAGGTGTCGCGGATCGACTTGTTGTTGTGGCTCACCAGGAAGACGGTTCCGGCCTGCTGGCGCAGCTCGCGGATCCGCTCCTCGGAGCGCACCTGGAACTTGCGGTCGCCGGTGGCGAGCGCCTCGTCGATCATCAGCACGTCGTGGTCCTTGGCCGCCGCGATGGAAAAGCGCAGGCGTGCGGCCATGCCGGAGGAGTACGTGCGCATCGGCAGGGAGATGAAGTCGCCCTTGTCGTTGATTCCGGAGAAATCGACGATGTCCTGGTACCGCTCGTGGATCTGCTCGCGGCTCATGCCCATGGCCAGGCCGCCGAGGACGACGTTCCGCTCGCCCGTGAGGTCGTTCATCAGGGCCGCGTTGACGCCCAGCAGCGACGGCTGGCCGTCGGTGTAGACCTTGCCGGACTCGCAGGGCAGCAGGCCCGCGATGGCGCGCAGCAGCGTCGACTTGCCGGAGCCGTTGGAGCCGATGAGGCCGATGGCCTCGCCGCGGTAGGCGGTGAAGGACACCCCGCGCACGGCGTGGACCCGGCGGACGCCGGGCGCGTCTCCCTTGCCCCGGCGGAGTATCTTGCTGAGCGCCGCGGTGGCGCTGCCGCGGCCGGAGCTGCCGGTGTTGACGCGGTAGACGATGTGCACGTCGTCGGCGATGACGGTGGGGACGTTGCCCCTGTTGTTCTCAGCCACGGCCGTAACGCTCCTCAGCCTTCCAGAAGTACACGAAGCCGCCGAGGCCGATGACCACGGCCCAGCCGACGGCGAAGGCCCAGACGTGCGGCGGGAGGTTCTCGCTGCCGTAGCCGTCGATCAGCGCGAAGCGGATCAGGTCCATGTAGATGGCCGCGGGGTTCCACTGGAGGACGTCCGCGATCCACGCGGGGCGGTCCTTGAGCATCTCGTTGATCGAGAACATGACGCCGGAGGCGTACATCCAGGTGCGCGTCAGGAACGGCATCAGCTGGGCGAGGTCCGGGGTCTTGGCGCCCATGCGCGCGAAGATCAGCGCGAGGCCGGTGTTGAAGACGAACTGGAGCACCAGGGCGGGGATCACCAGCAGCCACGACAGCGAGGGGTAGCTGCCGAAGACGACCGCGACGACCAGCACGACGATCATCGAGTACATCAGCTGCTGGAGCTGCTGCATCGAGAAGGAGATCGGCAGGGAGGCGCGCGGGAAGTGCAGGGCGCGGACCAGGCCCAGGTTGGACGGGATGGCCCGCACGCCCGCCATCAGCGAGCTCTGCGTGAAGGTGAAGACGAAGATGCCGATGACGAGGAAGGGGATGTAGACGCCCTTCTCCATGCCGCGGCCCGCGTTCAGGATGAGCCCGAAGATCAGGTAGTACACGAGCGCGTTGAGCAGCGGGGTCGCCACCTGCCACAGCTGGCCGAGCTTGGCCTGGCTGTACTGGGCGACCAGCTTGGCCCGGGAGAACGCCATGATGAAGTGGCGCCGCTCCCAGAGCTGCCGCACGTAGCCGGGCAGGCTGGGCCGGGCACCGCTGACGGACAGGCCGTACTTCCTGGCGAGCTCAGCGGGGGTCAGCCCCGCGTCTTCGGACGGCGGCTTGCTCGTGGCGAGGGCGCCATCCTGGGTTGTGTCACTCACAAGTTGAAACTTTCCGTCTTCAAGATGCGGCAGAGGCGGACCACGGACGAGAGGCGCTCTGCCCCTGGTCGCGCCATGTTCTCAAACGCCAGCGTGTCAGATGACAGGCGGTCGACCCAGCCGGGTCAGCCGCCAGACCGTACGCCACCTCATCGGGCGCCGGGGACCGCAGGGGGTGGTCCAGCCCTCCTTGAAGCCGCCGAACCACGCCTTGAGCGCCGGCCCGGAGGGCCTGCGCAGGAGCGTCAGCAGCAGCCAGACGCCCACGTAGACCGGGACCAGCGGGAGGGGCAGGTTGCGGCGGGCGAGCCACACCCTGTTACGGGCCACCATACGGTGGTAGACCGCGTGCCGGGAGGGGGCGGTCGCCGGGTGCAGCAGCACCATGTCCGCCCGGTAGTCGATCATCCACCCTGCGTCGAGGGCCCGCCAGGCCAGGTCGGTCTCCTCGTGGGCGTAGAAGAACTCCGCCGGGAGGGCGCCGACCTGCCCGAAGACCGCGGTCCGCACGGCGTTGGCGCCGCCGAGGAACGTCGTGACCCGGGAGGACCGCATCGGGTCCGAGGCCCGCAGCCGGGGGACGTGCCGCCGCTGCGTGGTGCCGGTCTCCGGATCGGCGATGCGGAAACTCACAATGCCGAGCCGGGGGTCCTCCGCGAAGGCGCGGCGGCACAGCTCGGCGGTGTCGGTGCGCTCCAGCAGCCCGTCGTCGTCGAGGAAGAGCAGGATGTCGACGTCGCTGCCGCCGGGGCCGAAGGCCTCGATGCCGACGTTGCGGCCGCCGGGGATGCCGAGGTTCTCGGGCAGGGCGACGGTGCGCACGCCGGCCGCGGGGTCGGCGAACGCGGCGGGGTCGAAGCCCTGGCCGACGACGACGGTCTCGACCCGGTCGCCCTCCTGGCGGGCGACGGAGTCGAGGAGCGCCTTCAGCTCGTCGGGGCGGTTGCCCATGGTGATGACGACCGCGCCGACGCGCAGCGGGGCGCTCACCGCAGCCTGCTGGAGGCGAGGACGGACACCAGGTGGAGCACCGTCTGCAGCAGTGCGATGCCGGCCAGGACGGCCACGCCGAGGCGGGTGAAGTACAGGTCGCCGTTGACGTGGTCCAAGACGGCCAGCACGAGGATCAGCAGCGAGGCCTCTATGCCGAGGATCAGGCGGTGGAACTTGAGCGCCGCCGCGGCGCGGCGGGCCAGTGCCATGCCGGAGGAGCGGGGCTCGGCGGCGGCCTCCTTGACCGGGGGCAGCCCGCCCTGGTGCCGGGCGACGCCGACCAGGTCGGTCTCCGCCTTGATCAGGACGGCTCCGAGCGCGGCGAGGGTGCCGAGGAAGGCCCACAGCCAGTCGATCCGGCCGCCGCCCCACAGGTCGGCGGCGCGCAGGCCGAGGCCGACCAGGACGGCCGCGTCGCACAGGTAGGCGCCGACCCGGTCCAGGTAGACCCCGGAGAGGGAGTACTGCTTCTTCCAGCGGGCGACCTCGCCGTCGACGCAGTCCAGCAGCAGGTACAGCTGGACGGCGACCACGCCGAGGACGGCGCCCCAGATGCCCGGCACGAGCAGCGCGGGCAGCGCGAGGACGCCCGCCAGGGTCATCACGTAGGTCAGCTGGTTCGGCGTGACCTTGGTGGTGACCAGGAGGCGGGTGATGCGCAGGGAGACTTCGCGCATGTACAGGCGGCCGCCCCAGTGCTCGCCGCTGCGCCGGTCCTTCACGCCCTCCGGGTGAACGACGGGCCGGAGCTCAGCTACGGATGGTCTTGGCATAGTCGGCGTAAGCGTCCCTGATATCGGCGGCGGACAGATTGCGGTGCTCCAGGATCGTGAAGCGCCCGGGGCGGGTCTGGGGTGCGTACTCGACCGCGGCGACGAACTCCTCCACGCTGAAGCCGATCTCCTCGGGGAGCACCGGCAGGCCGTGGCGGCGCAGCACCTCGGCGAAGAGCCCGGACTGCTCGACGGCGCCCCGCAGGTGCATCGCGAAGGCGGCGCCGAGGCCGACCTGCTCGCCGTGGAGCGCGGAGCGCCCGGGGTGGAGCAGGTCGAAGGCGTGGCTGATCTCGTGGCAGGCGCCGGAGGCGGGGCGGGTGTCCCCGCTGATCGACATGGCGATGCCGGTCAGGACGAGGGACTCGGCGAGGACGGTGAGGAACTCGTCGTCGCCGCAGCCGCCCGGGTGGCGCAGCACGGCCTCGCCGGCGGTGCGGGCCATCGCGGCGGCGAGGCCGTCGACGGCCTCGCCGTTGACCTCGTGCGACAGCTCCCAGTCGGCGATGGCGGAGATGTTGGAGAGGGCGTCGCCGATGCCGGCGCGGACGAACCGGACGGGCGCCTGCTTGATCACGTCGAGGTCGATGACCATCGCGATCGGGGTGGGCACGCCGTAGGAGCCGCGGCCGTTGTCGTTGTCGAGGGTCGCGACGGGCGAGCAGATGCCGTCGTGGGAGAGGTTGGTGGCGACGGCCACCATGGGCAGGCCGACCCGCGCCGCGGCGTACTTCGCCACGTCGATGATCTTGCCGCCGCCCAGGCCCACGACGGCGTCGTAGCGGCGGCCCTTTATGTCGTCGGCGAGCTTGACGGCCGAGTCGATGGTGCCGTCGACGACGGCGTACCAGTCGGCGTGCGGCAGCACCGGCTCCAGCTTGGCGCGGAGCACCTGGCCGGAGCCGCCGCTGACGGCGATCGCCAGCTTGCCGGACGAGGAGATCCGCTGGTCGGCCAGGAGGCCGGCCAGGTCGTCCATGGCGCCCCGGCTGATGTCGACGACGACCGGGGAGGGGATGAGCCTCGTCAGTACTGGCATGCGATCGTCCGGCCCTTGGCGAGGTCGTCGTGGTTGTCGATCTCGACCCACCTGACGTCGCCGATGGGGGCCACGTCGATGACGAAGCCGTCGTTGACGAGCTGCTGGTAGCCGTCCTCGTAGTAGAGGTCCGGGTCGCGCTCGAAGGTGGTCTTCAGGGCCTCGGCGAGGGCCTCGGCGGCCTCCGGCTCGATGAGGGTGACGCCGATGTACTCGCCGGTGGCGTCGGCCGGGTCCATCAGCTTGGTGATCTTCTGCACGCCGGCGCCGTCGGCGGTGACGACCTTCATCTCCTCGTCGGCCAGGTTCTTGACCGTGTCGAGGGCGAGGATGATCTTCTTGCCGTTGCCGCGGGCGGCGAGGAGGGTCTCCTCGACGGAGACCGGGTGGACGGTGTCGCCGTTGGCGAGGATCACACCGCGGCCGAGGACCTCGCGCGCACACCACAGGGAGTAGGCGTTGTTCCACTCCTCTGCCTTGTCGTTGTCGATCAGCGTGATCTTCAGCCCGTACTTCGCCTCCAGGGCCTCGCGGCGCTCGTAGACGGCCTCCTTGCGGTAGCCGACGACGATCGCGACCTCGGTGAGGCCCACGGCGGCGAAGTTGCCGAGGGTCAGGTCGAGGACGGTCAGGCTCTCCTCGTCGCCTTCGGGGCCGACGGGCACGAGGGCCTTGGGCAGGGTGTCGGTGTAGGGACGCAGGCGGCGTCCGGCACCGGCAGCGAGGACAAGGCCGATCATGCTGGTTCTCCTTCGTCGTGTACGGCGGGTGCCCCGGAGGAAACCCAGAAGCGGATGCTCTCGGCGAGCACCACGGTTGCCACGGCGACGGCCAGGGCGGTGAGCGCGAAGCGGAAGTCCGCGGCGCGCGTCGCCAGGACGGCGGCCAGGACCGCGGTCAGCAGCACCCGGCCGTCGTGGCCGCCGATCGTCCGCACTAGCCAGTGCGGGGGCGCGCCCGCGTTGCCGCGGATGCGGTAGACCGTGTCGTAGTGATGGTAGGCGACCGCCGCGACCAGTCCGAATGCCGCCGGAAGGGCTCCGGGGACGTCCGCCTTGGCGGCCAGGATCAGCACGGTGGTGTACTCGGCGGCCCGGAAGACGGGCGGGATCAGCCAGTCGAGCGCCCCCGCCAGGGGACGGGCGACGGCGACTCCGGCGAGCACCGCGTAGCCGGCGGCGGCCGCCGCGGTCTGCCAGGCGCCGAAGGGCTGCGCCCAGGCCGTCCACAGCAGGCCGGCCGAGCCGGCCACGGCGGCGGCGAGCCCGGCGGCGGGCGCCGTACGGCCGAGGACGCGGCCCGCGACGCGGGCCGTGAGCTCGGCGACGGGGCCGGTGTCGGCCAGGTCGGCCAGGGCGCGGGCGGCGCGGTCGGTGCGCCGAGCCTTGCGGGTCAGCGAGCGCAGCACGCGGCCGGCCGTGGTGTAGAGCGCGCCGAACGCACAGCCGGCGAGCAGGGCGTAGAAGACGATGCGGGGGGTGGTGAGGGCCGTCAGGACGGCGATCATCGCCCAGCGCTCGCCGATCGGAAGGATGATCATCCGGCGGAGCCAGACGGTCCAGCCGACGCTGTCGAGCCGGTCGGAGAGGGCCGCGGTGGGGCTGGTGTTCGCCGTCGCGTCGTGGTTGGCCTCGTTGAAGGAGAAGTCCACGACGTGCCGGCAGGTCATGAGGATCATCGCGCCGAGCGCGAGGCCCCACACGTCGTCGCCGCCGCGGGCGGCGCCGAGTGCGAGGCCCGCGTAGAAGGAGTACTCCTTCGCCCGGTCGAAGGTGGCGTCGAGCCAGGCGCCCATCGTCGAGTACTGGAGCGAGTAGCGGGCCAGCTGCCCGTCGGTGCAGTCCAGGACGAACGAGACGAGCAGCAGCACGCCCGCGGTGACGTACCCCCAGCGCTCGCCGGTGGCGGCGCAGCCGGCGGCGACGAGCGCGGTGGCCAGCGAGGCGGTGGTGACCTGGTTCGGGGTCAGGCCGCGGCGGGCGCACCAGCGGGCGATGTAGCGCGAGTAGGGGCTGATGAAGAAGGTGGTGAAGAACCCGTCGCGGGACTTCACGGCGGAGCGCAGGCGCACCGCCTCCTCGTCGACGGCCGCGACGGCGGCCTCGGCGGCCTGCCGCTCCGCCGCGGTCGCGGGGACGGCGGCGACGAGGCTGCCCAGCTCGGGCCGCTGGACCGGTGTCCCGGCGGCCTCGACGGCGGCGGCGAGCCGGTCGGCCCAGGGGCCGTCGCCGGCTTCCGTTTCGGGCAGCGCGGCGGCCTTGTCGAGGGCCGCGCGCGCGGCCGGCTGCACGGCGAGGGCGCCGGTCGTGGCGCAGGCGTCGAAGCGCGGGTCGGTCAGCGCGAGGCGCAGCGCGTGGACGTGCCCGACGAAGGCGCTGTCCACGACGGCCACCCGCTGGTCGGCGGGCACGGCGGCGAGGACCGCGGCCGCGTCCGACGGGGCGGCCGCGGTGCGCACGTCGAAGCCGAGGGAGCGCAGCTCTTCCGCGAGCGGTGATCCGGGGACCGGCAGACCGGTGAGGATGACGGTCGACAGACGAACTCACTCCTTGCGGCGATCACGGCGGCAGACGCCGCACGGGGGCGCGGCAGCACGTCGGCAGAGGCTATCGGATGCCGGGAAGGGCGGGCTCACCACCCGTTTGGCACCCCGGGTGCCGGCGGCCCCGGTGTCCGGGCGCCTCGGCGCGATCATCATCGGTGATCGCGCCGAGGCGCGACAAACCCCCGGATGTTAAAGTGGGGCGGCTCACGCCGGCTCCGGCCGGCGGAGCGGCAGGAGGCGGTCCCGCACCGGGCGGACCGCGACGAGGAGCGGCCGTCCTTCGCGGGCGGGCGTAGACCGGTACGGATCGGCCGAGCGGCCGGCGTACGGGTCCGGGGTGTCCGGGAGGTGGGTTGATGGCCGTCGCAGCGGTCGCTGCCGTGCGCAGCGAGCTCCGGTTCCGCCCCCTTTCCCTGCGGGTGCCCGGCCGGGCCTGATCCCACCGATCCGGCCCGTCGGCGGGTGCCCCCTCCCCTTCGAGGGTTCACGTTGACCGACCATTCCGGTTCTCTTTCCGACCACTGCACCCACGCCGAGCTCGTGGAGGCGTTCTTCGCCCTCCACGCGGGCCTGCCCCGGCAGGCCCCCGGCTCCGACGCCACCACCCGGCACCTGCTGTCGCTGTGCGGGCCCCTGCCCGAGCGGCCGCGGATCCTGGATCTCGGCTGCGGCCCCGGCCGCAGCGCCCTCCTCCTCGCGCAGGAGGCCGGCCCGGGCGCCGAGGTGACCGCCGTCGACCTGCACCGCCCCTTCCTCGACGAGCTCCGCTCCGCCGCGGCGGAGCGCGGGCTCGCCGACCGGATCCGCCCCGTCGAGGCGGACATGGCCGCGCTCCCCTTCCCCGCCGGGTCCTTCGACCTGGTGTGGGCGGAGGGCTCGGCGTACATCCTGGGCTTCGACGCCGCGCTCGCGCGGTGGAAGCCGCTGCTCGCGCCCGGCGCCACCCTGGTGCTCACCGAGTGCGAGTGGACCGCGCAGGAGCCCTCCGCCGGGGCCCGCGCCTTCTGGGACCCGCGCTCCCCCCTGCGCCACACCGCCCGCAACCTCGCGGCGGCGCAGGCGGGCGGCTACCGGGTCCTCGGGGTGCACCTGCTGCCCGACTCCGACTGGGCCGCGTACTACGGGCCGCTCGCCGAGCGGATCGCCGGGGCCGAGGCCCGCGCCCGGGCGGGGGACGCCCCCGGGGCGGCGGCCGCGGCGGCGCTGGCCGAGGCCCGCGAGGAGATCGCCGTACGCTCCCGGCACGGGCGCGAGTACGGCTACACCGGCTACGTCCTGCGCCCGGCGGACGCCGGCGGGGCGGCGGCCTGGGCGACCCGGCCGGAGGCCCCCGGGGACGCGGCGGCCGTCCGGGCCGTCAACCTGGCGGCCTTCGACACCCCGCTGGAGGCGGACCTCGTCGACGCGCTGCGCACGGACCCGGCGTGGCTGCCGGGGCTGTCGTACGTGGCGGAGGGCCCGGACGGGTCGGTCGCGGCGCACGCCCTGCTGACCCGCTGCGAGGTCGGCGGCGCGCCGGCCCTCGCCCTCGCACCGGTGGCCGTCGACCCGGCGCTCCAGCGCTCGGGGGCCGGCAGCGCGGTCGTCCGGGCGCTGCTCGCGGCGGCGAAGGAGCGCGGTGAGTCCCTCGTGCTGGTGCTGGGGCACCCGGAGTACTACCCGCGGTTCGGGTTCGCCCCGGCCTCGCGGTTCGGGATCCGGGCGCCGTTCGAGGTGCCGGACGAGGCGATGATGGCGCTGGTCCTCGACGCGGGGGCGCCGCTGCCGCGGGGCACGATCGCCTACGCGGCGCCGTTCGGCGTGTAGCCGGCGGGCCGGGGGCGGCGCGCGGGGGCGGGGTTTCCGCGCGCCGCCCCCGGCCGCTTACCACGCAGCCGGGGCAGACATGCGCGAATCGGCGAAGTGCGGACGAGTGTCGCGCGTGGGGCAGACTGGGGGCCTGAGTCCGAAGCGAAGGATGGGTATGCCGACCACACCAGCCACCGCCGCGAACAGCGCGCCCCACGGCACCGGCACTCAAGAACCGATCATGCTCGAACTGGTCGACGAGTCCGGCAACACCATCGGCACGGCGGAGAAGCTGTCCGCCCACCAGGCGCCCGGTCTGCTGCACCGGGCGTTCTCCGTGTTCCTCTTCGACGAGCAGGGCCGGCTCCTGCTCCAGCAGCGGGCGCTGGGCAAGTACCACTCGCCCGGCGTCTGGTCGAACACGTGCTGCGGGCACCCCTATCCCGGGGAGTCCCCGTTCGCGGCCGCCGCCCGGCGGACGCACGAGGAGCTGGGCCTGTCGCCGTCGCTGATGGCCGAGGCGGGCACGGTCCGCTACAACCACCCGGACCCCGATTCGGGTCTGGTGGAGCAGGAGTACAACCACCTGTTCGTGGGACTCGCGCAGGCGGCGCTGCGGCCCGATCCGGAGGAGGTCGCCGACACGGCGTTCGTGACCCCCGAGGAGCTGGCGAAGCGCCACGCCGAGGTGCCGTTCTCGGCGTGGTTCATGACGGTGCTCGACGCGGCCCGGCCGGCGATCCGCGAGCTGACGGGCGACGCGGCCGGCTGGTAGGCCCGCCGCTCAGTGCGGCGCCCGGGCGGGCGGCACGGCGAGCGGCAGGGCCGCCCAGATGACCTTGCCGCCCGCCGCGGTGTGCTCGACGTCGCAGACCCCGCCGGCCTCCCGGGTGGTCTCGCGGACGAGCAGCAGGCCGCGGCCGCCGGTCTGCCCGAAGTCGGCCTCCAGCGCCTTGGGCCGGTAGGGGTGGTTGTCCTCGACGGCCACCCGCACCCACTCCCTGCCGATCGCGACCTCGACGGCCACCTCCGGGGACAGCAGGGCCGCGTGCCGCACCGAGTTCGTCACCAGTTCGGAGACGATCAGCAGCAGGGAGTACACCAGGTCCCGGTCGGCCGGCACGCCCTGGCGGCCGAGCAGGTCGCGGACCGCACGGCGGGCCTGCGGAACGGATTCTTCAACGGCGGGCACGGTGAACCGCCACACGCCTTCGTACGCGAGCGGACCGGCCGGGGCCTCCGGCTCACCCGCCTCGACCGGCGGGACGCCCCCGCTGACTTCCATCTCCCGGCCCCGTCCTTCGCACTCGATCGTCTCCACTCGTCCAGAGTGGGGAACGGGCGGTGCGGTCCGGACCGCTGACCACAACTCGGCGGGATTCTGCCGCTTTCCGACCGGTGGCGTATGACAGCGTCAGTTGTGCGACTGATCCTGATCCCCTGCGGGGCCCTCCCCGTCCGCTCCCGAATCCCCGCCGCCCTCCTGGCCGACCAGGCGCAGGACGCGTCTCGCCCCCACGCCCAGCGCGATCAGTGCGAGCCCGTCGAAGAGCAGGGCGAGGGAGAAGAAGGTCCCGATCACGTACAGGCTGCTGCTGGGCCAGCTCGCGAGGATCAGCAGTCCCAGCACGATGCCGAAGGCGCCCTGGACGAGCGTCAGCCCGAAGTGCGCGCCCCGCACGACGATCGCGCCGACCAGCCGGAAGACGCCCGCGACGAGGAACAGCAGCGCGGCGAACATCGTCAGCGCCTCGGCGCTGGCCTCGGGCCGGCGCAGCACCACGAAGCCCGCGGCGATGTTGACGGCGGCGACCATGACGGTCAGCCAGAAATGGCTGCTGCCCCGCGACTGCACGGCCTGGACGAGGCCGACGATGCCGCCGACCAGCAGCAGCCAGCCGAACAGGAACATCGAAGTGAGCGTCGCGAGCCCCGCGTACACGAGGCCGACCAGGCCGCCGAGGACCAGGACCGCGCCGAGCACGGCCAGCAGCGCGTAGTTCCGCTTGAGCTTCTTCGTCCCCTTGGCGTCGAGGCCGCCGGGCGGGGGGTCTGCGCCGTCTGCCGGGTCTGCGCCCATGGGCGTGCCACCTTTCAGCGCCCCCCGTCGGACTCCCCGATCATAGGATCGGCCGGCCGGGATAGCATCCGGCGCATGGACGCCGCCCTCCTTCACTCGGTCGCCGACGGGGTCGCCACCGTCGTCATCTCCCACCCCGCGAAGCGCAACGCCATGACCGCGGCGATGTGGCGGGCGCTGCCGGAGCTGCTGGACGCCCTGTCCGCCGATCGGGCGGTGCGGGTGCTGGTGCTGACCGGGGCCGGGCCGACCTTCTGCGCCGGCGCGGACATCTCCTCCCTGGCCGGCAAGGAGGACCCGCAGGCCCTGGCCGTGCGCGCCGAGGAGGCCCTGGCGGCCTTCCCGAAGCCGACGATCGCGGCGGTCCGCGGCTTCTGTGTCGGCGGGGGCAGCCAGCTCGCCGCCGCCTGCGACCTGCGCTTCGCGGAGGAGGGCTCCTCCTTCGGGGTGACGCCGGCCCGGCTCGGCATCGTCTACCCGGCCTCCTCGACGCGCCGGCTCGTCTCCCTCGTCGGCCCGGCCACCGCCAAGTACCTCCTGTACTCGGCCGAGTTGATCGGCGCCGAGCACGCCCTGCGGGCGGGCTTCCTCGACGAGCTGCTGCCGGCCGGGCGGCTGGAGGGGCGGGTCGCGGAGTTCGCCCGCATCCTGACGACGCGCTCGCAGCTGACGCAGGCGGCCGCGAAGGAGTTCGCCGACGGCCGGACCGACCGGGACGCCCACTGGGCGGCCGAGGCCGCAGGGAGCGGCGACACCGCGGAGGGCGTCGCCGCGTTCCTGGAGCGCCGCTCCCCCGCCTTCACCTGGACGGCAGGGGGCTGAGCGCGCGCAGCCGGGCGACCAGGTCCGCCGGCGCCTTCTCCGGCGAGCCGGCGTCGTAGGGCGGCCGGGGGTCGTACTCGATCATCAGCTGGACGGTCTGCGCCTGCTCGTCCCCGGCGAGGCGGCCCACCAGCGCCAGCCCCATGTCGATGCCCGCGGACACCCCGGCGGCCGTGACGTACTTGCCGTCGAAGACGACGCGCTCGCCGGTGGGCCGGACGCCGTACGCCGGCAGCCGGTCCAGGTACAGCCAGTGGCCGGTGGCGCGGCGGCCCTCGAGGAGGCCCGCGGCGGCGAGGATCTGGGAGCCGGTGCACACCGAGGTGGTCCAGGTGGTGGCGGTGTCGACGGTCCGCAGCCAGTCGAGGACGGCCGGGTTGTCCGTCTGGGTCTCGGGCTGCGGGCAGCCGGGGACGACGACGATGTCGGGGCGCGGCACCTCGTCGAGGGCCTTCCCGGCGACGAGGGAGAGCCGGCCGGAGTCGCAGCGCACCGGGCCGGGCCGCTCGGCGACGAACACCGTCTCGGTGCCGGGCAGGTGGGCGAGGGTCTCGTAGGGGCCGACGGCGTCGAGGGCGGTGAAACCGTCGTAGAGCAGGACGGCGATCTGCATGTCTCCTCCGAAGGGGCGCTGGGACGGAAGCGGGATCCGGCCGGCGGCGTGCGGCGGCCGGGTGCGGTCAGTGGCCGAAGCGGCGGCGGTACTCCGCCGGGGGCTGGCCGAGGGTCTTCACGAAGGCGCGGCGCATGGCCTCGGGGGTGCCGTAGCCGCAGGCACGGGCGATCTGGGCCACCCCCTCGCCGCTGTCCTCCAGCAGCCGCCGGGCGTGCTCGACCCGTACGCGCTGCACGTACCGGCCCGGGGTGACCCCGGTCTCGGCCTGGAAGGCCCGCGCGAAGTGCCGCGGCGAGAGCCCCGCGCGGGAGGCGAGCGCCTCCACGCTGAGGTCCTCCCCCGGGTGCTCGGTGATCCAGTGCTGGACCTCGCGCAGCGGCTCCCGCAGCGCCGTCTGGGCGGCGAGCTGCGCGCTGAACTGGGCCTGGTTGCCGGGGCGCCGCAGGAAGACGACGAGGTGCTGGGCGATCGACAGGGCGACCTGCCGGCCGTGGTCCTCCTCGACCAGGGCCAGGGCGAGGTCGATGCCGGCCGTCACGCCGGCGGAGGTGGCGACGTGCCCGTCGCGGACGTAGATCGGGTCGGGTTCGACGGCCACGCGCGGGTGGTCGCGCGCCATCTGCGCGCACGCGGACCAGTGCGTCGTGGCGCGGCGGCCGTCGAGCAGCCCCGCCTCGGCCAGCAGCAGCCCGCCCGTGCACACGGACACGAGCCGCTGCGCGCCACCCCCGTGGGCGCGCAGCCAGGCGGTGACCCCCGGGTCGAAGTCGCGGTAGCGCCCGCCGGGCACGAGCAGGGTGGTGCCGGGGCCCGGCCGCTCGTCCGCCAGGGAGCCGTCCGGTACGAGGGTGAGGCCGCTGCCGGTGCGCACCGGCCGCCCGTCGGCGGACGCGGTCCGTATCTCGTAGCCGGCCCGCCCCGGGAAGTGCGATACCGCGGCGAAGACCTCCACGGGGCCGGTCAGGTCCAGGCTCTGGACGCCGTCGTAGAGGACGGCGAGCACGGTGCGGGGTGACATGGCTCCATGGTGTGATCCCGGCCCGGGCGGCCGCAATGACGTGCTCCCCACCTATCCGGCCATCGGCGGCCGGGCGCCCGCGGCACCGCCCGGGCGGCGGTGCGGGCGCGGATAGGATCGGTGCACCATGACTGCAACCCTCGTCGCCAAGAACATCGGTGCCGCGCACGGCGAGCGCACGCTCTTCGCCGGACTGGACCTCGTCGTCGCCCCGGGCGACGTCATCGGCCTCGTCGGCGTCAACGGCGCCGGGAAGTCCACCCTGCTGCGGCTGCTCGCCGGCCTGGACACCCCGGAGGAGGGCGAGCTGCGGCTCTCCCCGCCCACCGGCACCGTCGGACACCTGCCGCAGGAGCCGGAGCGCCGGCCCGGCGAGACGGTGCTGGAGTTCCTGCACCGGCGTACGGGCGTGGCCGCCGCGCAGGCGGAGCTCGACGCGGCGACGCAGGGCCTGGTGGACGGGGCGGCGGGCGCGGACGACGCGTACGCGACGGCCCTGGACCGCTGGCTGGACCTCGGCGGCGCCGACCTGGACGAGCGCGCCCGGGAGGTCGCCGACGAGCTGGGCCTCGCCGTGGGCCTGGACCTGCCGATGACCGCGCTGTCCGGCGGCCAGGCCGCCCGCGCCGGCCTCGCCTCGCTGCTGCTGTCCCGGTACGACGTGTTCCTGCTGGACGAGCCGACCAACGACCTCGACCTCGACGGTCTGGAGCGGCTGGAGCGGTTCGTCGGCGGTCTGCGCGCCGGCACCGTCGTCATCAGCCACGACCGCGAGTTCCTGGCCCGGACGGTCACCAAGGTCCTGGAACTGGACCTGGCGCAGCAGCAGATCAACCTCTACGGCGGCGGCTACGAGTCGTACCTGGAGGAGCGGGCCCGGGCCCGGGCGCACGCCCGCGAGGAGTACGAGGAGTACGCGGACAAGCGGGCCGCCCTGGAGGGCCGGGCCCTGATGCAGCGCAACTGGATGGACAAGGGCGTCCGCAACGCCCGCCGCAAGGCCACCGACAACGACAAGATCGGCCGGAAGCTGCGCGGCGAGGCCAGCGAGAAGCAGGCGGCCAAGGCCCGGCAGACGCAGCGCGCCATCGAGCGGCTGGAGGTCGTCGAGGAGCCCCGCAAGGAGTGGGAGCTGCGCATGGAGATCGCCTCCTCGCCGCGCTCCGGCTCGGTGGTGGCGACGCTGAGCGCCGCGTCCGTCAAACGCGGGGACTTCGGGCTCGGCCCGGTGAGCCTCCAGGTCGACTGGGCGGACCGGGTGGCGATCACGGGGGCGAACGGCGCGGGCAAGTCGACGCTGCTGGCGCTGCTGCTCGGCCGGCTGGCCCCGGACTCGGGCTCTGCGACGCTGGGTTCCGGCGTGCTGGTCGGGGAGGTGGACCAGGCGCGCGGGCTGTTCCTCGGCGGTGAGCCGCTGCTGGAGGCGTTCTGTGCGGCGGTCCCGGAGACCGAGCCGGCCGACGTGCGGACCCTGCTGGCGAAGTTCGGCCTGAAGGCGGCGCACGTCCTGCGCCCCGCCGCGACGCTCTCCCCCGGCGAGCGGACCCGGGCGGCCCTCGCCCTGCTCCAGGGCCGCGGGGTGAACCTGCTGGTGCTGGACGAGCCGACGAACCACCTGGACCTGCCGGCGATCGAGCAGCTGGAGTCGGCCTTGGAGGCGTACGAGGGGACCCTGCTGCTCGTCACGCACGACCGGCGGATGCTGGAGGCGGTCCGCGTGACCCGCCGCCTGCACGTCGCCGACGGCAAGGTCACCGAGCTCTAGCGTGGGCGAAGGTCGGGAAGCGACGGCCGGGCGGTGGGGCTGTGTGGTCGCGCCCGCGGCCGGACTGGCCACCGGCGTGCTCGGGTCGGTACTGCTGGCAGGCGCTTGGCGGGCGTGTGACGCAGGGGTGAACGGCGCGGCCAACGGGCTCGCGCTGGTCCTCTACGGGGCCCTGCTCGCGCTCGCGGCAGCGGTGTGGTGGGGCGTTCTCATCGGGTTCGCCGGACGCCGGAACCCCACGGTCGCCCTGCTGGGCGCGACGGCCGGCGCCGCGGCCATGGTGTGGATGTTCGTGGCTCTCCTCCAGGTCCCGGCGGGCTACCGATGCCCGTGACTGCCGGAGACTGCGCCTACCGGTCG
>NZ_BMTY01000001.1:5141-33051 GCF_014649915.1 Streptomyces toxytricini | reverse complement strand
GCGGGCGGCCTGCGGGTGCGGGCCATGCGGCGGGCGACGAAGCCGCGCGGGAGGTGCCGTGCCGCCAGGGCGTACGCCCTGTAGCGGCGGCCGGCGATGCTGACGGGCCGGCGCAGGGCCAGGTCGCGCAGGGCGCGGTCCACCACGGCCTCCGGCTCCAGCCAGACCGCCTCGCGCAGGGTGGAGGTGTCCATGCCGGCGCGGGCCTGGAACTCGGTGCGGGTGAACCCGGGCACCACGGCGAGCACCCGCACCCCGTACGGCGCGGCGTCCACGCGCAGGGACTCGCTGAAGGCGGTGACCCACGCCTTGGCGGCCCCGTAGGTGCCGGTCGGGAGCAGCCCGGCCACGGAGGACACGTTGAGGACGGCGCCGCGGCGGCGGGCGCACAGCCCGGGCAGGACGGCGTGGGTCAGGCGCAGCGGCACTTTCACGAGGAGGTCGAGCATCCGCTCCTCGTCCTCGACGGGGCTGTGCGGGAACGGGGCGGCGAGCCCGAACCCCGCGTTGTTGACCAGGACGTCGACGGGCCGGGCGGGGTCGGCGAGGCGGTCGGCGACGCGCCGCAGGCCGGCCTCGTCGAGCAGGTCGGCGGGCAGCACCTCGCAGTGCGCGCCGAACTCGCGGTGCAGGCGGTCGGCGGCCGCGCGGAGCCGGTCGGCGTCGCGGGCGACGAGGACGAGGCGGCAGCCCTTGGCGGCGAGGCCGCGGGCGAAGGCCGCTCCGAGGCCGGAACTGGCCCCGGTGATCAAGGCGGTGGGCACGGGAGGCGTCTCTTCCTGCGGCGGTACGGAGGTCAGGGGGCGAAGGCGGTGGTCTCGGGCGAGCCGTAGGCGCGGGCGACGTCCACGAGGAAGCGGGCCTCGTCCTCCAGCCCGGTGCCCTCCGCCGGGGTCTGCATGGCGGCGGGCAGCACCCACTGCGCGGCCGGCCCCGGCATCCCGGACCGGCCGGCGAGCTTCGCCTCGCGGGCCTCCTTCAGGACGCAGGCCAGTGCGGCCGCGGAGCGCCGCGGCTCGGGCACGCCGCGCACGGTGACGTGGGCGGCGGCGAGTTCGGGGATGCCGGGGGCGACGTAGTCGCCGAGTATCAGGATGGCGTCGCGGGTCTCGATGACCTTGCGGTAGACGAGCAGGTTGCGCGGGACCGGCGGCCACAGCAGTTCCAGGAGGCGGCCGGCGCGCGGTTTGGTGAGCGCGACGTGCGGCACGGCCTGGACGAGGTCGCGCCACAGCGGCCACAGCCGCCACGCGGTGGCCGTGTCGGCGGCGGTGCCGCGGAGGGTGAAGAGGGTCGGGACGAGGATCGCGGCGGCCCGCAGCAGGCCGTGCAGGTTCATCGTCAGCGGCATCGCGGGCATCGCCCAGGTGCTGCCGAAGAGGGCCTTGGCGAGGAAGGCGACCCAGAAGACGCCGGCGAGGGCGGTTCCGAGGCCGAACAGGCGCAGGCCGAAGGCGAGGGCGCGGCTCTCGGTTCGGCCGCTGTAGCGCCAGCACAGGGCGACGCAGACGGTGTTGGCGATCAGGTGCGCGGCGATCAGCAGCAGCCAGTACGCCGTGGACGGCACGGGGTCGCCCTGCGCGGGGATGGTGTGGGTGCCGTGCGCGGGGGCGGCCGCGTCGAGGACGGCGAGCGCGGCGAGCCAGACGGCGGTTCCGGTCCAGGCGGCGATCTGGAGGGCGCGGCCGCGCGTGGCGGCGGCGACGAAGTAGAGCACGGCGCCGGCGGAGAGCACGCCGATGAGGTTGCGGGTCAGGCCCACGGCGTGGGAGTGCGCCGGGTCGCGCATGGCGTGCGCGACGACGGCGGGCAGGTTCAGGGTCATCGCGGCGGCGGCGGTGGCGACGGCCAGCCACAGGCCGCGCTGCTGCGGGGAGCGCAGCGCGGCCGGCGCGCGCAGCAGGACGGCGGCCCAGAGGCAGACGACGCTGGGGACGGCGAGCGCGTCGCCGAGCGCGAGGAGCTCAGTGGCCACGGGTGCCCCGCCCGTAGCCCATGGCCGACTCCAGCCGCGCGAGGGTGCCGCGCAGTTCGGCGGCAGGCTTCGGGCAGGGCGTCGCCGTGCGGATGCGGATCATGCTGGCGAGCATCTCCGCCTCCTGCTCCTGGCGGGTGGTGTAGTTGGTGCGCCCGAGGACGACGGGAGCCTGGCCGCCGTTCTCCTCGCCGCGCAGCGAGTGGTGGCCGAAGAGGATGTGGCCGAGCTCGTGGAGGACGATGTGCTCGCGGTGCAGCGCGGTGGTGTGGCTCTCGTAGAAGACGTAGTCGACGCTGGCGGTGCCCACCCACAGCCCGCACACGCCCGACTCCGCGGCCTCCTTGGGCAGGGGGTGGAGGCGGATGGGCCTGCCCCGCTGCTCGGCCATCCGGTTGCAGAGCCCTTCGAGGGAGAAGGGGTGGGTGAGGTCCAGATGGCCGAGAATCTTCTCGCACCGTTTGCGGAGGCCGAGTTGCGAGTGGAGCATGTGATCCCTCTTCGGACCCTTTCGCGGGCAGCGTCGGTAGGCGTGAGCAGGCATGGGCGTGACGTCCTGTGCCATCAGAGGGCCTCGTAAGGTGCGGTCGCGAGGGGAAACGGAAAAGCCCGTCCGCCGGACGACGAACGGGCGTTCCCCATGCCTACAGATCATCTGTGCGCCTTGGCAAGGCATGTCCGCAGGTGGGGTGCCTATTCGGCCACCCCGCGGCGGGGCCTTGCGCCGGGGCCCCGCCACCTGCCTCCGGCCGCGCGCCGGCGGCCGGCCGGTTACCGGGTGCGCCGCCCCTCGGGGCCGGCGAGGCCCGCGCGGCGCAGGGCGTCGGCCATCGCGCTGTTCGCGGGAGCGGGGGCGCCGCCGCCCTGGCCCTGCCTGCGGCCGTCGCCCTGGCCGCCGCGGCCCTGGCCGCCGCGCCGGCCGCCCTGGCGGTCCTGACCGCCCTGGCCGCCGCCGCGCTGCTGCGGGGGCCGGCCGCCGCCGCGGCCGCCCTGGCGGTCCTCGCGCTGCCGGGGCGCGCCGCCCGCGGCCGCGCCGTGCTCGTCGTCCAGGCGCAGGGTGAGCGAGATCCGCTTGCGCGGGATGTCGACGTCGAGGACCTTCACGCGGACGATGTCGCCGGGCTTGACGACCTCCCGCGGGTCCTTGACGAAGGTCTTCGACAGGGCCGAGACGTGCGCGAGCCCGTCCTGGTGGACGCCGACGTCGATGAAGGCGCCGAAGGCGGCGACGTTCGTGACGACGCCCTCCAGGACCATGCCGGGCTCCAGGTCGCCGATCTTCTCCACGCCCTCCTTGAACGCCGCCGTCCGGAACGCCGGGCGGGGGTCGCGGCCCGGCTTCTCCAGCTCGCGCAGGATGTCCGAGACGGTCGGCAGGCCGAAGGCCTCGGTGACGAACTGCTCGGGCCGCAGCGACCGCAGCACCGAGGTGTTGCCGATCAGCGCGGCGACCTCGCTGCCCGCGCTCTTCGCCATCGTCCGCACCACCGGGTACGCCTCTGGGTGCACGCTGGAGGAGTCCAGCGGGTCGTCGCCGCCGCGGATGCGGAGGAAGCCCGCGCACTGCTCGTACGCCTTCGGGCCCAGCCGGGCCACGTCCTTGAGCGCCTTGCGGCTGCGGAAGGGGCCGTTCGCGTCGCGGTGGGAGACGATGTTCTCGGCGAGGCCGGCGCTGATGCCGGACACCCGGGCGAGCAGCGGCGCGGACGCGGTGTTGACGTCGACGCCGACGCCGTTCACGCAGTCCTCGACGACCGCGTCGAGGGAGCGGGACAGCTTCACCTCGGACAGGTCGTGCTGGTACTGGCCGACGCCGATCGACTTCGGGTCGATCTTGACGAGTTCGGCGAGCGGGTCCTGCAGGCGGCGCGCGATGGAGACCGCTCCGCGCAGCGAGACGTCCATGCCGGGCAGCTCCTGCGAGGCGAACGCGGACGCCGAGTACACGGAGGCGCCCGCCTCGGAGACCATCACCTTGGTGAGCTTCAACTCGGGGTGGCGGGCGATCAGGTCGGCGGCGAGCCGGTCGGTCTCGCGGGAGGCGGTGCCGTTGCCGATCGCGACCAGCTCGACCGCGTGCTCCTCGGCGAGGCGGGCCAGCTTGGCGACGGACTCGTCCCACCGGTTGGCGGGGACGTGCGGGTGGATCACGTCCGTCGCGACGACCTTGCCCGTGGCGTCGACGACGGCCACCTTCACGCCGGTGCGGAAGCCCGGGTCGAGGCCGAGGGTGGCGCGGGTCCCGGCGGGGGCGGCCAGCAGCAGGTCGCGCAGGTTCGCGGCGAAGACGCGGACGGCCTCGTCCTCGGCGGCGGAGCGCAGCCGCATCCGCAGGTCGATCCCGAGGTGGACCTGGATCTTGGTGCGCCAGGCCCAGCGGACCGTGTCCGCGAGCCACTTGTCGCCGGGGCGGCCGCGGTCGGCGATGCCGAAGCGGCGGGCGATGGTGCCCTCGTACGAGGACGGGCCGGGGGTCTCGGAGGGCTCCTCCGGCTCCAGGACGAGGTCGAGGACGTCCTCCTTCTCGCCGCGCAGCATGGCGAGGACGCGGTGGGAGGGCAGCTCGGTGAACGGCTCGGCGAAGTCGAAGTAGTCGGCGAACTTGGCACCGGCCTCCTCCTTGCCCTCGCGGACCTTCGCGGCGAGCCGGCCGCGGCCCCACATGCGCTCGCGGAGCTCGCCGATGAGGTCGGCGTCCTCCGCGAACCGCTCGGTGAGGATGGCGCGGGCGCCCTCCAGGGCGGCGGCCGCGTCCGCGACGCCCTTGTCCGGGTCGGCGAACGCGGCGGCCGCGGCGGCCGGTTCCACCGACGGGTCGGCGAGGAGGCCGTCGGCGAGGGGCTCCAGGCCGGCCTCGCGGGCGATCTGCGCCTTGGTGCGCCGCTTGGGCTTGAAGGGGAGGTAGATGTCCTCCAGCCGGGCCTTGGTGTCGGCCGCGTTGATCCGGGCCTCCAGCTCGGCGTCGAGCTTTCCCTGCTCGCGCACGGAGTCCAGGATCGCCGCGCGCCGGTCCTCCAGCTCGCGCAGGTACCGCAGCCGCTCCTCCAGGGTGCGCAGCTGGGCGTCGTCGAGCATCTCGGTCGCTTCCTTGCGGTAGCGCGCGATGAACGGGACGGTGGAGCCGCCGTCGAGCAGCTCGACGGCGGCCTTGACCTGCCGCTCCCGTACGCCGAGCTCCTCGGCGATCCTGCCTTCGATGGACATCGTCACGTTCGGTTCCGCCTGCCTTCGTCGTGCACTGGAAGGCTGCCCATTGTGGCAGGTGGCCGCGCCCGGCGGCGCGGTGCGTCAGGCCTTTCCGAACGCGTCGGCGGGGAAGGCCCCGGCGGCGAGGGCACGGGAGACGAAGCCGCCGCCGAGCTCGGCGAGGCGGGCCAGGCCCTCGGCGCCGAGGTGCTCGTACGGGCCGGCGTCGAGGCGGTCGGTGGCGTCCTCCAGGCGTTCGCGGACGGCGCGGCCCTCGGCGGTGAGCTCGCCGTCGGCGTCGAGGAGGCCGCGCTCGCGGAGCCGGGCGGCCGCGGCGTCGAGGTCGGACTGCTCCCAGCCGCGGATCGCCTTGATCCACTTCGGGGTCATGCCGCGGCCGGTCGCGGTGTGGCTGACGAGCGCCTCCAGCGGGTCCAGGCCGGCCTGGAGGAGGGCGGCGAGGTGGCCGTCGCCGCGGTGCTCGCGCAGCAGGGTGGTGGCGTGCCACAGGCGCAGGTGCGCCTCGTCGGGGACGGGCAGGTCGGCGTGGGCGGCGTAGAGGGTGCGGGCGTGCCGGGAGCAGCCCTCGGTGGCGCGCATCGCCAGGTCGGCGGCCTCGGCCATCTCGGGGGACGCAACGGCCTCGTCGCCGAGGAGCCGGCGCAGGGTCCGGTCGGCGGCGCGGAGGCGGGCGGCGACGGCCTGTGCCGGGGTGACGGTGTCCCAGACGGCGGGCAGGTGCCGGGCCACGTAGTCGTGGCGGTAGTTGTAGAAGGTGGCGGTGACGGTGCCGGCGCCGACGGCGCCCATGGCGGCGGCGCGGGAGGCGAGGGCCGCGGTGGAGCGGTCGGCGACGCCGAGCGCGGCGAACTCCGCGGGCAGGTCCGGGGAGAAGTAGATCGTCGCGTGCAGCGGGTTGATCGCGGCGTGCCAGGCGCGGCGGGCGGCGTGCTCGGGAAGCGTCATGGCGGCCAGGTTACCGACTGCTCAGTATGCCGGCCGGGGCGGGGGCCGGAAGGGCGGGATCCGAGGCCGGAAGGGCAGCATCCGGGGGCTGGAGCGGCGGGATCCGCGGGGTCCGGTGGTACGGGGCGGGCGTGCGGGACCCTGCGGTTTCGGCCTTTCTCGGCCGCGGGCGGGACGCGCCGCAGCGGGCCGGGGCGGGGGCCGAAGCGGACGCCGGGGGCGCAACCGCCCCGCCGGGGCGGCAGTGCGGCCGCCGGTGTGACGGCCGAATGGCGATCACGTGACAACCGGGGCCATGGACATGACGTGGGGCGCAGACGGTGAATACGGTCGAACACCACCACCCCCCAACCGACTTGGAGCCCACCCGTGCACCGCAAAGTCATCGCCCCGAGCGTGCTCGCCGCCTCCCTCCTGCTGGTGATCCCGGCATCGGCAGCGGGTTCGGCCGCGGGCGCCCCGGGCATCGGCGACCCCTACTACCCGGCCAGCGGCAACGGCGGATACGACGTGTCGCACTACGACCTGCGCCTGAAGTACCAGCCGGCGACGGACCTGCTGGAGGGCACCGCCACCCTGCTCGCCACCGCCAAGACGGACCTGTCCCGCTTCAACCTGGACTTCGGGCTGAAGGTCAGCGAGGTCCGCGTCAACGGCGCGAAGGCGAAGTTCGCCGCCTCCGGCGTGCACGAGCTGGAGGTGACCCCCGCCAAGCCGCTGCCGAAGAACACCCAGGCGAGCGTCGTCGTCAAGTACGCCGGGAAGCCCTCGGAGTTCAAGGTCGACGGCTGGTCCGCCTGGCAGCGCACCCCGGACGGCGGCGTCGCCGCGCAGGAGCCCGAAGCCGCGGCCTGGTGGTTCCCGAGCAACGACCACCCGCTCGACAAGGCCACCTTCGACGTCTCGGTCAGCGTCCCCGACGGCACGCAGGCCATCAGCAACGGCGTCCTGCAGTCGCAGACCTCGCGCCTGGGCTGGACCCGCTACAACTGGCGGTCCAACAAGCCGCAGGCCACGTACCTGGCGACGCTCGCCGTCGGCAGGTTCGACATCACCACCGACAAGACGGCGAACGGCCTGCCCGTCCTGAACGCCTACAGCAAGGACCTCGGCGACAACGCGGGCGCCGCGCGGGCCTCCGTCGAGCGCACCGCCGAGATTGCGGAATGGCTCGAAGGCGTCTTCGGCCCGTACCCCTTCAACGCGCTCGGCGGCTACGTCCCGAACGTGCCGTCCGGCTTCGCGTTGGAGACCCAGACCCGCCCCTTCTACAGCCCCCGCCAGTTCGCGAACGGCGCCAACACCTCGGTCGTGGTCCACGAGCTGGCCCACCAGTGGTACGGCGACAGCGTCTCCGTCGAGGGCTGGAAGGACATCTGGATCAACGAGGGCTTCGCCCGGTACAGCCAGTGGCTGTGGTCGGAGAAGGAGGGCGAGGGCACCGCGCAGGAGCTCGCCGAGTGGACGTACGCGGTGCGCCCGGCGGAGGACCCGTTCTGGCAGGTCAAGCCGGGCGACCCGGGCCCGGACAACCAGTTCCACGGGGCCGTCTACGACCGCGGCGCGATCGCCCTCCAGGCACTGCGGAACGAGATCGGCGACGAGGCGTTCTTCCGGATCCTGAAGGGCTGGCCGACCGAGCGGGCGCACGGCAACGCGAAGGTCTCCGACTTCGTCCGGTACGCGGAGAAGGCGTCGGGCAAGCCGCTGGCCGCGCTGTTCGACACCTGGCTGTACACGCCGGGCAAGCCGGCCTTCGGCCCGCCGGCCGCCTCGGCCGCGGCGAAGGACGGGCGCGCCGCGCAGGCGGCGCCGACCGCCGAGCGGGCGGAGCCGAAGTCGTGGAAGAAGATCGCCGCGACGAACGGGGTCCACGACACCGGGCACGACCACGGCCACGGTCAGGGGCACGGGCACGGGCACTGACCGGACTGTGAGGCGGGCCGCCGCCCGCCGCTCCCGCGCCGGCGCCCCTCAGCGGGCGCCGGCGCGCCGGCGGGCCCGCGCCCGGTAGGCCAGCGGCAGGTAGCGCACCCGCTCCGGCAGCAGCGGGACGAGCAGCCGTACGGCCGTGCTGAACCGGCGCAGCCTGCGCTCCTGGGCCGGCGTCCACTCCAGCCCTATCGCGGCGCGCGCCTCGGGCGGCATGTACCCGACGGTGACGAAGGCCCGGAAGTGCAGGAACGCCGCCCGCAGCAGCGGCCACGCCAGGCGCGTCAGGATCCGCACCGGCAGCGGGCCGCCCGTCGGCCGGGGCAGCGGCACGTCGGTGGCGACCAGCTCGCGGGCCACCTTGGTCGGCTCCAACTCCTCGGCCAGCATGCGGTGGTAGTACGGCCAGTACTCCTCGATCGTCTGCGGCATGTCGCGGTCGCGGAGCCCGAGGATCCGCCCGACCTGGAGCCACTCCCGGTACAGCTGCCGCTCCTGGGCCGGGGTGAAGCGGCGCAGCAGGTACCGGCCGGCGTACAGGTAGATCGGGAAGCCGGTGGCGTGCACCCACGCGTAGCAGGCGGGGTCGAGGGAGTGGTAGCGGCGGCCCCGGGTGTCGACGCCCTGGATCTCCTTGTGCAGGCGGCGGACCCGGCGGCCCTCCTCGGCGGCCTCCTCCCCGCCGTACACCCACAGTTGCACGGAGCGCAGCGAGCGCTCGCCGCGCCCCCAGGGATCGGTGCGGAAGACGGAGTGCTCGTCGACGCCGGCGCCGATGGCGGGGTGCGCGACCTGCATGGTGAAGGCCGCGGGCAGCATCAGCAGCGCCCGCACGTCCCCGGCGATGGTCCACAGCACTCCGCCGGGGGGCGGCGGCTGCGGCTCGTCCCGACGCGCCCCGCCGGGGCGCGACCCGGGCGCGGCGGGCTGTCGTGCGGTCGTCATGGCGCGTCCCCCTGATCCGATACTCGTACCTCCAGTATGGCCGCACCCCCCTCCGTTTCCCCAGGTCGGGGCCCGGGCGGCGGCCGAGCGCCGGCACCGGGGGCGGCACATCGTAAGAACGGCGTCAGAAACCCTTGTCACGGGTGTTACCCAGAGGTAACCGCGGCTGCTTGGATGACGGGGTCGGTCTCCCCCACCACGGAATGATGGAGCGTCCATGCCTCCTGCCCTCCCGTTCCCGCACCGCCGCCCCCGCGCCGCCGCGACCGCCGTCGCCGCGGCCGCCGCATGCGCCCTCACCGCCGCCGGGGCCCCGTCCGCCGGCGCCGCCGAGGCGGCCGCGGCACCCCGGCTGAGCGTGCTGACGTACAACGTGTTCCTGATGAGCAAGAACCTGTACCCCAACTGGGGCCAGGACCACCGGGCGGCGCAGATACCGCGGGCGCCCTTCTACCAGGGACACGACGTCGTCGTACTCCAGGAGGCCTTCGACAACGCCGCCTCGGACGCCCTCAAGGCCAACTCGGCAGCGCAGTACCCGTACCAGACCCCGGTCGTCGGCCGGAGCCGGACCGGCTGGGACGCGACGGGCGGCGCCTACTCCGCCACCACCCCGGAGGACGGCGGCGTCACGATCCTGAGCAAGTGGCCGATCGTCCGCAAGGAGCAGTTCGTCTACAAGGACGCCTGCGGCGCCGACTGGTGGTCCAACAAGGGCTTCGCCTACGTGGTGCTGGACGTGAACGGCACGAAGGTCCACGTGGTCGGCACGCACGCCCAGTCCACCGACCCGGGCTGCGGCGCGGGCGAGGCGGCGCAGATGCGGGCCCGGCAGTTCCGGGCGATCGACGCCTTCCTGGACGCGAAGAACATCCCGGCGGGCGAACAGGTCGTCGTCGCGGGCGACATGAACGTCGACTCCCGCACCCCGGAGTACGCGTCGATGCTCGCGAACGCCGACCTGGCCGACGCCGACACGCGGACGGGGCACCCGTACTCCTTCGACACGGCCCTCAACTCCATCGCCCGCTACCGCTACCCCTCGGACCCGCGGGAGGACCTGGACTACGTCCTGTACCGCAAGGGCCACGCACGCCCGGCGGGCTGGGAGAACAACGTGGTGAACGAGGCCTCCGCCCCCTGGTCGGTCTCCAGCTGGGGCACGACGTACACGTACACGAACCTCTCGGACCACAACCCGGTCATCGGCCGCTGACCCCACCCGTCGGCGACCCGCCCCGCTCCCGGCCGGGAGCGGGGCTTGCCCGAGCGGCGTCCGTGCCCGGCCGGGAGCAGGCGCCGCGTAGGGTGCACGCATGACGATTCGCGCTGTGGTGTTCGACGTCGGTGAGTGCCTCGTCGACGAGACCCGGGAGTACGGCACGTGGGCGGACTGGCTCGGCGTCCCCCGCCACACCTTCGCCGCCGTCTTCGGTGCGGTCATCGCCCAAGGCCGTGACTACCGCGAGACCTTCCAGGTCTTCCGGCCCGGCTTCGACCTCACCGAGCAGCGCGAGGCCCGGGCTGCCGCCGGGCAGCCGGAGTGGTTCGGTGAGGACGACCTCTACCCGGACGTCCGGCCCGCCCTCGCCCGCTTGCGCGCCGACGGCCTGTGGCTCGGCATCGCCGGCAACCAGACCGTTCGCGCCGGCGGCCTGCTCCGCGACCTGTTCACGAAGGACGTCGACCTGATCGGCACCTCGGACGACTGGGGCGCGAGCAAGCCCGACCCCGAGTTCTTCGAGCGTGTGGCCGCGGTCGTTCCGGCCGCCGCGTCGGAGATCCTCTACGTCGGCGACCGCGTCGACAACGATCTGCGTCCCGGCAGGCAGGCTGGTATGCACACGGCGCTGATCCGCCGGGGCCCGTGGGCGACGATCCAGTGGGACACCGCCGAGGCACGCGGACTCCCGACGTTCCGCATCGAGAGCCTGGCCGAGCTGTCTCCCAGGATCGCCGAGTTCAACAAGAGAGGGCGTTGACGACGGCGCCCCAGCCGTAGAGCCGGTCATCGAGGTCACGGACGTACTGCTCGTGCTGCCAGGGCCCGAGGGCCCGCCGCACCTCCCGGATCCGCTCCAGCCCCGTCGCGTACCAGTGGGTTTCGAGCAGGACCAGCGCCTTGAGGGCGTACAGGGCGGCTTCCTCGGGCCGCCCGGCAGCAACCTCCACGGCAGCCAGGTCACCGAGGACGACGGTCCGCTGCTTGTCGCTGTCTTCGGGAAGTCCGGCGAGAACGCCGAGCAGCGTGTCGCGGGCCTGCGGGAGGTGCCCCGCGACGAGCTGTGTGTGCCCCTTGAACGCGGCCAGCCGGACGGCCGAGAACCAGTCCAGCCATTCAGGACTCCGGTGCTCGTTGCCGGTTGCGAGGACGTCCTCGCCGTGGGCACACAGGTTGAGGGCGGCTCGGGTGTCGCCGCAGCGCGTCGCGCACTCGGCCTCCACGGCGTCGAGCCAGGCCAGCAGTTCGGCGCTGGCAGGACCTCGGCGGGCGTACGCGCGGGCTGCCATCATCCGCTCCGTCGCGCCGTCCCGATCACCGCCCCACCCGGGGATGAATGCCATGTGGGCGAGGACGGCACTGCCCAGGAGGGCGTCATCGGCCTCCCCTGCCGCCTGGAGCGCTCGCACCCAGGTGTCGCCGGCACGGTCGGGCTCTCGTAGGTCGAAGAACTCGATCCGGCCGGCCAGCAACCAGCTCTCGGCCAGGGCCGTGGCGAGGAGCTGCCGCGTTCGCCCGGTGGTCGCGTCCAGGAGTTGGCTGCCCAAGGCCGCGTGCGCGGCCACGGCGGGGTGCAGGGTGGCGGGGGCCACGCTCCAGTAGAGCCGGCGGTGGGCACGCGTTCCGGCGAGGAAGTCAGTGGCTGCGGTGGCGGGTTGCTGCGCGTTGGGTGTACGCAGAGGACCCCGGTTGGCGGGGGCGAGGAGACTGGCCGGTGTCCGTGTCTCCGCGCCCGGCGGAACGTTGAAACCGAGTTCGTCGAGCGGTCGGCCGAGAAGCTCGCTGAGGGCCTGACGGATATCGGGCTGCGGGAGGGGCGGAGCGTCCGATTCCCACCGCCGGACCTGCCGAATGCCGACGGTGACGCCGCGGGCGGCGAGGGCGTTCGCGAGGTCCTGCTGCGACCGGTAGCCGGCCGCCTGCCGGGCCGCACGCAATCGGACGTTGCCAGTGGATCGAGGCATTCCTACTCCCTTGGCCGGTTCAGATCTGACCACTGTGGCAGGAAAGTCCGCTCGCGGACTGTGCTTCACCGGTTTGGGCGTAAGGAAGTCCTTTTTCGTCCACAGAAAGCCCTCCGGCAAGTCCTCGTAACAGGACTTCAGTACGTCCATGGTGTGTCCACCACCTGCTGACGACGATGGGAAGCACCAGCATGGGTATGGCGCAGGGTCACGCGGACACGACCGGACTGGTCGCCCGAGCACTCGCCCCGTACGCGGAACGCCCCGGCCCGGAGGCCGTCGCGGCGCTCGTCGACGACCTGCTCACCTGCGGGCAGGAGCTCCACGGCTCGCTCTCCCGGGCACCGTCGCAGCACCGCCCCGCCGGAACGGTCGCGGCGCTCGCCGAGTGGGAGTACTTCGCGGCCGTCGGCCCCCTGGGGTCGGGCCCCCACGCGAACTGGAACTACGCCCGGGCCTTGGCCCGGATCATCCGGCAGTTGATGGCACCGGGGCGGTAGAGAGGCAGGTGGGGGGGCTTCGCGACCAGTCCGGCGCGCCCGGCGCCTTCCGACTGCTCGAACCACCGCTGGCGGGGCGGGCGAGAGCGGGGTTGGCGGGAGCCACGCGGTCGGGGTCGGGGAGACCACGGCGGGGGTGAGTTGGCCGGAGCCGACGGGTCGGGGTCGGAGAGACGGCAGCGGAAGCCGGGTTAGCGGAAACCGACGACTCGGGGTCGGTGTGCTCCGGGGGTGTCCCGGCAGCCCATTGTCCTTCCGGTGCGGGCCGCCCTGTAAAGGGCGCTCCTCCTTCGTCGTCGCGCCGCTGCGCGATGGCCTTCGGCCACCCTTGACAGGACGACCCGCCCCGGAATGCCAACAAGCTGCCGGGAAGCCCCCAGGGGAATGGCCTGGAGGTAGCGTGCGGCATGAGGGGTCATCAGAGAGCTTCCTCCCCCGCCCCAGGGACCCCTTTCGCCCCACCGGCATCAGCAGACCCGGCGGCGGGGAGCCGGGGGCTCTTCCCTGCACGAAACGACGCCCAGAGCATCATCCGGAGACAGAAGCGCCCCAGATCGCTACACAGCCCGGCATTCTCCAGCGTCCGGCGGCCGTCAGGGGCCGGGCGGCGCGACAGATCGCTACAGGGGCGCCGTCGGTTCGGCGACTGACCGCCGCATGGATGGCAGGGGGTAGGCGGCAGGGCGGAAGAAGTCGTCCTGCCGCCAGACGCCGATATATGAGGAGCATGGAGCGGGCAGGGGCGCTACGCACCCCACGACGGCGCGCTGCCGCCGAGAGAGCTCAGCGCGCACCGAGTCGGACCGCTCCGCGGCCTCAGACGGCGGCCGGCCGCCGAACAGGGCAGGGGCGTGTGCCGTGGCCGGGGGCGCTTCGCGGCCCAAGACGGCCCGCGGGCCGCTGAGGGACAGAGGTGCGCAGGGATTTGGGGCGCTCTGCTGCCCCGGACCGCAGAAGGCGGCCGGCGGCCGGCGGCCGGGCGCCGGCAAGGCAGGGGGGGCGGTGTTGAGAGCCGGGGCGCTTCGCGGCCCGGGGCGGGGAGCAGCCGCGAAAACGGCCCGCCAGCCGCCGAAGGACCGAGGCGCGCAGCGACTTGGGGCGCTCCGCCGCCCCGGACGACGGGGCGGCCACCGTCAGAAGCCGAGCCGGCCACCGTCTGAGGCGCTGCGCCGCCCCAGACGGCGGCCGGTCGCCGAACAAACAGGGATCTGTGCGACCTGGGGCGCTTCTCGACCCCAGACGGCCGATGGCCGCCGAGCCAAGGGCGCCCACGTAGCGATCCGGGGCGCTCCTGTCGCCGGATGATGCTCTGGGCATCGTTTCCCGACGTCACAGCCCTGACGGGCTTCCGCCGACGGGTCGGCTGATGCCGGTGGGACGGGACGCGGCCACTGGGGCGGGAGAGGAAGCTCCCTGATGGCCCTGAATGGTCCAAGTACCTCCAGGCCGTTCCCCTGGGGGCGTCCCGGCAGAAAAAATGCCTCCGGGGCGGGTCGGTCGGTCAAGGGTGGCCGTCAGGCCATCGCGCAGCGACGCGACCAAAGGGAGCGCCCTTGAGGGACCGGCCCGCCCCGGACACCATCAACTGCCCGGGACACCCCCAGTCGCACCCCCGACCCCGACCGATCGGCTCCCGCCGACCCGACTCCCGCCGCCGGACCCCCGACCCCGACCGATCGGCTCCCGCCGACCCCGGCTCCCCCCGCCGCCTCCCCCCGCCGCCTCCCCGACCCCGACCCATCGGCTTCCTCAACCCCCATCCCCCCCTCACCCCCCGACCCCGACCGCCCGGCTCCCGCCAACCACGGCCGCGGCCTCGACCGGAGCGTCCGCAGGGTTACCGGGGCTCGCCCGGGGCCGCGTACAGGGAGTCGATCGTGTCGGCGTATTTGTCGCGGACCACGCGGCGGCGGAGTTTCAGGGACGGGGTGAGTTCGCCCGTCTCCGGGCCCCATTCCGCGGTCAGCAGGTGGTAGCGCTTGATCTGTTCCGTGCGGTTGAGGCGGGCGTTGGCGGTCTCGACCGCGGCGGCGATCTCCGCGCGCACCTGCGGGTGCCGGGCGAGGTCGGCGAGGGAGGCCGCCTCGATGCCGCGGGCCGCCGCCCACGCCGGGGCGAGTTCGGCGTCGAGGACGAGCAGGGCGACGAGGTAGGAGCGGCCGTCGCCGTGAGCCAGGGCCTGGCCGATCAGAGGGTGTTCCTTGAGCGTGTTCTCCACCAGGGCCGGGGAGACGTTCTTGCCCGTCGAGGTGATGATCAGTTCCTTCTTGCGGTCGGTCAGCCACAGGAACCCGTCCCGGTCGATCCGGCCTATGTCCCCGGTGGGGAACCAGCCCTCCGCGTCGTGCGCGCTCTCCAGAGTCCCGTCGGGCCGGAGGTAGCCGCCGAAGACCGTGTCGCCGCGGGCGAGGATCTCCCCGTCGTCGGCGATCCGCAGGTCCAGGCCCTCGATGGGCCGGCCGACCGAGCCGAGCCGGAACGCGTCGTGGCTGTTGACGGTGCACACGCCGGAGGTCTCCGTCAGGCCCCACGCGTCCATGACGGTGATCCCCCAGCCGGCCCAGAACCGTACGACGTCGATCGGCATCGGCGCGGTCGCGCTGGCGGTCCACAGCAGCCGGTCCAGCCCGGCCAGCCGCAGCAGCGGGTCCAGGACGTGCTCCTTGGCCCGGCCGTACGCGGCCCCCAGCTCGGCGGGGACCGGTTCGCCGCGCTCCAGGTGCCCGGCCCGGGTGCGGGCGAGGCCGTTCGCCTCCTCGATGGCGGTCCGCTGCTCCGGCGGCAGCCCGGCGAGCACCGCCCGCAGGCCTGCGGCGAGCTTCTCCCACACGCGGGGCACCCCGAAGAACTGCACGGGCCGCAGTTCCCGTACGGCGGCGGCGACGGCCGCCGGGTCGGCGACGAGTCGTACGTGCGCGGCGCGCAGCAGCGGCAGGTAGATGCCGAGGATCCGCTCGGCGATGTGCGCGAAGGGCAGGTAGCAGACGTGCTCGGCGTGCTCGGGGAGTTCCACGCGCCGGTCGAGGCGGACGGACTGGAGCAGGATGTTGCGGTGGGTGAGCCGGACCCCCTTGGGGTCGCCGGTGGTGCCGGAGGTGTAGACGACGGTCAGCGGGTCCTCGGGGCGCAGCTCCCGCCACGCCTTCTCGAAGGCGTCGGGGCTGTGCAGCCGGGCCCCGGCCGCGTACACGGCGTCGTACGAGCGGTGCGCGCCCGCGGCGTCGGCGTCGGCCACGACGAGCCGCTCCAGCCGTGCGGAGGCGTCCGCCAGCAGCGGTTCCCAGCGCGGCAGTTCGCGGGCGCCCCCGACGACGGCGAGGCGGGCCCGGCTGTGGCGGGCGGTGTAGGCGATCTGCTCGGGCGCGGAGGTGCCGTACACGGTGACGGGGACGGCGCCGAGGTGGACGAGGGCGAGGTCGGTGAGCCAGTGCTCGGGCCGGTTGCCCATCATGATCAGCACGTGTTCGCCGCGCTCGACGCCGAGGGAGGCGTACCCGGCGGCGAGGACGGCGACCCTGCGCCGCACCTCGGCCCAGCCGAGGGTGGTCCAGCCGGGGGACGCGGTGTCGCCGGTGCGCCACGAGAGGGCGGGGAGGTCGCCGTACTCGGCGGCGTTGCGGGCGAGCAGGGCGGGCAGGGTGAGCTGTTCGGGGCGTCCGGGCAGTCGCAGGATCGTGCTCATGGGCAGCTCCTCGCCGTTTCACATCGTTGGTGCGACAGCAATACTGTTGAACCGCGGTACCGGAACGGGACGTGCTGAGCAGAGAGCGGGGCGAGTGACCATGACCACCGGGGTGCCCGAGCCCACGCTCACCGTCGACGAGCTCGCCGCCCGGGCGGGGGTCACCGTCCGCACCGTACGGTTCTACAGCACCCGCGGGCTTTTGCCCCCTCCCGTGATCGGACCGCGTCGGGTGGGCCGCTACGGGCCCGAGCACCTCTCCCGGCTCGCGCTGATCGAGGAGCTCCAGCGCCACGGCATGACGCTGTCCGCCATCGCGCGCTATCTCGACGCCCTGCCCGACGACCTCAGTCCGCACGACCTGGCCATCCACCGGGCGCTGGTGTCGTCGTGGGCGCCGGATTCGGCGGAGGAGGTGTCGCTGGAGGAGCTGCAGCGTCGGGCGGGGCGGCCGCTGCCGGAGGAGGACCTGCGCCGGCTGGCCGCGATGAACGTGGTCGGGGGCGGCCCGGAGCGGTTCCGGGTGGACCTGTCGCTGCTGCGGCTGGCGGTGGCCCTGCTGGACGTGCCGATCTCGCACGGGACGGTGCTCGCGGCCCGGGAGGTGCTGCTGGAACACGCCCGGGCGACGGCGCGGGAGCTGACGCGCCTGTTCCGCGACGAGGTGTGGGGGCCGTTCACGGAGGGCGAGGACGATCCGGAGCGGGTGGAGTCGATGAAGGCGCTGTCCGCTCACATGCAGCCGATGGTGGTGCAGGCCCTGGTCACGGCGTTCCAGCGGTCGCTGCGGGAGGAGCTGAAGGCCCAGTTCGCCGCAGGGGACTGACGGGCGCGGACCGGCCGCGCCTCCCAACTGCCCTCGGCAGCGGGTAGGTTCGGGATCATGTCTGTGATCCACAAAACCACCATCACCCCGACGAAGCTCGAACTCCTCGCGGCGTGGCTCCCCTCGCAGCCGTGGTACGCCGCCACGGGCAGCGCCCCGGAGCCGGTCAAGGCCGGCGGGTTCCGGCTGGACGACCCGGAGGGGGAGGTCGGCATCGAGTTCATGGTCGTCGCCGACGCCTCCGCGCCGGAGCCGGTGGCCTACCACGTGCCGATGACGTACCGCGGCGCGCCGCTGGAGGGGGCCGAAGGGGCCCTGATCGGCACCGTCGAGCACGGGGTGCTGGGCAGCCGCTGGGTGTACGACGCCGCGCACGACCCTGTGGCCGTCGGGCAGGTCCTCGCGCTGCTGCGCGGCGAGGCGCAGCCCTGGGCGCAGAGCATCGACGGCGCTCCGGACCCGACGGTGGCCGTGGAGGGCGGCCCGGTTGCGGCGGAGGGGCTCGACGCGGCGGCCGCGGCGGCCGCGACCACGGCGGAGGACACCGAGGTCCGCTTCGGGGGCGGGCAGGGGGTGCTGCGGATCGTACGCGTCCTGCGGCCGGGCGGCCCCGAGGGCGGTGCGGCCGGGGTCGTCACCGGCTGGACGGCCCCCGGCGGCAGCGCGCACCGCGGGGTGTTCGCCGCGCTGGACGGCGCCTGACGCACGCCTCGGGCCGCTCCCGCAGGGGATCTCCGGGAGCGGCCCGAGGGCACACCGCGGCCGGCCGACCGCACAGCCGGCCGCGCCTCCCACGGCCGGTCGGCCGGCGTGCGGCAGGCCGCCGTGTCAGTCGGCGTACGTCTCCCCGCGCTCGGCCTTGGCGACCAGGGAGGCGGGCGGCGTGAAGCGGTCGCCGTAGCGGTCGGCCAGTTCGCGGGCGCGGGCGACGAAGCCGGGCAGGCCGCCCTCGTAGCCGTTGATGTACTGGATGACGCCGCCGGTCCAGGCGGGGAAGCCGATGCCCATGATGGAGCCGATGTTGGCGTCGGCGATGGAGGTGAGGACGCCCTCGTCGAGGCAGCGGACGGTGTCGAGGGCCTCGGCGAAGAGCATCCGCTCCTTCATGTCCTCGAAGGGCACGTCCGCGCCGGGGCGGCCGAAGTGCTCGCGCAGGCCCGGCCAGATGCCGGAGCGCTTGCCGGCCCCGTCGTAGTCGTAGAAGCCGGCTCCGCCGCTGCGGCCGGGGCGGGCGAACTCGTCGACCATGCGGTCGATGACCTCGTCGGCGGGGTGCGGGGTCCAGGTGCGGCCCTCGGCCTCGACGGCCTTGCGGGTCTCGTTGCGGATCTTCCGCGGGAGGGTGAGGGTGAGCTCGTCCATGAGGGAGAGCACCTTGGCCGGGTAGCCGGCCTGGGCGGCGGCCTGCTCGATGGAGGCGGGCTCGACGCCCTCGCCGACCATGGCGACGCCCTCGTTGATGAACTGGCCGATGACGCGCGAGGTGAAGAAGCCGCGCGAGTCGTTGACCACGATGGGGGTCTTGTTGATCTGCCGGACGAGGTCGAAGGCGCGGGCGATGGCCTCGTCGCCGGTCCGCTCCCCCTTGATGATCTCCACGAGCGGCATCTTGTCGACGGGCGAGAAGAAGTGCAGGCCGATGAAGTCGGCGGGCCGGTCGACGCCTTCGGCGAGCCCGGTGATGGGCAGGGTGGAGGTGTTGGAGCACAGCAGCGCGTCGGGCGCGACGACGTCCTGCACCTCCTGGAAGACCTTGTGCTTCAGGGAGGTGTCCTCGAAGACCGCCTCGATGACCGCGTCGCAGCCCGCCAGGTCGGCGGTGTCGGCGGTCGGGGTGATCCTGGCCAGCAGCTCGGCGCGCGCGGCCTCGGTGGTGCGGCCCTTCGCAACGGCCTTGTCGAGCAGCTTCTCCGAGTACGCCTTGCCCTTGGCGGCGGCCTCGGCCGTGACGTCCTTCAGGACGACCTCGATGCCGGCGCGGGCGCAGGAGTAGGCGATCCCGGCGCCCATCATCCCGGCGCCGAGGACGGCGACGCGGCGGACGGTGCGCGCCTCGACGCCCCGGGGGCGGCTGCGGCCGGCGTTGACGGCCTGGAGGTCGAAGAAGAACGCCTGGATCATGTTCTTCGCGGTCTGGCCGGTCACCAGCTCCGTGAAGTAGCGGGCCTCGATGGTCTGCGCCGTCTCGAAGTCCACCTGGGCGCCCTCGACGGCGGCCGCCATGATGTTGCGGGGCGCCGGGTACGGGGCCCCGTTCAGCTGCTTCTTGAGGTTCGCGGGGAACGCCGGCAGGTTCGCGGCGAACTTGGGGTGGGCGGGCGTGCCGCCGGGGATCCGGTAGCCGGGCACGTCCCACGGCTGCCTCGACTCGGGGTTGGCGTCGATGAAGGCGCGCGCCTTGGCGAGCATCTCCTCGGGTGTGACGGCCAGTTCGTGGACGAGACCGCTGTCGAGGGCGCGCTTTGGGCTGTACTGGGTGCCCTGGAGGAGGACCTTCAGCAGCGCGTCGGTGATGCCCATGAGGCGGACGGTGCGGGTGACGCCGCCTGCGGCGGGCAGCAGGCCGAGGGTGACCTCGGGCAGGCCGATCTTCGAGCCGGGCGCGTCGAGGGCGATCCGGTGGTGGGAGGCCAGGGCGATCTCGTAACCCCCGCCGAGCGCGGCGCCGTTGATGGCGGCGACGACGGGCACGCCGAGGGTCTCGATGCGGCGCAGCGCGCGCTTGATCCCGGTGCCGGTGTCGAAGGCGGCCTGCGCGTCCTCGGGGCGCAGCCGGATCATCTCCTTGAGGTCCCCGCCGGCGAAGAAGGTCTTCTTGGCGGAGGTGTAGACGATGCCGCGGATGGAGTCCTTCTCGGCCTCGGCGCGGTCGGCGACGGCCGCGATCGAGTCCGTGAAGGCCTGGTTCATGGTGTTGGCGGACTGGTCGGGGTCGTCGAGGACCAGCGTGACGACGCCGGTCTCGTCCTGTTCCCAGCGGATCGTGGTGGGCTCGCTCATGTTCGCTACTTCCGTGTCGGGGGGATCAGGGGGTGCAGGACGATGTCAGAGGCGCTCGACGACGGTGGCGACGCCCATGCCGCCGCCGACGCAGAGGGTGGCGAGCCCGTAGCGCTTGTCCTGGCGCTCCAGTTCGTCGACCAGGGTGCCGAGGATCATCGCGCCGGTGGCGCCGAGCGGGTGGCCCAGCGCGATGGCGCCACCGTTGACGTTGACCTTGTCGAGGGTGGTCCCCATGTCCTTGACGAAGCGCAGGACGACGCCGGCGAAGGCTTCGTTGATCTCGATCAGGTCGATGTCGTCGATGGTGAGGCCGGCCTTGGCGAGGGCCTTGCGGGTCGCGGGGGCGGGCCCGGTGAGCATGATGGTGGGCTCGGAGCCGGACACTGCGGCGGAGACGATGCGGGCGCGCGGCGCCAGGCCGGCCCGCTCGCCCGCCTCGCGGGAGCCGATCGCGACGAGGGAGGCGCCGTCGACGATGCCGGAGGAGTTGCCGGCGTGGTGGACGTGGTCGATCTTCTCGATCCAGTGGTACTTCTGCAGGGCGACGGCGTCGAAGCCGCCGAGCTCGCCGATGTCGGCGAAGGACGGCTTGAGCGCGGCGAGGGTGTCGGCCGTCGTCCCGGGGCGGATGAACTCGTCGTGGTCGAGGACGACCAGGCCGTTGCGGTCGGTGACGGGGACGAGGGAGCGGGCGAAGCGGCCCTCCTTGACGGCGGTCGCGGCGCGCTCCTGCGAGAGGGCGGCGTACTCGTCGACGTCCCGGCGGGAGAAGCCCTCGATGGTGGCGATCAGGTCGGCGCCGATGCCCTGGGGGACGAAGTTGACGTCCCAGTTGGTCATCGGGTCGTTGAACCAGGCGCCGCCGTCCGAGGCCATCGGGACGCGGGACATGGACTCCACGCCGCCCGCGAGGACCAGGTCCTCCCAGCCGGAGCGGACCTTCGCGGCCGCGAGGTTCACGGCCTCCAGGCCGGACGCACAGAAGCGGTTCTCCTGCACGCCGGCGACGGTGTCGGGGAGGCCCGCGGCGATGGCCGCGATGCGGGCGATGTCGGAGCCCTGGTCGCCGACCGGGCCGACGACGCCGAGGACGATGTCGTCGATGGCGGCGGGGTCGAGGCCGGGGTTGCGCTCGCGGAGTGCGTGGATGAGGCCGACGACCAGGTCGATCGGCTTGGTGCCGTGCAGGGACCCGGTGGCCTTGCCGCGGCCGCGCGGCGTGCGGATCGCGTCGTAGACGTACGCTTCGGTGCTCACTGGTCAAGCCTTTCGAGGGGAGGTTAGCCGAGCAGGGAACGACCGATGATCTCCTTCATGATCTCGGTCGTGCCGCCGTAGATGGTCTGGATCCGGCCGTCGGTGAAGGCCCGCGCGACCCGGTATTCGGTCATGTAGCCGTACCCGCCGTGGAGTTGGAGGCAGCGGTCGGCGACCCGCTTCTGGAGCTCGGTGGCCCACCACTTGGCCATCGAGGCGTGGACGTGGTCGAGCTGCCCGTCGGAGTGGTCGGTGATGCACCGGTCGACGAACGTGCGAGTGACGGCGCACTCGGTCGCCATCTCGGCGATCTCGAAGCGGATGTGCTGGAGCTTGGACAGCGGCCGCCCGAACGCCTCGCGCTCCTTGACGTACGCGGTGGTGATCTCCAGCAGGTGCTCGGCCGCGGCGATGCCGGCCATCGCTATGGCGAGCCGCTCCTGCGCGAGGTGGTTCATCAGGTGGACGAACCCGCCGCCGAGCTCGCCGAGGAGGTTCTCCTTGGGGACGCGCACGTCGTGGAAGAACAGCTCGGCGGTGTCCTGCGCCTTCTGGCCGATCTTGTCGAGGTTCCGGCCGCGCTCGAAGCCCTCCGCGCCGCGCTCGACGACCAGCAGCGACAGGCCGTGCGCCCCGCCCTCCGGGCTGGTCCGGGCGACGACGATGACGAGGTCGGCGAGGATGCCGTTGGAGATGAACGTCTTGGAGCCGTTGAGCAGCCAGTGGTCGCCGCGGTCCTCGGCGGTGGTGCGGATGCCCTGCAGGTCGCTGCCCGCGCCCGGCTCCGTCATCGCGATGGCGGTGATCGTCTCGCCGGAGCAGAAGCCGGGCAGCCAGCGCCGCTTCTGCTCCTCGGTGCCCAGGTTGACCAGGTACGGGCCGATGATGTCGTTGTGCAGGCCGAGGGCCAGCCCGGGGGCGCCGGCCCGGGTGAACTCCTCGGCGAGGACGGCGGCGTACCGGAAGTCGGTGTTCCCTCCGCCGCCGTACTCCTCGGGGACGGCGAGGCCCAGCAGCCCCTGCCGGCCGGCGGCCCGCCACGCGTCGCGGCTGGTGATGCCGTCCTTCTCCCACTGCTCGTAGTGCGGCAGCACCTCCTTGGCGAGGAAGGTGCGGACGGTGTCGCGGAACGCCTCGTGGTCGGCGTCGAAGATGCGTCGTTGCATCGGTCTTCCCCCTACAGCCAGCTCTTGACGGTTTCGATCAGCCGGGCCGGCTCGGGGCCGACGGGCGTGACGTTCGGCATCCTGGTCGGCGGGTCGAAGCCCCACGCCTCCGCCACCCACACGGCGTCGAGGCCGGCCGCCTCCAGGGCCGCGGCCTCGTCGGCGGCGCGGCGCGGGTCGGCGGAGTGGTCGAGCATCACGGACAGCTCCATCAGGCGCCGCCCTTCCCGGCCAGGCCGGGCACTCCCCAGTCGCGGGCCACCGATGCGGTGTCCGCGCCCGGCTGTGCGGGGCCGCCGCGCACGGCGGCCGGCGTCGCGGAGAAGCGGGGGGCGGGCGCGGGTTGGACGATCCCGCCGACGTCGGTGAAGGTGCCGCGGGCGGCCAGGTGGGGGTGGTGCGGGGCCTCGCGCAGCGACAGGACGGGCGCCACGCAGGCGTCGGTGCCTTCGAAGACCGCCGTCCACTCCTGCCGCGTACGGGATTTGAAGGCGGCGGCGACGGCCTCGCGCAGCTCCCCCCAGCGGGCGGCGTCCTTGCGGGCGGGGGCACGGTCGGCGATGCCGAGGAGGGCGGTGAAGGTGTCGTAGAACTGCTGCTCCAGCGCGCCGACCGCCATGTACCCGCCGTCGGAGGTCTCGTAGGTGCCGTAGAAGGGGCAGCCGCCGTCGAGGAGGTTCGCGCCGCGGCGGTCCTGCCAGCCGCCGGCGGCCATCATGCCGTGGACCATGGCCGTGAGGTGCGCGGTGCCGTCGACGATGGCCGCGTCGACGACCTGGCCGGCGCCGCCCGGGGCGGCGGCGTGCCGGAGCGCCGCGAGGATGCCGACGACGAGGTAGAGGGAGCCGCCCGCGTAGTCGCCGAGGAGGTTGCCGGGGACGGCCGGGGGCTCACCCGGCCGGCCGATCATGCCGAGGGCGCCGGTGACCGCGATGTACGCGATGTCGTGCCCGGCGGTCGGGGCGAGCGGGCCGTCCTGGCCCCAGCCGGTCATCCGGCCGTAGACCAGGCGCGGGTTGCGGGCGAGGCAGGCGTCCGGGCCGACGCCGAGCCGTTCGGCGACGCCCGGCCGCAGGCCCTCTATGAGCACGTCGGCCCGCTCGGCCAGGTCCAGGACGAGGGCGGCGCCGCCGTCGGCCTTCAGGTCGACCAGGACGGAGCGCTTGCCGCGGTTGGTGGTGTCGTACGCCGGGTCGACGGCGAGGCCCCCGCCGCCGGGCCGGTCGACGCGGACGACGTCCGCACCGAGGTCGGCGAGCAGCATGGCCGCGAACGGGCCGGGGCCGATGCCGGCCAGCTCGACGACGCGCAGCCCCGCGAGCGGGCCGCCGGGGCGCCCGGAGCCGCCTCCCGCGGGGCGGGGCCCGGGGGCGCCGGTGTGGCCGTGCGCCCGCCCGGCACCTGTTCCGGCACCTGTCACTGACATCGAACCCCCGGCATCCTGGTGTGCGAGCGTGTGAGTGTGTGACACAACTGATGTAACACCAGCGATGCTAGGAACGGGCCACCCCCAGCACAAGAGCAAGCGCTTAGCCGTTTGACGCGATCCGCTCGTCCAGCTCCTTCACGTGCCGCTTGAGGGCGACCGTCCGGTAGCTCTCCTCCACCCACTCGCACAGCACCGCCGCCGACGGCGCCCCCGGCTCCCCGAGCGGCACCGACACCCATCCGGACCGGCCCAGGCCGTAGCCGGTGGGCTCCGCACCCGGGGCGGCCATGGCGTGGCCGTGCAGCGCCTCGTCCTTCAGCTTCACCGAGATGCCCGGCGGCTGCGGGCCGTCGGCGCCGCCCAGGAAGACGAAGATCTTCTTGTTGACCTTCACGACGCAGTCCTCGGGCCCCCAGGGGAACTCCTCGACCGCCTCGGGCAGCCCCAGGGCGAACTCCCGGACCGCCTCCCACTTGCGCACCGCAGCCTTCACCGACTCCTCCGCTCGACGCAGTCCGCCCCGCCACCCGGCCGCCGGCCGCCGGCCGCCGCGCCCCCACGCTAGCCCCCACCCGCCGCCGGGCCGGACAACCGGACCGAGCACATCCGGCAAACGGAGCTGCGACCTGCGAGAACCCCGGTGTTCGAGGCCTGTTCGGCTCTGTACCCTGAGCGGGCTTCAGCCTTGTTCAAAGGCTCAACAACTTTTTCCATGGGGGAAACCCGGTGTCCTACCGCCGACTCGCGGCATCCGCCGCCGTCCTCGCGGCCGGTGTCGCGCTCGTACCCGCCCCGGCCCACGCGGCCGATCCGGCCGCCGGCCGGCCCGAGCCGCACGGCATCGCCCGGGCCGACCTGGTCAGGCCGCAGCAGCGGGAGGCCGCCGCGTTCACCAGCCCCGCCGACCGGTCGGTCCGGCAGGCCCCCGCGGCGGGCCGGGCCGGGGCCGCCTCCGCCGACGCCGCCCAGGACGAGATAGCCGTGGGCCTGAAGGCCTTCACCACCAGCGCGCACGGCATGGAGGTCGACGCCACCACCACCGGCACGGCCAATGCCGTCTCCGTCTCGATCGACTGGGGCGACGGCACGACCAGCGAGGAGGCGTCCGCCGGCGGCCGGACACTGACCGCAGCCCATCAGTACGGCAAGCCCGGCGGCTACACCGTCCGCGTCACCGTCACGGACGGGGTCACACAAGCCTCCGCCGTCAACCAGATCGCCGTCTGGACCCAGGGCTCCCACTTCACGCCCCATGCCCCCAAGCGCCTCCTCGACACCCGCAACGGCACCGGCGCCTACCAGGGGAAGCTCCCCGCCTACGGGCAGACCCGGCTCCAGGTCGGCGGCAATGCGGGGATCCCCGCCGGGGTGACCGCCGTCGTCCTCAACGTCACCGTCACCAACACCACCAGCGGCGGCCACATCACCGCCTATCCCGACGGAGGCGAGAAGCCCACCACCTCGAACGTCAACTTCGCCCCCGGGCAGACCGTCCCGAACCTGGTCATCGTCCCCGTCGGCCGGAACGGGTACGTGAACCTGCACAACGGCGGCTGGGAGGGCGTCGACCTCATCGCCGACGTCACCGGCTACTTCACCAAGTCCGCCTCCAGCGGATACACGCCGATGGACCCGCAGCGCCTCGTCGACACCCGCAACGGCACCGGCGCCCCCAAGGGCCGGATCAAGGGGTACGGCACCCTCACCAAGCCGATCGGGGGCCTGAACAACGCCACCGCCGTCGCGCTGAACGTGACGGTCACCAACCCCGGGAGCGACGGCCACCTCACCGTCTTCCCCGGCAGCGGGACCGCCCCGGCGGTGTCGAACCTCAACTTCAGCGCGGGGCAGACCATCGCGAACGCGGTGATCGTCCCGGTCGGCGCCGGCGGTGAGATCAGCATCCGCAACGGCGGCTGGAACCCGACCGACGTCATCGTCGACATCGTCGGCTACTACAGCCCGACCGGCCCCAACGCCTACGTGCCGCTGAAGCCGGACCGCCTGCTCGACACCCGTGACGGCGCCACCTGGTCCTGGGGTCCGCTGAGCGGCCGCGGCTATGTGTACATGCCGCTCGGGCACGGGTTCCCGCACACCAAGGGCTTCGTCCTCAACACCACCGTCACCAACCCCAGGGACGCGGGCCACCTCGCCGTGGCGCCCGACCCGAACTCGCTGGCCGACTACGACAACGGCACCGAGGTCTGGCCGCCCACGCCGACCTCCTCCACCCTCAACTGGACCCGCGGCAAGACCGTGCCGAACCTGGTCCAGGCGGGCACCGGCCCGTACGGGATCATCGACGTCTGGAACCAGAGCGACGCCGACATCGACCTCGTCGTCGACCTTTTCGGCCTGTACGAGGACAACTGACGACCTGCCGGCGCCCACCCCCGCCGGCCCCTGGCACGGCGCCCCGGAAGCGGCCTTCGGGCCGGTCCGGGGCGTCGTGCATCACGAAGCGGTAACCGGCCGGGGCCCGGTGAAAACCCGTTCGAAGGCCGTGCGAGCCTGGGCACGTTTTCAGCCAGCCCTGACCGAGGGCTCACGCAACCATTGGGGGCTTGGTGTCCTACCGCCGTCTCACCGCATCCGCCGCCGTACTCGCGGCCGGAATGTCGCTCATCCCCGGATTTGCCCACGCCGACGGCCCCGCCACCGGCGGCGCCCACGGGCTCACCCAGCCCGACGTGGACCTCGCCGACGCGGTGGAGAAGACCAAGTTCAGCAGCCCCGCCGAAAAGTCTCGGCCAGTTGCCGCCCCGACCTCGAAGATCCGCCAGGGCGTCCAGACCGCCCCGCAGGACCTCCAGGGCGCGCAGGCCGCACCGCTGGCCGAGACCGCCCCTGCCGCCGACTTCCAGGTCGCCGTCGACGCGTACACCACCAGCGCGCACGGCATCGAGCTCGACACCTTCGTCACGGGCCTCGGCACGTCGGCGTCCATCAGCGTCGACTGGGGCGACGGCGCCACCACCGCCGCGGCCTACCAGGGCGGCACGGGCACGCCGGTCGTCAGCGCCCACACGTACAAGGAGGTCGGCAGCTACACGGTCAAGGTGACCGTCACCGACTCCGCCACCGGCACCGCCGTCGCCAACGAACTCCAGGTCACCACGGACGGCGCCGACTACACCCCGTACGGCCCCACCCGCCTCCTGGACACCCGCAACGGCACCGGCGGCCTCACCGGGAAGGTCAAGCAGTACACCTCCGCCAAGGTGAAGATCGCCGGCAACGGCGGCATCCCCGCGGGCGTGACCGCCGTCGTCCTCAACGTCACCGTCACCAACACCACCAGCGGCGGCCACATCACCGCCTACGGCGACGGCTACGACAGGCCCACCACGTCGAACGTGAACTTCGCGCCCGGACAGACCGTCCCCAACCTGGTCATCGTCCCCGTCGGCGAGAACGGCTACATCAACCTGTACAACGGCGGCTGGGAGCCGGCCGACCTCATCGCCGACGTCACCGGCTACTTCACGCAGACCGCCTCCAGCGGCTACACCCCGCTCGCGCCGCAGCGTTTCGCCGACACCCGCGAAGGGCTGGGCACCGCCAAGGCCCAGGTCCCCGGCTACGGCTCCTTCGGCCTCCAGATCGCCGGCCGCGGCGCGGTCCCCGCCTCCGGCGTGACGGCCGTCGCCCTCAACGTCACCGTCACCAACCCGAAGAGCGACGGCCACCTGACCGTCTACCCGGGCGGGCAGCAGGCGCCGACCGCCTCGAACGTGAACTTCAAGGCCGGCCAGACCATCGCCAACTCCGTGATCGTCCCCGTCGGACCCGACGGGAAGATCAACGTCCGCAACGGCGGCTGGAACCCGACCGACGTCATCGTCGACGTCGTC
>NZ_BMTY01000001.1:0-5119 GCF_014649915.1 Streptomyces toxytricini | reverse complement strand
GGCTACTACAGCCCCGGCAGCAAGAGCGCCTACGTCGCCTTCGACCCGCAGCGCCTCCTCGACACCCGCGACCCCGCGGACTGGGACGGCGGCCCCCTCGGAGGCCGCGGCTACATCTGGATGCCCCTGTCGTACGACGCCCCGGGCATCACGGGATTCGTCCTCAACAGCACCGTCACCAACCCCACGGACAATGGCTTCCTCGCCGTCGCCCCCGACCCGAACTCGCTGGCCGACTACGAGAACGGCACCGAGGACTGGCCCGCCGCACCGACCTCTTCCACCCTCAACTGGACCCGCGGCAAGACCGTCCCCAACCTCGTCCAGGCCAGCACCGGCGACAACGGCATCATCGACTTCTGGAACCAGAGCGACGGCGACATCGACCTCATCGTCGACGCCTTCGGCCTGTACCAGGAGGACTGACCCCCGTCGGCCGCCCGCCCCGACACCCCTCCCGGCGCCCCGCCGGCGGCCTCCCCGGCCGCCGCCGGGGCGCCGCCCGTCACTCCTCCGGCACACGCTAGCCTCGGCCACCAGTACGAGCTGGGAGGAGCCGTGATGAACGAAGAGGTTCGACAGGCCGGTCCGACGGCGGGACGGAAAGAAGGGGCCCGGAAGGGGACCGGGAACGGGGAGCGGAACCCGGCCCGGGAAGGGCGCCGGGACCAGGCGGCCGATCGGGACGACCGCGCGGACCGAGCCGACGAGGCCGCCGGACGCGCGGTGAAGGAGGAGGCGGGCCGGCCCCACGACGTCGTCCTCTTCGGCGCGACCGGCTTCGTCGGCGCCCTGACCGCCGAGTACCTCGCCGCGAACGCCCCCGCCGACTGCCGGTGGGCCCTCGCCGCCCGCGACCTCGGCAAGCTGGAACGGCTCCGCGACCGCCTCGCCGCCCTCCACCCCGCCGCCGCGGACGTCCCGCTGATCCGGGCCGACGCCTCCGACCCGGCGGCCGTACGGGAACTCGCCGCCGCCACCCGCGTCCTCGCCACCACGGTCGGACCGTACGTCCTGTACGGCGGCGAGATCGTCGCCGGCTGCGCCGCCTCCGGCACCGACTACGTCGACCTCACCGGCGAGCCGGAGTTCGTCGACCGCACGTACGTCCTGCACGACGCGCAGGCCCGGGAGACCGGCGCCCGGCTGGTCCACGCCTGCGGCTTCGACTCCATCCCCGCCGACCTCGGCACCTACTTCACCGTCGCGCAGCTCCCCCGGGACGTCCCGATCCGCGTGGACGGCTTCATGCGCTCCAACGCCCTGTTCTCCGGCGGCACCCTCGCCTCCGCCCTCACCGCCATGGGCCGCGCCCCGCAGACGCTCGCCGCCGCCCGCGAACGCCGCCTCCACGAGCACCGGCTGCCCGGCCGCCGCATCCGCGGGCCCCTCGGCGTACCCCGGTTCAGCCGGGAGACCGGCACCTGGGGCCTGCCCCTGCCGACCCTGGACCCGCGCATCGTCACGCGGTCCGCCGCCGCGCTCGACCGCTACGGGCCCGACTTCCGCTACCGCCACTACGCCTCGGTCAAACACCTCCCCTTCGCCCTCGGCGGCACCGCGGCCGTCGGCGCGACCGCCGCACTGGCACAGCTGCCGCCCGCCCGGCAGTGGCTGATGGACCGCTGGGAGCCGGGCCGCGGCCCCGACGCCGAGCGCCGGGCCCGCAGCTGGTTCACCGTCCGCTTCGTCGGCGAGGGCGGCGGCCGCCGCGTCCTCACCGAGGTCTCGGGCGGCGACCCGGGCTACGGCGAAACGGCGAAGATGCTGGCCGAGTCGGCCCTCTGCCTGGCGTACGACGCCCTGCCGCAGCGGGCCGGGCAGCTCACCACGGCCGTCGCGATGGGCGACTCCTTGCTGGACCGCCTCCAGAAGGCCGGCATCCGCTTCCGCGTCGCCTCGGCCCGCTGAGCCCCGCGCCCGCCGGCGGGCCCGTCAGGACGCCTCGCGCAGCGCCCGCCGGCACAGCGAGTCCGCCCGGCGGGTGCTCTCGGGGATCCGGAACCGCGGGCTGAGCGCGAGGGCGTGGGCGCAGGCGTTGTCGAGCGAGATCCGGTGACCCACCGACACGTACACCGGCTTGATCCCGTCCTGCGTCCGCAGCGCCCTCCCGACGACACCGCCGTCGCCCGCGAGCAGCGCGGCGGCGTCACCGCGGCGGGCACCGGGCTCGTCGTAGGTGAAGGTGAACGGGTTCTTCGCGACCCCCATGCTGGGCAGCCCCGTCACCACCCCGAGGTGGCAGGCCAGCCCGAAGCCCCTGGGGTGCGCGAGGCCGTAGCCGTCGCAGACGACGAGGTCCGGCGGCGCGGACAGCGCGTCGAGCGCCGCGAGGACGGTCGGCAGCTCCCGGAAGGCGAGCAGGCCGGGCACGTACGGAAAGCTGACGCGCCCGACGGCGGTCCGCTCCTCGAAGACGTCGAGCGTCGCGGCGTCGAGCACGACGGCCGCGGCGGCCACCAGGTCGCGCTCGTCGTCGTACGCGACGTCCACGCCGGCGACGAGCCCGCGCCCCGGCGGCGGCCCGACCTCGTCGAGCACGACGGCAGCGCGCAGTTCGTCCTGTATCGCCCGGGCCTCGGCCTCGTCGGCGGGGGTCTTCACCATGGTCATGTGATGCGAGAGTAGCCTCACCTCCATGTTCGTCATGGAGCTCACCTACATCGCACCCCTCGAAGCCGTCGAGGAACAGCTCGACGCCCACATCGCGTGGCTGGACGCCCACTACGCGACGGGCGTCTTCCTCGCCTCGGGCCGCAAGGTCCCCCGCGACGGCGGCATCATCCTGGCGGCGGGCGTCTCCCGCGAGGAGATCGAAAAGATCGCCGCGGAGGACCCCTTCACCACCGCGGGCCTCTGCGAATACCGCATCACGGAGTTCATCGCGACGAAGACGTCCCCGTCCCTGGAGGCGGCACGGGAGACGCCGCAGGGGTAGACGGGGGCCGGAAATCGACCAATCGGCATCGGAGGGCCGACGGCGGGGACGCGGACCGAAACCGAGCACGCGACGCCGGGAGGCGGCGGGGGCACCAGAGCGGGAGCCGACCGTACGGTGCGGGGAGGCGGCGGCGGGGTTGGCCGGTAGCCGGTCGGTCGGGATCGGGGAGGTTGCCGGTGGTGTCCCCGGCAGTTGATGGTGTCCGGGGCGGGCCGGTCCCTCAAGGGCGCTCCTCCTTCGTCGTCGCGTCGCTGCGCGATGGCCCTTGCGGGCCACCCTTGACCGACCGACCCGCCCCGGAGGCATTTTTTTTCTGCCGGGGCCGCCCCCGGGGAATGACCCTGCAGGGACGAGCCGCAGAGGGCAGGATCACAGAGCCCGATCCCCCGCCCCGGGTGCCCCTTTCGCCCACCGGCATCAGCCGACCTGTCGGCGGAAGCCGAAAGGGTTGTGCCTGCACGAAACAACGACCAGAGCATCACCGGAACGCAGGAGCGCCCCAGATCGCTACGTGAGCATCCTCAGCTTGGCGGCCGGCGGCCGTCAGGGGCCCGGAAGCGCGACAGATCGCTACAGGGGCGCCCTCGGCTCAGCGGCGGGCGGCCGTCAGGGGCCCGGAAGCGCGACAGATCGCTACAGGGGCGCCCTCGGCTTGGCGGCGGGCGGCCGTCAGGGGCCCGGAAGCGCGACAGATAGCTACGTACACGCTCTCGGCTCAGCGGCCGTCGGCTGTCCGGGGCGAGCAAACGCGACAGATCGCCACAGAGCGCCGTCTGGTCGGCGGCTTACTGCCGACCGCGGCTGGGAGGCGCAGCACGTCGCGGCATACGCGCACTCGGCCCGGCGACCGTGCCGCCATCATCAGCCAGGAGACGCGTCAGATCTCTACAAGGGCCCGTCTGCTCAGCAACCGTCAGCCGCCAGAAGGCGGAATTCGTCAGCACGTTCGCGCCTCCTGCTCGGCGGCCAACCGCCCGCTGCCGCCAGGCGACTCGGTGAATCACTACGTTCACGCCCTCTGTTCTCAGCGTCGGGCGGCAGGAGCCGACGCGACACATCACCGGGTGAGGCTCCTCTGGTCACCACCGGACCGCCGTCTGACGCAGGCAGACGCCCCCAGCTGCAGGCGTGTCGGTTGCGAGGCGGCCGACGCCGACTGCGGCGCAGCGCGCCAGTCCGCGTGCCGGGCCTTTCGGCGGCCATCGACCCTCAGGCCCGTGGAGCGCCCCCCGATCGCCATGTGAGCGCCGTCGTTCGGCGGGCGGCGGTCATGGGGGGCCACGGACCGCCGCAGCTTGCCACACGCTCCCGCTGTTCGGCGGCTGAAGGCCGCCCTGGACCGCGAAGGGTCCAGCTCCTTCGGTGCTCCAGCAGTCCCGGCGACCCCCAGGTCGTCCAGGACGGGCACACGCCGCAAACGGCCACATCCGCTTGCACGCCGCGCAACTGACCGCCCGCCAGGTGCCGCAAAGCGCCCAGGCACCCGTGCTATCGCTGCTCGGCGGCTATCCCTCCCTCAGGGTCAGCGCAGCGCCCGGCTCCCTCCCCTGCCCCTCTCGGGGGCGGCCCACCGTGCGGGGCAGCGCAGCGCCCCGCTCACTACCGCTCCCTCCCCCCTCGGCAGCCAACTCCTCATCCAGGGCAGCGAAGCTGCCCCCTGCCCACTTCCGCCTGCTCGACGGCGAACGGCCGTCGTGGGGCGCGAAGCGGCCCAGGCCGCTGCCATCTCCCAGACTGTCCGGCCTCCAGCTCGTCAGGAGCAGCAAAGCGCCTCTGCACGCTCCACACTCCTCCGATATCGACTTCTGACGACAGGACGACAGCAGCACCCCTCTCCCCAGCCCAGCCACGGTGGACAGCCGCCGACAAAGGGCGCCCCTGTAGCGATCTGTCGCGCTTCCGGGCCCCTGACGGCCGACGGCCGCCGAGCCGAGGATGCTCACGTAGCGATCTGGGGCGCTCCTGCGTTCCGGTGATGCTCTGGTCGTTGTTTCGTGCAGGCACGGCCCTTTCGGCTTCCGCCGACGGGTCTGCCGATGCCGGTGGGGCGAAGGGGGCTCTTGGGGCTTGGGGCCGGGCTCTGTGATCCTGCCCGATAGGCCTCGTCCCTCCAGGGTCATTCCCCGGGGGCGGCCCCGGCAGAAAAAAATGCCTCCGGGGCGGGTCGGTCGGTCAAGG